>CAVULD010000013.1:0-60818 GCA_963742225.1 uncultured Chitinophagaceae bacterium | reverse complement strand
GGAAAAGGGAATGCAGAGTGACCCCGCCTGCATTGATGGCGGCTACGCCCGTTGGCGCAACAACTGCCATTTTCTTTATTGCTTTATCCTTAATGGATTTTAGAAAAGTTGTCTTGCCGGTACCAGCCCGGCCCGTAACGAATACGTGCTGGCTAGTTTGTTCGACAAATCGCTGTGCAAGTTGAAAATGTACATTTAAAGAGTCCTCCAACATGAAAGCAAGATAAGCATTGGTCTGTCGGCAGCAAAGCAAATGCCCAGGCGAGGATACAACGGAGGTATTTTGCTGATCTGCAACCTACGATGCTGCCTGGGGCGCTGAGGCCGCATTGGCAATTGCCTTTGCTGCTATAAATCCGCTCGTCCAGGCATGCTGAAAATTGAACCCACCCGTTATCCCATCCACGTCCATAATTTCTCCCGCAAAAAAAAGGCCAGGAACTATTTTGCTCTGCATCGTATGCGGATCGATTTCCTTTACGCTGATTCCTCCCGCGGTCACAAATTCCTCCTTGTACGTGGTTTTGCCAGAAACCTGACATTCTTGGGCGATCAGGTTTTTGATCAGCAAGTGCAGCTGGCCGCTGGTCAGATCCGCCCAGCGCTGATCCGCTCGAATACCCGCCTGTTGGATCAGGTGGGTCCAAAGGCGCGCCGGCAAAGCCCAAGGGTTCTTGCTGTCGATTTTTTGAGCTGCGCTGGATATTCGAAGCTCCTGCACCTGCTGGCGAAGCGATTGCTCATGTTCGTTTGGTATCCAGTTGATGGAGATTTCGAACTGGTAACCAGAACCTACGAGTTCTCTTGCACCCCAGGCACTGAGGCGCAAAATAACAGGCCCACTGAGCCCCCAATGAGTAATCAATAAGGGTCCCCGCTCGGATAATTTATAGCCAAGTATTTTTACCTGCACACTAGGGACAGATATGCCCATGAGTTGCGTGATGGGATTGCCAGGCAAATTGAACGTAAACAAGGAAGGCACCGGTTCCTCGATCGAATGTCCAAGCCGGGTCAGCCAATCGAACATGCCTGGTTTCGCTAGTCCTCCTGCACAGACACAAACAAAATCGGCTTCCATGTAGTTGAGGTCCGAGAAGAACACCCGGAACCTCTTGGTCGGATATTGTCCAGCCGATCCAGGGCGTACTGGATCAATCTTTTTTACACCGGTGTGCAAAAATACCTTTACCCCACGAACGCGGGCTTCTTCTTGGAGGCAATCGATAATGCTTTGAGAGGAATCCGTGACTGGAAACATTCGGCCATCAGGTTCGGTTTTCAACTGTACCCCTCGCGCACCAAACCAATCCAGGGTATCGGAGGTGAAAAAATGATGAAAGGCTCGTTTTAGAAACTGGGCGCCGCGGGGATAATTCCGTATCATCTCATCGATAGAAAAACAGCTGTGCGTGACGTTGCAGCGACCTCCACCGCTTACTTTCACCTTGCTGAGCGTCTTACCGGTTTTTTCCACCAAGACGACCTGCATGGCCGGATGTAACCGCGCGGCATTTACCGCGCAGAAAAATCCGGCGGCGCCGGCACCAATGACAATCAACCGAATCCTCTCGGCGTCGGCCGCCGCGAGAACGTGTTGATCTGGATCCAGATTGGTCATTATGGGGAGTATCCGCCGATGGGCAGATCAGCTTATGGAATTTAGGAAAAAAGGTAGGCGTTGGCACGCTCCGCCTGCTCAATAATGGTGAAATTGGAAAGAATATCCGGCTCATTTTTTTTAACACAAACATCGTGTTCAAAATGCACGGAAGGCTTACGATCCACGGTCCTAACGGTCCAGCCATCATCTTCTGTATAGATTTCCCTGCCGCCCAGATTGATCATAGGCTCAATAGCCAATATCAAACCCTCTTTCATCTTCGGGCCACTCCCTCGCTTGCCATAATTTGGCACCTGGGGATCTTCGTGGAGACTCTTGCCTATCCCGTGACCTACCAGTTCCCGCACGACGCCATAGCCATATTTTTTTTCGGTGTATTCCTGTATGGCGGAAGATATGTCTCCTACCCGATTTCCCGCCACCGCCTTACCAATCCCCAGGTATAAGGATTCCTTGGTGACGCGGATCAGCTGCGATATCTCCTCGCCTGGATCGCCGATCGCAAACGTATAGGCATGGTCACCGTGGTAGCCATCTTTGATCACCCCAATATCTATAGATACGATGTCTCCCTCTTGGAGCGCTCGGCTATTGGGAAATCCGTGGACTACGACGTCGTTGACGGAGATGCAAGAGTTAAAAGGATAGCCCCGATAATCTAAAAATGAAGGAATCCCGTTATGATCAAGAATATAAGTACCTATGAATTTATCCAGGTCCAGGGTGGTGATACCCGGCTTGAGCATTTTCGCCACCTCTGAGAGTGTTTGGCTGACCAGCAGGGCGCTTTGCCGCATCAATTCGATTTCTGCCTTTGTCTTGTAGTGCATCATACGTAAAAACAAACCTGTCGGGACATTGTTCCCAACAGGTTCGCCATATAGTTGATTCCCCGCTAGCCGGGGGATTTAGATAACTGTGTTGGTAACCGACTGGCGGCCCTGAATGCGCCCGCTTTTCATCAACCCATCGTATTGGCGCATGAGCAACTGGGTTTCAATCTGCTGGAGCGTATCCAAAATAACGCCAACCATGATGAGCAGGGAGGTACCGCCGAAGAAAGACGCAAATCCCTGGGTCACACCCAAGCGCTGAGCAAAGCCCGGGAGTATACCCACGATGGCCAGCAACACCGCTCCAGGCAAGGTTATTTTGTCCATCACTGAACCGATAAAATCGGCTGTGGGCTGACCAGGTTTGACGCCAGGGATAAACCCGTTGTTTCGTTTAAGGTCGTCGGCAATCTGTTTGGGATTAAAGATCAGCGCTGTATACAAGAACGTAAATCCAATTACGATGACTGCATAAATAATCATATGCAGGTAGTCCTTGGGGTCGGAAAATATCTTGGAAATACCCTCCTTGTTCTCAAAACTGGTATACGATATCAGCGTCGGAAGAAACATGATGGCCTGAGCAAAAATGATCGGCATGACGCCTGCGCTATTGACTTTGAGTGGCAGAAACTGACGCGCACCACCAAATTGCCGGTTGCCCACAATTTGTTTGGCATAATTTACCGGAACCTTGCGTACCCCTTGGATCAGCACGATTAGGCCGAGAATGATGGCAATCAGCACGCTGAGTTCAATGACAAAGATGAGTATACCCCCGCTACCCATGGCCGACTTAGCCTGGAATTCTTGGAGCAGCGAATTGGGTAGGCGGGCCAGGATCCCGATCATGATGATGAGCGAAGTTCCGTTGCCCAGTCCTTTGTCGGTTATCTTTTCTCCCAGCCACATGACAAACAGGGTTCCCGCAGTCAGGATAATGGGAGTAGTCAGCCAGAAATAGGCCGAAAAGGAGTCCAGAATGGCATCCTTACCCATGGTCTTGAGATAAGAAACATATGCATAAGCTTGTGCAAACGTAACCACTACCGTCAAATACCTGGTCCATTGATTAATTTTCTTACGACCACTTTCGCCTTCCTTTTGTACTTTTTGCATTTGGGGCACCAGGATGGTCATCAATTGCATAAAAATGGACGCGGAGATATAGGGCATGATGCCCAATGCCAGCACCGAGGCATGCAAGAACGCACCCCCCGAAAAAGCATCAATCAACCCCAAGGCTCCATTCTTGGCGCCTGACAGGCTACTCAGCCTGTTAGGGTCAATGCCCGGCAACACCACATAGGAACCAAACCGGTAGACCAAAATCAAGGACAAGGTCACGATGATCTTGCTCCTGAGTTCATCTATCCCCCAGATATTCTTGAGTGTTTGAATAAATTTCTTCACGAGTTATCGCAATTTTATCGTTGATCGTGTAAAAAATTGGCGCATAATAAAATGCGCCCTTGCAAGTTACACAAAAATTACTTCAGAATTTCGATTGTCCCTCCGGCTTCCTGAATGGCTTGTTTGGCTTTTTCGCTCGCTGCATGAATTTTGAAATTCATTTTGCTTTTCAATTCGCCATTGGCCAAGATCTTGACTAGGTCGGTTTGGCTGATCAACCCGCTGGCGTAGAGGATCTCCGTGGAAAACTCCTCAATGCCGTACTTCTCGACAAGCTGATCTATCTGGCCCAGGTTGAATACTTTATAAGAGACTCGGTGAATGTTGTGGAAACCGCGTTTGGGGAGCCTGCGTTGAATAGGCATCTGGCCTCCCTCGTGGGCCATCTTACGCTGGTAACCGGCACGGCTTTGCCCGCCTTTATTTCCTTTAGTGGAGGTGCCCCCTTTGCCGGAAGCTTCCCCCCGACCCAATCGCTTGTCTTTGTGTGTGGAACCTTTAGCAGGCCTGATGGTATGTAACTTCATTGTACTGGAATTTGATTTTAACTCAACGGGGAATCTCCCCTCGCTATATTATCTTATTTGCTTGCCAATTCGGCGTGGATGGTCCAAGTCCGACCGGAGAATACCTGTTTAGAGGTCCTTCACTTCTACCAGGTGATCCACCTTGCGCAGCATGCCCAGAATTTGGGGAGTTGCTTCAACCTCTTTGGTCGAATTTAATTTGTTTAATCCCAAGGCTTTGAGGGTAAGCTTCTGGCGCTCGGGCCTGTCTATACCGCTTCGGACCAGTGTTATTTTTATCTTTTTCATATCCTTTGCCGCCGAAGCGGAAGATTTTAAAATGATGATAGGCTCTTGTTTTCCTGGCTCTAGGCGTTAAACACCTTTTTCAACGACAGGTGCCTGGTTTTTGCTACCTGAATCGGCTCCCGAAGCATGGCTAAGGCCTTGAAGGTAGCTTTAACCACATTATGTGGGTTGGCTGAACCCAGCGATTTGGCCAGCACATCCGTCACTCCCGCACTTTCCAGCACCGCGCGCATACTGCCACCTGCGATTACTCCTGTACCATGGGCCGCCGGCTTGATCAAAACCTTGGCCGCTCCTTCTTTGGCAGACTGGTCATGGGGAATAGTGCCATGCATGACAGGCACCTTAATCAGATTCTTTTTGGCATCTTCAATCCCTTTGGTAATGGCTTCCTGCACTTCCTTGGCTTTACCCAAGCCGTGGCCAACTACTCCATTTTCGTTGCCGACTACCACCAGTGCCGAGAAACTGAAAGCCCGTCCACCCTTGGTAGTCTTCACTACGCGGTTGATGGCTACCACCTTTTCTTTCAATTCCAGGTCGCCTGCTTTAACTCTGTTTAAAATTACTTTTGACATGGTTATTATTTACGAATTCCTTTACTAGTGAATTGACCCCATTATCCGTTGCTCAAAATTGCAACCCGCCTTCGCGAGCACCCTCGGCAACGGCTTTGATCCGCCCGTGGTAGAGATTTCCGCCCCGATCAAACGTGCAGGCCTTGATCCCCAACTCGACGGCCTTGCGCGCGATGACGGCCCCCACCAGTTTGCTTTTTTCGCTCTTGGTTCCTTTTTGCGCCAGGATGTCCTTATCCCGAGACGATGCCGCAGCCAATGTCTTGCCGTGATCGTCGTCAATCAACTGCACATAAATATCGCTGTTGCTTCTGAAGACACTCAAGCGCGGCTTTTGCGCACTCCCGGATACTTTCTTGCGAATCCGGAACCTGATTTTTTGTTTCTTGATTGCTTTTTCCATCGGTATATCCTCCACCTCCACCAGGGAGATTTGTTGTTATAATTACGTGTTCAATGTCTGGCTCTTAGCTCGCCCGGTCGGCCGCAGCCACGCCCCGGTATCAGCTAGGGTTTATTTACCCGCCGCTTTACCCGCCTTCTTGCGGACAACTTCCCCTACGTAGCGCACCCCTTTTCCTTTGTACGGTTCCGGTTTACGCAACCCGCGGATTTTGGCTGCCACCTGGCCGATCAATTGCTTATCGGTGCCTTCGAGGAAGATTTTTGGATTCTCCCCTTTTTCCTGAGCGGTGGTAACTTTTAGTTCCTTAGGAATTTCGAAGATGATGTTGTGCGAATACCCGAGTGCAAGATCCAACAGATTGCCTTGGTTGGAAGCCTTGAATCCGACCCCGATGAGTTCCAGTTTGCGGGTGTAGCCCGTCGTAACTCCCCTGACCATATTGGATACCAGTGACCGGTACAACCCGTGCAAGGCACGGTGCCTGATCTGATCGGTAGGACGAGTGAACTCCACTTGGCTGTCCTTTACTTCGACCTTGATATCCCGGTCGATCGATTGTTTCAGTTCACCCTTGGGACCTTTAACGGTAAGCAGATTTTCTGCATTGACGCTGACCGTCACGCCGCTGGGTACTTGCACTGGTTTTTTACCTATACGAGACATAATACCTTGGTTATTTATTATTTATTTATTCCTCTTTAGCCAACCGTCGAGTCCGTACCCCGACGGGCTGGACGGTTCTGGACCATCCTTGTTCTGTGATGCTTCCAGCAGCCACCGGTCACGCTCGGCCTAATAGACGTAGCACAGCACTTCGCCGCCCACGTTCTGCGCCTTAGCTTCCTTATCCGTCATCACGCCTTTGGAAGTGGACACAATGGCCACACCCAAACCATTCTTGACTCGCTTGAACTCCGTCGGACTAGCATACTGACGTAGGCCAGGTCGGCTTATCCGCTCCAAGCTTTTGATCGCAGGCTCCTTAGTAGTCGGATCATACTTCAGGGCGATCTTGATCAGACCTTGTTTGCTGTTGTCTTCAAACTTATATTTCAGGATATAGCCCTTGTCGTATAAGATCTCCGTCATGCGCTTTTTTAAGTTGGATGCCGGTATCTCCACAATGCGGTGATTCGCCATCTGAGCATTCCGGATTCTCGTCAAAAAATCTGCTATAGGATCAGTAACCATGGTTTACCCTCCGTCTCCCCATTGGGGAGTATTATTTTTTAAAAATATGATGCATGTTCTGCCCATCCCTCTACAGGGAATGGATATTACCAGCTCGCCTTTCGTACGCCCGGTATCTTTCCCGACAATGCCATGTCGCGGAAAACGCCCCGGGACACGCCGAAATACCGGATATAGCCTCGGGGGCGGCCCGTCAGCTGACAACGATTTTTCAGTCGCACGGGAGACGCATTTTTCGGCAGCAGATCCAAGGCTTTGTAATCGCCCGCAGCTTTGAGTGCGGCGCGTTTGTCCGCATATTTAGCCACCATTGCCTCCCTTTTTCTTTGTCTGGCTTTTACTGATTCTTTGGCCATTCGAATTTAATTTTAGATGTATGCGGTCGCCAAGCCTGTTGGGCCTGTGTCCCGAAAATGATTTAGTCTTTTTTGGCGTTGCGAAACGGCATCCCCAATTCCTTCAACAACTCATAAGCTTCCTCGTTGGTATTGGCCGTCGTCACGAAGGTGATGTCCAATCCCGTTATCTTGTTCACTTTGTCAATGTCCACTTCTGGGAAAATAATCTGCTCCGTTACCCCCAGGGTGTAATTACCCCGGCCGTCAAAGGATTTTTCATTGACACCCTTAAAGTCACGAACTCTAGGAAGGGCTGTGGAAACCAACCGGTCCAAGAACTCATACATTTGGCTTCCGCGCAGGGTAACGCGGGCTCCAATGGGCAATCCCTTACGCAATTTAAAATTCGAGATATCTTTCTTGGATACCGTCGATACCGCCTTCTGGCCCGTGATCAAAGTCAATTCGTCGACCGAAGTTTCCACCAGTTTCTTGTCCGTTACGGCTCCGTTGACGCCGCGGTTAAGGCATATTTTCTCCAGTCTGGGTGCCTGCATTACGCTTTTGTAGCTGAATTTTTTCATCAGTGCAGGCACGACTTCTTTCTTGTATTTTTCTGCCAGTCGTGGGCTATATTTTGCGGTGCTTATCATTTGATTACCTCCTCAGATTTTTTCGATACACGAATTAATTTACCGTTTTCCCGGGTACGCTTGATCTTGGTGGCTTCCCCTACCTTGGCATCCCAGAGCAGGACATTAGAAATGTGCACCGGGGCCTCAATCTTTACGATACCCCCTTTGGTGTTCTGGGCTGACGGTTTGGTGTGCTTGGTCACGATGTTCACACCTTCCACCAACACTTTGGCCAGGTCCGGATAAACTTCCAGCACCTTGCGAGGCTTCTTGGGATCTTTATCGTCTCCGGCGATCACCACCACACTGTCGCCCTTCTTAATGTTGAACTTCGGCTTAAATCGGTTGCTCATGGTTGTATACTTTGTCCGCCCGCAGGCAGTTAATAGAATCGATTGCTGGCTCCTGAAAGAGGCCCTCCACCTAGGGGGATCCTCAGAGTACTTCCGGCGCCAAAGAAATTATCTTCATATACCCTTTGTCGCGCAGCTCTCTGGCTACCGGCCCAAAAATGCGCGTCCCCCGGGGCTCATCGCTTGGACTAAGCAGGACCACCGCATTGTCGTCAAAACGGATATAGGACCCATCTTTGCGACGTAATTTGTTTTTGGTCCGCACAATCACCGCTTTGGTGACCGTACCCTTTTTAATCCCCCCTGAAGGCAGCGCATCTTTAACCGTCACGACGATCTTATCTCCAATCTTGGCGTAATCCTGGCCGCTGTTCCCCAGTACCCGGATGCACAATACTTCTTTGGCACCACTGTTATCCGCCACATTTAATCGACTTTCCTGCTGAATCATATGTTACGCTTTAATCTGCTTTACTCAAGCAATTGACTTGAATAGAAATCTTAGTGATCAATGAAGCCGCTCGTCCCAAGCCTGAACTTCAGGCAAAGCTGCGGCCTCCGGTTTATTTAGCCTTTTCGACGACTTCCACAAGCCTCCAGCGTTTGGTCTTGCTCAGAGGACGGCTCTCCATAATCCGGACAATGTCGCCTACCGTGCATTCATTTTTTTCATCGTGCGCGTGGAAGCGGGTCGTTTTCTTAACGAACTTACCGTAGATCGGGTGCTTCACTTTTCTTTCCACCGCAACAGTGATGGTTTTGTCCATCTTGTTGCTACGGACCACCCCGATCCTGGTCTTGCGTAAATTTCTTTCAGCCATTGTTTAGCTTTTAAGCGTCAGCGGCAACGTCACTTGTGCCACCAACCGGTTATATATGTTATTTTCCCAGCGGCCACGCGGCCATCTGGCCTTCTCTAGGAAGGTATCTTTCGCTTGGTCATTTCCGTTTTCAGACGAGCCACGTCCTTTCTGAGGGAACGGATGCTCATCGGATTTTCCAAAGGCGATATGGCGTGCGCAAATTCCAATTTCTTCAGACGCAATTCGTCTTCTTTGATCCGCGCCGACAGATCCACTTCCGTCAGATCTTTAAGGCTCTTAACAAATTCTGCTTTCTTTGACATGGTATCTCGTTTTGATATACTCCTTTCGAATTACAGCCTCGTGACGTCGTGACGCACGACAAACTTGGTTTTGATGGGCAGTTTCTGTGCGGCCAGCAGCAGCGCCTCTTTGGCCACCTGCTCCGTCACCCCGTCGGCCTCAAATAAGATGCGTCCGGGTTCTACTACGGCCGCCCAATATTCGGGATTACCCTTACCCTTACCCATCCTCACTTCCTGCGGTTTTTTGGTGATGGGCTTATCCGGGAAAATCCGAATCCACACATTACCTTCCCGCTTCATATGCCGAGTGAGCGCCTGGCGGGCAGCTTCCAGTTGCCTGTTGGTGAGCCAAATGGCCTCCAGTGCCTTCAACCCGTAAGAGCCAAAAGCAATGGAACTCCCCCGTTTGGCGACTTCACGTATCCTGCCCTTTTGTGCCTTTCTGTGTTTTGATCTTTTAGGCTGTAACATATTTCTTATCCTCCATCTCCCCATCCGGGAGCATTATTTTGAATTCAAATGGTTGATCCTGTCCTTGCAATGGCCGACCGGGCGATTTGTCCGGCCGATGCGTCAGCGTCTATCCCTGCGTTCCCCGCCACCCCTTCTGTCACCGCCTCCGCCTCCTCCACGACGGTCGTCGCGGTGGTGATGCTGGTCATGATCTCCCGGCCTTCTTTCCCTTCTGTCACTGACGTCGCTCTTGCCGCCTACAAAATTCGGATTGAGATCTCTTTTGGTCAGCACTTCGCCCTTGCAGATCCATACTTTAATGCCGATCTTTCCGTACACTGTCAGAGCAAACACACTCGCGTAATCGATGTCCATGCGCAAGGTGTGCAGCGGTGTACGTCCTTGCTTGATTTCTTCGGTACGCGCAATTTCTGCACCCCCCAGCCGTCCGGCCACTTTCACTTTGATTCCTTCGGCTCCCATGCGCAAAGCCGATGCAATGGCCATTTTAATGGCACGCTTATAGTTAATGCGGTTCTCGATCTGTCGGGCAATGGTATCGCCCACGATATTGGCGTCGAGTTCCGGCCTTCTAATTTCCAGGATATTGATCTGGACATCATCCTTACCGGTCAGTTTCTTCAATTCCTCTTTGATGCGGTCCACTTCCCCACCACCCTTGCCGATAATGATCCCAGGTTTGGAGGTATGGATCGTGACGATCAGTTTATTGAGCGTACGCTCAATCACGATCTTGGCGATCCCGCCTTTGTTGATACGGGCAAACAGATAGGTCCTGATCTTGTTGTCCTCGATCAGCTTATGCGCGTAATCTTTCTTGCTACCATACCAGTTGGATTCCCATCCGCGGATGATTCCCAGCCTGGCTCCAATAGGATTTGTTTTTTGACCCATATTTTGTATTTAAAATTCCGATGATCAAAACCTCCAAGTACCCGGATCATTTCCTGTCCCGACGCCGTAGGTTTTGGATATGATATATAACGTTAATCACGACTCGTCCACCTGCTCCCTTCTCAGCCTTTCTTAGCTTTCTTGGCCTTTTTATCCACTTCGGCCTGGCGCTCGTCCACGATGATAGTCACGTGGTTACTGCGCTTACGAACCCGGTAACCCCGGCCTTGGGGCGCTGGGCGCATGCGCTTGAGCACGCGTCCCCCATCCACAAAAACCGTCTTGACCACCAGCGCCGCATCGGCCGCGCTCTTGCTTTCATTTTTTTGTTCCCAATTCTTAACCGCCGACCACAGCAACTTGTGCAACGGCGTGGACGAATGCTGGGGATGATGTTCCAGCAGGGCTAGTGCCTGTTCTACATGCAAACCGCGTATTTCGTCAGCCAGCAATCGCATCTTGCGTGGTGACGTGGGATAATTTCTCAGTTTAGCGATCGCTTCCATTTTTTTTGCGTTTGTGTTTTGTACCTCCTGCGCCCGGTGACCATGCAGCCGGGCTACCCTTTGGACGGCTACAACCTAATTTATGATTCTACAATTTTCTTGCTCGAGTGTCCTTTGAAATTGCGCGTAGGAGCAAATTCACCCAACTTATGGCCCACCATGAATTCGGTTACGTATACCGGGATGAACTTGTTGCCGTTATGCACCGCCAGGGTATGACCCACAAAATCCGGCGTTACAGTGGAACGGCGGCTCCAGGTCTTGATAACTCCTTTCTTGGCTTTGCCTTCGTTGATACCCAATAATTTCTTTTCCAGTTTGGCGTCTACGTAAGGACCTTTTTTTATTGAACGACCCATAGATAAATATTTAAGAATCCGGTGATCCAGGTCCGCCGGCCAAATCTGCAGGATTGGACCAGGGGACGAGGGTATTGGTTATTGCGCTAATTTCTTTCCGTTTTTGCGTTGGATGATCAGCTTGTCTGAGCCCTTACCCTTGGTGCGGGTCTTCAGGCCCCGGGAATATTGCCCATTCCTGGAACGAGGCTGTCCGCCCGATGCCTTGCCTTCGCCTCCTCCCATCGGATGATCGACAGGGTTCATGGCCACACCGCGGTTCCTGGGGCGAATGCCTCTCCAGCGGTTACGGCCGGCCTTGCCCATGCTCTGCAGACTGTGGTCGCTGTTGGAGACGACGCCTACCGTTGCGTAGCAGTTGATCAACACCTTTCTCAGCTCGCCCGAAGGCATCTTAAGCACGGCGTATTTTTCTTCCTTGTTAGTCAGCTGGGCAGAGGTACCTGCACTGCGAACCAATTTACCCCCCTGTCCGGGCTGCATTTCAATGTTGTGCAGGTTAGTACCCAGGGGAATATTCTTCATCTGCAGCGCATTGCCTACTTCGGGGGCTACCTCATCACCGGCTAGCACGCTGGCCCCTACCTGCAACCCTTGAGGCGCGAGAATATATCTTTTTTCCCCGTCCTTATAATGCACCAGGGCAATAAAGGAGGTACGGTTGGGATCGTATTCGATGGACACCACCGTAGCAGGAATGTTCTTCTTGCTGCGGCGAAAATCGATGATGCGGTACATCTTTTTGTGACCGCCTCCCATATAGCGCATGGCCCGGCGGCCCTGAGAATTTCTGCCTCCGGTGGATTTTTCTTTTACCAGCAGGCTCTTTTCCGGCGTGTCGGAGGTGATTTCTGCATACGCATTACCAATTCTCCACCTGGTCCCTGCCGTAATCGGTTTGTATTTTTTTAGTGCCATACCCTTATTCCGCCTAAGCGGATTTTTTGACGTTTGTTAATAGGTTTTCCCCCTCACAGCTCACCTCGCATGCTCGACCGAGCCGCTGCAACTGCCTTAAATATTAGAATACAAGTCAATAGTTTCTCCCTCTGCTACCGTCACCAAGGCCTTCTTGTAGGAAGGTTTCTGCCCCTGCACAATCCCGGCTTTGGTGGAACGCGCCTTGGCCTTTCCAGGCACCACGGTGGTATTGACATCCAATACGGTAATTCCATAAAAATTCTCCACGGCCTTTTTGATCTCCAGTTTATTGGCCTTCCGGTTGACTTTAAAAGCATACCGGCGCAGTTTTTCCTGCTGGGCATTGGCCTTTTCGGTCAGTATCGGCTTGATCAGGACTTCAGAAAGTTTCATATTACGCTATTTGAATAAATCAATAATTTCCTGGCTCCTCAGCGCCCCTGGTCGCGGACGACTAGGAAGCCACTTCTTCTTCCGCAAACACCTTGGCTGCTCCTTCCGAAAACACCAGCACATCCGCGTTCACGATATCGTAGGTATTGATATCGGCCAGCAGCAGCGCCTCGGTACTTGGCAGGTTCCTCACACTCAAGTACAGATTATCGTTGTATTCAGGTACGACAAACAGGGTCTTCTTATCCGACAAATTGAGCCCTTTGAGCACATCCACGGCCTCTTTGGTGCGGGGGGCTTCCAGGGAAAAATCTTCCACCACGACGATGGCGCTGGCCTTGGCCTTATGGGCCAATGCAGACATTTTCGCCAGGTCCTTCACTTTGCGGTTGAGCTTGAAATCGTAATCCCGGGGTTTGGGTCCGAAAATGGTACCTCCCCCTTTATACAGCGGGTTACGAATATTGCCTTTACGGGAACCGCCGGTTCCTTTTTGCTTGTGCAGTTTCTTGGAGGAACCTTTAACTTCCAGCCGGGTTTTGACTTTATGGGTCCCCTGGCGCTGAGCGGCTAGATATTGTTTCACCGCCAAGTAGATGGCGTGGTCATTGGGTTCGATACCGAAAATTTCTTCCGGCAAGTCCACCGTTCTGCCCGTCTTTTTTCCTTTCGTATTGACTACTTCTAATTGCATCTGGACCTGTATTAAATGTTACTTCTGAATGAAAACTATGGAACCATTATAGCCGGGAACGCTACCGCTCACCAGCAGGTAATTCTTCTCCGGGAATATCTTGACCACACTCAGGCTCTTTAACTTCACCCGGTCTGCACCCATCCTACCGCCCATGCGCACACCCTTCATAACCCGCGACGCATCGGATGAGTTACCCAAAGAACCCGGCGCGCGGCTGCGGTCATGTTGACCGTGCGTGGCGCCACCGACTCCGCTAAACCCATGGCGCTTGACAACCCCCTGAAATCCTTTTCCCTTGGAGGTGCCTACCACGTCCACTGTCTCTCCTTCGGCAAAAATGTCGACGGTGACGGCCTCGCCTAAATTCTTGGCGATGGAAAAATCACGAAATTCTTTGACAAATTTTTTGGGGGAGCTGTTGGACTTGGCGAAGTGATTCTTTTCGGCGCTGTTCGTATGCTTCTCTGTCTTGTCGCCGAAGGCCAGCTGGAGGGAACTATAGCCGTCGGACTCCTGGGTCTTGACCTGGGTGACAACACAGGGGCCGGCTTCTATGATGGTACAGGCAATCTGCCTGCCATCGGGGGTGAATACGCTGGTCATCCCAATTTTCTTACCAATAATTCCTTTCATTTTTTTAATCGTTTAAATCCAGGGTATAAGGACAACCTACAGACCCTGCCGGTGGGTATAACACGACAGCGATCACGATTTCAATCCCCTTGTTTGCAACCGACCTTTTCTTTGGCGCGTCCCCCAGGTTCTATCCCTGTGGCGGGGTACGCAGAAGTACCGGCAGTAAACAAACCCCGAACGGCTTGTTCATATGTAGTTTCCGGCTCCCGGAGGAGACGCAGAAAATTTAACACCTACTGATTCAGCGCTGCTTTATTCCGGTTTTATCCAGGAAGTTTGCAGATGAATGCCAAAAAGAACTGTTTTGGGCTACGCCCCCCTTCGGTAGAAGCGCGGTAGCTTGGAATCAGGCCTTGATTTCGACGTCAACCCCAGAGGGCAGATCCAACTTGGACAGTGCATCCACGGTCCTGGATGTGGACGTATAAATGTCCAACAGCCGCTTGTGGGTGTGCAACTGAAATTGCTCACGGGCTTTCTTGTTGACGTGCGGCGAGCGCAGCACCGTGAAGACCTTCTTGCGTGTCGGCAAAGGGATCGGTCCGGTGACTACGGCGCCCGTGCTACGCACGGTTTTGACGATCTTTTCGGCAGATTTATCTACCAGATTGTGATCGTAGGACTGTAATTTGATTCTGATTCGTTGAGACATAGGTCAAATCCCATTTTTCGAATGGGATGCAAAGGTAGGGGCAATCTTTGGAATGGACAAAGATTTGCCTCGGTTTTTAGAAAAAAGTTGGGGCTGTTCCATGGGCGAGCGCGGAGCGTAGCCGACCACCCTTTGGCTACCTGGGTCCAGGAGGACAATGCGCCTTCAAATAGTCCGTGAACAGCGTTGCCAGATGCATGCGGGTACCCTCCCCTTCACTAATGCCGTGGCTCCGGTTGGGGTACGCCATAAACTGGAACTGCTTATTGTACTTAATCAATTCGTTGAGTAGCATTTCCGCGTTGCTGTAATGCACATTGTCATCCCCCGTGCCGTGGATGTACAGGAGATTTCCTTGCAAATTCTTGGCGTAGGTAATCGGTGAGCCATCGATGAAATCCTGCTTGTTTTCCTCCGGCAAACCCATATAGCGCTCCTGGTAGACATTATCGTAGGTCAATTGATTGCCTACGGCAGCAATGGCGATACCGGTCTTGTAAATCCCGGGGAATTGAAACATGAGGTTCAAGGTGGCCGAGCCACCCCCACTCCATCCCCAGACGGCCACCCGGCTGGTATCCATATACGGCCATTTCAGAATTTCGGCAGCCGCCAAGGCCTGGTCCCGGATGTTGATCAACCCGATTTTTCGATACACGCATTTGCGCCAGGTCCGACCCTTGGGAACGGGTGTACCCCGGTTGTCCACGGAAACATAAATGTAACCGTCCTTGCTGGGGCTGCCCAGGTAGGGGATTTCGTCTTCGCTTACGCCAAATTCATCACGGACGGTTTGGCCCCAGGGTTCGGTATAGACATAAAAAAGCACGGGATATTTTTTGGTCGAATCAAAATTATCCGGGACCTGTATCCAGCCGTCCATCTCCACCCCTTCCGAGGTCTTCACTTTGAAGAATCGCAGATGCAAGGCCGATTTATCGGCATGGGCCAGGGCGTCGTCCACCAGATGCTGGTCGCCCAGACCCTGGTGGGCTGGTAGGGAGATCCACTCGGCCACAGGTGGGGTGTAATAATTAGAAAAACGGTGGAAAGCGTACTGGCCGCCGGGAGATATCTCGTAGGCATGGGTGCCAGGCTGGTTTGCCGGCGTGACGCGCTGGGGCATGCCCGTGCCATCGAGGCTGGATCGATACAGGTACCGCTGGGTCGCGTTTTCGGGCGAAGCCAGATAATAAAGCTGATTATTTTTCTCATCGATCCGGGTGATCTCTATCACATCAAAATTGCCCCGGGTGAGTAGCTTTTGGCTTTTGCCGTCCCGACTGACCTTGTAGAGGTGACGCCAGCCGTCCTTTTCGCTTGCCCAAAGAAAGGATTGACCAGCGTCCAGCCAATCCCAGCCTCCCATATAGTATTTTTCATCCCATTCCGGTAAAATGTCAATCCAGGCTGAATCCCGCTCCGTCAAAATGGGATTGCAGGCCCCGCTGGCCACCTGGCATATCATCACCTGGCTCTCGTTCTGGCGGCGGCTTAGGTGCTGGATAATGAGCTGGCTGCTGTTGGCCGCCCATTCCATTCTGGGCACGTAACTTCCCCAAATGGGGTCGGTGGGGATATTCATCCATTTGGTGTGGGCAGTGGCAATATCCATCACGCCGATATGGTAGGGAGAAGGCGGTTCACCGGCTACTGGATATTCCACCGGAATGATTTTCGGATAGATGGAATCGGTCGTATTGACCATATCGTAGTTTTTGATATCGTGGGCGTTGATCTGCCAATAGGCAATTTGCCTACTGTCAGGACTCCAGCGAAATCCATCCCGGCAGAAGAATTCTTCTTCATAGACCCAGTCAAAGGTCCCATTGATCAATTGACGGGAACCGTCGAAGGTGAGTTGTTTGATTTGTCCCGTGGCCAAGTCTTCCACGAACAGGTTGTGGCCGCTTACGTAGGCGGCTTTGGTGCCATCGGGGGAGAATTTGGCAAACATCAGTGAAGACCCAGCAAGGGATTTGCCCAACTTAACCATCGAACCCGAGGCCCTGGTGTACAGCCAATAATCTCCGCGCGTGTTGTAGCGCCAGACGCGTTTGGTGTTGGTAAAAATGAGCAATTTGCTATAGTCCGACGAGAAGGAAAAACTCTGGATATGCATAGGCACACTTGCGCCCGGTTCAATAAGCTTCTCACGGGGGACGATAGTTGTCTGCTCGCCGTCGGCCAGCGACACCGAGACAATCTGATTGAATTTTACCTGGAAAAAACCGTCACCCGACTTATTCCACACCAAACTACTGCCCAATTGTGCCTGAGTGACGACAGCGAGCAGGAGCAATAACAGGACTGCGAAGGAGACTCGGGCTGGTAGACGGGTGCGTAGGGCCATCGTATTTGTTTAAGGCCGGAAAAATAGGCATTTTATGCCTACCCCAGCCCCCTTCCATCTAAAAATTGGACCTTCCAAAAACCGGCCAGGCTACCCAAGGCAGCTTCATAGAACACCCCCCACTCAATACTTTTTTCTCCATTCTCCCGGCAGCCAATACCAGCCGTATTTAGTATGACGCCAATGTCCGGGAATCCAAACGGCATTGGCAAAGGGGGGTACCATCCACCGGCCTCCTGCCCAAACATAGGCACCACCCACCCATTTCCATTCCTCCCCGATCCATATGTATCCAGCCCGGGGGGCAGGAACTACGACCACTGCAGTGGTGGGGCGTCCCGGCTGAACCACCACGTAATGTTGTGCCTGGGCGCCCAGGCTGAGCGCCACTCCGATCGCACGCGCCCAGTAGGGTCTTACACCAAATTCCTTTCATGAGATGACCATTTACCCACCAAAGGTAGCCTTAAGGCGGAGACCAACCCTTGATTTAGTCCAGACTCTCGCTCAATCCCGATCATGCATAAACAAAAAGGGCCGCCTTGACCAGGCAGCCCTCTATACACATTATGGCTATTGTTGAGGTTACGCGTTGACCTTACCTTTTCCCTTTACCTTAGCAATCACTTCTTCGGCGACATTGGCTGGGGCAGGGGCGTAATGGGAGAACTCCATCGTAGAGGTAGCGCGTCCCGAGCTCAGGGAACGAAGTTGGGTTACGTATCCAAACATTTCACTAAGGGGAACCTTGGCCCGGATTACCTGGGCATTGGCTTTGCTATCCATACCTTCCAGCATGCCCCGGCGGCGGTTGAGGTCACCGGTTACATCGCCCATGTATTGATCCGGAGTGATGACTTCCACCTTCATGATCGGTTCCAACAAGACCGGTTTGGCCTTGCGGGCGGATTCCCGAAACCCTTGCTTGGCGCAGAGTTCAAAGGACATAGAATCGGAGTCCACGGCGTGGAATCCCCCGTCGAAGACTCGCACCTTCATGTTGTCCACCGGATAGGAGGCCAAGACACCGTTATTCATGGAACTTTCAAAACCCTTTTGAATCGCCGGGACAAATTCCCGGGGAATCGAGCCCCCGAAAATGTCGTTGACGAATTGGTATCGGCCCTTTCCTTCTTTCAAAAACTCCTCATCGGCCGGTCCTATTTCGAAAATGATATCGGCATATTTACCCCGACCACCGGTTTGTTTCTTCAGCGTTTCACGGTGCTCCACCGTAGCCTGGAAGGCTTCCTTATAGGCAACCTGGGGTGCGCCCTGATTGATTTCTACTTTAAATTCCCGTTTCATGCGGTCGACGATGATTTCCAAGTGCAGTTCTCCCATTCCACTTAAGATGGTCTGGCCTGTTTCTTCATCTGTCTTGACCTTCAGGGTCGGATCTTCTTCCACTAGCTTGGCAATGGCCATGCCCATCTTGTCCACGTCCGCCTGCGTCTTGGGTTCTATAGCTATGGAGATAACCGGCTCGGGAAAGGACATGCTTTCCAGCACGATCGGATGATCTTCGTTACAGAGGGTATCACCCGTCTTAATATCTTTAAATCCCACGGCTGCGCCAATGTCACCGGCCTCAATGAAGTCGATCGGGTTTTGCTTGTTGGCGTGCATCTGCATGATCCGGGAAATGCGCTCATTCCTGCCGGTACGCGTATTCAGGACATAGGATCCGGAGTCCAAATGGCCGCTATAGGCCCGGAAAAAAGCCAGCCTGCCCACAAAGGGGTCCGTCATGATCTTGAAGGCCAGGGCCGCGAAGGGCTCCTTGGGGTCCGGCTTGCGCGATATTTCCTCCCCCGTATTCGGATCGGTACCCTTGACAGCTTCCAGGTCCATCGGACCTGGCAGGTAACGCACGATGGCGTCCAGGGCCGTTTGCACACCTTTGTTCTTAAAGGATGAACCACACATCATCGGGATGATGGAAATGTCAATGGTCGCCTTGCGGATGGCGTCATGCACTTCGTCCTCGGTGATAGTATTGGGATCGTCAAAGAATTTCTCCAATAATTTATCGTCGTATTCCGCCACGGCTTCAATCAGGTGTTGTCTCCATTCGGCAACTTCCTCTTTCATGTCTTCCGGGATCGGCACCTCCTTAAAGGTCATCCCCTTGGTTTCGTCATCCCAAATAATCCCTTTCATGCGGATCAGGTCGACTACGCCGGTAAAGCTGTCTTCCGAGCCAATGGGCAATTGCAAAGGCACAGCCTTGGCGCCCAGCATTTCTCTCACCTGCTTAACCACATTTAAGAAATCCGCTCCCGCCCGGTCCATCTTATTGACAAAGCCAATGCGCGGCACTTTATAGCGGTTGGCTTGGCGCCAAACGGTTTCTGATTGAGGTTCAACGCCTGAAACCGCACAGAAAAGAGCGAGCAGCCCGTCGAGGACGCGCAAGGAACGCTCCACCTCGACGGTGAAATCTACGTGGCCCGGCGTATCGATGATGTTGAATTTGTAGAGTTTGGAGTCTGCGTTTTTCTTCCCCTGCGTAGTCGGGAAATTCCAAAAACAGGTGGTCGCGGCCGAGGTAATGGTGATGCCTCTTTCTTTCTCCTGCTCCATCCAATCCATGGTCGCTGCCCCATCGTGGACCTCGCCTATTTTGTGCGAAACACCCGTATAATACAGAATGCGCTCGGTCGTGGTGGTTTTACCGGCATCGATGTGTGCGGCAATACCAAAGTTTCTTTGAAATCGTAAGTCTGACATGTTGATGTATTAAAATAATTTCTTTGTCAATTGTTTAGCCCCGCCAGCCGGTCCTGCGGACCAGCCAAAATCCCCTCTATTTTTGGTTTGCAAAGGTACAAAATTATTGGATGCAAAATGCCGGCATCCCAAGTTACCTGTACATTAATTCGCGCGCCAAGAGTGGGCCTGCCTCCAAAACAAAAGACCCTGCAACTTGCGGCCGCAGGGTCTCCTATTGCATAAGATGCGATATGATTGGTTATACCCGGAAATGCGCAAAAGCCTTGTTGGCTTCAGCCATCCGGTGTGTGTCTTCTTTTTTCTTAAAGGCTCCGCCTTCACCCTTTGCGGCAGCGACTATTTCGTTGGCCAGTTTATCCGCCATGCTGCGCCCGTTTCGTTCCCGGCTAAAGCGAATCAGCCACTTCATGCTCAAGGAAATCTTCCTGTCGGCACGTACTTCGGCGGGAATCTGGAACGTGGCCCCACCAATACGGCGGCTCCGCACTTCGACCGCAGGGGTTACGTTGTTGAGGGCTTTTTTCCACACATCGTATCCTTCCTCGTTGGTTTGCTTGTTGATCTTTTCCATGGCGGTGTAGAAAATATCAAAGGCCGTGTTCTTCTTACCCTGCCACATCAGGTTGTTGACAAAGCGGGTAACCAGGACGTCGTGGTATTTGGCATCCGGCGCCAGGGGTAATTTTTTTGCTTGCGTTTTCCTCATGTCTGGATAAAATTACGTGTTATAGGTGATGACTATTTTTTAGCTGCTGCTTTACCGCCCTTCTCTCTCTTGGTTCCGTACTTGGAACGGCTCTTCTTGCGATCCTTGACACCGGCCGTATCCAGACTACCCCGGACAATATGATACCGTACACCGGGTAAATCCTTTACGCGTCCTCCCCGGATCAGCACAATGGAGTGCTCCTGCAGGTTATGGCCTTCCCCAGGGATATAGGCGATCACCTCGACTTTGTTGGTCAGGCGCACTTTCGCTACTTTACGCAAAGCCGAGTTGGGCTTTTTCGGCGTCGTTGTATACACACGGGTGCAAACCCCGCGGCGCTGCGGACATGCGTCCAAAGCCCTGGATTTACTTTTGGCCCGTATGATCTCTCTTCCCTTGCGAACTAATTGTTGTATGGTAGGCATTATTGAACCTGTTTATTTTGGGAGGGCAAAGGTAATTTTCCTTGGAGTAAAATCCAAATTATTTTAAGGTTCCGGCCAAAACGATGCGGATGGACCATCCGCGCCCTTGACCCTGGTGGGTCCAGGGCCCTTCATGGTGGAAGATTGGGGATCAAACCTTAACGAGCCAGCCATAGGTATCCTCTCGCCGAGCTTGGCGAATTTCCGTCAGTATTTTTTTGAGCGCAGGGGCCGTTTTCCACTGATCGGTATCAAAGCGCATCACCACATCCTTGTAGCGCAGTTCCCGGATGGGTGAGATGGTAGCCGCCGTTCCCGTGCCAAAGAGTTCCAGAAGGGTCCCCGCTTGGTAGGCAGCAATCAGTTCGTCAATGCTAATCTTTCGTTGCTCCACCTGCCAGCCCATATCGCCGAGCACCGTGATCGCGCTATCCCGAGTCACCCCTTCCAAAATAGTACCTTCTTCCAGCGAGGGGGTGATGACTTTGTCCCCGATCAGGAAAAACACGTTCATGGTCCCTACTTCTTGCAACCATTTGTGTTCAAACGCATCCGTCCAGAGCACCTGGTCATAGCCCATGGCCTTAGCATCGGCAGCAGCTTTGAGACTCCCCCCATAATTGCCGGCATTTTTGGCGAACCCGACGCCCCCCGGCGCGGCACGGGTGTACTTTTCCTCCACATGGATCTTCATCGGCGCTGCATAATAGGGCCCTGTCGGGCTCAGCAGGATGAAAAACTTGTAGCTATCGGAAGGCCTTACCCCAATAGTCGTATCGGTAGAAATCATGAACGGTCGGATATACAGTGAACAGTCTTCCTTGGTGGGAATCCAGGCGCGGTCCAAGGCAATCAGCTGGCGCATCCCTTCGATAAAAATATCCTCGGGAACCGGGGGCATCTGCATCCGGTCAGCCGACAAGTTGAACCTTTTGAAATTGTCCGAAGGCCGGAAAATATACGCTTGCCCATCGGCGCCCAGGTAGGCCTTAATGCCTTCGAATATGGCCTGCCCATAATGAAATACCGCCAAGGAGGGTTCCACCAGCAGGGGTTGGTAGGGCCGGATCTGTACCCCGGTCCACTCGCCGTGCTGATAGCTCGCTTCCAGCATGTGATCGGTAAAATATTTGCCAAAAGGCAGGTGATTAAAGTCGACCAAGGGCAATTTGCTCTGGGCCGCTTTGGTCACGGGTATTTCCATGGCATCGATCATAAAGTGTTATTTTCGCGATGGTTAAAATCCGCTGGCAGGCAGGGACCAAAAAACAGGATCAAATATACTAACAATTGTTAGTGTTATGGAAAGGATTTGAGGAAAGGACCTTGGACCTCCCTGGTTTTCTGCCGCGATGCACGTTATGGATCTAAATTCCCTTCAACTTCCGCCAAGCCTGCTGCAGGAGCTTTTCTCCGATAGCCTGGTCGCTGCCCCGGTGCCTATGGCCCCCAAGCCAGCCCCTGGCCCTGCGGGTGGTGGTCAGCAGCTATCCTATCGATACTTGGGTTCAAACCACAAAAATATCGTCGTGATCCTGCGCTCCAAGGACGCCGCAATCATCAGCGACCAGCACCTGACTTTCTTGAGTAAAATGCTGGAAGCCTGCAAAAAAGACCTTCGTGATGTGGCGATAGTCAATGACCTGGCGGTTCCCGTCCAAGCCGACCTGCTCTGCCAGCAATTGCGGCCTTCCATCGTCTTGCTATTTGGCCTGGAACCCACCCAAATCAAATTGCCCTTTAATATCCCTACCTTCAAAGCGCAAGCCTTCGACGGGTGCACGTACCTGTACTGCCCGGACTTGGAAGCGCTCAACCAAGATACCGAGGAAGGCAAGCTGTTGAAAAGCAAACTGTGGCTTTGCCTAAAGCCCCTGTTCGGGGTCTGAAGCAGCGAGGCCCGATGGCCTCGCCCGGGGCGGGACGGCTGCTAACCCGCAAAACCGAGTCTGCCATGAAACTGATTTTCGCTACCAATAATCCGCATAAAGTGGAGGAAATCCAGACCGCCATGGCAAATCGCCTGGAGGTAATCAGCCTGCGGCAGGCGGGGATCCAAATTGACCTGGCCGAACCTTACGATACACTGGAGGCAAATGCCTCTGCCAAATCCATGGCCATCCACCGCTTGACGCATCTGGATTGTTTTAGCGAAGACACTGGCCTGGAAGTGGGAGCCCTGGATGGGGAACCCGGTGTGCACAGTGCTCGATACGCCGGAGAGGGAAGTTCTTCGGCGCAAAATATCGACAAACTGCTGGCCAGATTGGATAGCAACCCCCATCGGCAAGCCCGCTTCAGAACCATCTTGTCGTTGTTGATCCATGAAAAAGAATATCTCTTCGAAGGCTGCTGCCCTGGCACTATTGCCTGGGAAAGAATGGGGACCGGCGGTTTTGGATACGATCCCATTTTTATCCCCGAAGGCAGCACGCGCAGTTTTGGACAAATGACGGCGCAGGAAAAAAACCAATACAGTCACCGCCGGCAGGCAGCGCAAAAGCTACTTTCCTTCTTGCAACAAAAAGACTGGATAAGGTAACTCCGCTGTCGGACCTAGGGAAAACCACCCTATTAGCCCCTTAACACAAGCACATGGCCAGAATCAAAATTGAGCTTCCCAAACACTTCCCCTTCACAACCGAAATTCCCTTGCGCGTTACGGACCTCAATTACGGGGCGCATGTAGGAAACGACACTATCGTGTCCATCCTGCATGAAGCGCGGGTGCAGTACCTGCACAGCCACGGCTATGACGAGTTCCGTATCGGCGGCCTGGGCCTGATCATGAGCGATCTGGTGGTCGAATACAAGCAGGAGCTGTTTTACGGAGACCTCATCCTGGCCCATGTAGTGGCCGGTGAATTCTCCAAGGTCCGCTTCGAGCTGCTGTACAAATTGGAAAGAAAGGCAGCCGGTAAACCCATGGCGCTGGTGGCGACCGCCAGAACCGGAATGGTCTGTTACGACTACGCCGCAAAAAAAACGGCCTCCATCCCCGAGCAGGTGCGAGCGGAGTTGAGTGCCTAGCTGTTCCAAATCGCCCAGCTTTCTTCGGCTTGGATGACGAGCATATCAGCGCCGTTTTGTGTCCGCGCGCCGCGGCTGGCTCCTTGTTTAAGAAAAAAGGTCTCAGGAGGATTGTAGACCATGTCGTACAAATAGTGCCGGTCACTAAGGCATTGGTAGGGTATATCGGGATAGGTCTGCGGATGGGGATACATGCCCGCAGGCGTGGCGTTTATGATGAGCGTGCAGCGAGCCATCAGCTCGGGATTAATCTGTCCATAGCGGATTGATCCTGCGGGCCCGCTTTGCTCTTGGCGAGACACCAGGGTAAAGTCGATGCCCAATTGATGCAGCACGTATTGAGCGGCCCTGGACGCCCCTCCGGAACCCAGGACCAGGGCATGCTTGTCCTGAGGTTGGAGGCTTTTCTTGAGGCTTCGCTCAAAGCCCATCACGTCGGTATTGAAACCCGACAAAGTACCTTGCTGAATCTTGATGCAATTGCAGGCTCCTGTAGCCTTCACGACCTCACTTTGGTGATCCAGCCACTCTATAACCTGTTGCTTGTAGGGGATCGTCACATTGAGCCCGACCAGTTGGGGCTCTTGGGCAAGGATGGGGCCCAGCAAGTCGATACGCGCAATCGGGAAATTGAGGTATTCGCAGTCGCTTAAGCCTTCTTGCCTGAATTTTTCAGAAAAATACGTTTGGGAAAAAGAATGACCCAGGGGGTACCCTATCAAACCAAACTTCCTCACCGGATGGAGGCTTTATCTAAAAACAAATGGAAGGTATCTCCGCGCAGGCCGATACGCATGGCTTCCAAGGCAATCATCTCGTTAGGTGCAATATTGCCCAGGTTGACGTTGCAGCCTATGAGTTCAATGAAGTACAGCTGTTGGGATTTTTGCGGAGCCTCCCAGAGTATTTTTTCTTCGGGAATCTGCGTCAGAATTTCCTGCACCAGGCCCTCACGCACCTCACCACTTCCCCGGTAGATACCCACATTGCCCGCTTCGCGGGCTTCGGCGATGACGTAGGTTGCTCCGGCGCTGAGTTCGGCCCGCATCAGCTCAATCCATTTATACGGGGGAATGATGTGCTCGGCGTCTTTGCTGCCCACTTCACTCAAAACGGTTCCATGTTTGGTGAGTTTTTCGATATAGCCGCATTTTTCGGCGTGCGGAATGGTGATGGATCCGTCGCTTACCTCCATGTACGTGACGCCATAGTCTTTACAAACCGATACGTAATCGTTGAATTGGTTGCGCACCAAAAACGCTTCAAAGAGCGTACCGCCAAAATAGACCGGCAGGTCGTAAGAACGGTATACTTCAATCTTTTCCCGCAGGTTCGGGGTCACAAAGGAGGTACCGAATCCCAGTTTCACAATGTCTACATGGGGATGGGATACGCTTAAAAAGTTTTTTGCTTCTTCCACACTAAGTCCCTTATCCATTACCATGGTGATTCCTTTACTGCGGGGTTTAATGTCTCGGTCGGGGATCTGAGTTAGATTAAAATTCATCCTGTAAGAGTTTCTTAATTAATGAAGGTGCGGCGCAAAAATAAGAAACAAAAAGATATGAAATATTGTCTACCAATCCAGTGCACTAATATTCGGGAAAAAAAGCCCATTAGAAGGATTTGTTCTTCTTGTACCTGGCCAAGACGTCTACCACGGGCTGAAACTGCAGAATGACCGGGTTGAGCTCCACGAGTTTGCGCAGAAGTTTGGGCGCCTTGGACATGGCTTTTTCCAACTGCAGTAGCCCTTCCTTGGACTTTCCCATAGCAAAATGCACTGCGCTCAGGTAAAAAATGAAAATAGGCTTGCCACCGGTGATGCGTATAGCAGCCTGGACCTGCTCGAGCGCCTCTTTATAAAATCCAGCGCTATACAGACAGCGGATCAGCGCTTCCCAACTCGAAATATTGCGTGGACGCAGGCGCACGACATTGGAAAAATATTGTATGGCTTCCTTGTATTCACCGAGCTGCATCTTGCATTCACCCATCGCTAGGTTGTACTCCGGCTGCTTGGCATGAATGCGCAAGGCCCCTTCGAGTTGCTTGACTGCGTGGGACCATTGGCCCTCATTGAGGTAGGTGCAGGCGATCTTATAATACAGCTTGCTGTCGTCGGGGTTGAGGTGGGAGGCTTTTCGGTAATAAAAGCGCGCCTGGGCGTAGTTGCTGAGCTTGTCGAAACAATGGCCAATCGCCTCATAAATGACATCCTCCGGCTTGGACAATTCCAGCACCTTTTCCAACGACTCAATCGCATCCTTATATTTTCTTAGCCGAATGAAGGCATCTCCCATGTTGCGGTAGGCATAGTCGAATTTCTCATCAATGGCGATGGCGTATTTGTAGGCATCTACGGCCTTTTCATATAATTTCAGCCCCTGGTAGGCGGCCGCTAGGTTAAACCAGGCCAGCTCACAATAGGGTTGGTTATCGATGATCTCGGTGTGCAGGCGGATGCTCTCCTCATTGCGGCCTGTAAAATCGGTCCAAAAACAAATCTTGTACAGGGCTTCCTCGTTGTCGGGGTCCTGTTGTAGGATAAGCTTCAGGCAGTCGAATATTTTATCAAACTCTTCGTAATCGTCATACACGTCTGCTAGTTCGAACAGAAGCTCTATGCGCTCCTCCCCTTCAAAATGTTGTAGGGCCTCCTGCAGCAGCACTACGGCTTTTTCCTGCTGGTCCAGGGCCAGGTACACATCCGTTTTCAAGATATAGAGATTGATGTCGGTCGCGTCCAACAACTCCGCCTGTTCCAAAATACGCAGGGCTTGTTGGTAATGGCGCGACGCAATCAGCAGGTCGGCCTTTCGGATGAGCAGGACCGAGGAATAGGGGTATTGCTCGATGGCCAGTTCTACCGCCTCCGTCGCCTGGGAAATATCTTCCCGGTCATCAAAATAATCAATGATTTTTTCGAAAGATTCTTCGTCAAGAAAGGAATGATTCCGTCCGGTTTTCAAATTCTGGTACTGCTTCAACAATTCCTTTAAATCTTCATGTTCGGGATGGTATGGATTTTCCTTCATGTAGGGGAAAGTTATCTCAAGTTAAATCATAATGTGTTTCCTGCAAATTAATTGTACCGAAAGGCAACTTTTGAACGACCTGAACGTATTAGTGTATAGCTGCGGCCGAAGTGTGGTCAACCCACCCAAAATATCGGTAGAAACGTTAAAAAAGAGTAAAATAAATGACGGACGGTTAAAAAATTGCCAAAATTTAGCACTATATTTGCTCTAAGTTTCATCAACAACTAACAATACCGTTGAAAAAATTGATTCGCCATACAGCCATTTGTTTTTCCTTCCTAGCCATCGCTATGTTGGCCTTTGCTTCCAAAGGCGGCGGTGGGGATAAGAAGAAAACGGCGGCTGCGTTTAAGAACAATTTCACGCCGATTTCTTCCTCCGTTGGCTTTAGCCTGAAAAGTGGCTATACCTATAACGGCAGCTATGTCCTCAGTCAGGAAAAATCTAACAACGCCCTTTCTGTCCATGCCATGATCACGTACCAAAAGGGCAATACCACCTACATATTGCCTTATAATTCAAGGATTAACGTGACTAACTTCAGCAACCTTTCGGGAAGAACGAACCTGCAGATGCTGGGCGTACGGATTAAAATGACCAAATAAGCCTCTCTTCGGTTTTCTTTCAGATTTTTTCCCCGTCAACTACGTTGGATCTATGGTATTTCAGGGGCCTACGAAATGAAGCTTTTTGCTTTCGAGGTAACTCATTTCCCTAAATCCTGTGGGGGGTATATCGAACTTAGATTCCGGTACAGGATTCATGTTGATGGAAGCCAAGGTATACTTGATCGTCGTATGCCCATTGGTCAACTCGTATTCTAAAGGCAGACCGTCGAGACTGCGAAACATCGGATCGTAGAGTTTGTTATCCGGAATCAATTCTCGGGTATAGTAGACGGTCAGCGACAGGCTGTCTTGTGTGGTGGCTACAGCTTTTTGACAATGGTACCCGGCAATGACCTTGGTTTCGGGCTGGGAAGAGAAATCCAGCGTGTCATAGCCTTTATTCTTATCTGCCCAGTCGTCATGGTTGAGCCGAATCAGTAATTTTTGTCCACTGACTTCCCGCAAGATGATGGCTTGGCCGGTGTTGGCGTTAAAGATTGTGCTGGAAAAAAAAACCGGACTGGACAGATCCGAACGGCTCATGGTGCCTTTCAGGTAGATCGTGAAAGTCGCACTAAAATCGGGCGATGCGCTAAGGGGCTGCTGTCCCCCGTGAAATAGAGCATAATTGTAAACCAGCGTGAGCTCACCTGCCCTTTTTTGCGCAAAGGCGACCTTTGCAACTACCATGCTCAGCAAGAAAAAAAATATGGTGACGTAAACTATTTTCATGTCAGCGGGGGCAGTCGATGCCCTTTGTTGTGGATCCTCCCTGGACTAATGAGTTGGACGAAAAGTCCGGCAAACCGCCAGTTTCCGGAGTCTGGATACCAGGCGGAAACCCCACGGCTCGCCAAAATCCAGGATGCCTATTTCTTGTTTTTGAGTTGCTGCACTTTCTTTTGCGTTTCCTGCATTTCTTCAAACCTGGACTGCCACTTCGGTTTGGTTTTCGGTTTACTGCGATTTTCCTGCAGCTTGGCCAAAATCTTGCTGTGGTCGATAATATAATTCTGTATGACAAATTGCAAGATGAGGGTGATGACATTCGACACGGTATAGTACCAGGTGAGCGCCGATGGCAATCGATTGAAAAATAACAGTAACATGACCGGCATGATATAGGGCATGTATTTCATAGCCGGGTTATTTTGATCTGGTGCCATGTTCATGCCATACAGAGAAATCAAAAAGCTGGTGGCTACGGCAAGCAGGGCAAACAGACTGATGTGATCACCGTAGGCAGGTATGCTAAAGCCCAGATTCAATATAGAATCGTAGGCGGATAAATCTTTTGACCACAGGAAACCCGCCCCGCGAAGGGCAATGTTGGAATTGAAAAAACTATACAGTGCGAAGAATATAGGAATCTGCAACAAAGCCGGAATACACCCGCCTAGTGGATTAACGCCTGCTTCTCGAAACAACTTCATCTGTTCAACCCCGGCCTGCTGCTGATCGTTACCCACCCGTTTTTTCATGGCTTCGATTTCGGGACGCAGCGCTTTCATTTTCGCTCCACTCAGATAGCTGCTGTATACCAGAGGCGAGGTAAGCAACCGGATGAAAATCGTCAGCAGCATGATCGCAATACCATAGTTGGAAATAAATCTTTCAAAGAACGTAAACACGGGCATAATGACGTAAACGTTGACCGGCCGCACGAAGGAGTACATGTCCCTGCCCAAATCGACGATGCGATCCATGCCGGGGGCCTGGCTCTTGAGAATTCGGTAATCGTTGGGGCCAAAATACAATTGATATGGGAGCGTCACCGATGTCGCGCCAGTCAACTTAGCGTGGAGGTTGATATCTGCGTTGAAGACGACGTCGGAGGTATCCGAAGTTTCGTGCAGGAGGTGCACGTCTCCGGATGAAAAATTATCCTTGGCGATAAGCGTCGTGTTAAAAAAACGCTGCGCGACAGAAACCCATTGCACCGGTTTGTCGAACTGCCTTTCCGATTTGGTGCGGATATAATCGAATTCATTGTCTTGGAAGAAACAGATATCCGAAAGCTGCCGCTCGTAAACCACATTTTTTTGGGTCTTGAGAGCCTCGGCATGCCAAGTCAGATTAAAATTATTTTGGGTAAATAACTGGTCGGGTCTTTCAATCCGGATGGTCCAGTCCATGAGGTAGCTTCCAGGTCGCAGAGTGAACTGGTGCTCGATGGACTCGCCACCATGGGTGGGCAGTCTGAAGGTGATTGTCTGGCTTCCATCGGAATTTTTCTGCACAACTCCGTCATCAAAAAACAACTCAGCGATTTGAGCAGACTGATTCGCTCCCGTATTGATCGGGTAGGACATCCTGTTGTTTGCAGCCGAATCCAATACCCGAACCAACCCACTGTCGTAGGAGGTAAATTTCTTGAGCTCGACCTGTTTGGGTTGGCCACCTTTGTTGGAAAAAACAATCTTGAGCAAATCGTTTTCAATTTCCAGGGTCCTTTCCGAACCCGCTATGGCTTTATTGAATCCGACGCTGGTATCAACAGCTGGCGCTTTGAAAGTGGCTGTGTCCCTTGCCCTGGCCGCCATATCCTGCTGCATCTTGACACGGCTCACCGAATCGTCGAACAGCAGCTTTTGCTTTTGCAATTCCTGGCTGTTTCTGGTCGAGATAAACAGGTATGCAAAAAGCAAAATGCCCAATAACACAAACCCAATTACCGTATTGCGATCCATACCCATGAGCGTATCTTTTTGAGGAGGAGCAAAGATAGGGGTTTAGCAATTAGGAAAACGCCGTAGATCGCTGAACGGCCGAGCAGTGGCGGCCAGTTGCGGATGAGTTTCGGTGGAATGTATCGCGTCCTAGTGGATGGATCGACCAACCCCTAGTGCCTGGCCTCGCTACGCGTGTCCCGGTATCGTTAGGATAGGGTCTGATCGCGCTGCGAACCTATACGGAGAAGCAGGTGACTTAGATCATTTCGCCTTGGAGTGAGGGGCTTTTTACCAGATTCTTACTTTCGGCATATAGCTTGGCGGCGTGAATAAAATGAACAAAAATGGGTTGGGGATTTTCGACCGTACTCTTCAGTTCGGGATGGTATTGTACTCCTATAAAAAAGGGATGGCCTTTAAGCTCGATAATTTCGACCAGATTACTATCCGGATTTTTTCCACTTGCAATCATGCCCGCATCTTCAAATCGCTGCAAGTATGCGTTGTTGAATTCCCAACGATGGCGGTGGCGTTCGCGGATTTCCGTCTTGCCATAAATGTGATGGGCAAGCGTGCCTGATTTGATCACGCAAGGATAGGCGCCTAGGCGCATGGTTCCGCCTTTGACCGTGATTTTTTTCTGCTGTTCCATCAGATCAATAACTGGCGTGGTGGTATTGGGGTCCATTTCCGTGGAATGGGCATCGGACAACCCCAGGACATTGCGCGCGAATTCAATCACCGCCATTTGCATACCGAGGCAAATACCGAAAAAGGGCAGTTTGTTTTCGCGTGCATATTTGACGGCAATAATTTTTCCCTCCACCCCACGGTGCCCAAACCCGGGAGCTACCAGCAGGCCATCCAGGTTACCTAACTTTTCGGACACATTATCTTCGGTGATGAATTCGCTGTGTACGTTGATAATTTGCACTTTGCACTCATTCATCGCCCCGGCGTGAATGAAGGATTCCAAGATGGATTTGTAGGCATCCTGCAGTTCAATGTATTTGCCGATCAGCCCAATGGTGACTTTGCTCTTGGGGTATTTGAGCTTGTCCAAAAATTCTTTCCATTTAGTCAACTCGGGTTCGTGGTATTGGGTAATATTGAGTTTCTTCAAACAAATGACGTCGAGTTTTTCGCGCATCATGGCCACGGGCACCTCGTAGATGGTGGGTGCGTCAGCCGCCTCGATGACCGCTTCCTGTTTCACGTTACAAAAAAGCGCAATCTTTTTTCGGATATCCACCGAAAGCGGCTCCTCCGTTCGGCAGACAATAATGTCCGGATTCACCCCTTCCTGACTAAGCAATTTGACGCTATGCTGGGTTGGCTTGGTTTTGAGTTCTTTGGCGGCACGTAAATAGGGGATCAACGTCAGGTGCACCACGACGCAATCCTCATCGGGCATTTCCCACTGCAATTGTCGAACCGCTTCGATAAACGGAAGTGACTCTATGTCGCCGACAGTACCGCCCAGTTCCGTGATGATGATATCAAACTCGTTGTTTTGCCCGAGCAAGAGCATCCGTCGTTTAATCTCATCGGTGATATGTGGAATGACTTGAACGGTCTTGCCCAGATAGGCTCCTTCCCGCTCTTTGTTGATCACGGTTTGGTAGATTCTTCCTGTGGTCACGTTATTGGCCTGCGAGGTATAAATGCTCAAAAAGCGCTCGTAGTGCCCCAAATCCAGGTCGGTCTCTACCCCGTCCTCGGTGACATAGCATTCTCCATGCTCATACGGATTTAGGGTGCCTGGATCGACGTTGATGTACGGATCAAATTTCTGAATGGTCACCCGGAGCCCCCTGGCCTGCAGCAATTTGGCTAAGGAGGCCGCAATGATCCCTTTGCCCAAAGAAGAAGTAACCCCGCCGGTAACAAAAATATACTTAGCCATAATATGGTTGATTAGTATGAAACAGTTTTAGTAATAATCCTTTTGAACGCAAGAGGCAAGATAGCAACCCGCTATTGCGCGTAGTCCGGCTGAGCCAACCCTCAAATTGTGGTTCCCGTTTCCAGTTCTTCTCGACACACTTGTTCAACTTGTGGTGAACAGAATCGACCCAAACCCCGTAAATTGACCAGCGGAAATGATAATTGGAAAGAAATTCCAGAAGGTCATGCAAAACTACGCCAAATTTTCCAAACCCGGAAAATGCCAGGGCGCCTATGTGGATAAAATCTTTTAAGTGAATAACATAGGGTAATAGCTGTTGAGTGGACCGTGCGTCGGTTGGTCCCGAGGGGGAAAATTGGAGGGTACTGCGTAAGGTTGATTTTCCCGCAGCTTGCTAGCCATTTGCCGCCGCTACGCGTCGGAGTGTTCGCGTTTTTTTCGATCTTTAGGTCTCCTTGAAAATTGCATGGACAGTTAAAATAGACAATATGAAACCTACTTTTCTTTCCCTTTTGCTTGCGTGGAGTTATTTTTTGTCGCCTGCCCAACAAACCCCGAGTTGCTGCGCGGCTTCCGCCACCGAATCCTTCTCGCAGCTGGCTTCAGATTCCCAGTTTATCCGCAGCCACGAACTGCCTGTTCCCTTTACCTTCTCCAGTTCCCGGGGCCAGTATATCACCTACCGGGCGGCTGACGGATCGGACGCCTACGGATGGGAAATCAAAGCCAGCAAACCAACCGACAATTACCTGCTGGTCATCCATGAATGGTGGGGGCTCAATGATTACATCAAACAAGAAAGCGAGGACCTGGGAAACGCCATTGGCAATGTGAATGTCATCGCGGTGGATATGTACGATAAGAAGGTGGCTGCGAACCGCGAAGATGCGGCCAAATTCATGCAAGCCTTAAGTACCGAACGCGCCGTAGCCATCATCAAGGGAGTCATCGCCTATGCCGGGCCAAAAGCCAGAATATTCACCATTGGCTGGTGCTTCGGGGGAGGGTGGAGCCTGCAGGCCTCGCTGCTTGCGGGGGATCAGGCGGCCGGCTGCGTCATGTATTATGGCATGCCAGAAAAAGATGTGAATCGACTTAAAAGCCTTCATGCCGACGTGCTCGGGATTTTCGCCAACAAGGATCAGTGGATAACCCCACAGGTGGTTGCCGCCTTTGCTGCCGGCATGCAATCAGCCGGCAAAGTACTGATTCTGAAACAGTATGATGCTGACCATGCCTTTGCCAACCCGAGCAATCCTACCTTTAATAAGGCGGCCAAGGACGATGCATATACCTATGAACTAGTTTTCTTTAGACAACGGATAAAATAATGCCGATTGGAGGTTCGGTCCCGGCCAATGCCATGTGAGACCAGGTGCAAGGCTAATGGGTAACGCCGGAGGCTTGGTTACTTGATAAGGGCATAGGAAGTGTGTGCCTTGACGCTCGCTTCCGGGTTCGCATAGTTGGACAAATGAGCATAGCCGCTGCCAGAAGCCTGGTGTTGTGCTTGCTTGAACTTTATGGCGTGAAGAAGGCTGATGGAGGCAATTTCGATGATCAACAATACCGTATTGAGGTTCTTTTTCATAGTCTACAATTAACCATATCCCGAGATCCATAGGCAGAAATCGGGGGTATATTCGCTAGCTATAACGAATAATCGAGCTGGGTAGTATGGCCGGAAAACAATAATGGTCAAGCTGCCAGTCGGGGGCAAATATCGTCTTTATTTTCAAGGATTTGTATATTGAATGCGCCCCTTACAAGAATACCCTTATTTGCTGGATTTCGACCCGTTTGGCAGATCGATAATTCCCGATTTGGGAGTTTCGCCCAGGCCGCCTGCTGCCCCAATTAATCCTTAGCGATCTTCTCGTAACTCGCCACCAAGCCCTTAATTAAGGAGGAGCTGAATCCCCGATGCTCCATCTCATTAAGGCCGGCGATGGTGCACCCCTTGGGTGTGGTGACCTTATCTATTTCCTGTTCCGGATGGGAGCCTTTCTTGAGCAAAAGCTCGGCTGCCCCCTTGACCGTTTGGGCCGCGATTAAATTTGCGGTAGCCGCATCAAATCCAATTTCAATACCGCCCTGGATATTGGCGCGGATATAGCGCATCGCAAAGGCCGTCCCGCAGGCACCGAGTACAGTGGCCGCATCCATGAGCTTTTCGTCAATTTTTGCGGTCTTTCCAAGTTGGCCAAAAACATCCTGTACATACTGCAGTTGGTCTTCACTGGCATCTTTAGCCGCCAGGCAGGTCATAGACTCTTGAATGGCTATCGCGGTATTGGGCATGGCCCGGATGATGGGTATTTTCATGCCTAGGATGGCGGAGATATGTTCGATGGATGTACCGGTGACCACGGAGACCAATACGTGCTTTTCTTCCTTGAACTCCTTCTTTAACGCAGTCAGGACGTCATGCACCTGAAACGGTTTTACGGCCAGCACCACCAGATCGGCGTACCGCAGAGCTTCTTCATTCTTGTCACTGACCAGCACGCCCTTTCTTTCCAGTTCATGCAAGGTCTGTATGTTACGCTTGGTGATCAGGATGTGCTTGGGTAGGACAAAGTTGCTTTGGATCAGTCCCTCGGCAATGGCCATGCCCAGGTTCCCTCCGCCAATGATGGCTATTTTCTTATTCATGTGGGGGCGATTTATACTTGAGTAACGCTAAAAGTAAAGAAAAAAGGCCATTACCGTGGGGATCAGCCCGCGAAGAAGCCTGCATCGGGGAATGGCCCGGGCAGAAGAAGCGGTCAGTAAATTTTGCCGTGACGCAAATAATTGCGGACATAATCGTCCACGCCCCTTTCCAGAGAATAGAACTCGTGCACATATCCCACGTGGCGAAGTTTGTCCATATTGGCACGGGTAAAATATTGGTAGGTGTCCCGAATATCCTGGGGCATATCAATATAGACAATATGGGGTTTCATGTCCAGTCCACCAAAGGTAGCTTTGACCAGGTCATTGAAGGTCCGGGGTATCCCCGTGCCCAGATTATAAATACCAGAAGCTGGCCTATGCTGCATGAGCCAATAACACACGTTAAGCACATCTTTCACGTAAATAAAATCGCGCAGCTGCATACCATCGGCGTAATCCGGGTGGTGCGACTTGAACAATTTCACCACGCCGTCTTTTTTGATTTGATTAAAAGCATGGAAAATCACGCTGGCCATTCTGCCCTTGTGGTATTCGTTCGGGCCGTAAACATTGAAAAATTTGAGGCCGACCCAAAAGCTGGGGCGGTCTTCTTGATGCAGCACCCACTTATCAAATTCATTTTTGGATACCCCATAGGGGTTCAATGGATGCAATGAATCGACGGTGTGATGATTGTCATCGTAGCCAAATTCGCCACCACCATAAGTCGCGGCCGAAGAGGCATAGACCAGGGGAATGTTGTGCACGGTACAAAACTGCCAGACCTTTTTTGAGTATTCCACGTTGAGGTGCTGGTGCACTGCATAATTGAATTCCGTGGTATCGGTCTTGGCACCAATGTGAAAGAAAAAATCAATTCTGGGTTTATAATGAAACAACCATTCAAAAAAATGCTCCCGTTCAATCTTTTCGGCAAATTTCTTCCGCTCGTAATTGGCTGCCTTATCCGCTCGGGTGAAGTCATCTACCAGAATCAGGTTGGAATAGCCACGGTAATTGAGATACTGAACCAAGCAGCTGCCAATAAATCCGGCGGCCCCCGTCACTACAATGGTTGATTTCTTATCCATCCTATTTATCCGATTAATTTCTGGGCGCGGAGCTAGATTGCACTTAGTGCACTTTCTGTTTCGGATCCGGCTAGCAGAATTTCAATTGCTCTATCGTATTTATCCTTCCAATGGTCCATCTCTCCCCAATCCATGCCATCGACGGTAACTTCACCGGCCGTGACAAAGCCTAATTCTTCGCAAGGGTGATCGCCTAGCAATTTCTTGAATGCTACCACCTTTTCCGGCCTTACACTCACCACTACCCTGGATTGCGCTTCCCCGAACCAATAGGCATCTTTTCTAATGCGGTAATCGGATGCGGCCACGTCAAAACCCAGATTCCGGATGGCGGCCGATTCCAAAAGCGTGACGAAAAGTCCCCCCTCACTAACGTCGTGCGCGGACTCGATCAAATGAGCACCGATCAGTTCGGCCAGCTTGCCCTGCAAGGCGCATTCTTCCTCGATGTCAAAGTGAGGAGCCGGGCTAAATTCCACCCCGCATAGTTTATGGAGATATTCCGACGACGAGATGTCGTTTGTGCTGCGACCGACCAGAAAGATCAGGTCGCCCTCTTGTTTAAAATCAAGGGTCATCTTATCGGCCGGCTGCTTTAGCAGACCAACCATCCCAATAGTTGGTGTGGGATACACCGCCCCGTCGGGGTTTTGGTTGTAGAAGCTCACGTTGCCGCCCGTTACGGGCGTGTTGAACCGGCGGCAGGCATCGCCCATACCTTTGATGGCATGGACAAACTGGTAGTAGACTTCCGGGTCATAGGGATTACCAAAATTTAAACAGTTGGTCACTCCCAGGGGCTCGGCCCCACTGCATACCAGGTTCCGTGCGGCCTCAGCTACCGCCATCATGGTCCCTTTATAAGGATCGGCAAACACATAGCGGCTATTGCAATCGGTGGTAGCAACGATGGCCTTTCCAGTACCCTTGGCCAGCACGACCGACCCATCGGATGGGGCATTGGTTGAAAGGTTAGCGGCCCCCACGGTACTGTCGTACTGAATGCTGATCCAGCGTTTGGAAGCAATCGAAGGAATACAGACTAGTTGTTCAGCGACTGCTTTGAGGTCGTCGGGCACCTCTACGGTGGTTGGATCAAAGCGGTCTATCTTTTGCAGGTAGGCCGGCTTTTGATAGGCCCTCTCATATTGCGGAGCTCCACCTCCAAGGACCAGCTCATGGGCTGGAATTTCGGCTTCCAGTTGTCCATGCATATAAAAACGAAGCAGCCCATCGTCGGTTACTTCACCCAAATCGGCGCAGGGCATGTCCCATTTTTCGAATATCCTCGTCACTTCCCTCTCCCGGCCTTTTTGCACGACCATCAGCATACGTTCCTGGCTTTCACTCAGCAATAGCTCCCAGGCCTTCATCCCCGTCTGCCTTGCCGGCACTTTATCCAGATCGATGCGCATGCCAACCTCGCCTTTGGCACTCATCTCTGCCGTGGAGCAAATGATGCCCGCCGCGCCCATGTCCTGCATGCCCACGACGGCCCCGGTCTGGATCAGTTCCAGACAGGCTTCCAGCAGTTTTTTCTCCTGGAAGGGGTCACCCACCTGGACCGCCGGCAAGTCTTCGGTACTTTCGGCGGTGATATCGGCCGAAGCAAAGGATGCACCTCCGATTCCGTCCTTGCCCGTTGCGCTTCCCACGAAAAATACGGGGTTGCCCCTGCCTTTTGCCGTCGCCGAAATGGTGTGTCCGCTCTGTACGATGCCGATGCTCATCGCATTGACCAGGGGATTGGTATGGTAGCAGGACTCGAAATAGATTTCCCCGCCCACCGTAGGCACACCAAAACAGTTCCCGTAATGGCCAATGCCATGCACCACGCCGGCCAGCAATCGCTGGGTCTTCGCCTCACCCAGGTTGCCAAAGCGCAGGGAGTTGAGTGCCGCAATGGGTCTTGCACCCATCGTAAAAATGTCCCGGTGGATTCCGCCCACCCCCGTCGCTGCTCCCTGGAAAGGCTCAATGGCGCTGGGGTGATTATGCGATTCTATTTTGAACACTACCCCATAGCCGTCGCCGATATCCATTAAGCCCGCATTTTCGTCACCGGCCTTGACGAGCATCCGTTTACCTTCCCGAGGCAGTGTTTTCAACCAACGAATGGAATTTTTGTAGCTGCAATGCTCGCTCCACATGGCGCTGAAAGCACAGAGCTCTGTGAAGTTGGGGACTCGCCCTAGTTTGTGTTGGATGAGTTCGAATTCTTCGGGTGTCAGACGTAATTGTTCGGCAGTTTTAACGGTAATTTCCATACGTTGTTTAGAAAGTACAAAAGTACGAACGCCCCTGCAATCTTATCTATAATTTTATCCGGATCTTGCACACGCTATGACCATTGCATTTATTCATTCGCATAAATCGTTCCTGCCGGGATTGGGCGCGTACCTGCGTTTTTTCGGCGCTCGAGGAATTACCACCAAAATCTGTTACCCGCAACAAGCCGGTGCCTCGCAGGCAGATGTGGAATGGCATTTTATGGGTGCGCAGCTCAGCAGGAATCCCCGGGTACTCACCGTACATGAATATGCCTCCGCATCCACTCCGCCACTGCGCCAGCTTAAGGACCAACTAAAAAAAAGGATCAATTGCCGGCCGGACTACCGGATCTTTGACAGCGAATATGCGCGCGATCAATTCGGTTTCTCGGACCGCGTACCCTGTGGCATTCGAAAAAGCGGCGTCCTTGCGGGAAGTGTTCTTTCACCCATTGATCCGGTGGAAAAAAACGTTGATTTTATTTATGTAGGAACCGTCGCTCGGGAAAGGCAATTGAAGGCTTTATTCACCCCGTTCAAAACGGGGAGACTGCAAAATAAAAGCCTGCTGGTGCTTTCGCGTAACTACGGGTACTGGCAGTCCAAATGCCGTGGTTGCGCCAATATTTATTTTCAGGGACCGGTTGCGTGGGATCAGGTATATAAGTACATTAGTCAAGCCAGATACGCCATCAATTTCGTTCCCAACACCCCACCTTTTAACCACCAACCCTCGTCCAAATTGTTGGATTATGCGGCCTGCGGCGTACCGGTCGTCACGACGGATTATCCATGGATTCGGCAGTTTCAAGCAGGCTTTGGAGGCCGTTTTTTTTACCTGGCCCCCGATATGGGCAATTTGGGTTGGGATGCCGTGACAGGATTTGATTTTGCTTTTCCAGACCTGACTACCTGGACCTGGGAAAATCAAATTTCCTCCTCCGGAATATTGGACTTTCTCCGCTCCCGTGGGTTTACCATGTAATGGCCTTCGTTAAAACAGTTTGTCCAGGGTTCGGTCGTATTCTTCGATCACCTTGGTGATGTTGAATTTCTTAATCACCAGCGCACGGCCATTCTTGCCCATTTTGGCCCGTTCCTCCCCAGGCAGGTTGATCATTTTTTCCATTTTATCGGCTATATCAAAGGGGTCGTTGAGGTTGCACACATATCCGTTGGAGTTATTCAACACCACTTCTTTGCAGCCCCTGTTGTAGGACGTGATGATAGGCAGTTCCATGCTGGCTGCTTCCATCAGGCACCTGGGCACGCCTTCATTATAGAAAGAGGGGAAAACAAAGCAATCCGCCTTTTCCAGGAATGGACGAACATCTCGGGCAAATCCATGGTAAGATATCAATCCTTCCGACTCCCATTTCTTCAGTTGTTCTTCGCTCACGGAATCGGGATGGTTCTTTTCAAAAAAACCAATGAGTTCGCATTGAACGTCGTACTTTTTTCGCTTCAGGATGCGCACAGCGTCTACGTAAATGCCAATGCCCTTGCTTCGGAGCAGTCGGGTACTCATCAAAAAAGTAAAGCGGGGGTTCTGGGCCGCCGCTCGTTCTGCTCGCAGATTAAAATATCTTGTGTTCACCCCTTCGCCAGGCAGCACCTTGATTTTTTCGATGTTGACGATTTTTCCGCTTACAAATATCCGCGCATCATCGTTGTTCAGGAACCAGACTTCTTCGGTGTTTCGCAACGCCTTTTTATATAGGAAACGGACCATGTAATAGAGCCAATTTTGCTTGGCAAAAGAATACCCCAGGCCGGTGACCACGGCCACGGAACTCACCCCGCAATGGGCGGCGGCCAGTGAACCATAGATGTTGGGCTTGATGACATAATGAAAAATGAGATCCGGTTTATGTATGCGGTAAATTTTTTTCAATTGACGGTACAGGCCGAAATCCCGCAGTGGGTTTTCTGATCGGTTGTTAAAGCGGATCGAAAGGAAGGTACATCCTTCGTTTTGTAGCAGTACCGAAAACTCATCATCCGGGGCAATCACCAGGACTTCGTAGTTGTGGTCGCGCAGGTGGCGTACGACGTCCAGCCTAAAATTATACACCGACCAGGCGCTATTCGACACCAGCGCAATCAGTTTTTTTCGGCCGGTCCCCATTTCTTTCATGTATATATATTGGGTTCAAAATTATAGATTTGAGTAGTAAATCCTCTTTTGAATATCTAGTTATGGTCTCTGCGATCTGGTTTGTCTGTTATTTTATCGGTTTGTTGATGGTTTTTCTGGCGATCCTGCGCCGATCGAGTTTCAAGTTAAGTTTTACTCTCATATTGGCGATTTTCGCTTTCAAGATTACGCTGGGCTGCGCGTATGGCTTCCTGTTTTCCAATCTCTATCATGGGGACGACACCTGGGTATTCTTTCGTGATTCGGTGGGGCAGACAAGTAAACTCCTCCACCATCCGGCGGCTTTCTTTGGTGAATTGTTGCCTTATTCTGCCTTTTCTCAGGCCCACAGTTTTTGGCAGGGCTTGCGCTATTACTTAGGCGACCTGGAATATGCCTCCATGGTCAAGCTGTTGGCCTTGTTTAACCTGGTCAGCGGGGAAAACTATTATATTGATGTACTGTTCTTTGATTCGCTGGTGATGGTTGGCCCTTGCTTACTCTACAAATTGCTGGTGAATCAATTCCCGGACAAAAAAAAACTGTTGCTGCTCTGCATTTTTTTTATCCCGACAATTACTTTTTGGACTAGTGGCATTCGGGCCGAAGGGTTGCTATTACTCAGCCTATGCCTGGTCTTATATTACTCCACCTCGTGGTTCAAGCGCCGAAGGCCACTGTACCTGGGACTGGTTTTGCTGGGTATGGCCGGCATGCTGGTCTACCGGGCAGAATTTCTGTGGCTGATGATCCCTGCTTTTTTGGCCTGGACCCTGAGCTGGCAGGGGCGACGCAGCCCCATTTATTACTTTGCTTTTACATATGTATTGTGCCTAGGCGTCTTTTGGGGAAGTTTGTGGTTTTCTCCCGGCCGTAATCTGGCTACTCCGGTCATGCAGGAACAGCGGGAGTATTTTCGGCTGCACGCCAAAACGCGCTACGCGCTCGATTCCCTCGAGGCAACCCCGGCCGGCGTCCTGCGCCTTTTGCCCCAAGCTGCTGCCAATGGTTTTCTCCGGCCTTACCTCTGGGAGGTCAAGGGGCCTTGGCAGGGGCTTATGGCACTGGAATCTACGGCCCTGGTGGCTTTCACGCTATGGTGGGTAAGCTATCGCCTGCGCCGTGGAACCGGCTGGAAGCCTGAGGCGCTGCTGATTTTTTTTCTTTTTTTTGGCGTGAGTTTGATTCTCGCCATTGGCTACGTGGTCCCTTTTCCCGGGGCCATCGTTCGCTACCGGGCCATCCCCGAATTGCTTCTGGTGCTCGCGATGACCCTCAGCATAAATCGGCGGAGCACAGATTACGTTAATTAGTAATATATATAAATCATTAAAGAAATTCTAGTGAATTTGCGTTTTCTTCCCAATTAATCCTATTTTTTCGAATGTTTCATGAAAAAAATTGATTTTATTTTGATTTTTTTGGCACCCTGATCAATTATGCTTTATTTGCATTTGTAAAATTTAAAACCAATGGAATCTTTACGATTTAACGCAATTAATGATTTAACGTCAGAATCCAACGGCCTTGCAGTGACGGGCCAAACGAAAATTACCGGAATCTTTGGGGAGAATGTCTTTACGTTAAAAACCGCCCGGGCCTTCCTGAGCGATGAGGCGTACAAGAGTATGGTAGCCTCCGTGAAGGGGGGGAAGAAAATTGACCGTTCGGTGGCCAACCAGATTTCTGCCGGCTTGCGCCAATGGGCCGAGGGCAAGGGGGTTACGCATTTCACCCATTGGTTTCAACCCCTTACAGGCACGACAGCGGAAAAGCACGATTCTTTTTTCACCATAAAAAGCGATGGGACCCCAATCGAACAATTTGACGGGGACGCCCTGATTCAGCAAGAACCAGATGCGTCCTCCTTCCCCAGCGGCGGCATTCGCGCCACCTTTGAGGCCAGAGGCTATACGGCCTGGGACCCCTCTTCCCCCATTTTCATTATGGATATCGCCACTGGAAAGACGCTCTGCATTCCCACCATCTTTGTTTCCTATACGGGTGAAACCCTGGACTACAAGGCCCCCTTACTCAAATCCTTGGCGGCCTTGGATAAGGCGGCCGTGGAAGTGTGTAATTACTTTGACAAGAACATCACGCGCGTTTCTGCCACCCTGGGCTGGGAGCAAGAATATTTTGTCGTAGATGAAGCGCTGGTCAACGCCCGCCCCGATCTGGTACTCAGTGGCAGGACCGTCTTTGGCCACCCGCCGGCCAAAGGCCAGCAGCTGGAAGACCATTATTTTGGTTCCATTCCCGAAAGGATCTATGCCTTTATGCGGGACTATGAAACAGAAGCATATAAATTAGGTATCCCGCTGCGTACACGCCACAATGAAGTCGCCCCTTCGCAGTTCGAATGTGCCCCTATATTTGAAGAGGTGAGCATCGCCGTGGATCACAACACCCTGTTGATGGACATCATGGACCGGGTGGCCCGGCGTCATAAGCTGCGGGTCCTGTTGCACGAAAAACCCTTTGCAGGCATAAACGGAAGTGGCAAGCACAACAACTGGAGCATGGCTACCGATACCGGCATCAATTTGCTGGCCCCGGGAAAGACGCCCAAGACCAATTTGTTGTTCCTAACGTTCTTTGTCAATACCATCAAAGCCGTACACGATTATTCCGATGTGCTCCGCGCCTCGATTGCCTCAGCCGGAAACGACCATCGCCTGGGCGCCAACGAGGCCCCGCCGGCCATCATCTCCGTGTTCATCGGCCAGTACTTGACCAAGGTGCTAGAGGATGTGAAAGAACGCGTCGGTGCGAAATTTGACGAGCAAGATGAAGCGATTTTGAAATTGGATCTGCACCGCAGCATCCCGGAACTGCTGCTGGACAATACAGACCGGAACCGCACTTCGCCCTTCGCCTTCACGGGCAATAAATTCGAGTTCCGGGCCGTGGGTTCTGCCGCCAATTGCGCCAATGCCATGACCGCACTGAACACGATTTTGGCGGAAACGCTCAAGAAATTCAAAAAAGACGTGGACGGGCTGGTGGAAAAAGGCGAGAAAAAAGAAATCGCCATCATGCACGTTATCCGCGAATATATTGTCAAGGGAGAAAAAGTGCTGTTTGAGGGCGATAACTACAGTCAAGAATGGGAAAAGGAAGCTGAGAAACGTGGGTTACCCAACGTGAAGACTACCCCGCTGGCGCTGGATGCCCTGATCACGGACAAAGCCAAAGCGCTCTACGAAGAAAACGGCGTACTCAGTCATGTGGAACTGGAGGCCCGACATGAAATTGAATTGGAGAAATATATTAAGAAGGTACAGATAGAAGCCCGCATCATGGGTGAACTCTGCACGAGTCACATTCTGCCACCGGCGATCAAATACCAAAATACGCTGATCGAGAATATCGTTGGTCTCAAAGAGATCGGGCTGAAGGAAAGCGCGTATGTCAATCAAAAACAGATTTTGGAAAAAATATCCGAACACATCTCCAAAGTCAGTGAACTGGTGGGGAAGATGATCGAAGCCCGCAAAATATGCAACGCCATGGAGGACACCCGAATCAAAGCGATTGCCTATTGCAGCCAAGTCAAGGAGAAATACTTTGATGAGATTCGCTACCATGTCGATAAGCTCGAACTGTTGGTGGATGATAGCGAATGGCTGCTGCCGAAATACCGGGAGATTCTGTTTTTAAGATAACTTAGCCAAAAAAAACATACCCCCTTGCATAAAGCCCCGTCCATGGATGGGGCTTTACTATTTTGGGCTGTCTATTTTTACTCTGGCCCATCCCAATGCAAGGCTCAATTGTTCGGACTCCGTTAGGTTGGAATTATCCAGCTCGACCGCGTCCGCGGCCTGTCGGAGAGGACTTTCCTTTCGATGGGAATCGATATAATCGCGCAGCTCCAGGTTGTTTTTCACCTCCTCCAGTGTAATATTCGGGTTCTTCTCATAGAGTTCCTTAAACCTTCGCTCCACACGAACCGCCTTGTCTGCCGTCATGAAGATCTTCAGTTCCGCCTCGGGAAAGACGACGGTCCCGATATCCCGACCGTCCATGACAATCCCCTTGTTTCGGCCCATTTTATGCTGTTGAGCGACCGCAAATTCCCGTACCAATTTGATCGCGGCCACATCGCTGACTTTCTCGGCGATGACCAGATCCCGGATCAGGTATTCGACGTTTTCGCCATTGAGGTGAATCTCTGCCTGTTGACTCTTCGGATTGACGACGAAGCTGAGGACGATGGATTTTAATACCCGCTCCACGGTGGCGGTTTTGGTCCAATCCACGTGGTTTCTAAGAAAATGCAGCGTGATTGCCCGGTACATCGCCCCGCTGTCGATATAGGTATAGTTCAGTTCTTTGGCCAGTTGCCTCGCCAGGGTGCTTTTGCCACAGGAGGACCACCCGTCGATCGTAATGATGATTTTGTAAGGTTTTCTCATTTTCTGTGGCAAAAATGCAGAAAAAAACCCTGAAGGAACTAAAAATCCTTCAGGGCTGCCCACTCTAGGGGTGGAATATCGCACAGGCTAACTACCTAAGCCTCTGTTTTCTCCTTCGCTTGTTCTTTGAGTGTAAACCTGATCTTGGAATTCTCCTTATCTAAATCAGCAATTAAGACATCCCCGTTCTTGATGCTCAAATTGAGGATTTCTTCGGCCAGCGGATCTTCCAGGTATTTTTGGATCGCACGGTGCAATGGACGCGCTCCAAATTGCTGGTCGTATCCTTTTTCCGCCAGAAAATTCTTGGCCTCTTCGGTCAGCTCCATGGAAAATCCCAGCTGCACGAGCCGCTTCATGACGCCCTTCATCAGGATATCGATGATCGAAAAGATATGTTCCTTACTGAGGGAATTGAAAATCACGATATCGTCCACGCGGTTGAGAAACTCCGGGCTAAAGGTACGCTTGAGGGCTTTCTCGATGACGGCTTTGTTGTTTTCGTCGACGTTGGAAGTCCTGGCGGAGGTAGCAAAACCCACTCCATCGCCAAAATCCTTCAGCTGACGAGCACCAATATTGGAGGTCATGATGATCAGGGTGTTCTTAAAATCCACTTTCCGGCCAAGTCCGTCGGTAAGTTGACCATCGTCCAGGACCTGTAGCAGGATATTGTAAATATCGGGATGGGCCTTTTCGATCTCATCAAGCAAAATGACCGAGTAAGGCTTGCGGCGAACTTTTTCGGTAAGCTGGCCCCCTTCTTCGTATCCCACATAACCGGGAGGTGCTCCAATCAAGCGGCTGACCGTGAATTTTTCCATGTATTCACTCATGTCGATACGTACCAAGGATTCCTCCGAGTCAAACATATACCTCGCCAAGGCCCGGGCCAATTCCGTCTTACCCACCCCCGTGGGACCTAAGAAAATGAAGGTCCCAATAGGCTTCTTCGGATCTTTCAGGCCTACGCGGTTGCGCTGGATTGCTTTGACGACTTTTTGAATGGCTTCTTCCTGGCCAACCACCATTTCCTTCATATCGGTGGCCATATTGCGCAGCTTTTCACTTTCTGCTTGGACCATGCGCTTGACCGGAATACCCGTCATCATGCTCACGACTTCCGCGATGTTTTCCTCGTCAATGGGGTAGCGTTTGTGTTTGCTTTCTTCTTCCCATTCTGCTTTGGCCTTTTCCAGTTCTTCCTGCAGCCTTTTCTCGGCATCGCGCAAGGAAGCCGCTTCTTCAAACTTCTGACTCTTGACGACCTTATTTTTCTCGTTCTTGACGTCTTCGATCTTCTTCTCCAATTCCACGATATTTTGCGGCACGTTGATGTTCTTCAGATGCACCCGGGCACCGACCTCATCCAAAACGTCGATCGCCTTATCCGGCAGCAGCCGGTCGGTCATATACCGATCACTCAGTTTTACGCAGGCATCGATGGCCTCGTTAGAATAGGTGACGTTATGGTAATCCTCGTATTTGGATTTGATGTTGTTCAGTATTTGGATGGTTTCTTCGACCGTCGGTGGATCGATCATTACTTTTTGGAAACGCCTGTCCAGCGCGCCGTCCTTTTCAATATACATCCGGTATTCGTCCAGCGTGGATGCGCCAATGCATTGCAATTCTCCCCTAGCAAGCGCCGGCTTGAATATATTGGATGCGTCGAGCGAGCCACTGGCTCCGCCTGCCCCGACAATGGTATGAATCTCATCGATAAACAGGATCACGTCCCGGTTTTTCTCCAGTTCGTTCATAATGGCCTTCATCCGCTCTTCAAACTGACCACGGTACTTGGTCCCGGCCACCAGGGCAGCCAGATCCAGCGATATGACCCGTTTGTCGAACAATACCCGTGAGACTTTGCGCTGGACTATCCGCAAAGCCAGTCCCTCGACGATGGCCGTTTTACCCACTCCCGGTTCCCCAATGAGGATTGGATTATTCTTCTTGCGCCGCGATAGGATCTGGGAAACACGCTCAATCTCCTCTTCCCGTCCCACGATCGGGTCAAGGGCATTCATTTCGGCAAGACGGGTGATATCCCGGCCAAAGTTGTCCAAAACCGGGGTCTTGCTCTTGGCGTTGCCAGCGGCCCTCACCTTTTGCTGGGAATACTTCTTTTCCTCATCGAAATCATCGTCGTTTTCCTCCGCGTATTCGCTGCGTATGTCGTTGCTCTTGACCACGCCCAGTTCGTTTCGAAACAAGTCATAATCCACGTCAAACTGGTTGAGAATCTGGGTAGCTATGTTTTCTTTATTTTTTAGGATGGAGAGCATCAGGTGCTCGGTTTCCACGGTGGGACTTTTCAGGGCCTTGGCTTCCAACACGGTCACACGAATCACTTTCTCGGCTTGCTTGGTGAGCGGAAGACTATTGATGTTAGCTATATTTTTTCCCGTCTTGTCCTTGACCGCCAGCTCGACTTCTTTTCGCAATTCATAGAGGTCAACATTGAAACTTTTCAGGATGCGAACGGCGGTATTGTCTCCCTCCCGAATCAAACCCAGCAGCAAATGCTCCGTACCAATAAAATCGTTACCCAATCGCAAAGCCTCCTCCCTGCTGAACGAAATAATTTCCTTTACCTGGGCCGAAAAATTGTTATCCATTTTTAAGTAATTGAGCTTAATACAATAATAACGAATATTTTTGATTTTCGATTCTGCCTCTTTATTAACGGCTGTTAACAAACATTAAGTGTGTATGCAGGTCAAAATTGATACCAAGGAGAAATTCCATGCCATAACCATCCTGGAATCGGCCCTTGCTGCTAATATGACAGCGGAATTGGATAAATGTTTACTCCCTCTGCTCCAAAATGGCGTTAAAAACGTCGTACTCAATTTAAAAGACATCCAAACCCTGGATTATGCTGCGGCGCAACATTTGGAAGCGTTGCAAGCAGCGTTTCACCAGAAGGGCGCATCCTTTGTGGTTTGTGCGATCCAGCCCGCAGCAGCAGCCTGGCTCGAGGCGCATGGATCATTGGCCTCACTCAATGTCGCGCCATCCCAAAGTGAGGCCCAGGATATCATCCTGCTGGAGGAGATAGAACGCGAACTCTTGGACTAGCAGGCCGTGGCGGCCGCCCTCACCTGGCAAGGCTAGTCGAGCTTTCGCTCCCGCCCCCCATCACCTAGGCGTCAAACATTCCCCATGGACTACCCATTACTGGAGGAGATTCGTCCCACTTTAGCTCGAGCAGCCAACACCGAACTGGGTGATTTTCGGATCCGTTCGCTGTCGGGAGGTTCCATAAACTCGTGTTACCAGGTCCAGATCAATGCAAAGATCCAGCTGTTTTGCAAGGTGAATTCCATCGCCCAATACCCGGGACTCTTTGAGCAAGAACGACGTGGACTCTTACGTCTGGCCGAGGCCAAGGTATTGCGCACACCCCATGTACTCGCCTGTGAGCTAACACCCAACTACCAGGTGCTTGTCCTGGAATGGATTGAGCAAGGGCCGAAATCCAACGTGTTCTGGGCGGCCTTTGGCGAAGCAATGGAAGGGCTGCACCGAATTTGCGGATCCGACAAATTCGGCCTGGACCAGGACAATTTCCTAGGAGCCCTCAAGCAGTCTAATCGGTTAACTAAGAGCTGGACGGAATTTCTGATCACCGAGCGTTTCGAACCCCAACTAGCGCTAGCTTCCCAAAAGAACCTGCTAAGCCCTGCCGTGCGCAAGGGGTTCGAACGATTGTACAGGAGACTAGATCAAATATTTGCACCCGAACTTCCCAGCCTCCTGCACGGAGATTTGTGGAGTGGCAATTTCCTTTGTGATCAAGAAGGAAAACCTGTGCTTATTGACCCCGCCGTGTATTTCGGTCATCGCAGCATGGACCTCGGCATGACCACCCTGTTTGGCGGTTTTGACGACCAGTTCTACCAGACCTACCAGGAAATCCACCCTCTCACTGCCAACCATCTTGAGCAGTGGGAGATCTGCAACCTCTATCCTCTGCTGGTCCATCTGAATCTGTTTGGACCAGCCTATCTTTCCGGAATCGCGCGGACAGTCCAGCGGTTTTAAGTTGCAATTCTCAGACATTTTGTGTTATTTTCATCGGGGCGCAGCGGATCTTCCAGATTTGCAGTCTCCCTGATCGTCACTTCAAAATCAAATCTTGCTGGCTGTAACCATCTTAGGAAACAATTCTGCCGTCCCGGCTTTTGATCGCCATCCCAGCGCTCAAGTGATCACCATGGACGAGCATCTATTTTTGGTGGACTGCGGAGAAGGTACGCAAATGCAAATGGCTAAATACAAGATCCGGCGCAGCAAGATCAACCACATTTTTATCTCTCACCTCCACGGAGATCATTATTTCGGCTTGGCGGGGCTGATCACCAGTATGGGTCTTTTGGGACGCGTCAACGACCTGCACTTGTATGCGCCGGGGGAAATGAAAGAAATCTTTGACCTGCAATTCAAGGCTGCCGATACCAAGCTGCCTTACAAGCTGATTTTTCACAACCTGGTGGAAGAAGGAGTCATCGCCAAAGATCCGCGCTTTGAGGTGTCTTGTTTTCGGGTCTACCACCGGATCGACTGTTGGGGGTTTAAATTCAGGCAAATTAAGCCACTGCGAAAAGTATTGCCCGAAAAGGCGAAGCAGTTTGATATTCCCGCCTCCTTCTTTGACCGATTAAAATGGGGAGAAGATTACCTCAAAAACACCGAGGAACTGATCAAAAATGAGTGGGTCACGGAGGCGTCGACTCCTGGCAAGTCGTATGCGTATTCAGCCGATACTATGTATCATGAAGCATTGGTGGAAAAAATGCAAGGTGTCGATCTGCTCTATCATGAGGCGACCTACCTAAAAGATCTGGAGGAACGGGCCATCAAACGATTTCATTCGACCACCGTGCAGGCCGCGACGATCGCACAAAAAGCGTCCGTCGGGAGACTGTTGATCGGGCATTTCAGTTCTAAATATGAAAAGCTGGAGGAATTTCAGCGGGAAGCAAAAGAGGTATTTCCCAACTCCGAACTAGCGATTGAAGGAGTTACCTACCGAGTTTGATGTCGGCTATGCTCCAAAAACGGCAGTGCCTATGGTCGTTCGGCGACACACTTCAAGCCGACGAGCTCCCAGCACAAGACCAAGAAATTCGCTAAAATTCATTTGCCTTTACTCTCTCAGGCCATAGGATGGCCGCAGACTTCGGTGGGCCGATCGCACTTCATTTCTGCATATACTCCTTTAGGCGGACGTGGAGGTTTGCGCTGAGCGGAACCAGAGGAAGTCGCAGGTAATTTTCGGTGATGCCGAGTTCGCTCAGTGCAGCTTTTACTCCTGCAGGATTATTCTCCGAAAACAGCAGCTCGTACCCTTCTATCAATTGGTCATTGATCGTTTTGGCTAGCGGGAAATTGCCTTTTAGACAAAGGCGGACCATATCGGAAAATCGCTGAGGAAAACTATTTGCCGCCACGCTGATTACCCCATCCATCCCGCAAGCTAGTTGAGGCAACGCCAGCGCGTCGTCGCCGCTAACAACCAAAAAATCCTCGGGTCTGTCACGCAGAATTTGCATGCATTGAGCCATGTCGCCGCTAGCTTCCTTGATGCCTGCGATATTGGGCACTTCCCTGGCTAGGCGGATAGTTGTACTAGCGCTTAGGTTCCGACCCGTACGGCTAGGCACATTATATAAGACAATGGGCAGCGGGGAAGCCTCCGCCAGCGCTTTGTAGTGAAAGAAAAGTCCTTCCTGTGACGGCTTATTATAATTAGGTGAAGCGCTGAGTATGGCCGCAGCCTGGTCTAAGGGAAACTTTTGGATGTCTTTGATCAATTCCTGGGTGTTGTTACCTCCAATACCTACGACCACCGGCAGCTTGCCTTCCGATTTTTCGAACGTGAACCGAATCAGTGAAATTTTCTCGTCCTTGCTGAGGGTCGGCGATTCGCCCGTCGTGCCCAGGGTAATCAAATAATCTACCCCTCCGCGCACCACAAAATCGATTACCCGACCCAATGCGTCGAAATCAATCTCCGAATTCCGTTTGAACGGCGTGACCAGGGCTACTCCGGTTCCCTGCAAAATTTGTCTCAGCATGCATCCATCGTTTAGTTGTCTTTCAATTGGCGACGGGCAATTCATCCCAAAAGCCCATTTTGCTATACTTTTCTATGCGCTTTTCGACGCGATATTCCGGTGAATATTGCTTGAGCTCACGCAAGGCATCGATGAGCCGGGGTTTGAGCAAGGCCGCTGCTTCTGTGTAATCCCAATGAGCCCCACCCAGTGGCTCGGGGACAATTTGGTCAATCAACCCGAAATTGTACATATGATCAGGGGTTAGGCGAAGTTCTTCAGCGGCTTTTTCCTTCTGATCCCAGCTGCGCCATAAAATAGAACTGCAATTTTCAGGGCTAATCACGGTGTACCAGGAATTCTCCAGCATGTACACGCGGTCCCCCACTCCTATTCCCAGGGCTCCGCCGGAAGCTCCCTCTCCAATAATGACGCAAATCACGGGAACTTGAAGGCGAATCATTTCATAAATATTGCGCGCAATAGCCTCGCCTTGGCCCCTTTCCTCAGCTTCCATACCGGGGTACGCTCCAGGCGTATCAATCAAGGTGATTATGGGTTTATTGAATTTCTCCGCCAATTTCATTAGACGCAGGGCTTTCCGGTAGCCTTCTGGGTTGGCCATTCCGAAATTGCGCATCTGCCTCATCTTCGTATTGGTTCCTTTCTGTTGGCCTATCATCATCACCGTCTCCCCGGCTAGCTGTGCAAATCCACCCACCATGGCCTTGTCGTCCCGGACATTCCGGTCGCCAAAAAGCTCGATAAAATTGTCGCACATTTTATCAATGTACTTCAAAGTATATGGTCTGTCCGGGTGCCGACTGAGCTGCACTTTCTGCCAAGCCGTTAAATGTTGGGTTATCTCCCTTCTTTTCTCAATAACCTGGTCTTGCAGTTTTCGAATGGAATCGCTTAAATCCACTTTGGTCTTTTCTGCCGTTTGCTTCAACTTTTCGATTTCATCAAAAAGTTCTTTTATGGGCTTTTCAAAATCCAGGAACTGGCGATTTTTATCAATTGGCATAGTAAATGTGGAATGAGCTGTAAAATTAAGGTAAGCGAGCAATTACGGGGAAAGTTTTGTTGGATAAAATCAAAATTCACCTATCTTTGCCGTCCCCAAATAGGAAGGTTTTGCGGCCAACTTTTGCTGGTTGCTGCAGAGATTCTTATGGATCGGTAGTTCAGTTGGTTAGAATGCTGCCCTGTCACGGCAGAGGTCGCGGGTTCGAGTCCCGTCCGGTCCGCTATATCTTATTAATAATCAATCAATTATGAGACGAAAAATGGTCAAATAGTTGCTTTTTTTATGTCAACATGATGTAGGATGTTACAAAATGCTACTATCAACTCTCCCATAATTGTTAACAGTAAAAAGTATAAAATTACATTCAATCGCGAGTCCGTGCGAATCCTAACTTTTTTGATTTACCAATAAAAAAGGGACTTGATAAATTAGCCAAATCCCTTTGTGTATAAATAATCGATTTAAATTTCTCACATTTTCTTTACGGGGGGTGGTGTCCAGTTTCCACTGATGAATTCTTGCTTAGGCCAATATAATCGTAGACAAAGATTAAAATTGCCAGCCGGAGCAGGAAGCCAGTTATTTTCTTTGTCTTTTCCAGGAGAAGTATTCTGGAAATAAAGATCCAAAGTCCCATCAGAATTATATTTTAAAGGATTCCGGTTGCCAATCGCATAACGGTTTATCGGATTTGCAATAAAATATCCATCCGGACTGTACATTGTTAAGGACCAGAATCCATTTACTGGTGGTGTCTCTCCTTTTGCAAAATGCATTACATATTTATTCGCTCCGTTATATGGATTTCCAACGGAGTCAATCGAGCTGGTTGGATAAACGGCATCTTCGGGAATATTAGCTCCGAGTCCTAAAAAAGCCACCAAAGCTCTCAAGTCATAATCAGTGCCATAATTCCCAAATCCCTTATAGGCAACACTCCATCCATTAACTGGCTTAACTGCACCGGCTTTCAATACAGCGTTTATATGTTCGATAACCATTTTAGGAATTTCTTTGAGTCGGGCCTGTGTGGAAGTATCAAAGGAATTAATATCAAATTTCAAACCCGGACCGACACCAATTTTAGCAAAAGTTGTTATAGCGGGAGAATCCGCGGCTGATGGAGGATTCGATACCAGAAGGTGATTCAAATAGTTAAAAAAAGAATCAATTGGAATATTCAATAATTGATCATTTGGATAAGCTTTGCTAAAACTGGGATCGACAGTTCCTTTGGGGGCTACATAGGGTTTTCCAAAAGCACTCAGCGGTGTTGCAGTAATTTTTTTCTCTAGTGGTACGATAATTTGTGCCCCCTGTTTATCATTATTTACCTGGAAACGACCGATAAGCCAAATCAAATTTGTAGGCGCTTTAATTCCCTTCATACCCGCTGGTAACGAATCTTTCCAATCGGGTCCGTTGAGTAAAAAAATTCCACCTTTCGTAACTCCTGTTCTTTTCCCTGGTGATGCAAATACGTTGGTGAATGCATCAAGCATTGGAAGAAGATAATAAACATCATTTGTGACAGGTATGGTTAAAACTATGGGTCCCTTACTAAGGTCAAAAAACCCTAAAGTATAATAGGTATCGGCATTAGGCCTTACTATGATTGTCTGGTTTTGTGGAGGAAAGCTGGTAGATATGGTTATTTGATTGAGAGGTGCAGCCATTCCCGGTATTGGTGCTTCAACATTTGTAATTTTTTTCTTTGTAGCATCCATCAGAAAGAGTGGAACGCAATAGACAAATGCATCTTTGGCTATAGTCATTACAGAATCGGAGGGCAGGGAATTTCCTGAAGTCGTTACGTTTGATGTATTTGTTCCTGAATTGCATGACTGTAGAATAACAGATAATATGACTGCCGCAAACAAAAAATTCTTCATAATGATTAAGGTTTAAATAAAAAGGTAAGTTTCTTCAAATGATAATCATTTGGGGAAGATAGTATTACCATTCTAAATGTGACATTTATTTGATGTTATTTAACTGTAAATCGAGCAATCATCGTGAAAATGACAGAAGTTTTCAGTAGATTTTACTTCGGGATGGTCCCGATTTTGGGACCTGGCGAGGACTCGAACTTTTTGATAAAAACTGTGTCAATAATGTTTCAGTAAATGAGTTTTTGAACTTTAATACATTAATAATCAACTAATTATTTGCCGTCCGGTCCGCTAGGTAAATCTTCTGAAACCCACGCCCGGCGTGGGTTTTGTCGTTTGTCTTTGGCATTTACATTGTCAATAAAACAACGAGTATTTTCACGGTACAATACTAGTGACCAAAAATTGGAGGCTGGAAACTTGGGAGGTAAATGAAGTCTATAAGTGCTGGAACCGGATAGAAAGTTCCCCTCTTTATCTTCTTTCGTAGTTAAATAACTAGTTGTTCCTGGACCGGGTGTATTGGATTGCATGCCTTTGGTTACAGCGACCGCTTCATAAAAATATTCGTTACTCTCATCTAAAAAGTAGAACTGCTTATTGAAAATGGTTATTGGGAAATTGGTCAATAAGCGATACCAGCCTGTATTCGGATAATAGGGAGTATCCTGTTTAGGGATAATTTGGTTAGCACGGCACATGAGTTCACCGAGAACCGGGATGCAATCATCTAATATATTATACAGCAGCTTTCTTACGGTGGCTTAATAAGTAGCATATTCCACCAATGGCCATTAATCCGTCGCCAATGACGACAATGGTATAATTATTTGCATAGGGGGCGGCAATAATAAAATTATATACGGCAAAAGAGACCAGATATATTTTTTCTACGGTTGAAAAGATAATTGTTGAGAACCTCAGCTTTTTATATTTTGCGGAGACAAACAGCAAAACACCGATTCCGACCACCATGATACCCCAGTGGCCTATAATAGGCTCCATCTGCGGACTTTTCTCTGCGTACGCAAGGCCCATCGTTACATGAAGACCGTTTTTAGGGAAAAGCATCGCCGGAGCTGCGCCTAAAGCAGTGAGTATGCCTGCACAAATAAAAAAATATTTCCAGAATTTGTCAGAAGAATTTGGCATGCGTAGTTCAAGATTTAAAATCATTAGCGTTTCGTCTTTAATATAAGATTTTCAACTGATTATCATTTAGCTCTTTGAAATTTTGTTGTATTGGTTTTGAGAAAAGTTCATGAATTGGTACTTTATCGAAGATGCATATACTGATCACTTGGAGTATTTCATAAAGAGATTGTTTTAATTGGAACTTCTTTTTTGCAATGGCTACCAAAACGTAAACGGAGATTGCAATCCAGATTTGGGTTTTGACCGCATTTTCTGATCTTCCCCAAAAGGATTGGATCTTTAGATGCTGTTTTATCCATTTAAAGAATAATTCTATTTTCCAACGATGCTTATAGAGTTGAGCGATTTCAGTTGCCTTTAACTCAAAGTTGTTGGAAAGGAAAATAAGCAGTCGATCATTCTCAGCATCATAAAATTTTATTCTTCGCATGCGTACGGGAAAATCTTTATTTGCATAATATCCATTTAACCGGATAATTTGATCGCAGATTACTCCGCTTTTATTTTCAGAGGGTGCTGAAGATATTCTGGAAAAGTTGAGATTGTCCTTCGCCCTGATGATAAAGAATGCTTTTGATTTGTGGATTTGGTATAACCTGTCAAACGCAGTGTAGCCGCGGTCTAATACGTAAAAGCTGTCCGGCTGAAAGACTATGTTATCAAGGATATTTACCTCATGTACAGCTGCCGGTGTAATCTGAATGAATTCTGGAATGGCTGTTTTTAAATCCAATTGAACATGCACTTTAATACCTCCTTTTGTAGTGCGGAACTTTGCCCAGCTAAATGCGGACAAACAAACATCAATAACGGTGGCATCAATGGCAAATACATTGTTTTTAAGTTCAACCTCCAGATCGCTTTCATTTAGGTATAACGATTTAGCTTCTTCAATTAAGATCATAGCGATCTCGGAAAAGATCCTATTGTCGCGACTTTCGTTTGCATTTGATAAAGTGCTTTTCGCAATAGCTTGACCTATACCTAAATGATACAACTTCCCAGCGTTAGCATGCAGGCAAAGTATGGTATCTGACAAGCTCTCTCTATGCGTGAGTTGACCAAAAGCCATACAAAGAAATTGTTTCCAACATGAAAATTGTTTGGATTTATAATCTCCTTTGTATCGATTTACACACGCATTAAATACCTTATGAGAAACGAGTCCCATTATTTGAGAGAAGATAAATTTGCCTTGATTCATATGTATTGATTATCAATACTTTAAAGCAAAGCAAAATCTTTGGATTTTCAAATCGTTTCCATCTAAAAAATCGCTCAAACCCAATACAGACAAGGATTTCAAAGAACTTATTTATTCAACATCGAAACAGCAATGATTTAAAATATATATTTATTGCATAAATTTATTCTCTGGAAGGGTACAAATTAGTCAATCCTTTGATTACTGCATTTTTTGGCTCTGATTTTTTTTATAGATTTGTCTGGTTTTTTGAAGATTTTATTGACCAGACTAATACTTTACGTTCACGAGTCCGTCTTTAAGAATTCCTACCCATGCATATCCGTTAACAGCTGGTCAATTAAGACCGTCAATCCATATTAAATAACCGAACTACATTTTTTTATGAACAGATTTAAACGTGTATCCATTGGACGAACAGAAAGTTCAACAGATAAATCGAATGAAATGCTGAATGGCTTACGACACTACTTTGTTTTATTTATATTATTATCTGCTACGTTCAGAACATTCGCCGCAGATATTGAAGGGAAGGTGCAAATTGCCGGCAAGCCGGTAATTGGTTCAACGGTTACATTATTTGTCGCAGATGTGAGTTCTTCGAAACAGCTGGCTCAGGGCAAGACGGACAATAAAGGACTTTTTAAATTTCATGATGATCATATTTTCGCGGAAGGCATTTATTATCTTGTAGCTAAAGGCGGAGCGTCGAATGGCGCCGGTGAATCCCTTGCTCTTTTATCGGTGCTCGGCTATAAACTGCCAAAGAATGTTACGATCAATGAACTTACCACGGTGGCTTCAGCCTTTACTTCCGCCCAATTTATACATGGTGAATCCATTTCAGGAAATAAACTGGGGTTAAGAATTGCGGCTGATAACGCTCCCAATCTGGTAGATCCCATCACCGGAGCCTGGGGTGACGTATTGGTGGATCCGATCAATAGTACACAAAGTGAAAGCCTTGCAAGACTAAATACATTGGGCGCATTGATCAGTGCTTTCGCAACGTCATCAAATGATGACTGGCGGTCCAGATTCCTGAAAGCTGCTACCCAGCCGGGAAATGCAACTCCAGTCAGCACACTGGATGCCATGGCATCTATTGCACGATCTTCCTGGTCTGATTCAAAAACCTTATATGCTTTATTTGATGAAGCCTATCCCCAGCCCAAAGACGGTTCCCGTCGCAGCGCTCCTTTTGTTCCTTACCTGGCGTATGTGCCGGACGATTTCGCATTGATGTTATGTTTTGCAGGAGGTGGTGTATACTCTCCCGGCCGTTTAATGTTTGATGCAAAAGGCAATCTATGGACAGGGCAGAACTGGATGGCAGGTTCTCAATCAGGTGTAATTCATAGCATCGGAGGAGGACTTTCGGAACTATCCCCATCGGGTAAGGCAATTTCTCCCGCTATTGTTGGATTCACCGGTATGGGTATTGACGGTTCGGCTGGGGAACAGCAGTTACAAAGGATAAAGTATGGGTTACCAGTTTTAACGGACATATAGGTGTATTTGATTTCGATGGAAAACCTGCGGCTACTCAAAGTGATTTTCCATTCAAGGAAAAGCTTACCGGCCTGATGGGAATTGGTGTGGCTGCCAATGGAGATGTGTGGATCGCAGATGGTTCAGGCAACGAGCTTTTGTTTTTCCCGAATGGCAATATCAAAGAAGGAAAAATTGTAAAGGTTCCCGGTCTTAAATCTCCATTTGATGTTGTTATTGATCCTCAAAACCGCATATGGGTGAGCAATTCACAATCGGATTTCGTTACCCGGTTTCCTGCATCTGATCCAAGTAAAGCGGAAACATTTCGTTGTGGGATCAGTGTACGCGCCCTGGCTATGGATTCCAAAGGAAATGTGTGGGTGGCCAGCAATTGTTCTCTTGACTTCCCGGTACCCAAAGTGCCGGATGGGGCTTATTATGGAACAATTTGAAATTCTTGGAGCTGCGATGCTGAGGTATCCGAAAAGCACCGGAATTGTGAGTATGATTACGCCACAGGGTACACAACCTGTTCCAGAAGGTTACTCGGCAAATGGCGCAATCGATGTTCCATGGGGTTTGAATATCGATGGTAATGATGACGTGTGGGTTGGAAACTTTTCTCCCAGAGGCAAAAGTGTAGCGCTGGTGGCAGGAGATAATACAAAGGGTCATCCAGCAGGTACTAAAACAGGAGACGTGATTCATCTGTTTAAAAGCGGCACGATTCAGATGTTAACGGATGTTTCCGTGGATGCTGCGGGAAATGTATGGGCTGCGAATAACTGGATGATCCCATAGCGGCTACTTCCGCCGATCCTTTTAGACCAACCTCTACCTGGGGAGGGGGATCTGGTATCACTGTGATCTATGGTGTCGCATCACCCGTTGCGCCTCCACGTATGGGTATCGTTAGAAAACCTAATTAGAAAATGAAAAAACCAAGGGATCTCATTAACACATTCAAAGCTTTTTATGATTATCGGATTACTGGCTTTGTATTTTATTCTTTTTGGCGGCGGACATGAAACATTTCTTCTCGATCCAAATTTCAGAAGGGTGTCAGCATGTATGTAAAAGATAAAGACCGCAAAGCTGAAATTGATAAGGTTGTAAAGCAGGTCGAAAAAAGTGAAGAATCATTTCAGAAACAAACGAAAAAAGTTTACGACAAAAAACTCGTAGACCTGAATATGAGTCGTACTTCAACACCTGGAGACTTTAAACAGGTTTATGACAGTTTTTATATGGGACTTAAAGAATTATTGGATGGATTCCTGACTTCGGAATTAAAAACCAGGTCTCTCATACACCCCAACGAATGGGACAGTATAATGAATAACGCAATAAAACAACCCGATGAGGCAAAAGTCCGAAAGGCCATTATAAGTCGAAATGAACAGTTGCAGGGAAGATTAATTATGGCTTGTAATAAATATATAACGGATTCTCGTGGGGCAGGGCTAAACTCAGACTGATCATTGGTGAATATGAAATTAAGGGTGACAATCTCACAGAAGCATTCCTTGAGTTGAACTATAAATATTTGAAAGCGCTTAAGCCTTACACCGTTTCACGACAAGACTTTGAACCAATGCGGGCCAAAATGATCGAATTGCGCACGAGTTATACAGATTACCTCGTTGAAATGCGATATAAAATAATGGCGATGGCAACGGAAAAAAACTGGAAAGATCTTGCCAAAGAACTTAATAATACATTCACTTACTTTGGCCCCGGAGTTTCAAATTAAATATTTGCCTGCCATTGAATATGACCACCGCAACAAAAATGATGGCATATCCCAAAATCTGCAGTAAACAAATTGACTCGTGAAAGAAAAATGCTGCCAGTAAAAAAGCGATGATGGGATTAATATTCAGCAACATCCCTGCCGTGGAAGAACTTAAACCCAGGAGCGCATAGAAATTCAGAAATAGTGGGATGATGGAAAAAAAATGGCAATGATCAGAATGTAAAAATAAAACTTTTATTCAGCAGGCACTGCTTCGTGATAAGCTGGAAAGAATGGATGCAATATAAGAGATGACAACAGAATATGAATGGTTAGGGTAAAAAACTTATCGAATCCGGTAATCTCGCTTTGGGTTATGAGGTAACAGGCATAACTAAAACCGATAACCATACTGAAATCAGATATTTACATCTGGTACCCTTGTCCATGCCCGCTGGCTCCAAATCGGCTAATGTCGACTGCCAGGCGTCGGTGATTTGCCAATAAAGACTAGCCTTATCGGTTTTAGCTGGAAGCTCCAATACCAACGGGTCGTTTCTTAAATCTGAAACATTCTCCTATGTAAGGCGTAACGGTGTTCCCTATGATCGCCTTCGTTAATTGTGTAAGCTGCTCACTATTGGCAATCACGACATTGTCCCCTCCTCCAGGCAATTGTAAAAAACCCCACGCTAAGTCGATAAATCGCCGAGGCCTGCATTGTCCATAAAACCGCTTCGAATGCTCGTTGATAAGCAACTTGTTCCTCCAGAACCGGTACCGATTGTTTCGATCCAAGCGGGTCTGTCCTCCGAGAGGTTCAGTTTGAGCAACAACTTAAATAGTGGAGAACAACAAACTGCCTAGCTGCGTGATGGCAATAAAATTCTGTTTGATTTTGTTTTTCATGTTGGGGGTTTTCCTCTTAATGAGTTGTTACTGTTTTTGTCTCGGTTCCTAATATTTTTAATTAGGAAAAATCAAAATGAATAAGAATGATTCCGGAAGGTAATCCTAATGACATAAAAAGTGACTGCTTGTCGAATGATTTAAGGTTAAATAAAAAAGATATGTGTCAGAATTTTTTTAGGCGTACTCACAGATATATAATAATCCGGTTACTGTGCCGTTGCATTATTAAAAAAGACAGAACCATTTTTGGGTAAAAAAGTTCATCCGGCTGGTGCTAAGGCGATTGATGCTGTTGAGATGGCTGCTATTTATTCAAAGGTTGTTGGTCATCAGGTAAAAATAATGCCCGTTTCTGATAAAATGTTTATGAAAGCCTTGATAGCAGCAGCGAAAGAGTTCGGGTATGATTAATTTGTGGCCGTGCAAACAGTATTTTATGCCCAGG
>CAVULD010000012.1:0-166496 GCA_963742225.1 uncultured Chitinophagaceae bacterium | reverse complement strand
ATATACCATACTATACAGGAAAAAGAATGGATGTACCACATCAGTACGACCTACAATAAAGTACCTATAGCTGAACTGGAAAAATGGAACCACATAAAAAGTGACCAGGCCAAAGCAGGGATGCACCTGATCATTGGGTATCTGAAAGTGAATGCGTCGCAGTCCAGTCTGGCTACGTCCATTGAATCGCAGCCGGAAAAGACAGGCCTAGAAACCCCCGTTTCGTCCAAGGCCCTGGACAGCAAACCGACTGCGGCAACGGAATCCAACCCACCCAAAGCCAATGCTTCTCAACCTGCGGAAGCCAAGGTGGCAGAAGTGGATCCTTGGCGGCTCCAACCACTTCGTCCAATCCCCCTAGCGTCAATAAATACGCAGTCAACCGTCGGCGGATTTTTCCTCAGCGACTACGCCGATAACGGCAAGACTGCGTCGGGTCTGGCAGTTACGTTTAAGAGATACCAGTGGGTGGCAGGACGGAAAATATTACGCCTTGATGAACAATGTCCCCGTTGGCACGATTGTTCGTATTACTGCTCCTGCCACGGGCAAGAACGTGTACGCTAAAGTATTGGGACAGCTACCGGACATGAAAGAGAGTGCCGGTTTAACCATTCGGATGAGCAATTCAGCCGCGTCGGAACTAGGCGTGGCCGATGCCAAATTTACCGTGGAACTGCGCTATTAATCCGCGCGACGGATTCTTGCAGATTTACTTGGCGTGACCACCCCCATCTTCGGGTTTTTTGCAGCACAGCGGCAGTTTGTTGTACGCATCGGGTTCTGCTTTGACATCGTCGGCGTCATAGCCCGCATTGGCAATGGCCGTTTTCACATTCTCTATATTGGTTCGCTCCACGGCATAGGTGACGGTCGCGGTTTTTTTCTTGTAATCGACCAGGACTGTCTTGACGCCTTCTTCTCGGCTGACGTAATTTTCAATTCTTTTTTTGCATTCGGCGCATTGCACCGTGGGAGTGGGAATGGTAGCGGTTTGCAAGCCGCCCTTGGTGACGATCTTAGTTTGCGTCTGGGGGGCCGCCGGAGTAGCGGGAGTGGCCTGGGAAAAAGCAGAAACGCTGAACCCGATGGTCAGCCAAAGAAGCCATGGTAGTTTTTTCATCTGGACAGTAATTTAAGAAATAAAGGTACTAAATCCCCTTCCAGTTCCCAGGGTCTTGCCTCCATTTTAACAAAATCTCGTGATCTTGCTCCGACACGATTCCTTTTTCAATAGCAAGGTTAATGAGCGTCGTGTAGTTGGTTAGGGATTTGGCTGTTACCCCCGCCTTATGCAGGTTTTGTTCGCAGGCATCAAAGCCGTAGGTAAAAATAGAAACCAGCCCATGCACGCGTAATCCGGCGAGGCGGAGTGCATCGACCACCTGCAGACTGCTGTGGCCGGTAGAGAGCAGATCCTCGATTACCAAAACGTTCCGTCCTGGTTCATAATACCCCTCGATCTGATTACCCAAGCCATGTTCCTTGGGCTTGGAACGTACGTAGATATAGGGTAATTTGAGTTGATCGGCTGCCATGGCACCCCATGCAATACCTGCCGTCGCTACGCCCGCAAGCCACTCCGCCTCGGGGAATTGTTCAAAAATCACATGGCAGAGCTCGCTTTTGACAAAATCCCGCACATAGGGAAAAGACAACACTTTTCGATTATCACAATAAATAGGGCTCTTCCAACCAGAAGCCCAGGTGAAAGGTTCTTTTAAATTCAGCCGAATCGCGTTAATTTGTAAGAGTTTTTCCGCCACAGCCTTTTCGTCCGTCATGCTGCGAAAGTAGATAAAAGATGCAAGATTTCCCGGCGTCGGGATAGGCCCCGAGGGGACCCCATGGAAAATGTAAATGTCCTCGCCGAGTAAACCCGGAAAATCGTTTTATGTACATCAAAATATACTTTTCCGACAAGCCGCTTTTTCTATGCGACGCATTCACCGAAGAAATTAGCCGCTATGCCCATCACGATGATGCCGTTTTTATCGACGAATTTGCCAGCGCGGCGGTCAATTCCATGATCCATGAAATGAGGCAAGAGAAAGTGCATGCGGGTATTTTCTATCACCCCAGATTGGAGGAGCTCAAGAAAGCGTTTTGGAAAAAATTCCAGATCATCCAGGCAGCAGGCGGCTTAGTACAGAACGAAAAGCACGAGGTCCTGCTGATTTTCCGCAGGAAGAAATGGGACCTGCCCAAGGGTAAATTGGATAAAGGAGAAACGCTCGAACAGTGCGCCCAACGGGAAGTTCGGGAGGAGACTGGGCTAATCAAACTGCGCTTAAATAATCCCTTGCTGGTGAGTTACCATACCTATGACGAAAGCGGCAAACATTTTCTCAAAGAAACCCACTGGTTCATGATGGAAAGCGCATCGGACCAGCCTCTGGTTGCTCAACATGAGGAGCAAATCGAGGAATTGCGCTGGGTGCCCGCCACGCAATTGGCACGGTTTGCTGCCGGGACCTATCCCTCCGTCCGGGACGTACTGGAGGCCGGCGCACTGCTGGAAGCCGCTGGTGCTGGCCGTTAACGTTTAATCGGCAAAATGGCTACCGTTAGGCGGCTCACACAGACCAATTTTTCGTTTTCATCCAAGAGTTTGATATCCCAAACGTGCGTAGAATTGCCAAGGTGCAGGGGCCTGGCTGTGGCTGTCACAAAACCCTCCCGCACGCTGCGAATGTGGTTCGCCGAGATTTCTAAGCCAACGCAAATGGATTTCTGCGGATCAATGACCATGCCTGATGCGATGCTGCCCACCGTCTCGGCAAGCGCCACCGAGGCTCCGCCGTGCAAAATGCCATAGACTTGGACGGTGCGGTGGTCGACGGGCATTCGGGCCTTGATAAAATCGGGGCCTACTTCAGTAAACTCAATGCCGATATGTGCAACCATGTTGTTGAGGCAAAACGGATGGAGCTGCTCTAGCGCCAGCGATTTATTAAACCAAATCACCATGCCATTACGCTTTTTGTTTTAAGGATTGGGCAACTACCGCCGGCAGGAATTGCAAGACATCCCCGCCGTTTCGCAACACGTCGCGCACCAGGGTCGAGGCAACCGAGGTGTATTGTGGCAGGCAGGTGAGAAATACGGTTTCAATATGGTGGTCTAGACTGCGGTTCATGTCGGCAATGGCTTTTTCATACTCGAAATCGTTGACATAGCGTATACCCCGGAGAATGAAATTGGCGCCGACCTGCTGGCAGCATTTGACCGTCAAGCCGTCATAGACCACGGCATGGACTTTTTCGTTGCCCTTATAAATTTCCCGAATCCACTTGAGGCGTTGTTTGTCTGAGAACATAGGTTCTTTGTTCGAGTTGCGACCGATGCCGATAATCAATTTATCGAACAGCGGCAGCGACCGGCTGATGATGTCCAGATGACCGATGGTGATGGGATCAAAGGTCCCGGGAAAAAGTGCGATTCGTGGCATGTCTGTCAAGTGTAAGGTTCAGGTACTCTTGCCCAAAAACCAAATTTACTACCCCGCTTGGCTGGTGGGCGATGCCGGGTTTAATTCTGGTCTGATTTCCCCCCTGCCAGCAGATACAAAACGGCCATGCGTATGGCAACCCCATTTTCTACCTGCTGCAAAATAATGGATTGTTTGCTATCGGCCGCATCGCTGTCCAATTCCACCCCCCGGTTAATGGGTCCCGGATGCATGATCACGATCTCCTTGGGAAGGGCGTCCAGCATTTTTTTGTTTATACCATACGCCAGGCTGTATTCCCGAAGGGAGGAGAAAAGCACCTGGTTTTGTCGTTCCAGTTGAATCCTAAGCACATTGGCAACATCGCACCAGGCCAGGGCCTTCTGCAGATTGTACTCCACTTGGATGTCAAAGGCTTCCCGGATGTATTTGGGAATCAAAGTGGGTGGGCCGGCGACCATGACCTGGGCCCCCATTTTAGTCAGCAGGTATATGTTACTCAGGGCCACGCGGGAGTGCATGATGTCCCCAATGATGGCAATTTTCTTGCCCTCCAGCGTGCCCAGTTTCTCCCGGATGGAAAAGGCGTCCAGCAGCGCCTGCGTCGGATGTTCGTTAATCCCATCGCCCGCGTTGACAATGGAGGCGGGTATATGCTGGGCCAAAAAATGCGGCGCGCCGCTCGCGCTGTGGCGCATGACGACCATGTCCACCTTCATGGACAAAATATTGTTTACCGTGTCCAGCAGGGATTCTCCTTTGGCGACGGAGGAACTGGAGGCTGCAAAATTGATCGTATCGGCGGAAAGTCTTTTCTCTGCCAGTTCAAAGGAGATACGGGTGCGCGTGGAGTTCTCGAAAAACAGGTTGACGATGGTCACGTCACGCAAAGTGGGAACCTTCTTAATGGGTCGCTGTAAGACTTCTTTGAACTGGGTCGCTGTGTCTAAAATAAGCTGAATGTCGGATGACTTAAGGTCTCTAATGCCAAGGAGGTGTTTGGAGCTAAGTTGCATTAAAGGGCTAAGTTAGGTAAAAAACCCATATTCCAACGGATCCCCCCCGGCCGCATCAAGCGGTCCGCATGGTTTGGCCGTGCCATTTTGCTGCCCGGGCTATCGGTCGTGGGGAGCAAAACCAAGGCCATGACCTTAACCAAGAATCAATTCTTTTTGATTTTGGGCACCATCTTGCTGCTGGTATGCACCGGTCCAAGACTATGGTGGCTGGCCGGCTCCAGGGCCGCTATAGGAGAAATGCGTTTTATCGGACATGGCGACTTAGGATCGGCATTGGGAATTTCGAGCTACCCGGTAATCAGATTCACCCTGGGGGGAGACACCATCTATTTCAACGGTAACGTAAACCTGGATGCGAAACGGGGCGACCAGATGGCTATCCGATACCAAAAGAGCAATCCCAGCGACGCGCAGGTCGATAGTTTTTTGTGCATGTGGATGAGCACGGTATCGTACGCGTTGCTGCCCACCCTGATTCTGTTCGTGCTATACCTAACGCCGGACCGGTTTGATCCATTAATTCCCAAAGGCCATGTGATCGTTTTGGGAAAACGGCCATTTATTTGCATCCGCAAAACCTGATTGACCGACATCGACAAATTGCTCAACGCCTATGGACGATTATGTACGCTAAATCTTTTGCTTATGCTTTTTGACAAGATCCTCAACACGACCTTTTCTTTTGGGGCCGCCGTAGTAGTCTTTGGCGCTTGGGCCAAATTGGAACATAAAGCCTATAGCGACTCTGCCCTTACCTTGGGTATGCTGACGGAAGTAGGAATTTTTTTCCTCTATGGTCTTTTGGAGTGGCGTCGGCGTGCAGGCCTGGAGCAGAAACCCGGCCCAGCCCCGGCCAATCTGATCCGGATGGAGGAACTCACCAAAACCCTAGAAGAAATCAAACGGATTCTAACCCTCATTTTCCGCGTCAGATGACTGCAAGGTATAGGCCAGGCAAGCAAGGATCGTCTACCGTGAGCACATAGTGCCACTATTGTGATGCATCGTATTCTTATGTAAATTTGTCCTCAGTCATCTACCAACATGAACTACTCATCGGAATTAATAAAGGGGACACTCAAAACCATCGTACTGAAATTGCTGGCCGACAACAAACGGATGTATGGATACGAGATCACCCAAAAAGTGAAGGAGTTAACCCAAGATAAAATTCAGATTACCGAAGGCGCCCTGTACCCAACACTGCACGCTCTGGAGGCAGAAGGGTTAGTAACCACGAAGGCTGAATATATTGGCAAGCGCGTGCGCAAATATTACAGTCTGAGCGTGAGCGGTAAAGTCCGAACCAAGGAGAAATTGCTGGAGCTGGCTGGATTCATGGATACGATGATTTCCTTACTTGATATAAAATCCAAATTGGCCTAAATGTACCTGCTAAGTGACGAGCAGATCGATTTTATGGAACGGGATATTTGCGCCCGCGGAATTTCCCTGCTAAGTCTGCGCCAAAGCCTGCTGGATCACCTCTGTACTCTGGCGGAGCAAACCCTTCAGGAGGGCGATGATTTCGGCCAGTTTTATGCGGCCACCATACGGAGTTTTTACCGGGTACAATTAAGCGAAATTCAAGAGCAAACCGAGTATTTATTGAGCCGCCGAGGACCCTCGATCGTGATCAACCGCAACCCCTTCTTTGGCCTGCTCTTTACTCTGCTGGTGGGTCCTTTTCTGGCGTACGATGTAGATTGGCTGATCCGGGCAAATCAAGTCCGCAAATTTAGCCTCGATATTCCCTTGGAGATTTGGGGGGCTAGTCTGGTGTACGCGCTGTTTCCTGTCTTGGTTTGGCTGGTCCTTTTCATTACGCCTGAACGCTTAGATCCGCTTGTGCCTAGAAAATCGAAGATTGTCCTGGGCTTGCGGCCCTTCATTCGGATCCTGCCCAATCCGGGAGTTGGTTAGTGGAGACGGAGAGCAGGGGCAAGGCTACGAGTACAGGTGAGAAAGAAGCGAGAGAATAATGTAAACTTTTAAAAGAGATAAGCTATATAAATTATAGTATTTAAGTATTTTATAGTAGTTCAACGTTTTCTTTTCCGTCTTTTTCCTTCCAGCAGACTTTGACTTTCTGGCTGATGATGGAATCGATGGTTTTGCCCACATAGTCTGCCTGAATCGGCAATTGCCGACTAAAGCGGCGGTCGACCAAGATGCAAAGTTCGACCTTATCGGGCCTTCCAAAATCCAACAAGGCATCCAGAGCGGCTCGGATTGTGCGGCCGGTATATAGTACATCATCGATGAGCAGGACTTGTTTATTCTCGATGGAGAAGGGGATATCGGTCTTATTTAGGATATGCAGGCCCTTACGCACGTCATCGCGGTAAAACGTGATGTCGAGTTTGCCGTAATGGATTTTGCTACGGGGAACCTGTTTAGAGATCTCACCAACCAGTCGGTCGGAGAAATATATGCCCCTGGGCTGAATGCCGATCAGGACGGTGTTTTCCAGGTCCAGATGATTTTCCAAAACCTGGTTTGACAAGCGTTGAATGGTGATGGATAATTGTTGCTCCGTTAAGATGATCTTCAAGAAAAAATATTTGCATAAAAATAGGCCAATCCGCCAAATAAAGGAAATCAGCGCAACCGAACGGGGACCACTTATTCCGGGGTCATGAATGGATAGTGGTAGTCCACAGGCGGATCGAACGTTTCCTTGATGGTCCGGGCGCTCAACCAGCGATACAAATTCAGGATGGAGCCCGCTTTGTCGTTGGTGCCACTGGCCCGGGCACCTCCAAAAGGCTGTTGCCCTACCACAGCGCCGGTGGGTTTATCGTTGATATAGAAATTTCCCGCGGCATGGCAAAGTTTTTTCGAGGCTAGTTCGATTGCCGCTCTGTCCTGCGCGATGATGGATCCGGTGAGCGCGTAGGGGGAGGTGGTATCCACCAATTCCAGCGTTTTTTCAAACTGATCCGAGGGGTAAACATATACGGACAGCACTGGCCCGAATATTTCCTCACACATCGTGACATATTTCGGATCCTTGGCTTCGATAATGGTGGGCTGGATAAAGTAGCCCGATGATTTATCGCAGGTGCCGCCAACCCACACCTGGGCTTGGGCGTCCGTTTTGGCCCGATCGATATAAGACTTGATTTTGTCAAAGCTCTTTTCGTCGATTACGGCGTTGATGAAATTGCCGAAATCTTCCACCGATCCAATCTTAAATGCCTTGACTCCGGCAATCAGTTTCTTTTTTACTTCCTCGACAAGATTGGATGGGATATAGGCGCGGGAAGCTGCGGAACATTTTTGGCCCTGGTATTCAAACGCACCGCGCAGCAAGGCTGTCACCAGCACGTCCGGATCAGCACTGGCATGGGCAACCACGAAATCCTTACCTCCGGTTTCGCCCACGATCCGGGGGTAGGATTTGTAGAGTTGAACATTCTCTCCAATTGTTTTCCACATGGAGTTGAATACGCCCGTGGAGCCCGTGAAATGGACCCCTGCGAAATGGGGGCTGGAGAAACACACTTTGCCCAGGACTGGACCTTCCACATAAATCAGGTTGATGACGCCATCCGGCAGACCCGCCTCCTTCAAGATCCGCATAAACATATGGGCGCTGAATACCTGGGTATGGGCCGGTTTCCAGACCACCACGTTGCCACACAATGCCGCCGAGGTAGGCAGGTTTCCGCCGATCGCGGTAAAATTGAAGGGTGTTATAGCCAGCACAAACCCTTCTAGCGGGCGGTACTCCAGACGGTTGTGCATGCCCGGGCTACTGATGGGTTGGTTGCGGTAGATTTCGCTCAGAAAATGGACATTGAACCGGAGAAAATCGATGATTTCGCAGGCGCTGTCGATCTCTGCCTGCATCACATTCTTGCTCTGTCCTAGCATCGTCGCCGCGTTCATATGAAATCGGTATTTGCCGGCGATCAGGTCGGCTGCCTTGAGAAAAATGCTTGCCCTGCTTGCCCAGCTCATGCTGGCCCAGGCTGACTTAGCTTCGATCGCCGCCGTGATGGCTTGACGGACATGGCTTTCCTGACCTTCGTGGAAATAGCCCAGCGGGTGTGCAAAGTCGTGAGGAGGGCGAATAGGCACGGTCTTGGCCGTGCGCACTTCTTGGCCTGCGATGTACATGGGAATATCGTGCTGATCGCGCTTGAGCAGTTGAATAGTCTTTTTCAGCGACTCCCGTTCCGAGCTGCCCGGCCGGTAATGTAAGATGGCCTCGTTGGTGGGCATGGGGTAGTAAAAATCTCCTAGGCTCATGGGTAAATATTAGCTGTTTTGTTGATTGGATCTGTGTTCTCGGCCTCGGGATTTGCCAGATCACCCGCTCGCTCCATGTTCCACAAGCTCGTTAACTGCTGGTCTCCTTGGCATTCATGAGGTAGGCCTTGATAAATCCGTCCAGTTCTCCATCCATAACCGGCTGGATATTGCCGACTTCGTAATCGGTACGGTGATCTTTGATCATTTTATAGGGATGAAAGACATAGGACCGAATCTGGGAACCCCATTCGATTTTTTTCTTGGTCGCGTTGGTGGCATTTTTGATAACCTCTCGCCGGCGGATTTCCTCCTCATACAGTCTGCTCTTGAGCATGGTCATCGCCTTTTCCCGGTTCTCCCCCTGGGTGCGGGCCTGCTGGCATTCCACTACGATGCCGCTGGGTTTATGGGTTAACCTGACGGCGGTTTCCACTTTATTTACGTTCTGGCCACCTGCTCCACCACTGCGGAAAAAAGCCCATTCCACATCTGATGGATTGACCTGGATGTCTATGGTGTCGTCAATTAAGGGGTAGACATAAACGCTGGCAAAAGAGGTATGGCGCCTGGCGTTGCTGTCAAAAGGGGAAATGCGTACCAGCCGATGAACCCCGCTTTCTGCTTTCAGGAATCCGTAGGCGAAGGAACCCTCAAATTGCAGCGTTGCACTCTTAATGCCTGCGCCTTCTCCGTCCTGCAGGTCCAATTCTGTCACCTGCCAGCCTTGCTTTTCGCCATACATCCGGTACATGCGCATCAGCATTTCCGCCCAATCCTGGCTTTCGGTGCCTCCCGCCCCGGAGTTTATTTGCAATACCGCCGGCAATTCATCCTCAGGCTGATTCAGGGTACTTTTAAATTCTGCCTCTTCGATGAGCCGCAGCGCTCGGGTGTGCGCTTCTTTGGTCTCGTCTTCGGTTCCTTCTCCGGCTTTCCAAAAGTCGAAGAGTACCACAAAGTCATCGACCGCACTTTCTACGGATTCATAGAGCTTGACCCAATATTCGTTGAGCTTGATGTTTTTGAGAATTTCCGTGGCGCGTTTATTGTCATCCCAGAACCCGGGACTCAGCGAGAGCTGTTTCTCTTCATGGATTTTATATCGTCGATTGTCGACGTCAAAGAAACCTCCTTAGGACGGCCACTCGGTCCCGCATCATTTTGATTTGATCCTGTGTCATAGAGGCGCAAAGGTACGGAAATTAGCCGATCCCTACTGGCCATTGTAGGCGATCGCCGCAGGCCATGGCCTGCAGCGGGCCTCTAGTTCACCTTGGCTGTGCATATCTCCGTGCAAAACAGGTGTAGAACGAAAGGGCAAAAAACTTGGAAAGCCGTCCACGATCCATGTATCTTAGTTGCAGATTGAATAGCGAATATCCTTCACCGGAAACACGCGAAACAGTCGAAAGCATCGGGTTAGTAAGTATACAACTTTGAGTAATTAGGGAAGTATATGAAAGACTTGGTGCTTTTTCTTTTCCCCCAGGTCAGCCGATGCTCTCCACGCAGGCTTAGATCATTCCCCCCAGTGTATAGATCGTTTTACTACTAGCCAGTATCCGCGGGACCGGGGATCTGGCCAGTAGGATTCCGTTGGATGTTCTTTAGTCGCTGCCTGGTAGCTGCGGCCAACCAATTTGAGGACCTGACTGCGCACCCGGGTGGCGCCGGTTTTATTGGGTACCGCCTAAGGGAGCTGGGAAAAAGGCTGATTTCTTACCAAAAAAAAGCATTCCGGTACGGAGCCGATTAATGCTCGAATGTGCATAATTAGGTGCAGAACGCGTGTAAAACAAGGAGGTCTTTTTTTTGGAAAGGCGCGCCTGACGTATTTATCTTAGTCCTGAAAATTGAGGCGTGAAAGCCCGCAAAAAGGCCAACACCACTCAACGAAAGCATCGGGTTAGTAAGAAGGACCATTCTGAGAAATCGGGTGGGACGAGAAACCAACTTGGTGCTTTCCTATTTTTTGCCCGTCTGGGTTCACCCGCTCCTTTTGCCAATTCTCCGAAGTTTTCCTTTATTTTAGCAACCGGTCTTTTTTTTCGAGCGCTGTATTGTTCATTTTAATGCTATGCCATGTCATCCCGCAGAAATTTCATAAGATCCTCCGCCATCACCCTGGCCTCGCCGGCGGTATATCCCTTGCTGAGTCAATCCCGACCCCATCGAGACGTCCATGCCCTGCCCATGAACGATGCGCTGCATATGGGCATTGCGGGGTACACCTTTCATCACCTCACGGTCGAGCAGTCCATCGAGATCATGAAACAGGTCGCCATCTCTAGCCTGTCAGTCAAAGATTTTCATATTCCGCTTGACAGCAGCCAAGAGAAGATCCAAGAGGTGAAGGCCAAATTCAATGCCGCTGGCATAACCATATATGCCGCAGGAGTCATCACGATGAAGACTACGGCTGATGTGGATCAGGCATTCCAATATGCCCAGAAAGTTGGCGTCGACCTGATGATCGCAACGCCAGCCTATGACCTATTGCCCTATGTGGAGCAAAAAGTGAAGACCCAGAATATCCGCCTGGCCATCCACAACCATGGCCCGGAAGATAAACTCTATCCCGGCCCCAAAGACATTTATGACCGGATTAGCCACATGGACCCCGGAGTAGGTATTTGCCTGGATATTGGCCATGCCGTGCGCGCAGGGGTGAACCCTACCCAGGCGGTAAAGGCCTATGGCTCCCGCATCTTGGACATGCATATCAAGGACGTGTCCGAGGGGGTGCCCGGTGGCAAAGCTGTTCAAGTCGGCCGGGGTGTAATCAATTTTCCAGAATTAGTCGCGGCCTTACTCAAGATGAAATATCCGGGCAGGTGCTCCATTGAATTTGAGATGGACGTACAAGATCCCTTAGCCGGAACCGCTGAATCGGAAGGCTTCTTTCGAGGCGTCATGCGAACCTTAAGTTGAAAAATATGATCAAGATGAACCTGTTCGGTCCGAAGAAGTTGGTCTATTCGGCGGTGCTGCTCTCCTTATTAGCGTGTACGCTAGCCTGTCACCATAAGTCTGTTCCCCAGGTCAAAGCCGATCCCCCGGGTGAGCCCCTGGAGAATACCTACTGGAAGCTGGTGGAGCTTTCCGGGATAAATGGAAATTTGCCCAGAACCCAGAGGGAGATTTTTTTGCAATTGAAAAACGGGGTGGCCAATGGATTTAGCGGATGCAACAGCTTTTTTGGGAGCTATACTACCTTGGGGGACAGCCTGCATTTTTCGTCCATTGCCGGAACCGAAATGTATTGTCAAAAGACGATGGATTTGGAAGGCAATATGCTCTACACCCTGGGTCAAGTAAATCGCTACCACACCACGGGTAACGAGATGATGTTGATTAAGGACCGCACCGTTATGGCTGTTTTTCAGGTCGGCAAACCAAAATAGTCCCCCCGGGGGCGTGTCCGTATTCAGAGCCGAACAATGGAGCTGACCGAACCGCAACTCAACTCGGCCCAGCTTGCAACGCCGGATCGATTCATTGAAGAAAGCCAAATATGCAAATTGATTTACGATCAGATACCGTGACAAAACCGACCCCAGGCATGCTGGAGGCCATGATGCATGCGCAGGTCGGTGATGACGTCTTTGGGGAGGATCCCACGGTGAACCAGCTGGAAACTACAGCAGCGGCACTCTTTGGGATGGAAGCTGCGATGTATTGCCCCACGGGAACCATGTCCAATCAGGTAGCCATTAAATCCCATACGCAACCGGGTGATGAAGTGATTTGCGAAAGACAAGCGCACATTTATATTTATGAAGGTGGGGGCATTGCATTTAATTCCGGTGCCCAGACCAGGAGCATACCCGGGGATCGGGGACGGATACGGGCCCAGGATGTCGAAGAATCCATCAACCCGGATGATGTCCATCGCGCTCGAACTTCGCTGGTCTGTCTGGAGAACACCTCCAACCGGGGTGGAGGCAGTTGCTACGATTTTGCGGAAATTCTAAAGATCAGAAAAGTCTGTGATCAGCATGGGCTTGCGCTACACCTGGATGGCGCCCGGATATTCAACGCCTTGGTGGCCAAGGGAGAAACCCCAGCCCAGTACGGCCGGGTATTTGACAGCATTTCCTTTTGTCTGAACAAAGGACTCGGCTGCCCGATAGGTAGCGTGCTCTTGGGCCGGGCCACATTTATCCGCCAGGCCAGACGCATTCGCAAGGTTTTCGGAGGAGGCATGCGTCAGGCCGGATATATGGCTGCTGCGGGGGTATATGCCCTAGAGCACCACGTCGAGCGCCTGGAGCAGGATCATCGATTTGCCAAACAGTTGGCTGCGCAACTTGAGCAAAAACAATTTGTGCATCGGGTGATGCCGGTCGAGACCAACATCGTCATTGTAGAAACGCGTCCTGAGGTGCCGGCAAAAACAATCGCCGAAAAGTTCAGTCGCGAGCAGGTTCAGGTAATCGCCATTGCTGCACACCAGGTGCGTCTGGTGACACACCTGGATATCACGGCCCCCATGATGGACCACCTGATGAAAGTGATCCGCGCACTCTAGGGCGGCGCCTAGGCTGGGACTCTTAGACCACCATTTATTGACCAACAATCCAAATACATGTTCCCAAAAATTTCTCCTCTACAGACCAAGGCTTGGGCGGACTTATCGAGCCATTACGAAAATACCATGCGTGGAGTCCAGATGAAGGATCTGTTCTTAAATCAGCCTGACCGATTTAAGGAGCATTCCCTTGTGCTGGGCGATATCCTCTTTGACTATTCCAAGAATATCGTCACTCGAGAGACCCTGGGATGGCTCTTCCGGCTGGCCGAGGAATCGCAGCTGTCCGAGGCGATCCAGTCGATGTTTGGGGGGGAAAAAATCAACCAGACGGAGGACCGAAGTGTGCTGCACACGGCCCTACGCAATTTTTCGGGCCACCCGGTCTACAGCGAGGGAAAAGATGTCATGCCGGAGGTCCGCCGGGTGCAGGCGCAAATGAAGGCGTTTAGCGAGAAAATCCATAGCGGGGAGTGGAGGGGGTATACCGGTAAGCCGATCCGCTACATCGTCAATATCGGAATCGGGGGCAGTGACCTAGGGCCGGTCATGGTGACGGAAGCCCTACGGCCCTATTGGCAAAAGGATATCCAGGCCTATTTTGTATCCAATGTAGACGGGACACAGCTGGTGGAAACCTTCAAGAAAATACAACCCGAGCAAACCCTGTTCCTGATTGCTTCTAAGACCTTTACGACCCAGGAGACCATGACCAATGCGTTTAGCGCAAGAGCCTGGTTTTTGGAGTCGGCAAAAAACGAATCGGAAATCAAAAAGCATTTTGTGGCCTTGTCCACCAACGAAAAAGAAGTCGTCAAATTTGGCATCGATAAAGCCAATATGTTTGAGTTTTGGGATTGGGTAGGAGGGCGGTATTCTCTATGGAGTGCTATCGGTCTTTCCATAGTGCTGACCATCGGCTACAAGCATTTTGAATCCCTACTGAAGGGCGCTTACCTGACGGATAACCATTTCCGGCAAACACCATTTGAGAAGAATATTCCCGTTATCATGGGCCTCATCGGACTGTGGTATACCAATTTCTTTGGCTCGCAGACAGAAGCAATTTTGCCCTACGACCAGTATATGCATCGATTTGCGGCCTATTTTCAGCAGGGCAACATGGAAAGCAACGGCAAGAGTGTTGACCGAAGCGGCAACCCCGTTACCTACGCAACAGGTCCGGTCGTTTGGGGAGAACCAGGAACCAATGGCCAGCATGCATTTTATCAGCTTATCCACCAGGGCACCGAACTCATCCCTTGCGATTTCATTGCCCCAGCCAGGACGCATAACCCCCTTGGCGATCACCACGTAAAACTGCTGTCCAATTTTTTTGCCCAGACAGAAGCCTTGATGAATGGTAAAACGCCTCAGCAATTGGAGGCAGAAAACGTGAAGCCCGCCCTGTTGCCGTATAAATCTTTTAGCGGCAACCGGCCGACAAATTCTTTCTTAGTAAAGGAAATCACTCCCTTTACCCTGGGGAGTCTGATTGCGCTCTATGAACATAAGATCTTTACCCAGGGTGTGATTTGGAATATTTTCAGCTTTGACCAGTGGGGCGTCGAACTGGGTAAGCAGCTGGCCGGTAAAATTCTGCCCGAACTGCAAAGCGAGGCGCAAATCTTGACCCATGATTCTTCGACCAATGGGCTGATCAATTGGTATAAGAAAAATAAATTGTAGATTTAGAGGAGCCTTTTCTCAGACCTGCTTGCTATACCCCTATGCGCTGGATATTCATCTTATTTCTGCTCACCGCTAAGCTGGCCACGGGTCAGACCCCGTCTTTTGGCTGGCCTCCTGCCACCGGTGGTGTCCTGGGTGAGAAAACTCCTGTTGGGTTAAGCGGCCTGGGTATGGACCAGACGCTAGGAAATTCCGAGCAATTTGGCCAACTCAGAAAGATCCCCGAGCTTGGCCAACCGCTGTCGCAAAGCCACCCCTATCAAGGGAAATTTTCTCACCTTACTTCGAACGGAGACCGGATCTATACGCTTGCTGTCGACAATATGCCCTGCCTGGTTGCCAAAGACGAATATAGGGATGATATGGTCAAGTGGATGATAGCCACCACAGGCCAACGACCGGAGCCCATGCCCAATGCGCTGCCGCAGGTAGACGTGATCCCGAAGATGCCTTCCTCCGAGCACTTATCCACTAATCGATAACGCTGGATTACTACCTTGCTGCCCAAACCGCAGAGATGAGCACATCCTACGCTGGTCGGAGAAACTTATTTTTCGATCCCCAGGGTAAGTCGTTGGCTCCAGCCCGTTAGCATGCTATTGGGGCCTAACGGCGCGGGTTCATTCAAGGCTGTTGAATAGGCCGATTTTCCCATTTTGGCACAGGCAATTTAGCAGTCCGCGAGGCCTGGAGCTGCTCCTCGACCTGACCCAAAACGGGACCGGCGCTATTTTGCGGAGATATTGTAAGATAATGACTTAGAAAGGGCAATGGCGCAAAATAAAATGGCGAATGGTACGTTTTTTGAACAGAGCAGATAATAATTTGCCGTACCTAATCCAATACCTCTATGCAAGGCCATCAGAAATCCGAATTTCGGCTTCGTACCATTACGAAGTATGCGTTCTATTCCGTTTTTAGCTTCCTGTTTGTCGTGTTGTTTGCATCGTATGTGAACTCCCCGGCAGGCGCAGCTGGTAATTTCTTCTCCTTTAGGAACCGAAGCCTTTCGGTCGCAGACAAGAAAGATTCCGCGGTCATAAACAAAGTCCCCACACTCGATACTGTCCTGTACAAGGAAAAAATCCGTGAGGTCACCAATGGGGACTCATCCGGCCACTGGCCTGTGTTGGCTGCCTATCCCAACGCCGGGGCGATTCTGCCCTTTAAGCGCATCGTCGCCTATTACGGGAACCTATATTCCAAACAAATGGGGGTGCTGGGGCAATATCCCCGGGCTGAAATGCTGCAAAGGCTGATGGTGGACGTCAAGAAATGGGAGCAGGCTGACTCCACGACAGCTGTCCAACCCGCACTACATTATATAGCCGTAACAGCGCAAGGTATGCCAGGTAAGGACGGTAAATACCGTTTGCGCATGCCCTTCAAGCAGATCGACTCGGTACTTAAAATGGCCGAAGAAATCAACGCTATTGTCTTTTTGGATGTCCAGGTGGGTATGAGTACCGTGCAGCAGGAAATTCCCCTGCTGGAAAAATATTTGAAAATGCCTCAAGTGCATTTGGGCATTGATCCGGAGTTTTCTATGAAGACGGGCAAAAAACCCGGAACCGTGATTGGCACGATGGATGCGGCCGACGTCAATTTCGTGGCTACCTACCTGAATGGACTGGTGTTGGCCAACAACCTGCCCCCCAAAATTTTGGTCGTCCACCGATTTACCCAGCCGATGCTGACTAATTACCGTAATATCCAGACGCATCCAACGGTTCAAATCGTCATGGATATGGACGGATGGGGATGCCAATCCAGAAAAATCACTTCTTACAAGCAATTCATATACAAGGAACCCGTGCAATTCACCGGCTTCAAGCTGTTTTACAAGAATGACTTCCGGGAAGCAAACAGCCGGATGTTGACACCCGAGGAAGTGCTTAAACTAAAGCCCAAGCCCCTGTACATTCAGTACCAATAAGAGGTGGCGAGTGCGTGCGGTTGACTCTGCAAACTTCCACAAGAAAAATGTCAGGGGGGTCCGCTAGCGCAGTAACAGACGCACTACTAGGAAGCCTAGGATACAGATCGCCAAGATCAAAATGATACTCAAGTACACGCCATAATATTGGGGGAACCGGTGTTTGTCACGCCGCCCCAGATTTTTCTCAAGGTGTTCATGCAAATCTTTTTGGAGTTGATCCACATACGCCTGCAACTTGCTTTTGTCCGTTATCGATTTGAGTCCTTCCATCGCATCGTCCAAGAGCGGATGATCCGCCATCAGCCGTTCCACATCGTGTTTTTCCTGTTCGTTCAACTTGCCGTTCAGGTAATCCAGGAGCTTCTGGCTATTTAGATCCCTATCGTTGTTTTGAGATAATATATCTAAGAGTTCATTGTTCATATTGTGTTCCTCTCTACCAGGCGGCGCATGCCCGAGGCCTGTGGTTTGGGTGCTTATACGCGGTTTCTTATTTTCTTGTCCAACAATATTTTTAGATTCCTCTTACCGTTTTGAATATAACTTTTAACCTGCATCAAGTTAAATCCCGTTTTTTCGGCAATTTGCTGGTAGGATTTCTTTTCCAGGTAAAACAAAGTTACACAGTCTTTTTGTTCCGGGTTAAGCTCGCCCAAGGACCGGCTCATCATATCCAGCAGATATTCCTTCTCCAGTAGCTCGCTGTGGGCGGGGTCCTCTTGTGCGGAGGAAGCCAGTGTATTTAAATCCGCCCAATTGACTTTGCCTGGACGGTCCCGGAGTTTCATCAAGCAATAATTGCGGGTTACCATATAGATCCAGGAGCTAAAAAAGGTCACCCGGTACTTGTGCAGCTCCGTAATAGCTTTTAAGGTGATCTGTTGAACAGCGTCTTTAGCCTCATCCTCGTCTTTGAGGTATTTGATGCAGACGCCGAACAGCAGGACTACGTAGCGCTGCAACAGGAAACCCAGCCAGTCGTTGCTGTGGTCTGCGTAGAAATGATCCAACAGTTCCTGGTCGGTTATATGGTCAAATTGGTTTTTGCGCACCGGGATTAAAATAGTCAATTTCTTTAAGTAAGATGCAGCCTTGACGTGTTTTCACAATATATTAGCCTGTTTCTGCTAGCGCGGATCAGGATAACTGATGCATTCCTGGAAAGGCATCCAAACGCCGATTAAGGTCTGTCCCTGGGCCCAGTTTGTCCAAGGACGGATCGACTAAAAAAGCAATAATTTGCGGCAGTTAAATTAGCAATAGTTATGAGCCTAGGCATATGCGCCGTACCCGTAAGTCCGCTTCGGGCGGAAGCCTCCCACCGCAGCGAAATGGTCAGCCAGATTCAGTTTGGGGAATTTTGCCAGCTTGGTGAGCAAGACCAGACCGATTGGGTCCGCGTCACATGCTGCTACGATGGCTATCGGGGTTGGTGCCAGCGAAGTCATATGCAAATGGCGGAGCCATCTTGGATGCAGCAGCAGCCTGGAGTACTCACCCGCCGATGGGTGAGCCTGGCATACTTTAACGGGCAACCTATCCGATTGCCTCTGGGTAGCTCGGTCGCGGGAGTTAAACGAGGCCGCTGGTATGGGACCGATAATCAGGTTCGATTACCCGGGGCGTTATGGTATCCGGCCGCGGCCGACAGGGATGCCCGTAGCATCCGCCAATTGGCCCTGATGTTTCTCAATACACCCTACCTATGGGGTGGAAAGACTGTGTTTGGGACAGACTGCAGCGGTCTTACGCAGACCCTATTTCGCTTCTTTAACCTCCCGTTGCTTCGGGACGCCCACCAACAGGCTACGCAGGGGGAAATGGTTGAGTCTATCCTGGATAGCAGATCGGGCGATCTGGCTTTTTTCGGCCCGGAAGCAAAACCAATCACCCATGTCGGACTTTTGCTGAACAAAAGGGAAATTATCCACGCTTCAGGCAGGGTCAGGGTAGACTCGATCGATCAGCAAGGGATTGTAGATCGGACAAGTGGTGAGCACACCCATCCATTGCGGATGATAAGAAGATACTTTTAGGAGTTCATTTATCGAAAAACAACATCTTCGACGCAACGAGTATCATCAGCACGGCGAAAATGCGCTTGACGACGATTTCAGACAAGCTCAAGGAGAATTTGCTGCCCAGATACCCACCCACAACAAAGCCGACGAAGAGGAAAAGGACAACTTTGATGTCGATATAGCCCTGCTTGTAATAGTTGACTGAAGCCAGGATGCCGGCGGGAAGCAATAATAAGCCCAGGGAAGTGCCCATGGCCTCGTGCTGGCTAAATCCCAGAAAAATCACCAAGGCGGGAACAATAATGATCCCTCCGCCGATACCTACCAAGCCACTAAGCATGCCTGCCACCAGGCCAAGTAGGACGATTAGAAGAATTGTTTGCATGGAAAAGTGTTTGGTCGTCATTTTTTGAAATTTTCTTTGTAGTAGGCAATGCCTTCTTCGATTACCTTCAGGGCGGTAGTCTTATCGCCGAATTCTTCCACGACCACCGTTTTGTTTTCCAGCTTTTTGTATTCTTCAAAGAAATGCCGAAGTTCTTCAAAGAAGTGTTTGGGCAATTCTTCCAGATTGTTGTAGTGGTTTACACTGGGGTCTTTGGCTGCCACGGCAATGATCTTGTCATCGGCGTCGCCGCTGTCGATCATTTGCATTACTCCCATGACTTTAGCCTCCATGAGGCAAAGCGGGGTTACAGGTAGGGACGTGATGACCAGGATATCCAGCGGGTCTTTGTCGTCTCCGTAGGTCTGGGGAATGAATCCGTAGTTCACGGGATAATAAAACGAGGAATAAATGACCCGGTCCAATTTCAAAAGGCCGGTTGGCTTGTCGATCTCGTATTTGGCTCTAGATCCCTGAGGGATTTCGATGATGGCGTTGACGATTCGGGGAGCATGATCTCCGTAGGAAACACCATGCCAGGGGTGCGAAACTGTAATCATATATGGTAAGTTAGTCACACAAACCTAGTTGAAATCGATCACCGGACAAAGAAAACCCCGGTGCCGCATACAGCGCAAATAAAGTCGGATCGGCCTCATTTTTTAGCCTGGTAGTACAACACATTTACCTGTTCAATGGTAATCAATCCACCATGGCCGCATTCCTCCATCAGGTCATTAACGACAGGCAAAAACTGATTGATTTTTTCCTCCTTGTCAACAATCTCGATGACGATGGGTAGATCTTCGGATATATCGATCAACCGGGAGCTGTGAATGCGTGTACTGGCTCCAAAGGACATAATCCCGCGAAGAACAGTAATTCCTGCGATGCCTTGCTTCTTGGCCTTATGCACAATCACTTCATAAAGCGGTGTGTGACCGATCTTGTCGATCTCACCCATAAATATTCGGAGCAATTTAGATTGGCCGTCGAGTTGCATGGCTGGTCAAATTAGTTTGAGAAAGGTGATACCGCCATAGGTGGCCGCTATGCCCAGAATGACGCTGGCACCGGTGTAAAGCCCTACGTACAAGAAATCTCCACTTTTAAGGAGATTGACGTTTTCATACGCGAAACTGGAAAAGGTGGTGTACCCTCCGCAAAATCCTGCCGTCAGTGTCAACCTCCACTCCGGCGTGAGGATATTGCCCCGTTCGGACAGCCCATAAAAAATCCCGATCAGAAAACAACCCAGCAAATTGACCAGCAGGGTTCCGAATGGGAAAGGGTGGGGGTACCATTGCTGCATATACTTCTGACAAAGGTACCGGGCAATACTACCCAGACCACCCGCCAACCCAATCATGAGTATGGTCCTGGAGATCATTTTTTGTTGTTAAGGATTTCTTTTAGATCAACGAGCCATTCCCCGTCCTGCCTGACTATTTTAAAGGTTGTGGTGTCTTTTTTAAAGCTGTTTGAAAACGTATAAGTCGTCACCGAATCATTGAGTGCCTGGATGTTGATTGGCAGAATGTCGGCGTCCTTATATTGCTGCTTGGTGGTGGCATCCAATTTCTCAAAATCCTTCTTCCACTTATTCATCAGCACCTGGTTGGTCGTATCCGGCAGCAGGTAAAATTGCGCTTTTTCATAGTCCCCGTCCAGCGATGCCCGGATAAACTCGCGACCCGCATCTTGTGCATCTTCGGCCTTCTTAAAGGTTCGGTCGTTCGAGCAGGCGGCCAGCAGCAGGAAAAAGGCGATTGATAGTTTCTTCATAATATGCAAATGTAAAAAAGCCCGCAGACAATTCCACAGGCCTTGACTCCTTTGTTTCAAAGGGATGCTGATCATGGCTTTTCCGGCGCAGGACCCTGCTCCACAATATTGTTCTTATCGCGTTCATACGCCCGGATGATGGCTTTCACCAAACGGTGGCGCACGACGTCTTCTTCATCTAGTTCAATATGTGATATGCCGTCGATGTTTTTCAAAATGTATAAGGCTTTAGCTAAGCCACTTTTTTGGTTCTTGGGCAAGTCAATCTGGGTAAGATCTCCGGTAATGATGGCTTTGGCGTTGGCTCCAATGCGGGTAAGAAACATTTTGATTTGCAGATCGGTTGCATTTTGAGCCTCGTCCAAGATGATGAATGCGTTATCCAAGGTACGGCCTCGCATGTAGGCCAGCGGAGCAATTTCGATGGTGCGCGTACTCATATAGTACCCAAGTTTGTCGGCTGGGATCATGTCATCCAGGGCATCATAGAGTGGTCGCAGGTAGGGATCGATCTTTTCTTTCAGATCTCCGGGCAAGAATCCCAGGTTTTCGCCGGCTTCTACGGCCGGGCGCGTGAGAATGATTTTTTTGACCATCTTGTTTTTCAGTGCCCTAACTGCCAAGGCAACCGCAGTATACGTTTTCCCAGTACCGGCAGGGCCGATTGCAAAGACGACGTCGTTTTTGTCGGTTGTGGCCACCAATCTCTTTTGATTGATGGTGCGGGCCCGGACCGTCTTGCCGTTGGGCCCGAAAACCAAAATATCATTGGGGTTCCTGTCGACAAAATGATCCACTGTTTCGGCGTCATCGCCTCCCAGGATTTGCTCAAAGTAGTTTTCGCTGACGTGACCATTTCGCTCCAGGTACTGAACCAAAAGGTCGATCTTTTCTTTAGCCGACTCAATCTGTTCGGGCGCGCCGCTCAGCTTGATCTGCGTTCCGCGGGACAAAATCTTTAAGAGTGGGAATTTCTTTTTCAGTATATCTAGTTTGCCATTGTTTACCCCGAAGAATTCAATAGGGTTTACGGTTTCTAGGTTGATTATAGTCTCAGTCAAAATCGAAGCTTTAAAGTTCACAAATAGTTGTACCGATTAACTGATACGGCTATCTTATCCGTTCTATTCAAATGTAATTCATTCAATTAATATTAACGCAAAGTTAGTTATTCACAGCGTGTTAATAAGCGAAAAGAAATGATTCATTTTTTTTGCGTGACGCGCAGCGCATATTGCAGAAAGGCGGGGTGAGTGAAAAAAGATATGGCAGGTTGTGCCGTGCAGCTGGCGATATGTACTGGTTTTGCCGGTTCTTCCGGCACGCTTACCGGAATTAAGCCGCGATTTACCTAACTGGATTTGGCGACCTGAGCCGGGTAGTACATCTTTGCCTAAAGGAATTTTTTGATAAAGCCTATCCTTTGACCAAGGCGGGAAAAATTGGGGTCGATCTATTAATCTATTGGTAAACCTGGCTTATGCAGTCCATTATTTCAGTTGAACATCTAACCAAGACCTACGGTAAAATTACAGCCGTGGATGACGTCAGTTTTAATGTCCAAGAGGGAGAAGTTTTTGCCTTCCTGGGGCCCAACGGGGCAGGCAAGAGCACGACTATCAAAATGCTGACCACGCTGGTCCTGCCTACTATGGGGAAACTCCAGCTAGCTGGACATGATGTAGTGAAAGAACAGTCTGCAGCCCGCAAAATCTTCGGCATTGTATTTCAGGACCCCAGCTTGGACGGCGACTTGACCGCCTATGAAAATATGTACTTGCATGGCGTTTTATATAAACTCGAAAAAAAGAAGAGTGTTGCGCGGATCGAAGAGTTGCTCAAACTGGTGGAGCTTTGGGATAGACGAGATTCGCTGGTCAAGACCTTTTCGGGTGGCATGAAAAGGCGCCTGGAAATTGCCCGAGGCCTCCTGCACCACCCACGGGTACTCTTCTTAGACGAGCCCACGCTGGGCCTTGATGCCCAAACTCGGAATTTGCTGTGGAATTATATTACCGATCTGAATAAACAGGAAGGCATGACCATCTTTTTTACTACGCACTACCTGGTAGAAGCCGAGGCCGTGGCCGATCGGATAGCTATTATTGACCACGGCAAGATTGTCAGCTTGGGCTCGGCCAGTGAGCTGCTGCAGAAAACGGGCATGGAGAGTTTGGAAAAAGCCTACCTCGAGCTAACTGGAAAAGAAGTTCGGGATGAAACGGTAAGTAGAGCTGACAACACAAAAGACATGATACGCCGGGTGATCGCAAACAGGTCTTGACCAAAATCATTTTAATTTATGGAGACGATCTACATTCTTTGGCTTAGGCAGATGAAAAAATACAAACGCTCCGGCATTCGGATGATGTTATCGATTATACAACCCCTGGTGTATTTTCTGGCGCTGGGCTATGGATTCAATAGCATTTTCCAAAAGGCTGGTCGAGGGAGTTATGTCCAGTTTATTGTGCCTGGGGTTATTGCTCAGACCATATTATTTACATCGATTTTTTGGGGTGCCAACATCATTTTTGATAAACAATTCGGCTTTCTAAAGGAAACGCTGGTAGCTCCAGTTTCACGCACTACCATTATGTTAGGTGGCGCCTTAGGTGGAGCTACGATCGGGGTAATCCAAGGTGTAGCTTTGTTCTTGATTGCACTGGCTTTTGGGTTTCATCCCTATAATTGGCCCATGATTCCGCTAACCGTCATATTTATGGCCATACTTTCCTTAGCCATGGTCAGCTTCAGTTCCGCTATTGGTGCCACGGTTAACGATATGCCAAGCTTCATGGCGATGACCAATTTTTTGGTAGTCCCCCTGTTTTTTCTTTCCGGATCCATGTATCCATTGGATAATATTCCTGGGGTTATGAAAATTATTGCCACAATAAATCCGCTATCTTATGCGGTGGATGCGATGCGTTCGACGTTGATTAACCAAAGTCATTTTGGCTTGGTCACGGATTCCATAGTAATGGTTGCTACGCTCGTGATCTTATTTATTTTTTCTATCTACAGGTTCCAAAAAATCGACGCCTAGAAACTCGCCTACCAAGAGAATGTTGATTCTCGTTGGGTCTACCTAGAATTACCAAGATAAGAATTTTATTTTTTGGCTTGCAAGCAAAATGAGTCAGCTCACAGTAAAGTGATTGCATTAGTGTAGCTAATCCTTTTCAGCTATCATGTATATAAGCTTATTATTGTCAAGGCCATAATCACTAATGCCGAATTTTTCCACATACGAAATAATCTTAAATCCGCCTATTTTGAGCAATTCATCCTTCTCGGCATTTCCAGGGCAACCAAAATCATTTCGCCCCACGGCAATCCCGGCGTCGCGATGAAAAAACTCAAAAACAATTATGCCATGATGCTTCAACCCCCTCTTCATTCGTTCAGCAAGACCAGGTACTTCTTCAATACACCCCGCATAGATAAAGGAGATAAGATCCCACTGTTCATAGCCAAAATTGAATTCCTCACTTCCTTGCTGGACAACAGTTAGTTTCACATGTTGTATTTCAGCTTCCTTTTTCGCATAATTCAAAGCCTCGTCGGCAATGTCGTATCCGGTTACATCCCATCCCATTTTTGCCAGGTAAATAGCATTGCGACCTTGCCCCATAGCTACGTCAAGAGCTTTGCCGGGCTTTCTACCCTTAATCGAGGCTGCGAGAAATGAGTTTACTTCCTTCTTAAAATGGTAGGAAGTATCTTTTACGAGAGCATTATTCCATCGAACTCTTTCTCTTTCTCGCTCAGCTGAATCGATAAGTGCATTCTGGCAAAATGAGTCATTAGCTTGGCAAATTAGTATTATCGCCACAAGCGAGGCAAAATATCCAAGTTTCATAAACAAGACATTGTGTTATATAATGTACTTGTACTTAATATACATTGTGCCTTACGTTTTGCTATAGTTTCCAGAGTTGGGAACCAAGATACTTAAAAATCAATTCTCTCGGGTTTCAGCTGTTTGAGTGGGAGTAATTAATTGAATGATAATTCAATATAAGTGTATAATTTTCAAAGCAAGAGAGGAAAAGTTCGAATTGTGGCTACAAAAGTGTAGGCAATGTGGGAAACATGACTGAAAAGTTGACTCCATTATCCGTTATTTATAGGTTAAATGCCATAGCATTGTCAAATAAACTGCGTTTGAAGCTTTAGCAACGAGTTGACAAAGGGCGACCGCAATTCTTTGAGCATTTGTTGCTAATTTCATAGGCAAATATTTATTCGGCCGGCGTTGCGAGCCGCCGAATAAATAGTATAACCACAGGAGCATGTTGTATACGCCGTTGTCGATTTTATGCACCACTAATAAATGGAATACTGAAGCTTTATGCGGAAAATTACGTTGACAATAGCTTTTATTGTTTCTCTGACCAATATTTTTGGGCAGACAGAAAAAGAAAAACTTACCATATCACATTTAACAGGGGACTTTTATATTTATACAACATACAACACCTACAAAGGAAATATGGTGCCAGCAAATGGGATGTATCTTGTAACTAATTATGGCGTGGTTATGTTTGACACGCCTTGGGACACATCACAATTTCAACCGTTGCTTGATAGTATAAAACTAAAACATAACAAAAGCGTAGTGCTGTGTATTGCAACCCATTTTCATAGTGACAGAACAGCAGGTCTAGAATATTATAAGCAACAGGGAATTAAAACCTTTACTACGGTCCTTACGGATGAATTAAGTAAAAAAAATAATAATAAAAGGGCAGAATTCTTAATGGCAATGGACACTGTCTTTCATGTCGGACAGTATTCGTTTGAAACGTTTTACCCGGGACAGGGTCATACTGCCGATAATATAGTAATCTGGTTTAAGAAAGAAAAGATTCTCTACGGCGCATGCTTAATAAAAAGTGCTGGTGATGTTGATCTGGGGTATTTAGGAGATGCAAATAAAGTAGAATATGCATCCACTATAAAAAATGTTCAGAAAAAATGCCAGGAACCAAAATTTGTTGTAGTTGGCCATGGCGATTGGACAAATATAAATTCACTTGAGCATACATTAATTATGGCGCAGGAACTAAAGAAGAAAAACTGACCTTAAGACAGATTTTGCCCACAATATATTGGGCGAAATGGTCATTAGTTGTTGGCGCAGAAGTGAATAGCTATTCTCATTGGCAAGCTTAATTTCTGAGGTATGCAAATGGGTGTCGTTGAGGTATTTTGTAAATTTGATTGTGCGTTCATTCGACCATTGGCAAAATATCGCGGTCTGACTGTAATTTGTACGTATCAATTTTCGAATTAGAGTTGCCTTAAGATTATGGAAAAATTCCTGAAATGTAGAGACTTTTCTTTTTTCTTAGTGGTCTTGCTGTTTTCGTGCAAATTCAAATCAACAGACATTTCTCATGATGATATTAAGGGGCTACACCTCAAAGAAGGGCAAGTTGTCTTATGCGGCCCACCCGACAAACAATTTGGAATAGTTGATTTTGAAATTACCTGCTCAACCAAGCAAAAGGGTCGTTTCAATCTAGCCGTTGCCCTGCTGCATTCGTTTGAATATGATGAGGCAGAAAGGGTATTTGCGGGTATTATTGAGGAGGAGCCTGACTGTGCCATGGCCTATTGGGGCGTTGCCATGTGCAATTTTCATCCATTGTGGGATCCACCTACCGAATTTGAACTCAATAAAGGAGCAAAAGCGGTTCAATTCGCCCAATCGCTAAGGAGAAAGTCAGACATAGAATCTGACTACATTCAGGCAATTGCAGCCTTTTACGGGGAAGCGGACAGAATTGATCATCACTCACGTTGTGTCCGCTTTGAAAAAGCCATGGAAGGGGTTTATTCAAGATATCCGCAGGATAAAGAGGCCGCAATATTTTACGCGCTGGCTTTGGATGCAGCATCTGATCCGAGGGACAAATCACTGGCCAACCAAAGAAAGGCTGGTGCGATTTTACAGGGGATCTTTCCGGGCGAACCCAATCATCCTGGGATCGCACATTATTTGATACATACCTATGACAATCCCGAACTCGCCGAATTGGCCCTCCCTGCAGCAAGAAAATATGCGCTCATTGCGCCCGCATCTGCACACGCCCAGCACATGCCGTCGCATATTTTTACCCGACTCGGTCTATGGGATGAAAGCATTCAGGCAAATGTAATGTCCACTTCTTCTGCTAGGTGCTACGCTGAAAATGCTGGAATGAGGGGACATTGGGGCGAAGAATTGCATGGCATGGATTACCTGGTTTATGCCTATTTACAAAAGGCTGACGATAGCCTAGCCAAAGTGCAGGGGGATTACCTTGAGACAATCAACCGTGTTTCCGCCGATAATTCTGCGGTTGCCTATGCGTTTGCCGCCATTCCGGCGCGATTGGTGCTTGAAACTCAGGCATGGAAATCAGCGGCGTCTTTGGACATTCGTCCAGTCGACTTTCCGTGGAAGAAATTTCCTTGGCAAATGGCGATTGTTCATTTTGCCCGTCTTTTGGGCTCTGTTCATATAGGCAGGATTGATTCAGCAAAAGTCGAACTTAATAGGTTGGAAATGCTTCGTGATACCCTTGCCAAAGCAAAAGACGAGTACAAAGCAAACCAGGTAGAAATTCAGATCAAAACGTCTGAAGCGTGGATCCTCCTTAAGGAACGAAAAGAGGATGACGCGCTAAAGCTAATGGATTCTGCAGCCGAAATGGAGGATGCTACTTTGAAAAGTCCGGTTACGCCAGGAGAAGTTGTCCCTGCGCGCGAATTATTGGGAGATATGTTGATCCAGGTGGGCAATTATGAAAGAGCTCTGGAAGCGTACGAAATGGACTTAAAAACGCATCCAAATCGCTTCCGTGGTCTATACGGAGCTGGATGGGCGGCCGAGAAATTAGGGGACCACGAAAAATCCATTTTTTTTTACCGAAGATTATTAGGTCAATGTTCAACCAATTCCATGCGACCCGAAATTGTTCATGCACACTACTACCTAAGCAAAGGCTAGTATTGGCATTAGTGAATGGGTAATCCGCAAGCTACGGGCGAAATAACAAGTCATCGATTTGCTGCTATATGCGAACGATGTTTGCAAGTTCCCCTTGTAGATGATTCGATGAGTAATTTCCACAGATTACCTCTGAGTTCTATAAGGTCAAGAAATCAATGGCAATTCACTTAAGATACAAAACGGCTGCTGCTGTAATAACTTTATCTTTAGTTCGGATGAGCCATCTAGTAATTGCGTTCTTATCGATAAATGCAAGATTTTCGTCTATTTGGGCTTGCAAGTTGGTAAACCATTCCGTGCTTTGCTCATATCCACCTGGTTTATTACGATCCATCCATAGTGGTTGATGGTCTTCGATAACGATCGAGCATAGGGCCTTCATGTCGGTTAAAAGCTGCTTGTTTTGCTCGTCAGTCTGGCTCAAGTGGTAATTGTTGAATTGCTTCATCATGGCGCCCAATTTTACCATCCGGATGGCATTTTCATATTCCTTTAAAATGAGCGCGCTATCTGAGTAATTAAGTTTGGTTTGAAGTAACTGATATTGCAGGGTATCCATAAAATCAATGATCGCTTTTGAATTGTATAATTTTGGATGGCCAAACCTTTCCGTTAGGATTGGTTTGAGGTCTTCCTGAGGTGGAAGGAGATCAATAATGGCACTTTGGAATTTTTTAAAAAAGGCATCCGTGATGGTTTTGTCCATTATGCCAAACCTGAATGCCCAACCTGTCATGGTGCCAGAAAGCATCGGGTATTCCTCAAATTGGCAATACCTTCCCAGTTCTAGGACTATATTACCCATCATGTTGCTTTTATCATCAAAAACCATTCTACTCAAATACGGGCCAAGATCGATCTTGCTTTGAGCCGTATCGTTCCAGCTTAATGCAGCAGCATAAGCCAAACCTGCATAACTGACGGTCAAATATTGCAAATGTGGCGAGTCTCCCCAGTCGGTAATCAACATGCCTTCCGCGCCATATTTGATTCCATTTTGTACGGCATTCTCCACATTTTTCATCATATTATCCGTACGACCCGTGAAACTTGTCCAGCTGCTAGTCCCCGGGCAGACCATATAATGTAGCCCCGCCTGGTGGTACGTTTTACAGATCTGTTCAAAATTTTGAAACGATTCGTACCGCCACTCTAAGAGGGTTATGTCTTTTGGAATTTGCGATGCATATTCGGGATTTTTCGAAATGACATCTCCCCACATCAACATCTTCTTGCCTTTGCTTTTTACATACGTATTGAGTCGGTTTGCGTAATTTAAATAAATTCTAGTTACTTCTTTGGGGTCATTAATAGGATGGTCTTTGTTTTTCCCCAGTTCGAACGGCTCATCCAGGTCGACGTTAAATTTGTTGGATGAAAAATTGGGCAACAAATCATCGCACATTTTGGTTACTAATTCCAAACTCTTGGGATTGGTTGGTGATAGAGTGCTTTTCATGGTAATCAGCCCCAGGAACTTATATCCTTTTGGGCATTCCGCCAGGGATTGGTAGTCGTCCGTTGCCAGCCAGGCATTCATATGGCCTAGTGAATTTTGATTGGGGACGAGCTCAATAAAGCGCTCTTTGCAATAGCTATCCAGTCGTCTGATCTCTTCAGGTGTTATGGGAGTCTGCGTCTTTTGCCACAGATCCTTAAAGGACGGATAGGCAAAGGAAAATCCTTCTATATACAATTCTAGATGATTGTATTTCAAATCCGAAAGAAAATCAACCATGCCCATCAGCGTTTCCAAAGTCGGCACCTTTCCCCGGCTTATATCCAGCATGGCCCCTCTGGTGGCCATATCTGGTTTGTCCTCAATTTGTACGCAAGGCAATAGATTGTTGGATTGTTTGGCGATTTGCTTTATTGTGGTTAAGGCATAAAATATCCCCGGAAGATCACCGTACTCCACCGAAATTGTCTTGGGTTCAATACTTAAATGATATGCTTGGGGCCCAAGGTTTACATTCTTTATGAAGTGGAGCACCCCTGATACTTTGGTGGTTGCAACGGCTCCAAGGCGATTTTTAATGATGTTTCTTATGGCTTCAGCATCTTGGCGAGGTGCAGTGATAAAAAACTGAGTCAACAACTTGAAATGCCCGGGCCTCCAATGCAGTTTTTTTGGGATAGGCAATAAAACAGGTTCGTCGGAAACGTGGGCAATTTGATTGATTTGGGTAGCAACGTGAACCGCAGCAGGTAAAGGCGTCTTTGAATATATAGTTTGGTAATACACCAGTAACCCCGTTATTCCAAGCAGTAATAAGCAGATAATGGCTATAAATATTCTTAGAACAATCTTGAGGACTTTCTTCATTTTTAGGGGTTTTGCTTTTTACATGCTTAGCTATGGGAAGGATACCGATCCTAATAAATTGATCTTATGGCAACTTGTAACCCTGACGGGCAAGCAATTTCCAATCTACACCTTCTTTTTTCCAAATCATCAATACGCCTATTTTTACGTCCATGGGCGCGCCATCTTTGGTTCCCCTAATGGAACTCATATTGCGTACAATAGCCAGGTTGCCGACCAGGTTGACGGTTTGTTCAGCTATATCAATTTGAAAGAATTTGGTGGACCCTGCCAATATATCCTTTATATAAGATGATTTATCTTCAATGAGCCCAGTAGAGTGGCCAAAGGTTAATTGATCTTCCGTTAATTTTTGCAGTGTCTCTTTGTCTTGTGAAATAGTTGCTTTGTTTAAACGGTCAATGGACGATTCGATTTCTATTTTCAAAGATTGGCCACGTGCGAATGCCATGGAAAGCAAGCAGAACAGAAAGACTAAGATTCGGTTGCTCATAAGTGAAAATTTTATGTGTATAGCAATTCATTTACTAACTCATTGTTTATTGGTAGGGTAGGCTCCCGCAAAAGTTATCTAAATGAAGAGTTTTCCATGCAGAAATTGTCCATTGCTACCTGATTTTGCTGTTCACTGGAGGATAAGGCGAGAAAATTAGCGAGTTCCGTGAGCAATGTGCAGCGACAAAAGTTTACAGTAATGGTTTTCTACAGGAAATGAATAAGTGCGAAATATTGTCCGATCAAATAATGTCACTAACTGCATTAGTCGATGCAAAATTGTTGCTTTAAGGTCGGTTAATTGGCGACAATGCCTATTGGCGTTACGAAAAAAATGCTTCAACTACAATCCTGTACTTTTCTCCATGGCTTCCGTGTACCTAGTGCCCATTATTTTTATTTGACTTGAAGCCTTTTCAATTTCTTGCAGTTCGGCCGGTGTTAATTCTAAGGCAGCTGCGCCGATGTTTTCGATCAATCGATGCATTTTGGTAGTACCAGGAATTGGCACAATCCAAGGCTTTTGTGCCAGGACCCATGCTAAGGCGATTTGTGCTTGTGTCGCATTTTTCCTTGCTGCAAATGCATTCAGTAATTCTAATAACACTTTATTGGCCTTGAGGGCCTCCTCCGTAAATCTGGGTAGCATTGCTCGAATGTCGCCAGGAGCAAAAGTCGCTTTTTCGTCTATTTTTCCTGCCAAATATCCCTTGCCTAATGGGCTAAATGCAACTAAGCCAATACCCAATTGTTCGATTGTTGGAATAATTTCGACTTCGTGTTGGCGCGTCCACAGGGAGTATTCGCTTTGCAACGCGGAAACGGGCTGAACAGCATGAGCTTTGCGAATCGTTTGGGCTCCGGCTTCGGAGAGTCCAAAATATTTCACCTTGCCCTCTTGAATTAATGTCCTGACTGTTCCTGCCACGTCTTCGATGGGTACATTGGGATCAACTCTATGTTGATATAATAAATCTATACAGTCCACTCGAAGCCGTTTAAGGGATCCCTCTACGGCAAGGCGAATATGGTCTGGCCGGCTACTAAGGCCGGCATTTTTTCCATCTTTAAATTGAAAACCAAACTTGGTCGCTATCGACACGTTACCTTTGAAGGGCTCTAAGGCCTCGCCCACTAATTCCTCATTGGCAAAAGGCCCGTACACTTCGGCCGTATCGAAAAACGTGATGCCCAGTTCCACGGCTTTGTGTATAAGCGCTATGGAGTCCTTCTTTTCTGGAAACGGGTAGTAGGAAAAGCTCATGCCCATGCAACCCAATCCAATGGAGGAAACTTCTAATCCATAGTTGCCCAATTTTCGCTTGTTCATTTTTGATATTTTTTAGAATATCCCGTTCAGCTCATTAAACTTTAATTTTAGGACATTGTGTTACCACCCCGAATATAGTACCATTTTGCATTTGACAAGCATACAATGTTACGCAAACAAGTTGAGTTGGATTATTGCCTAATATTGATGATTATTTATGGAAATGGCTATTGACGGCTAAAGGCTTGTATGCCCCTGGGGTACAAAGAGCGCCAATTTAAGCAACTCGAGTCCAAAAGTTGCTTGGTGGTTCTCAATGGGGATTCCAGGTTGGCTAATGGAGTATCTGGAAGAAAAAAATTAACACAAATCTGCAAAACATGAAACGTTTGCTAAAGGTTCTGGGCTATTGTCTGTTGTCCATTGTATTTCTTCTGTTGCTTGGGCTTGGGTACCTGTTTATTTCTGCAAAATGGATATCGCACACTAATCTTTCGAAATTAAGCCCTGCGCCCCGTACTATCCTGGAAAATGGATTGACTTTCAGAGATCTCAATAAAAACGGGAAATTAGATATCTATGAAGACCGGCGCCAAAGCATCAGCGCACGCGTAGATGACCTTCTGCGGCAAATGACGCTAGAGGAAAAGTGTGGAGCTATGTTTGCGACAATGATAAGTGTGGGCTCAGAAGGCCAGTTGGCGGAAATACCCGAATTTAATAATCCCTTCTCCTTTATGTTGCCCGGCAATTCAGAATTGATTGTCGATAAGAAAATGAACAATTTTGGCATTTTCAGCGTACCGTCGACCAAAGCACTGGCCGAATGGCAAAATAATTTGCAGAAGCTAGCGGAGCAAACGCGGCTGGGGATCCCGGTTACCTTGGTGTCCAATCCAAGAAATCATTTTGCTTCAAACGTGTTGGCAAGCATGTCAGCAGGCGATTTCTCGTTGTGGCCCGAGCCACTAGGTTTGGCTGCCATTGGGGATAGCGCGCTCGTCCACACTTTTGCCGATATCGCAAGGCAGGAATATTTGTCCGTTGGCATCCGGGTCGCGTTGCACCCGATGGTTGATTTATCGACCGAGCCCAGGTGGGCAAGAATCAACGAATCGTTTGGGGAAGATGCGACTTTGGTTTCCAAGTTGATTACCGCTTACATCAAGGGATTTCAGGGAGATAGTCTTACTGCCCAAAGCGTGGCCTGCGTGGCCAAACATTTTCCAGGTGGCGGACCTCAGAAAGAAGGATTGGAGCCGCACTTTCAATTCCAAAAGGGACAGGTATATCCGGGGAATAATTTTGCCTATCACCTGATTCCTTTCAAAGCTGCAATGGCCGCTGGAGTCTCGGAAATCATGGTGGGCTATGGCGTACCTATGCATATAACAGCCGAAGACCTGGGACCTATCTTCAATAAGGATCTGACAACCAGGTTGCTGAGGGACAGCTTACATTTTCAAGGGGTGGTAACTTCGGATTGGGGTGCCATTTCCGGAATGCGCATTCTGGGCATTTGGGTGATGAAGCCTCCGGCGCATGGACTTATGAATCTTTCCCCCGAGGAACGGTTAGCTAAAGCCATCGACGCCGGTATTGACCAGATAGGCGGAGAGACGATACCCGAAAAATTAGTCGCCTTGGTCAAGAGCGGAAAAATCACAGAGCAACGAATAAACGAATCAGTTAGGAGAATCATGCTGGATAAATTTAGATTGGGATTGTTTGACAATCCTTTCGTGGATGTGCAAAAAGCGGTGGAAACAGTCGGAAGAAAGGATTTTCTCGAAAAAGGGGAGGAGGCACAACGCAAATCCCTGGTCCTCTTGAAGAACGACACCCTGCAGGGAAAACCTGCCCTTCCCTTGCACAGGCAAATGAAGATTTATGTACAGGGCTTTGATAAAAAAATAGCTGCTGAATATGCAACGGTGGTCGACAGTGCTTCCGATGCCGATTTTGCTATTATACGATTAGAAACGCCTTATATCCCGAGGAAAGGCCTTGTGGAGAGTCTTATGCATGACGGCGACTTGGATTTTAAAGAGCCTCAAAAGTCACAAATTCTATCCCTGTTAAAGAAGGTTCCTACGATCGTAAGCCTGTATTTGCAAAGACCAGCCGTAATACCTGAAATTTCTCAGCTTAGCGCCGGATTAATCGCCAACTTCGGGGCTAGTGACCGGGCCATTCTGGACGTAGTTTTTGGAAAAGCTTCCCCGCAGGGTAATTTACCTATAGAGTTGCCTTCATCCATGGAGGCAGTGAGAAACCAAAAGGAGGATCTCCCATATGATTCTAATGATCCCCTTTATAGATTTGGGTTTGGCCTGAGGTATTAACGGCCTAGGACCTAACTCGAGATGGGACTCAAAAAAGACGTTCAAAGGAACGTGCAAGAGCACCGAATGGTTGAATGGGTCCAAAGGCAATCTGGGTCTGGATTTGAATTTTTGATTGATGAGGATTGGGGTTGCAATCGAAAGGAAGATCAACACATCATTTTCCACCATAAATAGTTAGTCATATGGTTTCTTTTAAATTTTCAAAAACCGCATGTTGCTTTTGGGTGTTCTTTCATGCTGCATTAGGCAGCTTTGGGCAAAATCAAACGGGTACGGAATTTAGAACCGTAGCAAATGCCAATGGACCGACCCTTGGATATTCGACTGCTTCAGGCATTTCCATCCTTACGGTTGATGGGCTCAAATTCAAAGATTTGAACAAAAATGGGAAACTCGACCCTTATGAGGATTGGCGACTGCCGGTTGATGTTAGGGCAAGGGACCTGGCCAGCAAAATGAGCATAGAACAAATCGCAGGACTGATGTTGTACAGTGCCCACCAAGCCATACCGGCCAATGCAAGAGGATTCGGAGCTGGGACGTATAACGGAAAGCCATTAGATTCTAGCGGCATGCAACCTTACGATATTTCCGATCAGCAAAAGAAATTTTTAAAAGACGACAACCTTCGGCATATACTGGTGACTCGGGTGCTCAGTCCTGAAGTGGCCGCCAAATGGAATAACAACGTTCAGGCATTTGTAGAAGGATTGGGATTAGGCATTCCTGCCAATAATAGTTCTGATCCACGTAATGGTGTTGTGGCAACAACGGAATATAACCTGGGGGCAGGGGGAACTATTTCGATGTGGCCTGAATCGATTGGCATGGCGGCCACATTTGATCCGTCGATCGTGGAGAATTTTGGGTCCATTGCAGCCCAAGAATACCGCGCTTTGGGTATTACCACGGCATTGTCTCCCCAGGTGGATCTGGCGACTGAGCCGCGCTGGAGTAGGTTCAACGGCACATTTGGAGAAAATCCCAAGCTTGCTGCCGATATGGCCAGGGCCTACGTGGATGGATTTCAGACCTCAACAGGTTCTGCAGAAATCTCCAACGGCTGGGGTTATCATAGTGTCAATGCGATGGTAAAGCACTGGCCAAGCGGCAGCCCAGAAGAAGGAGGCCGTGATGCACATTATGCATATGGCAAATTCGCGGTTTACCCGGGGAACAATTTTCAAACTCTGCTTACTCCTTTTGTCGATGGGGCATTTAAACTGAATGGAAAAACGCGAAAAGTTGCGGCTGTAATGCCCTATTATACCATATCTTATGGTCAGGACAAAAAATACGGGGAAAATGTGGGAAATAGTTATAGTAAGTACATTATCACGGACTTGCTGCGTGATAAATATGGCTATGATGGAGTCGTGTGCACGGATTGGTTGATTACCGCCGATGAGGGGAAGACCCCAGACCTATTTGCAGGGAAGCCGTGGGGGGTGGAAAAGCTTTCTGTAGCCGAGCGCCATTACAAAGTATTGATGGCGGGCGTTGATCAGTTTGGAGGCAACAATGCGGCAGCGCCCGTATTAGAGGCCTACCAGATGGGCGTAAAGGAACATGGAGAGGAGTTTATGCGCAAACGTTTCGAGCGTTCCGCTGTGCGGTTGCTACGCAATATTTTCCAGGTAGGTTTATTTGAGAACCCGTATCTCGACCCAGCCCTATCGTCAAAGGTTGTGGGCAATGCTGCCTTTATGAAGGCCGGCTACGAGGCGCAATTAAAATCCATTGTGCTGCTCAAGAATAAGGGGAATGTATTGCCGTTGGGAAAGTCCAAAACGATTTACGTTCCCAAACGACTCGTACCTGCAGCAAGGGATTTTTTTGGAAATACCACTGCTGAGCGGATTGAGTATCCTGTGAATATGGAAATTCTAAAAAAATATTACACCATTACCGAGGACCCAACGAAAGCGGACATGGCAATTGTTTTTGTAAAAGGGCCATCGGGCGGCCCCGGGTACAGCAAACAGGATCGACAAACTGGGGGCAATGGATATGTTCCAATCAGCCTTCAATATGGCCCGTATACGGCCACCGCGGCAAGAGAAAAGAGTATTGCAGCCGGGGATCCCGTAGTGGATTCAACGATTTCTAACCGCTCCTACAAAGGCAAAACTACGACGGCTAGCAACTATACAGATCTTAAGGCTATACTAGATACAAAGGCGGCGATGAATGGCAAACCAGTCGTTGTTTGCATGGCATTATCCAACCCTGCCGTTGTTGCTGAATTTGAATCGAGCGTGGATGGGCTGATCGTTTCCTTTGGTGTCCAGGATCAAGCCCTATTTGATATACTATCAGGCTCCGCTGAACCCTCAGGTTTGCTGCCTCTGCAAATGCCTGCCGATATGCAGACTGTGGAGGAGCAAAAAGAAGACGTCCCGCTAGATATGCGGTGCTATAAAGATATGGAAGGCCATAGGTATGATTTTGGCTATGGCCTCAACTGGAAGGGCGTGATTAATGATCAAAGGACTGCGAAATATAAATAGAATTGATGAATTGACGACGTAACCGGTATCGGCTGCCTAAAGACCTGTCGGTGCAACAACCAGGGAGAAGAAATCCTAAACAGAAATTGGAAGGCATGGCTTCGCCGTTCTTAATCTGCAGGATTTCTGCTTTTTTCTGCGTTGGGAAACACAAGAAGCTTTGTGGGAAGAGACTTTAAATCTCTACGCAGGTTGTTGGTAACTGGTCCTGCTTAGTGTTCAGCTGTAGCTTCTGCTACGCGTATGTAATAGCCGTTGATATCAACAAATGCGAATTCCCGCAGCCCATAGTTGTAATGTTTTAGTTCACTAGCAATAGGTATTTGCCTGCTTTGAAATTCTAGATAGATCGCATCGATATTGGCAACGAACCACATCAGGGGCAAGCAGTGCTTGCTGTTGTTTACGTCGACAGCAAACTCGGGGTCTTCACCGAAAAGTAGGCGTAATTCATCCCGCCTAATTCCGCCATCTTTGGCGCCAAATGTCCATTCATTGAAAAATCCGAGCTTATCACGGTAATAGCTGAGTGTTTGCCTCAGGTCTTTTACGGGCAGGTGGGGCGTACAGCGAATAAAATGGTTTGTTTGCATGGCGCTTCAACTTGACATTTAGAAAATACAAAATCTGAATTATGTCTCCAATCAGGTTTACAAATGCTTAGCCAGTCATGGGAAATCATAAGCTGCGCCCGATCCTTGGCTGGGTGATCGAGCGGATCATTTGGCCAAAATGCTGTTTTTGGGATAGCGCGGTCAACGCGAGAGCTATGCGTTTTGTTCGGGTTTGTTCTGTTTTAGCGGATTCAATCCATTTGCTATAATAAAGCCGATGGGAGGGCGGTAGGGATTTGAAATAAGTGTCTGCTTCCGGCTCTTCGCGAAGACAAACTAGGAGTTCTTTGGACAAGGCTACGGGTTTGGCGTCAACTTCGAGTTGCACACTGAGCGATGCCCCCTTTTGCTTGCGAAGCAATTTGCGCATCTCGGCTTTTAGGGGCATGATAAAATTTCCGTCTCCCATGGGCAGCAAAGCCGCGCCCGTGATCGCATGAGCATCCAATTTTCCTTTTACCCGAAAGGACTTCTTGCTTCCAGGAAGCAGGCGGCTGGCAATTTTGGCCGGTATTTCAATATAGGACCATCCGGTTTTTTCCCCCTGTTGGCCGAATTTCAATATGGTTGCTGTGAATCTAACCACCTGATTTTGCATACGTTACATCATTTCTCCCCAGGGCCTAAAGGACGACCCAAGCGGGGGATGCAGCGCACGGCTACTAAAATAGCTAAAAATATTGGGAAATTATTGGCTGAGTCGTAGCTCTTCTTCAATGAGGTCGTTAAAATTGGCTTCATTTTCAATGATCCAGCTAGGCAAAGGCTGATCCACCAGTTTCCATCGTCCTTCGATTTGAGTCATTTTAAACATGATCCGATATCCACGGTCGTCACTCACATCCACGGTGAATACGGAATCATGTAGCCCATTAACCCTTCTGAAGTTAAATTCTTTGAGCCTGCCATCAGCCTTTACCAGACGGGTAAATTGAATATTCTTGTTGAACTTAATGACCATGATTGAGCGTTGTTAGTTCAATACCTTACAATTCTTGTGCTACAAATGGCTAAAAATTTGCCAATACGCCAATATTTGTTCACAAAAAGAGGTTCTGCATAGCCTGGGTAGGAGCTACCGAGAAATTGCGGGTCATCAATGTGGCTTATGCTAATTTTGCTGGCTTTAAGCAACTATTGGCCTTTGCGTCGCATCACCAACTTGTTTGATTTACTATGGCTGATCAGAAATTGTTTTCTCTTTGCATACCCGCTTATAAGCATGCCGAGTTTTTAAAACGCTTATTGGATTCGGTGGTATGCCAGCGCTTCCGGGATTTTGAGGTAGTGGTGACCGATGACAGCCCGGATGAGGAAGTCAGGAAATTGTGCCGCCAATACGAGGGCCAATTGGATCTGGCTTATTATCGAAACCCAACGCCGCTGGGAACACCCGAAAATTGGAATGAAGCCATACGAAAGGCCTCCGGGCAATGGATAAAACTCATGCATGACGATGACTGGCTGGCGGACGAGAATAGCCTACAATTGTTTGCTAACACATTGAAAACCAATTCATCTTCTGATTTTATCTTTTCAGCCTTTCGCCGCATTTTTTTGGAAACTGGCCAAGCCCGTGAAATATACCTTTCATCTTTTCGTCATCGAATGCTAGAAGCCAATCCGCTTACCTTATTTGCCACCAATGTGATCGGACATCCCAGTGTGGTACTGCATCGCAATGATCGTAGGCTATATTATGATTCGAAATTGAAATGGCTAGTAGATATTGATTTTTATGTTCGGCGCCTCCAGGCCGGCTCATCGGCATATATTCCCATGCCCCTGGTCTGTATTGGCATGGGCTCACAGCAGGTTTCCGTAGACTGCCACTTGCAGCGGCCTGTCGAGATCCCGGAAAGCTTCTATTTTCTGTTCAAATTTGGGGTGGCAAGCCTCAGAAACCTATTGGTATACGACAAATGGTGGCGATTGCTGCGCAACTTGGAGATTAAATCGGAATCCGACATAACTGATTCTGGGTATACTGCGGACATACCCCAGGTTATTCGCTCTATGATCCATTGGCAAGGTCTTGTGCCGACCTCTTGGTTGCGCCTGGGGCTCTGTTCTAAGAGTCTGATGATCTTACATTATGCGACACATTTTTGGCAAATAAGCCCCACCAGTCCATCAGGTAAGTAAATTAAATGCTTTATACGAGACTGTTATACAGTCGCTTACACCTGTTTATCGAAAAGGCTTGCACAGTTCGATAAAATGTAGTACATTTGCACCTGATTTGAGCATTGGTAGTACTAACCATTAGAGACCTAAACTGCACTTTCTTCCTAACGATTCTTGGTGATTTATTCTCGCGTTTGCTCAGAGTTTTATTGTTAAATTAAAAAAGGAAATACATTATGAAAAGTGATGTCATGCCTTCCGTTGTACGGATGGAACAGGAATTATTGGACAAACTGGTAGCAGAAGTTAGAGAAACATTAGCCACAAACGTTAGTCTGGGAAGTGGTCGGAAAAGATCATTCGGATCTGTGGATTTGTGGAATATTAACCGCAAACGCAGGTTTGTCGGGAATTATTTACGAATCAAATAACTTTCAATACTTGGCGTTTTGAGCTAGGCTCTCAAACTTCTTACCTTTGAATTCGACACGACCTGTAATGGGTCGTGTTTTTTTTGCATGAAGGTTGATTACCCTGGTGCCGGTCGAAAAGATCTCATCTAGTCGAATAAAGCAACTAGCTAAATAATGCCCATGCTGGCCATTAAAAAAGAAGCATTCTTATTTTTTGCAATGCCTGGCCTCAGGAGGTAATCAAAAGTCAAAACACCATCCACGATATTACTCTCAAAACAATAGTTGGCAACTTGGCCCGGAAACTGCGCTTGCATCTTACTTAAGTTGAGGTCGTGTGTAGCAAAGAGGGTCAGGCAGTTCCCCTCCAGCAATTTGGCGATGAATTTTTCGGAGCCATGGGTCTTGTCTTCCGAATTGGTCCCCCGCAATATTTCATCGATTAGCACCAAATGCGGCGTATCGGGGCGGAGGTTGGCCACGATGGAATGCAATTTTTTTAGTTCGGCCATAAAATAGGACGTACGTTCCAGCAGCGAATCATTGATGCGCAAGGAGGACAGGATACCCATAGGTGCAAAACAGAACCGTTCAGCGCATACCGGAGCTCCCAGTTGGGCGAGGATAAGATTCACGCCAACCGTGCGCAGAAAAGTCGTCTTCCCAGACATGTTGGAGCCCGTAATTAATTGGAGCTTGCTGGGAACTCCTATTGAAAAATCATTGGCCACGCGTTCTTGGGCAGCCAAGAGCGGGTGGGCCAGTCCTTTCGCTTGAATCTGGGCGACACCCGATAGGACTACGGGGTAGGTGTATTTCTGGTTATTGTAAGCAAAGCTGGCCAGAGAATTAAAGAATTCGATGTCGCCTACGCAGGTAATCCATTTCAACAAATGGTTTTTATTCTCTTCCTTCCATCGTTCTAGGGAGATCATCAGGTGCAAATCATAGAGAAAAAAAGCATTCAGGAGCACATTCACCAGCTTATTTAGGCGCTGGTCAAAGGCCTGGGAAAGCCTGCTTAGTCTTCGAATTTCGTCATGCGCATTGGTCGCTACTTGCCCTAATTGGGTTAAAACAGTGGATGAGCCTGGTTGCACCTGGGCAAACGTCTCTAAGATGGCCGCATACTGACGCAGTAACCGGTACTTATTACTTAACAGTTCGTGCTGGCCCATAATGTACCCTCCAAACCAGGTAATGAGCAGAAATGCGAGTAAAATACCCAATAGGAGAGCATAATACCGGCCGGTATCCAGGTAATAATACGCCGCCCCTGCGCTAAACAAAGGAAGGACCCAACGAATAATCCGAACCCAGGGTTTGCCACTTAGGTAGTTTGTGGTTTCCAGCCAGGTTTGCAACCCCTCCATGCTGGATTCCGGGTGCTGGTTCATTAGCCCAACGGCCGTCAGCATTTGACGTCCATCGATTTGCCCCTGCAGCTCCTGGACAGCCTTTTGGAAAGACTGCATTTCCTGCGGATTGCGCAAGGGATTGGCTAGCAAGTAGGAGAGTCTATTCTCGCCTTCCCGTGTGGTGGTCCTGTTCAAAACATGAAAGACGGAGCCAGCGCCAAATATGTCAAGATCCTCTAGATAGCCTTGCTGGGCTTGAAATTTGCGTCCATCATCAAATCCATTGGCCCCATGGCCTTGCGTCTTTTTCTCGTTCTCATTTATATAGAGCAATTTCTTCACCAAGTCCAAGTGATCGTTTATCCTCCAATTAGCCACCACCAGCGCGATAAAAGCAAAAGCGGCGATAAGGCCGCCTGCATAATACAGGGTCTTTTTTTCTCTCATGGCTAGATATAAGCAGATCGCTAGTAGGATAAAAACGACCAACCGCCCAAGAGCCATCCACTTTTGTTGGCTTTGAAGCGTTCTAATATGCCCTTGATGGGTGTGCATTCGGGTCAGGTATGGGTCAACATCGTTCGGCATCGGCGGCGTGCATTTAACGCTAAATGTACCAAGAATTTTGGGCTGGAAGGGCATATATAGCTGATTATAAATCAATTTATAACAAAGGAATCGTTTGCATTTTGCCACATCTTATTGTATTTTTGAAAGGTCCCACGGAAGTCCTAGCCCGGCGGAGACCCCAATGCCTATCATGAAAGACCGTCAAGCTGTTTGGCTTCTCTTGCTCGTTAGTTTGTTTGGAATCGTTCCAGCGGAAAGCCAAACTATTTCTGGAGTAGTCAATGCCTACTACCAAGTTTCGGCGATAAGCACCCTTGCCAATACACTTACACTCAACAGCACCGCGGGTCTTGGCGTCGGTTCCAAAGTGCTGATCATACAGATGAAAGGGGCTTCTATTGACGGATCCAATACCTCCACATTTGGTAACATCACCGCCCCCAATGCCGTAGGTAGCTACGAATTCAATTACATATGCAGCGTGTCGGCAAATACGGTCACGCTGAAATTTCAATTGCTCAATACCTACGATCCCACCCAGCAGGTCCAGCTGGTATCGGTCCCCGTATATGCCTCCGTTACCGTTAGCGGTACCGTAACAGCCAACGCTTGGGACCCCATTGCTGGAACGGGTGGCATTGCCGTCTTCGAAGCAACCGACACGGTATATCTCAACGGAACCATTGACGTGAGTGGACTGGGTTACCAGGGGGGCCCACTGGTCAACTATCCCGTGCCTCCATACAATTGCTCCTTTGCGGTTGCGGTTAGTGATTATTTTCTCTCCGTTCCACCGTCCGACAATTTTCATACCGGCGGCATGAAGGGAGAAGGCGTTGCCTATTACCTGCTCAATGAACAGTACGGGATGGGAAAGCAGGCCGACGGCGGGGGTGGGGGTAACAACAACAACGCAGGTGGGGCGGGGGGAGGCAATTTTGGAGCCGGTGGGAATGGAGGTACGCGCGCCGGGGAGAGCGCCTTCCAATGTCACGGTATGTTCCCGGGTATAGGAGGATTGAGTCTTTCAGCCTATGGATATTCCGCCGCGGTAAACCGCATTTTTTTAGGGGGTGGCGGTGGGAGCGGTCACGAAAATAATGCGGTGGGCATTCCCGGTGGAAATGGGGGAGGGATTGCGATCGTTACAGCTCCGGTCATCATCGGCGCTGGGAGTTCCATCCTGGCTAACGGATTTTCCGGACTCAATGCGGCCAATACGCCCGATACAGCCGCCCAGGGTGACGGGGGAGGTGGAGGAGGTGCCGGCGGTACGATTATCCTAAATGCCTCCCAGATAACAGGTAGTATTAATGCCGAAGCCTTGGGCGCCAGGGGCTCGGATGCGAGTTACGCGATCAACGACTGTACAGGTCCTGGTGGTGGTGGCGGCGGGGGAATCATTTGGGCCGCCGGGGCGAGTTTTCCCGCTGCAGTAACTCCGGCCGTTGCGGGCGGCTCCAATGGAATCGTTTCCCTCAATAATTTAAAAGCAGCTTGTCGTGGGGCTTCCAACGGCGCAACACCTGGAGCCTCAGGAGCAGCCCAGGCGGGTTACGTCCCCGCAAACGCCACGGCTCCCGTCTGCAGCGTTCTGGCAGCAAGCGGATTACGATTCTTTACGGGGGCGCTTACCAACCAGGGTGCTTTATTGACTTGGGAAATCTATCCCCAGTCCTCCATTGCGGCCTTCAGCTTGGAAAGTTCGATGGACCAGGTTAGTTACACCACCGTAGGCGTCATGCAGACGGGGGCGAACACCGACTTTGGGTATTCCGATGACCAGAGTAAGGAGGGGACAATCTATTACCGGCTTCAACTCAAATACGCAGACGGCTCCACCGCCTATTCCTCGGTGGTGGCACTTACCCGCAGTGCAGACTATTGGTTGGAACTGACTAGCCTACAGCCTAATCCTTCCAGCGATATAGTGAATTTGCTGTTCTTTGCTAAAAAATCCTCCTCTGCCGAAATCCTCGTGTATAACCCTTATGGGCAGCGGCTCTATGTGGGATATCATGAACTTTCAGACGGGTATAACAAGATTGAATTGCCAGTATCAGCGCTGGCTGCGGGAGTCTATTTTCTGGTTATTCGCGCAAGCGATACGCAGATCGTAAAGCGATTTGTCAAAGTGGACAACCACTAAAGGTGCAGGTGCATAAAGCGGAGTTTGCCCGACCGGTCTATATGATATTTAGGGCTTTTGCAAACCAAGTACAAACGAAAGGCAACACCAAAATAGAAACGCCGCCGATAACCTGGTACAAACCGAAAAATGCGGCTACAGCGACGAGGAACAGGAACCAATACAGAGCTGATGATTTCTTTTTATTTTCCATGCAGAAGAAAATTGATGGGCAAATATAACAAAATCATTTGTCGGGGTGAATAACCACGAAATATTCTTTTTAACTCATCGTTTTGGTATAAATTCGCCCGGTTAGGGTATGCAATATTCCGAGACAAATAGCCTGGTAGCCAGATCTATTTAGGAGCCGAAAGACTCACCGTATAAACAATCAAGCTCGAGATGAAAATCCAGTTTTATTTGAGGTTTCATACCCAGGTCGGACAATCCATTTTCGTTACGGGCAACATTGGCGCTTTGAATCACGCTGGCCCCCAGGGTGGACCTCTTCCCTTGCACTTCGTGAGTGAAGAGTTCTGGGGTGGGACGCTGGAGCTCTCCGAATCCCGGACGGACTTGATACGATACAGTTATGTACTCCAAAATGCAGACGGCATGCTTATCTCGGAATGGGGAGATGACCGTTTGATCGATCCGAATCTGCCAGGCGTGGAAGAAATTCAAGTACTCGATACCTGGAATCATGCTGGGGAATACGAAAACTGCTTTTACACCTCGCCTTTTCAGCAAACCCTGCTTCGGCCACATAAATTTGCCGAAACACGAAAGCGAGTCAAATCCTACACCCACGAATTTAAAGTCAAAGCTCCCCTGCTCAAAAAAGACGAAGAACTTTGTTTAATAGGTAGCAATCAGGCTTTAGGCGAATGGGACACCCTTTCGCCACAGCCCATGTTCTTGGAAGGCAATTGGTGGGTATGCAAAGTGAAATTACCCAAGGAGTCTCTTCCCGTAGCTTACAAATATGGCGTCTGGGACGCCAAGGAATCGCACTTTTTGCATTACGAACAGGGAGCCAACCGGATACTGCACGGAGATGCGCACAAAAAAAAGATAACCATTCTGCACGATGGTTTTGTGCATCTGCCCAACAACACGTGGAGAGGGGCCGGAGTGGCCATTCCGGTGTTTAGCTTGCGCAGCAAAGATTCCTTTGGCGTGGGGGAATTCGAAGACCTTAAATTGTTGGCCGAATGGGCTAAAAAGACCGGCCTAAAACTTATACAGATCCTTCCGGTAAACGACACGTCGGCTTCACTTTCCTGGCTGGACTCATACCCCTATGCGGCGATCAGCGCTTTTGCTTTGCATCCTATTTACGTCAATTTGGCCAAAGTGGCTGGGAAAAAATACGCCTCCGTCGTAAAGGTATTGCGAGACAAACAAGAACGCCTCGACAAGGCGGCAGATTTGGATTACGAGGAGGTGATGAAGACCAAGATTGCTGTGATGAAGGAATTGTTTGGCTTGATGAAAGAGGAATTTCTTCAGGACAAAGAGTTCAATGCCTTTTTTGAACAAAATCGGCATTGGTTGATTCCGTATGCCGCTTTTTGTTATCTGAGAGACCGCAACGAAACGCCGGATTTTTCGAAGTGGAAAATCTACAGCCAATATGACCAATCGGGAATTGAAAAATTCGTTTCTCCGAAGGCCAAGCACTACAACGCGATTGCCCTGCAATATTTTATTCAATTTCATTTGCATATGCAGCTGCGTGAAGCCACTCATTACGCGCATAAACTGGGGGTCATCGTCAAAGGAGACATTCCCATTGGCATTTATCGCTACAGTTGCGACGCCTGGGTAGAACCCCGGCTTTATCACCTCGACGTGCAGGCCGGTGCCCCACCGGACGATTTCGCGATCAAAGGCCAGAATTGGGGATTTCCAACCTACAATTGGGAACAAATGGCCAAGGATGGTTTCTGCTGGTGGAAAAAGCGATTTGAACAGATGTCACACTACTTTGACGCTTTTAGGATCGACCATATCTTGGGATTCTTCCGGATTTGGAGCATTCCATTGACTTCGGTGGAGGGACTGATGGGCCATTTTGATCCTGCCCTGCCGGTGACCCTGAGCGAGTTGGGGTCCAACACGGCAGCTTTTGATCGGCATCGGTTTACCGCACCCTTTATTACCGAGGCGGTGTTGTGGGAACTCTTCGGATCCGATTCCGACATGGTCAAGGCCTCTTTTCTTGTTGACCACGGGACGGCAATATTTGAATTGAAACCAGAATTCACCACCCAGAGAGCAGTGGAGGCGCATTTTGCCGGGTTGGAACAAGATGAGCACCATCACAAAATAAAAGAGGGTTTATTTGACTTACTATCCAACGTCATTTTGTTTGAGGCGGAGGGCTCCAACCACCAGCAATTTCATTTCAGAATAGCGGTGGAAAGTACCCAATCGTTTCGGTATTTGGATTGGCATACCCAGCAAAGATTGAAAGATATTTATATCAACTACTTCTATCGGCGCCAAGATCATTTCTGGCGGGAAGAAGCCCTGAAGAAATTGCCTGCACTCAAACGGGCAACCAATATGCTAGTTTGCGGTGAAGACCTTGGAATGGTCCCAGACTGTGTACCCGACGTAATGAAACAGCTGGGGATCCTGAGCCTGGAAATCCAGCGCATGCCTAAAGATCCAACCCGGGAATTCTTTCATCCGGCCGACGCCCCTTATTTATCCGTGGTCACACCGTCAACCCATGATATGAGTACGATTCGCGGTTGGTGGGAAGAGGACCGGGGGAGAACCCAACGATTTTTTAATCATGAGCTGGGTCAATGGGGCGATGCGCCATTTTTTTGCGAACCCTGGATCAATAAAGCCATTGTGATTCAACATTTGTATTCCCCCGCCATGTGGAGCATTTTCCAATTGCAGGATCTTTTGGGCATGAGTGAATCCCTTCGACGGGAAAACCCACACGACGAACGCATAAACGTTCCGGCTAACCCTAAGAATTACTGGAAATACCGCATGCATCTGTCGCTCGAGGACTTAATCAAGAGTAAGGGGTTCAACGAAGAATTGAAAACCTATATTCATGCCAGCGGTCGATAACGTCCAAGCAGGAGCCTAACACATGAAAGTACAATACTGGACTTTTGAACTACCTTTCAAATACCCGTTCACCATTTCCAAGGGGACCAAGACGCACCAGCCAACCCTGATCGTTGAGCTTGATCACCTGGGCCTGAAGGGATATGGGGAAGCTCCGGCGATTACCTATTACGATATCTCGGTAGCTAAGATGGTGGCCGATCTGGAAAAGAAGAAAAAAGCAATCGAGCAATTTGCTTTTACCGAACCCCATCGCTACTGGCATTTCCTGCATCATCTATTTCCCGATAACCCCTTTCTGGTGTGCGCCCTGGACATGGCGGCATGGGACCTGCTGGGTAAAATGAAACAAAAGCCCCTGTACCAACTTTGGAATCTGGACATATCAACGGGGCCTCTAACGGACTACACTATTGGAATAGATAGCGTGGATAAAATGATCGAAAAGATCCGTGCCAAGCCTTGGCCTATTTACAAGATAAAACTTGGTAGCAGCGAAGATCTCCAGATTCTTCGAGCGCTGCGCCAACATACCGATGCCCCTTTCCGCGTGGACGTTAATGCGGCCTGGACCCTGGAGGAAGCACTAGAAAAAATTCCCCTGTTGCAAACCTACGGGGTGGAGTTCGTCGAACAGCCCTTGGCCAAAGACGACTGGAACGGGATGAAGACCCTTTTTGGGGCATCTCCTTTGCCTTTACTGGCAGACGAATCTTGTGTAGGGGAGTCGGATGTGGAAAAATGCTCCGGTTGTTTCCATGGGGTAAATATAAAGCTAACCAAATGCGCGGGCCTCACTCCGGGGCTGCGCATGATCGACCGAGCCCGCCATCTCGGGTTGACGGTCATGGTAGGCAGCATGAATGAATCGACGGTGGGCAGCGCAGCCATCGGCCAATTGCTTCCCTTGCTGGACTACGTTGACATGGATGGGCCGCTCTTGCTGGACCAGGATCTTGCCCTGGGCCTAAGGTATGATTTCGGCAAAGTGTGGATTTCCGACCGGCCCGGCTTAGGTATCGAATTCACAGGCTTATAGCACAGCCGACTTCAATTCTGCAACAAACGCTAATTTTGAAAAAAAAAGCATGCCATGGCAGAAGATTTACTGGTGTCCTCAGGCACCAAGACGGAACAATACCAAACCATCATTCCCCAAATTCAGGCCTTGCTAGAGGGAGAAACGGATCTGGTTGCCAATCTGGCCAATATGGCCGGAGCGCTAAAAGAGCAATTTAAGTGGTTATGGGTCGGCTTTTACCTGCTTAAAGGAGACGAACTGGTGCTGGGTCCCTTCCAGGGTCCCGTTGCTTGTACCCGCATTCGCAAGGGAAGAGGAGTGTGCGGCCGGGCCTGGGAGCAAGGCCGAACGGTCATCGTGGCCGACGTGCTGGCCGATCCAGGGCATATTGCCTGCAGCAGCCTATCCCGATCGGAAATTGTCATACCCATTTTTCGAGATGGCATGGTCTTCGCGGTTTTGGACGTTGACAGTGAGCAGCTCAATGAGTTTGATCAGACGGACCAGACCTTTCTGGAGCAATTAATGGAATTCATTTGATCATGGCGGCTGGGTATTAAATTTTGTTCCATTCCCAAATTCCATATTTAAGTTCTTCAGGTATTTTAAATCCGCAATTTTTTAATGTCAATAAAATGTTGCCTCTGTGGTGTCCTTCGTGGGAAATAAAATAACCAAGCAAAGGAACAACACCCCGTTTAAAACCTTTTATCTCTCCATTTTTCTTAATTCCGTCCTCTAAAAGTTTGCCAATGAGTTCTGCTGATACTTTGTGGCAGTCTGCAAGCATGGAAATTGTTTTGTTGTCCTCTGTCGAAATTGTGGTAAGGTCGCCAATCAATGATTTGTCATACTTCTCAAGTTTCCAAAATCTCACATTGTACATGTGGGCAAGTTGGTGTCCGATAGTTCCACCCCCGCGCTTTGAAGTAGTATAATCTAATGCTTCTTCTGATAGGGAATTTATGAGCATTAAATTAGTTCGGTGATTGATGAACCAAGTCTCTATTATCTGCTTTTCAATCGGATTCATTGATGTTTTTTTGCGAGATGAATTTTGATATTATCTAAAATTCCCTTTTACGGAATTGTCCTGTTAGACGACCAATTAAATGGCTTTTCCATTTATCAGAAGCTGTATTGATTCCTTTCAGGCAACTTTTTTCTTTGCGTGGGTTGATGACATCGAATGGCTAGACATAATACGAAATTCTATTATTGATTTTCGTGCAGATCTTTAATTCATTGTTTCGCATATCGAAGGGCTACACATCCCGACTTAAGGGCCGTCGACCTGACCAGTCTCAATTTTAGTTTCTCCTTCAGGTAGGTATCTTCTAATAACCGTCTTCCTTTCCCGGCAATGATAGGATGAACGACTATATTAAATTCATCAACCAGGCCAAGCGCAATTAATTGCTCGGGCAGACTTACACCGCCGACGCAAATGTTTTTGCCAGGTTCCTGTTTTAACCTGAGGAGTTCGTCCCCAAGATTCGTGCGGACAATTCTCGTATTTCCTTCGGCGCTGCTTAATGATCGGGAAAAAACAACCTTGTCTATGGCGGTGAATGTTTGCGCATATTCAACCTCTGCTTTTGTCGAGGAAGGGTTTTTTGCGACATCGGGCCAATAAGGAATCATCAATTCGTAGGTTACACGTCCGTAAACGATCAAGTCAACATCCCGAAATAAATTTCTATAATACTGAAGCATTTCTTCACTACCACCAATTTTGGTATGGTCACAGCAGCCATCTAAGGACAGGTTGATTGCGTAGATTAGATTTCTCATTTGATTGATTTTAGGCTTAAATTTTTTCTGCTCCGGTGATGATGATCGTTTTTTTTGCGATTTTTTGCATAAAGATAATAACCGCTTTGCTTCACTAAAAGGCCGGAATTCGGCATTATTAGGATGTGGTAGTGATGAGTCTCCATCGCTAACCAGCATCGGTTGCTGTTTCGATCTGATTGCGATTTTTTAATGTTTGTTTAATATGCTGATTATCAAATATCTAGATCGTTTAATCGGAATAGCTCGAAATAAATCGGGCGCGAATTTCCCCGTCCCAAAGCCAACCCGCGATTTTACACATATCCAAAGGCGAGCGATAGCTCAGGCTTTTTCTTATTTTCCCGATGCTAATGAAATCATCCCCTTGCGATTGAACTGAACGGCTGGACCGATCATATCGTATGCGGATTGGGTGGTGCATTTGGCATTGATGTCATTTGAGCTTGTTGCACAGATAGCTCCAGCGGAACTTCAGCTCTTTCTTTTGTTTGGTGGGCAACTAGGTGAGTGCCGATTGGTAATGAACAATAATTAGCAAGCGAGTCATCTTTTCGATTTGAGAAGAATTCTTTAAATAGGTACGTGACCTTCGCGGGTCAACTGCGCTGCCAGTGCCCTAGCGTCAATAATTAGAGGTATCTCCTCATCCAGCCAGGTAATACTGCCCGTAGCATGGTCACGGGTAAACACAGTGATAGTGCTCTGTTCGTCGCCCATACTTTTCACTTTATAAACTGAGGTGGCTTCAATGTCATTACCTTGGGCCATGGCAATTTGATCCTCGCTGCAACCATTCTAGTATTGGAAATATCCATGCTCGCGCTTATCTTTAAAGCAGCATAAATACTTTGGGAAGCAAATGACAGGGTTTCAATTCATTCCGGTCACGCCTCATCCGTTGCTGAGTCCATACATTGCCAAAATGTGTGTATTCGAAAGCAGTGGCCGTCTTCCCGTCTTGGATAGAAAACTGATAGTCCCAAACGCGAATTTCAAACTGACGTTTACGTATCGAAACGGGATCGTGGCCGATATAGCAGACCTGCCTTTTATTCAACATGAAAACGAGCTAAGTTTGACCGGTTTGATCGACGCACCCGTACTTCTTGATCCGCAGGAAGATAGGCAGACCGGAACCATAATCATCGAATTCAATCCGCTTGGAGCCTATCGGTTCTTTCGATTATCCTTCTCTGAAATCAAAAATAAAATAGTTGCACTCTCAGACCTGGTGGGAGGTGGTGCGGCCGAGATTCAGTCCCAACTAGCGGAGGCAAGTACATTAAACTTGAAATTGCAGCGCCTGCAGAATTTCTTGCTGAGACGGTTGGATAAAGCCAATTCAGACCCCATTTTCGATTATTGTATTAAGCGTATAATTGACGCCAAAGGTCTAATAAATGTGGTGCAACTGGAAAAGGAAACTGGCTACAGCTCACGATGGCTTCATAATAAATTTTCGAAACATTTGGGCACGGGCCCCAAAAGCCTATCCGAATTAATCCGGTTCAAGCAAGTTTATCAAGTATATTCAACCGGCGTTGAGCTAAAAATCTTAAAGGAACATCTGTATCATTATTACTACGATCAATCTCATTTTCTCAAGGCTTTCAAAAGGTTCACGGGATGCAGCCCTACTGAACTTCAAAATAGCATGAACGAACTCGCCACCAAACATTATACGAGTTGACTTCCGATTCGTACAATACTTTGGATTACTATCTCCCTATTTTTACCTAAAAAAGCCTAATTACATGAAAAAGAACAATTTTACCAGCAGTATATCTGCGGAAATTACGCCAAAGGAAGCGATCAAAAAGATTGGCAACGTACCGGAGTGGTGGGGAGTCACATTTACCGGCAAATCGGAAAAGCCAAAGGATCAATTTATAGTGAAGATGAGTGGGGATTCATTTTTTAATTTTACCGTTACAGAAATAGTTCCCGATAAACGAGTTGTTTGGTTAGTTACGGATTGCCATATGCCCTGGTATTCGAATAAAACAGAATGGACCAACACCAGGTTAATTTTCGATCTCAAGCAAAATGGTGGGATAACAGACATAACTTTCACCCATGAAGGACTTACGCCGGAAGTGGAATGCTACAAGGATTGCGAGCCAGGTTGGACCCACTGGATCCAAACCAGTCTATTTTCCTATTTGACAAACGGGAAAGGCGTTTTTAGGGCGCCCACGAAATAGGGTTACAGAGCTCTCAATCTTACTGTTCGAGTATAGGGTATTTTAGAAAAGTCGCGGTGATTCCAAAATCCAACTAACTAAAGAACGAAAGGAACTTAACTAGAAAAAAAATGACAAACCAAACAACCCAGGCCCATATTGTCCACCAAGTCTACACCACCGCCTTCGAGGTAAGAAAATCCCCTAAGGAAGTTTTTAACTATCTCCTTTATGATGTTGCAAAATGGTGGCCTGAAGAGGTCGAAGGTGTAACGGCCAAATTAAACGACGAATTTGTATTTCGATCCGGAGACTCGCATTTTTCTAAAAACAAGGTGATTGAATTGGTGCCAGATCAAAGAGTTGTGTGGCTGGTCACGGAAAGCTTCCGCAAAACAGACAACTTTGAATGGACGGGAACTAAAATGATTTTTGAGATAATCTCCAATGGAGAAAATTCGCGTGTTCAATACACCTACGACGGCCCGGTACGCGCGGATGAACAGGACCGATTGGTCCAGATTTGCGATCTGGTTGTTAAAGAGAAGCTATTTAGCTTTATTGCAGCGGGCAGTCGGAAGGATATGTCGAATTCATCAGTAAATGCAATGAAACCCGATTATTCGGCCACCATCGAAGTGGCGAAATCTCCAGCCGACGTTTTTAGATGTATTCTGGACGATGTAGCCAAGTGGTGGGGCGGTAAAGACCTTGAGGGGCGAACCAGCCATCTGAATGATGAATTTACGATCCATCATCCTGGGTCTCATTTTTCAAAACAAATAGTTGTTGAGCTTATTCCAGATAAACGAGTGGTATGGCTTATACAGGAGAGTTACCTTAATTGGCTGAAAAGAGATCCACATGAATGGACCGGTACAAAAATGGTGTTTGAGTTAACAGGCAAGGGGGATAAAACACTTCTTCATTTTACTCATCTAGGTCTCACTCCAGATAAGGAGTCCTATGAAAGATGCAGTAAGGAGGGATGGGACATCGTCATCAAAGATTGGCTGTATCATTTCATCACCGAAGGGACTGCTCATTTTTAGTGTCTGCAGTAGTCCCAAAGAGCATAAATTCCCCTTTAAATGCACCACAATTGGTCTAGCTGAGGACTTGTTCCGTCTCTCGGATAGTACATAGTTCATAATCTATTACAATTGTTTACCGATTAGATGCTGTCCCCGCTCATGACTTTATGCTTGGAAGTCCATTATGCCCCGTCGGCAAGACAGACAGGCAGTTCCAGGCCGGAAAGCCTGCGCATATGGGGTCAAGGACTTTTAGCGGGGGATTTTAAATTCACTTCTATTTTTTACCTTTATTTGCGTGGGTAAGGATATGGGAGAAATGACTATTCATTTATGCATAGGCTAAATTCCTCAAGAAATGGTCAGTCCTACCAGATCAGCAAAAAAAAATTGCAGAGCAGTATTGTTCGCGTGTTTTGTGCTTGTTTATACGCAGAATTTTGCCCAAGCCAATTCCGGTTCGAGGCTTGAAAAAATGCCCGCTGATCTGGAGACGGATTTCGCCTTAAGTGCACTTCCTCCTCATTTGCGCAGCAATGCCACTGTGTATTTGTTGGATCCTCAAAAAGGCTATTATGTTGCCCATCAAGGCACAAGTGGCTACATATGTTTTATTGCGCGGACTGAATGGGAATGGACGGAGTTCAGAGACGATGTTTTTGCGCCTATTAGCTATGATCCAGAAGGTGCCAGGTCGATCTTTCCTGTATATTTAGCCGTTGCGGCAATGCGAGCTTCTGGGAAATACCAGGCCGTTCAGATTAGAGATTCCATAATCAAAGGCATTCTCACAGGGGTATACAAGGCCCCGGCAAAGCCGGGGATGTCCTACATGCTTGCGCCTGTGATGCGCGTATACCCTGGGTCTCCGGATATCAAGGAACCCATCACGGTAAGTATGCCCCACTATATGTTGTATGCGCCATATTTATCTGATGAAAACTCCCGCTTCAAACCGGGCACGCAGGGACTTATGCTGGCAAATCCGGACAATTCAACTTTGGGGGATGGAAAGGCGCCGTATGGCTACATCATTGTTCCGGCAAGCGCATCGGAAGCGAAAGTTATCCTGCAGGACGGTCAGGGCTTGCTGGCAAGACTCGCTGCATATAAACCCTACTTTAAGATTGAACCAGGTCGTGCTCATCACCATGGATCGGACAGCCCACAGTAGCTGAGTGATATTCCATCGGGAGGAGCATGCAGCCATACAGGGGGAATTTAAGCTGGCAAGCAATAGCGCATATAGGACGAAGGTTTATGGCAAGACCAGTCTTGCCGTTTTTGTGCTGGAATTTCCTGAATTTGCTCCAATCCTGGGATTTTGTTGTCATGGTGATCGCTAGCTGCGTGATCGCTTCTCCTTTAGCTTTTTATTTGCTGCATAACTGGCTGCACAAGTATGAGTACCGTATCATCTTCGGCCCCGGCGTATTTGTCCTTTCGGCTCTCGCGGCCCTAGTGATAACGATTGTAACGGTAAGCTTCCAATCCATCAAGGCGGCGATGGCCAACCCCGTCGCGAGTTTGAGAAGTGAGTACCAATCGCCTCCAGGGTATTTATTGTTATGCAGCTGGGTATCTTAAAGCGAACCTTTACATATTTGATTTGGTTCCCGAGCATCCAATTGCTTAACTTTTCTTTGGTACGCGAAAATTTCCTGCTTTGGCAAAATATAGACCCTTCGGTGCAGCCAGGGCGGGGAAAGATTTTGGCTCCACGGGGGCTGCTTGGTCCAATTTGAAATACTAATAGCATAACAATTAATTAAATTTGCCTTTCTGATACCAGAAATCAAGCGGAATTCAGAGTACGGAAAAAAAGAATATGCTCAGGTAAATAACTACATATGTCTTTGCAGACAAATACCTACTCCATGAAAGCAAGGCGTGACGAGACGATTCCCCTGTTGTTCATTATTAAATTTTAGAAATCAAGATGCAGAGCGTAAATTCAGGTATTGTTCATTATTAAATTTTATTTTATGACTGAAAATCAAACATTGGCTGAAGGAGCCGCGGACCTGAAGAATCAAGCGGCCGAGAAATTGGGTGCCATAAAGGACCAAGCGGGTCAACTTGCAGATTCCTTAAAACAAAAAGCTGGCGAAATCGTGGACGAACTGAAATCGGGCAAACTGCAACAGGAGGCAAGCGAGAAATTAGGCGCCCTAAAAGACCAGACAGGGCACTTGGCCGACGCACTAAAGCAAAAGGCGGGCGCTGTGCTAGATGACCTGAAGTCCGGCAAATTACAGCAGGAGGCGGGCGAAAAATTGGGTGCCTGGAAGGACCAGACCGGCCAATTGGCAGATGATGTGAAGGCCAAAGCCGGGGAAGTTTGGAATGATTTGAAATCCGGCAAGCTCAGTGAAGAAGCGACCCAAAAATTGGATGAATTAAAAGAAAAAGCCCATCATATTATGGATAAGTTGACGGGCAAGGGCCAAGGCCCTTCGGAAGAGAAATGACCTTTCGGGCAGGCTGCTTGGCTTAAGCCAAGCCGGGCAGCCTGCTTCTCCTCCTTTGATGGTTTTCCTGCCTGGGGACGCAGAGCGAGCCTTAATTGGCGTCTCGCATGGCTCCGGATCCCGCCCAGGTTTCCCGCTTGCAGGGCCAATGCTTGTGCCTAATTGCCTAACCTTCCTCCCTGACTATTCCTCCCAAGTCTTATCGCGGGAGCATCGCGATTCTTCCCACCATGTGCCGCAGCCGCGTACGGCACCGGCACAAAATAGCAAACTCCCCAAAGCTATTAGTTCGGACAAAGGAAGTATTGCACGGCGTAGGGAGGTCACATCTTCACAAGCGTGATAAGTCCGTAGACTCGATTTTTTTATGAACGGAGGCCTTAACATGATCGATCATCGTAAATTGAGGCTTACCTATTCGAGACACCTTGGCCACCCAAGACTATTTGGCCCTGGCCGCGGCTTGATGGAGGAATGCACCCGGATCGTTTTTTTTTCGATGTTTACCCGCTAATTTTGCCATTTCTTGAAGCTTGCCTGTTTTGAACACTTAATAGCTGACGCTTATATGAGAAGATTTATCAACATAACAGCAGGTTTGATCTGTGCTGCAATTTTGTTGGCAGCTCACACGGCGGTGCAAGCTCAAAAGTCAGTTGATTCGCTGCTGCAGGACGCCACTATGGAAAACTGCGTCCAATACGCGCTGCTGCACCAGCCGGTGCTTCAGCAATCGTATTTAGATGAATCTATTGTGGACCGCGAGGTAAAAGACAAGCTATCGGCTTGGTTCCCACAGATAAACCTGAATTTTTCCGCGTATAGCTATTTTCAACTGCCTTCGGCTGTTTTCCAAGGAGCCGTAGTGCCTACGGGTACTTTCAATTCGCATTTTGCTTCCATCTCGCTTTCACAGAATATTTTTGATCGGGATGTGCTGCTGGCGAGCCGTTCTGCCAAAGACGTCAGGCTCCAGGCCAAGCAAAATACGACCAGCAATAAAATCGACCTGACCGTTAGTGTGGGCAAGGCCTATTACGACGTCTTGTTGACGCAAAAGCAGATTGACGTGTTGGATGAGGATATCCTTCGGCTGGCCAGAAGCCTCAAGGATTCCTATAACCAATACCAGGGTGGTCTGGTGGATAAGACCGACTACAAACGGGCAACCATTTCCTTAAACAATTCTAAAGCCGAAAAAAAAGCTACCGAAGAAATGTTGAAGGCAAAATTGGTTTACCTAAAGCAACTCATGAATTACCCGGCCAGTGCACAGCTTTCGCTCCAATACGATTCCCTGCAGATGGAACAGGAGATTTTTGTCGATACGGCCCAGGACGTCAATTATGAGGCCCGGATCGAATTTCAGCAACTCAAGACGATGCAGCGGCTGCAGTACGACAACTTGAAATATTACCGTTGGGCATATATACCATCAATTTTTCTTCTCGGCAATTACAGTTTCAATTTCTACAACGATAATATTGCCAACATCTACGCCCAAAATTTTCCCAGCTCATACCTCGCATTGGGTCTATCCGTTCCTCTATTCCAAGGGACCAAGAGGACACAGGAGATCAAAATTGCCGAGTTGCAGCTCCAGCGACTCGATTACGACGAAGTGTCCCTGAAGAACCAGGTCAATTCGCAATATGCATTAGCCTTGGCAAGCTACAAGGCTAACTTGAATGATTATCAGGTGCTGCGCGATAATCTGGTGATGGCCCGCGATGTATACAATACGATACAATTGCAATATCGATCTGGGGTGAAAGCCTACCTCGACCTGATCACGGCAGAGACGGATTTACGTACCTCAGAAGTAAACTATACCAACGCATTATTCCAGCTGCTGAGCAGTAAGCTAGATGTGCAAAAAGCTCTTGGAACAATTAAATATTAACGCATGAGTGAATTATCTTTTAGGCGTAGCCAGAAGCAAGTTTGCCAGCTGGTCACCGTTGCCTGGGTGGCCCTGGGGTTAAGCGCCTGCGGAGCAAACGCCCCTAATCAAGGCCCGCCTCCGCCCGTCGCCGTGAACGTGTCGGAGGTCACTGAAGCCATGGCTGTGTATTTCGACCAATACCCGGCTACTGTTACCCCATTAAATGAGGTGGATATCCGGCCCCAGGTGGCAGGATACATAACGGGCATATTTTTTAAAGATGCTTCCCACGTCAGTAAAGGAGAGAAATTATATTCCATCGACCAGCAGCAATACGAAGGTACCTATCAACAGGCCGTGGCCAATTTGAATGTGGCCAAAGCCAACCTGTTCAAGGCTCAGCAGGATGCAGACCGGTACAATGACCTGGCCAAACAGGACGCTATCGCCAGACAGATCCTCGATCATGCGCTGGCAGACCTGGACGCCGCAAAGATGCAGGTGGAAGCTGCCAAGGCCAATGTGTCGAGCGTACAAACCAGCCTGCGTTACGCGACAATCTACGCGCCCTTCAATGGGACGATCGGGATTTCCCAGGTGAAACTGGGCGCCGCGGTAAGCCCAGGACAGACCTTGCTCAACAGCTTGTCCTCGGACGACCCCATGGCCGTCGACATTGCTGTCGATCAGGCCGACATTCCCCGCTACACGGCGATGCTTGCCAATCCCAGCCCCGAAAAGGATTCCACATTCAGCGTGCTTTTGCCTGATGGATCTGTTTACCCCTACCCGGGCCGACTCTTTTTCATTGACCGTTCCGTAGACCCGCAAACGGGAACCATCAAAGTGCGATTTCTGTTTCCCAATCCAAAAAATATTTTAAAGCCTGGCGTTACGACCAGCATTCGGGTGAAAAATAATTCCGCTGCCAACAGCCTAATGGTACCCTACAAAGCGATTGTGGAGCAGCTGGGGGAGAATTTCGTTTTTGTTATCCAGGGAGAACGCGCCTTTCAGCGCAAAGTAAGCCTGGGTAATCGCATCCGAGACAAGGTTATCGTCCGCAGCGGACTTCAACAGGGCGATGTCGTGGCGACCGACGGGGTGCAAAAACTTAGGGATAGTTCATCGGTCAGGTTGACGGCGGCTAAACCCGCATCGGGAAAATAAACCGGATCCGAAGGGGCTCGCAAAACCGGACCGAGGCTAGTGGCAAGTCCAAACACATTTCAAGAGATTCATTATGCATTCATCCAATATATTTCTGAAAAGGCCGGTTACGGCCATTGTGATTTCCATCGTCATCCTGCTTTGCGGTACCCTGGCCATCCTCAATATGCCCATCAGCCAGTACCCCGACATTACGCCACCAACGGTGCAGATTACCAGCAATTTCCCGGGAGCGGATGCACAGACCGTGGAACAAACCACCACCACCGCAATCGAGACCCAGGTGAACGGCGTTCCGGGCATGGCCTATCTGCAGAGCAACAGTTCTAATAACGGCATTTCGACCATTACCGCCACCCTGAATGTTGGCGTGAACCCCGATATCGTGGCCCTGGATATTCAAAACAGGGTGGGTATTGCCACTCCGGCCCTACCCAGCCAGGTGCAGCGTCTGGGGATAACCACCCTCAAACGTAATCCGAGCATCCTCATGCTGGTGGCTATCTATTCGCCCGGCGGCACCCACAGCGTTCCCTTCGTGGACAATTATGCCAATATCTATGTACGCGATCAGCTGCTGCGCGTCCCTGGCGTGGGCGACATTTTCAGCAGGGCCGACAATTTCAGTATGCGGGTTTGGCTCCAGACCGATAAGTTAGCTCAACTGGGGCTAACGGTCAATGATGTCCAAAACGCTATCACCGAACAAAATCTGCAAATCGCTGCTGGGTCGACCGCTACCCCGCCACAAAGTTCGGGTACGGCTTTCGAGTTCACGATTTTTACCAACAGCCGCCTAACGACGGAACAGGAATTTGGCAACATCATCATTCGCTCCAACCCAGATCAAAACTCCATCGTGTACCTAAAGGACGTGGCACGCGTTCAGCTCGGAAAGATTAGTTACGCCAGCAATTCGTTCGTGGACGGCAAGCGGGCTTCCTACTTGTTAGTTTACCAGGCTCCCGGAAGCAACGCCCTGGCTACTGCCGATGGGGTATACAAGGCCATGGCGGCGATGAAGAAATATTTCCCCACCGATATTGGGTATATGGTTCCTTTTGAATCTGTGTCGGTGGTCCGGGTTTCAATCGATGACGTGGTGGTTACTTTACTGATCGCCCTGGGCCTGGTTACCTTGGTAGTTTTTCTTTTTTTACAAAACTGGCGATCGACCCTGATACCTGTTTTGGCAATCCCTGTGGCCATCGTGGGCACCTTTATTTTCTTTATTCCTCTAGGGTTTACCATCAACACTTTGACCATGTTTGGTTTCGTGTTGGCCATTGGTATTGTTGTGGATGACGCCATTGTCGTGGTCGAGGCCGTGCAACACTATATCGATGAACAGGGCTTTTCTCCCAAAGAAGCTACTGCCCGGGCGCTGCACGACATCACGGGCCCGGTCATCGCCATCGCGCTGATCCTGGCTGCCGTATTCGTTCCTGTAGGTTTTGTGCCTGGCATCGTGGGTCGACTCTACCAGCAGTTTGCCATTACCATCGCGATCTCTGTGCTTATCTCGGCCTTTGTCGCCCTTTCACTCACCCCGGCCTTGTGTTCACTTTTACTTCGGCCCCAACATATATCAAAACAATCCAGGGGGCTGAACAAATTTTTCTATTTCTTCAACGAAGGCTACAGAGAGATGAGCGTCGCCTACACCAAATCGGTCAAGGGCTGGATCAGGAGAGCTCCACTAGCGATCATCCTGCTGGTTTGCATAGTCGTGGGAGACTACTTTTTATTTAAAAGTAAACCCACCGGATTCATTCCTACCGAAGATGAAGGCCGCATTTATATTACCTACGAAATTCCGGAGGCCGGCTCCACCTTTCGCAGCATTACGGTCATCGACAGTATAATGCACATCATCAAGGAGGTGCCCGGAGTCGCGCATTTTGCCGCCCTGGGCGGGCTCAATGCCCTGACATTCGGCGTTAAATCCAATAGCGGCGCCATCTTTATGATGCTCAAGCCCTGGGACGAGAGAAAAGACAAATCCCTGCAATTGATGGGCGTGATCGCCGAACTCAATAAGCGCCTGGCCGTGATCAAGGAGGCGCGTATCGTGGTGATTCAACCGCCCGCCATCCCAGGGCTGGGCAATGCGGGTGGATTTTCCTTTCAAATCGAACAACGCCAATCCAACGACGACATCAAGACCTTCGAACGGGTCGTAAACTCCTTTGTTGCGGAGGCCAACAAGCAGCCCGAAATAGCCGGGGCTTTTACTTTTTTCTCCGCCCATACGCCGGGCTATCAGGTGACCGTGGACCGCGAAAAGTGTAAGAAGCTAGGGATTAACTTGGCCGATGTATTCAACACCATGCAAATGTATATGGGTAGTGCTTACATTAATCAGCTGACCATTTACGGCCGAAATTTTTACGTCGTAGCGCAGGCGGATAGTAACTTTCGCAGCGATATCAAAGACATCGGACAGTATTATGTAAAAAATTCCATGGGGCAGATGGTCCCTCTCAGTACCCTGGTCAGCTACAAGCTAACAGAGAGCGCACCCCTGATCTCCCATTTTAATATCTATCGCAGCGCAGAGGTAGATGGAAATGCCCGGCAAGGATTCAGTAGCGGCCAGGCCATCGAAGCCCTACAACGAACGGCGGACAAGATGCTTCCGGAAGGGTATGGTTACGAATTCTCCGGCCTCAGTCTGCAAGAAATAAAGTCGGGATCCAGTGCTATCTACATATTTGCCTTATCGGTGGTCTTTGTCTTTTTGTTCCTGGCCGCTCTGTACGAAAGTTGGTCGGTACCCTTTTCTGTGCTTCTTGCCGTACCCATTGGAGTGTTTGGAGCTATCCTTTCGCTGACTTTAATTCCCAGGCTATCCAATAGTGTGTATGCACAGATTGGACTGATCACCCTTATTGGGCTATCGGCAAAAAATGCGATCCTGATTGTGGAATTTGCCAAGGAGCGGGTGGACCGGGGGGTGGAAATAGTCACAGCCACACTGGAAGCAGTCAAGCTGAGGCTACGGCCCATCTTAATGACCTCTGTGGCCTTCATCCTGGGTGTGCTTCCGCTGGCCCTAGCGACCGGGGCGAGCTCGGTGGCTAGAAATACGATCGGATGGACGGTGTTGGGAGGGATGATCGCTGCCACTGGTCTGGCCATCTTTGTGGTACCTGTCTTGTTCGTAGTCATAACCCGCATCACCTACAACAAGGCCAAGCTAGAGGAACTCCGGGAAAGCGTGGGCGCCAAACTGGATGAATGAGTTTTGGGCTCCCGACTTCAAGTCAGGTACTGCTTGCTCGGAGCGCACCCGACCTATTTGGCTATGGCCTCCAGGAGGCGCTTGACAAATCCTGCTGTGGCATCCGATTGGATCCAGCGGACTACGGCCACTAAGTTGTCATCGGGGTCCACATAGATCATGTTCGTCCCGTTCCCGATATGGGCGAAGGCGCTAGTTGGGGCATCAGGGAACAATTTTCGGTCTGTGTTCAAAAACCAGTTCATATACCCGTAGCCGGGATTGGCCGTCGTGGGCGTAAGGGCCTGCTTTACCCATTGTTCCGGTATGATCTGTTTCCCGTTCCATTGCCCTCGGTGCATGGTAAGCAATCCAAAACGGGCCATGTCGTACGCACTGATGAAGAGCCCTCCTCCGTAGTGACCACCTCCACTTACCGATTGGATGAGTTGGCCATCCAGGACGATCCAGGCATTACGATATCCTGCCCAAATCCAAGTATTGGACGCACCTATCGGGTTCATGACCAGATCACGCAGTACTTGGGGCAAAGGTCTGCGCCAGACGCAGGTCGTAGCCAGGGCCAGGGCGTTAACCCGCGTGTCGTTGTATTTCCAAACTGTACCCGGTGGGTTTCGTTTGCGCGTCATCCATTCCTCCGGTTTGTCGGAGGGTCGGTCAGCCCAATCGGGCTTGCCCCACAGAGTGCCTTCCCAGTCGCTGGTTTGGCGAAGCATGACCTCCCAGGTTATGAGCCGATTCTGCGCACTGGCAAAAGGATAGAGGAATTGCGCCTTCCCCATGGATTCCGGACCCGCGCTAGCACGCAACGGATCGTATACTTCCACGGCAGGCACATAGGGGCCTACGGTGTCGTAAACCGATCGGATAAGTCCGCGATCTACGGCCAGACCCACGACGGTAGAAAGCATGCTCTTGGTTACACTGTTGGCCATATCGACTCGCCCGGGCTCCCCCCACTCGGCAACTATATATCCATGGTACACGATGATGCCCGTTTGCGCACCCCGGTCGGCAAGCGGTCCGATAGGGTCGCTGAAGGGCTCCTTCCCAAAGGTGATTGCTTGGGCCAGATCCTGGTTGCGCGGCAACTTGGATTCGCTCAGTTGCGCGAACTGAATGGCTTGCTGGATTTTCGCGGAGTCCAAACCCATGGCCGTTGGGTTTATGTGATCCCAATGGCCGGCGGCAGGGAAATATTCCTGGGCCGAGGTAACCGCAGAGGCTTCCTTTTTCTTCTGGCCCAAAATACTTAACGAAACGAGCAGCAAGGGAGCTAACAAAAGGGAATTCCTGTTCATGGGATATAATGTAGTATTATTTGCGGAAATCTAGGGAACTTGCCCGCCAAAATATTTTTGCGAGAGCAAGCTCCTGCTTCTTTCGCACGCGATCAACCCCCCAATCCCAAAGCAAAAATGATGAAGGACATCTATAACGACGGCACCTACCTGAAACATAATCCCACCTGGGGAGCCGAGGATGCGGCCTGGAAGGCTTCCTTGATCAGTCAATTGTTGAACGAAGCCGCTATTTCCTACGCGACCTTAGCCGAGGTGGGTTGCGGCAGCGGGGAAATATTGGTGGAGCTCAGCCGGAGACTGCCCGATCATGTGGCGTTTTTCGGATTCGATTCATCCGCCGATGCGATCAGCCTGGCCAAACCTAAAGAAACGCCCAGGCTGCGGATTGAGCAGGCGGACTGGCTCCAGGAACCCAACCCGACCCTACACTATGACGTTCTGTTGGTGATCGACGTTCTGGAGCACGTGCAGGATTATCTCGGCTTCCTGGCTACTGTTTCCACCAAAGCGACGCATACGGTTTTTCATATCCCCCTGGACATGTGCGTGTGGACGCTATTTAGGGAAAAGATGCTGATCGAATCCAAACGACGCGTAGGTCATATTCATGTCTACACCGAGGAATTTATAAAGAGTGTTTTGAAAGATTACGGATTTATCCTGCGGGCCCAGCGCTATACGGAGCCGACCTTTCAAAATAAGTCCTTCAAACAATCCCTGGTCAATGGATTGAGGAAGCTCCTGTTCAGGATCAGCACAAAGTGGGGCACCAAAATTTTGGGTGGGTACTCCATTCTCGTACTCGCTGAAAATCCCAAGCGACCTGAGGAAGACAGCTGAATTCGGCGCCCCAGGCAGAATCGATCAGCAGTAGACTAGAATTGTGTATTATTGTAAGCCATGAAACGGACATTTCTTCCTGCGGGGAGCTTCTGCGCCATTTTTTTGCTGCTTGCCCTTTCGCGAGGTCCAAAGCCAAAAAATTATCTGGATTCCACCCCCTTGGCGCACGCCAAATTAGCCAATACGCTGCTGTGGAAGATTTCGGGAAAAAACCTGGACAAACCCTCCTATTTATTTGGCACGATGCATATACTCTGCGCCGGAGAAGCTACTATAAGCGATAGCCTGCTGGCAGCCTTGCAGCGCTCGGACCAGATCTATTTTGAATTCAAGTTGGACGACCTAGCCAATATGCTTAAGTCCTTCGGATACATGCAGATGAAAAACGGAACAACCTTATCGGACCTGCTGAGCCCGTCGGATTACCAGCGGGTGAAAAGTTATTTTGAACAGCATGCGGCGCAGCTGCCTTTTAGTATGCTCGAAAGATTTAAGCCCATGCTTGTCAGCAGTTTGCTGGAGGAACAGAGTCTAGATTGTTCAACGACTGATGGCATGGAACTGGCGATCATGAAAGTAGCGCATGCGCAGCGCAAGCCCATCTTCGGATTGGAAACAGCGGAATTTCAAGCCGGCCTGTTCGATAGTATCCCCTACACTAACCAAGCGCATGACCTAGTCAACTATCTAGACAGCCTGGATTATAATAAAAAAATGACCGCCCAATTGGCCGAGGTTTATAAGGAGCAGGATTTGACTAAAATTGATGAGCTCACCCGCAGCGGAGACCCGAGCCAGGGCAATTACCTGAATTTACTTTTGTATGATCGAAACAAGAAATGGGCTGCCGCACTGGATACGCTGATGCCCAGATCTGCGCTGCTGATTGCGGTGGGAGCGGGCCATTTACCGGGGGAAAAAGGCGTGATCCAACTCCTGATGGACAGAGGCTACACGTTAACGCCAATAAAAAATTAATCGCCTCCATCATCCCTGACCGCTGCGTGGTTCATCTAGAACCGCTCCAGACTGCTAAAGAAAAAATTCGATTCGATGGTCGCGTTTTCATCGCTGTCACTGCCGTGGATAGCATTTTCCCCAACCGATGCGGCAAAGAGTTTGCGAATGGTTCCCGCAGCTGCCTTGGCTGGATCGGTGGCGCCAATCAAGGTCCGAAATTCCGCCACCGCGTTGTCTTTAACCAGCACCGCTGCAACAATGGGGCCCGAACTCATGAATTCCACCAGCTCCTGATAAAAAGGTCTGGACCGGTGTATGGCATAAAATTCACCCGCCTTTTCTGGGGACAGTTTGGTCATCTTGAGGGCTGCAATCTGAAAACCTGCCGCGATGATCTTGTCCAAGATGGCTCCGGCATGACCTTTGGAAAAGGCATCGGGCTTAATCATGGTAAATGTGTGGTTACTCATTGGTCCTTTCTTTTTGGCCCGCGAAGTTAGGATAACAAGTTCATAATTCATGGTTTAGCTCACTCGCCAGGGGAATTTTAACTATTTTAACAACCCCGGCCTACGCATTCCTTGCGCCGGTTGCCCATAACCCGTTAACTGATTTGGGATTTGGCTTATTATTCTGCAACTTTGCAGCCATTTTCATGGAACCCATTCAGCCAATATTCCCATTACTCGAGCAGGCCCGAAAAGTTGTGATTACCATGCATCAGAAACCTGATGCCGACGCGATGGGATCTTCCTTGGGGCTATATCATTTTCTTCGACAATTTGGACATGGCGTCACCGTCATTTCACCCACCAATTGGGCGGACTGGCTGGGGTGGATGCATGGAGCTGAAGACGTGATAGACTATGAATTCAGCACCGCCAGAGCCGACCTGGTGCTCGATCAGGCCGATTGGGTGTTTTGCCTGGATTTCAATGATTTCAGCCGGACCCGGAAAATGGCATCCAAACTTACCCAGCTTAGGTGCGTGAAGATCTTGATCGATCACCACCAGCAACCGGCGGCCGACCAATTCAGCTATGGACTGAGCGATACGTCCAAGAGTTCGACCTGCGAAATGGTCTATGATTTCATTACCGCATCTGGCTGGGCGCAGCGGATTAATCCTCCTATCGCCGAATGCCTCTATGCCGGCGTGATGGCGGATACCGGCTCCTTCCGGTTTCCTTCGGCCACCTCTTCGGTTCACCGGATGGTCGCCGTACTCGAAGACACAGGAATCGATCATACACGGATCCACGAAAACCTCTTTGACAATTTTCTGGAAAACAGACTTCGGTTTACGGGATACGTATTGCAGCATAGGCTGGATATATTCTATGAGTACAATACCGCGTTGATTTCGGTGCCCTGGAAGGATTTGGTGAAATACCAGATCAAAACGGGCGACACCGAAGGGCTGGTAAATTATCCCTTGTCGATTCAAGGAATCAAGCTCGCGGCCCTGATCATTGACCGGGATGAGGAAGTCAAATGTTCTTTCCGCAGCAAGGGCAGTTTTGATGTCAACATTTTTGCCCGCACGTATTTTGATGGAGGCGGCCACGTCAATGCAGCGGGCGGACGCAGTAGCCAATCCCTGGAACAAACAGTCCAACGCTTTATTTTGGCCATGAAAGAAAATTCGTCACAACTACAATAATCATAAACAATGAAAAATTTCAAGTCGATCTTATTTATTTGCTCGGTTCTGTTCATTGCGGCATCCTGCAACAATTCGGGTTTGCAAAAAACCTCCAGTGGGCTGCTGTATAAAATAATACCACTCGGTAGCGGGCCAACCGTTAAAGCGGGGCAGTTTTTGAAAATGAGTTTCAACCAAAAAGTCCGGGATTCTCTGCTCTATACTTCGGACTCAGTGTTCCCAGCCTACATACGTGTCGACAGCGCTAGACCTAATTATACCTTTACCGAAATAATGCCCATGCTGCGCAAAGGCGACAGCGCCATGGTGATCCTGCTGGCAGACAGCATCGAACGCAAGTCGGGTCAGCCGTTACCTCCCTTTATCAAGAAACGGGACAAAATCATTTTGGCCATTCGCGTTCTGGACATATTCCCCACTATGGAGGAAGCCAATAAAGATAGAAACCTCGCGCTGACCAGGAAGAACGAGCAAGAATCCCGGCAGATTGAAGCCTACCTGGCTGCCAACCAGATTACGGTTACCAAGACGGCCAAGGGCACCTATGTGAAGATTGACTCGGTAGGAGATGGTCCTGCCGTTGACTCGGGCAAAGAAGTCTCGGTTCGATATACAGGAAAATTATTCCCCAGTGGCAAAGTATTTGAGTCCACCATTACTAGTCCCGGGGCAAAACCCATCAAGTTTGTAGTAGGCCAAAGACAAATCATTCAAGGATGGGACGATGGGCTACGCCTGTTTAAGAAAGGGGGGAAAGGCACCCTGTACATACCGGCTTTCCTAGCCTACGACCAACAACAAGGTCCAGGCAAGCAGCCCTTTGAAAACCTGATCTTTGATATTCAGGTAGTGGATGTAACCGATGCGCCCAAAAAGCCCGCCGCGCCGCAAAGTATGCCTGGTGCTAAACCCAAAATTACCGTGAAATCTCCGCAGCCTCCGGCTCCGGTCAAAAAATAACCCACAGAGTGGCTCGCTCCTCGAGGGAGCGTCCAAAAAAGGAGCAAAGTAAACCGGAGCCACCGGTTCTTTGCTCTTTTTCTTTGCTGGGATCTGGGACTCTATGGCTTGAGTTCCTGCAGGAGTTTGACAGCCTCGACGGCTTGCTTTACGTCATGTACGCGCAGGATCTGGGCTCCTGCCAACAAGCCAACGGTATTTAGCACCGTTGTTCCATTAAGTGCGTCTTCGGCAGAAATTCCCAACAGTTTGTAGATGGTCGATTTTCGGGAAAGCCCGATCAGGATGGGACAATTCAGGGAATTGAACAGCGAGAGATGTTTTAATAGCGCAAAATTATGTTTGCTGTTCTTGGAAAATCCAAAGCCTGGATCCACGATGACGTCGCGAATGCCAGCCGCATGGCATTGGGCAATTTTGCTGATAAAAAAATCCATCACTTCCAAGCAGACATCGGCATACACGGCATGTTGCTGCATCGTGGCTGGCGTGCCTTTCATGTGGACGCAAACATAAGGAACGCCCAATCCGCCAACTACCCGTAACATGTCCTGGTCCAGGTTACCTGCACCTACGTCGTTAACCATGGAAGCGCCAGCGGCGACTGCCTCCGTAGCTACTAAGGACCTGTAGGTGTCGATCGAGATAATCGCCCGGGGAAAATTTGCGTGCAGGCCTTCAATGGGTTCAATCACCCGCTTTAGCTCTTCGCTCACGGTCACCTGCTCGGCACCCGGGCGACTACTTTGGCCTCCGATATCGAGTAGATCCGCTCCCTGCTCCAACATGAGCGCCGCCTGCTCCACGATGGCGTCGACAGCAGTCCAGCGACTGGCTGGGTAAAAAGAATCGGGTGTGGCGTTGATTATGCCCATGACCAGGGGCCTATCAGCAACCAGCAAATTACCTCGGCAATTAAGCGTAAACATGGTTTTGGACTTGCTTATTTGTGCAGGAAATTAAGGCTTTTCAAAATATCTTCTTTGGGAGACCAGCTGGACGGCTGCCAAGAGGGCCCGATTTTCGATCTGCAGCGCAAAAAAAACCAGCTTTTTCATGTAGGTTTGGCCCCAAAACGTGGCGGGAAAACCTTCGGCTGCATTTGGCCGAAAAAACCTTCCCGGGTACCCTGCCTACCCCCAAGCATGCATGAATAACACCGATATACAATACGAGCAGGCGATGGAGTCCTGCAAAGACGTATTCCTGAGGAAGGCCTCCGATTACGGGACATCCTGGAGAGTGCTGAGAATAATCTCCGTGGTGGACCAGATCTTCATTAAGGCCCAGCGCATTCGCAACATTCAGCAACTGGGTCGCCAGCGTGTTTCGGATGACATTGCGGGCGAATTTATGGGGATCGTGAACTATGCGGTTATCGGACTGATCCAGCTTGAGCTCCACAGCGATCAAATCGAGGATCTGCCGGTATCGGCAGTGGAGCGGTGGTTCGATAAAAAAATAGCGCTTGCGCGGCAGACCATGCAGGACAAGAATCACGATTACGGAGAAGCGTGGAGGGACATGAGCCAGGAAAGCTTCGTGGACCTGATCTTGATGAAATTGCAGCGGGTTCGCCAAATTCTGGCTAACGATGGGAAGACCCGGGTTAGCGAAGGTGTCGATGCCAATTTTGTGGACATAATTAATTATGCTCTTTTTGCTCTGATCCTGATCACGGGGGGGAAGCACAGAGGCTAATGCTACTTCAGGCAGCCAAACGCACGATATGAAAATTCTCACCAATACCGCTCGAGTTGTTGTAGGGATCCTTTTTATTTTTTCCGGATTGGTGAAAGCCAATGATCCGCTGGGGTTGAGCTATAAAATGCAGGAATTTTTCGAAGTCTGGAATTTTCATTGGCTGGATAATTTCACCCTCAGTTTTTCCATCCTGATGATCGTTTTTGAGATTGTAGCTGGGGTTTCCATTTTGCTCGGCTGGCGCATGCGACTATTCAGTTGGTTATTGCTTCTGCTGATTCTTTTTTTCACTTTCTTAACGGGATACGCATTCTTGTCGGGGAAAGTAAAAGAATGCGGGTGTTTTGGCAATTGCATCCCCCTTTCAGCAGGCCAATCTTTTGCCAAAGATCTATTGCTGACGGGATTGATTTTCTTTGTCTTTGTCCATACTGACAAAATCAAGCCTATTCTGCCGGCTACGTCCAGCCTAGCCATCCTGATCATTACCGGAATTTTTTCTTTTTCCCTGCAATGGTATGTGCTGCAGCACCTGCCGTTGGTAGATTGTTTGCCCTATAAAGTAGGGGCAAGCATCGAGCAGGGAATGAAAATACCTCCGGGCGCACAGGCCGACAGCCTGGCGATCTCTTTTGTATACCTGCACAACGGCAAGCAGCTTGAATTTACCCAAGACCAGTTTCCCCAAGATTTTGACGATTCCTATAAGTTTGTAAAACGCTACGATAAACTGATCCGCAAAGGCAACGCCGAACCCGCGATCAAGGATTTCGATTTGGTTACGACTTCGGGTCAGGATTCCACCCAGGAGATATTGCAAAAGAAAGGGTATAAAGTCTTTTTGTTTGCCCAGGATATGGCCGATGAACGGCCGGCCTGGAACAAAGCCTTCAGCGTCATCTACGCCTTGCTTCGACAAAAGCATATACCGGTATATTTGATCACGGCCAATGAGCAGCAGGCGTCTCGTTTTGTGGAACTTAACGCCATCGCCGACGGGCTGGAGGTGCTTAAATGCGATGCCACAGCTATTAAGACAGCGGCACGTGCTAACCCCACTATGTATTTGCTTAAACAGGCCGTTATTTTGGACAAATGGAGTCACGCCGATTTGGATTCTGCAATTTCCACGGTCAATGCGTTACCCGACCAACAGGCGGAGTGAAGCCGATAGCCAAAACGTTACGAAATAAATCGGCACCTCTCCGAAAAAAGCTGTGCTTATGGCAAGGTACTTGAGACGAAAAATTTTTTACGGGGTGCTGGTCATGATTGGAGTTACCACGCTGGTATTTTTTTTATTCCAGGGTTTTGGTGACCCCTCCAGGCTGATCATCGGTCAGCGGGCTGATCTTGCGACGCAGGAAAATATTCGAAAGGAACTGAATCTGGATAAACCCAAATGGAAGCAGTTTCTCCTTTATCTCAATGACGTGTCTGTCGTTGGCTTCTACACCTCCGAGCAAATCGAAACCAGGCAACTCAAGGGTCTTTTCATCGGCTCCAATTGGCATCTTGCCATTAAGCTTCCCTATTTGCGCAGGTCCTACCAAAGCAAAAGGGAGGTGTGGGACATCCTGATGGAAGCTTTGCCGGGAACCATCCTGCTGGCTTCTGCGGCCATGTTGATAGCCACGACTCTGGGCATTTTGCTGGGCGTCATCGCAGCCGTCCATAAGGACAGCTGGATCGATACCTCCACCGTCTTTAGCAGTATTCTGGGCATCTCAGCACCGTCTTTTTTCATGGGCATCATCATCGCCTATGTTTTTGGGTTCGTACTGAGCCGCTATACGGGCCTACACATGACCGGTAGTCTCTTTGATACCGACCCCTTCGAGGGCAGGCACCTGGAGCTCAAGAACCTTATCCTACCCGCCCTTACCCTCGGTATTCGACCCCTGGCAATCATCACCCAACTCACCCGTGGTTCGATGCTCGAGGTACTCAACCAAGATTATATACGCACCGCCTACGCCAAGGGGCTAAGCCCCAGGCGCGTGATCTGGAAACATGCCTTGCGTAACTCCCTGAACCCCGTGCTTACTGCCATTACAGGCTGGTTCGCCGAGCTGTTAGCCGGAGCGTTTTTTGTGGAATACATTTTTGGTTGGAAAGGGATCGGAAAAGTGACGGTGGACGCGCTGTCCAAGCTGGACTTTCCGGTCGTGATGGGGTCGGTCCTGGTGACTTCGTTCTTTTTTATCGTTATCAATATCCTGGCCGACATGCTCTATGGCCTGATTGACCCAAGGGTATCGGTGGGCTAGGGAAGTGGAGCAGTTTTTTTTGGCCAGGCTCGTTATTTTATCACGACCTCTTTAACAGCTTGTTCCCCCAGCGCTTCATTTACCAGTTGGATGATCTTTTCTTTTTTGTACAACAATTCCTGGCGCAGCGGCGCCACGGTGGTTTCGATAAACAGTGTTTGGCCGTGGATCTGAATTTTGTCGGTGTAGCGGGCTATAGTTTTACCCATGATCTTTTCCCAGACTTCTGCAATTTGCAAGGCCTGCACCGATCCTTTCAGCTTGCTTTGGCTCAGGAATTTTTTGAGGGCATCGCCCACCGAATATTCACCCATGAGCCAAAGATAGAGTTGTTTGGCAGATGGCGGATCCTCCCTGCATAACCTTTTGCTCTTTCCAATCGGATGGCTGATCTGGCCATGGGCGATTTGCTGCGCACTAGTCAAGTTCAATGAGTTGATAAGGTGCCGGGATTTGGTCCAGGTGTTTTCGAATGCGTTCAGGATGGGTATCGGTAATGAAAATTTGGCCTTGGCCGGGCAGCCCTACCCAGCTCAGCAGGTTTCGCATTCGTCCCTCATCGAGTTTTTCAAAAACATCATCCAGAAGGAGCATGGGGGCAAACCCCTTGACCTGGCAAAGCATCTCGTATTCCGCTAGTTTCAAGGCAAACAGCATGCTCTTGCGCTGACCCTGGGAGGCCACCGTCTTGAAGGGCTGTTGCTGCAATTCCAGGGCAATGTCATCTTTGTGGACGCCTACGCCAGTTCGCTGGACCATCAGGTCCCTGTCCCTAGACTGTTTCAGCAGGTCCCTGAAGGATCCATGCAACAGTTGGCTTTGGTAGACCAGGCCGACTGGCTCATCGGCGGCGGATATCTTGACGTACCCTGCCTTCACCAGAGGAAGCAGATCGTGCAAAAAAGCCTGCCGCTTTGTATGGACGTAGACACCGGGTTCCAGCAGCTGCTCATCGTACACATCCAATAGACCCTTGTCCTGGATCCGTTTTTCGGCAAATGCTTTCAGAAATCCATTTCGCTGCTGGACGATTTTGTTGTATTCCATCAGGTTCTGCAGATAGTTGGTATCCAATTGGCAAAGCAGGGAATCCAAAAATCGGCGCCGTTCCTCACTTCCCGCGGTGATGATCTGGACGTCATCGGGTGCGATAACCACGGCGGGTAATTTGCCGATATGGCCTGAGAATTTGTCGTAGGATGCACCCTGGAGGGAAAATTCTTTTTTGCCAGTCTCGCGTAGGATACACACCGCTTGCTGGGCCACCCCTCCCAGTTCAAATTCCCCAGATATCCGAAATCCGGCGGTGCCAAACTGCACATTCTGTTGGTCCGATTTGCAGAAATAACTCTTGGTGAAACTGAGGTAATAAATACCGTCCAATAGGTTGGTCTTACCCACCCCGTTGCGTCCGCAAATAGCCACCACTTGCCGGTCGAAGCGAAAGTCGGCCTGGTGGTAGTTCTTGAACTGACGCAGCGATATGTCTTTTAATACCAACACAATAAGGGAATAGCATGCAAGTTAACTCGGATGAGTCGATCGGTGTCCAGGCCAAAGGCAAAAATAATTTTCAACCTTCTGAAAATTAAAATACATTTCATGAAAATTATGCTTATGCGAAATGCTTTCTGGGGATGGCTGCTGTGTATTTGTTTTTTGCCATCCTGGCTGCTAGCTCAACCCGAGCCGATCAATGCGGCCATGATGAATCGTATCCGGGAAGAAGGCCTGCAGCATTCGCAGGTTAGCTTCATCGCACATTATATGACGGATGTGGCAGGTCCCAGGCTTACCAATTCGCCTGGATTTCGCAGAGCAGCCAGCTGGATCATTGCGACCTTGAAGCAGTGGGGGGTAGACAACGCCCAACTCGAGCCCTGGGGGAAATTCGGATACGGCTGGTCAGTGGATCGGGGATATGTAGCCATGAGGAAGCCCTATTATACCTGCTTGATTGCCTATCCAGCACCCTGGAGCGGTAGCACTCCTGGACCGGTCACAGCCAAAGTGGTACTGGTGGAGGACTATGATTCGACCTGGCTGGTCCAGCATGCTAGTCAGCTCAAAGGCAAAATCATCCTGGCAAAGACGATGGATACGCTACTCAGATCCAATTTCACACCCGATGCCCAGCGCTATTCGGATGAGGCGCTTGCTAACATGCAGGACACGTATATGGAGACCCCCGAGACAGTGAACGCCTATTTGGCGATGCGCGTTGAAGGTGAGCGATTACTCAAGATCATGAAGCGCCTGGGGGTTCTGGCCGTCCTGGAACTGGGTGAGCCGGGTGACCGGGATGGCACAGTCGTGGTGGAAACACTGAACAATCTTTACCGAGAGGCAAATCAACCGGCCTTGCCCGAAGTAGTGGTTTCTAAGGAGGCCTACCTGCGGATGCAACGGTTGCTTGAAACCGGGCAGGAAGTGAGCCTTGACCTGGATATTCGAACCAAGCTCTATGCTAGCGACCTCGAGGGGCACAACCTGGTAGCCGAGATTCCCGGGTCAGACCCGACCCTCAAGGCAGAGTTCGTTATCCTGGGTGGCCACTTGGATTCCTGGCAAGCCGCTACCGGCGCCACCGACAATGCCGCCGGATGTATCGCGGCGTTGGAGGCAGTACGTATTTTGCAGGCTCTTCATATCAAACCAAGAAGAACGATCAGGCTCTGTTTATGGGACGGGGAAGAACAAGGCCTTTTCGGATCTTCGCATTACGTCAGAAACCATTTCGGAGACCCGGAAACCATGCGCCTCAAGCCTGCCCAATCTAAAGTGTCGGCCTATTATAACCTCGATAACGGGACGGGCAAGATCAGAGGCATCTTTGCGCAAGGCAACGACGCCGTAGTGCCTTTGTTTAAGGCCTGGCTCGAGCCGTTCAAGGATTTGGGTGCTACGACCGTTTCACCCCATAATACGGGCTCGACCGACCACTTGTCTTTCGACGCCGTAGGTATACCGGGATTTGAATTCATCCAGGATTCCCTGGACTATGAAACCCGGACCCACCACTCCAATATGGACGATTACGATCATTTGCGCATTGAGGACCTCCAGCAGGCGGCCACCATCATTGCCGCCTTTGTTTACAATACGGCTATGAGAGACGAAAAACTGCCGCGCAAACCCCTGCCCAAACCCGAGAAATTTTTGTGGGATGTCCTGTATTAGCCTGTTTTGACCTATTTTTGCCGACCCCTTAGCCGACTTCCGGCGAGGGGAACTCAAATTTCAGCAAATTGGCTACCAAGTTTTCCAAAGAGACCTACCTGTACTGGTATGAATTGATGCAACTCATCCGCCAGTTCGAATCCACGGCGGAAGAAAAATACAAAATGGATGGTAAGATCCGGGGCTTCTTCCACGCCTACATCGGCCAGGAAGCGATTGCGGCCGGATGCATGACCGCAACCCGCCCAGAGGACCCTTTTATTACCGGCTACCGGGATCACGGCCTGGCCCTGTCTAAGGGCATCAGTGCCAACGCCTGTATGGCCGAACTGTACGGAAAATCTACGGGTGCCGCCAAGGGGAAGGGGGGCAGTATGCACTTTTTTGGCGTGGACGTCAAATTCTTTGGTGGCCACGGTATCGTAGGAGCCCAAATCGGCACGGGCGCTGGCCTGGCCTTTGCAGAAAAATACAAGGGAACGGATAACGTCGTGCTCACCTTTTTTGGGGACGGGGCGGCCCGCCAGGGCATTTTGCATGAAGTGTTCAATCTGGCCATGCTGTGGAAATTGCCGGTGATCTTTATTTGTGAAAACAACAATTACGCGATGGGCACTTCGGTGGAGCGCACCTCCAATGTCGTGGATATCTATAAGCTCGCCGATGCCTATGAGATGCCCGGGGACTCGATCGATGGCATGAGCGCCGAAGCGGTTCATGAGGGAGTCGCCAGAGCCGTGAAAAGAGCCAGGGACGGCGAGGGACCCACGCTATTGGAAATCAAGACCTATCGCTACAAGGGACATTCCATTTCAGATCCCCAAAAATACCGCACCAAGGAAGAAGTGGAAGAGTACAAGCAGCGTGATCCCATTGCCCAGGTGCTTAGTACCATTCTCGCCAAAAAATACGCGACCCAGCAAGACATTGATGAAATCAATAGCCGGGTAGCCGCTAAAGTGGCCGCCTCGGTAAAATTTGCCGAAGAGTCGCCATGGCCGGATGACTCAGAAATGCTAAAAGACGTCTATCTGGACAAGCAATATCCCTTCATTGTGGACTGAAGGATCCGTTCTTCACCTACTATGGCCCGCAAGAACCTAAACATTAAATCGACTACCTAATAAAATGACAGAGATCAAAGCGCCCTTACACGTGGAGCAGGAAAAAAATCCCATTGCCCAGATTAGGAATTATTGGACCCAATATGGCAAGCTCACTACCTATGTCGTATCCTTCTTGGTGCTGCTGCTGGCGGCCTACCTGGGATACAAATACCTGATCCAAGAACCCAACGAAAAAAAGGCCAGCGAGGCCATGTTCCGGGCCGAAGAATATTACCGGATCGATTCGGCCAGGTTGGCCCTGCAAGGGGATAATGTCAACGCGGGGTTCCTAAAAATCATTTCGAAATATGGGGGTACCAAGGCCGCCAATCTTGCTTTTTTCTATGCAGGCAGCTGCTATTTGAAATTGGGAGACTACAGCAATGCCGTCAAATACCTCAAGGAATTTTCCACCTCGGCCTTGCAGGTTCAGGCTCGGGCCGATGGGTTGTTGGGAGATGCCTATGCGGAATTAAACAAAAAAGACGAAGCCGTGGTTATGTACCGAAAGGCCGGGACTTTGTTTGATAAAGACGAAGTCCTAAGTCCCGAATATCTGTTTCGTGCGGGCTACCTGTACGAAAGCATGGGCAGGAACAAGGATGCTATAGACATGTACCAGATGATCAAAGACAAGTACCCATCCTCACCCAGGGGTTACGACGTGGACCGCTACCTGGCTAGGCTAGGAGTTACTAAATAGATCCCGGCTCTGCATTCCCAAAAAAAAGGCGAGGGCCGTGTGGAGACTCAATAGGGCATCGCGGACTCGAGTATTTATATAAGTGCATGATATATGGCATTCCTGGGCAACAGCAAATTATCTGAGTCAGCAAAGGGTACTGCCGCCCTGGCTGGGCAAGCCTATTTTGTAATCGTACGCACGGATTGGAATACTGCGGTGGTGGACCTGCTAGAGGCGGGTTGCCGCAAAATTCTCACCCAAAGCCAAGTAAAAGACATAAAAACCCTCACTGTACCCGGAGCCTTCGAGATACCTTTTCGCATCAAGCAATATTGGGAAATGCATAAATACCGAAACGACCGGCCCCACGTATTTATCGCATTGGGCTGCGTCATCCGGGGAGATACCCCCCATTTCGATTACATCTGCAAGGCGGTTAGTGAAGGGATCATGCATTTGAACTTGCATCTGCCTGTACCCACTATATTCGGCGTATTAACCGTGGATACCCAGCAGCAGGCTGACGAGCGTGTGGGGGGCAAACATGGACATAAGGGGGAAGAGGCGGCCTGGACAGCGCTAAAAATGCTGGCGCCCTTTATACCGAGAAAGCAGGGCTAGCGCGGGCACGTGGGTTAGGTCTAGATGGTCCGTGAAGTAATCCGGCGATGCAGCGGCCACCCTGAGATCATCCCATTCCTTTTTTAGCCGAGGGAAATTCAATGGCCTATGACAGTGCAAATATTTATACCCTGTTTTGTCGATCAACTTTATCCGCAGACAGCCTTCAATATGGTCAAGGTCTTGGAAAAGGCAGGCTGCCAGGTCAACTACAACGCCAACCAAACCTGTTGCGGCCAGCCGGCCTTTAACGCGGGATTCCAGCAAGAGGCCAAGGATGTCTGTCAGAAATTCATCGACGATTTTTCCGGCGCCGATTATGTTGTCGCACCCAGCGCATCCTGCGTAGGTTTTGTGCGCAACTACTTTCCCCAACTCTTCGACAATTCATCCCGGCACAACGAGGTAAAAGACTTGCAAAAACGCGTCTTTGAGTTTTCGGAATTCCTGGTCAACGTCCGACACATGGAAGATTTCGGGGCCTCCCTCGAGGCAAGAGCCACCTACCATGATTCCTGCTCGGGACTTAGGGAATGCCGGATCAAGCAGGAGCCACGTAAACTTTTATCTAAGGTAAACGGCCTAGAGATAGTGGAAATGAATGAAGTAGAAACATGTTGTGGTTTCGGAGGCAGCTTTGCCGTCAAATTTGAGTCCATCTCCATTGCGATGGCGGAACAGAAAGTGGAGAACGCTTTGGCTACGGGGGCAACTTATTTAATCTCCACGGATTGGTCTTGCCTGATGCATTTGGATGGCTATATCAAACATAAAGGATACAATATCAAACCCTTACATCTAGCTGACGTGCTGGCAAACGGTTGGTAGCCAGGGGCCGGGGCAGGCCAATAAAAAAGACCACCCACAATGCCCATAGGCAAGCAGGTGGCCTGACCTTAAAACAACCTGTCGCAAAATTTGAATAGGGTGGACGATTGCTTCCTACCTATACGCAAAAGGGGGAAGAAAGGATGCCGGGGCATCCATTTTTTTTGCTGCCATGATCCCCATTAGGACAGAACAAAAAGAAAAGGGCCGGCCTAATTGCCGGCCCTTAGTCGGATGGGTTTAATGGCTTGGGTGGTTTGCTAGCTTTTGGGGGTAACGATATGGTCGATGACGTGGATGACCCCATTGCTTTGGTAGACGTCTTTAATGGTAATCCTGGCCATGCCGCCGTTTTCGTCTTTGAGCACTAGGTCGTTTCCGCTCATCATGATCCATAGCGTACCACCTTGCACCGTTTTGAGCTGGGCAGTTCCGTGACCGGCGTTGATCTGAGCGGCTAGGGCTGCGTAATCCAGCCTACCGGCTACGACATGGTAGGTAAGGATAGCCGTTAGTTTCATTTTATTCTCGGGTTTGAGGAGCATCTCCACTGTACCCGAGGGTAAAAGGTCGAATGCTTCATTGGTCGGAGCAAAGACCGTGAAGGGCCCGGTGCTTTCCAAGGTTTCGACCAGGCCGGCAGCTTTTACGGCATCAACCAGGGTCGTATGGTCTTTAGAATGCATGGCGTTTTCTATGATGTTTTTCGAGGGATACATAGCAGCGCCCCCCACATTGACCGGTTGATTCATGGGTTGCGCGAAAGACAGACTCCCGGTCAGCAGCGTGCTGAGCACCCATGCAATGGTTTTTTTCACTTGCATAACAAAATGGTTTAAATGATAAATGATCGGCTCGAGCTGGTTACATGTAATCAACACCAAGACATACGGCGTGGTCTGCAGTTTTGGATTGGCGAGTAGAAAATATTTTTTTTTCAGCAGGGTTCCGCCATGATCTGCACCTGCTAGCAAGCCTAGCGATTTTTACCCTAATTTTAGGATCAAAGAGTATTGACATGGCGTACTGGCTGGTAAAATCGGAGCCCGCGGTCTACAGTTGGGAACAGCTTTTATCCGATACATTGACCCGGTGGGATGGCATTCGAAATTATGCCGCCCGACTGCACCTGCGAGGGATGAAAAAGGAGGACCCCGTCTTGTTTTACCACAGCAACGAAGGCCTGGCCATCGTTGGCATTGCGAAAGTGGCCAGGGAGTGCTACCCTGATCCGACCGGCGATCCTGCGGTTTGGGTTGCTGTCGATCTAAAGCCGTTCAAAACCCTGAAGCGTCCTGTTTCCCTGGAGACCATCAAAGCGGACAAAAGGCTCCGCGATATGGCGCTGGTGCGCATTGGGAGGCTTTCCGTGCAGCCGGTTAAGGATAGTGAATGGGCAGTGATCATGGAGCTTGCGGGCGAAAAATGACCAAATAAAAAACTTGGCATACATGCAGCAACAGGTGTTTAAAAAGAAGCTGGTGGTGTTGAGTGGGGCGGGCATCAGTGCAGAAAGCGGACTCAAGACCTTTCGAGACAGCGATGGCCTATGGGAGGGATACGAAGTAACGGAAGTGGCCACGCCTGGAGCCTGGAAAAGGAATCCCACGCTGGTTCTGGATTTTTATAACGCCCGTCGCCGTAGTGTTCGGGACGCCAGACCGAACCAGGCTCACCTGGGCTTGGCCAGCTTACAGGACCAGTTCGACGTCCATATTATTACGCAAAATATCGATGATTTGCACGAGCGTGCGGGCTCCCGCCAAGTGCTGCACTTGCATGGCGAGATTTTCAAGATGCGCTCGGAGGTAAACGAGGCTCAGGTCTTCGATATTCAGGGAGACATGAGCCTGGGCGATTGCGCGCCAGATGGGTCGCAGCTCCGTCCGCATATTGTGTGGTTTGAGGAACCGGTGCCGATGATGCAGAGGGCCATACCCCTGGTTATCAGCGCCGATATATTTGTCGTCGTGGGCAGCTCGCTGGTGGTTTACCCGGCTGCTGGCTTACTGCACTATGCTCTGCCGCAGATACCCAAGTTTATCATCGATAAAAAGATCCCCTATGGCTCCGAGGTTCGTGGCCTGCAAGTCATAGAAAAGCCGGCCACCCAGGGCGTAGCCGATCTGGTGGCTATTTTGCGAAATGCTCATCTTTAGGTTTTCACTAACAAAGACTTTTCTATTATTGCAGCCAAATTTGCTTATGAAGTTTGCGTATCTGCTGGGTATCACTCTTTTTTTTTCTTCTCATTCCTACTGTCAGACAAATCAGCAGTTGCAAAACCTCAAGCAATACCTGAAGACTAGAATGCCTCCGGGCTACGATTCCACGCTCTTATATGTGACCAATATGCGAAATGGGAGTTTGAATTACTTCTACCCCCTGTATCAGCTCTTCCTGGAGGAGTATAAATTTCGCACTCTTTTGAGCGACTCCACGTACTATGACCAGCTGAGTGAGGCCATTGCGTTTACCGGAGATTACGAAAGTGCGCTGGAATATCAACAAAAGGAATATGATTCCTCCGTGAACGAAGTGACCTTGCGCCAGATAGCTAAGGCGATCAATGGGTTTAAAGAAATACGCCATGTCGATGCAAGAAGGTATATCTCGTTTTTAGCCCGCAATTACACGGTGATCATGCTCAACGAAGCGCCCAATAAGCCGTTGCACCGGGCCTTTGCCACTACCTTGCTGGAAGATTTGTACAAGAAAGGATACCGCTACCTGGCTATGGAGATGCTCAATAATTTTTCCGACCAGAGTTTAAGTAAACTTACCCCACTTACCGGCCATTACAGTAGCGAGCCGGTTGCGGGAGAATTGATCCGCACAGCCCAGGACATAGGCTATCAGCTTATCGCCTATGAAGATACGGCGGCAGCAAAGCACACGCCGACACAGCGCGACTCCATCCAAGCCTTGAACATCTACAAAGTCATTCAGCGCGATTCCACAGCCAGGATCTTCGTTTATGCCACTTACGGGCATATTGCCGAAAAGAACATCAGCCCAGATTATATTCCGATGGGGATGGCTTTCAAGCGCATGTCCGGCATCGATCCGCTCACTATCGACCAGACCGACATGACGGAGGCGGGTGAATTTGCCTACGGAAAGGCATTTTACGACAGCTACATGCAAAAGTTTTCCATCAGTTCCCCCTCGATCGCCCTGATCAATGACGAACCTGTCAATGTGACCCATAACGCTTTGTATGACTTACAGATCATTCATCCACGCAGCTTTTACCGCGATTCCCGCGCTACCTGGCTGGATCTGGGTGGTCGCCGGCAAGCACTTTACATCAAGCCATCGGATAAGAACAGTTTTTTTGTTCAAGCTTATTATCAATTTGAGTCCTTCGGCAAGAAGCCAGGGCAGTTAGTCCCCGCAGACCAAACCTATAAGCCTACCCCCAAGGGGAATTATCTGCTCTATTTGAAGCGTGGCCAATACATTGTCCTTTTCCGAGACATGAATTACCATATTCTGAACACCCAGCACATAGAGGTCAACTGATATTTTCTTCAAACTGCACGCCGAGTGTGGCGAGCTCACGCAGCACGGGTTGATAAATTTCCTGCACAATGGGAATATGAAGACCCGTTAGGCGGATTTTCCCCGTCATGATCAATTTCGCGGCAATGCCTAAGGGCAGGCCTACGGTCTTGGCCATGGCCGTGCGCAGTCGGTTTTCCCCTTTTACCACCAGGGTACTGTTCAATTCGTGGATTTTCCCATCTTGCTCGAAGACCAATTCATGCAACATGACAATCATGTCTTTGTCCTGAGGTTTCATCATGAGCCTGGACTCCAATAACCATTGCAGAACGTCCGCCGAGCTGCGCGCCTCGGGTGGAAAGGGCGTACTGTCAAAAAGCCCAAGATAGGTCAGGCAGGATCGGTTTTGGTCATTGACGTAAGGAAGGACGGGAGCCGACCATCTAGAAATTGGCAGGCCCGCGGAAAGTCCATGGGGTTTGTCCACTGTTAATCCTGCCCGGACCAAAGCCGCCCATCCTGCGCAAAACGCGGGGTGTCTGAGGGTGGTGCGAATAAATGTAGCTGCCTGCTGGAGCCCGTAGACAGGGATATAGCTCAGGGAGTCGCGGTTGGGGTAGAACGCCAACCTTCCCTGGCCCTTCACTGCCACCTCTTTAGGGTCCTTAAAAATGTCCTTGTAACTCACTGTCTGAATGACTTGGTTCTCTTTGTAGGAGGCTCCTGCAGATCCTGCCATCACCACATTTCGAGGATTCCAGCTGATTTTGTAATGCCAGGGATTGTCGTCACTTTCCGGCGCGACCAGCCCACCGGTATGGGAGCGGAAAGAGGTAATTTTCCCCCCTTTTTCCCAGATGCCGTGGATTAAATGCATCGCGCTCATGTGGTCGATCCCCGGATCGAGTCCCATTTCACAAAGAAATAGCAGACCCCTGTTTTGGATGGAGGGCTCCAGCGCTCGTATACGTTCGTCCACATACGAGGCGGTTAAAAGGTTCCGTCCGTATTCTATACAATCCTTGGCAACCAGAAAATGCAGGGCAGGGGGAAGTAAGGAAATAACCAGATCGGCCTGTTGTACCAAGGGCCTTCGCTCGTCCTCTCGCTCGACATTGGTGCTCAGGGCTCGGGCCCTGGACCCAGTACCTATTTTTGATTTGGCAAGTCCTAGGTCGGCGTCCACAACCGTAACTTCCCAGTCCAGCGCTGGTACTTGAGCGACCAGATAGTCAATTAGACAGGTAGCCGATTTGCCCGCTCCGAACAAAAGTATTTTTTTCAACCTGGACACAGCCACAAAATACGCAATCGGCTGCACATGCCCGCAAGCTACCTGCAGCCTGGTGCCCCAAAACGAATCAGTCAGCCTTTCGACTGACTGATTCGATTCCTTACCGCCCCAAATTCTATGGCTGTTATTCAGACAACCTGATTACACCCAGGTTGATGTTTTCGCCTTCCATCACGACCAGCCGCTCCTTTAGCACACTGTGCGTTTGGTCGTCGCTGTCCACGATGATCGTCCAAGTTCCTGGTCGCACTTGCATGCCAAAATAACCATCCTGCTGGTAAAATGCATGGACAGAATCCGCCCCGTTTACAGCCACTAGCCTGTTTTTCTTCGTCGCCGGATACAGTTTACCCGCAATATGACCGCTTTGCATAAACCTTATTAGGTGAACTGCGGAAACGGCAAATATTAGTAAGCACAACTCTGTTATGGCCCTTCTCATGATCCAATAAATATTTAAAAGTCGAAAAAACTTCCCGTGCTTCGCTGGGAAGTATCCATTCCATGTTGGCTGCGACGGCGTTTTCAGGTTAACACCAGGGAGGGTAAATAGCCAGAGCTATAACAAAGCTATCAACGACTGTGCCAAGTATGAAAAATGTGCAGAACTCCTAGGGGCTGTTCATTGCAGAGAACGTCCAGGGAAAAGCAAACTACATGTTGGAGAAGGCTAGTCCGAGCTCTTTGGAATTGATGATCGTAATTCGATAGGAAACTTTGATCCCCCTTGGGCTTTTGGGGGCCTCTTGCATCAAGGCGGATCCGCCTGCGACATTATGAAAATAGAGATTTTCTGTCTTGAATATTTTCTTGTTGCTTTGAATATATTGAACTTCCACCACGACCAAATCCAGGGGGTAGGTCGAATGGTTACTAACGGTAAGCTGTAGGTCACTTATACCTCCAAAGGTGCCCACCGTGTATTTGCCAGCCGTGAGAAAGACATAATCACCGATGTTGTTCTTTACTGCCTCGCGGGCTAAATCAGCGGCCGATTTCTGAGGGGCTTCGTATTGGGCTACCAGCGTACCGGAATCCGTGGGAGGTGGGATCTTTAATTCATGCACCGTATCGGAAATTTTCTTGGGTACTTTGGCCTTTTTCTTGTCCAGGCCCCCTGCATTTTTTAAATTGATTTGGCCTTGGTCGGCTCCAGCTTGCCCCAGGTTTTCGTCATTCTTAGTACCGGCTGGCAGAGTTGAGGCCGTCCGGTAGGTCCGTGGATGCAAATCTTCCGGTGATTCAGAAACGGCGAGTTGTTCCTTAGAAGGTCCTTTTTGGCTGCCGTCAGCGCCATTCTTATTGATCGCAAGACCAATGAGTACCCCTGCGGCCAACAAAGCCACTACGCCGATTCCAACTACCGCGGGCTTGGCGTAAAATCCTATCTTGGTTCCCGCTGGTTTCTTCTGGTTCAGTAGCCTTTCGGCATATTGGCGCTTGATTTCATCCAAAGGCTGGGAGTACTTTTCTTCGAGCTGGGCAGGCTCTTCAACCGTTAGTCCTATCGCGGCTACTTTAGGCTGCGCTTTGGGCGCAATAACCCGGACTTCGGCGGCGGGGGCAGAAACTACCTCCCGAGGCGCCACAGGCATAGATTTGGTGCGTTCCGGCTCGGGGGCGGGTTCAGGCGCAGCAGATGCCGCCTGCGAGGACGTTTTTGCATTGGGCATGTTGATGTACACCTGATTATTGGCAGCCGTTGCATGCGGCTTAGTTGCTGCAGGAGCTGGCTTATACGAATCTTTTTCAGTAGAAAGGCTAGTAGACTGAGATGCAGCGACGGGTTTGTCTTGAGAAGGCTTTTTGAAAAATCGGTCGAAAGGTTGCTCCACTACCGCCGGCGCGTAGGCCTTGAGCTCTTCCAGTTCGCCCGGGTAGCGCCAGGCAGCGCTCTTCCCTTCAACCCACACCAGATCATAGGCTTTTAGTTGCATGGCCCGGATTTCATCCAGGGAATGGGGGCCGGTTTGCTTATTGTTACGCAACAATAAATATTTGCTCATATTTCCAATTGAGTGGAAAGGCTACGATGGACAATGGTTCAAAAGGGTTGCGAGAACAAATTTATTACCTTTTTTTGTGAAGGCAACGTTATAAGCATAAAAGATGCAGGCCTTTTTAGAAATAGAGGGGGTGAAATTTCCAGCGTTTGAGGGTGTTGTATTCCAGCGTGGGAGCGGGAATTTTGATAAACTGGGTAAAAAATGCTGCCGCATTATAAAAGTCACTGGATGAAGGTACTCGGAACAGATCAGCATCCGGAGCCAGGTAAAATTGCCGGTATCGGGGAAAGTCCGGAACGGCCTTCCCATTGACCAGGCTGGGGTTGCTTCTGGCTCCAATCATGCCCTCGGCCCCATAGCCTGCAGCGACATTCAACCAGCTCGGGAAATCCGACCGAGTGGGTAAAAAGGACCGGATATTCAATGATAACCAATAGGTTTGGCCATTGTAGTCTTTAATAATGCGGGAAATCCAATTTTCCCCCAGCTCCTGCGGGTAGTATTGCGGGTAGATGGAAGCATGGTAGGAAAATTTCATTGATATCCGCTGCTCGCCCCAAAAGCGCTGCTGGCCGGCAAAAATGGCGGTGCCTATAATGTTTGCGACCATGTCGCCTGGAGAAAAGCCCCATTTGGAGGAAAAGCCGTCCAAAATCTCAATTATCGACATATACCCAATCGCCGTGGCCGAGCCAATGGCAATGGAACTGTGGTTGGAGACTCCACACCAGCGCATCAGATCATATTGAATCGCTCCAATATTATAGGCCGTTGTAGCATGGCCCGCCTTGTCCATTTGAAGCCACTCGGCATTGTCGTTAAAAAAATGAAAATGACTGTGCGCGCTTTTGCGATACCATAAATAATATAAACCAGCGGAAACTAAGAGCCCGCCCGCGACTTCGGATATCACCACACCTCGCAACCGGTCTGGATTATACTGGGCGGAAGGAGGCAGAAACTCGTTTTGGGCACGTGCAACCGGACCGAGGGAGAGGAAAATCGCGAATAACAGGGCATATTGTACTGGGAAGTATCTGATCATGGGTTGCAGGTATTTCAAATCGCCCGGATTCGCGTTAACTGCCGGAGCTTACTATAACGTCTGGCAGCAACAATATTACACTATTTTCAAAAACCAATTATTCAGCTTCGGGCATTCATCGGCCAATTATTTCTAAAATTCAATATCTTCAATCTTTAAACCTAAAGTGAAATTTTTATGGATGCTGCTATTATGGAAAAGGTGAGCACCTGGCTTAACGGAAATTACGATCAAGAGACCAAGACAGAAATTATTCGCTTGCAGCAGGACAATCCGACCGAGTTGACCGAGAGTTTTTACCGCAACCTGGAGTTTGGTACGGGCGGCCTTCGTGGCATCATGGGAGTGGGTACCAACCGGATCAATAAGTATACCGTGGGCATGGCCACACAGGGATTTTCCAACTACCTTAAGAAATCTTTCCCCAACCAACAAGTCAAAGTAGTCATAGCACACGATTCGCGCAACAACAGCCGGTTTTACGCCGAGACAGCAGCCAAAGTATTTGCCGCCAACGGCATTAAGGTTTTTCTTTTCCAATCGCTTAGGCCCACTCCGGAACTGAGTTTTACCATCCGCAATCTGCATTGCCAGGGCGGCGTGGTGTGCACGGCCTCACATAACCCCAAAGAATACAATGGCTACAAAGCATATTGGAATGATGGAGGCCAACTGGTGCCGCCACATGATGGGAATGTGATCAAAGAAGTGGAAAAAATCGCTTCCGTAGACGAAGTAAAATGGAGTGGCGGCGAGTCCAATATCACGATGATAGGCAAGGAAGCGGACGAAGCCTATTTCAATATGGTCAAGGGGCTATCCATCTACCCGGAGGTTATTGAAAGACAGCATAATCTCTGTATTGTTTATACGCCCATCCATGGAACAGGCATTAAGCTGGTACCGGAAGTCTTGCAGCGATTTGGATTCACCAATGTCCATGTCGTGGACGAACAGGCCACCCCGGATGGGAATTTTCCGACCGTCATCTACCCCAATCCAGAAGAAAAGGAGACGATGAACCTGGGCTTGAAGAAGGCCAAAGAATTCGATGCCGATATCCTGCTAGGAACGGACCCCGATGCGGATCGGGTAGGGATTGGCGTGAAGGACAACCAGGGAGAATGGATTTTGATGAATGGAAACCAAACGGCCGTGCTGGCATTTAATTATGTCATTGAGGCCAGGAAGGCAAAGGGCATTGCCCAGTCCAACGACTTTGTCGTGAAAACCATTGTCACGACCGACATGATTGATCAGATTGCCAAAGCCAGCGGTATCAAGTGCTACAACGTCTTAACCGGCTTTAAATGGATTGCGGAGCTGATCAAAGAAAAGGAGGATAACGAGAATTATGTCATCGGTGGGGAGGAGAGTTATGGCATGATGGTTGGCTCGCGGTTGCGTGATAAGGATGCGGTCAGTGCGGTAGCCATACTCTGTGAGATGGCTGCCTACGAGAAAGATAAAGGAAACACCCTCTATGATAAACTTATCAGCCTGTACGTCCAATATGGTTTATACAAAGAATCGCTTATCTCGATCACCAAAAAAGGCATGGACGGTCAAAAACAAATTGCCGATATGATGGAAGCCTACCGGCAGTCTCCTCCCAGATCCGTAAACGGGTCGGCGGTAGTTGAACTGTTGGATTATGAGCGACGCATTGGCAAGAACCTCCAAACCCAGAAAACCTGGGCTATTGAGCTGCCCGAAAGTAATGTTTTGCAATTCATTTTGCAGGATGGGAGTAAGATTTCTGCCCGACCTTCGGGGACCGAACCGAAAATAAAGTTTTATTTCAGCGTTCACTCCAGTCTTGCGGACCCTGCATCCTATGTCCGTGGCGGGGCTGAACTCGATCAGCGTATCAAAGGGATAATACAAGACTTGCATTTGGGTTAACCGCCCAGCTATCCCAACAGAGCTGATCTAGGAACCGCAGGGCTATCTTTACTCGTTTCTTAACTACGATTGCATATGAAAAAATTCTTTCCTTTTCTACTCGTGTTGGCCTTGTCAGCCCCCAGCAGGGCAGAGGTCAGCCTTCCCCAGCTTTTTGGCGACCATATGGTATTGCAGAGGGGTCAGCCGATTCCTATTTGGGGCTGGGCAAAAGCGGGCGAAGCCGTTACGGTTCGCTTCCATGATCAGACGAAATCCACCCACGCCGATAAGCAGGGCCGTTGGATGGTCAAACTGGATCCGGAAAAAGCGGGTGGCCCATTTGTCCTGTCTGTCTCCGGCAAAAATGTGCTGCAGTTCAGTGATGTCCTGGTAGGTGAAGTATGGATCTGCTCCGGTCAGTCCAATATGGAAATGCCGATTGCCGGCTGGGGGAAAATAAAAAATTACCAAGGGGAAATTGCAGAGGCTGATTATCCGGAAATTCGCCATTTCAAGGTACCCCTCACGGTGAGTACCGTTCCCAAGGACAATATCGCTTCGGGTGCTTGGAAGATTTGTTCACCTGCTACGGCTGGGGATTTTAGTGCCGTCGGTTATTTTTTTGCACGGGAACTCTACCGCAAACTGCATGTGCCGATCGGCCTGCTCAATACCTCTTGGGGTGGAACGATGATCGAAACCTGGATCAGCCGGGGAGCCTTTGAGCAGAGTGAGGAATTCAAATCTATGGCCAGTGGCATTACCTCCGAGGGTCCAGCGCCCAGCGCAACGCAGTCCCTGGGCAAACTGATGAAAACCATTGAGGGTCTGCAGGGACCTCATACCGAACACCGAGATAGCCTGAGCTGGCGATCAATGGACTTGGATGACAGCAGGTGGCCCAAGATGAAATTGCCCGGAACCTGGGAGGGGCAGGGTCTTGGACTGGAGGACTTAGATGGGGTGGTTTGGTTTCGCAAAGTCATCAACCTGGCCCCAGAAGATGCTGGAAAGCCGGCCATTTTGCAGTTAGGAAAAATCGATGACTCCGACGATAGTTATGCCAACGGCACCAGGGTGGGAGGCTTGAAAAATCAGTACGACGAAAACAGGCACTACCAAATTCCGGCCGGTATATTACAGGCGGGCAAGAATGTAATAGCCGTCCGAGTGGAAGATACAGGGGGTGACGGAGGTATTTATGGCGAGTCATCCGCGCTCAAACTTACGGTTGGGACTAAAGAGATTCCGCTGGCAGGGGACTGGTCGTTCTTTATTGATTCGGTCTATTCCTTTGTGCGGACCGGGGCCAACAGCTATCCGGACCTGCTGTTTAATGCCATGATCAACCCCTTGCTTCCTTACGCTATCAAAGGGGCCCTCTGGTATCAGGGGGAAGCAAATGCCTCACGTGCATACCAGTATCGCAAAGCTCTTCCGTTGATGATCACCGATTGGCGCAGCCATTGGCAGCAGGGGGATTTCCCCTTTTATATTGTGCAGCTGGCCAGTTGGCGTGCTTCCAACGGCAATAGCCAAAATGGGGGCAGCACGTGGGCCGAGCTGCGCGAGGCCCAAACGATGACCCTGTCGCTTCCCAATACGGGGATGGCCGTAACCTTGGATATTGGAGACTCTGTGGATATACACCCCAAGGACAAACAGGATGTAGGTTATCGGCTAGCTCTCATTGCACTCAATAACCTCTATGGCATGCCCATGGAATTCTCGGGCCCTGTATTTCAGTCCATGAAAATCGATGGCTCTAAGGCGATACTCAGCTTTTCTCATGCTGGCGATGGATTGGCTGTGCGTGACAAATACGGATACCTAAAGGGCTTCGAGGTGGCTGGATCGGACCAGCAATTCCACTACGCTAAGGCCTCGATTCAGGGCAATACGGTAGTTGTCTGGCAGGACAATGTTACTAGTCCCGTGGCGGTCAGGTACGGATGGGCCGATTATGCCCCCGACGCAAACCTCTACAACAAAGCCGGACTGCCTGCCGTGCCTTTTCGCACGGATCAATGGAAGAGTGTAACGGAAGGGGTGAAATACGAGATAGGAAAGTGAAACCGCTCAATGCATTTAGGATCGTACATCTTTAACATCGGAATGCTGCGATTTCCCTTTGTTTACTATAAATCTCTTAGGCCCAACTAAAGTTCGATTAGAAAGCTTAGCTCTTAGGTGCCAAAGATGTCCCAGCAACCATTTGGAGCCTTTAGCTTGCCACATCGATTTCCGCGTTCCACATCTTTGGGAGCCCTACCAAATCCAGAGTGATTGGTAGCATTACAACCTAAGTGATGAACCTTTTCGATTAATGGCTCAACCTGTTGAGAACGATGGATATCAACCTGTTGAATTGATCCCGTCAGCTAAGTCAGCCTGTGATTTGAAATCGCGCTGGAAGTTTCCCTTGTGCCCTAATAAGTTAGCTTGTTAGTTTTATGGCCTATTATTGGTGAAGTTATGCCTGAAGATCTACTTAATGCTGGTAAAACCAATTCAACACCAAAGCAATCAATAGTAAGAGGGCAACCCGGAGAAGCACCCCAAACCCAGCCAAGCATTACGAATTCCTCTCTGCCGGCCAGTGTTTTGCCAGATCTTCCACCGGATTTTCCACCTCCCGACAAGCAATTATGGAAGTATATAACAAGCCCGAGATTCATCCCAGCAAAAAGCAGTGGAAAGAATATTTTCTCGAATTCTTAATGATTTTTCTAGCGGTGACGTTGGGATTTTTTGCCGAAAATCTCCGGGAATATATTTCAGATAAAGGCCATGTGCGGCAGTTGGGTAACCAGTTGCTCCATGATCTTAAGAATGATTCTGCAATCCTGGATAACAACATATTCAGGGATTAGCAACTGGTGCAAAAGTCAGATAGCTTGTACTGTATGTTGCAAGTTCCTATATCAAAAATGGACACAAAAAAACTCCATGAATTTATTGTCTCATGCTACAGCGTAAACCTTTTTCAACCATCCTCAGGAGCTCTTGCAGCCATTAAGAACGAATTGCACTTCAAACAATTTGCCAAATCGAACATACCGAGTACATCTCCGATTATGAAACTGCGCAGGCACTTTTGAAGACAGTGGAACAATTTCATATGGCGAATTTGAGGGAATACATGCAAGGATTTATTACGATTCACTTCACCGCAGCTAATGCATATTCTGCTTTTATGACGGGCACCATCTTTAATAACGAATTAAGTAATTTCACACAAAAAGATTTAGATCAATTAGGTGTTGACGTGTTACTTATAAAGAATTATAATCAATTATTAGTTGAAAAATCTAGACAACTGCGCGAAAAAGCTGCTGAATTTATTCCATATTTAGATATGAAATTCGAAGGATCGGTTCGGTCGAATCCATAACGAGGAGGGAATTCGTTGGCAAACTGATCAACGAGGGGATCGCTGGTGTATGAATTGGCGATTAAACCAGATGCCTTAAATATTGTGTTTTGATGGAATCAAAACTAGAATCAATACTGGTCACTTCTTCAGGAATTGGTAAATAATAATAGCTAATTTTAGGAAAACCTACCTAAACTGCTAAGGTTATGTCCTATCCCCTAAAAGGCATATTTTTTATCCTTTTGTTAGATTGGCTGCCCAACTATTGCGCTTTTGGGCAAAGTGCAACCTACGTATTCCGTAACATCACTTCCACTGACGGGTTGGCCAGCGATGGGGTCACGAGCATAACACAGGACAATTTGGGTTTCATGTGGATTGGAACCAATAACGGGTTGCAAAAATTCGATGGATATTCCTTCACTACCTACCACCATGATCCATACGATCCGCAAAGTATTAGTTCTGACAACATTACTTTCCTGCTAAAGGATAAGAAGAATGATATTTGGGTATCTACATCATTTTTGGGGTTTAATCGATTCAACCCTGTCACCGGTAAGAATATACGGGTCTTTGACCCGGATGACTCCTCCTTTAGAGATCTGGACAATAGTGTTAGTGCCTGCATGGATCCCCAGGGAAATGCCTGGCTTTTATCCATAAATGCGGTGGCAAAATATGATTTTAGTCAAAATCGATTGGTTTTTTACGATCAATTATTTCCCAAGGATATTGCCATGGGAATGACTAAGACGATACTATGTGATTCGCACACCGGCAATTTGTGGATGAATAGTCTGCTGAATGGTATTTGCATGTTGGACCCCAAGCGCAGCCTTCTTTTCAATCGTTCTTTTAACCCACAAAAGCTTCCCATATTTGATTTAGTCCCTGACCCTGGAACTCTTTTCCTTGACAAAGAGGGAAATCTTTGGGTTAATAGCTATTCCGGGAAATTATACCGATATAACATGCAAACGAATCAGATAAAAGAATATCTGTTTCACGATGCAGATAATCCTACGGGAAAAAATAGGAATGTTCTCATTGATTGCATGATGCAAGACAGCCATGGAACGATCTGGATGGGTGCCAGGAAGCAAGGGTTGTTAGCCTATTCCCCTCAAGCAGATTCCTTCAGGACGATACAAAAGGGAGCGTATGATCCAGGAGGGCTTGACTACGAAGAATACTTATTGTGTCTTTGTGAAGATCGGGAAGGGAATATTTGGATCGGTTCAGACAAGGGTGTTTTTATTTTTAACCCCTATTGGCAGCAATTTAATTCAGTCAGGCTGCCTGCCATTCAAAAAGGTATGCTGAATACAACTTCAGTCTTGGCCTTGCTTGAAACCCATAATGGAGATATATGGGCAGGGACTTATGGAGAGGGGATTCATGTCTTTGATAATCAGTTACAATATAAAAAAACGTATACCTATCAGTCCAAGGATCTTGGTCAAATAGGAGAACCGGGTAACCGCGTCTGGAGCCTTCTCAACTATCCGGATGGGAAAATAATAATAGGTGGCCAGCGGGGTTGGATTAGCATATATGATCCGCAAAAAGGAAAGCTTATAAGTTCGCAACCGGTTGGACTAGATAAAAGTACGATTGTGAACATGGTTTTGGACAGCACTCAAGACATTTGGTTAGCAATGTATACGGGCTTAGGCAAATGGGATCACCAAAAAAGAATATTTACGGAGTGCCCCAAGCTCCTCGAGTATCATAGAAATCATATTAAGGAGGTATTTGATCTACTTGTTGACAAGGACCAAAACCTGTGGTTGGCAACCCAAACCAATGGCCTTCAAAAATTTGATGTTTCGTCGCAGCAGTTTACGAAGATGTTTGTTCCCGAAAAAGACAACCCCATGGGTTTGTCCAATAGTTCTGTTCAATGCATTACCAATATTAACGATACCATATTTGCACTGGGGACAAGTTCCGGTGGTATCAATTTGTTTAACCGTAGGACGTACCATTTTTCTTATATAACAGCGAAAGAAGGACTGCCAAGCAACAACGTATCTGCACTTTATTTTCAGGCCCCAAGCAATCTTTGGGTTGCAACCGCCAAAGGGCTGTGTAAGGTGGACATCCAATCCAGAAAGGTCTACCATTACGGATTAGAAGACGGGATTGTCAATGATAATTTCAGTGATTGCACGCGTTTTTATAAAACAAAAGATGGACGATTACTGATAGGGTATGAAGGAGGTATTGTGAGTTTCAACCCGGACAGTATTGGCAACAAAGAGTCTTTGGAAAATGTTACTATTACCGGGTTTAAAATTTTTGATCGACCATTGCTTATTGATTCCCTATTGGCAAGATCGGATACTCTTACCCTTCCTTTTGACCAGAATTTTATTGCTATAAATTACGCCACCTTGAGCTTTCTGCAGCCCCAAAGAATCCATTATTATTATCAATTAAAAGGAGTCGATCGGGATTGGGTCAATGCGGGTGCGCAGCGCATAGCCACCTACACGAATCTTTCGCCGGGTAGCTATGTTTTTCAAGTAAAAAGTGAAAATAGGGATGGAATTCCGAGCCAGCGTACGACCAATTTATACATTATTATACGTCCACCATTTTGGCAAACCTGGTGGTTCACTTTCCTAGTGGTCGCAGGGGTAGTTTTGTTTCTTTACGGTTTATATAGGTATCGCATAAACCAACTACTCCAGATGCAGGCGATGCGAAATAAGATTTCCAAAGATCTTCATGACGATCTCGGAGCCACGTTGAGCAGCATTAGCATCTTAAGTGAAGTCGCTAAAAATAGCATGCATTCGGAAACGGGAAGCCAGACCTACTCATTACTGACCAAAATAAGTGCCAATGCGGGAGAAATGGTAGAAATGATGAGCGATATAGTTTGGGCCATTAATCCCAAGAACGAGAATCTGGATAGAATGATTCAACGACTTTCCGATTTTAGCCTGGTTACCTGTGCCTCCAAGCAGATAAATTTGAAAATTACGATCGATGAATCAGCGCGTCGGCTCATCCTACCCATGGCCGCCGTTAGGAATATTTATCTGGTCGTCAAAGAAGCCATGAATAATGCAATTAAACACGCGGAATGCAGGAATTTGGCGGTATCATTCAAGTCCAATCTAGGAGATTTGGATATAAATATCGTAGATGACGGAAAGGGGTTTGATCGTGCCTTGGTAAAAAAGGGGAATGGTTTATTGAACATGAATTCCAGGGTACAGGAAATGAAGGGAAAGATCACAATACATTCGGAGCAAAATAATACTACGATAAGCTTTAAGTTCCCTATCACCTGAAATCGGTATTTTAATTCTCCCGGTTCAACTTAATTTTAGCTTCTCATGCGAGTTAAAGTGGCCATATTTGAAGACAATGCGAAGTTTCTGGAGGCTTTGTCTATATTGGTCAGTGGATTGGCCAACTTGGAGCTTACGGGTACTTGGCTTAATACCGACAATATCATTGCTCATTTGAAAAAAAATCCTCCAGATGTGGTGCTGATGGATATAGGCATTGCGCCTATTAACGGAATCGAGGCTACTAAATTAATTACAAAGCATTTTCCGGATATAAAAATTCTTATCCAAACTATTTTTGAGGATGATGATAAGGTATTCGCAGCCATTTGTGCTGGCGCTTCAGGGTACGTGCTGAAAAATTACCTCCCAGTTTCTTTGCCTGCTTCGATAGGCGAACTTGTGTCGGGCGGATCTCCGATGTCCCCTACGATTGCCAGGAAAATACTCAGGCTCTTCAAAGACCATTTTCATAAGACGGATTTGGTTGAAGACTATGACCTGACCAAACGCGAAAAGGAAATCCTAAGGTATTTGGTAGAAGGGTGCAGTTATAAAATTGTTGCGGACAAATGTAACATTGCCTTTGAGACGGTAAAAACGCATATTCGAAACATTTACGAAAAACTGCATGTAGCCAGTATGTCCGGTGCCGTTGCTAAGGCTATCCGCGAAAATCTTACCTAAATACTCATGATTTCAAGAGGGCTTGCCTAATACTATCTTTCTTACATAATGACAAATCAATGTTTCCCATTACTGCACTTACGTGCGAGAGGGAGAATTAAAAGAGGAGGGCGCCGATCCAATTCACATGATTTGGTGACATTACTTAATCTATTGCCGAATTAAAGATAATAGCAATTGTTTTTTAGTTCTTTAATAATGCTTTATTCACCTAGCGATAAGGTGTTTATTGACATGTGTTTGTATTGTGGTTTTTGGAAATCCAAATCGCTTACTTTTCAATGAGCCAAAATCATTTTCTTAGTATCAATTAAGTTGCCATCGACATAAAGAGTGTAGGTATACGTCCCCGAAACTAATTGAGAAGTCTGAAGAGTTAATTGACCGCTTCCCATTGTGCTCAGTGGAATGGTTTTGACATTCTTGCCAGACATGTCAGTAATGGTAATCATAGCATTGGAAGCTGTTTGCGGAACATAATAACTTATGAGGGTAGTTTGATGGAATGGATTTGGTGCATTTTGGTCCAGCTGCGCACTGCTTAACTTTACTGAAATTGTTGAAATGCTATCCTTGTAGGTGTTGCCGGATGAAACGAGACTGGCTATCTGAGCCTTTATTTCATTTAACTGATTTTGCAAATCAGTAATTTGCGTTTGCAAGCTGTCGTTGGCCGATGAAAGTTGTTGCGTCGCTTTTATGAGTGGGACTACAAAATCTACATAACTCAATCCATAAGTATCCTTATCATTTTGAGGCTTATATAAGCCACTAAAATTATAATTTATCTTACTTGCTGCCTTTTCAACATCTTGTGCGATCAGCCCCGTATAAAGTATTTTCTCCTTCTGGGCAATTGCTACCTCATCTTCTTTGGGCTGCAGGACGCCTGGTTTTGTTTCTAGCTCTATTAAGGACGAGCTGTTCGGCGCTCTATGCGCATTTAGCCCTTTGATGTCATAATTATATGTGACTGGCTTTAGAGTATTAATGAACTCCAGACCTGGGACGTTCTGTTGGACGTTTTTCTTGAAGCGACCATCAGACAAGGCAGTAATTCCGGTAACTTCAGCCTTTATTGCTGTTATTGATGTGTTACCTAAAATTACTTCGTTGGGTGCATCAATGACAGCCATATTCCCAATGGCCGTGGAATTCGAATATCCATCTGCATTTACAAAAATATTATTACCAAGTGCTGAAAGAGTAATCCCAATAGTATTATTGAAGAGTGCATTGTTTCCAACGCCAACATTTCCAAGTCCACTTATATTGTTAGAAAGTGCGCCCCCACCAATGCCCGTATTGCCTATGCCTGTTTGGTTGGCGTTAAGGGCATAATACCCAAATGCGGCATTATATTGTCCGCCGTTATTGTACTGGAGCGTATAAGCTCCCATGCCCGTGTTTGCAAGATTTGATCCTCCAATACTGCCACCAGATTTATAACCAATGAAGGCATTTACAGACAAATCAATGCGCCCTGCAGTTATATTATTTATTTTGAAGTTAATGGGCTCCAAATCCGATGTTCCAATAAAATTAGTTCCATCTACAGTTCCGCTGTTTCCTGTTAAGCTCCAGGAATTACCGGCCGCTGAGGCCTGCCAGGTTGCGTTACCCAGCGCATCGGAAGTAAGTACATTGCCTGCGGCGAGTGTTCCACCAGTAATTTGTAAACCTCCTGCAACTAGAGTTGCGTTCGTTCCTGTACCTGCAACTACCTGTGTAACTTCATTATTACCCAATTGAATGGTATTGCTGGCGGCGACAAAGGCGTGGTATCCAATGGCTGTTGAATTGCTGAATCCATCTGAAAGAACTGTTGCACCACTTCCTATTGCCGTAAGATTACTGCCTGTGACGTTGTTAGACAATGCCCCGCTGCCTATTGCGACATTATAAAAGCCAGACGTATTAGTCAAAAGTGCCTCAATCCCGATTGCCGTGTTGGCTTGGCCATATTGGTTGTTGGAGAGAGCCGCCGCCCCAATCGCTGTGTTATATTGCCCTTCATTATTTTTGAGCGCTTGATACCCAATGGCAGTATTATCAAAATTATAAGGACCAATGACTGCCCCACCCGAAGCGTATCCAAAGAAGGAGTTTGCGGCCATATCAAGCCGCCCTGCGGGTGCATTATTTATTCTGAAATTTAGGGGTGCCCCATCAGTCGTTCCAATAAAGTTGGTCCCATCAATGGTACCGCTGTTGCCAGTTAGGTTCCAGTAACTACTAGCTGGCGATGCCTGCCAGGTTGCATTACCAAGGGCGTCGGAGGTAAGTACGTTGCCCGCGGCGAGTGTTCCACCTGTAATCTGTAAGCCTCCGGCTATTAGGGTGGCATTTGTACCCGTCCCGGCGTAAACCTGCGTAACTGCACTATTGCCAAGTTGTATTAGGTTACTTCCAGTAATTAACGCTTCGTTCCCTATAGCGGTGGAATTGTTGTAACCATCCGCATTTACGTTGGCAAAAGAACCAATCGTAGTAAGTTTGGTTCCCGTTAAGTTGTTGGAAAGCGCGAAAAGCCCTATGCCAACATTCCTTGAACCCGTTTTATTCTTATAAAGCGCATTATATCCAAAAGCAACATTTGCTGAGCCCGAATCATTTATTGAAAGCGAATTATACCCAACAGCGGTATTTTCAATACCATGTCCGAAGGTTCCTAAACTGAAAGCTCCTGCACTAAAGCCTAAAAAAGTGTTGCCTATTTTCGCATCAAAATCAATGCGGCCCGAAGCCGTATTATTTGCCCTAAAACTCAAAGGTACCTGATCAGTGGTTCCAAGAAAATTGGTTCCATCCACTGTTCCGCTGTTGCCAAATAATCCCCAGGCTCCAGAAGAGGAGGCAATAGAAGAAATAGCTGAAGTAACAAAGGCTGTAGTTGCTAAGTTCGTGGAGTTGTCGCCTGGCGCAAGTGTTGGCCCCGTAACGGCAGAGGTAAAGTTTGCTGAATTACTTTGTAAAAGTCCTGAAAATGCAGATGGACCATATACTTGGAGATTTCCTTGAATCATGGTGTTTCCTGAAATAGTAGCATCGTTAGATACCATCATATTATTAAGGACTGACAAATTATGCTTAGATTCTAAGTTATTACTTACTATAACGTCATGGCCAAACATAGCATCAGAACCTGTTGATAAAGACCCAGTGAAGCTTGCATTTGTGCCATTTAATGATCCAGTTAACGTACCTCCCGTCAAGGACAAATAAGGCAAGAGTGGTATTTGCCCAACTGTTAATGGGCCGGAGCTTACCAGGCCTGAGGCATTGGTAGATAAAATACCAGATGTAAAACCTGCAAATGTGGTAGGTCCACCTATTTGAAGCAATCCCAATGTAGTATTACCAGTAACACCTAGCGTTCCTACAACGCTAATGTTACCGGACGCATTTACATTGTTAATATAAAGTGATCTCCAATATTTTCCTATACTCCCAAGGTCAAAACGATTTGCGATAAAAGGCACAAGATTCTGTGCTGAAGCGCTTTGAAGAAGCGCAAGAAGAAAACAAGCACATATCGACTGAATGTATAAAAATTTCATATTTTGTAGATTTAAGGATTCAATGCTTCTGCGATTATTTTAATGGGTATATTTCCTTATTGATTCGAAAAGTCTATTGGATTGATATCTTCTCTAAGACCTTTGAAGCAATTTGACTTGACAAGTATTAGAGAAGAAAAATTACAAAGTCAAATAAGGAAACAAGAAAATGGGAAATCGATAAACGTTAAGCACAATTAGGCAGCTAAAAGATTCTTCAACTTGGATGGATTTTAAAGCAAAAATTGAGTTGAATTTTCGGAAGTTTATTTGCGGCTGGCTTTTTGTTCATCAAGTCAGCCCCACGCGTTACAAAAATTGTCTGTTATCTTGGATATGACAATCGCGAATTCGGGGGATATCTCATCTTATCGGTGGTCCACATTCCAAATTTGGGAGAATCATAGAGCAAACAATTACCTTCTATACCGAATTTGGGGGATAGAAAGGCTCGGAGTGACTGCGACATGTCTTGTTGCCCTTATTAAAGTTCCTAAATATCTCATTGGAGATCATGGACCCAGATTGCCTGTTCTTCAATGAGGTGTTTTCATTATCGTTGGGAATCTTCGATTGGCCGTTTTTGATTTTATTCGCATACTTGAAGCAAGTCCTTTTCTGCTAATGGAGTTTACTCTGCAAACATTTTATGATCAAGAATAATGGAGGACATTTAGATTTCTTCGTGCTTTTGAGAAGTTTTGAACTCGGCTTTGTACATGACATCTTTACTAAGCCAATGATCTAGCGGCAAGGATGGGTGTTTGAAATTTCTCAATTTTCCCAAACCAATCTTGATCATAACCCTTTCTGAAACCTTATTATGGATGGAGGTGAATGAAAATATTTCGCGAAAGCCGAATTGCGCAGGGCCTGCGGTAAGACATTTTTTGGCTCCTTCTGTTGCAAAGCCATTCCCCCAGAATTTTTCGTCCAGCCGCAATCCGATTTCTACGCAGGGGGTAAAATATGCTTCAAAACCTGGGTTAGAGAACACGATAAATCCAATGAATTCATTGGTCTGCTTAAGTTGGGCTGCAAAGAATCCATATACACGACTCAGGATTCGTTTTTCGATGCGTGCCATTTCCTCCAGGCTTTGCTCCCGATTGAGCACCTGGGGAAAGTACCTTCTCACTCGTGGATTTGCATTCATTTGAATAAAAGGTTCATAATCTGATTCGGTTCAACTCCTTAGTCTCAATCGTTCGGTCTCCAAAAAGATGGTTGGTTCCATGGCGTGCTGAGATAATTAACTAATTGGTTGGAGGTGTCAAAGGGAATGTTCGTTTACTTTAAATTGGCCTTTGGGGTTCATCTGATATGTGAGAATATCTCCGGTGCTAAGTATTTCAACTATCCGGTAGCCTCGGTAATCCGTGCCCCAGTTTCCGCCAACATGCGCGTCGAAGAAATAATACTTCCCCCGGTTTTCCCTAACGCTGTCTTGGTCATGGTCATGGCCGTGAAAAATCAGTTTCAAATTCTGCTGTTGACTGAATAAATCCACGAGTTCTGCGCAATCAATACCTCCTATTGTCCATTTAAGTGGCGTGATGTGCATGAATACAAACAGGTGTTTGCTGGATTGGTAACGATCAAGCCTTTCTTTAACCCAGCTCAGGTTTGGACAAGTATAATCGCCTTTTTCCCCTGCGGTGTTAAGGATCATGAACGCACTTTCGTGTAGCTCAAAACTGTGGTTCCAGGCGCTGTTCCAAGTTTGGATCCAGGTTGATTCATCTATCAAATCATGGTTTCCATGGGACACATAATAGGGCATGGCAAGCCGATTCCACATCTTTCTTGTAGCTGAAAGGTACGCAGGGTCGTTATGGATTTGGTCGCCATTAATTATCGAAAAATCAATGCCTCTTGCTTTTTTCTCTTCGTTCAGCCAACGGACCATATTGTCATGATGATAAGTATAGTCGGTGTCTATCTGCCCGAAATGCCCATCGGAAACCACCGCAAACCGAATATCAATCTTGTCCCGGTTGGGTAGCTTGAAATAGTTGGTAGTAAAGAAAGGGCGCGAGTTGCCTGCCCCAAATACCAGGATTCCTTTGATGGATAATTTTAGAAATTCTTTTCTGGATACTGCCATCGCTGAAGCTTTCAATTAATACAGTGCAGGGCCAAATGACAAGGCATTTAACGCATAGGTTTCTTGTGCACATCTTCTTGGTGCTTCCACAGTTCATGAAATACGCGGCCGCGAGCAAGCAAGTCGTCGAATCCCCCTTCCTCCACAACCCGGCCTTGATCGAGCACATAGATGTAATCGAATAGCTTGAGCATGTGCAAGCGGTGCAGACTCGAAACGACAGCTTTATCTTTGAAAGCCGCGAATAGGTTTTGGTAAATGGCTGCTTCCGTTTTGGGATCGACGCTGCTGGTAGGTTCGTCCAGCAGAACCAGCTCGCTCTGCTTTGCGGCTAGGATTCCCCGGGCCAGGGCGAGACGCTGCTTTTGGCCACCCGACAGATTCACGCCCTTTTCTTTGATGTTGGATTCGAGGCCGCGCGGAAGTTGGGAAACCACTTCGGAAAAATGCGCATCGTGACAGACCTCTTGCAACTGCTCGTCGGGAAAGGGCAGTCCGAGGGTGATGTTGTACAAGATGGAATTTTCGAAGATTTCGGGTTCCTGGGGCAAGAGGGTGACCGTTTCGTTGAGTGCGGAAAAAGGGTATGGCCGCCCGTCAACGGTGCACCCGACGCCCGGTTCCGGTGCGTAAAGCCCCCGGAGTAAGGCGAGCAAGGTGCTTTTACCGCTGCCGCTTTCCCCGATCAAAGCGACTCGCTTCCCGCGCTGCAGTTTGAGATGAATATGGTGCAGGCTTTGCGGGGCATGCTGATCGTCATAGGAAGTCAGATGCGAGAAGTTTAGGTTGTCAATCTCGATCGTCTTCCAGAAATCCGGTAGTACACTATCGGCGTCGGGCCGGTGGTTCGCTGCATAGGCTTTTTCAATATTGGACGCCGTTTGTACGTCGGTGTTGGCCTGCACGATCTGGTTATATTGCCAGGCCACATCATGGAATACACTGGTAAATTGGTTTACATAGCCCAGCAGGACGACCAGACCTCCAACATAAAAGACTTTTCCTGGTTCCCAGTGCTGATAGATATATCCGACGCTGATGAGTCCATAGGTAATGGCGATGAGTACATCGGCTGTAAACCACTTGTATTCGTTGAGCAAGGCATTGCGCCGAAAGGGTCGGAGAATCCCCATGACTTTGCCCATAAGTCCGTTTTCCATACTTTTCTCCAACCTGAGGGTAATCACGGTCATGATGTTGGATAAGCTGTCAAAGAGCGTGGCTGAAACCTGGTGCTCCGTTTCGTTGATTTGCTCCTGGGTTTGGATAATGGGCTTGTCGAACGAAAAGATGACCCAGACAATCAGAAAGCCCATCACGACACCGATCGCTCCAAAAAGCGGGGAAAAATACAGCATGGCCGCGAAGGAAAAGAAGAATTTCAGCAAGGCGTGCAGATACATGAATCCGCCGTCAAAGAAACTCTTCAGTGCTTCATAGGCTTTTCGGATTCGGTTGATCACCGATCCGCTGTGATGATCTTGATGCCATTTTACCGGCAAGTGCAGGGCCTGATGATATCGTTCGGCCAGGAAATTCCGGCTCAGGTTAAAGGCGAGTTTTCGTTCCATGATCCGAGCAGGTCCATGAAAGGACCATTCCAGGACGGTCAATCCGAAATAACATGCAGCATAGATAGCCGCGTAATGCATAACCCGCGGGCTGTCCTTTTGGATCCGGTCAATGAACCAGCCAAACAAAATAGGATTGAGCGAGGAAATTACATTGGAGCAGACGAACATGGAATAGACCAGGACATACCGCTTGCGTTCGTTGCGGGCGTAACGCCAGGCCGTTTGCAGCAGGGACACATATGAATTGGTCATGGCGCAAGTTACCAACAGGAATTGTTCCTGCAGCATCTGCCCCGTAGATTGGCGGGTGGGTCTAGTTTGCCGGCAACGCAAAGGCGATATAGGAATCCCCTGAGCGGGCACCGAGTTTGCCTCCACCGCAGGCGATGACAACAAATTCTCGTCCGTTTAGCCGGTAGATGGCAGGGGTGGCAAATCCAGGCGCCGGCAAGTCGGTCTCCCACAGGAGCTTGCCTGAATTTTTATTGAATGCCCTCAATTTGCTATCCCGGGCCGCGGCAATAAAAACCAGCCCTCCGCGCGTAACGACTGGACCGCCGTAATTTTCGGTGCCTGTGGCAATTCCCTTGGCTTTAAACTCCGGGTAATCGCCCAATGGAATTTTCCAGGCGATCTCACCGGTATTGAGGTTGATAGCGCTCAGGCTGCCCCAGGGCGGATTGATGGCGGGCAAGCCTTCTTTGCTGAGAAACTTATTGTAACCGGTGATGGTGTAGGGCAGGTTGCGAAAAGTATCCTGGGACGCTGGGGGAGGGACAAATTTTTTGTTTTGAACCGAGCGCGAATCCAAAATAAACGAACCAAGGGCTTGTCTTTCTTCCTCGCTTAGTTTGGTGAATGCTGGCATCATCCGTCTACCGGTAGCCAGCAGCGCCATAAACTGATCGGTGGAATATTTTGCATTCACTCCGATCAAGGGCGGATAGTTTCCCCCGCCTTGGCGCTCCGTTCCATGACAGGTCATGCAGTACTGCCCGTACAGGCGCTTGCCAGCCTGCAGATAGGTCTCCTTGCCAGGTGCCTTGGTCTTGCGATCCGCTATCGTAATCACCCAAGGCATTTCGTTGGCGTTTACATACAGTAAGCCACTAGTCGGATCAAAGGCGGCCCCGCCCCACTCGGCTCCTCCGTCCAGGCCTGGAAAGACAATAGTCCCTTCCTTAGACATCGGCTCATAGACACTGCCTGATTTATAACTCTCAAATTTTTTCTTCAGATCCTGGTAGGAGGAATCGGGCAGGAGCGAATCGAGGTCGGCCTCGCCGAAATGCTGGCGCATGAAAGATGGGGGCAGGGTAGGTATGGGTTGTGTAGGGCTTAGTTTTTCGCCTGCTAGCTCGCTCAGCGCAGGCACGGCCTTTTCCTCGATAGGATAAACCGGCTTCCCGGTTTGTCGATCGAAAAGAAATATAAAGCCCGTCTTGGTGGGCTGCGCCACCGCGTCCAGGGACTTGCCGTCTTTGGTTAGCGTCACCAGACTCGGTGCTGTGGGTAGATCCTTATCCCAGGTATCGTGGTGCACGTCCTGGAAATGCCAGATACGCTTACCTGTTGCCGCATCCAGGGCCAGGAGGCAATCAGCGAACAAATCTGCACCCTTTCGCCGACCGCCATAAAAATCGAAGGAGGCAGATCCCGTGGGAGCAAATAGGATTCCACGACCCTGGTCCAGGGCAAAACCTGCCCAGCAGTTTGCCCCACCCATCTCTTTATACGCATTGGGGTCCTCCCAGCTTTCGTAGCCAAACTCCCCAGGAAGGGGAATGGTATGAAAGACCCACTGTTGCTTTCCCGTGCGCACGTCGTAGGCCCGGATATAGCCCGGAGCGGCGTCGCTCTCCTCCGATACGCGCGTACCCATAATAATCAGGTCGCGGTAAATTATGCCGGGCGAAGTAGAAATCACAAAACGGTCCATTGCATCAGCTCCCAGGCCATCGTGTAGATCTAACCTCCCCGCCTGGCCGAAGCTGGGATTGGGCTTGCCAGTAGCCGCATCCAGGCAGTACAATAAGGGACCCGCTGAATAAAAGACCCGTTGGTCTGATCCATCTTCCCAATAGCAGACTCCCCGGTTGTTGTTCATCACAAAGGTCCCAACGGAATTCTTTACCGAAGTATCGTAGGGATTAAACACCCACTTCTGTTGTCCGCTGGCTGCATCCAAGGCAATCAATTTCATCTGCGGGGAGGTGGCGTAGAGCACCCCATGCACAATGATTGGGTTACATTGGATCTGTGAATGATGCGCCGTGTCGGCGTCGCCGGTGTAGTACACCCAGGCGATCTGCAGTCGGCTGACATTATTCGTATCGATATCCGTAGCGGTCGAATAATGCATGTTTTCCTTGGTACCGCCGGTCGCTTCCCAGCCGTCGTATGGACCAGGCTTGGCGGGGCCGCATCCGCTGAGCAAAGAGGTGGTAGTTAAGACCAGCCCACCGCAAACAAGTGTGTAGATAGATCTAGGCATATTGTAAGTTGAGCAGATGAACCATCCCCTCCCGCGCAGGCAAAGAACCATTACCCAAACAGCCGGGAATCAAGCCAACACTTTTTCACTGATCGTCCCCGTTTTCTTGTGTTTCAGGATTACTTTTTTTGCGCCGTAATGTGTCAGTTCTTCTTTGATAAGGTAATGATCCGGGTCGTATTCGGTCAGATGACTTTCTTTGGTCACGCCGACCCGTCCCCTCCAGATATCGAGTTGCACGGGTTCCCAGAGTTTGGTCTTGGCCGACCGGTAGGCAGCGTCCAGAACGGCATTGACTACATACCCGTCATAGAAAGTCTCCTTAGGGGAGACCCCTTTTTCCATCGAGTTAAACATGTCGGTGAACATGTGGTTGTAGCCAAAATCATTGAGTTCGTCGCCCACCGGAAAAAGCCAGCCCGTATTGCTCTCCGCTTTTTCCGAGAGGTAGTTGGAGCCCTTGCCGGTGGTAAACATTTCAAAACCCGTGCGCAGGCAGTTGTTTATCCAGATAGTGCCTTCCGTGCCCATCACTTCATCACGCAGGTCTAGACCACCCCGGAAGGTCCAGCTTACTTCAAATTGTCCAATAGCACCGTTCTCATACTTGACCAGGCCTATAGCGTGGTCCTCCGCTTCGATTGGTTTAACCTGCGTATCGGCCCAGCACATGACCTCCAGCGGTCTGATATCTTTGCCAATAAAATTTCTTCCGATCTCCACGCAGTGGCAACCCAGGTCGAGGATGCATCCTCCGCCGGCTTGTTCCAAGCTCCAGAACCAGTCGCTATGCGGCCCCGGATGGGTTTCTCTGGATTTGGACCAAAGGATCCTGCCCAAGGCTCCGCCCTGCACGCTTTCCAAGGCCTTCAAGAATTTCGGCGTATAGACCAGATCTTCCAGGTAGCCACTGAAGATACCGGCGGCTTCCACTGCGAGCAGCATCCGTTTGGCTTCTTCGGCGTTGCGAGCCAGGGGTTTGGTGGTGATCACTGCTTTTTTATGCTTGCAGCAGAGCATGACCGCCTGCTCGTGTAAATTGTTGGGAAGCGCAATACAGACTACCTCGACACCAGGATGGGCAATCGATTTTTCCATCTCGGTGGTCCAGTGTTCGCAGCCATAGTCCGCCGCAAATTTTTTAGCGCTTTCTTCCCGGCGGGAGTAAATACTAACAATCTTATCTCGGCTTCGCTGCCCCTGCAAGGAGTCGCCATAAAACCGGCCAATGAAGCCGGAACCCAGCATTGCAATTCGTGTCATGATTTAATGTACGTTTAAATTTAATGAATAGTGATACGCTTTCGGACCATGCCTCCACCGCGGCTCCCCCTAGCTTCAGGATTGCAGTACGCTAGTTCTTTTTTCCCGGAAAAAAATAAGAAAGTAGACTAGCACACCCAGAGCGATATAGGCGGGCACCATCCAGATCTTAAGCCAATCGTGACCGTTGTCCAGTTTGTAGTGATCCACCACCTTACCCGAAAACCAGGTACCCATGAACATGCCCACGCCATAGGTGGCAAAGGTGAACAGGCCTTGGGCGGCATTTTTGATTTTCTCACCCGCTTTCTTCTCCGTATACATATAACCCGTGACAAAGAAGAAATCGTAACACACTCCATGCAGGATGATGCCGGCATAGAGCATCCAGGCAGAAGCCCCGAGATTACCATAGCCAAAGCAAAGGTAGCGTAGTATCCAAGCCGTCATGCCCATAAGCAGCATGTTCTTGACCCCGATTTTATTAAATAGAAAGGGGATGGCTAGGATGAAAACAGCCTCCGATACCTGCCCTAGAATCATCTTGCCCGCGGCGTTGTGCATGCCCAGCTCATTTAAGAATGGGTTTGCGAAGCCGTAGTAGAAAGACAAGGGAATGCAAACCAGGATGGCGGCAATAAAAAAGATGAGATAAGGCCTGTTCTTAAACAAAACAAAGGCTTCCGTTCCGAGGGCTTTGGAAGCTGAGCTGACAGCGGAGCGACCTTTGGGTGGTACATTAGGTAGCGAAAAACTAAACAGGCCAAGTCCAAGGGAGACTACAGAGGCCAGCGTAAAGGTCAGGTTGGTTTTTTCCCAACCCAAATTTCCAATAACCAGGCCGGCTACGATCCATCCCAGCGTCCCAAATACCCGAATCCAGGGAAATTGTTTGCCCGGATCCGACATCTGATGGAACGCTACGCTGTTGGATAGGGCAATGGTGGGCATATACAGCAGGGAGTAAAAAAGAATGATCCAGAAAAAAGCGGAATTATCGCTGATTCTGGTTGCGGTAAACAGCAGCACGGCACCGAGCAGGTGCAACACGCCCATGATACGCTGGGCCGAAAAAAAACGGTCGGCCACCATACCGACAAAAAAGGGAGAAATCATGGTGGCAATGGCCAGGGCGCTGTAGGCAGCGCCGATCTGCAGGCCGGAAGAATGTAGCCGGTCTCCCATGTACGTACCCATCGTCACGTACCAGGAACCCCAGATAAAATACTCAAGAAACATCATCGTAGCTAGCGAGATTCCTGTAGTTGGCTTCATTTCGTTAGTTGGTTTATCGATTGCTGTATCTAGATCCTTGCCTGCGGTGGATCGCCGGATTTCATCCCCTGGCTTACCCCCCTTTGTTCTTGACCTTATTTTACCTTGGAAGCGCACCCGCAGGGTAGTCTTCAGCGCCGAAAAGTTACGGACGAAAAATGTACTGGGTAAATATTTCTTCAACTATCTTGCACGCGTATGAGATCTTTCGAAGATACTTACCGCCATAAGGGGTTGCGCAAGCAGTTGGTAGATCTAATTCGAAAAAAGGGAATTTCCGACGAACGCGTGCTAGACGCCATCTTGCATGTGCCGAGGCACTTTTTCCTGGATTCCGGATTCGACAAAATTGCTTATGAAGACCGGGCCTTTCCTATCGCCGAGGGTCAAACCATTTCCCAGCCCTACACGGTGGCCTACCAAACCCAGCTGCTGGATGTAAAACCCTTTGAAAAAGTACTTGAGGTGGGCACCGGCAGCGGATACCAAGCCTGCGTACTGGCCGAACTGGGGGCCCAGCTGTACACCATCGAGCGGCAAAAGAAATTGTTCGAAGCCAATAAGGATTTTCCGTTCCTTCGAACCTTTCCAGGGATCAAATTCTTCTACGGGGATGGCTATGACGGACTACCCACCTATGCCCCTTTTGATAAGATCCTGGTGACAGCCGCCGCGCCCGTCATTCCGGCTAAATTGCTGGAGCAGCTCAAAATTGGCGGTTGGATGGTGGTGCCGGTCGGTGAGGGACAGGTGCAGCGCATGATCCGCGTCACCCGGACGGGTGCGGCTACTTTCCTGGAAGAAGCCTTTGACAATTTTTCTTTTGTTCCCATGATGGCCGGGAAAGAAAACTAGCCAGGATCTGCATTTTTTTTCATGCGGTACAGAATGCGCCCAGTTCCCGGGATGATATGCTTTTGCTCCAGCTGGAAGAAGCGCCCAAAATGTCCTTCAAAGGACTCTGGATCGTAGGGTTTGTGGTAGGTGTTTTTGTTAGCAATGAGCTGTTGCGATTTCTCATCCGTGATGGGTACGAATTCGATCACCAAGTTTTTTTTCGTCAGCTTAGACAGCATCCTGGCTACATCAGACATCGGCACATTTTTACTGAGAACCAAGTGATGTATCAAGGCCAGGGCAGTTACGGTATCCGATTTGGCTCGTTGTTCAAAGGACTGCCTTTCGTCGTGATTAAAACCCAGCGAGGGCGAAGGGTTGACCAAGTCCAGGCAGACGGGTACGATACCTTTGATCGCATGGGCTTTTATGTCCAGGTACAATCTATTCACACACGCACTATCAAAATCCGCAGCAATCACCTGGGGGTTGGTTTCGGCCAGTATTTTGGAAAAATACCCATCGTTACATCCCAGGTCCAATGCACGTTCGCCCGGCATGTCGCTTACCATGGCCCGAAATAGTTTTTCCTTTTCGGCTAAGTACTGACGGCTTAAAATAGTCTCGCTGTAATAATTATTCCAGGTACTTTGCAGGGAGGAGGGTACGCGCAATTTCTGAATGATGGATTGCAGATTTTCCACCAGACGCAATAATTTGTCCTTATTGAATGCCACCTTTTGCTTCTTGGTCGGGTGACCAGGCTTGGCACTCAGAGCCTGCTGGAGAAATACGTGCAGCCAGACGCCCAATTTGAGCCTGCTTTTTGCGGGCAGGAGCTTGGCTGTGGTGGCCGCCGGGATACCCTCGATATACAGGCTCAGCCATTTGGGTGCGTCGATAGTTAGGTAATGCTCCAAGAGAAGAGGAAACAAAAAGCATTCGCAAAATTGCCGGTAGGCAACCCAGGGCATCGACTCATCATACCGTTCAAAGGAAAGCGTATCGATAAAAATCGGTTGGCCTCCCAGGAATTGGATGTTGAATCCCGTAGCGTCCTTTAGTATCATCCCATGCTTCAGGGAGATCTTCAGCAAACGAAGGGTTAGCAAGGCCGCATCCTTAAGTTCATCAAAACTCCATTCGTAGGGATAACTGATAAAGGGTATTTGCTCAGGCAGCAGGGTTTTGTATCGTCCGTCCTTAGGGCCCAAGTCTTCGGTGACATCCTGGTGTGCAACGAGCAGTTTCTTTTCGACCAGTTTCGCATAGAGCCCGGAGGAAATCAACAGGTCATAATCCGGTGCGTACACCGAATTCACCTGCCGGTAATAGGACCCGTTAACATGGAACACGAAGCCGGAAGGGTCCTTAAATGAAGCGGGTTCTCGCCGGTACGAGCTGGGTTCACTATTCATCATCCAAATCGCCTGCCTTTTTATTCTTTCTAAAATACGATTTTACTTTGAGCCACCCACGTTTAAAATAGAACATACCCGCCAGGGCGCCAGCGATGATCATTTGAAGTAGGTAGCTCCCGCTGCCCGGGTCGATGTAGAGGATGAAAGTTTTCATTGATGATTTGTTTAGAATTTATGTCAAGTTTTGCGTACTCTATAGTTGCCTGTCCTACTACTCTCCCAATTTGCTCCGTCGTCCTCAATAGTCCGTGATGACCATGGGTACATCCGGCAGCAGGGGATAGGTTTGCTTAAAATATTGGTCAAATACGATCCTGAAGGTGTTTACCGGGCTCATGCCGTCGTAAAGCCTGGAATAATTGCCGTCAGGAAAATAAATCGCGCTAAAATTGGGAAGACTAAAGACATTAACGGGGGAATCAGGAAAATTGCGAAATCCGTGATCGCCCTCTATGATGATGATGGTATTGGGTTTGTTGTTTTGCTTAATATAGCTCACGATTTCCTTCATCAGGGCATTGGCGTGACGGATTTGCGCGGGATAGGTCTGGAATTCGGGAATGGTCATAAATTCCTTTTGCGATAGAAAGTGGCCTGCCGAGTCAAAAAAATGGGGCTCATGTGGAACCAGGAAATGGCCATAGACAAAATGAGGCAGTCTGTTGGACGTACTGTCCACCGTTTTTTTTATCTCCTCGGCCGCCATACGTATCAGTTGGTACCTGTGGGCGAGATAATGATCAAAAACCTGGCTGCTGTGTATGAGCGGGAACCTGCCCGTTATCAGCCCTTCCTTGACCGAAATGGCTAGGTTACCCAGCAATGTCTGAATAGGGATTTGCAATTTGATATAATAATCAAAAAAATATTCCTGACCATTATCCTCAATGGTATTATTGAAGGGTGCTATGAAACGGATGCCATAATGCTCTTTTTTTAAAATTTCGAATGTTTCGTTGTTGCTGAGCGACTGGTTAGAGCGAAGCAGGCTGGGGATAGCGATGCCGTTTTCACCCAGCCGTTTATCGATATAATTCATGTTCAAGGTCGAACTGACGGAAAATGTGGTTTGCGTATAATTGGCCTGGTTGCCTTGACCCACATGAAAACCATTTTGCGTGAGCCAGTCGGTGATCGGACTGTTATCAAAACCCCAGAATTTTTTCAACATGCTGCTGCTAGTGTATTCATCAAAAACCAGAAAGTAAATATCAGGTTTGCTGGTGTCCGGCGCGTTGGATGGGACGTAGGCACTAGACAGTGGTTTTTGGGGGTAAATCAGGTTGTGGGTATTTCTATATTCGATGGCCTTGCCAAATGCAATGACCAGTTCCGTGCCAAACAGCGTAATCATGACCAGATTCAACAAAACAAAAATTTTCCGAGAGAGGCGTTTAGCCCGGACTATTGTATTGATAAGCAGGATTAGTACTACCGCTGACAAGGGCAACATGACCCAAAAGCTGCTCAAACGAGTTCTAAAAGTGATGGACCTGTAGGCGCTGTGCAGGGGCCCAAAGAATAGAATAAAAAAGAGTAGAATAAATAGGATTAGGAAGATTTTTTCCATGGCCAGCCGACGGCGACGCAGGATAAAGTAGGCAATAAAGATTACCGCGTAAATTAGCAACGCATAAAACAAAACCAAGCGGCCAGGAATAAACCCGAATAGTTCGTTGTAATTATGCAATAAGAAAAATGCCGGCAGAAGCACCAAAGCCAATTGGCTTGTTGACCTTTTCATTTTCTGATGGATTAAGGCTTTACAGGGTGCACGAAAAACAAGTAGATTGAGCCTTTACGTTGGGGTAGATCAATGGACTATTGGGGTGTCTATAGGTCCAAGAGACCTCAATATATGAATTAATTGATAAGAAATTGTGAATAAATCGTTACCCCGAGTAGGCTCTAGGTCCAGCGAACCGACCCAGCTTGTAGCCGGCTTGGTCTAGACCCAGGAGGAAGAGGCGAGTGCTAGCCCATGTTATTGGTAGCCAGCCGGTTTTTAGCCATGGCGGCTTGGGCTGGGCTGCCATCCACATCGCAAAAGCTTGTCCGGCGGGGCTTTTTGGATTTGGGGACCCTGGGCTTGGGCTGGGATCTTTGACAGGCAAGCCGGCCAAATCTTGCTTTTCAGGCAGAAACCCATATTATTCTTCGGCCAATTTCCACAAAAAAGCTACCTTTGCACTCCATTTTGAGTCCCTGTTTTGCCGGCGAGCCAGACGCACCAAGACAGCCATTGCCCAAACGGCCCCCAAAGAGCCCGCCAGTGCGGGACGCCAGCAGGGTATAATATTTAAAGACATACAGGTTATGCCAAAGGTTAAGACCAATTCCAGTGCAAAAAAGCGGTTTAGAGTAACCGGCACGGGTAAAATCACTTTCCAGAAGGCCTTCAAGCGCCACATCCTAACCAAAAAATCTAAGAAACGCAAGCGCAACATGCGTAAGAAAGGCTTGGTAAGCCATCCCAACACCGATTTCGTCAAGCGCCTCCTAAGGATGAGGTAACTATCTTGGGATCAGGTTCGCCTGGTTGGTAATTCAACTATTCACTCTAAAATCATTAGTATATGCCACGTTCAGTAAATGCAGTTGCTTCCAAAGCACGCAGAAAACGAATTTTAAAGCAAGCCAAAGGGTTCTATGGGAAGCGCAAGAATGTCTACACCGTCGCCAAGAATGTCTTGGAAAAGGGTCTCACCTACCGGTTTTCGGGTCGCAAACTAAAGAAACGTGAGTATCGTACACTTTGGATCGCCCGCATAAATGCAGCCGTTAGAGCCGAAGGCTTAACTTATTCTACCTTCATTCATAAGCTTAACGAAAAGGGCATAACCCTCGATCGCAAGGTTTTGGCTGATCTGGCCATGAATGAACCCGAAAGCTTTAAAAGGCTGGTGGAGTCTGTTAAGTAAGGACCAGTCGCGGTGAGTCGCTGGTTCACGACCGGGTATGTCTCAGACATACCCGGTTTTTTATTTTGCCGAACGACGCAAAAAATTACTTTTGTATCCGTTAACCAGTTATGTCCATCCTATTTCTTCATCATAAATCTCAAATAACCTGGATCAGTCAATGAATAATACATACACCGATTTGGTGAAGCAAACCTTCAATTTTCCACAAGAAGGGTTTGATGTTAGGGACAATTATCTGTTTTTTAACGGGGTGGATGTAAAAGCGTTGATCGATAAATACGGGACGCCCCTGAAGATCAGTTACCTGCCCAAAATCGGCATGCAGATTAAAAAGGCAAAGAAGATGTTTGCCAATGCCTTGAAGCGCCACCGCTATGAGGGGAAATACTTTTATTGCTATTGCACCAAGAGCTCGCATTTTTCCTTCGTAGTAGAAGAGGCGCTCAACAACGATATCCACCTGGAAACGTCCTTTGCCTACGATATCGAGATCATCAAAAAGCTCTATGCTAAGAAGAAAATCAACAAGGAGACGTTTATCATCTGCAACGGATTCAAACAGAAGGCCTATACCAGTCGAATCGCCTCGCTGCTCAACGGCGGTTTTAAAAACGTGATCCCCATTCTGGATAACAAGGAGGAATTACAGCAATACAAGAAGTCTGTCAAGGTCCCCTTTAAGTTGGGTATTCGGGTGGCCGCAGAAGAAGAACCTACTTTTCCATTCTACACCTCGCGCCTGGGGTTTAGACCGCGAGACGTTCTGGAATTTTATGTGGACAAGATCGAAGGAAATGAAGACCGCTTTCAACTCAAGATGCTCCATATATTTCTCAATAAAGGCATCAAGGACGACATTTATTATTGGAGCGAACTGAACAAGGTGATCAACTTGTATTGTCAGCTGAAAAAAATATGTCCTGAGCTTGATTCGATCAATATTGGAGGTGGTTTTCCGATTAAACATTCCCTCGGATTTGAATACGACTATCAGTTTATGATCAACGAAATCGTTGGCAACATTAAAAAGGCCTGCCGGCGGACAAACGTGCCGGTACCTAATATTTTCACCGAATTTGGCAGCTATACCGTAGGGGAGAGTATGGCCCACATTTACAGTGTGATTGGCCAGAAGATGCAGAACGATCGGGAGATATGGTATATGATCGATTCATCTTTCATAACCACTCTGCCCGACACTTGGGGGATCGGGGAACGCTTCCTCATGCTGCCGATCAACAAATGGGATGTGGAATACCAGCGTGTGGTGCTTGGGGGGATCACCTGCGACAGCCACGATTATTATGACTCAGAGGAACACATCAACGAAGTTTTCCTGCCTAAGCTCAACAACGGTGAACCCCTGTACGTCGGTTTCTTTCATACCGGTGCCTACCAGGATCAAATCAGTGGCTATGGCGGCATCAAGCATTGCCTGATCCCCTCTCCCAAACATGTGATCATTGGCTATGACAAAAATGGGAAGCTGGTCGACTGGCTGTATGCCAAGGAGCAATCGGCGCAAAGCATGTTGAAGATTTTGGGCTATGTCTAGATTCAGAAAAGCCAAATGGTGCGTGCAACCAGGGTAACACTCGCGCCCCGGGTTTAACTTTTAAGCCGATATTTCTTATTTACTTTCTTGCTGTTTAGGTAATCATCGAGCTGTTGCTCCGTCATGGTGTTGTTTTCATCTATGGGCACATCGATCAGTTGTATCTCGGTTTGGCGGAGCTCTTCTTTAAGCTTATTGGTCTTAGTAACAATTTCCATGTCCCGGTCGCCGACCAATGTGTTTTCACTTTCCAGGTATCCCAGCCTTTTTATCGAGGAACGAACTAGGGAAGCGGCGTTCTGTTCGGCCGTCTTCTGAGGCACAGCAGCTTCCTTGACTGGCACCAGGGCCACGCCGGCACTTGGTAAAATGGCGCCAGCTGTCTTCGCCCCGGCGCTAGCGACGGTGGAGAGCACGGTGCCACCCAAGGCTGTGGTAGCGCTGGTTAGGTCGAAACCCGTTCGGGTGTTTTTGTTTTGTTTTACCTTCTGATCCAGTTGAACAAAGGCGTATTTAAGCTCGAGGATATATTTGTTCATGGTCTTGATGGTTCGGTTGTATTCGGCCAGCATGAGGGGATAATTCAGGGTATTCTTGACGTACACATTGATATTGGCCGTGTCTTTAGAGAAGAATTTATTGGCCCCCACAAAGCTCAGTACGACCAGGCGCTGCTTGCTTAAATCATCGTCTTTAATGAAATCGTAGGAGGGGGACCAGGTGAAATCTTCACCACAGCGGGTGGGCATCCGGTAGTCCTTGATCGGTACGCTGGAAAAGAAACTGATTGTTTCGATAGGAAAGCTTCCGTCGACACATTCTAATTTAAAGCTGACGGTATCGCCTTCTTCCACATAGAGCGTATTGTTGACAGAAGGTCGCAGGCGAGAAGGGATAATTTCCGTGGTAAAGAAGGCCACAGAGAACGTAGTATCCATGCGCTCTTGGGGATTGAATAGATTCTGCACCCCCACGGTGACCTGATAATTCTTATCGTATTTTAATTTACCGGAAAGAAAGTAGGATTTGTCGGCAACAAACGAGAGCAGACCCCGGCTAGAAATCTTCATGCCTGGGGGCGAATTTTTAAGATACCAGAAATACTCGGCAGGATCCCGGTTAATTTGAAGGGGGTAGGAGAGCGAGGAATCGACGTGGAGGCTGAAATTAGGAATAAAATTCATGATCCTTAACGCTGCGCTGTCTTGGGTCTTTTTTTTAGCAACGGAATCCAGGGAAAGGATTTCGAAGGCCGCCGGGACTTGAGCCAAAGCTCCCCAAGACTGGGCCAGTCCGATTACGCATAGAAACAGGAATTTAATACTCGTGGTCAAATTACGCATGTTGCTATAAGGCAGTTTTAAAAAAGGCACGAATCTACTGCATAATTAAAAAATTATTTCTTAATGAAAACAAAAAATCCCCTCTAAGAGTAGAGGGGACATAACCAAAACCAACTGCTAGAAAACAAATTCTTCCGTGATTGCTCAGAGTTAGTCAATTGCAATTTGTTTGCTGCTTTCTTTGGCTTCTGCCTTTTTGGGCAACAATAATTTTAACAAACCATTTTCGTATTTAGCCTGAATTTTTTCTGCATCGATTCCATTGTCGATGTTGAAGCTGCGTTTAAAGCTGCGATAAGAAAATTCCCGGCGAATGGTCTTGAATTCTTCACTTTTGGATTCTTGTTTCTTTTCATAAGAGATCGTAAGAAGCCCATTTTCTGAGGTGATCTTAAAATCTTCTTTAGCGCGACCAGGAACATTCAACTCGAGATGGTAAGCATCTGCCGTTTCATGAATATTCACAGGAGGAAAACTAACATAATCCAGGCCCAGATTTTGGCCTAAAGCGGGGAACTCACTGAAGAGTTGATCCACTAAATTGCCGAATTGCTTTTGTCCGGCGTTGTTTACTTTTACGAGTGTCATAAAGAATCGTATTTGAATGTTGATGAATTGTTGTTACAGTCCCTAGGGCTCAAAGCACGTACCAAGGGGCCAGAACTGCCTGCAATAGGAAATTTCGTCAAGATCTCGCATCTGGAGGTGTCATAATTTCATTTCTGAGCAATTGTCTATGCCATTAATTCAGTTGATTCTATCATGCAACAACTGAACTTTTTAGCTAATTTTGTGTTTTATCTTAAACCATAATTCAAATAGAATGTATCCAGCACAAATAGTAATCCCCATGAAGGAGGAATTGACCGAAAGCGGGTTTGAAGAATTGCTTACCCCCGAGGAAGTAGACTCCCAGCTCAATAAGAAAGGTACCACCCTGGTGGTGGTGAACTCCGTCTGTGGCTGTTCGGCAGGCACGGCTCGCCCGGGAGTCTTGATGGCCGTTTCCAACAGCACCAAAAAACCAGATCACCTGGCTACCAGCTTTGCCGGATTTGACATAGATGCGGTAAAGAAGCTCCGGGAGCATCTGCTTCCTTATCCGCCTTCCTCACCTGCGGTAGCTTTATTTAAAGACGGCCAACTCGTGCACATGATCGAACGCCATCAAATCGAAGGCCGCTCGGCCCAGATGATAGCGCACAACCTGATCGACGCGTTTAACCATTATTGCTAAATGGAGGCATAATCATTAAATCTTAAGCCCCTTTCCTGCCGGATAGGGGCTTTATTTTAATGCCCTTACCCTAACATAAAATACTGATTAATAGTAAATTACAATGGGGCATGGTTTTCCCATCAAAAACCTCGTGTCTCTAGCATATTGCGCTGGATTTTGCGTTATTACTAGGGGCAGGACAGCCTCCTAGGTAATAAATCCAATCTTATGCCTTCTAAAGCCAGGCGTCCCCGCCGCAGCATGAAAGCTCAAAAAAAGAAAGCCAACTATTCAGGCGCGGTACGCGCAATCGAGAAAAAACTCGTGGAAATAAAACGCGAATCCGTAAGTCGAGGCGCAGTGAATAACAACTTCTCTCTTTTCCGTTATCTGCTCTAACCCGCTAGGTCGATCCGCCTGGGAGCATTGGGTATTGCCAAACTCCGGTCGTGGTACTGAACGTCACCACAAAAAAAACATTTCCTCCAGCTATTTGCTACCTTGCCAGATAAAATAAAAATTTATGATCTGGCTCACATTAGGATTGATCTTATTTATTATCGGCATTGTTGCGGGCCGCAGGCCTTCTGCTTTTTCGACCTATGCCCGGGCCTTACGTTTGGGTGGAATTGCCTTGGCCTTACTTGGCTTTTTAACGGCGAGCGTCATCGAAATCGGAGCTGGGGAGATCGGGGTGCAGGTGCTCTTCGGCAGCGTACAAAATAATATCCTGCCCAGTGGACTGCATTTCATTAATCCGCTGGTGGATGTCCAGCGCATGGACGTGAAGACGCAGAATTATACCATGAGTGCCGTCCGGGATGAAGGCGCTAAGGAAGGAGACGATGCCATTCGTGTCCTGACGGCAGACGGTCTGGAAGTCGTGATCGATTTGACGGTACTCTATAAGGTGATTCCTTCCGATGGTCCCAATATCCTGCGAGAAACGGGTATCGATTATACCGACAAGATCGTCCGGCCCTTGACCCGCACCAAGATCCGGGATAATGCGGTGTATTACGATGCGGTATCGCTCTATTCTAGCAAGCGAGATGAATTCCAAAGCCGCATTTTTAAAAGTATTGAATCAGATTTCCGTCAGCGAGGTCTTTTGCTGGAACAGATCCTGATCCGCAATATTACCCTTCCCCAGGCGGTAAAGACCAGTATCGAGCAGAAAATATCTGCCGAACAGGATGCCCAGAAGATGCAATTCGTATTGCAGAAGGAGCGCCAGGAAGCCGATCGCAAGAGGGTAGAGGCGCAGGGGATTGCCGACTACCAGCGCATCATCAACGAAAGCCTGACCGACAGGCAGCTGCAGTATGAATCCATCAAAGCACAGCTTGAGATCGCCAAATCAGCAAACGCCAAGGTTATCATTATGGGCAAGGGTGGATCTCCCGTGATCCTAGACACCAAGGGGCAACCTTAGACTAGCAACCTTAGCTTGAGTTTGAGCCAGTGATAGGCTAGTGAGTCCTTAGGGAGGTACCGCTACTGATCTTTTCTTTTTTTTCTTCTATAGGCAATCGCTCTACGCTTGCTATAGAACAGTAGCAGTATAACAATGATGGGGACTAGAATGAGTAGCGACATGGACTAGTGTTTAAGGGCTTGACGCAAAGTTCATATAATTGCCGTCTTTTGCAAAGTTTAGTCAGGTCTCCCGTTTTCCAAGGCACTCGGTCCAGGTGCATTAGTGGCTTTGGCTTGGATGATCGGCGACCGGCATGAACATCAAGCAATGGCAGCCAACTCCGTTGGACAACTCTAATGTCAGCCTAATTTGCATCCGCTTAACGCCGACTTACATAGACATGAAATAGTTTCAGGCAAAAAAAGTGAAAAACATTCTTTGTTCCCTCGCGCTTTTGCTAAGTACTCTCGCCGCCTTCAGCCAATCGCAAAAAATAACCATTTTCTGCACCCTCGACTGGCACGGCCGCGTGGATTACAACCGCCTCGATAAGCTGCTGCCTGACAGTCTTAAGGGTAAGATTCTGTTTGATTACGCCAAGGAATATGATCTTAATTCGCCAATCGACGCTCTACTGATGATGAGCCTGGACGGTTGGAAACTAGCCTCGACTGGCTCGGTATATAAAGGCAATAAGGGAGAATGGCACAATTCATTTTACATCCTGACGCGGGAAATTGCACTGGACGACGCGGGCATGAAATTGTATGCCGACAACCTGAAATCCCTGGAAGTGAAAAGGTAGCCAGGATCCTGGGCGATGGATCCTTTGGTGTATGGGCGCTTGCAAGCTGCCTCCTGGAGAAGGCCCTTTACTGCGCTTAGGTTTCTTGTTTATTTGGGAACTTTGGCCAGGTATTGATTGAAATAGACGATCCGGCCATCTTTAAGCCTCCAGTTTTCCTGCATCAATACCGTATCGGCTCGGCCTCCTTTTCTATACCTTCTTTCCGTAGACCAGATGTTGACCCAGTCTTCATTTCGGTCGTTGATATGGGCACTTTGCCACATGCTGATGTCAAAACGCATGGAGTCCAGTCCGTCGATGTCTTTCTTGGCAAAGGCGAGTAAGTCTCCCACCGGACCATGGAAACGCATGCCACTTGCATCTTCATACGTAACCGTGTCAGCGTAATAGAGCTTCATATCTTCGATTCTACCAGTTTCGAACATTTTCCAGACCTCCAGCACTTTGTGTGCGAGCTCGGGATTTGCGGGAACGGAGAGGTCGGAGGAGTAGGTGGCCTTGAATGCGTATGTGAGGGTATCTGCCGTCGACGTGGCTACTGGCACGGCTTGTGTGGAATCGGAGTGGGAACTGCATCCCCAGAAAATCAGGCATAAGCATGCACTTAGATATGGCTTATTCATCATGTTAGGTTGTTTTAAGCGTTCACTAATTAGGACAATCAGCGGGACCAAATTAGGACAGGTCAGCTAAAATTATGCAGAAAGGATGAAAAACCGGGATCCCTACGGTAGAATCGATTGTGGTTGGGGCCTCGAGCAGGAGGGGCTAGAGAAATTTTGCGTTGCAGTCGCTGATGGCCTTCTCAATTTCCTTCTTGACGCGGTAAGGCAGGGTAAAACCGCGTAGGGTGGTAATTTTTGATTTGGCAAACTCGATTTGGTATTTGCCTACTATTATGGGGTATTGTGCCTCGATGAGTTCCATTTTGTCCAAAATGCATTTCACATGTAAGGTGGTTGCGCCTAATTCCGCTCGAAGTTCTTTTTCCATTATTATCAATTAACCTACAATATACTACTAATATCCCGTTTGGTTGGAATTAATTGCGGCCCAGAGACTTTTGAGGCGCGTTTTACCTGCCCCTAGAGAGCATGCGCCAACCGAGCATTGTAACCGAACTGAATGCTCCCTCGGTCCTGCAGTTAAACTAAGTCCGATTGCACATTTACCAGTTAAGGGCCTATGCGTTTCAACCCGCACGAACGCCGGACCGTATTGTAGTGACCATCCTCGGGAAGCATATCAGCGAAAGGAAGTGCTGACTCATAATATGGGCGTGTCTTGTCCCAAATGTAGAGATCTTCATGCCCCTTTGCAATGTTCAGTTAGAGGGTCAGGAGGCCTATTTTCATTTCTACGCCTCCAATTTTTAAGGCGAATTCTAATGCCTACTCATCTCAAGCCAATTTCCCTTGCACGCTCATTTACATTCGGGCCATGTAATACCCTGCAATGAATCGTTCTTCGTCGCTGATCGATTCCTGCTAGGCCTATATCTTCGTTGAAAAGCAACGATTCGAAAAGGCAATCTAACTTTTCTTTCAGCGCTTTAACGAAGGAACATTTGAGGCGCCCTTTTATTTTCAATCATTTGATTTTCTTCCACTCAAATAGCCCGTTTTGAGAGACGATTAATTTTGTGGTTTTGCCATTTTCCTTGACAAACTCTATTGTTGCAGGAGGATTCACACCCTGCAGAGTAAACTTAGACTCTGTTTGAGATATCATTGGAATACTTGTACTTTGTGAAAACTGTACAAATATTTGATCGAATTGTTTTGTTATTATGATTGTCCTCTTTGGGTTGGTAACCATTTGGTAAACCCCAAGATAAGTATTTGAAATCATGCTATTTGCATACGCTTTACCCTCTATTTGTTTCCCAACAGCAAGGGCAGCGATGGTGTTAGCCAATAAAAGATTTTGGTCATTTTCGCAGTTAAAAAGTGTGGCAATAAAAATATTTTCATCCGGTAAATAGATTTCGTTGCTTCTAAAACCATCTATCATACCGGCGTGTTCTATTGACTTGATCCCATCAGTTGGGTTAATATACCACCCGTACCCATATTTTGTGACGGTACTGTCAGATAATTTAAATGGCGTAAGTGCCTTTTCCAGTGTTCCAAGTTTGATCAATTTGCCTGAGTATAAAGCCTGGTGCCAATTAAACAACTCTTCAGCGTTTGACATCAGGGCGCCTGCAGAATAGGCCTGAGAAGTAGCAACATATTCAGCATTCTGATATTTGCCGCTGTCATTCATCAAATATCCACGTACCCTGTTTGGAATTATCTCATTTGCGTCGTCATAATAGGTATTTACCAATCCGATTGGAGCGAAAATGTTTCGTCGCATATATTCTGGGTAAGACATCCCGGATACGATTTGAATTATATAACCCAAAAGGAAAAAGTTGGAGTTGCTGTAGCTGAATTGGGTGCCAGGGCTGAACTCAAGCGGGTGACGCGCAAGACTATCAACAATTTGTTTCGGAGGAAAGTCTATTCGCCAAGAAAACGGGATGTGCACATCCAATTTTTGGTAATCTATAATTCCTGAGGTATGAGTCAATAAATTTTCAACTGTAATGGTATGTCCTTTGGACGGAAAGCTTTTTATAAATGTTTGTATACTATCTTGTAATGAAATTTTTCCTTCTTCAACCAATTGCAATATCGCTACGGCCGTGTATTGTTTTGTGATTGAGCCAAGCCGAAAAATCATGTCAGGTCTAATTGCAACATTCAATTCAAGATCCGCGGAGCCGAAAGCCTTTTTATAAATTACTTGCCCTTTTTTGGCAATTAACACCACGCAACCTGGTGCATCAACCCTAAAATGCGTACTTAGTAAGCTATCAACCGACCTTCTTAAAATGGTATCATTTGAAATTTGAGCAGTAGCAAGCCATCCAATACATATGCAAAGGATAAGACACGATATTTGTTTTTGCATGGCCAAACTAATTGAAATGATCAAGATGAGAATATACCCCTAAAGGAAGGACAATTCCACCACTCAAAAACAAGAATATAATAATTACAACAATTCGCTTTTTACCCGGTAACAACCATACTCAACCTCTTGAGGAACAATTTAGTAGGTGTGAATATTTGCGATATCAGTGAGTGTAGAGTTCGAACTTCGGCTACAAAGGTCTACAATTCAAAGGCATTATCTATACTTCACTGGTTGAATAATGCTTAATTTTACTGAGTTCAGTTTCTTTGGAAAATTTTTCTTCTTCGAGATCAAAATCGTCTTGCAAGCCGAGCCAGAATTTAGCGGTAGTTCCGAAATATTTCGAAAACCTTAGAGCTGTCCCAGCAGTAATTCTTCTATTTCCTTTGACAATTTCAGAAATTCTAGTCTGGGGTATACCGGTATCTTTAGAGAGCCGATAGGCTGTAATATTTAAAGGGACCAGAAATTCTTCCTGCAAAACATCTCCTGGATGTATGTTCTTTATTCTTTTCATATTCTCTTATTAGTGGTAGTCTATTATTGTAACCTCAGTTGAATTATTGTCTTTCCATTTAAAAATTATTCTCCATTGATCATTAATTCTGATAGAGTAAAAATCTTTGAAATCACCACTCAGTTTTTCAAGGTGGTTAGAAGGGGGTATTTTCAAATCGCTTAAAACTTGAGAGTTGTTAATCATCCTTAATTTTCGCCTTCCAATTTCTTGAATTTCATTTGGCAATTTACCCACCCTAATCCCGTTCCAAATCTTTTCCGATTTTTTCGATCCAAAGGATAAAATCATACTTACGAATGGCGTTACTTACGTCAAAAGTAAGTAAATTTTAGAAATTAATTGAAGCAATTAGGCTAATTATTTAGGAATAAGTTTATTAGGTGATCTACCAAGGTATAATAAAGTTCTACTTGCCGAGTATTACCGGTTGAATTACAGTTCACAGGGCAACTAAATTTGACAAATCGATAGAATGAAAGTTCGAACTGCGGCTACAAAGGCCTACTTTCAACGAAGTCTTGGAAATTATTAAAAAGCATGAATCCCTTACCAAACGCAATGAGGTAATCGTTTCGCCATTTTAGCGTCAATTGTGATTCCCGGTACTCCCGTTAAAGAATTTTTTCATGGGTTGATGGTGCGGTTTATCTACATTTACCTTTTACAGCTCAAATACCGAAGCGATTTCTTTCTAAACTTTTATCAAATACTTTTTCAGAAAACCCCCATATAAACATAATCGTTACTACGACTGCAAACAGTAGGGGAATCAGCCAAAAGGTCTGCCATTGTGATGCAGAGCTGTCCGTTCCGCTCATAATGCTGTTGAAAATAAACCCTGCGACAAGGGTTCCCAATCCCTGGCCAACTCCATATGATACCAATACAAAAAAGCCCTGCGCTTGCGCCCGGAGCGGGAGGGCGACATTCTTATCAATATACAGCTGAGAAGCCACGTACACAAAGTCATAGCAGGCACCGTGCATGAGAATGCCAGCAATCAACATCCACTTGATCGAGCCCGGGGCCGCGACCGCGAAGAGCCCATAACGAATCGCCCAGGCAATAAGACCCATAACCAGCACCCACTTGATCCCAAATCGCCTGAAAAACCATGGCATGAGAAGTAAAAAAAAGACTTCAGATACCTGGCCAAATGTCATTTTGAAAGCCGGATCCGAAATGTTTGCAGATTTCAGGAAGATTGGAACGTAGGCAAAGTAACTCGCAAAGGGTATACTGATCAGGAACAAGCCCAGCAAAAAAATGATATTCGGAGCTGAAGTGAATTGCTTCAGTACATCAAGTCCCAGCACTTCACGCACGGTAGTCCTGAGAGTAGCCCCCTTCGGCGGTATGTGCGGAAGTGAAAAGCTATAGAGCCCCAACAGCAGGCTGCCGGCACTGGCGACATAGAGTGGCGCTGCCGTGCTGTCTCCCTGCAAAACATAGCTGACAATAATTCCCGCGGTGATCCAGCCCATTGTTCCGAAAACACGGATAACTGGAAATTCTTTTTCCCTGTCACCTGCGAGATGGAGAACCGTGGCTGACGCAAGGCCCACGGTCGGCATATAGCAAAGCATGTGAAGAAACATAAAGCTGAGAAATACTGCGGGGTTGACGGCGCCAAACGATGGAGCGCAAAAAAGAAAGAGCCCGCTTAAGAGATGCATGACACCCATCAGTTTCTCCACCGCGAAAAAACGGTCAGCGACCATACCCAGAAAAAAAGGGGAGACGATTGAGCCGATGGGACTGGCAAGGTATACAAGATAAATAACCCCGCTCATCCCGTGAGCCTTCATATAGTTGCCGCCGGTGGCGTACCAGGAGCCCCAAATAAAAAATTGAAGGAACATCATTAGCATCAGGCGCCACCTGATAAATCTACTCATAGGTCAAATGCATGTCCCTTGCATGTTTCATCTTGCTATAAATATTTGATCAGGCAATTGCAGTTCCGAAGCAGGCTGCCTCGATTGCGCCATGGCATTTTGCACCAGTTGCTTCATATATCGTAAACCTCTGCGTGTTGCCTTGTCGATTTCATCAATGCCACATACTTTGTGCTCACGCAAGACAGGGAGACAATATTCCGAAGCAAGATACCCGTCATAGCCCTGTTGGGCCAAAGCATTGATAAACGTTTCGTAATTGATCTTTCCTCCGTGATTGGGAGCAGGATCTAGTATGATGTCCCCATTCTCCGTTTCACTGAAATTCCACGCTCCATAATGAGTATAACGAATGTAGTCTTTACATTTTTCCACGGCCTCCTGAACATAGTCGCTACGTTGCCGATCAAAAAACATCGGTACATCCAAGCATATCTTGAGGTTTGGTCGGTCTACCTCCTTCGTCATGGCGAGCACGTCCTCATAACCCGGGGTCAGAACGGGTCCGTGATTTTGCAAGACGACTGTAATGCCAAGGTTTGAGGCCCAATCGGCCGTTTCCCGAACGCCCTTCACTGCCCGGTCCCACAGTTTAAGATCGGGAGCAAACATGGGTTTAAAGTAGTTGCCCCGATCATAAGGACCATACATCGAGGGCATAACGTCATTGATAATACCCGGCCACGCAGCGAATACTTTGACCATCCTTACGCCAAGATCATGTGAAAGCTCAAGGATATAACGCATCATGGCCAAATTATTTTCCCGCTCCTCCATGAGGTTGCTGCAAAAATTGCTTAGGCTTTCCACCGCAACAAGCTCAATGCCTTCATCAGCAGCCATCGACTTGATCCGTACCCTGTCAGCTTTCGAGAGATCAAGTGGCGATGCCACCGGCCTTTTCGCTTCGATCGACAAACCTTCAAATCCCAGCTCCTTTGCCTTGCGAACCTGTTCATAAAGGGTGAGCGCTTTGCCGTCATAAAATAACCCGGAATACGTGACGCTAAAAAGTGCAAATTTCATATTGGCATCAATTAAATTGTAAAAGAGGGACTAAGACTAAGTTAACAATAAGCGATGAATTAAAGCCGATTTCTTTTGATGGCAATTAATGTTTGTCAGTAAATAGACCAATAACGGCTCCGCAAAAACCGAAGCGTTATAAATTGGAAAAATGGGAGAGCTTAAGAGTCGATATATCCCATTTTTCCATGCATCAAGATGCCATAATTGGCTGATTTCACCGCTTAAATTTGAATGGTATCTATAAGATCGGTGCATGAAAAGTTCGAATTTCGGCTCCCAAAGGTCTACAGATTCCCGCTTTAGAGCGATAAGCAACGAAAAGGATTGCTTATCACACAATTCCTACGACAACTACAAAACTTCCCGACATTTTACCCCAAAAAAAATAATTGCAGATAAATTTGCGCAACTCAAAAGTTGCATATATATTTGCAACCTGGAGGTTGCGTAATTAAATATTGAAAAATGAAACAAGACATATTCCAAGCCATAGCTGACCCAACACGGAGGGCTATTTTAACTTTAATTGCTATACAATCATTAACGCCAAATGCAATGTCGGAAAAATTTGATATGAGCCGACAAGCAGTATCAAAACATATTAAAGTATTGCAGGAATGCGAATTGATTAAACCTGAGCATTCTGGCAGAGAAATTTACTATCACTTTAATCCCAAAAAAATGCAGGAATTTGACAATTGGTTAGCCCAATTCAGGAAAATTTGGGAAACTCAATTTAATCAACTTGACATAGTATTATCAACAATTAAAAAAAAGAAAAAATGACAACCAGTTTGCTATTTGATTTTACCGTAGACAAAGCAACAAGAACGGTATTCATAACCAGAGAATTTGATGCCGACCTTGCACTGGTATGGGATGCTTTTACCAAACCAGAAATTCTAGACCAATGGGTGGCGCCTAAACCATGGGCGTCAAAGACAAAATTTATGGACTTCAAGGTTGGTGGACGAAGATTTTATGCGATGGTAAGCCCTGAAGGACAAGAGCGTTGGGCAATTCAGAAATACACTTCAATTAGCCCAAAAACCAATTTCAAAATGTTTAATGCTTTTGCGGACAAGGATGAAAACCCCGAATTGCCCGGTTCTAATTGGGATTACACTTTTAGCGAACAGAAAGGAAAGACAACAGTGCGCATTACTATTTATAATGAATCTCTTGCCCGAATGGAGAAGATGATTGAAATGGGCTTCACAGAAGGATTTAAGATGTCAATGAACAATTTGGAAAATGTGTTGGCAACCTTATCGGGGAAATGATTTCCGTTGAAAATATTTTGAATCAACATTTCTTAGAACAAATAAGTTAACCATCTAAAAAAAGAATAACTATGGCACTAATCAATCCTCACATTAACTTCAACGGAAATGCCGAAGAAGCATTTACCTTTTACAAATCAGTATTTGGCGGAGAATTTGCAAAAATTATTCGCTTCAAAGACCTTGCAAGTCCTGAATTCCCGGTAGCGAAAAAAGAAGAAAATAAAATTATGCATATTGCTTTGCCTATCGGTAAAAGTAATATGTTGATGGCAAATGATGTTCCGGAAATTCTGGGAAAAACTAACGAAAATGAGAACAGAAGTAAAATTGTAATAACTGCGGAAAGTAAAGAGGAAGCAGACAAATTATTTAATGGGCTTTCAGTAGGAGGACAAATAGAAGGGCCTATTGGGGATAGTCCATGGGGCTCATATTTTGGTTGTTTTAGAGACAAATACGGCATTGAATGGATTGTGGAATTTAACTGAAATTATATCGGAAAAATATCAACAGAAACAACCAAGGCCTAACATCGGTTTATGCTATTTCAATCGTTTTCGTATAGGACTTCTAAAATTCGCGTATTTACCCTGTGTCAATTCCGGCATCAGCCGTCAAAGTGCTAAACAAATTGGCGGCGGTGGGAGATATTAATGCCTAAATTGAATTAGCAACGACCTTTGTTAATTCCTCGTCAACTTTACTATCCGCCCATTCAAAGTTTGGGTTGGGAATTGTCGGACCGGATATTGACCGCTTTTAAAGCCTTTGGAGAACGAATACTAAAGCGTTTTTTCAAATGCATCATGGTCCATAATGTGCAATCCTGGCTAAGGTGTCCTACCTTTGAATAAATATCGGGGTATGGAATACCGAGTTAAGATCCTCGCCATTTACCAGGTAACTCATGACGTAAAGTGCTTTAGAATGGAAAAGCCACCTGGTTTTCAGTTTAGTCCAGGGCAGGCATGCGATGTTTCTATAAACCAATCCGGACTTACCCAAGAAAAACGGCCATTCACCTTTACTGGTCTCGCCTCAGATCCTTTCCTGGAATTCACCATCAAGCGTTACGAAGTTCACCATGGCGTCACAGACCAATTGCACAGGCTGGAACCTGGAGCTGAGCTCATACTCGGCGAACCCTGGGGAGCAATTCAATATAAAGGCCAAGGATATTTTATAGCAGGCGGAGCGGGCATTACGCCTTTTGTGGCGATTCTGCGGTCATTACGCCAGGCCAACAGCCTGAGAGGCAATACCCTTTTCTATTCTAACAAAACCGTAGCCGATATCATTTACAAGGACGAGTTGCAGGAAATGCTGGGCAATCAGGCCATCTTTACTCTTACCCGAAACAAAGAAGAGGGCTATCTGCACGAGCACATTGACGATAGATTCCTGAAGCGCTTTATAACAGATTTTCACAAGCCATTCTATGTATGTGGCCCCGACGCCATGGTTACCGCAATCTTGGAGCTCCTGGGCAAATTGGGGGTAAGTCCAGAGGCCTTGGTCTTTGAGAAATGAGGCCAAATTTTGCCTGCTAGGACTTTGCTTGACGCATTCCCAATGGCTACATTTTTTTCTTCGTTTTCGCAGCATAGGACTTATTGTGCGCAAGTTGGGCTCCCTTGCCGACTTTATAATGGCTTTTGCTATGGTGGGCATTTTTAGCCACTACTTTTCGTTTGGATGCAGGCAGCGGATCGTCCAGCTGGTGCTTTGCGCTATCTAGTTTTGCATTCACAAAGTTGGTCACTTCCTTCATTAGCGCCACCGTGGCCTGATCCACTGCCTCATTCATATCTGTTTTTACTACTGGGGCATCGATCGTGCCGCTCATCTTAGCTTTAATTTGCACATCATTACTTAATTTAATAGGTACACCGTTGTAGGCCGCTTGGGCAATTACACTCTTTACCCAGGCTTTGCCCTTTTTACCCAATTGTTTTTTGGGAACATTTAAATTGATGGCATAATCTAGCGATTGATCAAATCCATGGGAGCCGGCAATCTCCATATCTAATCCGGCCATCTTAACAGCGAATGAATTCACATGGACCTGCTTATTGGAAAAGTCGAAATAGGTTTTCACCCCTTTGGCGGCCACATTTTTTAACTCCCGAATTCCCAAGGAGTCGGCCAGATCATCTAGGGGTCCGAAATTGCTTAAGGCGCCCTCGACCAGCAGAACATTTCCCTTGCCACTTAGGGAACCGGGATCCGGAGTTAAGGATGGATCAAGATTCGCGTGCAGATTCAATTGTGCGCAAATTCGTCCAGAAAGAAATTTGCCTAGTGGCATGATTTGCTGCATGGTGCTGGAGGAATTAAAAGCATTCTGAATATTTATTCCATTGGCGTCATAGTTGAGATCAATTTGGGGTGCTTTTCGGTTAAGTTTGGTGGAGTATAAACCGCTGATGGCTAATTCTCCTCCCCATGCCTCCGTCTGGATATGTTCAATCCTGACTCCCTGATCTACGAGTTGAAACCTTCCAGAAAGATTTTGCATGTCGAGGCTATCGAAATGAAATTTACCTAAATCCATAGTGACTTCGAGGTTTACATCGCTGGGCACTACCAAGGGAGTTTGGCTGGCAAAGGAATTGGTTGGAGCGGCCTTGCCTTGATTGATGCCTAACCAGTCGTTGACATCCAACTGATCGGCAGAAAAATGCAAGGAACCTCCTAACGATTTACGTCCGTAGGCGTATCCAAATAGATTTTCAATAGTGCCCGTTCCCGTGAAATGGGAGTTTAGGTATTCCCCAGTGAACTCATTAACCAGAATATTAGTTGGATAGAAGTTGACCAGTAGTTCATTTAGTGAGACCAATTTGGGATGAGCAAATGATGCATACGCGAAGTTTTGGAGGTCTAAAAATCCGCCAGCAGAAAACGAACCTTTGGCTTTCTTTTCTGTGTGCAAAACGGAACCTTTGACGAATGCGTCAACGTGCAAATTTCCTTTCAGCTTCGTGCCTGGCTCTAACCTGGCCCATTCGGACATTTTCGCCAGGTCGACCCTGGTCTTCACAGCGGCGTCGATATAAGGGTCTGACAAAGGTGTTTTTAGCAGCAAGCGAAAATTGATGGAATCGTCGCCTAGCTGAGCTCTTCCTTTGGAGATACTCAGCATACTGTGGTCTGCCAGTCCATCCGGATTATCCAATTGGGCAACGAGGCTAATATGCTGTACGGATTTAGGTAGGTCAGCATAGCGAAAGGATGCGTTATTTATACCCACTACAATATGGTAGGAGGGAAGATGGTCAACAGCCAGTTTTCCTCTCACAATGCCATCTACATTGGCTTCTCCGGACGCCTGGATGCTCCCAATATCTTTTTGGTAAAAGTAGGGAAAAGCGGAAAGCAAACTTTTGAAGTCCTGAGATGCAGAGCTGAAATGAACATCCATCAGACAAGCACTGTCTCCAGCCCAGGTAAGGGAACCTTGAGCACGCAATTTCAGGGTATTGAAGAGTACCTGGTCGGAGGAAAAAGAATAGGTATGCGCCTTATTATCCACTTGGAAATTGATGTCCATATTGATAGTGCCGATTTCGGGGTACGTCATATTCATCAAGTTACTTAAGGAAGCTATCTCAGCGCTCGTCTTAGTCTTCAAGGTGAAAAATTCGCTCGCGAAATTACCCAACGCTTCGTGATTCAAGTGGATTACTTGTATTTGGGTATGTGTCATTTCATCTTTGTAGTTGACGGAACCCTCAAACACCATGTATTTATGGAGATCCCATTTGAGTTTTTTCGATGCGTAGATTGGCGATTGCGATTGTTTCGAATTTGGGTAGGTGATATTCCAATTTCGATGCCCATTTTTATGCACAAGTAGGTTGATACGCGGTTGTTGTACTGTGACGGAATAGATGCTGACGCTGTCCCCATAGAGAAGACTCAGTAGACTGAAGGAAAGGTCTACTTGTTTAGCCACTACCAAGGTGTCGGAGGAGAACTCGCCCAGGCCAGTGATTTGGAATTCATCGAGGCCGACGGCCATTCTTGGAAAATGGCGAAGCCAGGAGATGTCGGATTCTGTAAAGCTTACTCGGGCGGAAAGATTTGCATTAAGCCTGCTTTTCAGGCGGTGGACAATTTTGCCTTTCAATACAAAAGGGGCTGCGAAGCATAGGCAAGTTAGGCAAAGAAAAATCAGTCCTGCGATTTTTAGGATTTTGTTTCTCATAGTTTACATAGGGTTGGACGACTAAGAGAGGCAAATTCTATACCATATTAAAGTGTCATCGTATCCATTTGGAAATCAGCTAGACATACATTATTGCATTTGCTCAATTAATGATCAGACTCTACGCTTTTCAACCTGTTATGCGACCTGGAGCTCAACGGGTAGCAGAGGAAAAGCAATGGATACAACGATTGGTTGTCCGTTGCTGTCAAGACTTTAAACCTGAACTATTTGAAAACGGGACTTGTGTGTGTGTTGTTTTGTCTTTTGCTATGGAATTGCAGGAAGAGCAATAACCAAAGCATCGTAAATAGTAGCATAGTGGGTCATTGGACTTGGATTTATTCTGGCGTTGGCAGCAACGTTTTATTTAGTCCTGTCTCTGGAGCAATACAATCTCTGAATTTTGCAATTGACGGAACGCTATTTGCTACACATAATGATTCAACTGGGGTCAATTTTTTCTTTGGCATAAGCCAACCCTTAGTACTTCTGCCAAGTTTAATTCAGGATACTCTAATATACGTGATAGGTACCGAACCTTTAGCATGCTTTTCTACTTCGACTTTTCCTGCCATCAAAACATTCGGGCGTGCCGAGAACATTTATCAATATGAGATATCTGGGGATACACTACGAATCTCAGGTGACCCTTGTTTGGGGCCCGCAGCTTCTGTTTACGTGAGAAATTAGAAGCTGCAAAGTGAGACCTTTTTGGCATAGACTAGCTTTTGGAAGTGTAAATACATTCGCGTGCCATACACGGCAATTTTGTAGCTTCATGTAAAGAATTGTTGTATGAATTACTCAATCCTGGCAATTATTATATGGATAATTCTTAGTGCACTGTTGGTTCTTGTAACTAAGAAAGAGGTATCTAGAAGGTACGGCAATAAGGATGGAAAACTGACTTCATTAGTTGGAAGAAACTTCGTTGCTTGTTCTCTTGTCATATCTGCCTGCGTTTCAATTCTGATTACACTATTGATTAAGAGTATCGCTTGACAAGCGACTTCGCGATCCTGCGTCCTATAATCAAGCAGGCTACGCGCCAGCTAATAGAAGCGTGGTTAAAAAAGACAAAAAATCCAAATCGCCGAGCTGCAGCGGCTACTTAACATAAAAGTACGTTATAAGAAAACTACAAAAATATCCGTCCATTGTCGGGTACGAAATTTTTTGAAACGCTTTGTTCCAAAACAAAAAATTTCGTACCCGACAATGGACAGACAATACTCTTTTTCTTATAACGCTATATTATGTTAGCGCAGCGAAAGTAGCTATTGGTTCTGTGGAATGGGTTTTGTAAGTTTTCCCGCACAAAACCCGTTCGGATGGCAGGGTATGGAAATTGTATTTTTTTTCTTACAAGGGGAAACGCCGTAAGGCGTACGTTAAACTAGCAATAAAAGAAAAAAGGGATAGTTCTCAGCTATCCCAATTATAAATTTGGCGAAATCTGCTCGCCTGAGCAAAGTTACGCTAAATGGAGTTTCCTGCAAAAAATCCTACACAAGTAATTGGTAGTGATCCATTAGTTAGAAAAATAAGCAGCGATAATCTTAGCAAACACTGTAAGATTACTAAACTACGAGAAAAACATTTTATTTACTTTGACCATCCCGCAATCTCCAGCGTCAAACATTCTCTCCATTCCTAACCATACTCCATTCGTTATAAAGAAGGTTTTCTTTTGCCTATACCATAATTTAAAATCGTATTGCTCTTTTGGGATTATCGTTGGTCGTTCTAATCCAAGACCATCTGGTTCGAAATTTATGTGAAAGACGTAACAATCTTCGTCTATAGTAGTGGCAAATCCGAACTCGTTTTTAGCCAAAATATTTCTTACGAAATATTCGCCTTCTGCTTTAGTATCGAAAATCAATACTATAACAACTGCATTTTTAGCCCACAATGGATGAAGGACTGCTACATCTAGCCAAGCAATTACAGAAAGATCGTTTCCCGTGACCATAAATACGAGATAATTAGTCATCAAAGCTACCATCGCGGCAGCAGAAGAAGCGTTGGCCAAGAAAAAAATACAATGCACCATACCCCGCAGCGGCTACTTAACATAAAAATATCTTATAAGAAAACTTCCATATCCACGCTAAACGTTGGGTACGAAAATTTTTGATCATTCCTTGTTCCAAAAACAAAAATTTTCGTACCCAACGTTTAGCAATAAACGCTATTTTCTTATAAGACTATATTATGTTAGCGAACGCGAAAGTAGCTATTGGTCTTGTGGTTCAAAAACTTAAATTTTGCAACAAAAGTTTTTGAACGGATGGCAGGGTATGGAAATTGTATTTTTTCTTACATGGGAAAACGAGCCGAAGGCGAGGAGCCGGACATAACACCACGGGAGTTGAAAACTCTATTCGCTAGCCTTCAAATTCTGACGGATAATTGAGGGTGTGTGTGTTTAACAGAAAGTGGATCAGGTAAATGGATACGTAATGAGAAACGATAGTTAAAGTAAGGTATATTGTAGACTATATTATCGAATTGACAGAAGGATTTGATAACATATACCGATTACGATTGATAGTTTACTCTATCTGATTCGTCATATCTCGTATATATAAATTATTCCCTCCACGCGGTCGCATGTGTTACCTTCGACCTGAATAATTCCGCACTCGTCAGTCTAGTTTGTCAATTGTTTTTAGCCTATTAATATATTCCCTCTGGTATTTATTTTTGGAAAAATTGTAACGAATTGAATGCGCTGTTTGGAGATCATTAATTCAATATCAGATCGAATCTTTCTTTAAGAGGGGCTTTAATCTAATATTGATTAGAATCTTAAATAGCGGTATTGGAATTGCCGATAATCCACACATCATTAAGATTATCTGAATCGAATTTGAATGATCTTTCAATAAAAGAGTTATTTACTTTTATTCGAAGTTACCCATGCGGCAGCAAAAGAAGCGATGGCCAAGAAAAAAAACAATTGAACATACCCCGCAGGGGCTACTTAACATAAATATTTGCTTATCAGAAAACTTCCTTTGCGTCAACGATTTGGTACGAATAAGACACTTTTTTTTGATAATCTTTATTATGTTGCGCGAAGCGCGAAAAACAGGTTAGCCGCGTGCGGGGTGAATTTTTTAAGTTTTTTCCGAAAAAAATTCACACCGAGCGATGGCCCTGCGCACAAGGGTCGCAAAGCTGTATTTGGATTATTTTTTAAAAAGCAAACCGAGCCGCTAGGCGAGGAAAATGCCAAAGTTACAGGAATCGGCAGCGATTTAACACCAGAAAGGCAAAATGAAATAAGTAAGCACATTCTGAATACTTCGAAGTAGTTTTGGAAGTATATCAATTTTACCTTACCCGTAATACTTTCGGAAATATATTATTATGCAATGTTTGTTAATATCCATCTTGCTGTTATAGAATGATCTTCTTCGACAATATATTGAATAGTTTATGATACTCTGGCATTAGCATTTCGATTCTACAAGTCTATATATTGGATCTTTATGTATTAATCAGTATATGTAATCCTCTAATGTTAACATCGAATTCTCTTTTATAGAATAGTCAACATTGATATTAAATTGTATGTTCTTAAATATGTATGGCTTGTTCGTTAATACAAATCATGAAATGGTATCTAGTTATTTAGAGTAATCGTTAGAAATCATTAAAGTTATTATTACAAAGTTACATCGCGGCAGCAAAAGAAGCGATGGCCAAGAAAAAAAACAATTGAACATACCCCGCAGGGGCTACTTAACATAATATAAATTATAAGAAAACTGTGGGTAGAATCCATGTGGGTAATTTAGCCTGATTCCCGAGGACATTAAACTTGGGATTTTTGAAAAAGTTCATAGATTCGCAATCCCCACCCCCTTGATAACTACCTCAATTTTCCAGCCATTAAAATCAATGTGATAAAAGCGTTGTCTGCAATGAACGATATAGAATTTAAATTTCTGGAAGTCTTTTATAACCGTGGGATCGTGCCGGAACAGTCATTTGTCAACTACCTGAACGGCTCGTTGCCCGAATCCCTGGAAAATAAGAAAGAATACATCAATGCGCTATTCAGTAAGTTCAACAATTATGGGTTTATCCATACCATTGAGCCTGGGGCCTACCAAATTACCGACCTTGGAAAGGAGAAATATGAAGAACTTACGGAGCGAAAAGATATAAACCGCAAGCTGGATGACCTAAAATCCAGACAATCCAGGTATAGAAAATCGACGGCAAAATTCTGGGCGGTATTGATCATCGTTATAATCATCGTCAGCATGGCGACCAGTGTGCTGATTAACCGTTGGCCTCAACTTAGCCGCATTTTACACTTGGATATTCACTAATACGGAGGCTTCTTACTTAAAATCCTCCATCCGACGCGTGCGTAATGGATTGATTTACTTACTATTAAGTCAAATTCGGATGAATATCAAGGAGTCCTTACTTGCAGAACACTCCAAAAGCCAGTGCGCCCGGATCGTTAGATACATTGGACGGGATAAAAGGCGCTTTGCTGCACTGATGCGACTTTTTTTTCACGGTGAATACCGCGTGACCCAACGAGCCGCGTGGCCCATGAGCTATTGCGCCCTAAAGCATCCCTCCTTAGTCAAACCTTACTATAAACGCCTACTCGATAATCTGGAAAAAGAAGGAATGCATGATTCGGTGAGGCGAAATACAGTGCGCCTACTTCAGGAAATTGACCTTCCAAAAGCCTACCATGGCCGCCTCATGAACATCTGCTTCCAATTTATTCAATCCCCCGATACGGCCACAGCCATAAGGGCTTTTTCCTTACGTATTTTAGAAAAGTTTCTACGCGCGTATCCGGAGATTCTCCCGGAGTTAACCTTAATCATCCTAGACCGATGGGATCAGGAGAGCGCCGCCTTTCATTCCCGGGCCAAAAAGATACTTCAAAAGACCTAAAGCTTCTAGGAGAGCTCCTGGGATCGATTAAATTCCCGGAATAACAACCTGAGTGACTGGTCGTAGGTTACGTAGTTATAGAGCCAGTTCAGAAATACAAAAAGGCGATTTTTTACGCCCAGAATTAGCATAAGATGAAGACTCATCCAGATCATCCATGCCAGTAGCCCTCTTAAATGCCACTTGGGCCGGACCAGATCAACTACCGCTAAATTACGCCCCACCGTAGCCATCGATCCTTTGTCAAGGTATTCGAATTCTCGCCACCGAGTCTGATTGGCCCCATACCGGATCCAATTTTTTGCTAGTCTGGAAGCCTGCTGAATGGCAACCGATGCCACTTGGGGATGGCCGTTGGGATACTTGGGCGTTTCCATGTAGGCCAAGTCCCCAAGGACAAATATTTGACCTGGCCCTTTAATCATGTTATATCGATTGGTCTTGATCCGGTTACCCTTCACCACCAATTCAGAGTTGATGCCCAGGGGGAGGTTTCCCCGGATCCCAGCAGCCCAGACTACCATGTTGGACCTGATTTGTTCACCGGATTGCAGGGTAACGGTTTCACCGTCGTATGCTTTCACTACGGTGCCCGTCTTCACGGTGACACCCAATTTTTCTAGGTAGCTTCGAGAATCAGCCGATGATTTCTCGCTCATAGTTGCTAAGGTTCTTGGAGAGCCTTCCAACAAATAGATCTTCATCTGACTAAAATCCAACTCGGGGTAGTCCTTAGGCAATACGTAGTGCTTCATTTCCGCTATGGCGCCGCTGAGTTCAACGCCTGTGGGCCCTCCGCCCACGATCACGATGGTCATGTACTTTTCCGTATCTGCTGGTGCTGCCCGAAGACAGTCCTCAAAATTTCGGATAAGGCCGTAGCGAATCTGCAGAGCTTCGGTCGTGGATTTCATCCCATAGGCCATTGCCTCGAGCGTGGGATTGCCAAAGAAATTGGTGTTTGCTCCCATGGCCAGGACAAGAATATCGTAGGACATTTCTCCGATATCGGTCTGGATTCTGTTCTCGGCCGGAAATACCTCGTGGAGGGTGGCTATACGAATCCGGACATTTCGGCTGTTGTGGAACACCTTGCGCAAGGGAAAAGAAATGTTGCTGGCATCCAGGGCGGAAGTCGCTACCTGATAAAACAATGGCTGAAACTGATGGAAATTGAACCGATCCAATAGCGTGACATCAAAGCCTCGTTGGTTATTAAGGCTGCGCGCCAGCTTCAGGCCCCCAAAGCCTCCACCCACTATGATAATTTTCATAATACATTGATTAATATTTAGATAGATTAAATATATCAATATTTAATATAGATATTGATATCTCGGTTTAGGGCAGCAATCTATGTGGGAATTAATATAAAATCCGGGTCTTAAGGGTGTGCTTGACTTCTTTAAGCAAATTCAAGGCCTGGGACGATAATCTTTTGTCTACGTCTAACACCACATAGCCTATATCATCGTTGGTTTTTAGATATTGGGCCAGGATATTGATGTTGTTTTTGGACAATTGGGTATTTATCTCCGAGAGTACGCCAGGCACATTTTTGTGGATATGGAGGATTCGGTGGGTTCCTTGCTGTTGAGGCAAGCTGATGGGAGGTACCGTATGAGAACCCGTGGTGACACCCATCTCGAGGTATTGGAACAATTTATTGCTGACATCTTCTCCGATATTGAGTTGAGCTTCCTCGGTAGATCCACCAATATGGGGAGTGAGCAGGACATTGGGCAGGTTTTGCAAAGGGGTTTGAAACAAGTCGCCATTTTTTTCCGGTTCCAGGGGATACACGTCAATAGCAGCTCCTGCGATTTGACCTTCCTGGATGGCCTTGGCCAAAGCCTCTAGGTCAACCACCTCCCCCCTAGCGTAATTCAGCAAAATGGACCCCTTTTTGAATTGTTTTAGCAGCTGCTTACTCACCAAGTTTCGCGTTTGGGCGGTGTCCGGCACATGCAGTGTAATTACATCCGCGCGGCTCACCAGGTCCCTGAGCGAGGACCTGGATTCGGCATTCCCCAGAGGCAGCTTCGTCGCAATGTCGTAGAAAATAACTTTCATCCCGATAGATTCGGCCAGGACGCTTACTTGGGTGCCGATATTCCCGTACCCAATGATACCCATGGTCTTGCCCCGGAGCTCGTAACTGCCTTTGGCTTCTTTCAGCCAAAGGCCATCGTGCGCTGCCTTGCTCTTGTCGGGAATCCTACGAATCAGCATAATAGACGCCCCGATGACCAGTTCCGCCACCGATCGGGTATTGGAATAAGGCGCATTAAACACAACCACACCATGATTGGTGGCGGCCTTCAAGTCGACCTGGTTGACCCCAATGCAAAAACAACCGATCGCCTGCAGCTTCGGGGCGGCGTCCAACACCCGGCCAGTTATTTGGGTCTTGGAACGAATCCCAAGCAGGTGAACATCCTTGATTTCTTTAATCAATTCCTCTTCTGGCAGGGCTTTGGTCAATTTTTTGACTGAAACGTACCCGGCATCCGTGAAGTGCTTTACGGCCGCGTCGCTGATGTTTTCCAGAAAAAGAATCTTGATTTTTTCCTTAGGGTAGCTCGTAATTTTCTTCTCTGCCATAATCTATACCGTCTTTTTGCGTTATTTCATCGAATGCAGTGCAAATTTGTTATTAAAATGGTAAACGAAAAAACAAAACTGTAAACCTGGCCATTTTAAACACAGATTCATCTAATTTTGAAGTCACTAACCCAAAAAAATAAGATCCTGTTGAAAACCTTGCTCCCCTTGTTGCTGGGCCTGCCATTCTTAATCTGTTGTGGCCAGGCTAACCCAAAGGCTGTGGTTGTTGACCATAAGGACAGCATTATCCATGGTTCGATCCCCCCAGTCCAGTTATCCAAACAGGAATATCAACACTATTTTGGCGCATCAAAGCATTTTTATGATTCCTTATTTAATCGGGGATTCAATGGCGGGATCTTGGTGGCCAAAAATGGAGAAATCGTGTATGAGCGCTATGCAGGATATGCCAATCCCAGGCAAAGAAAAGATTCCATTCGAGAAAATACCCCCTTTCAGTTGGCCTCTGTGTCCAAGACCTTCACGGCGATGGCGGTGCTAAAACTTTGGCAGGACGGCAAGCTAGATATTCACGACCCAGTAGCTAAGTATTTGACTGGATTCCCGTTTCCAAACACGACGATCAAGAATCTCCTTAGCCAGCGAAGCGGATTGCTGAATTACGTGCATTTTATGGACCAATCAGGCTGGGATAAGCGAAAATTTCTAACCAATACTGATCTGCTGCAATATATCATTTCTCACAAAGACCAAATTCAGGGCGCTCCCCCGGGTAGACATTTTGAATACTCGAATACGAACTATGCTCTCTTGGCCTTAATTGTAGAGAAGGCGTCTGGGCAATCCTATCCAGACTTCATTACCAAGAGCTTTTTTGAACCCTTGCAAATGCACGATAGCTATGTGTTCCAACTGGCCGATGTGGAGCGTTCGATGAAGTCTTTTAAACGTTCTGGCCGTGCATATCCATTTGAGTATCTTGATGTTGTATATGGAGATAAGAACATTTTCAGCACGCCCCGTGATCTGCTTAAGTGGGATCTGGCACTTCGTAGCGGAGCGATGTTTACCCAAAAAACACTGGACAGCGCCTATACCCCATATAGTTTTGAAAAAAGGGGTAAGAAGAATTATGGCTTAGGTTGGAGGATGTTGCTATTGCCTAATGGCAAGAAACTGATTTACCACAACGGTTGGTGGCATGGGAACCGTACGGTTTTCATCCGGCTACTGGATGAGGATGCAACGATCATCGCACTTTGTAATAATGATAATACCCGTGTTTATGCATCCAAGAAGTTATGCGATTTGTTCGGCCCCTATCTTCAGGGCAAGGAACGGTTTGAAGAATTGGACATAGACCCCTACGGCCGGGGAGGCGAAAACAGTCCCGAGCAAAAATAACGGTCAACACAATCCTACCTACTCCAACGGATCAGGCACTACTCTGCCAAAAATACCTCAATTTTGAGTATCGGCAAGCATGGACGATCTATAGCGCTTACAAATTTGGATATGCAAATATTTACCGCGGAACAATTAAGGTTATGGGATGAATATACGATTGCCCATGAGCCCATCTCTTCGATCAACCTAATGGAGCGCGCTGCAACACGCTGCGTTGAGTGGTTAGAAGAACATCAGCTGGCGAACAGGTCATTCTCCATTTTTTGCGGCAAAGGAAATAATGGTGGGGACGGTCTGGCCATTGCCCGAATGGTGGCCAGCACCCAAGCCAGGGTAATTGTCCATATCCTCGAATTTGGACACAAAGGGACCGAAGATTTCCAAATCAATCTCGCTCGTTTGCACGGATGCGGTGCACAAATTCATTTTATTCAATCGGAGGAAAATTTCCACGAAATACAAAAGGACGATATAATTATCGACGCGCTGTTTGGTACAGGTTTAAACCGGCCACTGGAAGGAGTTACTGCTAAGCTCATTCAGCAAATAAACTCGAGCGGCAATATCGTCGTTGCCATCGACATACCGAGCGGCTTATACGTTGATCGTCATTCAAATGGATCTGCCATCGTTAGGGCAAGATATACCCTAAGCTTTCAATGCTATAAACCTGCATTTCTAGTCCCAGAAAACGAGTCGTTCACGGGCGAGGTCCACATTTTAGATATCGGGCTGGATAAGGAGTTTCTCTCACAAGTGGACAGCAGGTTGCAAATGATGGACATCGATCAGATTCGATCCTTGATAAGGCCAAGGGACAAATTTGCACACAAAGGCAATTTTGGTCATGCGTTACTTATAGCCGGTGGCTTTGGTAAAATGGGTGCAGCCGTTATGGCTGCAAGAGCGTGCCTGAGAAGTGGAGCCGGCTTGCTGACTTGTCATGTTCCAGGTTGCGGTTATCAAATTATGCAGACTGCCATGCCGGAAGCCATGGTTGAGGTCGACCTCAATGAATACCACAATTCGGAGCTTACTTCGGAATTGTCGAAATACTCAGTCATCGCCATTGGGCCGGGAATTGGCACCGGCGAAGAAACCAAGGATCTGCTTGTTGAGTTATTGGAGAAATACCATAAGTCGTTGGTGATCGACGCAGATGGCCTGAATATATTAGCTTCCCACCCCGAACTGCTGCGCTCCCTCCCCCCTTATTCCATATTAACTCCACATCCAAAGGAATTTGAGCGTCTTTTTGGTCCTTCCGCTGATGATTTTGCACGTCAAGAGAAGGCCGTGGCGAAATCAAGAGAGTACCAGTGTATAATAGTACTTAAAGGTCATTTTACATTCATTGCTAGTCCAAGCGGCAATGGCTCTTTCAACTCCACTGGCAATCCGGGTATGGCAAAAGGTGGATCTGGCGACGTGCTCACAGGAATAATAACTGGGTTATTGTCTCAAAGTTACTCGTCTGTGGAGGCGGCAATTATAGGAACCTTCCTCCACGGTCTGGCAGGGGATCTGGCGGCCGAATCATTTTCTGAGCAAGCCATGCTCCCCAGTGACTTGGTGGAATCACTTGGGCAAGCATTTCAGCAAATCAGCGACTTACCAATAGAAGGCTAGCTTTCAACATTAATTTTGCCTAAACTTAATTTTGTGCATGCTAATATTAGTGTGCGCTGTAAGATGAACAATATATTTTGCTGGGTAACCCAGCCACTTTATTTTTGCCAGGTAATCATTCGGGATGTAGCGCAGCCCGGTAGCGCGCTTCGTTCGGGACGAAGAGGCCGCAGGTTCGAATCCTGTCATCCCGACGGATCCGGTTTTAACCCATTTCAAAAAGCCCGCAAATGCAGTCCTGGCGGGCTTTTTCTTTTTTCCCCATTACAAATTATTTCAAAGAATTGCATTCTAAGCGTGAGTTTCACCTTGAGTGCGGGTGATATTTACCTTTGGACTCACGAAAATCTCTGCAAGGTTTTTAAAACCAAGAAGTTGCGACTTCCCAACTTGATTTTGATGCCAATTATGGCGTCGGGGAGCCGCGATTCGAACCTGCGTCGCAATAAGATTTGCTGTGAAAAGGCCTTAAATGAATTTTTAAACCATTTAAATGTGAGCGTATGAAAGCAGACAACCGTTTTGGAATTGACTTTGTTATCCGACTACACAAAAAGGACAAAACAAAGGCACTACTTTATGCCCGGATCACTGTCAACAAGCAGTCCAGAGAGGTCTCCCTAAAAGAGCCTGTTGATCCTGAATCCTGGGATGCGGCAGCCGAACAGGTCAAAGGAAAGACAGTCGCCGCCAAGGCACTTAACAGGCACATCGAAGAAGTGCGATTCAAAATTCGCGAGAAATACCGGCTTTTATCGGAGAAAGAAGCGATCCTTAGTGCCGAGGCCGTAAAGCTTGCCTATTTAGGAAACCATGCCATCCAACGACCCGGCCACACACTTTGCGAATTGATGGCCCTGCATACTAAAATCCAATTTCCGAAGCTTAAATTCGGTACGACCAAGAACTATGAAACAACAGAAAGGTATGTCAGGCGATATTTGAGCGAAACGTACAAAAGCGGTGACATTAGTGTTTCAGATCTTGATTTTGCCTTTATCACCGAACTGGAATTCTTTATACGTAATCGTCCCATTAAGGAGGAAGATCCTTGCGTAGGTAACGGAGTGTATAAGCACCTTGAACGCCTTAAGAAAATGGTGTCCTGGGCCAAACAACTAAAATGGATCAAGGAAAACCCGTTTTCCGAGTTTAAGCTCGAATATAAAAAATGCAAGCGTAGGAAGCTAACTCTCCAGGAAATAGCGCTGATCGAGAATCAGGATCTAAATAATCAAAAGCTTGACTTGGTTCGGGATTTGTTTCTGTTCAGCTGCTACACTGGCTTTAGTTTCGGGGATGTGACCAGCTTAAAGAAAACCGACTTCGAGCAATTAAACGGGAGATTATTTTGTAAGATATATCGCCAGAAAAGCGAAGAACTTTCTTTTGTCCCTTTATTCAATGCAGCCATTGAACTAATAAAAAAGTATGTTGGACATCCGAAAGCTATCCAGGCCGGAACCATCTTTCCCCGAGTAAGCAATCAGGAAGTGAACCGCTGCCTCAAAATCATCCGGGAAATCTGCCAGATTGAAAAGGGAATGTCTTTTCACATAGCCCGCCACACATTCGCTACTACCGTCACACTAAAGAACGGAGTTCCGATCGAAACAGTCAGTAAGATGCTTGGACACACCAAACTTTCGACCACACAGATCTATGCGGAGGTGGATGAAGAAAAGATCATGGCTGACATGGCGGGTATCGAAACCAGGTTCATCAGCCAGAAAAAGGAATTGCCAAAGAGTGATGGCTTTTTAAAGGAAGCAAAGCAATAAACCATTTAGCGACTAAATAATTAGTTATGAGGCCCAAGAAATGTTTGTATGAAAAACAAACTCAACTGAGTTGGGGTAGGAAAATCCAAGGAATTATTTTACCTAAGGCTAGCATGACAAATTACTTGTACCATTCAGTGAATGGTAACGAAGGAGCTTCTACCTGTGTGATAATGAGTGTACGAATGTATTCGTATATTATCGAACTAAAACAACGAAGATCGACCAAAAAAGGCGAGCCTCGAGTACACCTTGAAACTGTCTACTTCCTTTTGAAAGACCTCAGGAACAAGGGCCTAATTTTTTCTATTGCCCAGCCCCAACGTAATAATATTTGGAACAAAAAACTTTGCGCAAATGAAAGAGGAACATTAAGACCGGTCAATTTCGTGTCACATTTTTGGATGTAAATAAAAAAAACATAGGATCCCTTATTGCAATTTGGGGCAATTCATTCGCCGAAAATTTACCCCCTATCGGTTCCTATTTCAGGCCCTTCTACTCTGATATGAGTCCCCTTAGATATTCTATAATAAATCAGATTTGCCAGTGGCTACTCGTTTTAAAACAAGATTTGTTGACCAATTATCCGGCGGATCAATTTCCTCTTTTCCATAAATATCTGAACTTTTATTGGAACCCATTAAGTGAGAAGGACATGGCAGAGTTTTTGGTGACAATGGGCCTTATGCTTCGTTTTCACCGGCAAGAGCCTGCCATTCAAACAAGCATTAGAATATATTATGTGTCATGCAATTCTCCAACAAGACCAATAGAACGAATAGCCCAAAGGACCTTGGCCCTCGGGACCGCCATGCTCACCAATCCTTGCCTTTACTGGAATTCAAGCTCCAGACTAGATGATGTCTCTAATTACCAAAAAACGGGCTATTCGCATCATATGCAAATTTTGCAGTTCGGAGCAAGCCATGTTTCCGCTACGCTCCAACGGCTTGCCGGGGCCCTGGTCCCGGACCCCATTTGTTCACTTCGTTCAAAATGTGTTATAAAATGAGCAGACCAGCCATTGAAGAGAAAGATAGGAGAGTCGTCCAGGTCAACATTCGGCTAACTCTACTTGAGCATGAAATGGTCCTCTATTACAGCAAGGCCAGTAGCCTCTCCGCTGCGAATTGGATCCGGAGGAAAATATTCACGGGCAAGTTCCCGGATGTCAAATTGTCGCCCATAAATGCGGCCATTTATCAGGAGCTCCACAAAATTGGAGTGAACCTTAACCAGGCCGTTCACAAACTAAATGCAGGAGAAATACCATCCGAATTGCGAATCATTCTGCTGCAATTATTAGCGCAAAAAAAAGAAATCATTCAACTTTTAATCCATGACGGCTAACCAAATAAAAGGTAAGGGATTTGCTGGGGCCTTGCGATATAACCTTGATAAAATGAATCGGAACCTCGCTGAAATGCTCGATACTAATTTTGCAAATGTGGCACAAAAAAGTATTCTGCAGGAGGTCGGAATGATCCGTTCACTCCGACCAAACTTGCAAAAATACTTTTATCATACATCCATTAACTTCCCCCCGGAGGAAGACCTATCCAACCAAAAAATGGTCGCCATTGCCCGAGATTACCTTGTCCAAAATGGCTTCAACCAACATCAATATATACTCTTTCGCCACTATGACGCCGACCATCCGCATCTGCACCTTTTGGTGAACCGGATTGGTTTTGACGGCCGGGTTGTTTCCGATAGCCAGGACTATGCCCGGAGTGAACAGACCCTAAGAGATCTGGAAAGGAAGTACCAGCTAACCCAGGTAATATCCAGTAAGCATGCTCTTGAACGGGCCATGACTAAGAATGAACTGGAGATGATGAAGCGGACTGGGCAACCATCTACGAAAATGAAACTTCAAGTCATTGTTAAATCCATGTTAGAGCAAAAACCTACCGTTAAGGATTTTATCGATTGCTTAGAACCAAGGGGGATTCAGTTGTTATTTAACCAAGCTTCAACAGGTTTTGTAAGCGGTATTTCCTACCAGTATGAGGGCATGGTATTTAGGGGCTCCCACCTTGGAAATGCATACAAATGGTCAACAATTAAAAACTCAATTAATTATGAACAAGAAAGAGATCGTGCAACAATTTACGAAGCAAACCTTAGAACAAAATCCATCGGTTCAGCTGGTAGATTGGGAGAAAATAATGGCCATGGTTCAGGAAATTCAATCTTGGCACAGCAGAACCGAGCTCAAGCGCTTCGAGGAGGAGCACAAAATCAAACGCAATCTGGAACTACGGTACACGGAGCTATCTCACCTGGCTCAAAACATCCGGTTTCAGTTAAACGAAGCAGGACTAACCCTAAAGGAGATCCTAGTTCAGACCAGATCCAATCAGAAATGGCAAGCCAGCCGGCCATTATGGATAGCCATCTTATCCGGGATTTATTCCGCCCTGACCACCTCGATAGTAATAATGATATGGCTCAAGAGGTGAATTACCGAAAAAAAAGGCGACGTGGGCGATGAAAAAAAGTTACCACCCCTTCAAATTCTGAAGGAGTGATTTTGGGTTTTGCGAAGGAACTCTGATTAATTTTGATTTTGATGACGTGAAACTGAAAAGCCATTGTATGGAAAAATCAAATCAAAATCAATTGCCAGATCCGGGCTACCAAAAGGTTCACCCTTACCAGCTCATTACTGGTCAGGATTTGGAACGGTTTAGGCAGAGACTGGTAATTGAACTGACTGATGTTATCAAGGCGCAGCTGCACATAACCCCGAAAAAGTGGCTAAAGTCCCATGAAGTTCGCAAACTCTTGAAGATATCACCAGGAACGCTTCAGCACTTAAAAAATATTGGAACAATCCCGTATTCAAAAATCGGTGGGTCTCATTATTACGATTATGAAATAATTCAGCAATTGTTAAGAAATACTGGGAAAGAGAACAGAAGGTAACTAAATACTACCAAGGATTGCCGGTGGTTCCTAAGCCAGAAGGAACTCTTAAGTTCTTACCTATTTCTTCATGATTTGAAGTATGCCTTTGCTTTGTTTGCTAGGGGAAAAGAATAACCAACAAGCGAAATTCCAAGCATAGCGGACTTTTGCCAAGCTCTGATCTTGACAGTGCCGACTAGGGCCAGCCCTGTGCAATTACATAGTTTGCTTCATTGAGGTTTCGATTAATGTGATTGGCATTAATTCAGCTGCTGGGTCGAGTTTTTGAATTGACGCTCTTATCCAAATTAATGTATTAGCATTCTACATAAGCGAAGACAAAGACATATTCCGGGATATTCAAATTGTCTGTTGCCTCCCGAATTTAACATGAGGGAAAATATCAATTATTCTTCAAAGACGAAGTATTTTTTAGCGTTTAACGGTTAATTAATTGCTCCCCTGCTATTTTTGTTGTTTTTTTACATTATACTTGCGCACTAAGCAACTCGTCCCCTAAATAAAACTCCTCGAGTTACTCCTTTTTGTTTGGTGAGAAATTTTGTCGTTTAGTCGTTACTTTGCAAAATCGGCTCCAAAAAAAACACTCATAAATATGAAATGAAAATAGAGTCGATAATTTGGGACGCCCCTTTTTTTAGTTACTTACTTTTAGAATTGCATTCTTATCAATCATAATAAAAAAACCAAATCATGAAAAAAAGTATTATTTTATCTTTTGTGTTTGTGATTGCCGGATTTCTTGTTGTTCAAGGTCAAACAGGCAAAAAACCAAACGTGCTCATCCTTATGACTGATGATACCGGATGGGGAGATTTCGGATACATGTCTGGTGGCGGTCAAGCTCTGGGGCATCCTACACCAAATATTGACCAGATGGCCAAGGAGGGAGCCGTCTTTACGTGTTGGTACGGCCAGGCGAGTTGTACGGCAGGACGGTCTTCATTAATGACCGGGCGCTATCCTATTCGTTCTGCCCTGTCTGTGGTGGTAGCTCCTGGTGATGAAAACGGAATAAGACCAGAGACGCCAACAATCGCAGAATTTTTTAAGAAAAATGGTTATACCACTTATTTTTCAGGAAAGTGGCATTTAGGCGATCAACCGAAATTCTATCCTATTGAGCATGGTTTTGACGAAATGAAAGAATTTGCTGCGTATTATCCCGGAGTGTATTCCTATAGCAACACTGAGTTCTTTATGCATCCTTGGTTTCCTTCCTATAATCCTCAATATCTAGCAGAATATAATTCTGTGATAAACAGATACGAATGGGAAGGTGTTGCAGGCAAACCAGCCACCCAGGTTGCGGAAATTACGTATGATTACCTTGCAGAATTTGATGTTCGCCAGGCGAATTCTGCCATTGAATATATAAAGGCTCATGCTAACAGTGAAAAGCCCTTTTTCGTGGATGTAAATTTCATGAAGATGCATAATCCAAATCACCCAGCTAAAGCATTTCAGGGGAAATCTCATTTAGGCAACTATTCTGATGCGGAAATGGAACTGGATGATAATATTGGCCGAATCATGGAAGTCGTCCGTCAGATTGCACCCAATACGATAGTTATCCTTACCGCAGATAATGGAGCGTGGCAGGATGCTTATCCAGACGCGGGAACCACGCCATTCAGGGGGGAAAAAGGATCATCTTTTGAAGGAGGATTTCGTGTACCGGGACTCATGTGGTGGCCTGGCAAAATTCCGGCCGGCGCAAGATATGATGAAATGATGTCCCATATCGATGTCTGGCCAACCCTCGCAGCAATGGCCGGAATTACCCCTCCACCCCACGATTGGAAGGGAAATGACGGCAAAGGAATATATTTTGACGGGATAGATAATAGCCTTTATGTGCTTGGGAAATCCATTCACTCAGCACGAGATACCTGGATTTATATCGATGGCGAATCTTTTGGAGGTATTCGTGTAGATATTGGCGGAGATCCTTCAAATCCAGGACTGAAAATCGCTTGGAAATATCTTTGGACTTCGAAGGATTCCTGGCTCGGATCAACTCAAGATCTTGGCGCAATTGGTTCTTTATATTGCTTGACTCTGGATCCTTATGAAAAATACGATATGACCTTTAATGGTGCAGCGCCTATGCGAAATACAACAACTTCACCTGGCAAATATGCAGGGCAGGATAATGGATGGTGTTTATCCTTAATTTTCCCGGCGCTAATCGCTTTTGATCAAACGATAATGAAGTATCCAAGCATAAAACGTTTCCCTGGCGGGGCATCAAACGACCTACAGCCAAATTTGCAAAATCCGAATAATCCAGTGCCGGCACTGGATCCAGCACATCCACCTAAAGTTCAAAGCGCAGGTGACTAGCAGATAATTTTATACCAATTTAATGGTAGCGGGCATCCTGTGCATTTCGACTGCCCGCTACCCTTTTGCATTTTTTTTAATGTCTCGCATATGAGAATAGCATGGTCAAAGGGTAATTTTCACCATTAGTTTCTTTTGAATTTTCCTTTAGGGTGGCGCTAAGTCAGTAAGATCTTCCTCGAGCAGTGCTTTGCACGTTTAACGAATATTTTGCTTTGCTTATTCTCCTAATTATCAATATTATGAAGTCATATTTTATCATTAAAAAGATCGATTATGAAACATTTTGCTAAAATCGTCCTAATTCTAGGGAGTGCCGCTTTGGTACAAGCTTGCGGACCTACATTAACTGTCACGTCAGATTATGACCACAACGCCAATTTCAACAAGTATAAGACCTTCAAAATATTTCAGCCAGATGCCCAACACCAGACTGTTAGTTCACTAAATCAGGACCGGATATATAGCGCCGTAAGGGCAAATATGGTCGCCAAGGGGTTTTCGGAAACGACTGATGCTGATATGCTTGTAAATATCATAACTGTCGTCAAAAACCAAAAATACTTGAGCGCAAATACCTATGGTAGTGGTGGCTTTTATCGACCCTACATGTGGGGCGGCGGATTTTCACAAACAACCGTTACGGTCCAGGATGATAAGGAAGGTTCCTTGATAATCGATATTGTAGATGCCAAAGCCAATCAGTTACTATGGACAGGGACGGGCAACCAACAAATTGATCAACCCTTGAGTGATCCAGTCAATCAGATTCCAGTCATCATTAATAAGATCATGATAAGCTTTCCTCCAGGGATGGTAAAGCCGAAGTAATAAGCTGGAGAATTTTGGATAGTGAAACCTTGGCTGTAAAAACCATTCAATCGGGCTCATTGAAGGAAGATAGCACCTGTTTTCTAGGCAAGAAAAGTGAGCTTGTAGTAAATCACGAATAGATAGATTATTTGGCAAAGCTATTATGCATTAAAAGAATTTTACTACCACTTTTAGACACAATTTTTTGAACCATGAAACATAATATCTATTTGGCTGCGATCATGGTGACCGTGGTTGGCATATGCCAATGGCAAGCAGTTTTTGCCCAAAGCAATGCAATGAAACAGACGCAGGCATTTTCAACTGCTGCTACTCCAACGCAGCGCTGCTACGTAAATGTAGCTGGGAAATGAGTCTACAGGCAACAATAAAGGAAGAACAAAAACCAGCAGCTGTCTACCAGTTGCCCTTCGAAGTTAATGAGATTTTACAAAAGACGCTCATGACATCACCCCCACCTCTTCCGACAGGATTGGGAAAAAGAATAAGAGATAGAAAGATGCAGGAATGCAAAGAATGGGGAGACGAATTGACCGATCTAGTCAAAAAATATATTGCACCCAGCGCCGGAACTATGCTTGATTTCTATTCTAAAGCTACATCACAAACGGATGCATCAGGATTAATTCAAGAGAGTGGATCCGGATTTCTTCAGCCCTGTGATAATGTCTCATTCTTTATTGACCCGACAAACAACAGCCCTAAGAGGTTTAGCTTTTCTACAACCTTAGAGGGCGATGCTTTTACTGGAATCGTTACTTACGGAATAACCACTGATGGACTTAGATACGCTGCCCAAATACAAATATCCTGCCCCGCCAAAAATGTAACTGCGGTTGTACAAAACTATAATTACATTAAACAACCATAATGCTTTACATATTGCTAAAGAAGGATGGGTGCCTATTGAAATTATACCAACCTATCCAACTTACAAATGTTTTAAGTTCTGCGTCTCTTTTTAGTAAAACGTTAATCCTTTCAAATACCAAAGCCTTAGCTAAATGAAAAAGTACATTTTTTTGAGTACAATTTTTTTGATTTTTTACCAGATAACGAATTCTCAGGTGCAAATCATGACTGATTCGGGATGGCCAAGAACTATGACCAACCAAGGATCCGTTTTGACCATCTATCAACCACAGGTGGAAGAATGGCAGCAAAATTTGAATCTGTCATGTCGTATGGCTTTTTCCCTTCAGCCTGCTTACGGCAAGGAAGCTGTGGGAGTCGTCTATGTAAATGCACTAACTAACGTCAACATGAACAATCGCATGGTGGAGGTATACAATATACTGGTAACTCAGACACATTTTCCTTCCCTTGATGAAACTACAGCGGATGACCTTGGTCAACTGGTGAGGTCTTTCTTTACGTCTAATCAGGTTATGATCATTTCCTTAGACAGGCTGGTCGCCTGTACCCAGAAGCAGCAGCCATCAAGCAGGGTTACAGTAAACAATCAGCCCCCACTAATCTTTGTGGGTTATGCTCCCTCTATAGTGCTTCAGCTGGAAGGCAAACCTCAGCTGTTTAAAACCAACACCGAAAGTTTACAGTTTGTTTTTAATGCGAACTGGCCCCTTTTTTATAATAAAAATAATTCTCAGTACTATCTCTTTGATGAGCAGGAATGGCAGACTTCCAATTCGATTACTGGCCCCTGGTCCTTTACCACCCCCCTGCCTCAAACTCTGATTAACTTGGCTAAGGATCCGCAATGGGAGAACATCAAGTCAGCAATTCCTGCTCCGAACAACCAATCCCTACCCACATTAAATGTTTATTATGCAGAAAGTCCCGCAGAAATAATTCTATTTAAAGGTCAACCAGTTTACCAGCGGATTTCAGGTACGGCTCTTGAATACGCGACAAATACCCAGAGCGATTTATTTCAGGATCTTAATCTCTCGATATATTATTATCTTACTCAAGGGCGCTGGTTTAGTGCCCAAAATATCAGCGGGCCCTGGACTTTCGCGTCCTCCAGCTTGCCGGCGGATTTTGCGCAAATTCCACTTAGCAGCCCAGCAGCCAGGGTGCTTTCTTCTGTGCCTGGAACAGACGAAGCGGCGGACGCCGTCATGATTGCTCAAATTCCAACAAAGGTCCAAGTAAATCCTGCTGCGGCGGTGGCGCAAGTGAAAGTAACGTATTCGGGATCGCCCAATTTCCAGCCCATTGAAGGGACAAGCTTATTTTACGCAGTCAATTCACCCCAAAAAATTATTATGATTTCCAATAATCAATATTACCTCTGCTACCAGGGCATTTGGTTTTGGTCCTCCTCTCCCCAAGTGGACTGGCAAACTGCCACCACTGTTCCCCAGGTTATTTATACCATTCCTGTGAATTCTCCTTGCTATAACTTGACATTCGTCACCCAAACTGTTACCACAACAGGATATATAGAGGCAAGTTATACCTCAGGGTATATGGGTGCATTTGTGGTTGGTGCTGGTGCAGGTGTAGTTGTAGCATGCGGCACGGGATTTTATAATCCTCCATTTTTCTATTACCCACCTGTTGGATTTCCTATTTGCTACGTGGGAGCTATGACTTATGGGGCCTACGCCTTTCATCCGTACTATTATGGAGGCGTAGCATTCGGTGCCTCGTATAATCCGTATACTGGCAACTTTGCGCGCAGCGCAACTGCATACGGTCCATATGGAAGGGCAAGTGTAGGACAGGCTTACAATCCTCGAACTGGCACCTACGCACGAGGCGGGACCGTCTCTACACCCTATGGCACAAGGAGCGCTGGTCATGCGTACAATCCATACACGGGCGGAGCGGCTGCAACGAGGCAGGGATCCAATGCCTACGGACAAGCCGGTCGATCCGCCTATAGCAATGGTCATGGAGGCTATGCTACAACAGGTCAAGTAAGCACTTCGGCGGGAACGGTCGCGGGCGGAAGGACCTCGAATGGAGATATGTATGCTTCGAAAGACGGCAATGTCTATAAAAATTCTGGCGGAAGCTGGCAAAAGTATGGCAGCGGCGGTTGGAATTCCACAGCTGCGCATCCTTCGGCCTCGAGTGTTTCCAGACCAAGTGGAAGCGACGACTGGTCCCATGAAATGAATAGTGATTTCCAGGATAGGCAAAGAGGCGATTTTTCCAGTCGGGGGTTTGGCGGAGGTGGCTGGGGAGGCGGAGGTTTTAGAGGTGGCGGAGGCTGGAGGAGATGATTAAGGACTGGGGAAGAATAATTTTCTACTGTCTCTAGAATCAATCCAGACCTTCAAATCATATTTATTTTAATAGTTTTGTCTCGCGGCCAATCCCCCGAGGCAGCATTCATGATTCTACCTCATGTTTTTTATCCTTTTTTTCATCATTGCTAAGTACTAGCTCCTCTTCTTCCTTTTCATCACCTCGGTCCTTCAAATCGGCAATCAGGCCTTCGTCGGTGAGGTCCAGTTCGTGCGAATTTTCCCAATCAAAATGAGCGATCTTTTGGAGCCGCTCCACGATGTCCTCGTCACGTACTTCAATGGCCAATTCGCGACGATCGTCAAAACTTCCTGGAGCTAGGTTAATGGAGCCAATGATAGCACGGCAATCGTCTGCCAGCAGCATTTTGCCATGGAGTTTAAGGTGTTTGAGTTTGTGTATTTTTATGCCCACGTCATCAAGTATCCTGAGTCCACCCACGCCTTCGAGCAGCTTTTCCTTTTTGAGGGTGTGCGGAGGCCGAACCATAATGTGAACCTTTACTCCACGGCTCGCAGCACGCACCAGTCGTTCAATAATTACTGGGTCCTGATAGCGCTCATTTTGAACAAATAGTGTATGTTTAGCTTCATCGATGAAATGGGCAATTCGTTCCCGGCCATTGCCACGGCACCAGATAAGTAGTGCATCTTCGCCCGGTTCGAATTTTTTTCGGTCCCAATCGGCGTTAAAGCATTGCAACACCTCCTCGACTTCCTTGGGATGACTGGTAACAATCGCATAATCTCGGGTTTCCGTCAGGTTTTTTTCCTCCCAGTTCAATGATTTGACAAAGGCCAGTTCATCATCCACAATCATGGATTTTTCGTGGGTAAGTCCAAAATCCGGGCTGCTGTCTTTAACTTCAACCCCGGCGGTCTCCAGTTGTTTGCGCGTCGACTCGTTTTCTTCTTCTCCGCTACGCCTGGCCGGATTGAGCATCACTTTTACCTCTATCCCCCTGTTTTTTGCAGCGATTAAGGCTTGGATCAGTTCAGGCGCAGAGAAAATAAACATTTTGACTTTTAACGACTTTTTTGCCGAATCGATCGCATCGGTAATGGGCTTTCCCGTGTCGTCAGGCATGATAATCACAGAACGATGAGGCATAAAATGAATATTTTACGAAAGTTAATTAATTCGCTGTAGATGATTTTTCAGCTACTGTGCCGCTTTGGATGGCATAAAGTTCGGCATATATTCCACCTTTAGCAACAAGTTCTTCATGAGTACCTTCCTCGGCAACAACGCCACCCTTTAGGACAAGGATCTTATTTGCATCGCGGATGGTACTAAGGCGGTGCGCTATAATAAGAACGGTCCGGCCCTTCATCAGTCGTTCTAAGGCCTCCATCACCAGTTTTTCCGATTCCGTGTCGAGGGCTGCCGTTGGTTCATCCAAGATGAGGATAGGTGAATCCCGAATTACGGCACGGGCAATGCCGATGCGCTGCCGCTGACCGCCAGAAAGGGTGAGTCCCCGCTCGCCTACCAGGGTATCGTAGCCATGAGGCATCTTGGTTATGAACTCGTCTGCGTTCGCCAGTTTTGCTGCCTCGACGATTTCCTCAGGCGTGGCATCTGGGCGACCATAGGCAATGTTGTCCCTTACGGTTCCAGCAAAAAGCACGGTATCTTGCAACACAAAACCAATTTGCTCCCGCAGTTTTCCAAGATGTAGGTCAGTCAAATCAACCGAATCAATCAGGACCCTTCCTTTGGTTGGATCGTAAAAGCGCGGAATCAGACTAAGCAAGGTAGATTTGCCTCCCCCAGTTGGACCGCAAACGCCAACGCGCTGGCCCGCTCCGATCGAACAATTGACGTCCACGAGGACGGGTTCTTCTTTGTCGTATGCAAACGCGACGTGTTCAAAAGCAATCTCGCCTCGAAGCTTTCCTGGCTCTTTAGCGTCAGATTTTTGAGGTATGATGGCATCGGCATCTAAAATTTCCCGGACGCGTTCGAGGGCAACCGAAGCCTGCGCAATGCCGGAAGTCATCTTCGCAAGATCCTGCACAGGCTTAAAAAATTTAGTCAGGTAAGACAGAAAAACAGTTAACGCTCCTATAGTCATAACGCCGGCCAGGGCGAGGTGTGCTCCTCGCCAAAGCACAAACGCTGTGCAAATCGAAACAGTAATTGCAATCACAGGAGAAAGCATGGACTTAACCCGTCTTGCCTTCAGAGATGCGGAAACGGTTTCTTCACTAACTTCCTTCAAGTGTTCTTGCTCAAGATCTTGACGGCCAAATGCTTTTACTGCACGTACAGACTCCAGGCCCTCTTGCAAAACAGAAACAATTTCACTCTGGCGGGTTCTTACTTCTCGAGTGGCCTTTTTTACAGCCTTTTTAAATCGAATTACGAACAACAGTAAAAATGGGGTTACGGCGACAGCGACTAATGCAAAGTCCCAATTCAAATAAAACATCAATCCCAATATCCCAATAATAGTCATGGCATCAACCAGAATGCCGAGCAACACCGATGAGGCAAACCCCTGAATGGTTGATACGTCCGAGGTAATCGTACTCAACATATTTCCAATTTTATGAGTATCGTAGTAGGTGAGTGATAGACGCTGCAGATGATGATAAGCCCGCAGACGGAGATCATTTGCCACATATTGGGCAACACTTTCCGTGTAGTAGTTGTCGATATACCCCGCGATCGCGCCAAGTGCCGCAATTAAAACCACGCCAATAGCTGCGGCTGCAGCGAGGCCCATTTTGTTTTCTCCAAGTGCTGTATGATTCATCCAATCCAACCAATGGGGAAGCGGGCGATGACCGACGACACTGTCCAGTATGATTTTTAGAGGCCAAGGTGCCGCCAGGCTCATAACTGTTTCTACCAGCATGGCCAAAAAAATTACCAAGAGCCACATTCGATAGGGCTTAACAAGCTGTAGGACAAGTCCGGTCATGCTTTTGGAGGCACGCGCTTCCGGAGCGTTCAAATCGAAATTCTCTTTTTTAGAATCTGGGGTTGGCACCGCAAGTTCTTTTAGTGTTACCGTAACGAAATGAAAGTTAGCGCATTCTCTATATCCAAGCCATATCTTTTCTCATATCATAGTTTCACAAACAAATGAGTTTTCCTGATCTAATGCATTACCTTCCCAAATATACTCAAATGTCTCCATCATTGAGGTTCTGAGGCCTAGGCACCGATTTTTTCCTATTCTCGCATTATTGCGCCAGTTGGATGGGTCAAGCAACCCAGCCACTTACTTCATTAACTGTTCATAGGTCGATTCGAACGCATCGGAACTGACTCTGAACCAGCCACGGAAAGGATAATCAAGAACGATAATTAGGAAGATCAGGGCTCCGATTAATGCACCGAGTAAGGCATTCATCACTAAATGCAAGGACTTATTCTTCACCACAAATAGCCAGGACAAAACAAGATTAATCAGACCTCCAAAAAACACCACCCACCAAATCATGAAACTTACTCCTTTTGTCGCTATCTGAATCCGCTGGCGACGGAGTTGAATATACTGGTTGTAACTGGATATGGCAGCGGAATGGATAATGTTCTGACCCTGCGAAGCAGGCTCGTAGGAATAAAGGACTCTCTGAAATGAATCCATTAAATCTACTCCGCCGGATGGAACAATACCCTCTTGTTGCTGGGGCCAAGCTTCGTCTATAAGGTAGCGGGTGTATTTTTTAAGTTTACCCGTCAGATCCATGCGGAAGGGTTCCGAATAGCTGTCCACGTCCCGGTACAAACTAGCGAGCATAGCGGATTCTTGCTCCACATTGGCACTAACGCGAATATAATTGTCCCATACCCCCACGGCAATCAACCCTAAAGTAATACCATATACTACTCCTGTAGCAGCGATATAATAACTGATTACTTCGTTTTGTGCAGGCGCTGGACCAAGCCATCGTTCTATGCGTTTACGCGTAAGGACAAATCCCAAAACAGAGAATCCAGCAAAAAAAATAATCACCAACAAAAAAAATGCAAAAGAAGGAATGTTGTATAGTGGAGATAAATTCATAAAACGCGTCTACATAATTACAACTATAAACTGAAGATTGCTTTTCTTTTATTCTAAATACCAGCACTTAAATTTGTCTAAGCCATAATCAGCCAGACAAAAGGTAAAAAGCAATTTGTAGTGCTCCGGGATTTTATAAAAAGAAAAATATCAATTTTCCTTGAAAACGGAAGTATTACATTGCATTTAACGGTTAATTACTTGTTCTAAAGTTCTTCTTTAATTTTATAGCTTATACTTGCTTACTCAACGATAGACTACTTGTCTAACAAATATTCAGCAATAATTCAATTGTAAATGCAAAGATTTTTTACGACTTTAATAATCTGCTTTTTAGTTTTAAGCACTCCTCTCCTTGCGCAGGAACCAAAAGAGATTCCAGCTGCAGGATCTCCGCAAGCTGAATTGCTGGCCCTTGCCAAGGCTTCCCAAAATCCAGTGGCAGACATGAACACCGTTCCCTTTCAATTCAACTGGTTCAGCGGCGGGGGCCTTGGCAACCAAACGCTCTCCCAGACTCTCATTCAGCCGGTATTGCCGCTACCCATAAATAAGGATTTTAATGTGGTTTCCCGTACGATCGTTCCAATAACGAGCTTCTCAGACCAATATGGTAATAAATACAAAGGCATTGCCGATATTCAAGAACAAATATATTTTTCTCCTTCTCACCCGGGCGGGCTCATTTGGGCTTTTGGTCCCGTCTTCTCCTTTCCGACCGCTACGATAAGTCAGATTGCGACGGGACAATTTGCATTGGGTCCTTCGCTGGTTTTGTTGGGAATGCCGGGTAAATTTGTGGTCGGTGGTGTGGTCAACCAAATTTGGCGAATTGCAGGAAGCAATACCACCGTGCCGATTAACAGTTTCTTTATTCAGCCGTTTATTAACTACAATTTTAAGATGGGATGGTCTGTGTCTACCGCCCCCTCTATTACAGCAAACTGGAGCGCTCCGAGCGGGCAACGGTGGACGGTCCCGCTGGGCATTGGCATATCCAAGATAACCCTGATTGGCAAACAGCCTTTCAATATTTCCCTCCAGTATTATCATAACGTCGTTTGTCCCAGTGCCACGGGCAATGACCAGGTGCGTATGGTAGTTGCATTGCTTTTCCCTAAATAAACGTATATCCAAATGTAACGAGGTACTTTTGATCAGTACCTATTTTTGGAGTGGTGAGGTCTGGTGTTAAATGACAAAGCAATTTAACCTTTAGCTTGTCGCGGGCGTGCGAATTGAACTAGAAATTCCAAATAACTCTGGCTGTTTTTTATTAAATTTGGCATCAATACATGATTCTCGACAAACATATACACGACATTAATAAACTGTGCTCTGCGCATAAGGTTAGGGAATTATTTGCATTTGGCTCGGTGTTAACTGAACGTTTCAACAATGAAAGTGATATTGATTTTGTTGTAGATTTTGAGCCTATTGATCTTTTCTTGTATGCGGACAATTATTACGATCTTAAGTTTTCATTACGGGATATTCTAAAAAGACCAGTTGATTTATTAGAGGATAGGGCTATTAAAAATCCGTATTTAAGACAAGCCATAAACCAGAAGAAACTACTTATTTATGGACGTTGAAGTCAAAACATGGCTTTTTGATATATTGAATTCCATCAACGAAATTGAGAGCTTCTTTAGTGACCGACCCAAAGAATTTGCGGCCTATCAAAATGATACTAAAACGCGAAGGGCTGTCGAAAGAAACATTGAAATTATTGGTGAAGCGATGAATAGGATCCTGCAAATGGATAAATCAATTAAGCTTTCTAATTCTAGGCAAATAGTTGACACGAGAAATCGAATAATTCATGGTTACGATTCTGTATCTGACGAGGTCATATGGGGAATTTTAATCCACACCTCCATCTTTTAGTGAACCGGATTGGTTTTGACGGCCGGGTTGTTTCCGATAGCCAGGATTATGCCCGCAGTGAACGGGTGCTAAGGGAGCTTGAAATCGAGTACCAATTAACTCGGGTCATATCCAGCAAACAGGCCCTTGAACGGGCAATGACTAAGAATGAACTGGAGATGATGAAGCGTACAGGGAAGCCATCCACCAAAATGAAGCTCCAAGTCATTGTTAAATCCATGTTAGAGCAAAACACTACTACCAGGCATCAATAGCGAACACATTGTTTCTCAGATCCACTTCCAGATCACTTTCATGAATGTACAGCTTTTTAGCTTCCTTGATCAATAGCTGGGCCAAATCAGAATAGATACGCCAATCCCTATGCTCATTCGCCCTGGACAAAGTAGTTTTAGAAATGATTTCAGGAATTCCCATGTGATAAAGTTTACTGACGTTAGCTCTCAAACAAATAATAGTATCAGATAAACTTTCACGATGAGTGAGCTGACCGAATGCCATACATAGGAACTGTTGCCAGCAACCGAAATGCCTTGTTTTATAATCTCCCTTATATCGCTTGGCACAACTATGGAAACTAGTATGGGAAATAAGTGATACAAGTTGAGAAAAAACAAATTTGCCTTGGTTCATATGCTTTGATTGTCAAAGCATTATACCAAATTAAAACCAAATCAAATTCAAATCGTTGCAGGGGCAAAATCCTCGCAAACTCAATACAGACAAGACTTTCAAAGAACTTAAGTTAACAACAACGCAACGGCATTGATATATATTCTTCATTAACGCATCCTTGCTTTAGCACTTGACAGGTCGCCACGTTGTCGGGCCCGATTGATGCTCCCTACTGGGAAGCTATCCTTAGTCGAATTACCCGTAACATCGAAGGATATGATTTCACCCGTTTCTTGCGAAAGATTAGAATTCGAAAGAAGCGTAAGCCGCGCGACCCTGTGAAATGGGGCTTGCGTTTCATTCCACTCAACGCTAGCATTTTCGATCCAAAAGCTGGCATCCCTTCGCTTCCCCCAATAAGTCATCTTCTCAGCATCAAGGAACTGAACTGCAAAGTCGAAACTGCTCATCATGGCATCTTCATGTAAGTGTCGAATCAGCTCGTCCTGTAGTCCGTTTGGATTTTTTCTCTGCAGAGAATGCGCTGCGTTGTCTGGGGACGATATTGCGGAATATTGCACCGCTTCAATCGGCCCGTGTCGAAACGGAACGTTACTCCAATACCGAAGTTGCTGATAGGGTTTAATTGGCTGTTGTTCCAGCAGTTTTGTTAATGCGATGGTCCTAATCACTCTCAACTTGTCTTTGAATGATAGGTGCCAAAGGCCGGCGCCTGGGTTTGAAGCTGAGAGTACTTTCATAATTGCCAGAAATCCAGCAGAGTCGTTTATGGGCAAATATTTTGCATTTTGAAGGGAGAAATCCTGCCGACTTACCTCAAATTCGGAATCAACCTTGCCTCCCTGGGTCAGGTCAACTGAAAAAGACAAGGACCTAACATCGGGTTTGAAATCTGAGTTCACTTTTGAATCAGCATTTGCAAACCGCACTGTTGCTGGATAGATTCCAGGTTTTGCGAATATCCCCTTTGCGAGCCGGCGCGCTAATGCAATGTCCCTTCCGGAGCTAACATCAAAGACTTCAAATTGCGCTCTCACACAAATACCCTTTGCATGCGTACCGCGTCGAAGAGGCTGTTTTTGCTGTGCGGCTGCTTTCGACTGCACGACAAGCACGCGCTCAGTAATCTCATCGATCACAGCCTGCTCATTAGCGAGCCTGCGTTCAGCATCGCTTCCTGTTACCCCAAACCATCTGGTGAAAAATAGCATCTATTCTATCTTCTTATTTTTTAGTCTATGTTATTACAAAACTCATTTTATTTTGGAGATAAATTTAATCGCAGTGATACTTGGCAAAAAGCAATAAGCAGCAGCTTTCGTCCGAGTGAAACTTGAGAATCTGGTGATCTTAATGGGAGGAGCATCGTCTGCCTGCGGAACCACAAATATACTTTCTGCAGGATCCTGAGTGCCAATCATCGGATCCTTCGATTTTGGATTAAGTCTAACTGATCCTGCGAATTCACTATTATTGACCCATTGACTCAGCACGAACTCATACTGATTCTCGATGTTTGAGTTGATAAAATAACCTAGAAGACCTCTGGGAAGGCCATCATAGGGTTGCGAAGGATCATAAACTGGTCCATATGGCAACCCACGACGGACCAGGCGGTGGGTTGTATTGCTTCCTCCAGGCTGGCCCTGGCCAGTGATAGGCTGACCGCGCGGATTGATACGTCGCATGTGGGCACCCACCGGACAGCGAAGCCCTCTCGGATCACCTGATCCATCTGCATTCACATATTCGAAATTGTTCATCTGTTCAGGTGTAATTCCGCCCGGCGGATTGTCGGTTTCAGGCGACAACATCAGCGGAACTCCATTTCGCCAGCGTCCGCACATTTTGGCGGCAAGCAATTCCGGATCAATTTTATCCTTTTTCGATTGAAGGTAATTTTCAAACCCGACAACGTCCGTTTCGATCATCTTAAAAACCGCAAAACTGCCGTTCAATCCAAGTTCTCGTGGTTCCGGCACAAAATAATTTTCCGCCGCATCCTGCAAAACAAAGAGCCATGGTTCGCAGGGCTGCTGGTGATCGGGTTGTGTTCGTTCCGGGCCTCCACGAATGTTTGTCATGCTAATGCCATCAGTGTAGCCGAAATGCACTTTGAATGTGGGGATGAGCTTGCCATCTTTCATTTCCATTAGTGCCATCCCATCTTCTCGCCAAATCTCTTTAAAAGCATCGCCTTCAGCAAACAAAACCGCTAACCGATCGCTATAGGTTACCATCGCTTCCTGGCTGATGGCATGCAGCGTTATTAGTATGTGATCGCTTCCCTTCCCAAAAGAACTGACCCAGTTCTGCGGGTCACTGAGTCCTGTATCACCGACCAATTTCGCACGTTGAGCGGCTCCTTCAGTAAAGGCAGAAAAGGACTTGAACGAAACGGAAGGCACAAGTTCCTTCATCTCCAAAGCAATCATCCCGGGCCAGGTTATTCCTAGGTTCAGGCAGTAATCCGGTTTATGGCGTGGATTGTCTGTGAGATTGTCTGCGGGTCCTGGTTCAAATCCTACATGCCAATCTTTGGCCGTCGTGATTTGTGGCGCATCTCCTTCATTTCCGCTCACCAGCCGGCCGAGTAACTCACGTGCCTTTGTTGGAACAACTACTTTAAGTAAGAAATGCCGGACCATAGGCATTCTGTAACCGCGGAGTATGAAACCCTGGATATCATCAAGGTTGAGTGTGGTCTTAGGTACCGCTTTGGAATCTGATTTAGATTTACTATGCCCGAACATGCGACCAAGAAATCCACTGCTTTCTTTTACCTGGGGTTCGTTTACTTTCTTATCCTGTTTCATCACATCTGAAATTTGTTCCTCAGTTTTGTTTAGTAGTAGAGGGTAACTTGCTGTCTGCGATCAGGGCATGAATGTCCTGAACGGTAAGTCCTGGATAGGCTGAGTAAAATCCAATAGGTGCACGGTTTGCCCCCGCTGCAAAGTCTATAAATTCCTGAAGGTGCTTTCTACAGGGTGAAGGCGGGGCTCCTTTGGTGAACTTAAATAGCAAGTCAAATACCTCTCCAATGTTTTTGGTGAAATCCGCAATATAGGTTTCAAACGTTCCATCATAAGCCGTAAAGAAACCCACTTGATCGTCTTCCAGCTTCACGAACTGTGCGAAATGAGGTGTGCCCACTTTGTTGAGGTCTTTAGTTGTGCCTTTACCTCTTGCGATCAAGAGCAATTGCACAAGGATGAAAGCGATTTTCGATTTGGTGGGCAATACGACAAGAAAAGGTCGCTGATCACCTGCTCCCTGAACGTCTGCCGCCGCAGCCAAGGATTTAATTTCCTTAACAGTTACGTCAGGATATGCGGAATAAAGATTCAGTGCACGAGCGGAAGAACGCTTTGTCCATTCAGCAAAAACATTGGGGTTATTTGCTACAGGCATAGAAGGTGGATTAACCACATGTGCAAGAATCTCATCGAACACTGCTCCGGCAATCTTTGCAAGACTATTCATGAGTACTCCAAAGTCGCCATCGAAGTCTCCGAGAAACAATAGCGTTTTATCACTCAGGATTGCAAAACGAGAATAATGAATCGTTCCGATCTTATCTGCAGCCAGAAATAACTGTGGCATTAGGGGCGGAAGCAGCTTTGTAAGTGAGTTTGCGTCGGCAGCTGACTTCAGCGGAAAGCAGATTGTAAAATGGTTTTGGCTCATTGTACAGTTATTTGATTTGGGAATACTGTTTTGCAGGTCTTGTTTGAATTATGATCACACTCATTACGGCCTGGAATGAATGAAAACCTAAAAACAGCCAAAAACCGGTAGCTTTTAAGTTGCTTGACATGGCCCCGTAAGATACTGCAGCGGTAATTGCGATATTATAAAATAACAACACTTTTACTGCTAACAAAGAGGTTATATTTTTACGTTGACCCCAAATGAAAAGCGCCAATGAAAAAATGGCTGCCCCGGCCCACATCGAAAATATTCTTCCCGGACCTTCTTTTAGAGGTGTTTCAAATAAAAAGAAAACAAAACGGCCGGGAAAAGCAAAAAATGCAATTCCGAAAATTGCTTCGACAACGGAAGTATAGGTGAGAAATAGTTTCATGTTGTAGGCGATTTAATTTTCATTTATTTGGCTTCCCCCTTTTCTATAATTTAATGTGTTAATCCCTAATACAGCGGCCCTTTGCATATATATAATATCACAGATCATTTACCTATTTGATTCCAGCCAAATTCTTTGCCTTTTCACTGGTAATGTTGCCTTCTGCTTTTGGGCTGGCTTTGTTGTTCATGGTCTAGTTCATGATTCAGACTTTCAACATCTCCTGTAAGGGGGAATTGCAGACCACATATTTTTTGCCAGTAGGGACTTAATTGGAAAGCGGGCTTTTAGCGATTTTGGCTGATAATCATTTTCATTTTCAATTAATCTATCGCTTTAGCAGCTGCAGCCATGGCAACTTTCTTTTCTTCAGCACTAATTTGTTCAGGGCCAAGTTTATATTTCAAGCTGTCAATAGTTCCAGTAAAACGGAATGGCAGGTCGTAAGCAAACTCTACAACCGGCGAACGTGTATCCATACCGATATCAAAAGTCTCATCAATAGTCATCAACAGCGGGATCGTGTGCGCAATCGTTTTTCTGGCCGCTTCATTCCCATCAACTGATAACACACCAGTTCCGCCTTTAGCAGGACCAGGGCCATCATATTTGAAGTCGAAAACGATGGTATGTTTTCCCGCACTGAGGCCACTCATGGACTCCCACCTGAATCGTTCCATATCAAGAAAATTGTAAACGAAAACAGGCCTGCCTCTTCCTAGTCCGAATATGCTCGTAAGTAACATCAGGACTAACCAAAGTCCCACCAATGATAGCATAACTTTCGCAAAACCAATTTTCCATTTCTTCCAGCTCTTAGAACTGCCGCGCCAGAGGATGAATAAACCTAAAATGAAAAGGCCCAGGTTGGTATATCTGAATAATTTTCCTGTCAGCCACCAGTTATAATCGTGACTTAAGAATAATCCATAACCACCGAATCGACCGCCAAGAGTGGCAATCATACCATCAGCCCCACCCGATGGTATAGTTACTTGAGCAGTAATCGTATAGTCCCTATCAAGAATGCTGGGTGCATTTCCCAAAGGTATTCCGACATTTTCTCCAATATAAGTAAATTCTGTTTTCCCCGCAACTGCACTTGGCCGCGGCGTAAGCAAACGGGCAAAAGCCCTATTGTCGAGTGGTAAAACATTGAATTTCGCGGCTTCACTTGTAAACAGGGCTTGTAACTTTTTTAGCGTATCGGGATATTTTGCAGAAAGGTCATTGAATTGAGTATAATCCTTGGTGAGATCGTATAACTCCCACTTGTACCCGGAATCTACATCTGGCAACTTACCAGTAGCAAGCAGCCATGGCGGAGCGAAAGGAACAGTATTAGCATACCAACCATTCTGATAGATCCCACGATTAGCTCCCAGTTCGAAATATTGGGTTGTATGTCTGGAAGGCGCATGCGCATTTGCAGAATCAAAAGTATATGCCATACTCACGCCTTCGATAGGCCGCTGTTTAATTCCGTTCACTGTGTCGGGTGCCTGAATGCCCGTTGCCTCCAGAATAGTTGGGACAATATCAATCACATGATGAAATTGTGTGCGGATACCGCCGGGATCATTAATATGACCAGGCCAGGAGATAGCTAGCCCTTGTCTGGTTCCACCGAAATGTGAAGCTACCTGCTTGGTCCATTTGAATGGTGTATCAAATGCCCATGCCCAGCCAACTGCCATATGCGGATACGTCATTTCTGAACCCCATTCCTCATAACGCAGCATTTGCAAAGCCATGGGCGGTTCTAGGATTCCATTATAAGAGATCAGCTGGTTGTATGCGCCATATAAGGTTCCTTCAGGACTGGTTCCATTGTCACCACAGATATAAATGATCAGGGTATTGTCCAGTTTGCCCATGTCTTCCACGCTCTGAATGACACGGTTTATTTCAAAATCGGTATAGGCTGCATAGGCTGCAAATACTTCAGCCTCACGTGCGAAAAGTTTCTTCTGCAAATAGGTTAATGAATCCCAGTGTGGGATGCTTTCAGGCCAGGGTGTAAGTTGTGCATCCTCAGGAATCACACCAAGTTTCTTTTGGTTTGCGAAAATAATATCGCGCAGCTTTTCGTAGCCCATGTCGAACTTACCTTTGAATTTATCGATCCATTCTTTTGTTGGCTGATGTGGAGAGTGCGTACCACCAGGCACGTAATAAACAAAAAAAGGATCGTCGGGCGCAGCGGCATTCAGATCCCGGATATGTTTGATGGCTTCATCTGCGAGGTCAGTCGTAAGATTATACCCGGGGTGGTTTACGTATGGAAAGATCTGGGTATGATCCTGGAACAGATAAGGTGTCCATTGATCCGTTTCGCCTCCCATGAAACCATAAAAATATTGGAATCCCATTCCAGAGGGCCATTGGTCGAAGGGTCCTGCAACACTGTACTGAAAGTTGGGCGTGTTATGATTTTTACCAAACCATGAGGTGGCATAACCATTATCCGAAAGTATATTCCCAATAGTTGCATTATTAATTCCTATGATCGAATTATACCCTGGATAACCGGTCGACAATTCACCGATCACACCGCTGCCAACTGAATGATGGTTACGACCGGTAATAAGCGCTGCCCTTGTGGGAGAACAGAGAGCAGTAGAATGAAACTGTATATAACGAAGTCCGGCCTTTGCTACCCGATCCAAGCCGGGTGTCGGGATAACACCGCCGAATGTACCAGAAACGCCATAACCCTGGTCGTCGGTCATGATGAGAAGGATATTGGGAGCCCCCTTGGGAGGTACCAAACGTGCTGGCCAATAGGGCGTGGAATTCAGGTAGCTCTCTTTGATTGCTCCCTGGAAGGGAGGAGGTAGTACCGGGAGGCTCTTGCCTTGAATCGTATAAGTGGAACTGGGTGAACCCGGCGTGCCGTTGATCTTCTGAGCTTGACTTGGCAAGACAAGTAATGGCAAATTCGCAACAGTCAATAGTGAAAAAAGGAAGTATTTTGATTTTATTTTCATAGCCAGTCATTTTTATTTTTATAAGAGTCTCAATAGCATCCTGCTATTAGTGCTTAGAATACTGGAGTGCTAAAAATTCTTGTTTTCACCGGGTATAGCGAATGC
>CAVULD010000011.1:0-48240 GCA_963742225.1 uncultured Chitinophagaceae bacterium | reverse complement strand
AATCAAAATGATGCGGGACAGAGTGGCCGTCCTAAGGAGGTTTCTTTGACGTCGACAATCGACGATATAAAATCCATGAAGAGAAACAGCTCTCGCTAAGTCCCGGGTTCTGGGATGACAATAAACGGGCGACCGAAATTCTCAAAAATATCAAGCTGAACGAATATTGGGTCAAGCTCTATGAATCCGTAGAAACTGCGGTCGATGATTTTGCCGTACTCTTCGATTTCTGGAAAGCCGGAGAAGCAACCGAAGACGAGACCAAAGAAGCGCACACCCGAGCGCTGCGGCTGATCGAAGAGGCAGAATTTAAAAGTACCCTGAATCAGCCGGAAGATGAACTGCCGGCGGTAATGCAGATAAACTCCGGCGCGGGAGGTACCGAAAGCCAGGATTGGGCGGAAATGCTGATGCGGATGTACCGGATGTACGGCGAAAAGCAAGGCTGGCAGGTGACAGAACTGGACCTGCAGGACGGAGAAGGCGCGGGCATTAAGAGTGCAACGCTGCAATTTGAGGGTTCCTTCGCCTATGGATTTCTGAAAGCAGAAAGCGGGGTTCATCGGCTGGTACGCATTTCCCCTTTTGACAGCAACGCCCGGCGTCATACCTCTTTTGCCAGCGTTTATGTCTACCCGTTAGTTGACGACACCATAGAAATCGAGGTCAATCCATCAGATCTGGAATGGGAATTTTTCCGCAGTGGCGGAGAAGGCGGCCAGAACGTAAATAAAGTGGAGACCGCCGTCAGGTTAACCCATAACCCAGCGGCATCGTAGTGGAATGCCAGCAGGCCCGCACACAGGGGGAGAACCGGGAAAAGGCGATGAAAATGCTGAAGAGCCGACTGTATGAAGAAGAAATCCGCCGGCGAGAAGTTATCAAAAATGCCGCCAACGCGACCAAGAAAAAAATCGAATGGGGTTCCCAGATTCGGTCCTATGTCTTTCATCCCTATAAAATGATCAAAGATCACCGTACCGATTACGAAGTCGGCAATATCCAGCCGGTTATGGATGGAGAACTGGACGGATTTATCAAGGCCTACCTCATGAATGCCAAGGAGACCAGCAGTTAACGAGCTTGTGGAACATGGAGCGAGCGGGTGATCTGGCAAATCCCGAGGCCGAGAACACAGATCCAATCAACAAAACAGCTAATATTTACCCATGAGCCTAGGAGATTTTTACTACCCCATGCCCACCAACGAGGCCATCTTACATTACCGGCCGGGCAGCTAGGAACGGGAGTCGCTGAAAAAGACTATTCAACTGCTCAAGCGCGATCAGCACGATATTCCCATGTACATCGCAGGCCAAGAAGTGCGCACGGCCAAGACCGTGCCTATTCGCCCTCCTCACGACTTTGCACACCCGCTGGGCTATTTCCACGAAGGTCAGGAAAGCCATGTCCGTCAAGCCATCACGGCGGCGATCGAAGCTAAGTCAGCCTGGGCCAGCATGAGCTGGGCAAGCAGGGCAAGCATTTTTCTCAAGGCAGCCGACCTGATCGCCGGCAAATACCGATTTCATATGAACGCGGCGACGATGCTAGGACAGAGCAAGAATGTGATGCAGGCAGAGATCGACAGCGCCTGCGAAATCATCGATTTTCTCCGGTTCAATGTCCATTTTCTGAGCGAAATCTACCGCAACCAACCCATCAGTAGCCCGGGCATGCACAACCGTCTGGAGTACCGCCCGCTAGAAGGGTTTGTGCTGGCTATAACACCCTTCAATTTTACCGCGATCGGCGGAAACCTGCCTACCTCGGCGGCATTGTGTGGCAACGTGGTGGTCTGGAAACCGGCCCATACCCAGGTATTCAGCGCCCATATGTTTATGCGGATCTTGAAGGAGGCGGGTCTGCCGGATGGCGTCATCAACCTGATTTATGTGGAAGGTCCAGTCCTGGGCAAAGTGTGTTTCTCCAGCCCCCATTTCGCAGGGGTCCATTTCACGGGCTCCACGGGCGTATTCAACTCCATGTGGAAAACAATTGGAGAGAATGTTCAACTCTACAAATCCTACCCCCGGATCGTGGGCGAAACCGGAGGTAAGGATTTCGTGGTTGCCCATGCCAGTGCTGATCCGGACGTGCTGGTGACAGCCTTGCTGCGCGGTGCGTTTGAATACCAGGGCCAAAAATGTTCCGCAGCTTCCCGCGCCTATATCCCATCCAATCTTGTCGAGGAAGTAAAAAAGAAACTGATTGCCGGAGTCAAGGCATTTAAGATTGGATCGGTGGAAGATTTCGGCAATTTCATCAACGCCGTAATCGACGAAAAGAGCTTTGACAAAATCAAGTCTTATATCGATCGGGCCAAAACGGACGCCCAAGCCCAGGTGTGGGTTGGCGGCACCTGCGATAAATCATCGGGCTACTTTATCCAGCCCACCATTATCGAAGCCAAGGATCCGAAATATGTCACGATGTGTGAGGAAATATTCGGGCCAGTGCTGTCCGTATATGTTTACCCCTCGGATCAGTTTGAAAAAACGCTGGAATTGGTGGATACCACCTCCCCCTACGCGCTCACCGGATCCATCATCGCGCAGGACAGAGCGGCAATCGAACTAGCCTCGAAAAAACTTTGCCATGCCGCGGGAAATTTCTATATCAACGATAAACCCACCGGCGCTGTGGTAGGGCAACAGCCTTTTGGAGGTGCCCGGGCCAGTGGCACCAACGACAAAGCGGGCTCCATCCTGAATTTGTATCGCTGGTTGAGCGCCCGGACCATCAAGGAAACGTTCGATCCGCCTGTGGACTACCACTATCCATTCATGACCCCGGAATAAGTGGTCCCCGTTCGGTTGCGCTGATTTCCTTTATTTGGCGGATTGGCCTATTTTTATGCAAATATTTTTTCTTGAAGATCATCTTAACGGAGCAACAATTATCCATCACCATTCAACGCTTGTCAAACCAGGTTTTGGAAAATCATCTGGACCTGGAAAACACCGTCCTGATCGGCATTCAGCCCAGGGGCATATATTTCTCCGACCGACTGGTTGGTGAGATCTCTAAACAGGTTCCCCGTAGCAAAATCCATTACGGCAAACTCGACATCACGTTTTACCGCGATGACGTGCGTAAGGGCCTGCATATCCTAAATAAGACCGATATCCCCTTCTCCATCGAGAATAAACAAGTCCTGCTCATCGATGATGTACTATATACCGGCCGCACAATCCGAGCCGCTCTGGATGCCTTGTTGGATTTTGGAAGGCCCGATAAGGTCGAACTTTGCATCTTGGTCGACCGCCGCTTTAGTCGGCAATTGCCGATTCAGGCAGACTATGTGGGCAAAACCATCGATTCCATCATCAGCCAGAAAGTCAAAGTCTGCTGGAAGGAAAAAGACGGAAAAGAAAACGTTGAACTACTATAAAATACTTAAATACTATAATTTATATAGCTTATCTCTTTTAAAAGTTTACATTATTCTCTCGCTTCTTTCTCACCTGTACTCGTAGCCTTGCCCCTGCTCTCCGTCTCCACTAACCAACTCCCGGATTGGGCAGGATCCGAATGAAGGGCCGCAAGCCCAGGACAATCTTCGATTTTCTAGGCACAAGCGGATCTAAGCGTTCAGGCGTAATGAAAAGGACCAGCCAAACCAAGACAGGAAACAGCGCGTACACCAGACTAGCCCCCCAAATCTCCAAGGGAATATCGAGGCTAAATTTGCGGACTTGATTTGCCCGGATCAGCCAATCTACATCGTACGCCAGAAAAGGACCCACCAGCAGAGTAAAGAGCAGGCCAAAGAAGGGGTTGCGGTTGATCACGATCGAGGGTCCTCGGCGGCTCAATAAATACTCGGTTTGCTCTTGAATTTCGCTTAATTGTACCCGGTAAAAACTCCGTATGGTGGCCGCATAAAACTGGCCGAAATCATCGCCCTCCTGAAGGGTTTGCTCCGCCAGAGTACAGAGGTGATCCAGCAGGCTTTGGCGCAGACTTAGCAGGGAAATTCCGCGGGCGCAAATATCCCGTTCCATAAAATCGATCTGCTCGTCACTTAGCAGGTACATTTAGGCCAATTTGGATTTTATATCAAGTAAGGAAATCATCGTATCCATGAATCCAGCCAGCTCCAGCAATTTCTCCTTGGTTCGGACTTTACCGCTCACGCTCAGACTGTAATATTTGCGCACGCGCTTGCCAATATATTCAGCCTTCGTGGTTACTAACCCTTCTGCCTCCAGAGCGTGCAGTGTTGGGTACAGGGCGCCTTCGGTAATCTGAATTTTATCTTGGGTTAACTCCTTCACTTTTTGGGTGATCTCGTATCCATACATCCGTTTGTTGTCGGCCAGCAATTTCAGTACGATGGTTTTGAGTGTCCCCTTTATTAATTCCGATGAGTAGTTCATGTTGGTAGATGACTGAGGACAAATTTACATAAGAATACGATGCATCACAATAGTGGCACTATGTGCTCACGGTAGACGATCCTTGCTTGCCTGGCCTATACCTTGCAGTCATCTGACGCGGAAAATGAGGGTTAGAATCCGTTTGATTTCTTCTAGGGTTTTGGTGAGTTCCTCCATCCGGATCAGATTGGCCGGGGCTGGGCCGGGTTTCTGCTCCAGGCCTGCACGCCGACGCCACTCCAAAAGACCATAGAGGAAAAAAATTCCTACTTCCGTCAGCATACCCAAGGTAAGGGCAGAGTCGCTATAGGCTTTATGTTCCAATTTGGCCCAAGCGCCAAAGACTACTACGGCGGCCCCAAAAGAAAAGGTCGTGTTGAGGATCTTGTCAAAAAGCATAAGCAAAAGATTTAGCGTACATAATCGTCCATAGGCGTTGAGCAATTTGTCGATGTCGGTCAATCAGGTTTTGCGGATGCAAATAAATGGCCGTTTTCCCAAAACGATCACATGGCCTTTGGGAATTAATGGATCAAACCGGTCCGGCGTTAGGTATAGCACGAACAGAATCAGGGTGGGCAGCAACGCGTACGATACCGTGCTCATCCACATGCACAAAAAACTATCGACCTGCGCGTCGCTGGGATTGCTCTTTTGGTATCGGATAGCCATCTGGTCGCCCCGTTTCGCATCCAGGTTTACGTTACCGTTGAAATAGATGGTGTCTCCCCCCAGGGTGAATCTGATTACCGGGTAGCTCGAAATTCCCAATGCCGATCCTAAGTCGCCATGTCCGATAAAACGCATTTCTCCTATAGCGGCCCTGGAGCCGGCCAGCCACCATAGTCTTGGACCGGTGCATACCAGCAGCAAGATGGTGCCCAAAATCAAAAAGAATTGATTCTTGGTTAAGGTCATGGCCTTGGTTTTGCTCCCCACGACCGATAGCCCGGGCAGCAAAATGGCACGGCCAAACCATGCGGACCGCTTGATGCGGCCGGGGGGGATCCGTTGGAATATGGGTTTTTTACCTAACTTAGCCCTTTAATGCAACTTAGCTCCAAACACCTCCTTGGCATTAGAGACCTTAAGTCATCCGACATTCAGCTTATTTTAGACACAGCGACCCAGTTCAAAGAAGTCTTACAGCGACCCATTAAGAAGGTTCCCACTTTGCGTGACGTGACCATCGTCAACCTGTTTTTCGAGAACTCCACGCGCACCCGTATCTCCTTTGAACTGGCAGAGAAAAGACTTTCCGCCGATACGATCAATTTTGCAGCCTCCAGTTCCTCCGTCGCCAAAGGAGAATCCCTGCTGGACACGGTAAACAATATTTTGTCCATGAAGGTGGACATGGTCGTCATGCGCCACAGCGCGAGCGGCGCGCCGCATTTTTTGGCCCAGCATATACCCGCCTCCATTGTCAACGCGGGCGATGGGATTAACGAACATCCGACGCAGGCGCTGCTGGACGCCTTTTCCATCCGGGAGAAACTGGGCACGCTGGAGGGCAAGAAAATTGCCATCATTGGGGACATCATGCACTCCCGCGTGGCCCTGAGTAACATATACCTGCTGACTAAAATGGGGGCCCAGGTCATGGTCGCCGGCCCACCCACTTTGATTCCCAAATACATCCGGGAAGCCTTTGACATCCAAGTGGAGTACAATCTGCAGAAGGCCCTGGCCTGGTGCGATGTTGCCAATGTGCTTAGGATTCAACTGGAACGACAAAACCAGGTGCTTTTCTCCTCCCTTCGGGAATACAGCCTGGCGTATGGTATAAACAAAAAAATGCTGGACGCCCTTCCCAAGGAGATCGTGATCATGCATCCGGGACCCATTAACCGGGGGGTGGAATTGGACAGCGATGCGGCCGATAGCAAACAATCCATTATTTTGCAGCAGGTAGAAAATGGGGTTGCCATACGCATGGCCGTTTTGTATCTGCTGGCAGGGGGGAAATCAGACCAGAATTAAACCCGGCATCGCCCACCAGCCAAGCGGGGTAGTAAATTTGGTTTTTGGGCAAGAGTACCTGAACCTTACACTTGACAGACATGCCACGAATCGCACTTTTTCCCGGGACCTTTGATCCCATCACCATCGGTCATCTGGACATCATCAGCCGGTCGCTGCCGCTGTTCGATAAATTGATTATCGGCATCGGTCGCAACTCGAACAAAGAACCTATGTTCTCAGACAAACAACGCCTCAAGTGGATTCGGGAAATTTATAAGGGCAACGAAAAAGTCCATGCCGTGGTCTATGACGGCTTGACGGTCAAATGCTGCCAGCAGGTCGGCGCCAATTTCATTCTCCGGGGTATACGCTATGTCAACGATTTCGAGTATGAAAAAGCCATTGCCGACATGAACCGCAGTCTAGACCACCATATTGAAACCGTATTTCTCACCTGCCTGCCACAATACACCTCGGTTGCCTCGACCCTGGTGCGCGACGTGTTGCGAAACGGCGGGGATGTCTTGCAATTCCTGCCGGCGGTAGTTGCCCAATCCTTAAAACAAAAAGCGTAATGGCATGGTGATTTGGTTTAATAAATCGCTGGCGCTAGAGCAGCTCCATCCGTTTTGCCTCAACAACATGGTTGCACATATCGGCATTGAGTTTACTGAAGTAGGCCCCGATTTTATCAAGGCCCGAATGCCCGTCGACCACCGCACCGTCCAAGTCTATGGCATTTTGCACGGCGGAGCCTCGGTGGCGCTTGCCGAGACGGTGGGCAGCATCGCATCAGGCATGGTCATTGATCCGCAGAAATCCATTTGCGTTGGCTTAGAAATCTCGGCGAACCACATTCGCAGCGTGCGGGAGGGTTTTGTGACAGCCACAGCCAGGCCCCTGCACCTTGGCAATTCTACGCACGTTTGGGATATCAAACTCTTGGATGAAAACGAAAAATTGGTCTGTGTGAGCCGCCTAACGGTAGCCATTTTGCCGATTAAACGTTAACGGCCAGCACCAGCGGCTTCCAGCAGTGCGCCGGCCTCCAGTACGTCCCGGACGGAGGGATAGGTCCCGGCAGCAAACCGTGCCAATTGCGTGGCGGGCACCCAGCGCAATTCCTCGATTTGCTCCTCATGTTGAGCAACCAGAGGCTGGTCCGATGCGCTTTCCATCATGAACCAGTGGGTTTCTTTGAGAAAATGTTTGCCGCTTTCGTCATAGGTATGGTAACTCACCAGCAAGGGATTATTTAAGCGCAGTTTGATTAGCCCAGTCTCCTCCCGAACTTCCCGTTGGGCGCACTGTTCGAGCGTTTCTCCTTTATCCAATTTACCCTTGGGCAGGTCCCATTTCTTCCTGCGGAAAATCAGCAGGACCTCGTGCTTTTCGTTCTGTACTAAGCCGCCTGCTGCCTGGATGATCTGGAATTTTTTCCAAAACGCTTTCTTGAGCTCCTCCAATCTGGGGTGATAGAAAATACCCGCATGCACTTTCTCTTGCCTCATTTCATGGATCATGGAATTGACCGCCGCGCTGGCAAATTCGTCGATAAAAACGGCATCATCGTGATGGGCATAGCGGCTAATTTCTTCGGTGAATGCGTCGCATAGAAAAAGCGGCTTGTCGGAAAAGTATATTTTGATGTACATAAAACGATTTTCCGGGTTTACTCGGCGAGGACATTTACATTTTCCATGGGGTCCCCTCGGGGCCTATCCCGACGCCGGGAAATCTTGCATCTTTTATCTACTTTCGCAGCATGACGGACGAAAAGGCTGTGGCGGAAAAACTCTTACAAATTAACGCGATTCGGCTGAATTTAAAAGAACCTTTCACCTGGGCTTCTGGTTGGAAGAGCCCTATTTATTGTGATAATCGAAAAGTGTTGTCTTTTCCCTATGTGCGGGATTTTGTCAAAAGCGAGCTCTGCCATGTGATTTTTGAACAATTCCCCGAGGCGGAGTGGCTTGCGGGCGTAGCGACGGCAGGTATTGCATGGGGTGCCATGGCAGCCGATCAACTCAAATTACCCTATATCTACGTACGTTCCAAGCCCAAGGAACATGGCTTGGGTAATCAGATCGAGGGGTATTATGAACCAGGACGGAACGTTTTGGTAATCGAGGATCTGCTCTCTACCGGCCACAGCAGTCTGCAGGTGGTCGATGCACTCCGCCTCGCCGGATTACGCGTGCATGGGCTGGTTTCTATTTTTACCTACGGCTTTGATGCCTGCGAACAAAACCTGCATAAGGCGGGGGTAACAGCCAAATCCCTAACCAACTACACGACGCTCATTAACCTTGCTATTGAAAAAGGAATCGTGTCGGAGCAAGATCACGAGATTTTGTTAAAATGGAGGCAAGACCCTGGGAACTGGAAGGGGATTTAGTACCTTTATTTCTTAAATTACTGTCCAGATGAAAAAACTACCATGGCTTCTTTGGCTGACCATCGGGTTCAGCGTTTCTGCTTTTTCCCAGGCCACTCCCGCTACTCCGGCGGCCCCCCAGACGCAAACTAAGATCGTCACCAAGGGCGGCTTGCAAACCGCTACCATTCCCACTCCCACGGTGCAATGCGCCGAATGCAAAAAAAGAATTGAAAATTACGTCAGCCGAGAAGAAGGCGTCAAGACAGTCCTGGTCGATTACAAGAAAAAAACCGCGACCGTCACCTATGCCGTGGAGCGAACCAATATAGAGAATGTGAAAACGGCCATTGCCAATGCGGGCTATGACGCCGACGATGTCAAAGCAGAACCCGATGCGTACAACAAACTGCCGCTGTGCTGCAAAAAACCCGAAGATGGGGGTGGTCACGCCAAGTAAATCTGCAAGAATCCGTCGCGCGGATTAATAGCGCAGTTCCACGGTAAATTTGGCATCGGCCACGCCTAGTTCCGACGCGGCTGAATTGCTCATCCGAATGGTTAAACCGGCACTCTCTTTCATGTCCGGTAGCTGTCCCAATACTTTAGCGTACACGTTCTTGCCCGTGGCAGGAGCAGTAATACGAACAATCGTGCCAACGGGGACATTGTTCATCAAGGCGTAATATTTTCCGTCCTGCCACCCACTGGTACTCTTAAACGTAGCTGCCAGACCCGACGCAGTCTTGCCGTTATCGGCGTAGTCGCTGAGGAAAAATCCGCCGGCCGGCCGGTTGACTGCGTATTTATTGACGCTAGGGGGATTGGACGAAGTGGTTGGAGCCGCCAAGGATCCACTTTCTGCCACCTTGGCTTCCGCAGGTTGAGAAGCATTGGCTTTGGGTGGGTTGGATTCCGTTGCCGCAGTCGGTTTGCTGTCCAGGGCCTTGGACGAAACGGGGGTTTCTAGGCCTGTCTTTTCCGGCTGCGATTCAATGGACGTAGCCAGACTGGACTGCGACGCATTCACTTTCAGATACCCAATGATCAGGTGCATCCCTGCTTTGGCCTGGTCACTTTTTATGTGGTTCCATTTTTCCAGTTCAGCTATAGGTACTTTATTGTAGGTCGTACTGATGTGGTACATCCATTCTTTTTCCTGTATAGTATGGTATATGGGTACCAGCACTTCCCCAGTGCCCTTCATACCTGTCTGGTTGAAATTACTCCCATTCAATGGGACCTTGATAAGTTCACCCACCGTCAGGGCGTGCGTCAAGGCTAATCCATTAAAAGGAGCGATTTCCTTGGGACTGATATTATACTCCCGTCCCAGGCTATACCAATTCTCTTTGGCGGCTACCGTATGCTCGACAAAGAATTTTCCCGATTCGCCCTGAATGACCAGTAAATAGTTCTGCGCCCAAGCCCCCCTAGCGAGCGAGATCCCTACACATAAAGCAATAACCATCTTTTTCATGGGCATTTCAATTTGGCAATTCTGAACAAAGATGCAAAAATATCTTGCAACTAAATTGCTAAAAATGTAAATTGTCTAGATGAGAATTATCGGTAAATGGAAAATTGTCGAGGCCGAGCTGGGGGCCGAGAGAATACCCCTGGACAGCCTGGGAAAGCTGGTTCTGGAGATGGATGAAACGTCCTATCAGGTCATCGAAGAAAAAGTAATCGAGTCCGGTCTGCTGGAGCTCCTGAGCGGTGCAAGTCCAACAGCCCTGCATGTTAAGCTAGTGCACGGGCCAAACGAAGGCAAGACCTTCCAATGCATTTACCGCTTTGATGGGCCGGATTTGATCATGTGTTATAACTTGGGGGAGATGGCATACCGGACGATTTTTCCACCAGACCGCATTCCCTGCTTTACCTGGCGCGGTATTCGAGAATCTAATCTGGGGCAGGCGCAGCCTTTTTTTTGAGCGGATAAGGCCCATGCATGTGCTTTCAAGCCCCACCCCCTAGCCGAACAGCGCGGAAAATCCACCCCGGCCTGGTCAATCGGCCCTACTTTTGTACCATGCAAAAGAAGCTCCCATCCAGGGCTACAGATTTTTAATGACCATGATCAACTGCTGGAGCACCGTCTTGGCGTCACCGAATAACATGGACGTCTTAGGTTGGAAAAACAATAGATTTTCAATACCCGCATAGCCAGGCTTCATGCTGCGCTTATTTACAATTACCGTTTTTGCCGATTCCACTTCCAAAATGGGCATCCCGTAAATAGGTGAAGCGGGGTCGGTTTTCGCGGCGGGGTTTACCACATCGTTAGCGCCCAGTACTAAGACCAGATCGGTGGTCGCAAATTCATCGTTTGCCCTTTCCATTTCCAACAGCTTATCATAACTCACGTCTGCCTCGGCCAGCAGGACGTTCATGTGCCCTGGCATGCGACCCGCCACAGGGTGAATAGCATATTTTACATCAACGGATTTATCCGAGAGTAGTTTTTCCAGTTCATGGCAAGCATGCTGAGCCTGCGCAACGGCCAGACCGTATCCTGGAACAATCATAATTTTGTTAGCGTAGGTCATCAAAACGGCCGCCTCGCTGACGGAGATCTCCTTGTAGCTGCCTTGATCCCCTGGGGCTGCAGGCCCCCCCTTGGCTGCCGCTGCACTGCCGAAGGAACCTATGAGCACATTGCGCAGTGATCGGTTCATGGCCTTGCACATCAGAATAGTCAAGAGCGTGCCCGCAGCGCCTACCAGGATCCCTCCCGTAAGCATGGCTTTGTTGTTGTACAAAAAGCCCCCGCAAGCAGCGGCCATTCCTGTAAAGGAATTGAGCAGGGAGATTACGACAGGCATGTCGGCGCCGCCGATGGGCAGGACAAAGAGAACCCCATATAACAAAGAAAGAAGTACGATGCCATAAAAAAGAGCATAGACCCAAAATTGCGTTTGTAAGCCCAAATGAATTGCCTGGGCATCTAGCGTCGAGGCAAGACCCACGCCCTGGTCCACATGCAAGAGCAGATACGCAGCACTAGCCACGATGAGGACTAGCAAGACAAGATTAAGCAGATGCTGCCCTTTGAAAGCAACGTCTTTTACTCGACCATTGAGTTTGGCCCAGGCCAGCACGCTTCCAGCAAAGGAGATCGATCCAATAAAAACGCCAATCAGGATGATCAGTAGTTGCCCCTGGGGCAAACTGGGGCCTGGGCCTGTACTCGAACCCAGGGTCGTGGGCAGCAAGACATTCAGGTCACGCACCCAAAGTTGTTGGTTGACCAGGTGATCAAATTCCACCATGGAAATTAAAGCGGCGCAGGCCCCACCCATACCGTTAAACAGGCTTACCATTTCCGGCATGGCGGTCATCTGAATTTTCCTGGCCGAATAGGTCCCTACCAAGGCTCCCAACAACATCGCCACAAATATCCACCCGAAATTGTGCAGGTGCTGACCTTCGTGCTGGTAAAGAAAAATGGTCCCCACGATGGCTACCAACATCCCCGCGGCGGCAATGAGATTGCCCCTTCTGGCCGTTGCGGGATGCGACAGCATTTTCAGCCCCAAGATGAAAGTGACCGAAGCCAGAAGATAACAGACAGCCAGCAGGTTGGATTCCATGTTGCTTATTTCTTCTTTTTGGTGAACATTTCCAACATGCGGTCGGTGACCACAAATCCTCCTACCACATTCAGGGTACCTAGCACAACTGCCAAAAATCCCAACACCAGGGCCAGGTAATTATCGCTTTCTGCCTTACCCGTCACAATGATGGCACCGATAATCACCACACCGTGAATTGCGTTGGCGCCGCTCATAAGTGGAGTATGCAGCACGCTGGGTACCCGCCCAATGACCTCTATCCCCAAAAAAACCATGAGGATGACGACGTAAATAATTTGCTGATGTGCACCAATCCAGGTTAACATGGGTTCACTGTTTTTACTCCCTTGGCAGGGAAAAGTTTATATCTTGATAAAAATGAGTTATTGTTTACTATTAATTATAAATCAATAAATTATTAGATAAAAAATTTATCTCAATTTCCTTCTGCAAGTATTCTTACCCGTTCGTGCTGAATGACCCCGCCATGGGTTATGCAGCAGCCCTTGACCAGATCATCGTCAAAATTCAAGACAAGTTCCCCCGTCTTCGCGGTGATAAGCTGCAGGAAATTGCCCAGATTCTTTCCATACAGTTTACTTGCATCCAGGGGGAGCTGCGAGGCTAGGGCAGAATTGCCAACGATGCGAACGCCACCGAATAGGACAGTTTCGTCATTCTGGGTAAGTTCCGTGTTCCCGCCGGTCGCTGCAGCCAGGTCAACAATCACCGATCCGCTTTTCATCTGCTCGATCATAGTTCGGGTCACCAAGCGGGGGGCGGGCTTTCCTGGAATCTGTGCGGTCGTTATAACGATGTCGGCTTTGGATATACTTTCAGCAATTCTTGCCTGTTGATTTTGCAAAAAGGTTGCACTCTGCTCCACGGCGTACCCGCCAGCTGCGGACGAGTCTACCGCCCCCTCCACTTCTATGAATTTGCCACCTAAACTCAAAACTTCTTCCTTGACTGCTGGCCGGGTATCAAAAACTTCCACCACGGCGCCGAGTCTGCGGGCTGTGGCAATGGCCTGCAGACCAGCCACACCAGCACCCAGAATCAAGACTCTGGCCGGCGGGACAGTCCCTGCGGCGGTCATGAACATTGGAAAATAGCGGGGGAACAGGTTGGCCGCCACCAGGACAGCCTTATAGCCGGCAATATTAGCCTGCGAACTGAGCACATCCATACTTTGCGCGCGGGTGGTCCTGGGCAGCATGTCCAAGCTGAATACGCTCAGTCCTCTGGAAGCCCAATCCTGCATAAGTTTGGCGTGGAATAAGGGTTGGAAGACCCCTACGATGGCCTTATGGTGCAAACTCTTGGGTATATTGTCGGGATGAAGGGTGAGGAGAATTTCTGCAGCACGAAGGATCTCGTCACGTCCTAAAATTTCGGCGCCCGCTTCGAGGTATTGGGCGTTGCTGGCAAATGCTTGCTCACCCGCTGCAGATTCAACCAAAAGACGGTGGCCTTTTTTCACCAAGTCGGCTACGGCTTCGGGCAGCAAAGAAACCCGAGATTCGAAAATGGGTTCTTTGAGTACTGCTGCGATCATGCGTGAAGTTGTGGGCGTTAAATTAGCCATTTTTCCCCAAACAGGAGGCTAGGGTGGAAAAGTCCATCCCTGCAAGCAGGATGACCCAGGAAAGCATACAGCGGTGAGGGCTAGTAGAAATAGATAGGCCAAAAGAATTTAAAAGCGAATCCTGAAATTTTGCTTTTCTATACATTGGGGATTGAAAAACACCAATCCGAAAAAAAACAGGTCGATAGACAAGCAGATCCGACTATCTCTGCTGATGGCAGACCAAGCTTGTTCCATTTCCTTGCTCCAGTGGATGTCATCGAAGACCATGATGGACCTAGAGGCCATGTGTGGCAACAAGAGATGGAAATACCGCAGCGTGGGATCTTTGCGGTGGTTGCCATCGACAAATACCAAGTCCAGGCTGGGTAAATACCCCACCAGATCGGGCAGCAACTGATCAAATTCGCCTGTCCTGACTTCCACCCTGCCCAGGCCCAACGCCTGCAAGTTTTTGCGTGCTTCAGTTGCCAGGCTGACTGATCCTTCCACCGTAATCACGCGCGCAGCGGGATTGCCACGGGCAAGATAGGCAGACGAAATGCCCAGCGACGTGCCTAGTTCCAAAATAAGGGCAGGCTGGTAATGACCAGCAATTCGCGCCAGCAACTCGGCCCATTTTGGTGGCTTGGCCGATCGCTTAGCTACGTCGGCTATCCGGCGCCGGCCTCCATATCGCAGGCTGGAGCCGGCACCGAAATCTTCGATATCCAGGATCAGGGGGCTCTTTAGTAGCTCCTTGCGAAGCGCCTCGATGTCCAAGTATTTTGTTTTCTCCGTCCTGGCAAGCAATACCTGGCGGATGAAATCGTAGACAAAAGGCGAGTGCACCCCATGACCCTTTCGGCTAGAAGCACCAAAATAAAATAGAACACATTTTCCAGCGAGTTGCAGGGAGGAATACATGGAACTCAAATTAAAGCGGAAATACCAATTGGGCTTGCGGACAAAACTCCGTTTAGGCCGTACGTTGCGCGTCCTTGCTTATCCTCACCCAAAGTTGGAAGCTATAGGCATATGCATGCTTTGGGTCAGTACCAAAATCCTGGGAAGATTCCATTTTCCAGAGCTTTTCATCGATGGGTGGAAAATAGGCGTCCCCCTCGAATTGGCCATGCACGCGGGTAAGGTAAATTTTATCCGCCAGACTGATGGTCTCGGCGTAAATCTGTGCTCCGCCGATTACAAAAGCTTCTTTGCAATCCGTTTCTCTGGCCCCGGTGATGGCATCAGCAACGGATGCGCAAAATCGCAGGCTGGTAGTTTGGCTTGCCCGGAGCGCTTGCCTGCTCACCACAAAATTAAATCGGCCAGGTAGAATACCGCCTTCCAAAGACTCGTAGGTTTTTCGGCCCATAATAACGGGCATGCCCCAGGTCATGTTCTTGAAAAATCGCATGTCATTAGGTAAATGCCAGACCAGTTGATTGTTCCGGCCAATAACGTTGTTGGCGCTGGCAGCGGCGATTAGACTTAGTATCATATCCTGTCCCTTGCGGGAAATTTCCTAATAGTGTTCATAAAAGGCCTACTCATTCCTTCGATTGCGATAGGCCAGGCGTAAGCCGACCTCATACGGCCACCTGGGCTTTGATGGGTGGATGGAACTGATAATTTTCCAGGACAAAATCTTCAAACTGAAAATTGAAGATACTCTTTACTGATGGATTGATGCGCATTTGGGGTAATGGAAAAGGTCTGCGCGTCAATTGCAGTTTGGCCTGCTCCAGGTGGTTGTTGTAGAGGTGAACATCCCCGAAAGTGTGGACGAATTCACCGGGTTCTAGACCGCTAACCTGGGCAATCATCAGGGTCAGCAAGCCATAGGATGCGATATTGAAGGGCACACCCAAAAAAGCGTCTGCACTGCGCTGGTAGAGCTGGCAACTGAGCCTTCCCTCGGAAACGTAGAATTGAAACATGGTATGGCAGGGCATCAAGGCCATTTTGGAAAGGTCCGCCACGTTCCAGGCGCTCACAATCAATCGCCGGCTTTCCGGGTTCTTGTTGATCTGCTCGATAAGCTCCTTAATTTGATCTGTTACCGATTCCCCTGCCCCCTGCCAGCTACGCCACTGTTTGCCATATACAGGACCCAGGTCTCCATTGTCGTCTGCCCATTCGTCCCAAATGGTTACCCCGTGGTCGTTCAAGTATTTTACGTTCGTATCACCGCGCAAAAACCAAAGCAGTTCATAAATAATGCTCTTATGGTGCAGTTTCTTGGTGGTCACCAACGGAAACCCTTTGGTCAGATCGAAGCGCATCTGGTATCCAAAACAGCTGATGGTGCCCGTGCCCGTGCGGTCTTTTTTGGCGACCCCCTGGTCCAAAACATGCTGCAAAAGGTCAAGGTACTGTTGCATGCGCACGAAGTTACCACAGATTTGGCAATGGCGTTGTGATGCCCGGTAATTGTGGGCAAGCTGTGGATTGATTAGTGCAGGCCGTGCCCGGGGTATGCAAGTGGGTTTTTTACCTTCGCCAGATGCTCCTGGCCAAAACAGTAAGCCATTCCAAGGAACTGCGTCAAATTCTGGATCTGCAGCAGCTCTACTTGCGCGGGAAATCCGACAAGCAAAAGGAGCACCGGCATGGCTTTCTTACCGTCGAACATACCCTGGCCATCCTCAAACAAATGCACCGGTTAGAACCCAGCATTATCGTCACCCATCAGGGGCAACTGGCGGGCTATGCACTGGCGATGTCTACCCTTTGCCGCGACCAGATCCCGGTGCTGCGTCCCATGTTCACGAGTCTGGATGAGCTGCGCTACCGGAACAAACCGGTTATGGATCAACCATTTTATGTAATGGGTCAGATCTGCGTCGCCGAAGCCTGGCGAGGGCAAGGCGTTTTTGATTTGCTTTACTCCAAGCACCGCGAGGTCTTTGCAGGTAGATATGAATTCGTTATAACGGAAATCTCGACCTCCAACTCCCGTTCCTTACGGGCCCATGAGCGGGTAGGCTTTACTACCATTCATGTCCACAGGGATGCTGTGGATCAATGGGCTATTGTGGCTTGGGATTGGTGCTAACCCAAGATCATTCACATTGATAAACCCTGTTTTGACCGAACTCGACCCCTGGCTTTGCCGTTCACATAAAACCCGTTGAACAAGCATTTTTTTGGTATCAATTTGGAAGCGTTTAGCTTTAGGATGGCGGGCTCGCAAGATGAGTCCCCTTCCCCAATCATCATCAAAAACAATTCACAATGAAACGAATTATCACCTGTTTTGTCCTTATGCTGGCGGTGTGTTCATTTTCTACGGCCTATGCGCAGCAAGATCCCGCTGCGCGCGCAGCTGCCATGAAGCAAAGGCTAATTGACAGTTTAAAAATGACCCCGGCGCAGGCTGATTCGGTCGTGGCCATTCAACAGGAGTTTCGTCCACAAATGCGCGAGATTTACATGGACCAGTCGCTAAGCCAGGAAGAAAAACAGGCCAAGGCGGCTCCCATCATGGATGCGCAAAACAAGCGACTCCAGGCCGCTTTGGGAGACGATATGTTTAAGCAATACCAAGCATGGTACCAGAAAAACCGGCCTCAGCGAGGAGGGGGCGGCGGTGGCGGTGGCGGAGGCAACCATTAACTCGTATTTACGAAGGGGATAAATATTGAGCAAGGAGGGTCTAAAGCCTTCCTTTTGCTTTTCTAAGCCAAAGTCTGTATGCAGATCTCGAAGTCTATTGAAGGATCACTTCTTATTTTGCTCCTTGGCCCAGGTATCTCGCAAGGTTACCGTCCGGTTAAATACCAGCTTGGCAGCAGAACTGTCCTTATCCAGGCAGAAGTACCCCTTTCTTATAAATTGGTAGCGCTCTGTCGTACTGGCTTGCTGCAATCCAGGTTCACCGAAGGCGCAGCTGACAATCTGCAGCGAATCAGGATTGATATAGGTTTTGAAATCACCCTCTTCGTTAGATGGATCTTCCACCCGAAACAACCTGTCGTACAAGCGCACTTCGATGGGTAGGCCGTGGGCAGCGCTAACCCAATGGAGGGTCCCCTGCACTTTTAGACCCGACACATCCCCTCCACTTCGGCTTTCGGGTAAATAGGTACAATGCAGCTCCACCACCCGACCAGTTTCATCTTTGATTGCCTCGGTGCATTCGATGATATAGGCACTCTTGAGCCTCACTTTTTGGCCCGGTGCAAGACGAAAGAATTTCTTTGGCGGATTTTCCATGAAGTCTTCCCGCTCTATATACAATTCCCGGCTGAACGGAAGCTCGCGGTAGGAAATCATTTCTTCTTCAGGATTATTTTCACTTTTCAACCATTCCACCTGCTGAGGATAATTGGTGATCACAACCTTAAGGGGGTCGAATACCACCATCCGCCGCAAGGCGGATTTATTGAGATCTTCCCGAACACAAAATTCCAGCAAGGCCACGTCAATCAGGTTGTCTCTTTTCTGCACACCGATTCGATCGGCAAACATGCGAATGCTTTCCGGCGTGTACCCCCTTCGACGCAGGGCGCTGATCGTAGGCATTCTAGGGTCATCCCAGGACGACACATGGCCTTCGTTCACCAATTGCAGGAGTTTTCGTTTGCTCATCACCGTGTAAGTCAGGTTGAGCCGGGCAAATTCGTATTGTTTGGACGGAAATATTCCGAGTTTTTCGATGAACCAATCATACAGGGGCCGGTGTGGCACAAATTCCAAAGTACAAATTGAATGGGTAATGCGCTCAATGGAATCGCTTTGGCCATGTGCGAAATCGTACATGGGGTAGATACACCAGACGTTCCCAGTCCGGTGGTGGTGGGCATGCTTGATGCGATACATGATGGGGTCACGCATGTGCATATTGGGTGAACTCAAGTCAATTTTGGCCCGGAGGACTTTCTCCCCGTCTCGGAATTGACCTGCTCGCATGGCCGCGAACAATACCAAATTTTCATCCACTCCTCGGTTTCTGCAGGCATTGCCCCTGCCCGCTTCGGTGTGGGTTCCCTTCTGAGCCGCTATTTCATCGCTGGTGCTGTCGTCCACATAGGCCAAACCTTTTTCAATCAGAAGGTTCGCGAACTGGTACAATTGCTCGAAATAGTCTGATGCATATAGTTCGTTAGTCCAAGCAAAACCGAGCCATCGAATATCTTCTTTTATGCTGTCCACGTATTCGGTGTCTTCGGTAACCGGGTTGGTGTCGTCAAAACGCAGGTTTGTTGATCCTCCGTATTTAAGGGCCAGTCCGAAATTCAAACAGATTGATTTAGCATGGCCAATGTGTAAGTATCCATTAGGTTCAGGGGGAAAACGGGTATGGATAGATGGGTATTTGTGCGCGCGCAGATCCTCCTCCACGATTTCTTCAATGAAATTCAGCGATTTCTCCTCTTGCAAGTTATTTTCTGCCATGATGAGCTTTTTATAGACGTGCCACGGTTTGATTACCTGCCCGGCTCTGATCAAGATAAAGACGCCTGGAACTGGGTAAAATACCGTGGCACTCCGGAGTGCAAATTTACAAATTGCTAAGGACCTTGCCAAAGTTGCATCCCTGCCTCTTACCGCTACACCATATTTGGCGACAGGCTGATTTTGAGTTTTGTTGGCCAAGCCTCAGCTCCGCTTGCCAAACAGCAGGCTTCCGATTCGGACCATTGTACTTCCTTCCTCCACGGCTATATGGTAGTCTGCACTCATTCCCATAGACAAGGTGTCCCATTGGCAATTAGGCTTGGGCATGCGACTGCACTGGTCAAATAATAACCGGAGTTGTTTGAACTCTTTTCTTACCTGGGCTATATCGTCCGAAAACGAAGCCATGCCCATCAGGCCGCACACCTGAATATGGTTCAACTCGGTCCATTGCGCGTTGTTCAGTGCCTGCCAAAGTTCCTCTTCGTTGAAACCAAATTTGGCTTCTTCCTGGGCAATGTGAATTTGCAATAAACAGTGAATTACTCGTTGGACCTTACTGGCCTGCTTGTTGATTTCCTGCAGTAACCGAAAACTATCAACACCGTGGATGAGGTGTACGAAGGGCGCTATATATTTTACCTTATTGGATTGTAAATGCCCAATAAAATGCCAGAGAACATCCTCCGGTATTGCTTGGCATTTTTCGGTGAGCTCCTGAACATAATTTTCCCCGAAGTCCAGTTGTCCAAGTTGAAGCAACTTCTTAATATCCTCAACCGGCTTGGTCTTGGAAACCGCGACCAAGGTGACCCCGGCAGCTGCTAGCTCTTTAGAGATTTTCCCGTATGCGAGTTCATCCACAGCCATGATATGTCGAGGTTTGGAATGTACTTATTCAGTTTTAAAACAATTGCGCAGGTCGGCTCGACGCCTTCAACGTCAGCCGTGGAATGGGTCTTGGGACAGGCTATTTTAGAATCGACCGGCTGATCACAATGCGTTGCACCTCGCTTGTTCCTTCATAAATCTGGGTAATCTTGGCATCGCGCATCAACCTTTCGACGTGAAATTCTTTTACAAAACCATAGCCTCCATGGATTTGGACCGCTTCTGTAGCAACCCACATCGCCGTTTCCGAAGCAAATACCTTGGCCATGGAGGAGCTCAGCGCATAATCCAAGTCATGATCCTTTTCCCATGCCGCACGAAGACAAAGCAATCTCGCCGCCTCGATACGGGTGGCCATATCAGCCAGCTTAAATTGAATAGCTTGGTGGTGCATGATCTCCTTGCCAAAGGCCTTCCGCTGTTTGGAATATTGACGGGCTATTTCGTAGGCGCCACTAGCAATGCCCAAGGCCTGCGAAGCAATACCAATGCGCCCTCCCGCGAGAGTTTTCATAGCAAAAGTGAATCCGAATCCATCCTCCCCTATCCTATTCTCTTTCGGCACTTTCACGTCTGTTAATAATATGCTGTGCGTATCACTTCCCCGAATACCCAGTTTATTTTCTTTGGGCCCAACCTCGACACCCGGCCAATTTTTCTCCACGATAAACGTATTGATACCCCGGCTCCCCTTTGCAGGATGAGTTTGCGCCATGACCAAATAAACGGATGCGGAATTGCCGTTGGTAATCCAGTTTTTAATCCCGTTGAGCACGTAATGATCGCCCATATCCTTGGCAGTCGTCTTTTGGGAAGTGGCATCACTTCCTGCTTCTGGTTCGCTAAGTAGGAAGGCTCCGATATAGATTTTCCCCTCCTTTTTGCCGTGCGCCAAAGGCATCAGGTATTTACGTTTTTGTTCTTCGTTCCCGAATTTATCTAAGCCCCAACAAACCAGGCTATTGTTAACGCTCATGCATACGCTCACACTGGCATCCACTTTGCTAATCTCTTCCATGGCCAACACGTAGCTTATTGTTTCCATTCCTGCTCCACCAAATTTCGGATCAACCATCATGCCCATAAAACCAAGGTCAGCCAGTTTGAGAATCTGATCCGCAGGAAATTTTTGCAGTTCGTCCCGTTCGATTACGCCTGGCAGACATTCCTGGGTAGCAAAGTCACGAGCCGCTTTTTGAATCATTAACTGCTCCTCGGATAGTTCAAACTCCATAGACAAGATTTGGTTCAAAAATAATCAAAGTTGACAAGCAAACTACTTGTCGGCAGTTTTAAATTTAGGCTCTGATTTGCGCGTTACCCACAGGATTTAATGCAACGCGCGAGGATAAATTAGGATTAAACCTATTACGCTATTGATTGCTCAAAACATGGTTGATGTGGGCTATTTTTCTTGCGTTTCATTGGTTAATTCTGCGCTGGATTGACATAGAAGACAACTTCGAAGTCCAATTGAGACGGCATCTAAGGCGCAAAGACAACCATTAACCAGCTAAACAGTGATTACCGGTCTACATTTTTTGAAATAACCTCGGCCCACTTGGTAATTGTTTCTGCCACTTGTCTTTCTTCGCCCACGTACATATGTTCCGCATTCTTAATCATCGTAGTGGTTACTTTGACTTGAATACCTGGATGCTTTTTGATGCATGATTGCAGAGAATCCAAAGCAGCTTCATCGCCTACGTCTCCACGGGTACCATAAAAGGCCAGAATAGGGCAATGTATTTTTGAAATGCCAGGATTGGTTGTGTTAAATCCAAAAAAGTCCCCATATTCGGATGGAGTATTTACGTCGTCCATAAAAGTCGCCGCACTTATGTAGGCGGGGTAAGAACGATTAGGGATTTTAATGAGTTCATCACCTTTATCAGCGGCCAAAAGTGGCCTCGCTTGCAGCAGAAGTACAGAATCTGTGGAGCCTGTGCCGGGTATGATGCCGCCAGAAGCACAAACTAATCCTATAATTCGATTGTCTTGTTTTTCTGCCTGATACCTCCGGACTGCAGCCCATCCTGCACTGTGCCCTACCAATATAACCTCTTTAAAGCCCTGAGAGGCTGCGAAGTCAACCCATGCTGATAGGTCTTTTTGCTGATCGCTTGCTATTCCCCAATAACCGCCACCGCGTAAACGCTTACCAGAAAAATTATAGCCTTCAACATTTCCAATGTCATGCATTCGCGTATTTACTACAATACAAGTATAACCGCTCTCTGCAATGGCTCTCCCAATTGAAATATAGGTAGGCGAATAAAAATTTACTCCCCAGCCATGTACCCAAATAATAGCAATATGTTTTTTTGTGTATTCCTTGGCATTAAAAATTACACCGCCGTCGACAATATCATCACTAGACTTTACAAAAACCATTTCTTCTGGAAGAGTTGCATTATTTACCGATATAATTTTCGTTCTAAGAAATGCGATAAACGCAAACGTGCCTAATAGAACAGCTGCAATCAGAATACCAACGGATAATATAAGCAAGCGCTTCTTTGTAATTCGTTTGAAAGATTCTATTTGTATCATCTTTAAAGTTTTTCGACAATTTTTAATTGATTATTAGAAAGTTTCCGATATTGACACGTCAGTAAAATCAGAATCAAAATAGTTCATACCAAATTTATTACTTGTTTGGGTTATTTAATACCAGAACACGTTAGTAAATAAGAGCCTCAAATCCACATGTTATAATTCAGAGTTCATATTTTTTTCCCGACGCGCCCGCATAATGAGGCAATAATATTTGGCATGGCTACCGAAAAGTCTCTAAACTATCAAGTTCATTATTCGCGTTTTGATGGGTCTCGCAAAAAAGCAATATCCCCTTCTTTAAGATCAAAATAAACGGCTAAATTTGACGTTACCATATTAGCCAAAGCCATGGCTGGTTTGGCCTTAAATGATCTTCAATCTGAGCTGCTGATTTACTTTTCTATGGCCCGAAAACACTGTAATTTTGTGCTGGTAACCAAATCAAGGAGTGGAAAATGGAATTCACAAAACCCGGTCACAAAGGATGGGTACCGTGGCGCAATAAAGTCTTATTTTGCTAGTTGACTAATCCATAAATCAAACTTCGGCATTTGATTATAAAAATAATAAAATGAAAAGGTTTTACATACTCGCAACAATTCTAGCGACTACATCATTTACCCATGCACAACAAAAGCCATATACTCCACATGTCGTATATGATGATAACAATAAAGTTTACGCGGTAAAGGCAACGCAAACTTCGTTCTTAAAATTCATCGATAGTACTGGCGGTTTTTCGTATAAGCAAATAACGAATGGAAAAGATTACTTCGGCAAGGGACATACCGTTAGGATAGTTCCTGCAGGCCAAGAAACGACGTATGATACTAAAGAAGAAGCGCAAGCACTTCTGGATTATTGGCAACAATTAGTCTTGCAACGTGAGGAAAGCAAGAAGAAACCCGCCCATTACGGCGATTAACGCATAGAGCAGTATTAATTCGCCAACGGTTTACCTCAAGGTTCGTATCGCCTGTTTTGGCAAGTTATGGAGAAGCAAAAAAGTAAAGCGTTGATACTAAAGAACTTATTTAGTAATGAAATCCAATAGGTTGGCACTACTCGCGCACAGATTACGAATTTAAACGGCAGTCTACACTCTTCAACTATAGCTATTTATGACTACCAAAGAATCATTCACCGTACACGGTGAAAACCTACTCAAAAAAGTCAAAGAACTTATCTCCGAAGGTAATGTCACCAAAATCATTATTACGGAAAAATCGGGTAAGGAATTAATGAGTTTCCCCTTGACAATTGGGGTTGTTGGTGCCTTATTTGCCCCTGTGTTGGCTGCTATTGGCGCTTTAGCAGCCCTAATTGGCGAGTGCACTATTACGGTTGAAAGGGAAGAGCCCAAATAGGACCAGGTGCACGTAACGCTCAAGAGCGGCAAAATTTACCTTACCGCAAAAAAGCTCAATTGGCGAATATCCCCCGCGGCACTATAATAATATTGGTATAAACCCTGATTGGACACAACGAGCAAATCTTGATTGGCGGCAATGACGTCATACGGCGCACTGACTTTGATAAGTGATAGCAGATTCAAATCGCCTGGAGAAGTCGCATCAAATACCTTTACAACATTTGGAGCATCACAAACAAACAACAAGTTGCCATCTTTACTTAATCCTTCAGGACTCGTCATAGGGTAGCTTTTTACCAAGGTAGGTTCCATAAGGTTTTGCACATTCACTACATCGAGTTCGTTGCTTGCGCCCCCACAACTGGTCCCAGCGTGAAGGGTAATATACGCGTAGCTTCCATCCGTAATTACGGGGTCGCAAGCCTGACCATGCGTGAATTGACCCGTGCGGGTTGGATTAGCGGGATCGCTCAGGTCATAGATAAAGGTCCCGATATCCGAACCTAGGAATAATTTGTCGTTGAAGGGATAGATGGTTTCCAGGTCAAAACCTGCATCAAAATTGGAGGCAAGTATTGGAGCTTTTGGATTCGATACATCTATCGAACCAAGCATGTGCTCCTCGGTAATGGCGTACAAATAATTGTTGATCAGGACCATTTTTGCCGTCGACCCGGCCACACCCACTTGGCTACTAGCGGCGCTTGCGGCCGGGACTGCCGAATAAGCATTAGTCGAATAAAGCACGCCAGTATAAATCATATTATTCACGGGAACAGTTACAGTGGTATCCTTTTTGATCCAACTAACGATCACTTGGGCGCTATCCATGCTATAGCCGTTTACATATTGACGGTCCGTGAACAAAGCCGGTAGCATATTTTCAATTTGCACATGGTGCAGATCTGTTATGTCTATAGCCAGTAAATCAGAATACATATCTGCATAGAGGATATTTCCCTTAATGGCAATATCCTGATTACCAGGAATATTCAAAAAAGCGACTTGCTTAGGGTTTGTGGGATCACTGTTATCAATTACGTGTATGCCCTCATCAACGTCGTTAAGGAAAATTAGGTTGTCTTTTAAGTAGATCTTGCCAAGCGAATCAACGGTTTTAGATGGGTTGCCGTTTATGGCTGCAAGCACCGATTGCTTAAGCTGATAGATCGGCGTATACAAAGTGTAGGTATATGTTCGGGTCTTGGGCTGACTCGTACCTTTGGTACATCCTTGCATGAAAATGAGGGGTAAACAGCCTACCATCACACCAAGCAGTATTATCCGTCGCGTATTTAGCATATAGTTGGTTTTGCATCATGACAGCCGCAATTCCACAAGCGTTGCACCATAGCCAAGGCTTTGATAAGCGTCAGTTCATCAAGGATTTGGCCTTTTTCAAGCATGACCCAACCTGCGTATTATGGTTGCCTCTTGGAAGAATTCAATACCTTTGTGGGTATTACCAGCAATCGTACAATTGCATAAATCCAAGCCGGCGTCACTAACCCCAATTGCAGCACTGCTCTATCTGGTCTATAATTCGATACCCGATTAGGTCCTTGCTCTCGGTCCTGACGATCTCAATTCATCTTATCATTTCGAGACAACCAAATATTGAACGTAATCTAATGTATGGCTAAACACGACTCTCGGCAACTCAAAGTATCTTCCGAAATCGGCAGACTGCGCAGGCTTCTTGTTCATAGCCCCGATAGTGGATTGGGGAAAGTGGTTCCTTCCAAAGCCCAGGACTGGCTATTTGAAGATATTGTCCATTTAGATACGATCCGCAGAAAGGAATATGACTTCTATACAAAGTTGTTGTTGTATTTCTTGGATCCCGCAAAAATCAAGGGCAGACTCGCCGAGATTGATGCTGACAGCAGTAAACGTGATTTCTACAAACCCGATAATGAAGCTTTTTTTAAGTCTGAGAATGTAATCGAACTGCAATGGCTCCTTGCGGATATTTTAACTGACCGAGAAATCAACCTAAAGCTGGTGGCTTCGGTTTGCGCCATCGAAACCTGTTCCTACGAAACACAAAAGGAATTACTTGAGCTGGATGCCGTGTCTTTGTCCAAGGCCTTTATCACCGGTTCTCTGGCAGGTGGCAAGATGCTGTTCGCACCCATTCCTAATTTCATTTTTACTAGGGATATTGGCATTGTCATTAACGATTATGTCTTGCTCAATAAGCCCGCCAAGAAAGCCCGGACCAGGGAGGCGCTTCTAGCAAAATACATATTCTTCAATCACCCGCTGTTCAAAAAACATCAAGATAAAATCATTGAACTCTCGGACACTTTTCATCATTTCCTCATGCCCAAAGAGGCCGATGATAAAAAAATAACCTTGGAAGGGGGTGACGTAATGGTCGTAAGCAAAGATCACTTGCTAATCGGTGTAAGCGAGCGCACAAGCATGGAAGCGGCTCACCAGGCGGTCAATTTGCTGTTCGAAAAAAATGTGGTTAAAAAAATAACAATCGTCAAAATCCCACGCAAACGAGATTATATGCATATCGATACCGTCTTTACCCAAGTCAAGCGAGACGTATGGGTGATGCTGGGCGTGTTTTCAAAAAAGTCGATCAAACATGAAGACGCCGATTCGGTGCAACGGATCTTGGAAGGTAGTAAGAAGGAAGAAAAACTGAAAATCATCCAGTTTCGCAAGAAGGATCTGGACAACCCCGTATATTTTGACAATCTGGAAGATCTGCTGGTCGACGTTAGTGAGAACGACCTGGGGGTAAAAGGCAAAGTGAAGTTCATTTATTCAGGAAACAACGAGTTCCCATACGACGCCCGAGAGCAGTGGACTGATTCCTGCAACTTGCTTGCCCTCAACGAAGGGGTAGTCTTGGGTTATGATCGCAACGACAAGACGGTAGAGGCATTTAAAGAAAATGGTTTTTCTGTAATTCATGCGCACGAATTGATTGATAAGCTGGAACGAGGTAAAATCAAGGCCGACGACATGGAGGACACCCTAATTTTAATGCCATCAGCAGAATTGTCGCGAGCCAGGGGTGGATTTCATTGCATGAGCATGCCTTTGCTCCGCGACGATATCGAATGAACCTGGTGCCACCTTCAAAATCCGAGCAACTAAAAGGTCCATCGCAAGGACCAACATCAAGTCTGTACATATTCGCCTAAAAAAAGATCTGGCATGCAAACCACATCCCATTTACTGATGATACGACCTGTACAATTTGGCTACAATCCTGAAACGGCCGTCAACAATGCTTTTCAGACGGCTGGGGCAGGTGATTTGGCCCAAGAGAAAGCCAGGGCGGAGTTCGATGACTTTGTCGACATCCTGCGCCGCCAGGGCGTTGACGTTACGGTCGTTGAAGATACTGCCGAACCTCATACACCAGACTCCATTTTTCCCAACAACTGGATCTCCTTTCACGAGGAAGGCACCGTTTGTTTTTATCCCATGTTCGCAGTGAACAGAAGGCACGAGAGAAAACCCGGGGTGTTGGAAGTCATCGCCAAACGTTTTGTCGTCCAAAAGACCATCGATTTTTCGTATTACGAACAAAGCGACCTATACCTCGAAGGCACGGGGAGCATGGTACTAGACCGGGACAAGAAATTGGCCTACGCGTGCTATTCTCCCCGAACTTGCAGGAAGCCACTGCTCGCCTTTTGTGAGCAATTGGATTATCAAGCCGTAGGATTTCATGCGCAGGATAAGCAAGGTCAAGCCATCTATCATACCAATGTGATGATGTGCGTGGCAGACCATTATATAGTCATTTGTCTGGATTCCATTGGCCAGAAAAACGAACGGGATCAGGTAGTCTCCACCATCAAAAATTCGGACAAAGAGATTATCGATATCAGCCTGGATCAAATGAATCATTTTGCAGGCAACATGCTTCAAGTCCAAGACCAGATGGGAAAAAAGCTCCTGGTCATGTCGTCGCAGGCTTATGGATCCTTAAGCTCCAAGCAAATCAAGAAACTGAATTCCTATAACGAGATCCTTCATTCCGATCTTGGAACAATTGAAACCAACGGAGGAGGAAGCGCTCGCTGCATGATGGCGGAAATACACCTGCCCTTAAAGCCAGCACACCTGAGATAGCGCCCAATAAGCTAATTCCTGTCGGTAGGCTCCTCAGCCAGCATTTGGCTAAGCCCTTGCTCAAAACTAAGCGGTTCATACCCAAGCAGCCGTCTGGCTTTTTCGATGACTAGACCTGTATGCATGGGACGCGCCGCGGGTTGAGTGAACGTGGTCGCATTGACCCGGGCAATCAGATTTTTGTTCAACCCCAGAAAGTCCGCCGTCTTAACTGCCATGTCATAGGGAGTTAATGTATCTTTTCCGGCCAGATGAAATATGCCCTCCGCCCTATGGCCTACCACTAACGCTATCCCATGGGCCAAGTCTCCGGCGTAGGTGGGAGTCCGCACCTGGTCATCGACTACCTGTATGACCTGGTCGTGCTCCAACTTGTCCTTTACCCAGGCAATGATATTTGTTCTGGATCCGTCCGTTCGATTGCCATAAACCAGGCAGGTCCTGATGATCGCGGAAGGTAGATCTGCTTGTCCAACCAAATGTTCAGCCTGTATCTTGGTGCTGCCATACCAATTTACCGACCGTACTTGGTCCTGCTCCTGGTAGCTGCCTTTTTGTCCATCGAAAACAAAATCCGACGAAACGTAAATAAACTGGCTGTTTGCTTGCTCGGCCGCCCTAAGCAGGGTGGCTGTAGCCTGGACGTTGGTATGAAAGCAAAGGTCCCGGTGCATTTCACATTCGTCTACCTGGGTCATGGCCGCGCCATGGATCACCACTTCGGGAGCCTGTAGGGCGACGATATTCTGCATTTGGGATTCTTCGTTCAGGTCGACTTGATGGTATACAAAATGCCTGGTGGCCCCCAGGCCAAGGCGGCATGGTCCTTTTCCCAAGGCTACAATCTGGTGGCCTTGTTCGTACAGTCGAAGGACCAAATATTGGCCTAATAACCCATTTACCCCTGTAACCAGTATCTTCATGACGTATCCAATTATGCCCACCCAAGAGTCCATCCCGGACAGTGCTGCAAGGAAAACTACAGACCCCATAAACCAGCTAACCGGAGGCGCTGGAAATAAATGCAAGCATGTTCTAATCCGCAAGGTCTGCGGAAGCACATTATTTGCAAAAACAAGGTAAAGAAAATAAGCTTTGGCGGTCTGCTGCATTGAGAATCAAATCAAATCCTTATTTTTGGTCCTCATTTACAATAGGTAGAAGTTTTTCAACGATTCCTGTCATTGATTGAATTATTTTAAAGATCAAACGCCAGAATTTCAATTATTAATGCAACAGAAAGTGACAAAAATCGGCGTCCTCACCTCCGGCGGTGATGCTCCGGGAATGAACGCAGCTGTCCGTGCCGTTGTTCGGACGGGAATTTATTTTGGACTGGAGGTTTTTGGCATTATGCGCGGCTACAGCGGGACTATTGAAAACGACATCATACCGATGCATTCTCGCAGCGTAGCCAACATTATCCAGCGTGGGGGGACCATCCTGAAAACGGCTCGATGCAAAGAGTTTTTTGAATACGAAGGTCGAGCCAAAGCCCACGCCAATTTGAAAAAGTTAGGGATCAATGGTTTAATCATTATCGGGGGGGATGGCTCGTTCCGGGGAGCCCACAAGTTCAGCGAAGAATTCGATATGCCCTGCATTGGCCTACCCGGCACCATTGATAAAGACATAGCAGGCACGGATTTCACCATTGGCTTCGACACGGCTGTCAACACCGCGGTGGAGGCTATCGATAAGATACGCGATACGGCCGATGCCCATGACCGGCTCTTCATTATTGAAGTTATGGGGCGGGATGCGGGATACATTGCCCTGCACAGCGGCATTGCCACGGGGGCGGAAAGTATTTTGATCCCTGAGCGCAAAACCGACATCGAAGAACTGGTCAGTTCCTTGCAAGAAAAAGAGAGAAGAAAAAAGCTAGTCAATCTAGTTATCGTAGCGGAAGGGGATAATTTCGGTGGAGCAGATGAGGTGGCTAAAGTAGTCAAAGAAAGACTGCCCAATATCGACACCCGAGTTTGTATCCTGGGCCACATACAGCGCGGGGGTTCGCCGAGCTGTATGGATCGGGTCATTGCCAGTCGCATGGGCTACTCGGCGGTCGAATGCCTAATGGAAGGACGTTTCAACGTGATGGTTGGCATACTCAATAATAAAATTCATTATACTCCGCTGGAACGAGCAGTAAAGGCGAAACAAAAACTCAGTGATGATTGGCTTAAAATTGTCAAAATACTGGCTTCCTAATGGATCGACTGCTTCTGCTGGGGAATTTCACTTCAGGACCTAAATAAATTAATATTTCATGTCAAAGCACCTGTCAAAGTACCTACACGAACAAATGGACAAGAAAGCGGGTCTGGAACACACCTTTCATCGCACTAAAATCGTGGCGACGGTCGGTCCCGCCTGCGATACCTATGAGAAACTGCTGGCCTTAGTAAAAGCGGGCGTAAATGTGTTTCGGCTAAACTTTTCCCATGGTTCTCACGATGACAAATCCAAGATAATTGAGCATATTCGCAAGATTAACAGCACCGAGCCCTTCAACATAGCCATTTTAGGTGACCTGCAGGGGCCTAAGTTGCGGGTGGGCGAAATACAGGGGGGCAGTATGGAAATCGTGGAGGGGGATATTTTGACCTTCACCAATGAAAAACTGGTGGGTACCAAAGACCGGATCTATGTCTCGTACCCAAATCTGCACGCGGATGTTAAACTCGGCAACATTATCCTTATCGACGATGGAAAATTGGAAGTGAAGGTTGTTGGGGTGGAAAAAAACAATGATGTCAAAGTCCAGGTTACCCTGGGGGGTACGCTTTCTTCCAAGAAAGGGGTTAATTTGCCCGACACCAAAATCTCCTTACCGGCGCTGACCGAGAAGGACTTGGTTGATTTGGATTATATCATTGAGCAAAAATTGGATTGGGTGGCTTTGTCTTTTGTGCGCCACGTCAAAGACATTGTGATCCTGCGCAGCAAGCTGGATGATAAAAAGAGTAAGACCAAGATAATCGCCAAGATAGAGAAGCCTGAAGCGCTCACCAATATCCGGGAAATCATCCTGGAATCCGATGGGATTATGGTGGCTCGAGGAGACCTGGGTGTCGAATTACCCATCGAGCAAGTTCCGCTCATTCAGAAACAGCTTATCCGAAAATCCATTCATCGTGCCAAGCCGGTCATTGTAGCCACGCAGATGATGGAAAGTATGATTGACCGCACTAAACCCAACCGAAGCGAAATTACCGACGTGGCCAATGCAGTTTTGGAAGGTGCCGATGCGGTTATGCTGAGCGCCGAAACAGCTACTGGAAATTACCCCACCTTAGTGGTGGAAACAATGCGAAAGATTATCATGGAGGTGGAAAAGACAGATTATAACTACAACCGCGAAGAGGAGCTCATTCCTCAACCCCATTCCCCTTCTTTCTTGAGCGACGCCATATGCTATAACGCATGCAAATTGGCCAGGGATACCAATGCAGACGCCCTGGTTGGTATGACTCAAAGCGGCTATACCGGATTCATGTTATCCAGCTACCGGCCCAAATCGCCACTTTACATTTTTTCCAAAGAAAAAACCCTGATTAACCAATTGAGCTTAAGCTGGGGGGTGCGCGCCTTTTATTATGCCGAAGAAAACGGAATTGATGAGATTGTGGAAGATGAAATGCAAATCCTGAAGGAAAGGGGCTTTATCAAAACTGGTGACGTGGTGGTAAATACGGGAAGCCTTCCGGTGCAACTGCACCTGCCAACGAATTTGCTCAAGATCACCAAGGTCCATTGACGAGGCGGCGATTGTCGCCCCAATCAACCACTCACTGACTTAGTAATTCCAAGATGCGCCTTCGTTTGGCCCGAAAAGCGCTGATATCCACATCATATTTGTCGAACTCGTAAACAACCTGCCGACAGATCTCTCGGGCAGCAGCTGGGTTTTTTTCATTCAGCATACTCAGGAGCTCATAATCGACTATGCCATCCCGCATGGCTTCCAGGCGGATGGAACTAAGAATTTCCCCCTTTTGCGGATAGGTTATGAAAGCGTCCCCTCCGGGCATGATATTGCCCGCCTCGGGGATGATCCCTGAGGTTTCCTTATAGGGATCATCGCTCCAAAAATTCCAGCCCCAGTGCAGGTAGCCGGTAGCCCCGTAGCGAAAATTGATCCAGTGAAGAATGCGCGTTTTGATCAACGGAAGCTCAATAAATCGGTTGGCATAGTCGCCCTGGGGCGCCAGGCAGGTATAGAACCAAACTTCGTCACCTGCTGTCAACCTTTCCTTATAAAAAGGATAATCGCTTTGGAAAAAGTCAAGCTGAGGTACCCATACGTCTACCGTATTGTTAACCCCATGGGAGTGTACGGCTTCGATTACTTTTATTCCCGGCGCTAGCGACTTGATGAATGTTGCTAATTCGGCGTAGGACTTTTCATTGCCGGGTTCAGGCTCGTCGCAGATATGCTGCAGGTAAATGCGATCCCATCCTTTCTGCTTCAGATGATTCTGAAGCGAGGGCATAAACTGCCCGTAAAACCGATGCACGGCAGAATCCTCCAAGGGCAACGTCCGGAAACGCAAACTATCGTTGACCCAATACGGAACCGACAGGCCAAACTGGCTGTACCAATTGCCCATCCGGCCACCCAGGTGTCCGCCTTCAATGCGCAGCAACGTGCCTGCGTCGATAAAAGTCTGGACAAACTGATCGAATCGTTGCCAATTAAATTGATAAATCCCATCTGCTTCACTGATCTGAGCGAGTGTCAATGGCGGGGTCATGATGACGTTTTGGTCGTAGTCTTTCATTTTCCTAGCCGCAACTTTGAGCCAATACCAATAGGCATCGGAATAAACAACCGAATCATGGCCTGCACTTAATTTCTTCATTTGGTTCTTGTCCATTCCAAACCAATTGGTCACCCACAACCGGGTCCGCTTTATTGCGACTGGATAGACCTTTACCAGAATCCTGCGACCAACAGTAAAGAACTTACCGTGTATTTTTCCCTTAATCTCCAAGAGGCCTGTGTAATCCCCCGGGGGGAAGTTTTCAGGAATATTCACGCTGATCCATATGGGCTGCGTGGTAAAATGGTCCAGGTCCAGATAGGAACTGTCCAAAATGGGATCCGGGTAAAACCCAGAGATAGGATTCAATTTGTCTTTGCTTGGGTTTGGCAGTGGCCTGCCCACCCGGGTGTACCCCACGAATCCAATAAAGGTTCTGTGGCTTAAAAGATCGGTATTCCTGGACATTTGCGTTACACTGGCCTGCAGGTGGGTGATCGTCTGGACGCTCCGTACCACGAACTGAAAACTGGCGTGCTCTCCTTGGGCAACATCGGCTACCGGGTCCAAGGTGTTAAAAAAAGCCATTTCCTTGAATATCTTCTGTAAGGGATCGACCGGCACAAAGGTGATGATGTCGTCCAACTCCTTGGGTGAAAGGCTCGTTTTTTGGCCGAGGGCAGAGCCCGATAAGGCGAGGTATACAATAGTGGAAACAATAAGGGTCCTCATGTGTTGGTTTTTGCTAAAAGGCTGTCTTGATACAAGGCCCACAATCTCCGGCGGTGGGCTGATTCAGCCAGCCCTCTCCGGATCAATTACCCTCTGACGAAGCGGACCCGTAGGCCTCCAAGGTCTCGCGCATCGCACGTATCTGCTGGCCGCTGGCAACCAGGAGGCTTTGGTCTTCCTGCATTGCTGCATGGACAAATGCCATTGTTGAAGGTAAAAGCACGCGAGCGGACGAATGAAATTCCTCGGCCCCCGTAACCCTGGCCAAATCCACGATATTGGTCGACCTGACCCCCGATCCGGGCATGACGGTCAAGCGCCCATCGGCCTGGCGGACTAGTTCGCTGATCAGGGAGGCTCCTTCGGCGGCCGACGGACGCTGCCCAGAAGTAAGCACCCGCTCACAACCGATTTGGATCAGGTCTTCCAGCGACTCAAAGGGATTGGCCGACCAGTCGAATGCGCGGTGGAAGGTTACGCCCATGGGGTACGCCAGGTCGACTAGTTTTGCGCAACGTATCCGGTCTACCGACCCGTCCTGGTTAAGCATCCCTAAGACCACCCCATCACAGCCCAACTGCTTGCATAGTTTGACATCGGTGAGCATGATATCAAATTCAGCAGCTGAATATAAGAAATCACCTCCCCGTGGCCTGATGATGGGATATAGCGGGATTTGCAGTTTCAACCGGGCTTCTTTGATCATTCCCATACTCGCCGTGGTGCCTCCACTGGCCGCGTCCTGGCAGAGTTCAATGCGGTTGGCCCCCGCCTGCTGGGCCTCCAGAGTCGATGGGAGGTTAAAGCAGCATATTTCCAATGTAAATATCATCTCGCGTTTGTCGGTGGTCAAAAATCCTGGAGAATTGCCCGCAACAGTTGGGTAACCCGGAAAAAATCGGTTGCCTATTGACGTTACGCATCTCAGATCCAACTTTTGGATTGGTAGATCTTCTCCTCATCCTGGGTACGCACGGCGAAAGAAAATCCACTTTGTATAGCATAGGCCCCAAACTCACCCTTCGTGTTAAGGGCCAGAAATCCCACCTGCAGGCGCTTGGCTTTTTCCGGATTGCGCTTCGTGATTCGCGCGACGGCCTGCCTGCAGGCTTCTTCGGGGGAAAGCCCTTGGCGCATCAATTCCACCACCAGGTGCGAGCCTACAATCCGGATGACCTCCTCGCCCATCCCTGTGGAGGTGGCAGCACCCACTTCATTGTCCACGAAGAGACCTGCCCCAATGATCGGGGAATCACCCACCCGGCCATGCATTTTAAAAGCCAGTCCGCTGGTGGTGCAGGCGCCACTCAGGTTCCCCGAAGCATCCAGGGCGATCATGCCAATAGTATCGTGGTTTGCCGGGCCACCCGGAAGGGAGGACGTCGGCAATGGATGGTCATAAGACTTCATTTCTGCATTAACCTGGGGGGCATACTTGGACGTTTGGAGCCATTCCTTCCAGGCTTTTTCACTTTCGGGTGTCAGTAGATTTTGCTTGGTAAATCCATTTGCGAGAGCAAACTCCAAGGCTCCATCGGCCACCAGGACCACATGGGGCGTCTTTTCCATAACGAGTCTGGCTACCGATATGGGATGCATGATATACTCCAGACACATCACCGAACCACATCCTCCGTTTTCATCCATGATGCAAGCGTCCAGCGTAACCCGTCCGTCCCGGTCTGGATATCCAGCGTATCCTACGCTATGGTTGTTGGGATCGGCCTCCGGTATGCGCACTCCGGCCTCTACCGCATCCAGCGCTCGGCCGCCCGAACCCAGAGTCTTCCACGCTTCCGCATTTGCCGGCTTGCCAAAATCCCAGGTGGAAATAACAATCGGTTTATTCGCCAGGCGTCTCCCGTTGGGTCTCTCGCCCGCCAGGTTTTTGGTATGCATGAGAAGTCCCGTGGTGCCCAAAAGAGAAGTTTGCAAGAATTTCCTTCGATCTGACATAGTCTACCTTTAAGATAGCCGAAATTAGGGATTTTGGTTTTAAGAACTCTAACGAATACCTATTGGCAGAGTGAGGAAAATTCTGGCCCATTTGCCTGCCTACCTTGGTAGAAACAGTCGAATTGCAAGGACAAAGGCCTGGGGCAGGTATTCCCCATAGCCCCAGCTGCGTGAAGAACTGCAAGGCCGATCAAAGCAAATTGCAAATACCAAAAGCATCTACGGCCGCGACATCACGGGAGAACATTTCCGGCAATAGTTGTGGAAATAAAAATTTGACTTCATCACCTGATTTACCTAAATTTAGTGAGCTGGTATCATTATTTCTTCACGAAATGTAAAGACCATGGAATCAACTGTCTCCATCGACCAGTTTCAGGAAGAGCTTCAAGAATGGAAACATGAGCTCTCGTCCTTCAAACAAGAAATCCGCCACTTTGAACACCACCTCGAAAAGATGTCCTCCAAGAAACTACCGAAAGAACGACTCGCTCAGGTAGAACATTTTCAAAACAGTTTCATTTGCCAGAAAGAAGTCATTGACCGGTTGCGTCACGATTTGCCCGATTCCCAACACAAGGTAGAGCACATATTTCGCGATTCGTTTGAAGCAAAGCGGGAATCCAACGGGGTAGATCTGAGCCACTTACTGCGGGACCGCATGGACATGTTTCGAAGGATTTTCAATGACGTCAAGGACGACTTTAAGAAGTTTGAGACTGAGTGGATCTAGCGCCTGATCCAAGAATCCAAACCCATCCGAGGCCCCGGACGGAATTGAAACCAGAGACTTCAATTGGTCGCTGGAAGGAGTGATTTTTCCCTTGTTTTTCTTTGGCAGCCGGCCCTGCTATTGGCAGTCCCACCGAACAAGACGATTTGTATACAAGGCGAAAAAATCTTCCTCAGGCCAGGCAAAAATCTACTTTCTCCATGTAATTTTGAACTACTGCGTCCAGGCAAAATCGGCCGTGGGTAAACCTCTTCAATAAGTACCGATCACATGACAGAAACCAAGTTGATTTCGGATTCAGAATTACCAGAACTCGAACTTTGGCTGCCCGACATCAAAAAATACGCTAAAAAAAACCTAGTCAGACTGCTGAAATCGGCCGGCTATAAATTTAACCGGTCTGATTTTTCCTTTCGCAAGAAACATGGGAAGCATTTTGAGGAATTTTCGTTTAACTTTTTCAACCGGTTTCCTCTAAACTACCGGGTCAATTTTCTGCTGCAAGTATGGAATAACGATATAAAGACCATTAAAGCCAATTTCCCCTATCAGTCCAAAATTGAAAACTACAAGCTGAGAAGCCTGGTCCTGTTCATGACAGAATTCCAGGAACCCGGCGATTCCCTCCATGAGGACCAGGGTCCCATCAAAGACTATGTGCTGGTAACCAATACGGATCTGTTTAACGCCATCGATGCAATGCACCGCATGCTGCAAGACAGGGCCATACCGCTGGGACGGCAGCTGTCCAGCCTCGATGGCCTGGATAGGTTTTTTGCAACACATCCTGGATGGGCGGTAAATACGCTCAACATGAATAATATTAGTACGGAATTGATCGCTGCTCGCTTGAATCAAAAAAGGAATTTGGAAGAGGTATTTAGCCAAATCAATAGAGCCATTGATCTGAAAATTGAGCAAAAGGAAATGAGCTCCGATATCAAAGAAATGGTGGCTCTCTATCATGATTACGTAAAAAAGTAGCTCGTCGTGACGTAATTCTCCCAACAAAGAAGAAACTACCTAATTTCACCGCTTGATTTCAATCCCATATTTTTTTACCGCAAGGCCCAGCTTATCCCTGAGCCGTCATATGTTTAGCAGTATGTTAAAAAGAGCTCTTATTCCTTTTTTATGGATAATCGCCCATGCGGCCACTCAAGCGCAAGGCTTGTCCATTATTCCCAAGCCTGTCTCGATGGTGGCTGGCAAGGGGGCTTTCTTGTTGACCGCCCAGACGAAAATAAAATTGGAAGGAAGTGGCCTTAGGAAAGCGGCTAATTTTCTGAACGAGTATCTCCAGAAATTCTATGGTTTTCATTTGCCAATCGTAGAGGACGGCTCCGAAAGCCAGGCTATCGTGCTCAACTTTGAGCGAATGGACCATCCCATTGTGGGAGCCTATCAAATGAGGGTAGGGAAAAAGGGTATTTATATAGCCGGTGACAACGAAGAAGGTGTGTTTTATGGCCTGCAGACCTTAATCCAACTGCTACCTGTCCAAGCTGGGACTTCTCTTTCGATCCCGGAGGTTAACATTACCGATTATCCCCGCTTTGCATACCGGGGTTTGCATTTGGATGTGGGGCGGCATTTTTTTAGCGTCGATTTTATCAAACAGTATATTGATTTTATTGCGCTGCATAAGATGAATGAATTCCATTGGCACCTCACAGAAGATCAGGGGTGGCGCATCGAGATAAAAAAATATCCACGTTTGACCGAGGTGGGAAGCTGCCGTAATGGCACCGTCCTCGGTCACAACACCTCCCAGTACGATAGCGTGCCCTATTGTGGTTATTACACGCAGGACCAAATCAAAGAAATCGTGCAATATGCGGCCGATCGATACATCACCGTCATTCCCGAAATCGAATTGCCGGGACATTCTTCGGCCGCGCTAACGGCCTATCCGTTCCTGGGCTGCACGGGAGGCCCCTACCAAGTCCAGGAACGCTGGGGCGTCTTCAAGGACATTTATTGCGCGGGAAACGACTCCGTTTTTCAATTTCTGGAGGATGTACTCGATGAGGTAATGGCCCTATTCCCCTCAACCTACATTCATATTGGGGGAGACGAGTCGCCAAAAGACCGGTGGAAAGCCTGTCCAAAATGCCAAAAACGCATCCTCGACAACCACCTCAAAGACGAACATGAGCTGCAAAGCTATTTCGTCCAACGCATCGAAAAATACCTCAATGCCAAAGGAAGAAAGATCATTGGGTGGGATGAAATCCTGGAAGGGGGCCTAGCGGCCAACGCCACGGTGATGAGTTGGCGGGGAGAGCAAGGTGGTATCGATGCGGCGAATCAGCATCACCAAGTGATCATGACTCCTGGGTCCTATGTATATTTTGATCACGCCCAAGTAAAAAACGAGGATTCGCTTACCATCGGAGGCTACTTGCCATTACAAACTGTATATAATTACGAACCTGTACCCAAGCAATTGGTCGGCGATGCGCAAGGCTATGTCCGAGGCGCACAGGCCAACCTTTGGACTGAATACATCAGCAATGAAGCCAAGGCTGAATACATGCTTTTTCCTCGACTGAGTGCCCTCAGTGAAGTTTTGTGGAGTCCGAAAAATCAGCGCAATTGGGATGATTTTTCCACCCGCATGCAGACTCAATACAAGAGATACCAGCTTTGGAAAGTGACGTATTGTCCAGCCATTAATCCATCCCAGGCGGCGGGATTCCCGTCATCTGGTCAAAGCAATGGATTGGCAAAGGCTCAAGCAGCTGGCGAATTTCACTGACCTCGCTCGGCCCTTTTTGGGCTGATTTAGACCGACGACTAATTGTACAAATCGCAAACTTATCAATAGACTGTAGATGGAAAAGTTTCTTTTGGTATTGTTGATTGTGCTGAGCTCGCCCTGTACGGCTCAAACCAATTATATACCGCCAACCGATAGCCTCGTAGCTCAAAAGTTGGACCAATGGCAGGATCTCAAATTTGGGCTATTTATGCATTGGGGCACCTATTGCCAGTGGGGCGTTGTGGAAAGTTGGAGCATTTGCCCGGAAGACGAAGGCTGGACCCAGCGCAAAGGCCCTTACAGTGGCAGCTATTTTGACTACAAAAAAGCCTATGAGAAACTCCAAACCAGCTTCAATCCCTACTATTTTAAGCCTGAGAGATGGGTCGAGGCGGCCAAAGATGCGGGTATGCGCTATGTGGTCTTTACGACTAAACATCACGACGGCTTTTGCATGTTTGATTCCAAGGAAACCGATTACAAAATCACCTCCGCTAGGACCCCCTTTTCTTACAACCCCAGAAGCAACGTGGCTAAAGAAATATTTGATGTTTTCCGCAAGGAAAATTTCATGATCGGCGCCTACTTTTCCAAAGCGGACTGGCACAGTGAAAATTACTGGTGGCCCTATTTCCCACCCAAGGATCGTAATGTCAATTACGACCCTGCAAAATACCCCGAACGCTGGCAAGCGTTTAAGGACTTTACCTACCGGCAGATCCAGGAATTGATGACAGGATACGGCAAAATGGACATACTATGGCTGGATGGTGGATGGGTGAGGCCCCTGTCAACAGTTAACCGAAATGTGGATTGGGAAAAATCTATCCACTATGACCAGGATATTGATATGAAAAAAATTGCAGGTATGGCACGAAACGCCCAGCCTGGTTTAATCATTGTGGACCGAAGTGTCGGGGGGGAATTTGAAAATTATCAAACTCCGGAGCAACAGGTCCCTGCGACACCACTCTCCTTTCCCTGGGAGACCTGCATGACCATGGGTAACTCGTGGAGCTTTGTTCCCGACGACACCTACAAATCGTCCTTCGAACTCATCCATCTGCTGGTAAAAATTGTGTCCAGAGGAGGAAATTTTTTGCTAAATATTGGACCTGGGCCTGATGGAGACTGGGACACCGCAGCATATCATCGTCTAAAGGATATTGGACGGTGGATGAAGATTAACGGAGAGGGCATTTACGCCAGTCGGCCAACCGCCCCCTATGGCGACGGCAATTTTTATTTTACCCAATCGAAAGATGCAAAAAAAATATATATATTCTACCTGGCCGACACCTCGGCCCTGAGCCTGCCCGCCGAACTAACGATTAACTCCTTCCCGTCGGGCAATATCGCGGAGGCAGACCTACTTGGCTCCTCAGAAAAACTTCGGTGGAAGATGCAGGGCAGCAACCTAATTCTCTATATTCCGGAAAAAACCCGAAACGAAATACGGAGTCAAAGGCCTCCGGCCATAACCTTTCGTATCCTTCGCTAGCCAACTCATACGCATGAACCCGGATAGCTGCCCATCCGCATTTTGTTGGAAAGTCCCCGAGCCATCGACTGCATGGACCACCTCGGGGTGGTCAGGGGCTCCGATTTCACAATCTAATTTAGTAAAAGGAGCTATTTTCGCATCAGTTTTTACGAATTCAAATACTAAATACGCTGCTATATGAGCATGGCTGATTCATTTGAAAAAATTCCGGTGAAGATATTTCCCTCCGTGCACGAGGGGTCGGTCTTTGTCGCCAAGGAGATAGCGAAGCTGATCCGGGAAAAGGAATCCAAAAAAGAAAAATGCGTACTGGGGCTCGCTACAGGCTCTTCCCCTAAAGACCTATATGCCGAGCTGGTTCGGATCCACCGGGAGGAGAAACTAAGCTTCAAAAATGTCATTGCATTCAATTTGGATGAATATTATCCCATCGACCAGGACGCGCTACAGAGCTACAGCCGGTTCATGAAAAAATACCTCTTCGACAAAGTGGATATTAATCCTGCGAACTGCCACATACCCAATGGGGAATGGCCTAAAGAAGAAATCAAGCAAAACTGCGCAGCCTATGAAAAACTCATCGAAAGCGTAGGCGGTATTGATCTGCAAATCCTGGGCATCGGAAACAATGGGCATATTGGCTTTAATGAGCCCGGGTCCAGTTTATTTTCCAAAACGAGACTGGTACCTCTGGATAACTCCACCAGAATCGCCAATGCCAAAGAATTCCAAAACATCTCTAGGGTCCCCCGGCTGGCTATCACGATGGGCATCGGCACCATTTTGAAGGCTAAACGGATCCTACTGATGGCTTGGGGTCAAATCAAGGCCCCGGTCATCAAAAAAGCAGTGGAAGGGGACGTTACCGAACAAATCCCCGCTTCTTTGCTCCAGCAGCATATCGATTGTACATTCGTTACCGACGAGCTTGCTTCTTCCGACCTAACACGATTCAAATCTCCCTGGTTAACGGGAGAATGCGAGTGGACACCCCAAATTGTCCGCAAGGCAGTAATCGGCACCGCACTGAAACTGGGCAAACCCATACTGAGTCTGACCAACGGCGACTACAACGATAACGGCCTGAGTGATCTGTTGGTGGAAAAGGGAGATGCTTATGAAATCAACCTCCAGGTGTTTTATATGGTGCGCGACTCCATTACCGGATGGCCCGGCGGCAAAGATCAGCCCCTGCCCAATCCGCCCGAGCGTATGCTACCCTACCCTAAACGTTGCCTGATCTTCTCGCCCCATCCCGACGACGATATCATTTCCATGGGCGGCACTTTTATGCGCTTGCAAGACCAGGGGCACGACGTGCATGTTGCCTACCAGACATCGGGCAACATAGCCGTGACTGATGAGTTTGTTACAAGGTTCCTGGATTTTGCCGTAGGTTTTGAAGAACTGGCTGGAATTGACAGTAAAAAATCTACGCAGATTTTGCAAAATGCCACCAACTTTCTTAACAACAAGAAGACCAGTGAAGCAGACACACAAGAAATTCGAAACATCAAGGGCCTAATACGGCGCTGCGAAGCCAAAGCAACCTGTCACTACGTTGGCCTTAAAGATGAAAATATTCATTTTCTTAATTTGCCCTTTTACGAAACAGGAACAATTGAAAAAAAACCGATGGGTGAAGAGGATATAAATATCACGCTGGATATTTTGAAAAAGATAAAACCGCATCAGATTTATTGCGCTGGGGACCTGGCCGATCCGCATGGTACACACAAAGTGTGTTTGGATATTGTTTTTGAATGCATGCGTAGGCTTAAAGCCGAAGGACATGATTGGGTGAGGGACTGCTGGGTCTGGCTGTACAAGGGTGCTTGGCAAGAATGGGACGTCAGTGAGATCGAAATGGCCATCCCTATGAGCCCGGACCAGGTCATGAAGAAGAGGTTCGGTATTTTTATCCATCAGTCACAAAAGGACATGGTTCCCTACCAAGGCAGTGATGCTCGCGAATTCTGGCAAAGAGCCGAAGATCGAAACGCCAGCACGGCCAACCTATATGCGCAATTAGGCCTTACCAAATATGCTGCCATGGAGGCTTTTGTGAGGTGGCATTATTAAAGCGCATTCGCCACCTGCACAAGGTGCTCAGGCTGCCTCTCGTGCTGCGCAAGTTCGTGGAATGAAAACGCAAAAAACAAGAATGACCAAGACAACCAATGAATCGATAAGGCAAAAGTGGCAATCGGCTTGGACTTCATCGGCGTACAAAAATAAGTTTGTAGCAGGGATCGTGGTCTTGGTAACGATCCTCTCTCTGTTCCCGTATTTTTTTCAATTTATCCAAAAAAGAAATGGTGTAACCCTACACGATTGGATATTGCCCTTGCTTCCGTTACATGACGCTTCCCTGCCGATTTTTTTGATCATCTGGTCGGTCAGTTTGCTAGTCATAATCCGGGTGGTACAGGAGCCCAACCTACTTCTGGTATTGCTTTGGACTTATATCCTTATCTGCGTCACCAGAATCCTAACTATCTATTTTTTCCCGCTTAATCCTCCAGCAGATTTGTTGCCACTGGCCGACCCAATCACCAATATGTTCTACGGACCCACGTACGTCACTAAGGATCTATTTTTTTCCGGACACACGGCTTCCGTATTTCTCATGTTCCTATGCCTACGAAGACGCTCCGACAAAATAATTGCCGGATTGGCAACCCTGACCCTGGCGATTTTATTGATGATTCAGCGAGTGCACTATACCATCGACATCTTGGCAGCCGTTGTTATTACGTACTTTTTGTATTTATTGGCGCGCAGGATATTGGGCAAAGAAGGTATAATTGCCTAGGCTTGGAACTCGGAGATGGCCAGGATGGGGCAAAGCTCTGGAAATAGGGGCAGAGCCCGGAAGCCAAAATGGCTTAATTGGCCTTTGCGTCTAGTGGCCCCCCACAAAACAGGTGCCAGCAGACTCACTGGTGCGAGGTTTGACAGATCCTATTTCGCATACGCAAGGGAGAAATGATCCAGCAGAGGTACTATGGCCAAAGGATAGAGGCAAAATTGCACTACACCCCCCGAAAAACCAACGCGGTGTATATTAGTTATTTTTAATAAATTGCCGCCAAATTGATGGGTAAGTTTTAATTTTGCTACATTTGTGAATTAATCTAAAATTTTTAATTAAATAAATATAACTTCATCTAACCTATTTAAGGCTCTGCTTTGATCTGAATTGTATAACGGATTCAGATCTCGTATGTTAAATGCTCAACGTTTATGAAAAAACTGCAATGCCCTGATTTTACTCTAGGTGACAAGTTGACCGAAGAACAGTTGGCTTTTTTCCAAAAAAATGGCGTAATTATATTCAGAAATGTGCTTAAAAAGGAAACCGTTGACTTTTTCATACAAGAAATCAATCGCATTGAGAATCAATGGCTTGTGGAGGGAAAAGATAAAATTAACGGCGTACCCCTTAAATTTGGCGAAGATGAGAATGCCAAAACGATCATTCAACGACTTTGTTTCTTGTCTTTATATAGTCCTGCCTTTCACGAATTCCTTCAAGACCCACGACTGCATGCATTGCTTAGTTTTCTCCAACCTTATGAAGGCCGAATAGCAGAAAACGAAAAGGATGGTTTGATTCTGAACCATTATGTCCGTACACCCAAGAGCAATTTTTCGCAAATGGGATGGCATACTGACAGTCCGCGGGACCTCTTCCTCGGTCAGCGAATCATGCCCATGCTCAATGTAGGAATCCACCTGGATCCCTGCCCCTTTGAAAATGGGGGTCTGCGCGTGTTACCAGGAACCCACAAACAGGGTATGCTGCGGTTATTATTTCGAAAAAAATACTTCATCGATAACAACGCGGATCCGCGTGAAATGGGATTTGACATCAATGCGGGAGATCTCACCGTTCATGATGGCCGGATCTGGCATCGGGCCCAGCAGTCCCCACACCTGGGTGCGGCTAGTCGGCGGCGAGTTATGTATGTCCCTATCATCACGGGAAAATACATGCCCAAACACGACAAGAGCAAGACTCCATTTTACCATCGTCTGGCTGCCAAAGTTCAAAACTAGTACTCAGCAACTTATTCAAGGATCCGTGCATCGGCAGCGTCGATCTTTCGAATCACGTACCTTGCGGCTTTTGGCCCCACTACTAATTGCACCTACATGACTTATGCACTAATAACTGGCGCCAGTAAAGGAATTGGAAAAAGCATTACCGAGGAACTGGCCAAGCGCGGCTATAATGTGTTGCTGGTAGCCCGCTCCGAAGAGCTGCTTCGCCAGCAAGCAAATCAATTGTCTTCCCAGTACAAAGTCAATGCGGCCTACCTGGCCCTGGACCTCTCTTCTTCTACGGCACCTGCGGACCTCCTAGCTTGGTGCGAGACCAAGGGCTTCCAGGTGGGTGCACTGGTTAATAATGCCGGCTACGGGCTCAGTGGGCCCTTTGAGCGCTTTTCCTTGCAAGAGAATATGAACATGATGCAGTTGAATATGGCATCCTTAGTGACGCTCTGTTATTTGTTTTTACCTATGCTGCGAAATCAACCGCGCTCGTACATTCTAAATATAGCCAGCTCAGCAGCCTATCAAGCCGTTCCCTACCTGAGTTTGTATTCAGCAACCAAGACCTTTGTACTGATGTTCAGCCGCGGGCTTCGCCAGGAATTGCGCAAAAGCCCCGTTTCGGTCACCTGCGTTTGCCCAGGAGCTACGGACACCGAATTTACTGTTCGGGCGAAAATCGGAGAAAAAGGACTAAAGGCTGCTGCCAGGATGAATATGACTCCAGAGGCTGTTGCAAAAATTGCCGTAGATGCCATGCTTTCAGGTCAGGTTGAAGTGGTCACCGGAATAGTTAATAAGCTGGGAAAATTCATGACATGGCTTTTACCCAAGGGACTGGTAGAAAAAGCAGCCATGTCGATTTACGAATAGTCCAAGACCATTCATTTTTGCCTGAGGCAATTTTGTATTATATTTGCAGCCCTTCAAAGACACCAAGCATTTTTATTGAAAGTGACGGCTACCTTGCCGTAACATAATAGAGATGAGCTTGAAAATGATTTGGACAGACTAAGATAGTAATGGCCCCGTAGCTCAACTGAATAGAGCATTTGACTACGGATCAAAAGGTTTGGGGTTTGAATCCCTACGGGGTCACTAACAGCGTACAGTAGACTAAGGAAGCGTACAGTCAATGAGCCTAGTAATCAACATACTAGGCTTTTTTCATGCAGTACATAGAGGTAGCGTACTGTATTTCCAGTGTATTTCTTGGAGAGTCAACCATTGCTATTCTCAAAATGAGATATTAATTGCTATGAATCCTTTTCAAGTCTGTCACTAAAAAGATAAAGCTTAGCAATAAACAAAATAGGAGTATTGTGGAATAATAACTATGTTGATTAAATTGTATAGAACTGCATAATGCGCAAATCTGTAGAAATAAGCGATTCATTGCCATTCCTGAAATCCGATAAACGCTTTTTACACATAGCTAAATACGATGAACTGACATATCCTGCCCTCCTAAGCAACGTATCTTCATATTTTTCAAATTGAAAGGAAAACCATACTTAACAATGTGATCTGACAGCGGTTTGTAAAAGATAAAGCCAGTAAATACATCCTCATACTTTAAGCTAGGTGTTCGAAAAACTGCCGCATCGAACCGGTCAATTCCAAATGGGCTGCACCGAAATCAAAACCCACATTAGGGTTATCAAGCATAGCAAAGGCCGTTTCCCATTTCCCATCTTGAACGGGTGTTAAGAGGTAAAGAAACTGCAGCGAAATAGAATTCAACATAACATTAGCTACTTTGCCAGGGCAAGCTTTCATGAGCAGAGATGTAGTACCCTCCTGCTCAAAGTTTCCCTCAGCCCCAAAGCTACTGTCTATGAGCCCATCACCTTGGCGAGATCATGTAACTAGTGCCTTATGTCTCTTCTTTGTGGCAATCACCCCATTGAACATTTTAAGAATATGATTTGCCATTACACTGTCACGCCCAGGATCAGTATCATTCTTAACAACTTTTTCATGAGACATTATGCGCCAATCAACAGGTAAGTCGGTAAAATACCACATTATTTGCTGGCCCTTAGCAAGTGAATCATTTGAGGTATTTACCGTTTCTAAGAGGTCAAAAAGATTTGTATTGTCCCACATTGGCCAAATGCTGTTGCTATTGAGTTCAAGTCTGCCCATAGTTTGGTCAAGTTGGTCCTTGCTAGCAAAATGGGTGCGTAAATATGAGTTTAATGTGTCCTGGAAACTGACTTAACATTCGCGTTAAAATATTTCCACATTACTTACAAATCGTGAGTCATTGACGACTCTAGTAATTAGTTCGTATTGGGAATATTGGGGTGCAATCGCTCTGAAATGACAACAATGCCATATTTTTCGAATAAATCAAACACATAGTCAACTGGATCCTTCCCATGATTTTTTATCGCAAATGGCATACCGATCTTCATTTCGCGGGTTACCGGATAAGAAGGGGTAAATGATTGTTTAAGTGTCGCTTTGCCACTTAAAAATGGATAAATAATTACCAATACGCCAGCGATTAACAAAGTCGCCACCAAAATGAATGAACGCCTAATTTTTTGCCTAGAATTAGCTACGCCAGCTACAGTTCGTGTTTTGGATAACAATTTCCACCATGGTCGCTTAAAGAACAAGAAAAATAAAAGTGATAAGAATATTACGGAAAGAAGAATTAAAATCGTGAGAATAGCCGTCCATCTTAAGAAAAGTGTTCCAGCGCGTAAACTGGAACCCACAATCCTAAAATCCCTTTAAACAGCAATTCACGAAAAATAATCTGTTTCCAAGTAATATTTTTGCAATATTTCACCGCACTTTGATCCCGATAATCTTACTCAGCGACACACCACGAAGCGACTGGTAGCTAACAAATACAGTAATAAAGTATAAAAGAAACTAAAAAAACAAGCGAGAAACTTACATACGTGAATCCGAAAATCGCATATCTCAATAAAATGCAAATGCTATAAATAACAGATAGATCAATTGCTGAAGAAACCAATCTTAGCCAAAATAGTGACCGAACTTTTCCCTCACTAAAATATCCTGTGACAACAAAACTTATGGACAGCACGTCAATTTTTTTTGGGTAATAAATTATCTTCAAACAATTCCCTCGAAAAAATTAAAGTATGAGCATCACTTCAGGTATTTGCTGAGCTATATCATGATAATTAATGACTTATATCAAGATCAAAATAGAATCAATTTGATAAATGACTAATTTAAGCTTATGAAATGACTCAATCAATACTTTGGAATTCAGTAATTTAGCATCAAACGAATTAGTATGTCAATTCCAAATCAGTATGTGGTTCTGGGTCAGAAAACAGCAGCAGGAGTACCTATATTCAGAGGTACTCGAATTGCAGTAAAAACACTTTTTGACTACCTGGAAGACAGTTCGTTGGAAGAATTCTTAGAAGGTTTTCCGTCTGTGTCACGGGAACAAGCAGAAGCTGTCATTGAACAAGCCGCCGCTAAATTCCTATCAGAAATAGGGGTATGAAAATTCTGCTTGATGAA
>CAVULD010000010.1:0-15188 GCA_963742225.1 uncultured Chitinophagaceae bacterium | reverse complement strand
TAGGCAAGCGCTAGGATGCTAAACCACACCACATAAACCACCCACAAAGGGAAGCCATATCCCTTGAGTGCGGGAACGAAATTCACCCAACTGGGCAAAATCATTGATCGCCAGCCGAATCCTGAAAATTGCGCAAATATCATGGCCAAGATATGCACGAGGTATATGTGCAAGACGTAAAAGAAAAATGGAACGCGGCCAAATGTGCTGAAAAAGCCCACTATTCTGCCCCTCAGACCCTCCGTATTGGCCAGAAAGATCATCGCCGGTCCCAAAGTCATGAGTAGATATTGAAGTGACGGCGGGTATTTGGAGCGATTAAAAAAAGACATCAGAGTCTGCGATACCCTATCGTAGTGTTTCCATTTGAAACTGTCCCCATAAAGATGCGTACAATTCAAAATCAAGAATAAGCCGATAGCGGAAAGTCCAACGATATTGAGTATTCGTTTACGTTTGGTCCGGTCAAACGATGGGTCATATAAGGCGCCAAAACAGTAACCAAGCGACATAACGGCAATCCATGGAACCAACGAATATCCCACCCACAAATGGTAATTGGCAGACAGATCAAAGAAGCCTCCATCATGAACGATTGCCCAGATGATGCTATCATCAAAATGCACCGAGCCCAGCAGGTCGTGACCAAAAATGAGCGCGCAGCTGAAAATCCATATACCCCATTTCGGAAGATACACCAACGCCGAAAGCACAATCATACTGATCCCCAACGTCCAGATCACCAGCAAACTAGGCGAACGGAAATGCACATCAAAATACCATCCAAAGTTGACCACCGTGAGTTCGATGATTATCAACCACAACCCCCGCCTCAACAAAAATCCCGAAAGTTCAGCCACGGTTTTTCTCCTCCCAACCAAGCAGGCTGAAAGTCCCGCTAGAAAACTGAACGTGGGTGCGCAATAATGCGTAATCCATCTGGTAAAATAAATGGGCCAAGACGTGCGAAGCGGATCGAGTGGGCCAAATACACTTGCTACCGAATGAAAATAGTCCCGGGTATGGTCGAGGGCCATAATCACCATGACCAACCCTTTCAGCAGGTCAACAGATTGGATCCTGTTCTTGGTCAATGAGTCCATAAGTAGATGTTGGCAGCAGTTTTGCGTCCAGCTATAATACCCAAAGCAGTTAACGGGTGTGGATCTGATCCACTGGGCAGAACGCCTATTAGCACAATTAAGGTAAGAAAAATAGACAGGTCCGCGAAAAACTCAAAAAGATTAGATGATATTGAAATAATGAGCATTCGGGTTCTCCAGCCGTACCGCGGTACTATCCGGAGTCATTAGTTTTTGGATGTGTATATCTATTGACTGGGTCCCCGACAGCAATCAGACCACTGAATTGCCGGCTTTTCCACGGATGTCAAGTAAGAAACCCAGCACAGAGGCTGGGGATGGAATGAAGAAAACTCAGAGTGGGAGATGTGGACTGCACTGGGCTCGAACCAGTGACCTCTGCTCTGTCAAAGCAGCGCTCTGAACCAACTGAGCTAGCAGTCCAATGCATGGGTCAATCGCGATCGACCAGATCGGTCGACAAAGATACAGCCCCTGGTCAAATCATCAACTAAAAAATGCGGACTTAAATTCCCCTTCGTTCCATTTCCTTTTTTATCAGTCCAAGTTCTCTTCCTGTCTGACCACTAACTGAGCTGTTCTCCTGGGCTCTGCGCATCAGGTATGGAATGACATCCTGAATCGGACCAAATGGGAGGTACTTACTTACCGCGCAGCCAGCCTTGGCCAGATTAAAAGTTATGTTGTCGCTCATGCCAAAAAGCTGGGAAAAATGAATATGGGGATGATCATGCGGCAGGCCACGCTCTTCCAGCAAGGTGGTCGCATATAAGTTGCTGTACTCGTTGTGGGAGGCTACGATCAGGCCGATTTGATCCAGGTGGTCAATACAAAACTTAATCCCCGCATTATAGTCCCTATCGGTCGCCTCCTTATCGGGCTGAATGGGTGAGAGATAATTCATCTCGGACGCGCGCCTGCGCTCCTTTTCCATATACGCTCCGCGCACCAGCTTAGCCCCAAGATAAAAATTTCTGATTTCGGCTGCCTCCAAGGAATCTTTTAGAAATCCTAGCCGGTCGTGACGATATAGTTGAACGGTATTGTATACGATAACCTTGCCCTTATTAAACTGCTCCATCATCAGGATGGTCAGCACATCTACCGGATCTTGAATCCAGGTTTCTTCCGCATCAACCAGCACGCCGACATTTTTCTGCTCGGCGGCTCGGCATATTCGAAGCATCCGTTCATGCACCCGCTTCCATTCGGCCTTTTCCTCTTCGCTGAGCGCTTCTACCGCTTTAGTATACCGCTTCATCAGACTTCCTGCATGGAGTTCGACGGAATGGTCAAGTTTTTCTAGCAACCCATAGCGGGCAAATCCCGTAACCTTGACGCTCATAAAAGGAATGTTGGGCTGCGTTGCCGCGTAGTTAATGACCCGGATAAATTCCTCGCAAGAATGATCGAAGCCTGCTTCTCCGTTATCTCCTCCTTCCACACCATAATCCAGAATGACTTGGACGTGGTAGGCCCCCAGTTTTCTGGCTACTTCGGCGGTCTGGTCCAGGTTCTCGCCACCTACAAACTGGGAAAAAATTGTCTTTCTGATAATGCCTTGAACCGGTAGTCCAATCCGAATAGCCCAGGGCGTGATCTTGGTACCCATTTTGACCAGCGATTGGTAACTCATAGAGGAAAAAAGGAATCGTGCCTTTTTTAATTCCGAATCCGATTTGTATGCAAACGCATTCTGGGTATTGTCAAAGGAAATGGGGGCCGTGGATCCATTCATGGGCAAGAGTGATGGTATAGAGACAAATGTAAGAAGGAATTGTGATCCCAAGGCCAGACCCAGCAAACTGAGTATTCGGGGGAGAAAATTCTAATTATTTTACCCTATTTTCGAGGCCAATCTACTATATGCGGATACATCCCTGGATATGCTTGGTTATGTTGGTGATGGGGCTTTTTTCCTGCCACAACCGTCCCTCCTATGACACGATTATCCGCGGTGGCACGATCTATGACGGAACAGGACAGGCAGGATTTAGCGGTGATGTTGGCATTCGTGCAGACACCATCGCCTACATCGGTGATTTGTCCAACCAACATGGCACAACCGAAATCAATGCCCAAGGCTTGGCCGTTTCACCAGGGTTCATAGATATGCAAAGCCAGTCGATGATCACCTTACTACAAGATGGACGTTCCTTGAGTGCAATCAAACAAGGGGTAACTCTGGAAGTTTTCGGCGAAGGTGAATCGGAAGGACCGTCCACCGACAGCATGAAAAAAATGGAAGAGACCCATGAAGGCGACATTAAATATAAAGTGGAGTGGACCAGTTTGAAACAGTACCTGGATTATTTGCAGTCCAGGGGGGTCTCCACCAACGTGGCCTCCTTTGTGGGAGCGGCAACCATTCGAGAAAATGTGCTAGGATTTGAAAACAGAGCCCCCACGACAGCAGAATTAGCCCATATGAAAGCGCTCGTTCAGCAATCGATGCAAGAGGGAGCAATGGGAGTAGGTGCTGCGCTAATTTATGCCCCTGGATTTTATGCCCAAACGGACGAGCTTATCGCGCTGTGTCAAACCGCCGCTTCCTACGGGGGCTCTTATATAGCCCACATACGTTCCGAAGGCAATCAATTACTTGAAGCTGCAGATGAACTGATACGCATTGCGCAACAGGCGCACATTCCAGCTATTTTCTACCACCTCAAAGCCGCAGGAAAGAGCAACTGGCCCAAAATGGACATCCTTATTCGCAAAATCGATAGTGCAAGGCGAGCGGGTTTGGATATTTCGGCCTGCATGTACACGTATACGGCCGGAGCTACGGGATTTGATGCATCGATGCCCCCCTCAGTCCAGGAAGGCGGCATCGACAGGTGGGTCGAACGCTTGCAAGTTCCTGCAATACGCAAAAGGATCATTCAGGAAATGAAGACGCCAACCAATGCGTGGGAGAACTTGTATCTGGGGGCTGGAGGCGCGGAGAACATCATCTGCACCGGCTTTAAACAGGACTCCTTGAAATACCTGACCGGAAAGCGCTTGTCCGAAATTGCCAAGTTAAGAGGCACGGGTCCCGAAGAAACCATCATCGATTTAATTATCCAAGACCATTCGCGCATTGAAGTCATTTATTTCTTGATGAGTGAAGACAACATAAGAAAGCAAATTCAATTGCCCTATATGAGTTTTGGATCAGACGCGGCCAGCATGGCTCCGGAAGGGGTTTTTCTGAAGAGTAGTACTCATCCTCGCGCCTACGGCAATTTCGCCAACCTGCTGGGCAAATACGTCAGGGAGGAAAAACTGATCTCCCTGCAGGAAGCTGTCCGGCGGCTGACGGGTTTGCCGGCATCGCAGCTGAAGCTGAAAAAAAGGGGTCTGATTCGAGTGGGAGATTATGCCGATCTGGTTGTTTTTGACCCAAATACCATTAAGTCCAATGCGACCTATGAGAATCCGCAGCAGTTGGCAACAGGCGTGATAGACGTCTGGGTAAATGGTGTCCAAGTACTCAAAGAGGGGAATCATAGCGGGGCAAAACCAGGAAGGGCAGTCTATGGACCAGGTTACATGCCCTGACCCAAAGTCATGATGCTGTCTCCGGGGCAGATCATCCTAACCTGCGCTGGAACCGGCATCGAAAACACAAGTTCATTTACGACATGCATATTACCCATACGGAAATATACCGATTCTCAATTCCCATGCATCCCTTTCGGATTGCTACGGGGACATTGAACAGCGCGCAGAATGTGTTTATCCGCATCCACACGCAGGATGGGCAATTTGGCGTAGGTGAATGCTCGGCCTTTCCCATGATAGTGGGTGAAACCCAGTCCACTTGTTTTGAACTGGCCAAAGAATTTGCTACGATTTGGAAAGGCAAGGACGCAAGCGCAATTGAGCACCGGATGGATGAGCTGAATCAGTTCATCGCGTTTAATTCGACGGCCAAAAGCGCATTTGACATGGCCTTGTACGACTTGGCATCTAAGCGGGCGGCATTGCCCTTATACCGATTTCTGGGTGGACGCAACAAAGACCTCGAGACCGATCTAACGATTGGAATTGGCAGCCCGCACCATATGGCCAGAACGGCGGTTGAATTCAAGAACAAGGGAGTCCGGATCATCAAGATTAAGTTGGGAACTCAAGGTCCCGAGGACGTGGAGCGGGTTAGACAGATCCGCCAAGCTGTTGGGCCCGAGATTCGGTTGCGCCTAGATGCCAACCAAGGTTGGAGTTATGAAACGGCGGTCGAAACTCTCACCGCTGTGGCCAGCTACGACATCGATTTTTGCGAACAACCCATGCGTTACTGGGAGGACCAGAAATTACCTGCACTGAGAAAAAATTCACCGGTTAAGATCATGGCCGATGAAAGTGTGTATGATCATCATGACGCCAAGCGCCTGATTGAAGCCGGTGCTTGTGATTATGTGAACATTAAATTCGCCAAATCGGGCGGCATCTTGGAAGCAACCAAGATTGACTCGGTTTGTGCGCACCGGGGAATAGCCTGCATGATGGGCGGCATGTTGGAAAGTCGCCTGGCTCTAACGGCATTTGCCCATTTTGCCCTGGCGCATGATAATATTATCTTCTACGATATGGACACCTGCATGCTGGGGCACCAAGTTGACCCCATCACAGGAGGGGTGCTTTACCGGGGGTATCATCTGCAAATCCCGGAACAACCCGGAATAGGAGCAGACGTGGAGGCAGGATTTCTGGACCAATGTGAGAAAAGCATCGTTTGAGTAAAAGGATGTTCGCAAACCCGCCTTGCATTGCCCGCGTAGACCAGCTCACGGCAGTAGTTGCGAGACTGGGGAAATTTGGTGGCCACGACCCTAGAGCCGTTAACTTTACAAAAAAAATCAGTGTATGACGTTGAAAGCTAAGACGCCCAGTGAATCTCACATCGTGATGACCGAATTGGTTTTACCCAACGATACCAATGTGCACGGTAATTTAATGGGGGGCCGATTGATGTATTGGATGGATATTGCTGCTGCCCTAGCTGCTGGAAAACATTGCAATGCCCCTGTGGTAACCGCTTCGGTGGACAACATCTCTTTTGAAAGCCCAATCAAGCTGGGCAACGTGGTCCATATTGAAGCTAGACTTAGCCGTGCCTTCAACACGTCTATGGAAGTGCACCTGCGGGTTTGGGGTGAGGACCTTAGCCAACAATACAAATACAAAAGTAATGAGGCGTATTATACCTTTGTAGCCCTTGATCCCAACCGCAAACCCAGAGCTGTTCCGCAGGTGATTGCAGAATCTGAAGATGAAAAAATGTTGTTCGAAGGAGCCCTGCGCAGAAGACAATTGAGGCTTATCCTGGGTGGCAAAATGAAACCACAGGACGCAGAGGAATTAAAAGCCTTGTTTGTGCCGCAAAGTGCACCAAATTCTTCGCTGTAGAAGCCAATAAAAACCTTCCAGGCAGGCTCAGATGGCATCTAGATAGCAGCCGGCATTTGAGGCCGGACTATTGGCCTGCATAAATTAAAGCAAAACCACTAAACGGAGGGCTTGGATTTTTGCTGCGGCTGGTCATCGGCTGTTGCGACCGGACTTGGGGCTGGCATAAATTTCTTGCTCTGCTCAATGGCGTCCATGATTTGCTCGGTTATCTGATCAGCCGGCGCATCGAAGTCGATTTTTAGTGGCTCTTTAAACGTAACCGACAACAAGCTACCTCTTTTCATGATCTTGAGCCCCTTTTTGTTGAAAGCTTTCTGGAATCCTCCAATGACTACCGGTATGACCACCGGCCGGCTTTGTTTAATGATCAGTGCAGTGCCTTTTCTGGCCGGCGCGAATGCCTTGGTGGTCCCTTGTGGAAAGGTGATTACCCAACTATCCTCCAAAGCCCGCGTGATCTTTCGGGTATCGGAAGCATCCAGTCCTCTTCTGACTTCTTTGGATGCGGGATTCCAGGTACGCTTGACCGTTAATGCGCCGGCAATCGTAAATACCCGACTGACCAGGCTACCGTTCATCGTCTCTTCAGCGGCCACGTAATGGACGCGCGTAAATGGATTGAGCAAATAATAGGGAATACCCAGGTGGTTTTTTTTACCCCATTTAACGGCGCAAAATATATGTAAGAAGGTGATCACATCGGCAAAATAGGTCTGGTGATTGCTCACAAACAGAACATTCTGCCGAGGCAAATGGACGAGATTCTCGGTTCCCGATATTTTCAACTTGTTGATGATTACCAAACCAGGATAGGAAAAAACGCCAATAACAGCATAAAGCAGCTTACGAATAAGGTGAATATTCTTTAATCGTTCAGTGATTGAACTCATAATTTCTAAATTTGGCTGCAATCCGCATTTCGAAAATACAAAATTGTTAATATAATCGGTACATGCAGGAACAAACCTTATGTCCTACCTTTGGAATGCATGGAACCTAACGCGGTCGTTTTCGACATGGATGGGCTTCTCGTCGATTCCGAGCCCCTCTGGCAAGAAGCAGGAATTGAAACCTTGGAGCCTTTTGGCGCAACGCTGACAACTACACAATACCAGGTAAGCACCGGTCTACGAACGAAGGAATGGGTTGCCTACTGGTTTAGCCAGTTCGGCCTGGATATGGCCAGGGCAAAAGAATCCGAAGAAATCATCATGCAAAAAGCGATAGAAAAAATAGAGGCAAAAGGCGAACTGATGACAGGTGCCTTAGAGATCCTTCGTTTTTTCCGAAAGAGGGGTTTCCGCATCGGCCTGGCCACCTCTTCGCCCTTCGCCCTGATCGACGCGGTACTCCATAAATTTCAGTTATCCTCTTATTTCGACGCCCTCAGTTCAGCTGAAGACCTTGACCATGGCAAACCTCATCCGCAGGTATACTTGGATTGCATGAATCAGTTGTCCGTTGGACCTCTGCAAACGCTATGCTTTGAAGATTCCTTCAACGGCATGATAGCCGCCAAAGCAGCCAGGATGACATGTATTGTTATTCCGGAAGCTGCACTCTTCGACCATGCTAAGTGGGGAGCCGCGGATATGAAGCTACATAGCCTCCGCAATTTTACAGATACCGAATTGCGACTGATCGCCGGGGCACAAACCCGCTAAGAAGCCAAAAAAAATCGTCCCGCCTATTCAGGCGGGACGATTCTGTGTTAGGTTAAGTTACCCCTGCCTATTATTTCTTGGCCTCATCGTTTCCCTTTTCCTCCTGTTTCAGCTTTTCTTTGATTTCAGCCAGCGCACCTAAATCTCCGAGGGTGGGCTTTTCCACTTTATTTTGAATCGTCTTCACGACTTTACGCGTCTTGTCAGCATCTGTCCTTGCTTCTTTTTTGGCGGCTTCGTGCTCCTGAGCCTTGGCCTGCTCCCAAATTCGGGTATGGGAAAGGACGATTCGTTTCTCGTTACGGTCAAATTCTATGACCATGAACTGGGATGTCTCATCCGGACCAACCTGTTTGCCATCTTCCTTGAATAAATGCCGGTTAGGCGCAAATCCTTCCAATCCGTAGGGCAATTGCACCAAGGCGCCTTTTTCGTCCTTACGGACAACAGTGCCTTCGTGAATGGTACCAACAGTAAAGGTCTGCTCCAATGCATTCCAAGGATCTTCTTCGAGTTGTTTATGGCCAAGCTGCAGTTTGCGATTGTCCTTGTCGATACCCAGGATCAAGATGTCGATGTGCTGTCCAACTTTAGTAAATTCGGAAGGATGATTAAAGCGTTTGAGCCAGCTCAAGTCGCTGATATGGATCATGCCACCAATGCCCGGCGCCAGTTCCACAAACACCCCATAAGGAGTAATGTTCTTTACCAGTCCGGTGTGCTTTGATCCCAGAGGAAATTTGGTTTCAATAGTACTCCAAGGATCTTCACTGAGTTGTTTGATGGACAAGCTCATCTTGCGAGAATCCTTATCCAGAGTGACTATCTTGGCATTGTGCTCATCTCCCAGCTTGAAAAATTCCTTGGCGTTGATCGGCGTATTGGCCCAGGTAATTTCGCTCACGTGAACCAAACCTTCAACACCCGGCATGATCTCCAGGAAAGCGCCATAGTCTTCAATATTCACCACCTTGCCCTTCACAATCTCTCCCTCGCGCACGTTCTGCGGTAACACATCCCAAGGATGGGGCGTCAGCTGTTTAAGGCCGAGACTGATACGCTTCTTGCCGTCGTCAAAATCAAGCACCACAACCTGCAACTTCTGGTCCAGCTTCAGCACCTCGCTGGGGTGAGAGATACGACCCCAACTGATATCGGTAATGTACAGCAACCCATCCAAGCCACCCAGATCCATAAAGGCTCCAAAATCGGTGATGTTCTTGATCGTTCCTTCGAGCACCTGTCCTTTTTCCAGCTTGCTCATTATTTCCGCGCGTTGCGCCTCAATATCACTTTCAATAAGCGCTTTATGGGAAACCACGGCGTTTTTGATCGCTTCATTAATCTTCACGACTTTGAACTCCATCGTCTTGCCAACGAACTGATCGTAATCGGTGACTGGCTTAACATCGATCTGCGAACCTGGCAGGAAGGTTTCCATACCAAATACGTCCACAATCAAGCCTCCTTTGGTCTTGCTGGTAACAATCCCTGTAACTACTTCGCCGGTCTTATGCACTTCTACAATCTTCTCCCACGCGCGTGTGATCCGGGCCTGCTTGCGGCTTAAATGCAAATGTCCTTCGCGGTCTTCCTTTTCCACCACCATCACTTCCACTTCGTCTCCCGTCTTCAGGTTGGCAATGTCACGGAATTCATTGAGCGAAACCAACCCGTCGCTCTTAAAGCCAATGTTGACCACTACATCGGTCTTGGTCAGTCCAACTACCATCCCCTTCACTAACTCTCCGTCGGTAATGGTTACAAAGGTGTTGTCGTACACTTTGTCATACTTCTCTTTCTCATCCCGGCTATAGGCAGCCACATTTCTCTTGTCGATACTCCAGTCAAAGTCATCATGAGCAGCAGCTGGTTGCTCGAGCTTGGCGTGCACAGGCACATTTGTTGTCGCTGTAGCTTCTGCCGTAGCAGTTTGCTCCTGTACTTCAGCGTTTGGGTTAACAATATTGTTTTCAGACATAAAATAAATAAACCGAAGGTTTTAGTATTCGGGGATGCAAAGGTAAGGAAAAAATCGACGTATGGAGCCTTGCGGGAGCGAATAATAAATCCTTCTACCTTTACCCAACTTATTGATTTGGTGATCCTTAGGACAAGAGGCAGCAATCGCAAAGCGCCGATTCCATCAGCTACCCTGAGCCTAATTGAGTGGGTAGTTTTTCCGGAACGGTTACACTTAAATTCCAATAGGAATGGGCCATTGAAAAACCGCTTTTCGCTTATTGGCATCTTTAGTAGAAATTAAAAACAGATTTTACTGACTGGTAGGTACCATGCATTATATGCTGATTCAAAGGCATTTTCACCCGACTACGCCCCAATAGCCCAAAACCTTTGGTCAACTCTATGACAGAAAGCCGATTACGGCGTATTTTTACACCACACATTATTTGGTGATCTTTCAGCACCTACATGTTGGATTTCACCCCCAGAAACCGCAACCTGCAATAACATTCATGAAATTGGTAATGCCATATCCATGCTCAGACACTTTTTTACCGTAGCCATTCGCCATCTCTCCAGGCATAGGTTTTATTCCATGATCAACATGGTTTGCCTTTCCATGGGAATTACCTTTTCCATGATCATTGGCCTATATGTGCTGAATGCCTTGAGTGTAAATGGCGACCTGAAGAGTATCTCAAGTCAATATGTAATCAAGAGCATTTGGAAGCAGGACAACATGGGTGAGGCCATAACCACCCTTGGACCGTTGGCCCTCACTATGAAAGACGAATATCCAAATCTGGTTCAAAATTATTATCGTTTTGATCCAGTGACCAATATAGTATCTGTCGGAGATAGACATTTTCGAACGCCGATTTCGGTCGGTGACACCACTTTAGTAACTATGTTCGGATTTCCTTTGGTTCGTGGCAATCCAAATCAGGCGTTTAAAAATAATAAATCAGCAATTATTACAGAGGATTTGGCCATTAAATTATTTGGCCGCACGGACGCAATCGATAAAATAATCACGGTAATGACACCCGCAGACGGCGGGAAACACGACTTTAAAGTGTCCGCTGTATTACAGAAAATGCCATATAATTCGGTGACTGACTTTACTGCCAGGCCCTATCAAGTCTTTTTACCAATGGACGCCAACCGGTATTTCCAAGGTGGAGATAAGGGCGATAACTGGTCAAATGTCTATATGGCCTCCATGATTCAGCTAAAGCATGGAGTTAGCCCCAAAGACCTTGCAGCACCCTTTGAACAGGTCTTGAATAAATATCAGCCCACATTTGTAAAAGGAAATTTGAAGGTACAATTGGTTGGCTTGAAAGATTATTATTTGAAGGATAACGACAACGCCGTCTTAAGAATGATCACCACGCTCTCATTTATAGCGGGATTCATACTTTTGCTGGCGATCATCAATTTTGTAAACATAAATATTGGCACATCCGCGTACAGGCTAAAAGAAATCGGGTTGCGTAAAGTGTTCGGCGGAGGCCAACGCCAGCTTATCCTCCAATACCTTACCGAGGCACTAACCATCACCTTCGCTGCTACCTGCCTTTCCGCCCTTTGGTACGAATTATTCCTTCCCATCTCTAGTCGCCTGCTGGAAACCAGACTTGGGCATATATGGCAACTGGGATTCAATAGGTTGGGCTTCGCAATTTTTTTGGTCATTGGAATTGGTCTGGTAGCTGGTTTTTACCCAGCCTTTGTCTTGAGTTCCTCCAATGTACTAACCGCAGTAAAGGGAAAAATGAATGCCGGCAGAAACAGAATTGGATTGCGCAAGGGTCTTCTGGTCATTCAATTCACCTTGGCTACTGTGGTATTTATATGTGCGATCAATGTGTCAAAACAAGTCTCCTACTTTTTCAATAAGGATCTCGGATACAATAAAGATCAGGTCATGGTAATTTCTTCCCTTCCACGTCAATGGGATTCTACCGGTGTGGTAAAGATGGAAAATGCCAAATCAGAGCTAATGCATCTACCTGCCGTCCAAAGCGTATCTCTTTCATATGACATACCGGATGGCAATTCGGGGGGTTATATAAATATCTACCCCCATCATGCTAACGATTTTGTTAGCATGATGTTTATGGCCGCGGACGCTAATGTTTCTAAAGTATTCGGTCTTCAGTTTATTGAAGGAGCGCCAGTGCCAAATTATGATTATAATTATGGGCGTGGCAAGATTATTCTAAACCAGTCCGCATTAAAAGCTCTAGGGTGGACAACGGCCGTTGGCAAAACGGTAAGAGTAGGCGCAACAGATGGACTTGAGGAAACTATCGTGGGAGTAGTTAAAGATTTTCATGTTGAATCACTGCAAAAGAGTGTTCAGCCGATGATTATCGCCGGCCTACAGGAGCCCTTTACCACGGTTTATCGTTATTTTGCTGTAAAACTTCATACTTCGGATTTGAAGTCGGCAATCACTACTATTCAGGATAAATGCAAGGCCTTATTTCCAGATGCTGGGTTTGAATATAGCTTTATAGATGAAACGTTTCAATCATTATACCGAGGCGAGATGCAGCTGAAAGAATCAAGCTTTATAGCAACAGGGGTTAGCTTCATCATAGTCTTCATTGGCATTTTTGGGGTTCTGGCCTTTACACTAACCAAACGCACTAAGGAAGTCGCGGTGCGCAAAGTTCTGGGCGCAGACATAAAAAATATCATCGCCATTTTTCTAAAAGAATATATCGCATTAATTATAATTTCAGATATAATTGCCTGGCCACTAGCCTATATCGTTACCAACAGATGGTTGGAAAATTATGCCTATCGAATTCACCAAAGTTTGACCCCGAATTTAGTTGTGTTTGTCATCATATTTGTATCTGCATCAGTCTTGATTGGAGCGCAGTGCTTGAAATCAGCTTTATCAAATCCTGTTCGGAGTCTTAGGTCGGAGTAAGCTTCGCAATGAACAAAACATACTCAATTACCCTATCAAATTACATGTTCGCCTTAATCCCGGCTGATCTAATTTGCCACGATATAAGCCTTCGGCGTCAACAACCTCTGGATTTCTCCCAATGGCTGACCAGGGCACGGATTTCGCCGTAGGAATAGGTGGTCCCTAATTTTTCTTTTATTTTCTTTAGTGAAGTCGAGCCCAAATCATCGATTGCTTCCAAAGCCGGCTTTATTTTGTGCGGAGCAACGACTTGGGAGATATGCAAATCTCCGCTATAGACCAATACTCCTACATGCCGCTCTATGGTGCTGGCAGCCATCCCCCTTGATTCAGCAATTTGGGTAATGCTTTTGTTTTGCAGGAATAATTCCAAGCTGATCCTGGCGGTATCCCCCTTGTTTGGTTTATGGATGGCGACCAGGTCCTGCGGAGCGCTCCCTGGCTGAATCGTAACCCCGTCTTTTTGCTCTGCTATCAACAGCAATTCAGTCAGATTTGACCCATTCATCAAGCCCTCCGCTACGCGTAGCGCCTGAAATAGCTGATGTTTCTTTCTTAACATAGCAGCTTCTATCCCTTGTAAATCGCTGAATCTTTTCTTTGCACTCTGCTTGAGTCGCAAGGCCTCAGCGCGCTCCTGTACGCTGGCCAACTGCTCATCCAGCGTCTGGCTAAAATAATCGTGAGCCGCACGAATGCGCCCGAAAAGGTTGCCGTAGCCTTCCCTTTCTGATCTCCCCAGGAGCTGCTCGATCTCGCGGGTAAACTTTGCGCTTACCTTTTGCTGACTTTGGGTCGTGGCGCGCATACGGCTAGTCCAGCTGGGGGCTTTTTGTCGGACCGAAAGGGCTAATTCCTCGGAAGTTTCCGTGAGTTCCTCAACCCGCGCGGCTAAATCATTCCAATTAAACGATTGGATAAGATGTTGGCCGGCAAAGGCCAGTTGTTCGCGGTTTAGCCTCTCCTGCAGTTGCCGCTCGGCCATTTCCGTTTGAGTGAAGGCCAACACTCGCTGATCCGTTTGGATGGCGCTGGGTAATATGCGTGAATATAAGATCATGCCCTCCATGCTTGTAAGCCGGCTTAGGGCAACATACACCTGCCCCGGTGCGAAGGAAGCGCCAGCATCAATGATTGCCTTACTAAACGTAAGTCCCTGACTCTTATGTATGGTAATTGCCCAGGCCAGCCGCACTGGATATTGGCTGAACGTCCCAAGCTCCTCCTCTTCTATTTTGTCCTTTTCCCGGTTGTAGCGGTAACGAATATTTCTCCAGGTTTCCTTTTCCAGCGATAACTCGCCACTCTCCCCGGGGAAGCGGACAACGATCTCCGTTCCGCGAATGCGTTGGATTTGGCCAATTTTCCCATTAAAATACCTTCGGCTTTCTCCCTTATCATTCTTGATGAACATGATCTGGGCGCCCGGCTTGAGGTACAGGATCCGGTCCGCGGGGAGCGCTTTTTCGTTGAACTCCCCCCGCACAACCCCCTCAAAGGAGGAAAGTTCTGCGGGTATCCGGGCCAGTTGCTGTTGGTTTATCGAATCCGCCCGGGCATTGTGGGTAGTCAAGGTGATGAAATTGTCTTCACTATCCGGCTGAAAGCTGGGATCATACCGGCCATGAAGCATATCCAGATCGGCCGCCGTTACGACATTGTTGCGCACATTGTCGAGGATGCGAATAAATTCAGCTTCGTTTTGGCGATAGATCTTCTTTAATTCCAAGTACAGGGGTGGTGCATTTTGCAAGGCGCGGGCTTCAAAGAAAAAGGCGCTGGGGTAAAAAGGGCGCAGCAGCTCCCACTCCGACTGATGGACCACCGGAGGCAACTGAAATAGATCGCCGATATAGACCATTTGTACGCCACCAAATGGAAATAAGGGTTGTTGCCGGATATGGCGAAGCAAGCAATCCACGGCATCCAGGGTGTCCGCACGAAGCATACTCACCTCGTCGATGATCAACAGTTCCAGTTCACGCAAAAGTTCCCGTTTGGCACTGTTGAGTCGCACATTTTTCAGGAGCTCCTGCTCACCGGAGATTTCTCCACCACTCCATCTTGTATTAGAAGAAGACGGCACAAAGGGCCCAATAGGTAACT
>CAVULD010000009.1:0-8823 GCA_963742225.1 uncultured Chitinophagaceae bacterium | reverse complement strand
CGTTCACGAGGAGTATGCCTCGCCGGGATCAGACTCGACCATCCTCGCATTTCGGTGTACGAGGCCAAGGGACTAGCCATGGCCGCCAAGTCGATCGGGCATATAGAAGGCGTATACCCGGTGCTGTTAGGTCAGGCTTGTTGGTGCACGCTCCCCAAAGCGGGCTGCATCTCCCGGGTAATTTTGGATTCCAATTCGCTCATGAGTGCGGCTTTGTTCTTTAGTTCCGTTATCAAGTCCAGGCATTTTTGTTTAGCAAGTGCGAGCTCGTTTTCCAGGGGCGCCACTTTACCTGCAAAATCGGCTGTCGCCTTCAACCGGAGCTCTGTTTCCAGCAGTCTTCGTTCGGCCTGGCTCGAAGCCGTCCGGGCACGGTGCACTTCCTGTTCGGCTGCTTTTACGCGCTGTTCCCAAGCCGACGCTTTGGTCAGCTCAGCCTGCAGGTTCTGCACCCTGGTCGACCAGGTGCCTTCGGCCCTTTCCATTTCTGCCCGCATCTCCTTGATCCGGTCTTCCAGGCCAGACAACTGGGCCAGATATTTCTTTAGGTCCTCCTCCTTAGTTAGCAACTGCTGATGGAATTTATTTTTTTCCTCTGACAAGGCTCGGATATCGCCTTCCAACGCTTTCACCCGACCAGTCATCTCCAACAGGGATTTCTGAGCGGCTTTATCCGAGGCGGCCAGGCTGGATTTATACCCTTTAAATTCGTTTTCCAGCACCTTATATTTAGTCTCCCAACCAGCCACAATCCTCGCATATTTGTTGTTCAATGCGCTTTTAGCGCCCCACCGGTGAATCAAATAGCCGGCCACCAAGGCCAGCAGTAAAATGGCGATATTGTCCCAAGCAAGGGAACCGTCTGGGAGCTGAAGAATGTTTAAGATGGCCATAGAAAGAAGTTTTTGGGTGAATGGCAATAATCCTGCTCAAAATATCGAGGTCCAGAGATGAAGCGAGGGAGAATCTATGGGTAAGGGAAGTTAAGCAATCTAATTCAAATTCGAAAGGGGAAATTGTGCTTAATTTAGAAGGATCAATTTAAATTTAGTGCAGTGGTCGGGCGAGCGGAATGCAATTCCCCACCTGCTTCAAGCCCTGAACGTTACCGATAAGCATAGCAGACGTCATAACAGACAATAAACATGCAGACAAAATGAAAAGGACAACATTAATATTTTTAGCAATTGCGACCTCATTCTGTTTTGGTTTCGCATTTAAAACAGTTATGACAAAATATTTCAACGAACAAACAAAGATGAAAAAAGTAACAGGCATCGGAGGCATCTTTTTCAAGTGTAAAGACCCCAACAAAATGAAAGAATGGTACCAAACACACCTTGGACTAAATACCAACCAATACGGGGCAGTTTTTGAATGGAGACAGGGGGCCGACACGACAAAAAAGGGTTTTACACAATGGAGTCCTTTTAAAGAGACAACAAAGTATTTTGAACCTTCAACAAAGGACTTTATGATTAATTACCGAGTAGAAAATATGAAAGTACTTGTTGAAGAACTAAAAAAAGAAGGCGTAACTATAACGGACACAGTAGAAACATTTGACTATGGAAAGTTTGTCCATATTATTGACATCGAAGGAAACAAAGTTGAATTATGGGAGCCTAACGACATCGAGTACGAAAAATTGGGGGAACAACTTGGCAGTAAAACAACAAAATAATCGACGGACAAACACCTAGCGCCATCATGGGTCTTGCATCAAGTGGGGTCAGCGGAAGAACGACGGGGAAATTTTTAAACGGATACACTTCTAAAGAGCAAGGAGGTTACTGCGAGGACTAAGGCAGGAGAGGCATTAAAAGCGGTAACCCAGATTGAGCATGACATTTCGGGGAGCTCCTGGCCATTTGTTCACGTTGTTATAGGCCCCCATCCAGTAGGTTTGGTTGGTCAGATTATTGGCGTTAAGGGCAAAGAGTAAATGGTTATGGCTGTAGTGCAGGCCTCCGCTCAATATAAAATATCCAGGTAGTGTGATGGCCGGGTCAAGCGTCGTGCGCTCACCGACTCCGGCACATCCGACAGAAAGGCCAAAGCCTTTGATCGCACCCCGATTAAATGTATATTTTATCCAGCTGCTTCCAGAATTGAGTGGAGCATTTTCCACCCGGGTGCCCACCTGGGAAGGCACTTTACTCTGCGTTACGGTGGCGTTGCAATAGGCGTAGGACATGGTCAGACTAAGGTTCGGCAATATGTTTCCAGCTGCTTCCAGTTCCATACCTCGGGACCGGTTCTGTCCCTGCTGTATATATAGATTTGGGTTGGACACGATATTCGCGCTCACCGCTACATTCAGTAGCGTTAGCTGATAGATGGATATATTGGCCGAAAGTTTGCTATTTAACCAAAGACTCTTTGCTCCAACTTCATATAGATAGCTGATCTGGGGTTTGAAAGGTGCGTTGAAGACCTGCGCACTGGATGAAGCCTCAAAGGCATCGAACCCTTTGTTGTAGGTTGCGTACAAACTGATGTTTGGCCTAAGTTCGTACACCACGCCAATCCGGGGAAGAAATACCTGTTCGGAGAGGTCTTGGGAGCTATCGCCTACGTCATCTCCTTTATAAAATTCTTCCCTTAGACTGAAGAGTACTTTCCAGCGGTCCAAACTAAACTCATCTTGCGCGTAAACCCCTTGGGTATGGTAGATGTTGTCATTTACATCGCTGGCGTCCGCATCATAACTAGAAACTTGATAGGAGCTTATCGGCGGTTGAGCCCATTGGGGATTTTTCAAGCTAAAGGTGCCCACGACGCCACTACCCACGCCAAACTGGGCCGGGAGTTCATAATATAGTTGGTTAAGATTCACCCGACTCACGATGTAGTCGTATCCGAACACTAACTGGTTGCTGGCCTTAGCGGTATTAAATTGATATGTAAAGTAGTTGCTGATAGTATTGGTACTGGTTGGATATGTCCAGGTAGTGTACAACAGATTAACCGAATCAGGTGTGATATAACCCTGAACGCCGTGGGTGCCCACGTATTCGCGGGTGCTGTAATGTAGCCCCCCGGTGTTGAAACTCCAATGTTTATTAAATTTATACGAAAGGGTGGCAATAGTGGCAGCGTCACTCTCGCGTAGGTAGTCCCCGGGTTGGCTCGGCGACAGCGAAATCGGAGTAAGTTTCAGATTGTTATTCCCTTCAAAACCGGGCTGCCCCCAATCCAGTACGGTCGCCATTTGGGACAGGGAAAAATCCAAATTGATTTGCAATTTGTCGTTGGGCATGTAGGTCAATGAAGGTGCAATTTCATAGGACCCAGAATACTGGCCGTGGCGAAACGAGTTGGTATTGTCGACACCCGCATTAAAGCGGTACAGCAGAGTCTTGCTTGTATTGAGTGGCCCTGTAATGTCACCCTGAGCCCGGCCATGGTCCCAGGTTCCTCCATAAAAGTCGATTTCGGCTTGGTTGGTGGGCAAAGGTTTTTTAGTGACCAAGTTAATGGTGCCTCCGGGGTCACAATTGCCGTAGAGGGTAGCCGTTGGTCCTTTGATGACCTCAATCCGCTCGATGTTGACCAACATGGGACTGGTGTAAATCATGTTATACCCCCTTAGTCCGTTGATGTCCCGGGAATTTTCCGCCCGAAAGCCGCGGATAGTGTATTCGTCAAAGCCAGAATATTGATTTACGCCGGATACATCATTCATCGCATCTTTAAGGGTAAGCTCCATTTTATCCTTGATCAGTTCCTTGGTCACCGTGGATATGGATTGGGGAATGTCCATAATGGGTGTTTGGGTCTTAGCGCCGAAATATGAGTAATCACTTTTGTAGGACTGCAAAGTGCGCCCAATGATTTCCACCTTTTGCAACTGCGATATTTTGTTTTGCAGTCTAATGGTGCCAACATTGGTCGTTGCGTTAGCATCGACCTGTACTTCGAGCGACAACAATTTGGAATCGACGGAAGATATTAGCAGGGTGTCGTGAAGCGCGGGAAGATGGCGAATCACAAAAAATCCCGTATTGTCGGTGACGGCTATTCGGCTGGCGCTTTTTAACTCGACTGTTACATTGGTCGCGGGTATTCCATCCACGGTTAGTAATTGACCCTTGATCACGCCACTGCGCTTTTGGGCATTTGCAGCTTCAAAGCCAGCCAGTAAAAGGAGGGTCGGAATAACGAATTGGGCAAAGGCCTTCTTCATGTTGCACAAATTTTGGCTGTATTAGTCTTTCTTGCTGGCAAAGATAATAAGATATCCATGGATTTGCAATACCAACGGCGGGCAACATGGTGGACGAAGACACCCCGAATCTATAAAGGATACTTGTTGTCTGCTATCAACTTGTCGGCAATCCTTCGCTTGGCATCCTTTGCGTTGAACGGGTTTACTTTGGTAAAGCGCTTAAGACCCAGGAGCATCATGCGTTGCTCGTCGCCATCGGCAAATGCGTTGATGGCATCCTTACCTGATTTGTTGATGTGATCGGCCGCATCGTAGAGGTAGGTCTGCATGATATCCAGTTCAAACTGGCATGCCGCAACCCCGCGCTGGTCCACCAATTTCATTGTTCTGAGCAGTGCGCTCTCCGCATTGAAGGTTTGAATGGCCATATCGGCAATATGCATGAGGATCTCCTGTTCCTGTTCCAGCTTTTGCATGAGCTTTTGCACGGCCGCCCCCGCAGTCATCAGTATCGACTTTTTGAAATTGACGATCACCCGTTTTTCTGTGGCAAAGGGGGCGTCATCTGCACTATTGAAATCCGGTATGCTCATCAGTTCTTTGGATACCGCCATGGCTGGTCCCATCAGGTCCAGGCGACCCTTCATGGCTCTTTTCAGCATCATGTCCACGATCAGCAAACGATTGATTTCGTTCGTGCCTTCGAAGATCCGGTTGATCCGGCTGTCCCGGTAGGCTTTAGAGATGATATATTCATCGCTGAAGCCGTTGCCTCCGTGGATCTGCACTCCTTCATCGACCACGAAGTCCAGGACTTCGCTACCAAATATTTTCAGCATGGAGCATTCGATCGCGAATTCCTCGGCTGCGCCCAGGAAGGCTTCGTTGAAAGGCTTGCCTGCGGCAGCTAGTTCAGACTCTTTGTCATCAATCCATTTGGCGGTACGGTATAATGCAGTTTCGGCTACCCACAGGCCGATGGCCATTTCGGCCAGCTTATTTTTGATCGCGCCGAAATTGGCGATCGCTGTCTTAAATTGTTCGCGGGTAGTCGCATATTGGATGGAACTGGTGGCCGCCCGCTTGGCACCGCCGAGGGCCGCTGCGCAGAGTTTCAACCTGCCAATATTCAAAATATTAAAGGCGATCACATGACCCTTGCCGATTTCACCTAGGACATTCTCGACGGGTACTTTACAATCCTGAAAATACAATTGTACGGTCGATGAACCCTTGATTCCCATTTTATGCTCCTCCGGACCTTGCGTAAACCCTTCGAATCCCCGCTCTACAATGAAGGCCGTGAATTTATCTCCATCCACTTTGGCAAATACCGTGTATATGTCCGCGAAACCTCCATTCGTAATCCAGCATTTTTGCCCGTTCATCAGGTAAAATTTCCCGTCGGGGCTCAGCTTGGCCGATGTCTTGGCACCCAGGGCATCGCTTCCGCTATTGGGTTCGGTCAGCCCGTACGAACCTTTCCACTCCCCGCTGGCTAGTTTAGGAATGTATTTTTGCTTTTGGGCCTCCGTGCCAAAATACAAAATCGGCAACGTGCCGATGCCCGTATGCGCAGCAACGGCTACCGAGAATGAGAATCCGCCACCGAGGGCTTCATTGACTAAGGTGGAGGTAATAAAGTCCTTGCCCGAGCCGCCCAATTCTTCGGGAATCGATATACCCAGCAGGCCCTGCTGACCGGCTTTGAGGATCAGCGAAGGCATCAGGCCTGGCTCCAATTTGTCGATCCGGTCGATAATGGGCAGGATCTCCTGGTCCAAAAAGGAAGCGCACATCTCTTTGACCATGCGTTGCTCTTCATTAAAATCCTCGGGAATGAAAGTGTCAAAGGCTGAGCTTTCCTTGATCAGCCATTCTCCACCCTTGAGGGTTGCTTTTTTTTCGGTTACCGTGCTCATAAAAAAGTATTGACGTGATGAAATTATTTCAGGTTATCGTACACAACTTGCAAGACATCCTTGCAGACATCAATTTGGTCGGACGGCACACCCCCCAAGGCCTCATTCAAGGTTTGTTCTGCTAGCTCCATGGTTTGTTCCTGGAGCTTCTGGGAGGTTTTGGTCAAAAAGATCAGGTTTATGCGTCGGTCGCTCTCGGAAGGAACGCGCTTGACCAGCTGCAACTTTTCCAGGTTGTCGACCAGTCGGGTAATGCTGGGTTTGTCGCGGTAGGTAGCACTGCATAATTGCTGCTGACTGCGTCCGTCCTGCTTCCACAAGTGATACAACACACTCCACTGCTCAATGGTTAAGTTTAATCCGGCCGAGTTGAATTTTTTTTGCAGCCTTCGCGCAATCGCCGTCGATGCTTTGCCAGTGATGAAGCTATATAATTCCCCCTTTTTGAATTGGTTGTTTGGCATATAGTTAGTTAAGCAACTAAAACAAATGTAGCAGTTTTTTTGAATTTCTGCAAGAACCTGGGCGAGTTTTTTGGCCTCTACCTCCCCTGCTGTAGCCTCCCCTGATCGTCCCCCAAGTCCAAGCCGGGCTATTGCCCGGCATAAGCCTTCAATTCAGTAGTTTTACCGATCAACGCATGCACGCTTTTTTTTTACCGTATAAATCATCCCGGATTCATTACCTCAAGTCGGGGTCAGGTGCGCGTTGCCTGATTTGTTTCCATGGCTACGGCGAGAGCGCCCGGTCGTTTGGATTTCTGTCCGCTTCCCTGGACCAAGACTTCACTCTCTTTGCGGTGGATTTACCCTTTCATGGTGCAACCGAGTGGTGCGAGGGCTTGGATTTCACCCCGCTCCAACTGATGGATATACTCGAGCAGATCTTGGCGGAGCATGGCTGCCAGCAGCGGATGGTTTCTCTTCTTGGCTACAGCATGGGAGGGCGCATAGCCCTAAGCATCATGAACCAATTCGGTCTGCGGCTGGGGTGCGTCGTGTTGTTGGCTCCCGATGGTCTAAGGCTCAATTTCTGGTATTGGTTCACTACCCAAACCTGGGGCGGCCACCGGCTGTTTCGCCTCACCATGGACCATCCCGGTTGGTTCTTTGCCCTGCTTGGTTCAGCCAATAGGATGGGCTTGGTTAATCCGAGTGTGTATAAATTCGTCTCGGCCTACGTGGACGACCAGCAAGCCCGGGAGCAATTGTACCGGTGCTGGACGGTCATGCGAAAATTCCGGCCTGACCTGGCGCAAGTAAAATCGATCGTGCGGACCCAGTCCATACCCCTGAGCCTGCTGTATGGGCGCCACGACCGAATCATCCGCCACGGTCGCAGCGAAGACTTTCGCCGGGGGATCGAACCCTGGTGCTATCTGGTGGTGCTTGACGCAGGCCATCAGGTGCTGCAGGAAAAAAACCGGGACATGATCCTTCACGCCCTGCGCCGATAAATCACTGGTTTACCGAACACTTTTTATAGCGATCCGGATGTATTTTCTGTTTTCTCACCGCGCTTTCTGTGCTAGTCTATGGCCTGCTGATCGAATGTCCAGGAGGTCCTGGAACTGATACTTTGCCAGAACTGCCACTCAACTGCGCCCGGCCCCCGCTCACCCGCGTCACGGTCCTGGTCCCCGCGCGCAATGAGGAGCTCCACCTGGAAGGGTGCCTCGGCTCGCTATTCAACCAAACCTATCCGGCCCAGTATCTACAGATTATCGTCATTAACGACCATTCCACCGATCAGACCCAGGCGCTGGTGGAAGCCCACCGGAAGCCCCACTTGGTTTTGCTCAATCTGCAAGATCTGCTCCCGCCCGAGCAGGGGTTCGGCCCACAAGAAAAAAGCAATTGAAGTCGGCGTCCGGCACGCCACAGGCGAACTCATTGTTACGACCGACGCCGATTGCACAGCACCTCTACCTGGATTGCTGCCTTGTCGGAGCCTGCCATCTTGGAGGGCACGCATTATCGCGGCTCCCGTAAAGCTGGCCCACGGATCGGGCTCCTTCCATCTTTCAGATCCCTCGACTTTATCGCCTGCAAGGATAACGGAGCCTCGGTCCTGCCCGTACAGCTCACTATGTGTAACGGAGCCAATCTGGCCTAGCAAAGCAGGCCTTTGGCAGCGGTCATGGTTTTGCGGGTATAGACCGAGATCGCTTCGGGGGATGACATGCTGCTGATGCATAAGATTGCTCAGGCGGTTTCCCCGCCAAGTTTTCATAAAAAGCCGGAGATGCCCTGGTCAGCACACAGCCCATGGGCAACTGGGCAAGTTTTTTGAACCAGCGCGTTCGCTGGGCGAGTAAAGCGGAATTTTACGGTGACCGCAATTTTCTGGGCCCTGCTTGGGGTTTACCTGCTCAATACCCTGCTTGTTGTTTTGGGATCGCCAGTTTCTTCAGCGTCAAATGGTTCGGACCCGCTTTGCGCTACTGGTCCTGGCCAAAGACGGGCTTCGAGTTTATGTTCATGTACCCGGTAGCAAAATTTTTCGGCCAGCAGAAATTAATGCGCTATTTTCCGCTCCTGCAGCCCTGCGTATGTGTATATCGTGGTGGTTGACTGCTGGCAAGTTTTTGAGCTATGAGTGGAAGGGCAGGAGACTGAACTGATTTGTACACGATCAGTCCTATTGGGTAAATTTCCACTATGACTCACGACTTAGGCTCCCCCACCACTCCACGCAATATCTGGCGACGACTGCGACCGCAACCGGGGT
>CAVULD010000008.1:0-38295 GCA_963742225.1 uncultured Chitinophagaceae bacterium | reverse complement strand
GAGGGCACAGGGCAAATCACCGGGAGGATTTGGGTTGAGCTGGGGCCCCAACCTGGACAGCAGTTTTCTTCCTGCTCAACCATCGGATCCTGCGTCTGTGGAGCTTTCCAAATCAATACCCCTGCTGGTGGGAACGGTAAAAAATGAATTTTATGGATTTTTGCCAGGATCTGAAGACCAATCGATGAATGCTGTGGATAGTTTTCTTCAAAAAAAATATGGTGATAAGACGGATGCCTACTTGGCTGCCGTAAGGAAGGCCTATCCCGAGACTACCAAGCCATCTGACTTTGTTTCCATCGATTTTATTTTCCGGCCCGCAGCTATAAATCAAGCAAACCTTAAGGCGGTGCCTGGTGCAGCGCCCGTGTACATGTATTTATTCACCTGGCAATCTCCGGTGCTGGACGGGTCCTTCAAAGCCAAACATTGCATAGAATTGCCCTTTGTGTTTAACAATATCGCCCGGTGTGAAGAGATGACTGGAGGCGGGCCGCATGCCTATGCGCTGGCCACGAAGGTGAGCGCAGCCTGGGTAAATTTTGCCAAGACCGGAAATCCCAACGCCAAAGGATTGCCCACCTGGCCCCAATATCAAAGCGAGGATGGAGCCGTCATGATATTTGACAACCGCTGTGAGGTAAAGCACCATCCGGATCGGGACTTGCTGGCCATTGCGGCTGGAAAATAAATTCCTGACATACAACTGGCCCTCCTGCCATGCTCATGCATGCGCGCGTCGATGCACCGATCCCATCTCGGTTGGGGGATGGTGCATTTAGTCTATGAAAAAGGCTGTCGTGTTAAATTTTAACAGATTGGCAAATTACTCATTTCAAATATTTTGTCTTCGCTGCCCATGGATTTGAGAATTCCCCACAGGAGATTGGCCGATAGAAACAGGGGATTCACCCCGAATAGAAATTTCTGGCCCCGTTTTTGGGAAGGGTCTTAATACTGGATTTACGGAAACACTAATTTTTCCCATCGTGAGTCGAATATTTATTATATCGAACAGGCTCCCTTTTTCGGTTGATCATGACGGTGATAAACGGACGCTGCGGCAAAGCCCGGGTGGACTCGTTTCGGCGATCAAAGGCTATTTTGATGCCCATGGATCGGACGCGAGCAGATTCTCCGAAAAAATTTGGGTGGGAGTGGCGGATTTTACTGCACAAGATTGGGATGGGTTAGAAAACGAAATAAACTTAAGCCAGCAGTTCAAACTCATTCCCCTTTTTGTAGAGGAACGAGTTTATGACGATTACTATAATGGATTTAGCAATTCCATCATTTGGCCACTATTTCATTATTTTTCTTCGCTTGCCGATTACGCCTCGAGCTATTTTGACGCTTATGTGCAAGTCAATAGGCAATTTGCGGATTTTTTATTCCCGCTAATCCAACCAGACGATGTGGTCTGGATCCACGATTATCACCTGATGTTGTTGCCTCAGATGCTTCGCTTAAGTAACCGGCGGATCACGCTGGGATTTTTCCTGCATATTCCGTTTCCATCTTACGAAATATTCAGGCTCTTGCCTGTTCAATGGAAAGTAAGATTGCTGGAGGGTTTGCTCGGGGCCGACCTGATTGGCTTTCACACTTATGATTACGTACAGCATTTTATGCAATCACTTAAAATGATTCTGGGCGGGGAAAGCTTTTACAGCAGCTTCCTCTACCACGATCGGTTGGTGCACGTGGATCTCTTTCCTATCGGCATCGACTACAACAAATTTAACGTCACTTCCCAGAACAAACAGGTCAGGGCATTAAAGGTGGATATCCGGAGGAATTTTGAAGACAAGAAGATCATTTTTTCCGTCGACCGATTGGATTATTCCAAGGGTATGATGCACCGGCTTGCGGCAATCGAATATTTTTTTGCCAACTACCCGCAATGGATCGGTAAGGTGGTGTTTATCCTCAATATGGTGCCTTCCCGTGACACTATCAAGGCGTATTCAGAGGGAAAAAAAATGATCGAAGAACGCATCGGATCCCTAAATGGAAAATTTTCCTCCATTAATTGGCAACCGGTGATTTACCGTTATAACCACTTGAGTTTTCTCGAACTGGCGGCCTTATACCATGCGGCTGATGCGGCATTGATTACACCTCTGCGGGACGGTATGAATCTGGTGGCCAAAGAATATGTGGCCAGTTGTGGAACGGGACGGGGCGTACTGATTCTGAGCGAGCTGGCTGGGGCTGCCAGTGAACTCAGTGAAGCGCTTCATGTTAATCCCACCGATGTGCAAGCTGTTGCCGGCGCCATCCACGAGGCCCTGACTATGCCGTTGAGCGATCAGCGCCAGCGTATGCGCCTAATGCAAAACAGATTACAAGACTACGACGTTGTGCGGTGGGTAAATGATTTTTTCGACCAGCTATCCAATGCCAAACAGGAACAGGACAATTTGCAAATTAAATTTTTGAACGAAAAAGTAACGGCCGTTCTCGCCCGCAAGTATCAACACACCGAAAAGCGGTGTTTGCTCTTGGATTACGATGGGACCTTGATCCCCCTGGCTGGATCTCCGGAGTCGGCCATCCCTGGCAACTACTTGCGTAAAGTGCTCATGAAATTAGCGCTGGATCCCAAAAATACCTTGGTCATCATAAGCGGCCGAAGTGCGCAAACTTTAGAAAGTTGGTTTGGATCTATGCCTGTTTCTCTAGTGGCGGAGCACGGCGCGGCATTCAAATGTAAGAATGGCCCGTGGCAGCAGGTCGTACCGATAACAACCGCCTGGAAGGAGCAAGTCAGGCCGCTGCTAGTGCATTTTGAACGGCGCTGCCCAGGATCGTTCATCGAAGAAAAAGTAAATACCATTGCCTGGCATTATCGCAATACCCAACCCGATATGGGCTTTAACAGGTCCAGAGAACTCTTAAATAATCTTTCCCAGCTCGTCCAAAATGCCCCTTTACAGGTGATTGATGGCAATAAAGTAATCGAGGTGCGCAATGCCGGGCTGGATAAAGGGGCGATTGTTCGCAAAATTGTCAATGAGACTCAGCCTGACTTTGTGCTCTGTATCGGGGACGATACGACTGATGAAGACATGTTCAAGGCCCTAGATAGTAGAGCAAATAGTATCAAAATAGGGTATGGCGCAACCGCCGCTCGCCACTCTCTTGTTTGCCAGGCCCATGTCTTGCCGTTTCTAAATCTATTGACCGCACCCTTGAATGAACTTCAATATGCAGGCACATAAGTATAATCTGGGCATAATAGGCAATTGTTCGTATTTGGCGTTGATAGATAGTAAGGCCGACGTGAAATGGCTTTGCCTGCCGCGGTTTGACAGCAGTTTCTTATTTGGTTCATTAATAGATGAACAGAGAGGCGGCCATTTTCATGTTTGCCCGGCCTCGGATGGCTATAGCACAAGGCAATACTATGTTTCCAACACCAATGTCTTATGCACGGAGTTTGTTGGACCCGAAGGAAGCTTCGTGGTAAAAGATTGTGCGCCCCGGTTTTTGAAGAATGGAAGGCTGTTTAGACCCATCATGTTGATACGCAAAATGGAAAGGTTGGACGGTTCACCGAGTGTCCGGATGTCCTGCGATCCACGGGGAGAATATGGAAACGTGGTACCCGAGATCGTGATGGGCAGTAATCATATCCGCTACCTTCACTTAGGCCAACAGGTGCGCCTGACTACGGACGTTCCCCTCACCTACATTGAACAGGGGCAGTCTTTCATTTTGGATCAGGACATGTATGTGGTGCTGACCTACGGAGAACCGCTGGAAGCTCCGCTGCAGGAAACGGCCGAGGAGTTCATCCAACGAACGGTACGACACTGGCAGCAATGGATTAAGAGCTCGTACCTACCTGATTTGTATCAAGATGAAATGATCCGGTCTCTGCTGGTCCTCAAACTCCACCAGTATGAAGACACCGGTGCGATTATCGCCTCTACCACCACCAGTCTGCCCGAGTTTCACGACTCCACGCGCAATTGGGATTATCGCTACTGCTGGTTTAGGGATAGCTATTATACCCTGCGTGCATTCAATCAGTTGGGGCATTTTGACGAACTCGAGCGATATTTTGATTTCCTACATAACATTTTGCACCATGCGGATGGTTTTCTGCAGCCTCTGTACGCTATTGACGGAGAGTGGAACCTATCGGAGCAGACTCTGGACTTGCAGGGGTATATGGGCAACAAGCCCGTGCGCATTGGAAACAAAGCCTATGTGCAAAAACAACACGATGTTTATGGCCAGGTCTTGGTGAGTCTCTTGCCCTTGTTCATCGATAAACGCCTGGTTTTTTTTAGGAAAACGAACTATTTGCAGATCGTTCCTTGGTTGCTCAAGCAGATCGAACGCACGATGATGGAGCCCGACTCCGGTTTGTGGGAATTTAGGTGCAGGGAGCAATTGCACACCTATACCTTGATTTTCCACTGGGCTGGATCCAAAGCCGCTTTTCGGATCGCCTCGCGGTTCGATGATCACGACCTGATGCAAAAAGCACAAGGCCTGGCTCTTGCCGCAGACAAATTGATTGAGAAGTGTTATGACCCGGAACGAAAATTATACACCGACGCGGTGAATAGTCCAGACTTGGACGCCAGCACGCTTGCCATGATCACCATGGATTACTTGGATCACCGCGGCGAAAAAGCGGCCGACCACATCAAGGGCCTGGAAAAGGAATTGCTAGCGGACCACGGGCTATTTTACCGCTACCGCCACCAAGACGATCTGGGATTTCCGGAAAGTACGTTTTTGACTTGCGCATTTTGGCGCATAGAAGCGATGGCCTGTGTGGGTCGAATGGAGGATGCCATCACGGCTCTTGATCAAGTCGTAAAATTTGCCAATCATCTGGGTATTTTCAGCGAAGACGCTTCCATAGATGGGTCGCAGTGGGGCAATTTTCCCCAGACCTATTGCCATGTAGGGCTGATCAACGCCGTTACCCGACTTGCAAGGAAAATGGACCGTGCAGATTTTTTATAAATTGCGGGTATCTGCACATCACTGTCGCCCTGGAGCACACCGCGGCAGTTTACGAGGTGAAATGCGACAGAAAAATAATGGCATGAAACTTGTTTTTTCTCATTGTCTTCTATACCTTATTTCGACATGACCACTAACTCTACATCGTAACGGACGACTTGCGATTGGTCCTAGTTCTACTCCTCATTGTTCATCTTAACGACTTAAGGTATGAAAGCACGCAAATTAGCAGTCGTAGTCACGATTCTGTTGTCGGCAGCATTTACTTTCCGGGAGCCAGGTACTGGTTCCATTACAGGATCGGTTACGCCAGCGACAGGCGCCTCAACGGCATGGCCGGAGTCGGTTACCGATACGCTCAAGGCGGTTGTCATGAACGGAAATTTTGAAATTACCGATGCCAAAGTAGGCACGTACAGGGTAATTATTGAAGCCAAGCCTCCATTCAAGATGTCTATCAAAGACAATGTACCAGTTAAAGATGGCCAGTCCACCGATTTAGGGCAAATCATGCTGGACCAGTGATATCCACATGGATTAGCCGGGTGGCTTAGTCAATCGAGGCGGCGCTGGGGGTCAGTGCCGCCTTTAATTTTGTTTTAGCAAGGTCGCTACCCTTCTGATCCAGAAGCAAAGCCTGGTTCCTGGTGCCTTGGTACATACATGCGCTCTGCGATTTTTCAAGTTGCGTACCCGGATTTGCTGATATAGGTTTCCAGGAACTGGTTTTTGAATTTACCCTTGGGATCGAAGGCGGTTACCAGGTTTTGGAAATCACCCAATTTGGAATACAAGGATTGAAGACGCCCAGGAGGCATCGTAAACAGTTTTCCCCAGTGGGGCCGGGCATCAAAAGGTTCTAACACCTCTTCGATTTGAGGCAGGATAGCCTTCACGTCATTCCACTCCGGTTTCCAGGTAAAATGAATGGTCACGCTCGGCTTTTGGAAACACGGGCTCATCCACAGGTTGTCGCCGTCAATGGTGCGGATTTCGGTAATAAACAAATGCGGCGTGATCTGTTGGTGGAGTTTGCTTACTGCCTTGATGGCCTCCACAGCGTGCTCGTGTGCAACAAAATATTCACTCTGCAGTTCCTTGCCACTGCTGGGTGTGAAGCCCATGCGGAAATGTGGAAGACGCTCGTGCCAGGGTCCGGGGACACCCATCTGTTCGGTGCAGTTTTCGGCCGAAAGCGATTCAATCGGATGCATATTATGCGTTGCGGCATGGGCGCCATAAAAATCCGGTGCGATCCTGAAAGCTTCACCAGGAATCACGCGGCTTTTTATCCAGACTTCGCTGAATCGTTCGTTCTGCCAATCGGTAAAGAGACTGACACTATATCCAGCAGCCATGATCTGATCGAAATATTCCAGGCATGTTGCAAAGGGTAAATTCTGGTACACGACTTGCCTCACCTTATAGGTGGGTTGGATGTTCAGCCAGACTTTGGTAATCACGCCCAGAGCGCCGAGGCCAACTACGGCCCCCTGAAATAGCTCCGGGTCCCGCTCAGCTGACAGGATTCTGGTTTGGCCATCGGCAGTGACTAATTCTAGCGCACGCACAGCAGTCGACAAATTACCGTTTTTTACGCCCGAACCGTGCGTGGCCGTGGTGCAGGCTCCTGCAACAGAGATATGGGGAAGGGAAGCCAGGTTATGGAGGGCGTAGCCCTGTGCTTCCAGGTACTCGGCTAGTTGACCGTAGCGGACACCGGCCGCTACCCGGACGGTACTGGCTGCCTTATCGATTTGCATGGACTCGTCCATCTTAGTCAGCGACAGGAATTGGTACTGGCTATCGGCAATCCGGTTAAAACAGTGGCGTGTTCCAAGTACCTTGAGCTTCTCGTATTTTAGTACCAGCCGGGTGATCTCATCGACCGTTGTAGGACTAATCAGGTTGTCGGTGGAGTATTCTATATTGCCGGCCCAGTTGCTTATTTTTCCTGAGTCGGTCCAGGCCAGTAGGGGAGAAACCATAGGAACAGCTATTAGGGAAGAAGATAGTTTTATAAATGTGCGCTTATCCATATCGTGGGTTAGCTGAGCGTGAAGAAAAAAGTCAATCCAGGGTTTGGAGATGCCCGGGGGTCAAATGGATTTTTAATGCATGGATCCCTGTATCTATCCCGGAGCACTCCATACTTGGGTGCCGATAAAGATACTACTAAAGACCCTTTCCATTCCGGGTCAGGCACTTTAATAAAGCTTGGAATAGTCTAAATTTGGTATTATGCCCTCACGCCAAGACTTCCTCAAGGTATTTTTATGCTTGACCTTGACCTGCCTAAAGGCTGGCGCGTATTGCCAGAAAGTACAGGACCTAAAGCTCAAGGATTATCGCCCCGAGTCCATCTACCGCATTCCCCATACGACTGTTCACAAGGCTAAATTTAAGCTGATCGACATGCATTCGCACGATTACCCCAAGAGCGATCTGGAAGTAGACCAATGGGTCAAGACGATGGATGAAGTCGGCGTCGAAAAGACCATCATTCTGAGCGCGGCAACAGGAGCTCGCTTCGATTCTGCGGTCGCTAAATATAACCGGTATAAAGACCGGTTTGAACTTTGGTGTGGCTTTGACTATACGGGCTACCCGAAACCGGGTTGGCAAGCCCATGCAATTCAGGAGTTGCAGCGATGTTACCTGAAGGGCGCACGTGGGGTTGGAGAATTGGGAGACAAAGGACTAGGGGAGTTTTACTCCACGCCCACCCGAGCCCCTGGCTTGCATATCAATGACCCCCAGATGAAGCCCCTATTGGAAAAATGTGGCGAGTTGGGGATGCCGGTAAGTGTTCATGTGGCTGAAGATGCTTGGATGTACCTGGCTTCCGACTCCACCAACGATGGGCTGATGAACGCCGCCACTTGGAAGGTGGATCTAACCAAGCCAGGGATTTTAGACCACGACCAACTCATCGAAACCCTCGAGCGGGCAGTGAAGAATAATCCAAAGACCATGTTTATCGCTTGCCACCTGGCCAATTGTTGCGCTGATCTGGCGGTCCTCGGACGCATGTTGAATGCCTATCCAAATCTCTACGCAGATCTGGCCGCACGCTATGGCGAGATTGCTCCTATACCACGGTTTGCGCAGGCCTTCATGGAAAAGTATGCCGACCGGATAGTGTATGGCACCGACATGGGGTATTCGAAACCGATGTACGAGGCTACGTTTCGCATCCTGGAAACGGGAGACGAGCACTTTTACATCCAAAGTCTTTTTAACTACCACTGGCCGCTCTATGGACTGTCTCTTTCAGACGCCACATTAAAAAAGATATACCACGATAATGCAGCGCGGATTCTGGCTACCAGGAACTGAATTTGGTCATAGAGCCCTGCAGACTTCGAAACCTGGACACAGGCCAAGATACGCCAGGCTAATCTGGCTCAAGGGGTACCGCGATTGCATCGCCGTATCCCTGGCTGACCACCCCGGCAATATGCATCATTCAAAAAGTCCGCCGGACATATACTTCAGGCCCGAGTCGCAGGCTACCGTAACAACCCGATGCCCTGGCCCCAGCTCGGTAGCCAGCTCAATGGCTGCGACTACGTTTACTCCACTGGAAGTGCCGGCAAATATTCCTTCTTCAGCTGCAAGCCGCTTGGCCATCATCCTGGCTTCTGCTTCTTCTACGGTGCGGACCTGGTCGTACGCTATTGCTTCGAGCAAAGGCGGAACAAAGCCAGGGCAGATGCCTTCGATGTGGTGGTTCCCATTGACCCCGCGGGACAGCACGGGAGATGAAGCTGGTTCGAGTACGACTATCCGGATAGCGGGATTGGACTTGCGTAAAGCCTGCGCTGTCCCGGTAAGCATGCCAGCAGTTCCAACGGCCGCACAAAACACATCAATCTGGCCTTCCAACTGAACGATTATCTCTTCGCCCAGGCGCCGGTAACCCTCCAGGGCATCGGTATTGACAAACTGGTTGGTCCAATACGAACCGGCCTGGGAGGCTAGCTCCTCTGCACGTTTGATCATACGCGGAATCAAATCAGGAGTGATTATTCCTCCCTCGCTTGGGACCAACTCTAGCTGCGCCCCGAACAGGCGCATGGTCTGCAGTTTCTCTTTGGCAAAAGCGTCGGAAGAAACGACGATAAAGGGATATCCCTTGATGGAACAAATTAGGGCAAGTGAAGTGCCCGTCCCGCCCGCCGTATATTCCACGACCCTCATGCCTGGCCGAAGATCACCTCTTTGCTCGGCCTCCTGGATGATGGAAAGGGCCATTCGGTCCTTATATGAACCGGTTGGGTTCATGTATTCCAGTTTGACATATACCTCGGCCGCGTTTTTGGGAACAACATGATGTAATTGCACCAGGGGCGTTGACCCAATACTCTCTAAAATGCTTGCTTGAACTTTTGGGGGATGCATACCCAGACTATTTGGTTAAAAAAGTGGTTTACTCAATACAGAGGCTGCATGCTGCGAAGTCTCTCGCCCGCTTGGCTGTCGTGGGATGGCAGAAAAATCAGTTTGTTGTCCTTGCCATAGGCTTTGATCTTCTCATAGGTCTCGACCGATTTTTTATGGCTCACGTTGGCCGCCGCAAATTGATTGTTGTACAGCTGTTGTTCGAGGTACACGACGTCACCTGCAAAGAATAGCTGGCCTTGGTCTGTTTTCAGGATCACGGAACAGTGCCCATGGGTATGTCCTGGAGTTGGAATAAGTACTAAATCCTGGGACTTGGTTAAAAAAAGTGCGTGGCCAAAAACATCAAAGTCATCTGTAAGGTCAACCAGGGTAGGCCTAAACCAATCGGGATAAAGTTCGGGCAAATCGCCGTAGGGGTGTTCCCATTCAGTCCTGCTGACGAGAAATTCGCTGTCTGGGAAATGGCCTATCCCATCAATATGATCCAAATGCAGATGCGTGAGAATAACCTTTTGCACCAGGGCGGGACGCAGTCCCAAGCGTTCAAGCTGGCGGTCAATTTCCTGTTCCCGGGCCACCCGAAACCGAAACTGCGTGGTGTTTAGCCAATGCGCAAAGGCGCCGGAACTTTTAAAATAATTTTTTTCATTCACCCGACAATTTTCTCCGGTATCTATCAAAAATACGCCCTCCGGATGTTCAATCACCCAGACCCAAATGGGCATCCATTCGGTAAAGGTGCGCTCTAACAAAGAAGCCACTTGGGCGGGTATTCCCTTTAAGCGGGATTGCCGGAATCCCTTTTTCACGCTAACCATACCGGTGGAGATGGCATGCACCTTGACTTTACGTTGATCGATGGTTAATTCGTGGCTCACCGTATCCATAATTTCAGGATTGATAAGTTAAGCGGTCTAGCCAGCAGCCAGTAGCTAATGGGCTAATTTACTTTTTATGTACTCGGCCTGTTCAGTTAATCCGGCCAATTCTTTGGCAGCTACCAGCCGGCTCATTTCGGTGTTGAGTTTGCCGGTGGTTCTCGTGGGTAACGCATTTCGAAATACAAGGATCTGGTCCAGCGCCGAATTGAACTTGTCTGTGCTTTGTACTTTTGCTAAATATCTCGCGAACTGGATCGCACTGACCATCTTGTCTGGTAAGATAAAGGGAAGACCTGCGAATGTTGAAGTAATGTAGTTACATTGATCCTCAGATCCGTAATCCATCAGGGTCTTGACGACTGCCTCGGACAATCGACCTTTGGTTGGCAGGGACATTTGTTTTTTAGCTTCGGCCAGTGCTGCGGCGCTATCGATCCGCTCCAGGGCTTCCAGTGCGGCTCCCGCGACACTATAGGAGGAATCGTTCAGGTTGCTCAGAAATAAGCTTCGATATTGGGGGGTCTTAAAGGTGCCCAGTAGGTCAATCGCTTTGGCCCGGACCTTGGATTGGGGATCGGACTTGGCCAGTTGCGCTATAAGAGGCTCCAACGCTTGGCGGACTGTATCCGATTGCCACGTCAATTGATTGAGGGTAAAAAGTCGGAGCCCAAAGTAATGGTCATTCAAGGCCTTTTTTAGTAAACCGAGGGCCAGTGGATTTGTTTGCTGTTTGGCGCAGGCCGCGACGGCCTCTCTTCGATCGACGTAGTTGGCTGCGTGCTCGTATTGAAAAACAAAATCCTCCAAGGGTTTAGTTTCCGTTTTATCCCAAAGGATGACTTTATCCTCGTCCACGTCTACCCAATTGGGTTTTGAGGAGCAGGGAAACACAAATTTTTCCGATTCCTGGCTGATCCATACCGGGTAGCTCGACTTGGCAGAGCCTTGGTATATGGCAACGGTCAGGGGAATTTTGAACAGATGATCTGCGCCTTGCATTTGCCGGATGCTCACCGTGACTTGTTTGGCTAGATCATCGTAGCTGTACTCGATCTGCACTTTTGGATGGCCGCTGCTAAAATACCATTGGTCAAAAAACCAATGCAGATCTTTACCGCTGACTTTCTCCAAGGCCAGCCTTAACTGATTTACTTCGGCCGACTGAAATCGATAGGTCGTGAGGTATAGGTGCAGACCCTGGAAGAAAGCGCTGTCTCCCAGAAAGCTCCTCACCATATGTAAAATGAGCCCACCTTTTTGGTAACTTACGATATCGAACATGTCCTCCCGGTCTGCGTAATAGTAGCGGACCAAATCCTTTCGTTCTGCCCCGCGGTCGTGCAAGTAATCCATCATCGCATTATAGCTTTCTTCGCGCGCCTGGTCTTCGCCGTACTCATGGGCGAACCAGAGGTATTGGGCGTAATTGGCAAAGGACTCATTGAGCGTAAGGTTGCTCCAGCTCTCACAGGTGACGTAGTCGCCAAACCAGTGGTGAAACAGTTCATGGGCAATGATGTATTCCCAGCGGTTCCCATCAACCAACTCCCGCGCATCCTGCTGGGCGATTTGATCATGGGCCGTGGAGGTAGTATTTTCCATGGCCTCACTGGTGAAATTTCGGAGCACAATTTGCGAATATTTGACCCAAGGGTAAGGCACCCCAGTTAAGCGTTCGAAGTAGGCGATCATCTGGGGGGTAAGTCCGAAGATGCGCCGCGCGGTAGAAGCGTAAGCCGGTTCCACATAATAATTCACCTCCATACCCCGGTATTGGTCCTTGACAATGGCAAAGTCGCCAATGGCCAGGAAAAATAAGTATGGGGCATGGGGCAATGCCATTTTCCAATGATCAGTTCGGGTGCCATCCGGGTTTTTCTGTTGCCCGATTAATTTCCCGTTACTCAGGGTAACATATTTATTCGGAACGGTCAGCAGGAATTCCTCTGTAGTCTTTTGGTTTGGTTTATCTATTGTGGGACACCACATCGACGTTTTCTCAGTTTCCCCATCGGTCCAAATCTGCACGGGGATATCTTTTTGGTCTCCCCGGGGATTGATGAAATACAGCCCTTTGGCGTCGCTGGGCACTTTGGCCTCGTTGGGTTTGGACGTGTATTTGATGTATATGGTGTAAGTCTGGGTCGGGGCATAGGCCCTATCTAGGCGTATTTTCAAGGACCAGCCGTCATAGCTATATTTTAAGGGCGTTAAATTGCCGGATCTTACCAAGGCCACTTGGTCAATAGCCATTTGTTTAGCATCCAACTCAAGGGAGTCGGTCGGATAGAAATGGGGTTTTAGGGTTATCCAAACCTGTCCATACATATAGGCTTTGGCGTAATCGAATCTGGCCGCCATTTTGGTATTCACCAAGTCGTTAACTTTAGTGGCACTGGCGCGGTAGAGGTTTTTCCAGGCCGAATCACCCTGAGCCAGGGCTAAAGCAACGGATCCGAAGAATAGGACGAAAAGCAGGAGTTTTTTCATGCGACTTGCATTTTGGTATCCGCACACTTGATGAATCAGAGCTGTTGAAAGATGAACCACCAGGGCCTTAAAATTAATCGATATAGTTATTGGATAGCCAGAAGTTTGACAGGCTCCAAAATAAGGGATATTATTCTTTCAAGTTTTTCAGGTATTGTATGCTTTGGGGAACATATTCATCTTCTCGGTTGCTTTCGTCCTCAATAAAATAGTGGGAAATACCCAGTCGCTTGGCCTGAGTAAGCACTCCTGGGATATCAATTTCCCCGCTACCCAGCGGCACGTTGTTTTCCGCTGCAGTTTGCCCGGTTAGATTCTTGACTGCTCCTTTTCTTAAGTCTTTTAGATGGATGAGCTTCCAGCGACGACCGTATTTTTTTAGTAAGGCCACGGGATCGCCCCCTCCAAACTGAATCCAGAAAATATCCATTTCGAAAGAGACATAAGTAGGGTTGGTGTTTTTGATTATATAATCCAAAAGTGTCCCATCCTGGTATGGCTGAAATTCATAGCCGTGTGCGTGGTAGCAGAAGATCAGTCCTTGGTCGCTCAAATACTTGCCCATGGCATTGAAATCGCTCACTGCTTTACTGGCATCGGCGAAAGTCAGCACACCATCCGTGTGCGGAATCCAGGCACACATCACGTATCTCGCACCCAAGAGCTTAGCGCGTCGAGCTACTGAATCGGGAGCTTTTAGGAGTTCTTCATAGCTGGCCCCGGTCGATGGAATGGTGATGCCACGGACTTTGCATTGCTCCCGAAATGCGTCAGGGGCCATCTTGCCGGCACTCCCTTCGAGCTCTGTAAATCCCATCATCTGGATGGTATCCAGGGTTTTGGTTGCGTCCAAGGGAAAGCTCCGCCGAAAAGTGTAGCCCTCCACGCCCAGAGGAAAAGTATACAGGGGATGTTGGCTTTGGCTAAATGCCGTAGCCCATGCCGATGCCATACAAGTCAGGGCTAGAGCGAATTTTGTTGATGTATGCATGAGGGTGATTTTATTTCTGTTAGCAGCCTTCCGCTAAACTGTTGTTGGTCAAGGGTCTCCAACTGCCGTATTGGATTTTTCGCGGGGCCATAATTTGTTGATCTAAAATAGAGCTTGTCGTCTTTACCTTTAGCGCCTAAATCATTTGTTATGGCCAAGCAAATCACACACAAAGTAACGTTCAAAAAGACCAAACCCAAGGCCTTGTTTGATCTGTACATGAACCCCAAAAAACATTCCTATATCTCCGGGTCTCCAGTAACCGTTTCATCCAAAGCCGGCGCTCCCTTCGCGGCGCATGGAGGATATATAACGGGCACAAGTGTGTACACCGTTAAGGACCGAATTATCGTCCAAACCTGGCGGGGAAGTAACTGGGACCCGTCTTCCTCGGACTCTACGTTCACCATTATCTTGGAGCCCAAAGGAAAGGATACCATCCTGCATGCCATACACAGCAACGTACCCGATGCCCACGCTGAAAGTATTGATAAAGGATGGTATGACCATTACTGGAATCCATGGAAGCAACATCTCGCGGGTAAAAAAATCAAGCGCCCAACGATGTAGCCCAGGTCAAAAAAAAGCATTGATCGATTCCCTAGATTGGTCAGAACAGGACCATTGTGTCACGTCCTAAAAAGACTATACACTAAAAACCTAGTGTATGTCAACAAATCTCGACAAAAAGGGGGGTTCAGGGTATAAGAGACCTCACCGAATCTACGACAAGAGCTTTATTTTGGAGATCGTGGAGTCTATTGAAAGAGGGGTGCCCAGAAGCCATATTACCAGGGAGCATGGGATAGCCAGAAGTGTGCTAGCCTACTGGATGCGGGACCACGGCTCCCCAGCGTATCATGCCAGTAAGCAAGGCCATCTTAGTCAGCAGGACAAAAGGTCCATTGTCCGGGCCATTGAAGAGGGTCGGATGACCATTTACGAAGCCCGGCTAGCCTACCGGGTGAACTCTACGGTGACGATCACCAAATGGTTAAAGGAATCCAAGCGGGAAAATGCGGAACTTGTAGGGTCCAACCCAGCGCTTATGGCCAAAAAAAAGCAAGACCAGCAGCCGGATCCCGATACGAAAAAGGCGCTTGACGAAGCGCTCCAAAAACTCGAGGAAGCGGAACTGAAAGTAAAGGCATTAAATACGCTCATCGATGTAGCCGAAGAGCAGTTTAAAATCGCGATCAGAAAAAAAGCTGGTGCCAGGCAGTCCTAAGAATGAAACACGACTACCCCTTTATCAGTAGGGAAGTCCTGTGCAGACTGTTTGGCAAGACAAGACATGCCTATTATGATCACCTGTGGCGTCACCAGGATCAAAGCCTAAAAGACGATATCATCCTGCAACTGGTGCAAAAAATCAGGAACACCGATTTGCCCAAGCTGGGAACCCGTAAACTACTGCCCTTGCTCAAGCCGGAGCTGGACTCCCACCAAATCCAGGTAGGGCGCGATTATTTATTTGATCTGCTGGCCGAGCATAAGCTTCTGATACGACGGCGCAAAAGAAAAGTCTTCACCACCGACTCCAAGCACTGGATGCGTAAATATCCCAACCTGACCCGGGGCCTGGTCATTACACGCCCGGAACAACTGTGGGTGAGTGATATCACCTATATCAGGATGCAGAGCCAGTGGGGCTATTTAAGCCTCGTTACAGATGCCTACTCCCGTAAGATCATGGGATTTTGCTTTCGCCCCGACCTGCTCGCCCTGGGTTGCCTGGAGGCGCTGCAAATGGCTTATGACAACCGAAGTTACGGGCAGCACCCGCTCATCCACCACTCCGACAGAGGAAGCCAGTATTGCTGCGAAGCCTATGTTAAACTGTTGGACTCCCAAAACGTGGCCATCAGCATGACCGAAAAAGGTGACCCCTACGAGAATGCCCTGGCCGAGCGGGTGAATGGGATTATCAAGGGTGAGTTTAATCTATACAGTAGCCAGGACAGTTTTGAAAACACCTACCAACGCATTGTAAAAAGCGTAACAGCTTATAATCAAATCCGACCCCATGGCAGTTGCGATAATCTAACCCCCTGTCAAGCGCATAAAAAAGAGGGAGAACTTACAAAAAGATGGAAAAATTACTCGAAATACCAACTTCAAAAACAACACCAGAACTTTATGGAAGAGGCGGGGCGGCTCCCACCACAGAGCAAGCCTCCGGCTCTTCCAAACAGCACAAAAAACAAAGAATTACCTTTAATTATCGACTTCGTATAGTCTTCTCAGGATTTATTCACTCATCTGTATAGTTAATCTAGGACGACACATTGCCGGTGGGGGAGAACAGGTTATTTGTACCGAAATCGAACACCTGTTGTACTAGTTTTGCATTGGGTAACTAATCGTGGGCATGTAATGCTTTGTAAATCAACTCCCCCTGAAATTGGCACGAAATTGACCTGGGTGTATGTAATTCTCCCACATGCTTAGAAACTACCTCAAAATAGCGTGGCGAAACATTCGCCGAGACAAAGTAAGCAGCGTAATCAATATCGCCGGCCTGGCAATAGGCCTCACCTGCATGATCTTTATCGTGCTCTATGTGCAGGACGAGCTACATTTTGACCGTTGTTTTAAAGACGTGCAGCGCATCTACCAGGTCAATTTGGAAGGGAATTTAGGCGGACAGTCGGTTAGCGGGGCATTCACCCCGCCGCCGCTGGGTAGTGCCTTGCACAGTGATTTTCCCGAAATTGTAAGTTACACGCGGATCTGCCGGCCAAATCATGAGATCATCCGGCCAGGGGAAGTGCAGGCTGGAGCCAGGTCTAGCTTAGCGGCGGCCAATGCGTTTACAGAGAAAGATCTCTGGGCCGTCGATTCAAATTTTTTGGAGGTATTTAATTTTCCTATGGCCGAAGGGGACCCCCGCAGTTGTTTAACCAAATTCCATTCCCTTGTCTTAACCGAAAGGTCCGCCATTAAATACTTCGGCAACACGCACGCCATTGGCAAGACCCTAGTCTTCGACGATTATCCTGATCCATTTGTAGTAACAGCCGTGCTGCGCGATCTTCCTGCCTCCAGTTCTCTGCAATTTGCCATGCTCATGCCGGTGCGCGATTTTCCCCTGATAACCCATTTTAGTTGGAGCTGGGTCTTTTGTGCCATGAGTACCTATGTCGTCTTAAACGATAAGGTGGCCCAGGATCCTGCGGCCGTTGAGCGGCTGGAGGCAAAATTTCCGGATATGGTAAAACGCAGGGCCGTGAAAGCGTTCAACCGTATCGGCCAACCCTTTGATGAATTCATTCGCAAGGGAGGGATTTGGAATTTCCACCTGCAGCCGCTCACCGAAGTGCACTTGCATTCCAAGGCGCTTCAAAATCCCCTGACAAACGCGGGAGACATCAAATACGTATATATCTTTTCCTGCATCGGGTTGTTCATCATTGTGCTTGCTTGTGTGAATTTCATGAATTTGTCGACAGCCCAGGCGATGCGCAGGGCGCGGGAAGTGGGGGTGCGTAAAGTGCTGGGTTCACTCAGAGGCCAACTGATGCAACAATTCCTGGCGGAGGCGCTGCTCTACTCGGCCATCTCCACTTTTCTGGCCTTGCTACTTGTATCAATGCTGATGCCGCTATTCAACTCGGTCAGTGGAAAAGACCTGCATTTTCCCGATCTCTTGTCCCACGGTATCTGGGCCTTTGTCCTGCTGATGAGCTTCATTACGGGGATACTCGCCGGCAGCTACCCCGCGTTTTACCTAACCAGTTTCCAGCCAGTTCAGGTGCTCAAAGGCAGCAGCAATTTATCCTGGCGGAACTCAGGAAACAAGCTGGTTCGAAGCGGCTTGGTGGTTTTTCAGTTTACCGTCTCCATTGCGCTGATCATCTGCACGATCCTGGTATTTGAGCAATTGCAATTCACGCGCAACAAAGATCTGGGGCTGAAGAGAGACAACGTGATGATCCTGCCCAATATCGAGAAACTGCAAGGCGGCTCGGAGGTCCTTCGCCAGGAAATGGCGAAGATTCCGGGAGTAGATAGGGTGACGATATCAACCGGCGTCCCGGCCAACGATTTTACGGATTTTACTGATTTTTACGTGCCGCAGGCCAACGGAGGCAGTGAACCCCTGGTGAAAGACATTCCTCTGTCTTCCTTTATAGTGGATGAGGATTTTATCCCAGCCCTGCATTTGAAAATGGCTAAGGGAAGAAATTTTTCCAAGGACTATTCCGATTCGGCCTCCGTGATCATCAACGAAACGACAGCCAACCGAATTGGCTGGAAGGATCCTCTGGGAAAACTCCTCAAATACCCGGGAGGCGGACAGACCTTTTCCGTGATTGGCGTGGTGCAAGATTTTAATTTGGCTTCCCTCAAGGACACCATCAAGCCCTTTGCGCTGTTTAATGTAGCTTCCAAATCCAACAATAACGGGATATCCTTTGCCATCCTGAGCCTGCATGCGGGTAATCCGGAGCAGGTGGTCCACAGCGTGGAGAGCACCTGGAAAGCCCTGGCACCCGGAGTTCCCTTTGAATATTCTTTCCTGGATAAAGATTTCGAGGCATTGTACCGCTCCGAGCAACAAATGGGAACGGTCTTCAGCGTCTTTACCCTGCTATCCATCTTCGTCGCTTGTTTGGGTTTGTTCGGACTCTCTGTGTTTACTGCGGAACGCAGGATAAAAGAGATCGGCATTCGCAAGATCCTGGGGGCTTCGGTATCCAGCGTCGTTTCCCTGCTCTCCAAAGATTTTATTATTCTAGTCATTCTCTCAGCCGTAATTGCCTTTCCCATCGCTTGGTGGACTATGAGCAAATGGCTTGAAACTTTCGCCTACAGGATTTCGATCGACTGGTGGACTTTCGTGCTGGTCGGACTGCTGGCTATTGCCATTGCGCTGGTTACGGTCAGTTTCCAGGCCATTAAGGCTGCCATGGCCAATCCCGTTACAAATTTAAGGGCCGAGTGATTCATGGGTAAGACGTCAGCGTAATTCGCCGCCAAGGGGATGCATGGTCGATGTTTATTTGGCAATCGTATTCTCATTTAGCTTCTCTCAAATCCCCGATCTACCGCACGCTCCTTGCATGACCCCAAAACCTACCTGGCAGCGAGATCTTAAGTTCCGGCTAATATCGCATTGCACGGTAGGCACAAGTAGGTAACTTACAATTGGAGATATTCACCGCATCCTTTACCTTGGATCTTCCAAAACGAATCGGGTGTATGAAATTAATGGCCTCCATAGTTGCCCTGGCGGTATTCGTAAATACCTGTTACTACGGAATCTATGGTGTCATGATACTGCGCGCAAAATACCGTTCCATACAAGAGAGAAAGGCACCCCAGCAAAAAGCCTCCTATCATGTACTTCGCATTCCGGTCCAGGAATCGGCAAGATATACGGATGCCGAACTCTGGTATCGGGGTGAGCTCTATGACGTCGTGCATAGAACAATCTGCGGGGATTCCTTAATCCTGGAATTGTACCACGACCAGGAAGAGCAAAGCGTGTTATCCAGTTTTGATGAACTCTTCAAATTAGGGGATGGTGGTGGGCTTGCTGCTTCGCCGGAGAAAAAATGTAAGGCAAATAATATATATAAGGTCCAGGATCAGATCTTCCCTTCTGGATCAGCCCCCTGGATGTTCGGCGTACGTGGCTCGCGCTGCTACCTCGGCTATTGCGGGCGACCGATTTGGTTTGCCTGCGATGTGCCTTCGCCTCCTCCTAAAATAAGCACTCCCTTTTATTGCTGAACTCGCGTCACCCGGCCAAGGGTCCGCCTCACTTGCACCTAAGCAGGGGATAGGTATTTCCTGGAATTGCTCATTAACTACCGCACATGAAGAGAACTGCTCTTTTACTAGGCTTGTTTTTGCTATGGTCCTACTGCGCGACTGCGCAGTCAAGCAATGAACTGCACGGCACCGTCACCGATACCCGCAGCGGCGTTGCCTTGCCAGGAGCTACGGTATTCATCTCCGATCTGAATAGGGCTGTCATTTCTGATTCCCTGGGGGTGTTTCATCTTAAAGGCATTCCTCCCGGAAAATATCTGGTAGAGGTCACCTTGGTGGGCTACGCCACTCTACTGGACGACATTAGCCTCAAGGGGATTGTCAAGCGGAACTATGCATTAAGCCCGGCCTCTAGGCAGTTGAAGGAAGTAGTCGTGACGGGGGTAATTTCAGCAACTGATCAACAACATAGTCCCATCTCGTTTAGCATCATAAACCAAAATGACCTGCTGGAAAGTTCATGTACGAACGTCATCGATGCCATTGCAAAGCAGCCAGGCGTATCTGCGATAACCGACGGACCAAGTATTTCCAAGCCGGTGATCCGTGGCCTAGGTTATAACCGGGTGCTTACCATCAACGATGGGGTCGAGCAAGTGGACCAGACCTGGTTTGATGAATTTGGTATCGAAGCAGATCCCGAAGCCGTGAATCGTTTTGAAATCCTCAAAGGACCCGGGTCCCTGGCGTATGGTTCGGATGCTATTGCCGGGGTCGTAAGTCTAATCCCCGAACCCGATCTACCGGAGGGTCAACTAAAGGGCGATATTTTGTTTAATGTCCAATCCAATAATGGGCTCCTAAATACCATGGCCCATGTGGCCGGCACCAGCAACGGACTTTCCTGGAGCGCCCGGATAGACAACACCATGGCCCACGCTTACCAGGATCCCTACGATGGCTATGCGCTAAATACCCAGTTCAGCAACTTCAACTGCGACGGCACCGTTGGCTTGCATCGCAAATGGGGGTATACCCAGGTCCACGCAAGCTATTTCGACATGGCAACCGGCATAGTGGATGGAACCCGGGACTCCGCTACCGGACAGCTGGAAAGGCAAGTCGCCTACCCAGGTCTAAATGGAGGACAGCCTACCTATGTATTGCCCACCCATCAGGAGCAAGTGAGCTACACCCCTTTTTGCATCAACCAACGGATCAGGCATACTAAACTGGTTTGGGATAATAGTGTGGCCGTAGGCAGCGGCCGTATCACTGGCCTATTCTCCTGGCAAAAGAATCAGCGACAAGAGATCAATGATCCTACCATGCCCAACACGCCAGACATTTATTATTATTCCAATGCAGCGACGTATGACCTGCGTTATATTTCTCCGCAAATGGGGGGATTTAATCTTTCGGCCGGCGCCAACGGTGTATACCAGGCCTCCCAAAGTCTGGGAACCCTCATGCTTATTCCGAATTACGACTATTTTCAGATCGGTGCATTCGCCATCGTCAACCAGCAGTTGGGTAAGCTGAACCTGAGTGGTGGAATCCGTTATGACAGCCGAAACTTCCGTGGCGCGGACCACTGGGTGGATTCTGCGACCCAGACTCCTGTCGCTCCGAATACTCCGGGGAGTTTCCATGAATTTACCGGCTTCACCTCGCGGTTTAGCGGACCGTCTTTTAGTGTTGGGGGCGCCTATGGATGGGGGAAAAACGGCTACTTGAAAGTCAATCTGGCGGCTGGATGGAGGGCTCCCAACGTTGCCGAATGCGCAGCTAATGGGGTCCATGACGGAACGGTAGTCTATGAGATTGGGGACCCGAATCTGAACCCCGAAACCAACCTGGAGGAGGACCTCGCTGTCGGTATCAATTCCAAAGATGTGATGGCCGAAATCGACATGTTTAATAATTCGATCCGCAATTTTATTTATGCTGAGGGCCTCAAAAGTGTGTTCGGAGGCGATTCAATAAATAACTCCTTCAATCAGGCAGGTTTGGGTGAAGCACCGGTGTACAAATACACGCAAGGCCAGGCTAGGCTGTACGGCGGTGAATTATCCGTAAATATCCATCCAAACTCGCTGCGCTGGCTGGAATGGAATTCCACCTTAAGCCTGGTATTCGGCGGCCTGCTTCACGTACCCGATTCCGTAAAGTATTTGCCTTTTGTACCTCCCACGCGTATCACCTCGGCCATTAAATTCCATGTATTGCCCTCTGGTCGGGCAGTAAAGAATGCCTATGTGCAACTTGGCCTACTTGCTTGTGCCGAACAAAAGGATATTTACCTCCAATACGCAATCTATAACGGGTTAAATACGGCAGTAACTCCTTTCGAATATGCGGCCAGCAGAGAAGCTACCCAAGGCTATATACTGTTTAATGCCGGACTGGGTGGCGATCTTCAATCCAGCGGCCATACAGTCTGTCAGGTTTTTGTCCTGGCAAGCAATGTGTTTAATACCCCATATATGGACTATATGAGCCGGTTTAAGTATTATCCTGTCAATTATACCACAGGCAGGGTGGGGGTATTCAATATGGGTCGCAATATTTCGATCAAAATATTGATTCCTATTGATTTAAGCCACCAGGCCGTCCAGAAATAGAGGGTGTACGGAAGGACTCACCGAGGCCCGAAGCCGCGGGCGGTGCCAACCCGGCCGGGCATGATCCAGTGAGTAGACGTAGCATGGGCTTGTGGCAAAAATGGATTTTGTGTAAACCTTTCATCTAATTCCAAGCCTAGCACCGCTTAGCATAGACGCAGCCGCATGTTCGCGTGATAAGACCTTTACCAGAGTGAATAAATCTTTTTTTTGCTTGGTTTATTGCGATACATTTATCGATATACAAAACTACCTGTTATGCCTACTTTTTCGCCGCTCCCCAACGGTCTGCGCATGCTCTTTTCGTTGATCATGCTGATGCTGGTTTTTTATGTTGTCCCGGCCCAGCGAACTGCGCCTGCAACAAAAAGCAATGAGCAACCTGCGCATAAAGACCAATACGACAAGAAACTTTACGAGGGGTTAAAATGGCGCTGCATTGGTCCCTACCGGGCGGGCCGATCACTTGCTGTCTGTGGAGTGGAAAGCGATCCGATGACGTATTATGCTGGCCAGGAAGGTGGAGGCGTTTGGAAAACGACAGATGGGGGCAATACCTGGTTATGCGTATCGGATACCAACGGCGTCTTTACATCCTCTAGCGTGGGCGCGTTGGCGGTAGCTAAATCCAACCCCAACATTGTCTATGCGGGAATGGGGGAGGTAGAGATGCGGGGGAATATCTCGTTCGGCGACGGCGTGTATAAATCTACGGATGCAGGAAAAACCTGGAGGCATGTAGGACTAGAAAAATCCTATGCCATCGGGACCATCGTTGTACACCCGCAGAATTCGGATCTAGTATATGCCGCGGCCATGGGTAAAGTGTTTGGGCCAAATAAAGAGCGTGGCCTTTATCGCTCCAAGGATGGTGGAAGTACCTGGAATCTCATCTTGATGGGCGATGACAGCACGGGATGCGTCGATGTGAAAATGGATCCTAATAATCCCTTGATTTTATATGCCTCGATGTGGAAGGCGTACAGAACCCCTTATTCGCTAAGCAGCGGGGGCAAGGGTAGTGGACTATTTAAATCCATGGATGGTGGCGAGAGTTGGAAATTAATATCCGAGAATCCGGGTATGCCCAAGGGGTTGATGGGCAAAATCATCTGCACTGTTTCTGCCGCTAACAGCCAGCGCATTTGGGCCGTAGTGGAAAACGAAAATGGCGGGGTGTTCAGATCCGATGACGGAGGCAACAACTGGAGCCGTGTGTCCACGAAGAACGACCTCAGCCAGCGCCCCTGGTATTTCAGCCAAATTTTCGCGGATACCAAAAATGAGAATACGGTGTACGTACTCAATGTCGAATTCTTCAAATCCATTGACGGCGGCCAATCCTGGACTAAGCTGGGGAACCGCCATGGCGACAACCACGACATGTGGATCAATCCCCAAAATCCCAGCAACTGGATCATGGGAGACGATGGCGGCCCGCAAGTAACCTACGACGGCGGCAAGAATTTCACTGACATAGACTTACCTACTGCCCAATTCTATCACGTCAACCTGGACAACGACTTCCCCTACAATGTATATGGTGCCCAGCAGGACAACAGTTCGGTTCGCATAGCCAGCCGAACGGCCAATTACACAATTGGTATCAGGGACTGGTATCCCGTTGCGGGTGGCGAATCGGGCTATATCGTGCCCGATCCTACCAATTCGGACCTGACCTATGGCGGAGCTTACGATGGGCTGCTCACGCTATACAACAAGAAAAATGATCAGAACCAGGTGCTTTCGGCGGATGTGGAGCCCCACCAGGGATCCGGCGCCGAAGACTATAAATACCGCTTCAACTGGACATATCCGATTGCTATTTCCCCGTACAATCCCAAGGAGATCTATATTGGCTCCAACTACGTCCACCGCAGCATGGACGCTGGCCTGACCTGGCAGGTGATCAGTCCCGATCTGACCAGACACGATCCCAAGACGCTTAAGCCGAGCGGTGGACCCATAACCCTGGACAACACCGGAGCCGAAGTGTATGCCGACGTATTCGCGATAGCCGAGTCCCCGGTCCGGCAGGGCATCATCTGGGCGGGATCCGATGATGGATTAGTACATGTGAGTCAAGACGATGGTAAATCCTGGACCAATGTGACGCCAAAGGCATTGCCGGAATGGGCGCTTATTAATTATGTCGAGCCTTCGCACTATGACCCTGCGGTTTGTTATCTCTCGGCCACCCGGTACAAATTGGATGACAACCGACCCTATGTATACAAGACCGCAGATTATGGCAAGACGTGGACAATGATTACCAATGGACTTCCCGAAAATACGTACGACCGCTGTGTACGGGAGGACGCCATCCAGCGTGGGATCTTATATTGCGGCCTGGAAACTGGCATGTACATTTCTTTTGACGATGGGGGCCACTGGCAAAGCCTGCAGCTCAATTTACCCAATACACCGGTGCACGATTTGCAGATCCAGACCAGGGACAAGGACCTGGTGCTTGCCACTCATGGTAGGTCTTTTTGGATCCTGGATGATATCACTACGCTGCATCAGCTCTCGGATGCCGTTGCCAAGTCGGACATTTGGTTATATAAATCCAAGGACTCCTATCGAACGCCCGGCGGCTATATCGATGATCCTACCGTCCAGGAGGGACAAAATGCGCCCAACGGGGTTATTGTTCGCTACTACCTAAAAAATAGTCCGTCCAAAGAAGTAAAGCTAAAGTTTGAAACGGCATCTGGGGACAGTATCATTACGTATTCGAATTTGAAGAACAACAAGAACGAACCGGTTCCTGTGCCGAAGGAATTTTATGAAAGCAAGGCCAAGCGGCCAGGCTTGCTATCGACCAGTAGCGGAATCAACGAATTTGTATGGAACTTGCAATATCCCGCTGCTAAGGTAGATACGAGTGCGACCTTCGATGACTATCCTGGCGGTCCCACCGTGGTGCCTGGAACCTACCAAGTCAAATTGTACCTTGGGGACTCCCTGGCCCGAACCCAAAGTTTTACGGTCATTCCCGATCCGCGCAACCGGGCTTCGATTCAGGATCTGAAGGATCAGTTTGAGCTAGCCATGAAAGTCCACAATAAACTCAACGAGATATCCAAAGCCACGCGGCAGATACGTTCGCTACGTGACCAAATGACCACCATTCTGGAATCCACCGAAGATTCCACCGACGCCAGGAGTTTCCGCGCGGCGATGCAACCGGTATTGGATTCTTTGGGCGTGATCGAAGATGCGCTACACAACAAGAAGATAAAAGCGGGGGAAGATGAACTGCGCTATCCGATGCGGTTGGAAGAAAAATTGAGCGGGGCCGATGCAGCCATCTTATCGGCGGATGCCAAACCAACGGCCGCCATGTATACCTCCGTAGCTTCGCTTAGCGAACGAATCGATGTCCAACTCAAGAAGCTGAAAACTCTGGTAGATGGTTCGATGCCCAAGATCAATCAACTGTTAAAAGACAAGCAAAAACCGGTGATTGACCTCAAGGTCAAAGATTAGCGGAGCAGCATACCACTTTTCTGATCTTGGCCTTCTTAGCAAGGCGTTACCCAAAGATATCAAGCAGGTAGCCTGCCCCGTTAAGGAAATGCTGCCTGCTCGTTTTCTTGGCCACTCTTACTCTTCATCCAATTCCAACAGGAGATTAACAATCAACGCCGTCCATCCGGTTTGGTGTGATGCGCCCAGGCCCTTACCTGTGTCCCCATGAAAAAATTCGTAAAACAGGTGGTGATCCTTGAAATGTTCCTTGGACCAGGACGATGGCTGGCTGCCATGGTACTGATACTGGCCTTCGTCGTTACGATCAAAAATTTTGAGAATTCTACGGGTGAGCTGATTGGCGATTTGTTTCAAGTTAAGGCTATTGCCTGACCCAACGGGAAATTCAAAGGTGTATTTGTCGCCGTAGTATTCATAATATTTCCGCAGCGAATTAATGATCAAATAATTCAACGGTAACCAGATGGGTCCCCGCCAATTGGAATTACCTCCAAACATGCCGCTGGAACTCTCGCCGGGCTCATAGTGAATGGAATAATTCACGCCCTGGTATCCGAAAACATAGGGTTTGTCCAAATGGGACCTGGACAGGGACCGGATGCCGTAATCGCTCAAAAACTCCGCCTCGTCCAAAAGTCTTTTCAGCAGATTTTGCAGCCGGTCATCGATCATGATGGCAAACAGGTAGTTGCCGTCCTTATTCTTGTGCTCAATATTGGAAATAATACGAGTCAGATCCGGCCGGGTAAGTCGGATGACCTCCAGGCGTGTATTAAACTGGCGCAGATGCTCAAAGACTTTGCTGTGCATGATTTCCACGGCCAGCAGGGGAATTATACCTACCAACGAGCGAATTCGCAAGCGCTCGCTGGTGCCATTTTCAAATTGTATGGCATCGTAATAGAAGGCATCCTGGTTATCCCAGAGCGAAATATCCTTCTTGCCAATATGATGCATGGCCCAGCCGATATTCAAAAAGTGTCGAAAGAATTTGGCAGCTGATTCTTCATAGGCCTGGTTATGCTGGGCTAATTCCAGAGAGATGCGTAGCATATTGATCGAGTACATGGCCATCCAGCTGGTCGCATCGGCTTGTTGGAGTTTCTTAATGCCTGGAGGCATATGGTTTCTGTCGAAGACTCCGATGTTATCCAGACCCAGAAAGCCCCCTTCAAAAATATCCGTCCCGTTCGCGTCCTTTTGGTTGACCCACCAAGTAAAATTCATGATCAATTTCTGGAACGCTCTCTCCAAAAAGTCCCAGTCGGATACCCCCGTTTTTTTCTTGTCTGCCTCGTAGACGTGCCAAACGCCCCAGGCATGTACCGGAGGGTTGACATCGCTAAAGTTCCATTCGTAGGCCGGAATCTGTCCGTTGGGATGCATGTAATATTCCCTAAGCACCACCAGGAGTTGTTGTTTGGCAAAATCCGGATCGATGTGTACAAAAGTGGCCGCATGAAAGGCTAAATCCCAAGCGGCAAACCAGGGATATTCCCATTTGTCCGGCATGGAGATGATGTTGCGGCAGGTCAAATGTTGCCAGTCGTAATTTCGCTGCTGAATCCGGTGCGGAGGGGTCTCGTGGGGTTCGCCAAAGAGCCATTTGAACACGTCCAGGTAATAAAATTGTTTGGTCCAAAGTAGTCCACTTGCCGAACTGCGAAGCAAGGCCTTATGCTCGGGGGATAAATTTTTGGGCGTGAGTTGATCATAGTATGCATCTGTCTCGGCTCTGCGCAGGATGAAAATATCTTCAAAATCGGTCCATGGGTCTTCTATTTCCGTTTTACTTAATCTGACCCGGAATGTTTTCGATGCGCCTGCGCGGATCTTTTCCTTAAGCCAGATCGCGGCTTTAGTACCCTGTTTCTTCGGGTTTACCGTATTTTCCTTGTTGACAACATAGTTGTTGATCCCATCTTTGACAAAAGGGGCATCATTGGGCCGGTTGTACATGCGCTGGTTATTGGTTTCGTTATCACAAAACAATTGTTCACCGCCCTGGTGGTAGAGAAAGAAACTGCCATTGCGTGAGGAGTGGGTCTGGAGGCAATTGGTGGATAGCGATACAATCTCGGGCTTGGTGAAGCGTACATTATGTTTCCAGAAGTTTCGAAACCAAAGTTGGGGAAGGACGTGGATAGTGGCCGCCTCAGGTCCCCGGTTATGAACGGTAATTTGCAGGAGGATATCGTTTATTTCCGCTTTAGCGTATTCTATATAGCAATCAAAATAGCGGTTATCCTGGAATATGCCGGAATCGAGCAATTCGTACTCAGGACTCTGGCGGCCTGCTCTGTTTTTCTGCAGCAAATCCAAATAGGGAAAGGATTCCTGGGGGTATTTGTACAGAAATTGGCAATACGAATGGGTAGGGGAGGAATCCAGATGAAAATACAGCTCTTTGACATCCTCTCCGTGGTTGCCTTCCATATTCGTCAATCCGAAAAGCCGCTCTTTGAGTATGGAATCCTTTCCGTTCCAAAAGGCGGGAGCGAGGCATAAGATCTGGTCGCTGTCACAAAATCCAGCAATGGCCTCTTCTCCCCAGCGGTAGGCATAGCTGCGCGCCAGATCATGATTCACATAGCCCCAGGCATTGCCCTCAGCACTGTAATCCTCCCGAACGGTACCCCACTGCCGTTCAGAGACATAAGGCCCCCACTTTTTCCAGTTTCTGTTGTTTAATGATTGGGCAAGCCGAAGGTTTTCTGCATTGTTCATCTCTACACTCTTGAAATATTTAATATATGTTGCCGCTCAGGCATTTTTCGGTAATTTATTACTATCTGTTGACAGGAGACATATTTGCAAACGACAATTATGGGAGAATTTCTCACGACGCGAGGTCTCCCCGAACGCTCAGTTCTGGATCTGGCCTTTTTTACCCCTTGGACGTCATATACCGAAGCGGACAATAACTTACTGATCAGCTGATCCTGTATTGCCTGGGGACCAGCCGCGCTGGTCGGGTGGGGGTAGCCTGTGGAGATGAATTTGCCAGGTTCAAATGATAAATTTCATATATATGATTCTGCGTTACTCTTTTTTGTACCCTAAAAAATCAAATGAATACGTGAGTTCCAGGTAACCGTGGCTACGTTTTGTGCCTCCCGCGGATAAGCCTCCAGGAGGGTGGGAAGGTCCTAATGCCTCGATTCATTCAACGGATCGGCTGGTATTCGAGGATCAGAACGCCGTTGTCAGTCGCGTGGGAGTGTTTGAGTCTAAATTTTTTTAGTTCCCGATTGTCATCGAATAGCTTCAAGCCCCCGCCGATCGAGACGGGAAAAACCATCAGCCGCAGCTCGTCGACGAGGTCGTGGTGCAGCAGGGCCTTTACGAGTGTGGCGCTCCCATAGACCAGGATATCACCACCATTGGTCTTCTTCAGAGCGGTGACGTCGCTGGCCACCTCGCGAAGGAGATGGCTGTTGTTCCACTCCACCTTTTGCAAGCTTCGAGATACGACATATTTTGGCAGCAAGTTCATGCGCTCGGCGAAGCCGCCGCCAGTCTGGCCAGGCCAAAAGGCGGCGAACCCCTCGTATGTGGTCTTACCCAACAATAAGGCATCCACGTTAAAAAGCTCATCCTTCTTGAACTTCCCGCCTTCCGGGGACCGGTACGTAAACTGCCAACCGCCATGAGGATGCGGGGTTTCATTGCCGCCAGGCGCCTCAACAACACCATCGAGGGTCATGAATTCGGAAACGATGATTTTTCGCATAGTGCTCTATTTTGAATCCTTCAACAGTTTTTCCAAGTAGTTCAAAGTCATGGTAAATCCTTCTTGGAAGCCCATTTGAATAATCTTTTCCAAGTCGGCAAGGGTTTTAAATTTTATTATGATGGATACAGACGACGTTCCGTTTTGTTCATGGAAGGTCAAATCCCATTGTGAACTAGGCAGCGCATCATCGATATGTTCATCCTTGTCGGCAAAAGCACTCAAGCATTGGAAATTGGTGGTGGGGCTAATGGAACTATACTGCTGAACGGACCAGTGCTCTTGGCCTTCAGGACTAACCATAGCATAAAATCTGCGCACGCCTATCGTAAAGTCCATCGATTTAGTTCGTGATGTCCAAGGTTTTGGCGCCCACCATTGATCAAGTATTTCCTGTTTGGTAAAAGCGTCCCATACCACCAAGAGATCGGCGGCGAATTCTCTGTTTACCCGTACCGTGTTCGATGCCTTGTCCACGGTAAAATCAAATAACAAATTGGTGCTCATTTTTCCTGTTTTTTAATTGTGGATAATATATTGTCCAGTTGGCCAAACCGGGTTTCCCAAATTTTTCTGAATTGGTTCAGCCAATTGTCTATCTCTTTCATTTTTTCGATTTCCAGGGAGTAATAAATTTCTCGGCCTTGGGACTCTTGGTGTACAAGCTCGCATTCCGTCAAGATGCGTAGGTGTTTGGAAATGGCCTGCCTGGTGGTGTGGAAGTTTTCGGCTATAGCGTTGGGGGTCATCGCCTGCAGGGCAATCAAGGCGATAATTCCCCGTCTTGTCGGGTCGGCAATGGCTTGATAGATATCTCGTCTCATAAATCGTCCTGGTTTAAATTGAGAAACCAATCGGTTGCGAATATAAGCGCAACTTTTCGGTTGCGCAAATTTTTCTCAAATTATTTTTAGGTCCGGGCAAATTCGTCGGTAGTGGAACGGGTAACCCGGGGCAAAATACGAAAGCACGTAATGGATGAGGCTTGCTTAGGGGCAGGGTAAAGGTTCGAACTTGAAGTCGAAGTAATAGAAATCAAAAGTTTACCTGAATCCGAACCATATATTAAAGAATGCGTACAACTAAAGAGCAAAATAAAAAATGCACCCAGTGTAGTGATGCCTCTTAAAAGTGTAGGTACAGCAAGCGGGAGTTTTTTCGAACCATTTCCTGGAAGATTTGGGCAGATTAGTGCATTTATCTACCTAGTAGAAGAAAATTTATTTTTATGACAACGGCATCAGGAATGCTTTGATAGGCAATTCCAGTTTGGCGGGTAATAGTAATGATATCGGGGCTTTGTGGGAAAATTATCTCATAAAAAGAGAAAGATATTGTCGGCTTGCATGGTTTTTATGGCCATTTCTGCTTTTGGCGGACCAAGGCCCGGGTGGAGGTTGATTATGTGGAGGAGATGGACGGCAAGCTATAAGCTTATGAGTTCAAATGGAGCACGGCGGCTAAATCCAGATTCCCGCAAAGTTCTCTAGAGGCATACAAGCATGCCGTAACAGCGGCCATTCATCGAGATAATTTTTGGTAACGGCCGAACAATTATTCGTATAATCAAAGAAATGGTAGGGACCCGAATCTTGTACTTTCCAAGAACGGCTGTCTGGATCGGCAACGGTCTTCTGTGTAACAAACGCAAAGCGAACAGCAGGGAGGTCCTAATCAAGTTAAACGCAAAAAAATGAAGTGGGTGCTTCATTTTTTGCCTATAGTTATGTAGGGTTTAGTAATGTTTTACAATCCGGTAGAAAAATCTGACGGATTCGCCGATTACTCCGCCAGCCTCTCTTCTTTTTTTCAAGGCATCTGATTTGTAGTACGCGCAGGCTTTGGCGCTATCGGCTATGGCAGCCACAATAGTTACTTTCTTGTTGTCGTCCAGATCATGTCCAACGACCCGGTCTATGAGCCCATTATCCATACGCTCCTGTTTGCCGTCTTGAAATCCTTTTAGAAAGACATCCCAGTTTTTGACCGTTAATGAGGTTCTGCCGCGGAGTGTTATATCGATCTTTCCGGTATCCTGCCAGGTTTCTGTGACAAAGGAAATCTTTGGGACGCCAAGAATTCCCCCCTTCTTCATGGCCGCTTTGAGGCCGGGATCTTTTACAAATGCTTTGGCCTTCGCAGTATCATCGGATATCAGAGCAACCACGACCATATTGGAATCTTCGAGGCCGCGGCCAATCACATAGTTGTGTAATCCCGAGGCCAGTCGGGCAGAATCATGCCCCTCATAGGAAGTCAGCCATTTGGAATAGTCGGCCACTTTGTGATATACCACCACCATATTTTGGGGTGTCGTAACAAGGGTGCTTACGGCTTGGGCCTTGGCAGCGGAGTCGGCCGAAGCGGTAGAGTCAGCGGCGGTTGTTTTTTCGTTGCTGGGGGATCCGCATGAGGGTAGGAGGATTACCGCCCCTATGTAAAATAGCGAGGTGCTAAATCTGGAAAGCTTCATCGATTTTGAGGTAAAGAGTTAAGAAAATGAAGAGGGAGGTAAGAACGATTCAGATGATAAAGTGGCATTAAAAGTAGTTATAATAACGATAAAGCCATTTTTTCAAGTGGGTACGGAGGAAGCGTTCCCTCTGAGAGTAATTAAAACGGGAAAACTCTAATATTTAAAGAATGGTAGAAATTGAGTAGGCACCACTCCAGGTATAAACGAGAGAAGGAATACTTGAAGAAATAGATTGACCGATTAGATAAGATCATCACTAACCGAGATGTAATCGCGAAAACTTCGAAACAAGAGCAAGCGCAAAATAACCTGAAAGAAGATCTATTTTCAAAGCTTGTGGCCACATTGATCATTCTTTGTTTGCTCATGGAGAATATGGCTGACAAGTGATCTGGGTGTTTGAATTTCCCTGCCATTAGCCAAAGAGCTAAAGGTGACTTTTTGAATTCACAGTTTGCTGTAATCAGCCCTAAAATAGAGGCACAAATATTTCATAGACAACACGAAAAAAGCCCCAACATTGAAATTGGGGCTTGCTTAATTTTTTTCGTACCGCGTACGGGAATCGAACCCGTGATTCATCCGTGAAAGGGATGCGTCTTAAACCCCTTGACCAACGCGGCCTGATGCTCAGTAGCCTTAACGGTTGTTTTCCCGCGAAAGGATTGCAAAGATAGCCGGCTGCATAAAATCTGCCAAAAGTTTTTGACTGTTGATGACTTGGGTTCAGTTTGGTAAACTGATTTTATGTTATGGATTTAGGCTTTTGCTCTGCTTTGCCGCAACCCACCTGGATCCTGCCAATCTGAGCACCCAGAGGGTTTCGAGCAGACTGGACGCAAACGAACTGGTGCTCAGGCGGATGAATATAGCTAAATGGCATAATTTCCCCTCGGGTAACGAAAAAATTACATCTGGAAACGGAGCATTCGTCGTACCTTCGCTTCCTTAAAATTTAAAACCTCAAATTCATAATCTATGAGCACAGTTAAGGTTGCTATCAATGGTTTTGGACGCATCGGAAGATTGGTTTACCGGCAGATTTTTAAGATGGAAGGCATTGAGGTGGTCGCAATTAACGATTTGACAAGTCCCAAAGTATTGGCCCACCTGTTGAAATACGACAGCGCACAGGGTCGCTTCAATGAAGACGTAAAATCCACGGAAAATTCGATTATAGTAAATGGCCATGAAGTAAAGATATATGCCCAGAAGAATCCGGCAGAAATTCCCTGGAAGCAGCATGATGTAGATGTAGTCCTGGAGTGCACGGGCTTTTTCACTGATAAAGCTAAAGCAGAATTGCACGTGACGGCGGGTGCCAAACGCGTGGTGATATCAGCCCCGGCTACAGGTGAAATGAAGACTATCGTTTTCAACGTCAACCACCTCACCCTGGATGGCTCCGAAACCGTGATCAGCTGCGCTTCCTGCACCACCAACTGTCTGGCTCCCATGGCAGATACCTTGGATAAAAAGTTTGGTATCGTAATGGGTTTAATGACTACCGTCCACGCCTATACCAACGATCAGAACACACAGGACGCCCCCCATCCCAAAGGCGATCTGCGCCGGGCCCGCGCCGCCGCCGCCAATATTGTACCTAACAGCACGGGAGCCGCCAAGGCAATTGGTCTGGTATTGCCGGGTCTAAAAGGTAAGCTTGATGGTAACGCTCAACGCGTACCCACACTGACGGGCTCACTGACAGAACTGACTACCATTTTGTCCAAGAAAGTAACCGTTGAGGAGATTAATGCTGCTATGAAGGCGGCCAGCAACGAAAGCTTCGGATACACCGAAGACGAGATCGTAAGCAGCGATATAATAGGTATAACCTTTGGTTCGCTGTTCGATTCGACCCAGACTAAAGTCTTGACCGTGGGTGACCAGCAACTGGTGAAAACCGTGAGCTGGTACGACAACGAAATGAGTTACGTTAGCCAACTAGTACGTACCGTACATTATTTTGCCCAACTCATCAGCAAATAATTTACTGCGATAAAAAAAGTGAAAGCCGGAATACTCCGGCTTTTTTGTTTGCGTACCTTTATTTTCTAAAAACAACCTATGGTCGATTTTTCCAAATTCAATTTTGCCGGACATAAAGCCCTCATTCGGGTGGACTTCAACGTCCCGTTGAATGCGGCATTCGAAATAACGGATGATACGCGGATGCGGGCCGTAATCCCCACCATTAAGAAGATATTGAAGGATGGCGGCAGCGCGATTCTGATGTCCCACCTGGGCAGGCCCAAGGACGGTCCTACCGATCAATTCTCGCTTCGCCACCTGGTTACACACTTGGGAGAACTCTTGGGAGACGGCGTCCCCGTTCTTTTCGCCAACGACTGTATTGGCGAACAGGCCAAGCTGACGGCCAGCATGCTCAGGCCAGGCGAAGTGCTGCTTTTGGAAAACCTGCGGTTTTATAAACAAGAAGAGAAGGGCGATGAAGCGTTTGCTCAAAAGTTGGCAGCCCTGGGCGATGTCTATGTCAATGATGCGTTTGGAACTGCACATCGTGCCCATGCCTCCACCGCGGTGATCGCTAAATTCTTTTCCCCCGACAAGCGCATGTTCGGTTTACTCATGGAGGCCGAGGTAAAGAGCGCCGAACAGGTTATGCACAATGCGCGTAAGCCCTTTGTGGCAATCATCGGTGGGGCCAAAGTATCCGACAAGATACTTATCTTGGAAAACCTGCTGGAGCGCGCCACCGACATCATTATCGGCGGGGGCATGGCCTATACGTTCATGAAAGCCGAAGGTGGAAAGATTGGCAACTCGCTCTGCGAAACGGATCGTCTGCCTAATGCATTAGATATACTTGGCAAAGCCGAGGCCAAAGGCGTGCGCATCCACTTGCCTTCCGATTCGGTAATCGCAGATAAGTTTGCTGCAGACGCCAACGATTCCACGGCCCCTAGTAACAATATTCCGGATGGATGGATGGGCCTGGATATTGGGCCCAATGCCTGCGAACAATTTGTCAATGTGATCCGCCAATCCAAGACCATCTTGTGGAATGGACCCATGGGGGTCTTTGAGATGGAAAAATTTCAACATGGTACCAAGACTATTGCCGCCGCCGTAGCCGCTGCTACCACGGCCGGTGCTTTTTCCCTCGTAGGTGGAGGCGATTCGGTGGCTGCCGTGAATCAATTTGGATTTGCCGACAAGGTCAGCTTTGTATCTACAGGAGGCGGAGCCATGCTCGAATATTTTGAAGGCAAAGTATTGCCCGGTATTGCGGCCATGTAACTTGATATTCACTCGACCCGGGTCAAGCCGCCTACCCGTGCACTTCAGATTTATTCTTATGTCCGATGCCATCTAACCGCCCGACCAGCCTTTCCAGGGAGCCTGCCCAGGGGTATTTCCTGCTCGCTATCCTGGTTGCTATCTATGCACTCAATTTCGGTACACCCCTTCGGCTAACGGCCGACGGTTTACGGTATTTTAGAATGGAAGAATGGATGGAAGCAGGTTTTCCCTCCACGGCCAAGGCGGCTGGCGATTACCTGCCATACGGGTACGGTTTTGTCTTGCTGTTGCTGGCTAAACTTAATTTACTACATACCCTCACCCTGGTTTGCCTGAACGCTGTATACCTGGGCGGAGCCTTATGGTTTGTGCTTAAACTGCTAAGCCCGATGCCAAAGCCTGGCTATATGCTGGTCCTGATCCTATTCAACTGGTTGACCATCAAGTTTGTACTCACCCCGCTATCGGAAATGCAGTACTTGTTTTTCTCCTCAGGCACCCTGTATTTTTTTCAAAGATTTCTGGCTCATAAGCAACTCAAGACATTGGGTTTGGGGCTGCTATTTTTTGCCGCCGCCGTGCTCACGCGGACTGTGGCTGTCTTGCTCCTGGTTGCCTTGTTGGTGACCATCTTGCGCGACCAAGGGCGCCAAATTGGTAAGCGCGTCTCAAGCCATTGGCTGCAGGCCGCGGGTCTCATCTTGCTAACGGTAGGCGCAGTCTATTTTACGCATGCTTTGCGGTTTGTTGACTATCTGAACCAACTAGCTCGACCTGTTGAGAAAAGCGGAATTTCCGGTCTATTCTCCACCCTTCGGCGCCATCCTTTAGATTGGGCAGAAGTATTCATCAATGCGCCAATATCTAAACTGAGTTTTATTTCCCAGTCGCTGGTCAGGGGTATTTATCTTGTGGTAGGGCTGTTTACTCTAGCCTGGGTACTTTATGTATTTATCTGGACTGACATCAGGCTCCAGATGCTGGTCAGGTCCTATGTGCTCCTGTACATCCTGGTAATTTTTAATTGGCCATTCTTTGAAAGCAGGTTCTGGCTTCCCATTCTCCCGCTTCTGGTGGCAGCATTTGTACAAGCACCCCGGCCAAGATCCGCCTGGGGTCGCGTACTGCTTAGGTGCGCAACCTGGTTCTATCTGTTGGCAGGTCTCTATGCCCTAAGCTATTATACCTATACTTCTTGGAACAAGAAGGTATTTGCCGTAAAACAATCGGCAGGTGTTTTGAAAAACGAATATGAAACCCACTTTTTTGGAAGACCCCTGCAGGATTCGAGTCGTCCAATAAATGAGGAAGTCTTGCATTTTATGAAAAAAATTGACTAAAACAGACGCTCTCGGGACTTGGTAGAAGCCTCCAAACCCTGGTTCATGTCTAAACATGCGTGTTATAAAGCATTCCCAGTCAACAAAAGATCTGCATACTTTGTATTATCTGGACCCCCGTTAGATGGGGGAGCCCTTCCAGGAGAGCCTAAAGCCGGAAGGAGGGTTATTTTTTCTTTGCCGAAAGGCCAAAAGTGCTAATTTTAGTTGCTAAACCTAAATCTTCTAAAACTATGAGTTCCCGGAATTTAACATTAATCGTAATACTTGCCGTCATCGTATTATTCGGCGGTTGCGCCTGCAACGGGTACAACAGCCTGGTGAAGCTTGATGAAGACACGAAGAGCAAATGGGGTAACGTGCAAAGTGAATACCAGCGTCGTTCGGACCTGATACCTAACCTCGTGAATACCGTCAAAGGGTCGGCTAATTTCGAACAAACTACCCTTACTGATGTCATACAGGCACGCGCCAATGCCACCCAAGTAAAAATAGACGCCAACGACCTTTCTCCGGAAAAAATAGCACAATTCCAGGCTGCTCAAGGGCAGGTTAGCAGCTCATTGAGCCGCTTGCTGGCTGTCGTGGAGAACTATCCTGACCTAAAATCCACCCAAAACTTCCGCGATCTCCAAGCGCAACTCGAGGGCACAGAGAACCGCATTAAGGTATCGCGAAACGATTTTAACCAATCGGTCCAGGATTACAATTCGACGGCTCGGCGATTCCCGAATTCTATTTTCGCTGGAATGTTTGGGTTTCACACGAAAGGCTATTTCCAATCTGAGCCGGGCTCGGATAAGGCTCCGGATGTAAAATTCTAATCATGTCGTTCAATTTTTCTGCTTGAGTATCCCATTCATAAAGAAGAAGGATTTTTTCACCCCTGCTGAAAAAAATCAGATAGTGGAAGCTATTAAACTGGCTGAGCAGCAGACAAGCGGCGAGATCCGGGTGTTTGTAGAAAGCAAGTGTCGCTATGTACATCCGCTGGACCGGGCCGCAGAAGTTTTTAGGCACCTCAAGATGGACCAAACGGCACATCATAATGGCGTGCTGGTGTATGTGGCGACTAAAGACCGTCAACTGGCGATATACGGGGATCAGGGGATCCATGAGAAGGTGGGCGAAAAGTTCTGGCACGAAAAAGTCACCCACATGATCGCTGGTTTCAGCAAGAATAGCTATGGCGAATCCATTGCCAGGATCGTCGCTGATATTGGTGAGGCCCTGCGTACACATTTTCCTTACGCAGATAAAGGAGCCACCAATGAATTGCCGGATGACATCGTATTTGGCAGATAGCAATAGGTTATAATAACTGGATAAATACCCCAAGGTTAGGTCGTAATGAAAAAATTTCTCTGCACCATAATTTTCAGCATTTCTGTTTGTTTTGGTTTCTCCCAAACCATTGATCAAATTGCCGCCAAACCGCCTAACCCGCCCCGATTAGTCAACGATTTCGCCGGCGTCATGACTGCCGACCAGATTTCGACACTGGAGCAAAAGTTGGTGGCCTACGACGACAGCACGTCGATCCAGATGGTCGTAGTGACCGTCCAAACGACGGGTGATTATGCGATTGAAGATGCCGCCTTGAAAATACTGCGCAGTTGGGGCGTCGGCAACAAGAAAACCAACAACGGCCTGGTCATCTTGGCCGCAATTCAGGACCATAAAGTTTTTATTGCAACGGGCTACGGGATGGAGGGTTCGCTGCCCGATATTACCGTTAAGGAAATCGTTGAAAATGAGATCCTTCCTAATTTCAAACAAAACAATTTCTATCGGGGTTTTGACCAGGGGTCAGACGCCCTAATCAAAGCAGCTGCAGGGGAATATAAGGCGCCTGCGGGCTATAACCAGCGTGGTAAAGGT
>CAVULD010000007.1:0-586973 GCA_963742225.1 uncultured Chitinophagaceae bacterium | reverse complement strand
CGATATAGCCAGTGACCGGTCCATTGTTCTGAAATCGAACATTCTTTGATATTGAGTGTATCAATATTTCATTGAAAATCAAATATTTAAAAAACTGGAGCTTTTATTGTAACAAATTAGTCCATTAAAGCGTCCCGACAGGTTTCCTAGCTAAAATCTTCAATATGATCAAAAATGTATTGCGAATTGCCTTGCGCAATTTTAGAAAGGACAAATGGTTCAGTCTGATAAACATTATGGGCCTCACCATCGGAGTCACGTTCAGCCTGTTTTTAATCTTTTATATAAGGGACGAACTCAGCTACGATCGGTTCAACACATATGCAGATCGCATTTACCGGATAGTTACCTATGTTGTGGAAAAAGATAAGAATACCAATTTCACCTACACGGAGGCGCCTTTGGCTTTTCAATTGAAAAAGGACTACCCAGAAGTGGAGGAAGCTGCCCGGATGCTAAACAGAGAAAGAACTCTTTTTAAAGTAGATAATAAAAATTTCTTCGAAACAAAAGCATACTACGCCGACAGCAACATTTTTAAAATTTTTACTGCAAAGTTTCTGGAGGGCAATCCAAATACTGCATTGATTGAACCACACAGCGTCGTCATAAACAAGACAACTGCCAATAAATATTTCGGCAAGAACGTATCGGCTGTTGGCAAAACGCTATACACTGTGTATGATCTTTATAAAGTGACTGGTGTTTTTGAAGACATACCTGAAAACACGCATATCCGATTCAACATGCTCATCTCCATGTCTTCGGATTCAAATAATTATAATCAGAACTGGGGTAATTTTAATTATTTCACATACGTTTTATTAAAGCCCGGAACAAGCAGCCAGGCATTTCAGAAAAAAGTAGATCATACTGTTGAGAAATTTGTAAAACCTGTATTTGATCCATTTGGCGTGAAAATGCGGTTCTATGCACAGCCTATTGTCGACATTCACTTGCATTCAGATTTGGAAAGAGAACCTGAAGAATTGGGAAGTATGTCATATATATGGACATTTTCCGCAGTAGCCTTTTTTATGCTGCTCATCGCTTGTATTAACTATATGAATCTCACTACCGCAAGATCTGCGCGAAGAGCAAAAGAAATTGGCATTAGAAAAGTTACCGGTTCAGGAAGGGGACAACTGATCGCACAGTTCTTAGGAGAATCTGTACTTACGGCGATGGCTGCTTTGGTTCTCAGTTTCGTACTTATCTTATTACTATTTCCCTTTTTCAATTCGATCTCCGGAAAATCATTTTCAATTAGGACGCTGTTACAGCCTTTCAATATTTTATTAATGCTCAGTATTGGTTTATTCACCGGCCTTGTCGGTGGAAGTTATCCCGCTTTTTATTTGTCGGCGTTTCAGCCGGTAAGCATTTTAAAAGGTGCGCTTTCGAAAGCTTCTGGAAATATCAATCTTCGCAGGACCCTGGTCGTAATACAATTTTCGATTTCGATGGTCATGCTGATTTGTACATGGTTCGTTTACTCCCAGCTTGAATATATGAGGAATAAGGACCTGGGATTTGACAAGAACCAGGTTATGACGGTGGTAGTAAATACAGGTAAATATGAGCCAGACAAAATTATTGCGATGGGCAATGATTTTCGCAGATTATCGTCGGTGGCTGATGTTGGGGTGGGTGGTTCTTATCCCGGATCGGGTAATACTAATTTGAATCTATTCAGGGTTCAAACTAAAACCGGACATCTCGACAAGGGAATCGAGTGTTATGGTGTTGATGCTCACTATTTTTCAGCACTCGGGATCAAAGTGGTTGCAGGACGAAATTTTGAGCCGTCAGATACTTTACACGGCACCATGGTAAACGAAAGTTTTGTAAAACATTTTGGATGGGATCAGCCTATTGGTCAGCACATTACTTTTCCGGGGGATACGGCTGTTAACGATTATCTTCAAGTGGTTGGCGTGGTGAAGGATTTTAATCAAAATTCTTTGTATAATCCGATACAGCCGCTTTTGTTTTTTTATGGCCCGTTGAATAATACATATATAATGAAGTTGAAGCCTGGAAATCAAAGCAAGACACTTGCACAAGTGGAGGGTGTCTGGAAGAGATATTTCCCCGCGCTGCCTTTCGAATTTAAATTTTTGGATGAAGGATTGAATTCGCAATACGTGGCTGATCAGAAACGAGGTAAAATTTTCGCTTCCTTGGCTGTGTTGACGATTCTTATTACCTGTCTTGGTTTGCTGGGCTTAACGGCTTACACTACCCAACAAAGACAAAAAGAAATCAGCGTACGCAGAGTACTCGGCGCAAGTGTCGGAGAAATCATCACATTAATTACGAGAAATTATTTCTGGCTCGCTTTGATTGCCGCAGCGATTGCTTTTCCGATTGCCTATTATTTCATGAGTAACTGGATGAAAGCATTTTCATATAGTCCGGGTATGTCGGCGATGCCGTTTATTGTTTCAGCCCTGTTGATCATTGTAACAGCTATACTCACTGCAACTATTCATTCTACTAAAGCTGCACTCTCAAATCCATCAAGGAATTTGAGATCGGAATAAAAGCAACTGCTGCATTCAAGAGCAAGTTGAGTATAAAGCGTACCACCTTATATTGATTCCTGAGTGGATTAATGATTGGGTTAAATATACCACGGACTTTGGGCAAGGGATAAATCAATTATTGTAACAACGCGAACTGTTGTTGGCCGGGCAATGGATTAATTGCCTTTCTCAAAAGAAAGTATAAAATCGAGGATGAATAAAACATAGGTATTCAGATGGAGTACTTTGTGAATATTAGACTTACTTACGTCTTACACAAGGCGCCAAAATATGGATTTGTTGAAACTAATCTATAAGATGATGAAAAGGATAGAACGAAATTTGCGCCCAGTTGTAGGGGAAACTTGCTAATAATTTCGGACTAACTCCTCTTTTAGGGACTCGACTCGGCACTTTTAGATAAGTTAGCGCGCAGCCAAAATAGGTCACGATAGCATTTTGAAGTTCGTTTGTTTCAGGCTTTAGACTTATTCAAAACAAGGAATCTTGTAAGATATATCTAATCATCTATGAACGAAATGATTTACGTGTATTGAAATAAATAGTACAAATAAAATGGTGCCCAGCGAAATTATAAATTTGTCTAATTTTTCTGTCCGAACATACTTATTGCTCAATTCATATAATTTAAGTCCAAGAAAGCCTCCTGCAGTATTTGAAATTACATCTGTTATGTCTGTTGCTCCAATAGCGAAGATGTATTGAAGTAATTCGGCAGTAAGACTAAAAACAAGTATTATGGTAAGCTTAGGTAAAAATCGAACTATTTTGAAATTGACATTCAAAAGCAAGCCAAAAGGAATAAAGAATACACAATTCAATATAATTTCCCCATAATCAGTTCTTCCATTTACCATTTTAGAGGCAGCAAATGGAATCAGATTAAGACTTCTATGATGATAGTGGAGTATTGGCGATATATTAAATCTGAATTTGAATAGGACTAGCCAGATTAGAGTCGCCAAATATAAAGCCAGCAATACTCTAGAAAATATGGTTCTCATATAATATCCGCTGGTTCTTCTTGTGCGGTTATATGAAAGTAGGATAAAAATTTGCAAATAACGAGTAAGGGAAGGATATCATTGGCAAGGGGATAATAATTTCCGATTCTTTGGTTTTTATTGGCTTCGGTTCTGTCGCTTAAAAATTAACCATTCTCTAAAGGACTGAGTTTTTTTCAATCGCACAATAATAGGAATTGTTTAGTGCATAATATCCCTTGTAAAGCCGACGATCTTATAAATCATACAAGGATTTGGTTAAAATGGATCAATGAATTTATCCGGAAGTTGACCAGTGATTATGGTATTCCAATTGCCCCATTAGTTCTGCCTACTGGGCGCAATCCGGAGGCATGAACTTTTTTTTGCGCGTTTTTGTTTCCACCTTTATGGACTGCTAATCTGGGACTTAGGTTTAGTCAATGTCTTGGTGGGAAGGTCGGGAATAATGTAGAGTATTCAAATTCAAAACTGCCTGATTGGTAATGTCTGGCTTACTGTGCTAACTCTGGGGTATTTGGTGTCTAAAAAACAATGGCCTAGCCACGCTTGCCTTCCAGGATGACTGACTTTTCCGGTTTCTTGGATGGACTAATCCCTTGCCCCACTTGAATATAGGACGCTTTTGCTTTGAACGTATTTTAGTGGGCTTAATGGTGGTTGCAACGGGGCGATTTTTTTTGGAAAGAGCGAAATAAAATTAAACTTTCAGTAACTTTCCATAAAGGGTGAATTATGGATACAAATCATAAAATAAAATCCGCATTTGAGCGTGTTTCTGGCGCGCTTGCGAAGAGGCCGGCATTTGGCCTGGGCACGGGGATCTCGAAAGCGTCGATTAAAGATGGCCTTACATGTGAAATTCGGGAAGGCAATTGGACAATGATTGCTGACATGCCTGAACAAGTGGGGGGAAACGCTGCCGGCCCTACCCCTGGGGTATTTGGTCGTGCGGCACTGGGAAGTTGCTTGGCGATCGGCTATATGATGAGGGCCGCAACAAAGGGTATTCCTATAGCAGGTCTTGAAGTAGAGGTACAAGCCGACTATGATGATGGGGCTTTATTTGGAACCGCTCCGAATGTCCCACCTGGATACCTGGAGATTCGCTATACTGTGACAGTAGATAGTCCTGCTCCGGAAGAGAAGATTATACAAATGCTGGATGAAGCCGATAGGCACAGTCCATACCTGGATATCTTTAGTCGCGCCCAATCCTGCAATCGTAAAGTGAATATCATTACCCAAATAAACCGATGATATGGAACCGGGATTACAAAGAAGGGTTCAACGCTATGGATGGGATAAGGCATCACTCCATTATGAAGCCTTTTGGCAAAGTCAATTGAAACCAGCCCAAGACCTCTTGTTAGAGATGGCGGACCTTCATCTCGGCGAAACTGTCTTAGATGCCGCCTGCGGTACGGGCTTGGTAAGTTTTGAAGCCTTGAAAAGATTGGGTCAAGGCGGAAGAGTAGTCGGTACGGATATCTCGGAAAAGATGATTGAAATGGCCAATTCGATAGCAGTGCAGAAAAAAGAAAATCGCGCCCGATTTGAGCGAATGGACTCCGAGGATCTTCAGTTGGAAGACGGCTCTTTTGATGTGGCGCTTTGCTCCCTAGGCTTAATGTACATGCCCAATCCCCTCAAAGCCCTGCAAGAAATGCGCCGCGTTCTAAAGCCCCACGGCCGGATTGTTGCTGCTGTTTGGGGACAACGTGCCAAATGTGGCTGGTCTGATATTTTTGAAATTGTGGATCAACATGTCGCGTCAGAAGTTTGTCCTATGTTTTTTAACCTAGGCAATGCGAATATGCTAGAGCTCATATTTAAGGAGGCTGGATTTTCACTCATTACTGTTAAGCAAATCAGCACTATCCTTTTTTATAATAATGCAAAAGAGGCTTTAGGTGCGGCTTTCGAAGGAGGACCAGTAGCTCTTGCCTATCATAAATTTAGCGAAACGATAAAGCAGGAAGTTCATGCTGATTACTTATCTTCTTTGGAACCATATAGAAAAGGTGAAAACTATGAAGTTCCTGGGGAATTTGTATTGGCATTTGGAGCCCGGTGATTGATTCAGCCTAGGACAGCAATAGGAATCAATAACCTAGGTTTCGTCAGGTGTTGGCTTTTTTGCCAACTCTTTATTCACCTTCTATGTTTGTAATTAATTTGCCATTAATTTATCTGAAACCCGCTAGAAGATTTGGATTTCATTTTCTGCGAGCGTATTTGTGAAATATGTGCGCGTTTGAATTTATGTATTGAAACCAATCGACGGGCTGATGTGTGAGCTCACCAATAGTGAGGAAATTATGAGATGGTGCTGAGACAAAACGTGGAAGTTTCACACCTGACAATATAAAGTTGAGATTGATAAGACCTATGCAGAAATTCTAAAAGCGCAATAGTTCCTTCCAATTTAGGGGGCAAAACTAAATCTAAACTTCGGTCGGAAGAATTTGCTTTGCGAAGGCATAGAGCAGGTTATTGGATGCTATTTTCTTTCCCTCTCTAAGGAAAATGTATGGGTCGGAGTCGAAAAATCAATCATGAATGATTACATTGCAATTCAAGAAAAGTATGATTATGAAACCCTTCCAATCTTTCAAACTTATATTGGCATTCTTGTTTTTTGTAAACGTTAACTCAGCGATTGCTCAGTCCTTACGTTTCAGCAGTAATCGGTATATTAACGACAAGGCAGACACTCTTAATTACAGATTGCTTTTTCCCGACTCTGATACATTACGCAGGTATCCGCTTGTGATTTTTTTGCATGGTTCAGGAGAGCGTGGCAAGGACAATGAAGCACAACTGAAATGGGGCGTAATGAATTTTGCAACGGATCAGAATATGATGTTGCATCCTGCAATTGTGATAGCGCCGCAGTGTCCTGAGAAAATGAGTTGGTCAAATTTCTCGCGCGGCAAATCTTCGTCTGATATGCGCCTGCAACCGGAACCAAGCAAGCCGATGCAGCTCGTAATCGAACTTATTCGGCAGATTATCAGGACCATGCCTGTAGATAGCAACCGGATTTATATCACAGGACTTTCTATGGGTGGTTTTGGGACTTTCGATGCCATCGAAAGATATCCCAATTTATTTGCTGCTGCTGTTCCAGTTTGTGGTGGCGGTGACCCCACCAAAGCCCTATCAATAGCGCATTTACCGATTTGGATTTTTCTTGGTGCGGAAGATCCTGCAGTGAATCCATCTTTTTCGCTGGATATGTTAGAGGCACTCACAAAGCTTGGCGCACATCCGGGCCTAACCCAGTACCCAGCGGTCGGACATTTTTCATGGCTCGGGGCTTACAGTGATCCGCTAATGATGGAATGGCTATTTAGACAGCATAAGTAAAGTACATGCTTAGTTATCTTCGGCACTGGAATCGGTGGGATGGATTTCTTAATGAGAATCTGACCACTCCTCCTCATTTGAACATTCATGAACAGTAATATTATTATACGGATTGGTCGTATCTTTTATGGTTTCAGTATGTTCGCCGTTGGGGTACATCAAATCATTTTAAAAGACTTTCGTCCGGAAATTTTGCCTCTCTTCCCAGCCTGGGCGCATACGCATATCATATTTCCTGTTCTGACGGGTATAATTTTGGCCATTGCAGGAATTCTCATAGCTGGGTTTAGCGCAAAAAATATATGCTTTTATTTGGGATTTTTATTTCTAGCACTGTTTGTTTGCTGTCAGCTGCCATTTATTCTTTTCATCAGCCATGAGAAAGTCACGAATCTGGCCGTGTGGTTTTCAGCTGGTGAGACTTTGGCCTATAGTGGTGGCGCATTTGTGATGGCGGGTTCATATTCAGGAAACCCGATCCCTATCGGCAGAATTTTCTTTTCCCTGCTTATGATCATGTTTGGCTGCAGCCATTTTGTGTTTCCGGTAGATGTATCTGCGATGGTACCCAAAATATTGGGCGTGCCATTATTCTGGACGTATTTTGTGGGCGCCGCTTTGATTTCTTCTGGAATCGCAATCATCTTCCACATATGGATTAAGCTCACAGCATGGCTATTGGCTGCAATGCTTTTTCTTTTTTTTCTCTTTTTCCATGTACCGGATGCGATACAAAATGCTTCGGTAGGATATGGTAATGAGATTGTTCGTGCAATTATTTGCCTGCAATTTTGTGGTATTGCATTAGTGATTGGCGCAACTGATGGTAATGGTCCTGAAAACAAACGAGTCTTTTGAAGTGAAATTATAATCCTTGAACATACAGATTAGGTTCGCGATTGGTTGACCATTGAATTTAGGATATGACTGGCTCATACATTTTATACATCGACTTTTGCATTATCTTGATGCTCAATTTAGAAGGGAACGGAAGTTCTAATTCATTACTATTACTACTACCCACGTCAGTTGTGAAAGCACGAGGTTTTTTGCAGGTCTTCTTTGATCTTACGGTCCCATATTGCCTGCATCCCAGATCCGCTACCATGCCCCGTGTCCCGGTCATATAAATCCTGTAGTTGGTTTAGTTCTGATTGTTTCATTCTTTGCAGCCTGTCCAGTTCAGGGCCGAAGTTCCCGATCGTAAAAGGATATCTCCGGATCGTGTCTACTAGTTCACAGGCCTTTATGGCCGATAGATCAAAATGCCCTTGCTCGTGCCTTAGGGTTTCTTCATTCCGGGCTACCTCCTTGCACCAGGACTTTGACTTGACAAAATTGGCAAATACGGAAACGTCTACGATGACCTCATTGGCTTGGGTCCGGATAGAGCTATAGGTCATTGTCAAGATACTGAACGAAATAGCCGCAGCAGTGCTTCTTTCCTCTGGCTTGCCTAGGAAATCGGATAGAGTGAGAGCTTTTCCACGAGCGTAGGAAATTACATTCGTGTCGCCCGACTGCTGATCGAGTGTTACTTCGACTTTAATAGAAGCTTTAGTTTGGATTGCGATGTAGAAGGTCTTGTTTTTAAGCCACCATTTATCAAACTGGTGCAGCATAGAAGCTAGGTTACCCCTAATAAGCTCCTCGATGAGTTTGCTTGGATCGCCAGTGGATTTTGCGGTCCCGCCTCCAGTATATTCAACCAATTTCATAGTGTCTATATAAAACGCTAGGGCCATAGTAAGTTCGTTTTCAGTAGTCAGTCCCGAACGGCCAATTTCCTCTACTTTCAACACCGAGATATGAAGTACTATCGGGTTAGTTGAGCTGTCCTGTCCTGCATTTTGGCGGATAAATCGGAAAATTTCGGCGCTTGCGCCATTTTGGAGGTGAATCTGTTCGATTCTATTGCCAAACAGCCCCGCCCTGATCGTGCCACTTCTACTAGTATCTATTCGGTCATCCTTTACCATACGTATATAGTAATTCTTCAGAGGGGTATCTATTTTTTCATCCTTGAGAGCTATGTTTTTTACTTCCTGGCCAGATATGCAGTGGGCCCAAAGGAGCAGGGCCAACAGTAGGTAGGAAGGTTTATTTCTCATTGAGGGAAGATAAAAAAATTTAGGCAAACTCCCTGGACCATCTTTTATATGTAGTTCATGGTATCAAACTAAAACAAGCTATCCAAAAGTTCTAAATGCATTACAATGGGTTTAGCTTTTTAGGTGTTAAAGAATAGCAAATTTTTTTAGGTAGTTTGCCGTTATGCACGCGTATTTATTTTTTCCTTCACTATTCTAAGACAGAGGATTGCTGAAATAAACGATATGGGCGTAAAGACAATAGTTTCCGTGCGTGTTTGAGCAAACAAATTACCTAAAGTATTTAAGAGAAAAAATATAACGATAAACCAAAGCATAATATCAGCTACTTTAATTGGTATAAGTAGTTTTAAATACCGCCCTTTCATTGCGATAATAAGTATCATCAGACTATTAAATATGATAGAACCAACTTCAAATCTCCTCATTTGCATTACATTTTTAAATTTACCTCCCCAAACAACATTGTATGGTAAGATTTGACATAGTATCGATACATGAAATAAAATAACCAAACTTAGAATAAATAACATTGTAATTATCGCAAATTGAAATGATATTCTATAAAGCATAAGGAGATTTTATCACGCTGATTTAACCTTGTAAATCAGGCTTGCTGTTAATTCTAAATTACGTTTGATATTACTTAGTTTCATTTTTTTTGTTTTTACATTTTGCGGTCTATATATATTGGCTTCACTGGTTGAAGAAAGCCTCCTGAATAAAGATCTTCGGCGACAAGAAATTTTTTAGATATCTAACCAAAAGGTTAGCTTTAATGACCTTAAAGCCCCTGCCATGAGATTGTTATTACTAGCCCTAAGCTTTACGTCCATTCTAATTGGCTGCCAGAATTCTTCTTCTAGGAATCAGGAACCGCGCAATGATTCAACCAAAGTGCAAAAGGCCCAAGATGCACCTCTGCAATTGATCATTTACCAAAAACCATCAGCGGCCATTTCAGAAGCGGGGAAGAGCGTCTTTATCTCTACTTGTTCGACTTGTCATAAAGATTCGGCCAATTCGCTGGCTCCGGCCCCCGCATTGTTGTCAGGCATGACGGCTCGTTCCGTTTTGGCCGCGTTGGACAAAGGCAAAATGCGGGTGCAAGCCGAAAAACTCTCTGAGGAACAACGCACCGCTGTAGCGCAGTATATCACCAACAAAGTGTTGAAAGAAAACAGCATTCCTAAGGAAGTGTATACAACATTTTCAATTTCAGATCATTATAACACCCATTTTGATCAGTCAGGGTGGGGAGGTAATCTAGAAGGAACGGGGTACAGAACCGCCATGCAGGCCGGCATCAACCAATCAAATATAGGTACGCTAAAGGTTAAGTGGGCATTTGCCTTTCCCGATGCTACGCAGGCAAGAAGCAAACCGGCAATAATCGGTGACTGGCTGATCGTGGGAAGTGAATTCGGAGAGGTATATGCTATCAATACGCAATCGGGCAAACCCGCCTGGGATTTTACTGCGGACGCTGCAATCAGGGGAGCAATCAGTGTTACTAACGCCGGGGGGAAATTAACGGCCTATTTTGCAGACCAGAGTACCAACACGTACGCAATTGACATACGAACGGGCAAGCTCCTTTGGAAAACGAGAGCCGGCTATCATCCTCTTTCGGCTGTCACTGGTTCTGTTGCGGTATTTAATAGTAGGGTGTTTGTTCCCATTACTTCCATTGAAGTAGTTTCTGCAAGGAACCCGGATTATGATTGTTGTTCTTCATCGGGAGGAGTGGTCGCGCTTGACGCTACAACAGGAAACACAATATGGACATACAAGGTTATCTCAGAAGTTGCAAAGAAGGTTGGTAAAAAGAAAAATGGCGAAGATTTTTATGGACCGGCAGGAACACCGGTTTGGTGTAGCCCCACAGTGGATGCAAAAAGAGGCTTGCTTTATATAGGCACTGGTGAGAATTACACATCCCCCTCCACCAACACCAGTGATGCCGTGCAAGCGATTGACTTGAGAACGGGTAAGCTGGTGTGGACCTACCAGGGAACCCAATCTGATACGTGGAACCTGGCTTGCCCGGGCGATCCGAATTGCCCGGACAAAGCCGGGCCCGACCTTGATTTTGGAATGGCTCCACTGTTGGTACATCTAGGTGATGGCACAGATATCTTGGTTGCAGGACAAAAATCAGGAGTGGTGCATGCCTTGTCCCCTACCGGTAAACTACTTTGGCAAAAAAGGATCGGAAAAGGCGGTGCCTTGGGGGGCGTGCATTGGGGTATGGCTACAGATGGGAAATATGTATATGCAACTAATGCAGACAATATTTATGCCATCGACCCAAGGGATTCTCTGGTTCAGGCGACCCCTGGAATTTACGCCCTTGATGTTAAGACAGGCAAAGTTGTTTGGGAAAGCCCTACGCCTGCTTGCGACACTACGATAAGAGGTTGTATACGAGCAAATTCTGCTGCTCCAACGGCCATTCCCGGTATTGTGTTTGCAGCTGGACTGGACGGACATCTGCGTGCTTACGCTGCCAAGGATGGCAAGATCCTATGGGATTTTAATACAGTACGGGACTTTGAAACGGTGAATAGGATTGATGGAAGAGGGGGAGCCATCGACGGTCCTGCCCCGGTTGTTTCGAACGGAATGGTATTTGTGAATTCTGGCTATGGAATGTTTGGCGAGATGCCAGGTAATGTGTTGCTTGCTTTTGAAGTTCAAAAGAACTAACGGACTTGGTGAATAAAACTTCTAAACTATATTCGCTGTCCTTATTTGGGCTAGTAGTTTAGCAATATAACAGAAACAACTTTAGTCTTTTATTCCATAATACAGATTGACAATCCTATATGAATCATAAAAACATGCAATGCGTTACTTTAATACTAGGAATCTTTCTTCTGTTATCAGCACCGGCTCATGCCCAATCCTCTCGCCAATATGATATAGTATTAACTGGCGGAAGAGTGATCGATCCCGAAACCCAATTGGATGCAATCAAAAATGTTGGAATTATAGGCAACCGCATTGCCCAAATTTCATCTGAACCGTTAGAGGGCAAAGTGACAATAAACGCTTCCGGATTGGTGGTGGCGCCGGGTTTTATTGATCTGCATGTACATGGGAGAGGCACCACGGAGCAGGAATATAAATTGCATGATGGAGTTACCACGATGCTTGAACTGGAGTGGGGAATTGAATTTTTAGACAAATGGTATGAATCACGCAAAGCAAAATCGTTTATAAATTATGGAGCCAGTGTTTGCTGGCCATTTGAGAGATTCAAAGCGCTGGACAAATATAAGACGGAATTAGATGAATTATACCAAATTGCCGTGAAGGGGGAGTCTTCATTTGATTCGCTATTTGCTAAAATAAAAATTTCTTTTTCTGACACGTTGTCGGCTCAGCAGATGAATAAAACCTTACAGAATATCAGGAATTCATTGGCTGAAGGTGCAATAGGTATTGGTGTCCCAATTGGCTATTTACCGACAGTAAAGCAGGAGGAAGTTTTTCGTGTGTATCAGTTAGCTGGTGAATTAAAGGCGCCCGTTTTTACACATGTTCGTGAAGGCGGGATAACTGCTATCCAGCAGGTCATCGCAGATGCAATTCTTACGGGCGCGCCTTTGCACATTGTTCATATTAATAGTTCAAGCCTTGGCAATATATATTTTGCTACCGAATTAGTGCAGATAGCAAAAAATCGTGGATTTGATGTCACCACAGAACTATATCCATACACAGCAGCTTCTACACTTCTGCAAAGTGCCGTGTTCAATGAAGGATGGCAGCAAAGACTGGGTATAGGCTATAGCGACTTGCAATGGGTAGCAACCGGAGAGCGATTGACAAAAGAAACATTTCAAGCCTATAGAAAAACTGGAGGGATCGTTATTATACATTCTATGAAACCCGAATGGATTCGTTATGGAATTGCATTTCCAAATACCATCATTGCCTCGGATGCTATGCCTTATGCTCCACTGGCACATCCACGCACCGCAGGAACTTTTTGCAGAGTGCTAGGAAAATATGTGCGAGAAGAAAAAGTCCTAGATCTTCCTACAGCCATTGAAAAAATGACGCTTCTGCCAGCTAGGAGATTGGAAGGCATTTCACCGATGATGCATTATAAAGGAAGAATACAGATTGGAGCCGATGCGGATATTACCATTTTTGATCCCACCACAATAATTGACAAAGCTACATTTGAAAAAGGCCTCGCTTATTCTGAAGGCATTGCATACGTGATTGTGAATGGTGTACTTGTATTAAATAATGGCAAAACGGTTGCTAACGTTTTTCCAGGCCAGGCGGTTTATGGTAAATTTAAGAATTAAGGAACTGTTCTGGGCATCTGAAAATAGAAAAGAACAATTTGCCATACTTCGAATTGGGTTTGAAGATGACAATACAACTCTCCAGCAAGGAAGCAAAAAACTCCTTTCTGCAAGATTTAGAAAAATGCATCCAGCGCGGAATACAAAAGGCTTGAACAATCATGGGCTTTTAATCCATATTGCTTTAGATCCAGAAGCTTCGAATAAAATTACAACGCCACCAAATAAATTTCAGAACTAAGAGGAAAAAATTAAGACCTTTCCCACTTTGTAGTGACAATTTTCTCGAAAATATTCTAGGATCATAGGATTACATTTTCTGTATCGGAAAATGAGGTGGCATTCGTTGATGGGCACTTGAAGGGGTCCACAGTCACATGGCTCTCATCGTCGGTGGAATTTAGGCAATTTATGTTACTTTGCTTCTGCATTATTATCCACGTTCTTGCCATGTGTATTGCGGCCACTTGAAGAAGATAAGTATACTGGGTAATAAGTTTGGATTCCTGAGTGAAAAAAAGATTACTATCTTTAAACAAAAGGCACCTTTTATGAGTAAATGTATTTTCATATTCTTGATATATGGCTTTTTGCTAGCGTGCAATAGCCCTAAACCTCTCGAAATAAGTTTCGTTGATGTATCCGGAATAGATTCTTCAATTAAACCTGGTGACAATTTTTTTCGCTATGTCAATGGGCGCTGGTACGACACTGTCAAAATTGCGGACGATCAAACGGGCGTAGGTTCATACATGTTCCTGAACATTCCGCAAAAGCAGCTTCTACAGCATATTTTAGATAGTGTTTCTAATACGCAATATACACGCGGAAGTATTGAACAGAAGGTTGGGGACTTTTATGCTTCCGGCATGGATACGGCAACTATCAACCAGCGCGGATATGAACCCATCCAGCCCATTCTTGCACAAATAGATGCTATCACCAATGGTCCGTCCCTGGTCAAAGTTTTGGCTTCTGAACTGAAAACAGGAAACAGATCCTTAATTGGATTTGATATTTCACCAGACAACAAAAATAGCGGTATCAATATTGCGCATGTTTATCAGGCAGGTATTGGCTTGCCTGACCGGGATTATTATTTCAAAACGGATTCGTCTACCCTGAATATTCAGCAAGCCTATAAAAAATATATCGCCACTTTGTTTCAATTAAGCGGCAGCAATTTGGCTCTTGCCACCCAGCAGGCGGTTATTGTTTACGGTATCCAAAAGCAACTTGCCGCATCACATAAATCAAATATTGAGCTTAGAGATGTTAATGCAAATTACCATAAGATAGCAGTATCATCAATTGGCAAGATGCAGCCAAATATAGGTTGGGAAGCATTACTCGGTAATTTAGATGCTCAGATGGATACCATTGATATGGCACAACCTAGCTATTACGCGAGGTTAAACGCGCTTCTGAAATCCATTCCTATAAATGATTGGAAAATCTACTTGAAAGCAGGTACGCTAGAAAATTATGCTGCATCACTTAGCAAGCCATTCGTAAACGCCACATTTGAGTTCTCCAGAGTATTATCCGGACAAGCCGTACAGAAATCTCGAAGTCAAATCATGACGGCAAACGTTGACGCGCTTTTGGGCCAGGCATTGGGTCAACTTTACGTTAAGAGATATTTTAACGAGGATGCTAAAAAACGTATGCTTGCCTTAGTCAACAATCTGCAAAAGGCTTTCGAAAATAGGATCAATCATCTTGATTGGATGAGTGACAGCACAAAGCAAAAAGCAATTGAAAAATTATATGCGATTACCAAAAAAATTGGTTACCCGGACAAATGGCGGGACTACAGTAAGGTTCAGATTGAGCGAACAAAATATTTCGAAAATGTGCTTTCGATCAATGAAAACGAATACCAATTTCAATTGGCAAAATTGAACAAACCAGTGGATAGAACGGAATGGGGAACAACACCATCCACTGTTACTGCTTACTATAACCCATCATTTAATGAAATCGTTTTTCCGGCTGGCATTTTGCAATTTCCCTATTTTGATTTTTCTGCGGATGACGCCATTAATTATGGGGGCATCGGAATGGTCATTGGGCACGAAATGACGCACGCATTTGATGACCAGGGTGCGCAGTTTGATAAGGACGGTAACGTAAAAAATTGGTGGACAAAGGAAGATTATGAGAAGTTCAAGGAAAAAACAAAAAGAGTAATCGACTTGTACAGTTCGTTTACCGTTTTGGACACTGTACACCTAAAAGGTGCTTTGACGGTAGGCGAAAATGCCGCTGATAATGGGGGCCTTGCGATTGCCTATGATGCCTTTAAAATGACTAAAGAGGGGCAGGATTCTACCAAAATCGATGGCTTTACGCCGGATCAACGGTTTTTTCTATCCATTGCCAGGATATGGAGGGTGAAAACAAGAGACGCTTTTCTGCGCATGTATGTCAATACCAATCCCCATTCTCCAGCCATGTGGCGAGTAAATGGCCCGCTGATGAGTTTCGCCCCGTTTTATATAGCTTTTAATGTGCAACCAGGTGATAAAAATTACCTGCCTGAAGATGAAAGGATAAAAATTTGGTAAGAATAGGTTTTGGTCAAATTGCGCATGGTTAGCCAAATCTACCTTACGTATGCAAAAGGGACGTACTTCTACCATATGTCGAGCCAGCCTAAGATTGAATTTCCAAGCTGTTTTTTATGCTTTGTCGACCTAATTTAGTGCGAGATCTTTTAGTGAACTAAGTAGGCTAAATTGGTTTTATTGACTTTGCTAACCCGAGAGTATGTGCTAAAATCCTTCCATGTTGAAAATTCCGTGCCGGATGCCCATTGAATTGCGGACTTAACTGACTTATACCTCAATGATATTCATTTATATGGTGGTCAACTTGGAAGGGAATGTAAGTGCTACGCCTTGGGAATTTGCATTAAAATATCAATATTGAAATTAGAGGGACTTTTCATTATTTTGCGCCACCCGACTTGGAAAAGCCTTTTGAGCGTATGCGCCTTGGTTTACTCTGATTTTAAGCTTTTTGCTGGGTTTGCCATTGCTGCGTTTATTGACTGGTAACTCACAGTCAATAAGCTCAATAGAAACAGAATTAGAAATGAAAATGAAAAAACCCTAATGCCTATGTGGATCCGGTAAGGGTAGTTTTCCAATAATTTATAACCCGTGTAATAAGCTATTGGTGCAAAAATGATGAATGCAAGCATCACCAGCTGCATGAAACCCCAGGAAATCGTTTTAGCGATTGAAGCAAGACTTGCACCCAGTACTTTTCTAATGCCAATTTCCTTGCGCCTTTTTTCTGTTGTTAGTACGGAAAGACCGAACATACCCATGCATGATATAAATATGATAATCAACGCAGAAGAAAAAATGATTTGCCGCATTTGAACCTCTCTTTCATATTGCATGTCATTAATATCGGATAAGAAATCAGCGCCATAGGGTTTGAATGGATAAGTTTCCTTGAATTTTACTTTTAGAAAATTCAATGTTTGCGGAATTCGGTCGCCGCTCAATTTGATGTAAAAGGTACCATAGCCGCCATAGTTATTGTTGCACGTAAACATTTGTGGGCGAACCTTTTCATATAATGAGGAGAAATGGTAGTCTTTAATGACTCCTATTACTTTGTAGGGATCACGGTTCATTACTTTAACGTTTTGCCCAATGGGATTTTTCCAACCAGCTTCCTTAACAAATGCTTCATTTACCAAAACAGAGAGTGTACTGTCTGCGGGGAATGCCGGAGAGAAATTTCTCCCTTCCAGTATTTTCAGCCCTAGTGTTCCAACATAATTTTCATCGATGATATTCATATCAGGCCCCATTTGCTTATTACCATCCACAATGGCGAGAGTCACCCAAGTTGAATAATTTCGTGGTGCCACCGACACGATATCTTTGTTCTGCCTGATCTGTTCCATAAACAGTTTGCCTTTATCCGTCTTAGAGCTTCCGCTATTAATTATCACCATATTACGGTCATCGTACCCTAGGTCGGTGGTGGTAAAAAGGTTCACTTGTTTGTATTGTACTATAGTGAGTGTAATAAAAAATGTTGCCAGACCAAACTGAAAAACAATAAGCGTCTTTAGTAAGATGTTTTTGCCGGCGGGGTGAAACCGCCCATATAAAGTTTCGGCAGGCTTAAATTTAGAAAGTACAAGAGAAGGATAGAACCCAGCTAAAAAGCAGGTCAAAACGAAAATAGCCAGAAATATGCAAATCAATCTGAAATCAAAGAGGTAAGAAAAAGCCAGCGATTTTGAATTTAAGCTATTAAAAATGGGTAATGACATAGTCACCCAAATGGTTGCCAATATAAATGCACCCAAATTGAGCAAAAAGGATTCACTCATAAACTGCCAGATGAGTTGCCCTCGGTTACTGCCCATAACTTTGCGTACTCCTATTTCTTTTGCGCGCTGCAAAGAATGAGAAATGGAAATATTGACAAAGTTTATACATGCTATGAACAGAATAAACAAGGCCAGCCCACTTAAAACATAAGAGAGTAATGCATTACCCGATTGTTTGAGCCCATTTTCCGCCCTGTATTCCCGGCTAAGATGCATTTGCAAGAATGGCTGTAAACGAAAAACCAGTTTGCTGTTATAGTTCCAGTCACGTTTTGCATTTTCTAGTTCTGTTTTAGCTTGAGATAGGTAAATAGCATTTATTCTATTTTCTATGCTAGAGATATCTGCTCCTTTTTTAACCATAAAAAAGGTGTTCAGATAGAAATTAATCCATGAATGGTCATCATTATGCTGATAATCAAAAGGCATTAATAAATGTATCTGTATACTGGAATTTTGAGGTGAGTTTTTTGTCACTCCAGTGATGGTATATCCTTTAAACTCATCTTTTTTCTCAATTTCCAACACCTGACCTAATGCCTTTTTATTGCCAAAAAAACGTTTTGCAACATCTTCTGATATTACAACAGAGTAAGGATCGGACAACACATTGTCAGCATTGCCTTCAACAAAATCTGCAGTGAACAGCTTGAAAAAACTACTATCTGTATAGCTAGCATCCTGCACAAAAATGTCATTGCCGCGTTTGATGTTTACTTTGATGCCACTGATTCGAGCTAGGTTCTGCAAATCCGGGATTTGCTTTTGAAATGCGATTCCATGGATCATTCCGGTGACTCCATATTTATATTCTTGGTTGTCGCCGGTTATTTCGTTGATTACAAGGCGATAAATTTCATTTTTATGCTTTTGGAATTGGTCAAAGCTAAATTCATCCTTGACGAACAAGGTAATCAGCATGCACACGGCCAGCCCTATGCTCAGACCAGCAACGTTTATAATGGAATACACTTTGTTCTTGACAAGATTGCGCCATGCTGTCTTGAAATAGTTTTTTAGCATTTCAGGAGCTTTAGTCACTTTGTGAACCCAAGATAATGCCATCTATTCAACTATTTGTAAACTAATTACTTAGGACCTTTTTTGGATTAAAAGTGTTCGTATCCGAACATGGGGTGTCCGGTTTGTGCTGTTAAGTTGGGGTGTATTAACCATTTTCGAAAAACAATCTATGTCTATTGCATGTAATTTAATAACAAGCTGTGAAAAGATTTAGGTGCAAGGTCAAATCTCGCTCAGGCGGCAAACATGTACCAATCAGATCTGGGTCTTTACACTTAATTGGCAAAAAGTAATCAGTAATGAAGATACTGACCATAGCTACGAAGAGCGAAGGGTATTTTGAGCTTTTGATTCAAACTGGTGAAAAATTTGGCTATGACATAAAGGCGCTCGGATGGGAAATGCCCTGGAAGGGTTTTGCTTGGAAATTAGAGCTGTATATATCCGAACTTGAAAGAATAGACGAGCGCGAGCCAATAGTTTGTGTTGACGGATTTGATGTTGTTGCCGTAGGTTCCGCCGCGGAAATGAAATCCAAATTCTTAAACATGAACCACGCTGTTATTTTCTCAGGGCAACGATATTTCCCAAGGCAGAAATGTATTCAGTCCGTTGCTGACAAGTTAATGAGTAATAGTAAGAAGCAAACAATTGGGAACAGCAAAAATCCCATTGATTATAGCCGCCCCTGCATGGGACTTTTGGCGGGGTATGCAGGCAACCTCCTTGTATTGTTCAAGGAATTGCTGAAGATCGAGGAAAAGGAAAAAATCGGAAACGACCAGATTTTGTTGAATATCTATTATTTGCGGAATCCAACATCCATTGGAATTGACGTCCACTGTGCTCTTTTTCAAAATCTCTGGCGAACTAAAAGTGGTCTTTATGGAAAGTTCTCACTCCAAAATAAGTCGAGTGAAATTGTGGTAGTTAAGCAAGGGAAACAATATCGAATACTAAACAGGCATTTTAATACGACACCATGTTTTTTGCATGCGCCATTTAATTTAGATATAGGCTCCGTACTAACTCAATTGAATTTAAAGGGGCAAATCATACGATTTGGCAGGGGATGGAATTATTCGAATTACAGTTTGCTTTACTATATTAAGCGGGGGTTTAAGTTCTTTTGGAAGGAGATCGTGGTTGCGCTCTTAGTTATGCTACTCATAGCTTTTTTATTTCGGTTTGAAGCTTACAGATAGCTAGCGCTACAACAGGGCCCAAAGGAATAAATCCTTGCAGCAAGTGGGGAACGCAGGAATTTGTTTTTTTTTGCTATCAGGTGGTTATGTTTTTAGTTCGACTATTAAATGGACTTAGTCAAATGGAGAGAGTAAAAAGATGTTGACACTAATCCTTTTGTCGCTCGTTTGGTATTTTTTAAATCCACTACTGGCACTTTTTTGATTGGAACGTAACCTTTCCAATTGTTATGGCATCATTACTCTGAGAAGCTCAGGTTCCCTTTCCTTCTTACCGAAGATTATGTAGGTATGAGATATAGAAATATGCTTTCTAACGAGATCATAAATATTGATACGCGAGAAAGTATAAGGCAATCAGCTCTCAATTCTGCAAAATTGGAGCAATATCCGGGTCGCTAAATATTTCTTCAATCAATTTCTTAAAAGCTTCAGGCATATATTCTTTGTATTTCCCCGGCCCCCAAGCTACGGACCCGCCTAATGGGCGCTTGCCGCTGAACGTCTTTTGTTTTAATAGATCGCCTTGTTCAGAATAAATGTTAACCTGTAACTCATACATTAAGGAAATGGCACCATATCCATCTGTGAAAAATTGCTTGCAATCGATCAGGATTAGCCGGTTGCTCTTGGCCTTTTTTAGTTTGCTAATTATCATCGATTCTTTTTCGCTGAATTGGGTAGGTATGGTTGCGACAGTGCTTCCTTTTTTAGTAAGAGAAGCTGCAATTGATGAATTCATATTATCGCTAAAGGGCATTCCGTTCGCAGTGCCCATGGGATAGGCAATTCCCGCTCCGGAACGCGTATAGCCGACAAAGTCGGGTTGGCGGGCACCGTTTAGAATCTGTTCTCGCTGATCCCAGCAGGCCAGTGCAATTCGTTGCTTGAAGGAGGGAACATTTGCATAAATGCCGTCATACTCCACTTTTCTGGAAATTGCGCATCCCATCAACAGGGTCAAAATCAAAACGTAGCCAAGTTTCATTTTCATATGTAGAATTTCAACCAAGATATAAATTTAATTATGAGATTAGATGTATTTCATAAGAATTTGATTTGCTTACGAGCTAAGTGCAAACACTTAGACAAAAATGCAGTTTGCGCTTTCGAAATTATTCATGTCGAAAGCTCCCTGGTTTCATGTTTTGGATGGGCATTTTCGGTGCGTATTTGCTTTGGTTGCGTGAAGATTTAGCGCTATCATTTCACGAACATTTTCTGCGCTTCCTCGGCTATAGTAGCCTAAAAGAAGTGACTAATTAAGTGATACTTGTTTTTCGTATGGTCTCAAGAATAAAAGGGCGACGCAGGACAGATTGCGTACAGAAAGGTGAGCAAGAACTCAGGGTGCGAGGGCCATTAACTCGGAACTGGGCCACTTTACTGAAATTTGTAATTATTGCTCTCCAGAGTTAACAAGAGCGTAGCTTTAGCCTTGCAATAAACTGCATATTTTCCTTTAAAGCGTAGTATTCGCCAAATGGGTCATTTACCCACGATCTGCACAATTGGCATTGCGCGATCATGAAATATCGGTGACCTATGGCAGACTTGGATCAAGCAACTCAAAAAGTTCCGATACCATGATTGCAAGAATAATAACAAACAAAAAGATTGCAAGGATCGCGGGTGTCCTCTATCTGCTTGTTGGCATCTTCGGCGGTTTTTCTGAGGGATTTGTGGATCCCAAGGTGTATGTGCCTGGCGACGCAGCGGCCACAGCTAAGATAGTTGCTGCTAACTCGCAACTTGTACGGATGGGTGTTGTTGCACACTTCTTGGATGGGACATTCTTTATTTTATTGGCCATAACCTTGTACCGGCTACTTGAGCATGTGAATAAGAGTGTGGCGAGAACTATGTTGATTCTCGTTGCAATCTCGACTGCCATTATTTGCTTAAATGCTGTTTTCCAGTTCGAGGCTCTTCGGGTAGCAACGGACAACTCCTATGTGACCGCTTTCAAAGTAGCGGGCTCAGATGCATTAGTCCAGCTGTTGCTCGATACCCACCACTACGGGACTCTTGTTGCGCAAGTATTTTTTGGTTTGTGGTTGCTACCCTTAGCGTATCTCGCCTATAAATCGGGCTTTTTCCCTAAATGGTTAAGCGTCTTACTGACAGTAGGCGGCATATGCTACCTTACCGACATGTTGGCTTCGTTCCTGCAACCAGAATTCAGCCACAGGATTCATGCGGTAGTCGTTATTCCTTCTGCAATAGCGGAAATTTCTATGGTCATATACCTGCTTGCGGCGGGTGTGCGCGCGACAAGACCTGAAGATATGGTTCCTTAGTGAGGTTGTGATCGGGGATTTTGGGGACAGGTTTTGATGAGTCGTTGACATACCAGATTTCTTGGCTTTAGTTTTTTACGACGAAAGGGCCCCCCAAAGAAGTATATTATGCGGCTTAATCCAATCCCTTTGCGCTGGAGATAAGCTTATAAAGAAATATGCTTCTTAACGATTTAATAGTGATGAGTTCCATTATTGGGCTGGTAGAAAGCAAACGGTAACTACTCCGTGCGTAAGCTTTTCACCGGATTGGCAAGTGCTGCCTTGATGGATTGGAAGGACACCGTAAACTGTCGGAGTAGGTTGTATCCGGATCCTTGGTCACCCAATTCTTGCCATTACCCCAGTCTATCCAAGGCCCACTGGCTTAGGTGGTAGGACGTGTAATAAGGCCACGGAATAGATGATAAGGGTAGAGTCCATACGGTACTGGTATATCTAAATGCCTGAAGATTGGTATGGGCTCCAAAATATTTAGCATGGCGTTAGGTGGGGGAAAACTCTTATTTTTAAGCGCCAAATCTAAGAAATTATGAAGCCGAATATACTTCTAAAAGTCGCCTCAGTCATTATGGGTCTACATGCGGCGGGTCATATATTTGGTATTTCGAGCTGGAACAAAGGATCTTCGAGCGAAGAGCAATTCGTTATTCATGCAATGACTGATCACCGGTTTCCCTTTATGGGTGAAATGCGAAGTTTTGCAGATTCTTTTAAGGGATTCGGTCATATCGCTACTGTTAGCTTAGTTCTTTTGGCGGTCTTACTTTGGATGACCGGATCTTTTGCCGTGCAATATGCGACAGTCGGTAGGAAATTATCCGCTGTTCTTTTTGTTGGACTATTTCTCCAGTCTATTCTCGAATTTATGTATTTTTTTCCTGCCGCTGCGTTGATGACTTTGGCCGCGGCATTGTTGACTGGCGCTTCTTTTTTACTGATCAAACCAAAAAGAAACTAAGTAACCAAGAATTCTCCGTTCACTTCCGCATTCGGGAGATATTGACTGCAAATTGACTGCAGGTTTTCTCCAAAATTGTAGGACTAAGTTTATCTTTTGGATGCTTGCGGATTTAGCCAATGCTGCAGTATTGCTCTAGTATCCTGATAATTTATTTGAAAAAGGAATCTGAATCATAGGACAAAAACTAGAATTTTCGAGGCCCACTTGCGGCGCTGGGCTATTCATTGCGTAATGAAAGTATGGGGTTCGCTACAGCTGCTTTAATGGACTGCCAAGCCATGGTAACGAGTGCTATACTCAGTGCGAGAATGCCCGCTTCCACGAATACTGCTGGACCCAGCGTGATCCGGTAAGCAAATCCCTGGAGCCATTTATCCATCGCCCACCACCCGAGTGGGACTGCAATGACAATGGCCAGCAGCACAAGCTTGAAAAAATCCTTGGACAAGAGCATCATGATGTCGGTAATAGAGGAGCCTAGCACTTTGCGTATCCCTATTTCCTTAACTCGCTGTTGGGCCATAAAAGTGGAAAGTCCGAAAAGGCCGAGGCATGCAATACAAATCGCCAAGCACGAAAAAAGGGTAAATAGTTGACCGAAATGTTGGTCAGCCTCGTATTGGGCGCTAAACGAATCGTCTAGAAAATGGTACAGAAATGGACGTTGAGGAGCTACAAGGTCCCAGGTCTTCTTCAGGTGCGCAAGGGTTTCTTGGATATTATTGGCCTTTATGGAAACTGAAATCCGATTAAGGTCTTCTGGGTAACCGTACCGTAAGGTTAACGGTTCTATAGGTTGGTGTAGTGATCGGAAATGGAAGTCCTTTACGACACCTATGATGGTTCCCTTTCTTCCCCATTGAGCAAATTTTTTACTCACTGCATCTGCAGGTCTCGAATACCCAAATAACTTTGCCGCCGCTTCATTAATCACCATGGATTGGGCGCTGTCGGTCAGGTAGGAACGGGAATATGACCTGCCTGCAATTAGCGGTATGTGGTAAGTTGGTATGAAGTCGAAGTCTATTTCATAAATAAACGGTATCTGGAAACCCATTTGCCCGTCCGGAGTTTGGATTTGGGTTCCTGCATTAGGGAGAAATTCACCGGGCACTGCGCGAGAGGCCGCCACAGAAACGACTCCTGGCTGATTTGCGAGAGCATTTTTAATGGACTCAATATTTTGCTGAACTTTTTCATCGCCTTCAAAATCGAGAACGACCATCTGATCTTTCTGAAACCCGAGGTCATGTCGATTCACGTAATTTAATTGAGTGTACACAATGATCGTTCCGGCTATCAGTGCAATGGATAAAGTAAACTGGAAAACGACCAATGCCTTACGAAATGAAATTCCCTCCCCGGATGGGTTGAATTTTCCCTTTAGTACGGCTATGGCCTTGAATCCGGATAAGAACCAGGCCGGATAGATACCTGCTATAAAGCCCACTATGACAGCAAAAATCGAGGTGTACAGTATCATCCGTGGCGTGTAAAAACTTGACAAGGAGAGAACTTTGCCCGACAATTTTTCGATCAACCCAATACCAGTATTTGCCAATATGAGCGCTATTATCGCCGCGGCCAAAGACAAAAGGACGGACTCAAACAGAAATTGCCACATCAGACTGGAGGGCCTTACCCCCAGCACCTTACGGACCCCTATTTCTTTGGCTCGTTCCAGGGATCTCGCGGTAGACAGGTTCATGAAATTGATGCAGGCGATGAGCATGATGAATACCGCGATGCAGGAGAACAAATACACATTAAGTAAACTGCCTGTAGGACCTGGTTGTCTGATCGCGGCAGAGTGCAGGTAAGCATCCGTCATTTTTTCAAATGAAATGGCATAGCCCTTATCTTCGCTATTATGTCGATTGACAAAAGCCGTGCTTTGCGCCAGCAGCGGCTGAATATTTGTGTTGTCTTTTAGCAGGATATAGGTATAAAAATCGACGTAGCCCCACATGCCGAAAATATCTGATCTCTGTTTTTTTTCGGTGATCATAGAAATAAGCCCACTGAACGTAAATTGAGAGTTCGGCGGAACATCTTCCATAACACCCGTGATCAAATAGCTGTCTTGGTTGTCGACGCGTAGCACTTGGCCAACTGGATTGGCGTTGCCAAAGAATTTGTTTGCAAGAGACTGAGTTAGCACGATACTATTGGGCGCTGTCAGCGCAGTGTGCGGATTCCCATATAACATCTTCCAACTGAAAACATCAAATGCTGTTGAATCCATAAACAACAGGTTGTCCTGCTGGATACGTTTTTCGCCCCGTTGCAAAAGTAGGCTTACAGGACTCATGAACTGGACTACATTCTCTATTTGCGGAAAATCGGCTTTCAGTGCCGGACCTACAGGTGCACAACCCCAAACCCAATAGTCCTGGGGCGTAGGTTTGCCGGGATCTACCCCTTTTTGGACACTGCGGAATGTTTGCACCACGCGAAATATCCGATCACCCTTGGTATGGTAATGATCGTACGAAAGCTCGTTTAGAACATAGAGCGCAATTAGCAGGCAACAGGCCATGCCAATGGCAAGTCCTGAAATATTGATGAAACTGTAAAATTTCCGCTTTAACAGATTGCGCCAAGCAATCTGAAAAAAGTGATGAATCATTGTGTTGGAAATAAGTGCTTGATTAAGGGCAAAATGTATGCCACTGAAATAATAGCCTTTAAACAAAAAGTTTGGATCCGCTATCTGTTCAAAATCGAACAGGTAATGTGCGGTTATGATACCAAAGATAAGGAACCCGTCTTTTGATTTACCTGGATAAGCCCATGGATCAGTTACTGGTTGCTATACCATGCTTGAAACTCCCGTATCCCAATTGTATCTGTTGCGATTTTTGATTTTTTAAGGGTTTTCTTGAATTCTTCAAGGTTCGAACCTGCACACTTGAATGGAACAATGCGAATTTTCTTGCTCATTAACCAAAATCCTGAATGATGTTGCATTTTAAGGTGAAATGAACTTACTTATTTTGCGTAGGTTATGGCTAAATGGTTACTCCGTTCTTAGGCTTTTGACAGGATTTGCTAATGCTGATTTGATAGCCTGGAAGCTCACCGTGAGTAGAGCAATTAACATTGCTATTGATCCGGCCGAAATAAACATCCACCATGCAATATTTATTCTGAATGCAAAATTTAAAAGCCATTGATGCATAAACCACCAACTAATTGGGGCAGCTATAATTATGGAGAGAAGCACCAACTCGAGAAAATCTCTTGAAAGTAAATAGAATAACGCGGTAACGTTGGCTCCGAGTACCTTACGAATCCCAATTTCTTTGGTGCGCTGGTTTGCAAAAAAGGAGACGAGGCCGAACAATCCTAAACAACTAATGATGATGGCTACTCCCGCTGAGGTATTAATCAGTTTGACTAATAGATCTTCTTTATGATAGTAGGCGTCTATTTGCGCATTCAAATAATGATATTCAAATACATTTTCAGGGTAAACAGCCAGCCAGATCTTTTGTATTTTGTCGCGCAGGTCGTTGGCATTTGAAGGGTCAAATTTTATGGCGGCATACTGATAGATATCCCGTTTTGTTGTGAGTAAAGCAGGTTCCAGGGCTGAATACAAGGGATGGACGTTAAAATCTCTTACTACTCCCACGATGACCCCTGGGTGATCTTTTATGGCACCTGCTACCAGTTGATGTCCAATTATTGATTGGAGATCATTAATACCCAATTTATGGACTAATGTCTCGTTTACTAGAAATTCTTGCACCGTGTCGCTGGGTTGCAAATTTCTCCCAGCTAGCAGCTGCATCTGGAATGTTCTCAGATAGTCCGCATCCCCATAAATGGTTCGAGCGACAAAATTTTCCCATGGCTTGTGATCGTACTCAATAGAGCCAGCCCAGTTCTTATCAGATAGTGGCGCCTGAAAACAAAAACTAATGGACTTTATATCCGGCATCAACTTCACCAGGTGAGATAGGTGCAGTAATTTGCCCTTGTCCGGATTCGGTATGGGGACCATTAGGATGTTATTCTTGTTAAAACCGGGATTGGTAGTTTTTATATGTCGCATTTGCAGGGAAATCGTCAGGGTGCAAAAAATAAGCACCTGAACAACTATATTTTGAACAACGACCAGTCCCTTGCGCGACCATTGCGATCCAATGCTGGTGATGCGTTCCTTTAGTGCGTCTACTGGCCTCCAGCGACTCAAAATTAGGGCCGGGTAGAAGCCACTCGCCACTATTACCATACCCATCATGAGCAATAAGCACAACAAAAGACCTCTATCCTGCAAGAAATTGAAACCCAGGTTCATCTGCAACCAATCATTTAAAAAGGGAAGGGTCAGTTGGATCCACGCAAGGGAAAGAATGGTGGCCAGTATTGCGATGCATGTGGTTTCGGTGATGAATTGCCAAAATATACCAGATGCAGTGCTTCCGAGCACCTTGCGTGTACCAATTTCTTTTGCGCGTTTTGCACTTAGGGCGGTAGCAAGATTGATATAATTGAAACAAGCAATAAGCACTAGGAAAAGGCCGACCAGAGTCAGGGTAGAAAGCAAAGATCCTTGTATTGCAGCGCCATAGCGAATATCAAAATGGACAGCCTTAAGCGGCTGCAAATGAAACTGATATGCCGAGGCCATATCTGCCCCAAAGACTGCTCTGGTGATGCTTTTGATCGAGTCTTCTAGTCTTTTATCCGGTACGCCACCTGGTAACCATAGATATGAATTCGTAGTGGAGTTGATATCCCCCCAATTTCTGGACATGTTCGCCTCAAGTTCAGGGTAAAATGATTGAAAAGACGATCGGGATAAGAATAGATCGACTTTTAGGTCCGTGTTCTTGGGGTAATCTTCCAATACGCCCGTGACTGTAACATTATATTTGCTATCTAACCTGATTGTTTTGCCTACAGGCTCCTCTTTTCCAAAATATTTGTATGCCAATTTTCTTGTAATAACGGCTGTATTTGGTTCCTTCAAAGATGTCTGGGGATTTCCTTCATACCAGTGGTAATCGAATAATGTAAACCAGTGTTGGTCTGTAAATGCACTATTTTCCCTTTCAACAAAAAACTTCCAATTGCCACCTAGGGGTATGCCGACTGTAAAAGAATGTTGTCTTAGAAGCACTGCCTGGTCCTGTATTTCGGGTAGCTCATGTTGCAATACCTCTGTAAGTCTCAGGGGCGTGCCCTGGTCGTATTCAACTGAACCATCGGCCAGATGCAGATCCGTCACAACGCGAAACAATTGTGCAGCATGTCGATGATAACGATCAAAACTTAGGTGATAGGTAATAAACTGGAATAAGATTATTCCTCCCGCGATGCCAAGTGAGAGCCCAAATATGTTTAAGGCCGTGAAAAACCTGTGGCTTAACAAATTTCGATAGGCAATTTTGACGTAGTTTCTAAACATAGTTTTTAACGCAGCCGATAAGTTGAATTGGGAGATTACACATAGACTAGGCCTACGGCATCCAAGAAAATGCCCAAATTATAAGCGATTATTAGACAATAAGTTAACGCCAATATTGGACCCAAAACTGTTCGATATCGTACATCGGGTGCCCAGTTATGCACCAATCTGACTCGTCCTGGAAAAACTATACAGGTGGTTTGTGTGTGTAGAGGGTCAAAACAAATCTACATACATGCATACGGGTGGTAGGATACCCAGGGAGGCAGAAAAGTAAAAATTCAATCCGCCCTTTGGTAGCTTCTACATGGCGTCACTCATGCCCATAAATTTTGCAGAAATGGCCAAAAGCCAACGGATTTTATATTTTGCGCGGGGATGGTAGCCTAGGACTTACAGGATGCAATTGGCACGTCGTAAGTTACTGTAGCTCTTTATCCAAAAACATCTCTTGTTAGCTTACCTACTAAGGAAATTACTTGGCTTGGTGCTAAATTTGGTGCGATGGTAAGACCAGTTAATTGTACATTTATCCACTAATAATTCTGATACGCAAATCCACAAATATTTACTAATGCGAATAAGAAAAGCAATTGGGTGTGCATTTGTTTTACCCTTTTTGATGCTGTCTGGCTATGGCCAACAACCATTGCTATGGCGCCAACCAGCCATAAACAAAGACGGAAGCTTGGTGGCCTTTTCTTTTCAGGGCGATATCTGGACGGTTCCATCCTCAGGAGGCAGAGCGACTCGACTGACCGTGCATGATGCGTATGAAGGATACCCGGTTTTCAGTCCGGATGGGAGCGAAATTGCCTTTTCTGGCGCTCGTTATGGAAACTATGACATCTTTACCATGCCAACCCAAGGCGGTTCGGCCAGACGACTCACCTTCCACTCTAACGATGACATGATTTCCAGTTGGACCGTTAAGGACAAAATCCTCTTCTCCACCAGCCGGGAATTTCATGCTATCGAAAGACCCCCGGAGGTCTATGCCATCAATCCCGAGGGTGGCACCGAAACGCGGATATTAGACGCTGTAGGCTGGGATCCAGTCCTTTCTCCGGATGGAAGATGGATGGTCTATGTCAGCGGCGATGCGAACCCGGTAGCCAGAATGGCTTATACCGGCAGCTCTCACCGGCAAATTTGGCTTTTTGATACCAAGAAGAAGACGTATCATAAGTTGCCTGGGTTTCAAGCCAATAATATACAGCCTAAGTGGGCAGGAAACGGCAGCCTGTATTTCCTAAGTAGTGTGGACGGAGCCTATAATCTATATCATTGGGTAATTGATGACGAAGGACAAGTGGGAACTGCAGAGAAGTTGACGTCTTTTAGAGATGAATCGATCAGGTATTTCAGCATTTCTGGGGATGGATCTGCTATTGTGTTTGAACAAGAGATGGGTCTTTACCTGATGAAAACGACATCTAAATCCGTTGTAAGATTGGACGTTCAGATCAATGCAGATGACCACCTGGATCCTACGGAACAAAAGGCCTTCTCTTCAGGCGCTTCCGATTACGCCGTATCACCAAACGGTAAACTTCTGGCCTACTCCGTCCGGGGAGAAATATTTATCAAAGAGACTGACAAGGAAAAGCCCAGAAGCATCAACGTTTCTAACAGTCCTTTTCGGGACATGGAGCCCACCTGGCTGAATGATTCTTCCTTGGTGTTTTGCAGCGATCGGGCAGAAGGCAACTACGAAATGTATCTGGTTCGGTCGAGCGACACTGGCGAACATAATATTTTCCGGAGTCTAAAACATGAGTTGGTCCGTCTAACGCACAGCGCCGAAGATGAATCTAGTCCGGTCATGTCGCCGGATGGCCAGAAAATCGCTTATATCCGAGGTAGGGGTACCTTGGTTGTTGCCAATATCTCCAGCGAAGGAAAATTGTCCTCCGAAAAAATCCTGAGTAACACCTGGGCTACTCCACACGGCGTGGTTTGGAGTCCGGACAATAAATGGCTTGCCTATTCTCAGACCGATCTCTATTTTAATGAGGAGATCTTTATCCAAGCGGCGGATAATTCCACCAAACCGGTTAATGTGTCCATGCACCCCCGGCCGGACACCCATCCGTATTGGAGTCCCGATGGCTCCAAACTTGCTTTTCTTTCGGCCCGAAGCGTAAGCCGAAGCACCGATATTTGGTTCGTTTGGCTAAGAAAGGAGGATTGGGAAAAGTCGCAGCAGGATTGGCAGGACCGAGATAAAACGCCAATGGATAGCGAGGCACCCGGTGGACAGAAGGCGGAAAAGAAAAAACCGGTGCTAGTATCCATCGATTTTGACAAAATCTATGAACGGGTAGTTCAGGTAACCAATTTTCCGGGAGACGAGGACGACCTATCAATCTCGAAGGACGGGGAGACATTTTATTATACTACCACAAGCAGTACCGCCAAAGGTCGGGATCTGTACAGCATCAAATGGGATGGCAAAGACTTGAAGGAGATCACCAAAGGGGGCACGAATCCGTCCAACGTCACCCTGGACAAGGACTTTAAGTATTTATATTATACCAAGGGCAGTGGGCTTGTTCGGGTGGAGCTAAAATCCGGGACAATCGAACCGTTGCCGTATATGGCTAACCTCTCGATCGACTATGCGGCGGAGCGCAATCAAGTTTATGAAGAAGCCTGGAGAACAATCCGCGACGGCTACTACGACCCCAATTTTAATGGACGCGATTGGGTAAAATTGCATGACAAGTATAAGGAGCGCTGCATTTATGCAAGCACAAGCATCGATTTTCGCGATATGTTTAATCTGCTGCTGGGGGAACTAAATTCCAGTCACGTCGGGTTCACGGCAGCCAGCCGGGTACAGACGCAAAAGGACTCTACCGGGCTGATTGGAGCAGAACTCGAACCGGTGGAAGGTGGCATGCGGGTAATGCATGTAATTGCTGGTTCTCCGGCGGACAAAACAGTGAGCAAACTTGCGGAAGGAGAAATCATTGTAGCCGTGAACAGCAATCCGGTACTGGCCAAGGAAAACTTTTATAGCTTGCTTACGGGCTGGCCGCATGAAAAAGTGCTGTTGACGGTAAAGCAAAAAGATGGGAAGACCCGGGAAATTGCGATAAGGTTAAGTTCAGATCTGCGCGATGAAATGTACGCGGAATGGGTGGAAAACAGGCGCAAATTGGTAGATAGCTGGTCCAAAGGAAGGCTAGGCTATATTCATATCCGGCAAATGGATTTTCCCAGTTTTGAAGTGGTCGAACGAGAATTCACCGCTGCCGGTTATGGCAAGGAAGCTTTGATTATTGATGTACGCTATAACGGGGGAGGAAGTACCACAGACTATTTGATGACCATACTCAATTACAAACAACATGCCTATACCATACCCCGTGGGGCGGCGGAAAATCTGGAAAGGGATAAGTTCCAATTCCGGCCATATTACCCGATTGGTGAAAGACTGGTCTATGGCGCCTGGACCAAGCCTTCCATAGCCCTGTGTAATGAGGGGAGCTATTCCAATGCGGAAATCTTTGCCCATGCTTACAAGACCTTGGGAATCGGAAAGCTCGTAGGGATGCCCACTAACGGCTCGGTGATTTCGACTGGGGGAAAGACACTCATGGATGGATCTTTTGTCAGGCTTCCCCTGCGGGGCTGGTTCGTCAAAGGAACCGATCAGAATGAGGAATTGGGTCCGGCCATTCCGGATATCACCGTAGAAAATGCGCCCGATTGGATTGCCAGAGGAACGGATGATCAATTGCAGGCAGCGGTTGTGGAATTGCTAAAAGAATTGGACTCGGCACATAAATAGTTGGGCCTGTTTCTGATCTTTAGCCTACGCAAAAAGACTTCGGTCTGCAGCGTTTTATGGAACGGCAGGGTTGACCCTTGCCGAGTCAGTCAACCCTGGAATTTTTGGCGTCCATAACTCAAGGTCTGGGGCAATAATTCGCCCAAGTGACCTGCTTTGCCATTCGGCAAAAATAAATTAACTTATTCGTGTAATTAGACCAGACATGCCTGATGATCAAGTAAGAATAAGTGAGTTTAAGAAAGCCCTGCGTCAATATGCCAACGAGGGGGTGGTCGATCTGGATAAGAATTATCATTTCAAGTTCAATTTTCAAATACATAGGCTGGAGGATATATTGCGTGATTCCAGGATGGCTGCGCCACCAAACAGATGGTCCTATCACCGGATCTGCTTTTTAACCCAAGGTGAAGCCGAAATAATCAGTGGAATTCATAAATTTAAAGCAGGGAAAAATACATTCTATATAATCCCCTCCCGCGTTATTACTTCGAGTAAAAATTGGGCGATCGATACGCAAGGCTATGTCTTGCTTTTTAACATCGATTTCTTTTTGCAAAATAATTTTTCTCACCAGATCATCGTAAACAAAAAATTATTAACACCTTCCATTCAACCATATCTACATCTCAACGAACATCAAGGTGATGAGGTGGGACAGATTCTGGCAAGCATTTTGCGCGAAAAAACGCGCGACGAAAATATCAACACTGAACTCGTTGCGGTAAAAATTGTAGAACTACTGTTGCTGGGCGAACGATTATTTGAACAAGCCCAGCATATTTCTTCGAATTTGGCCTCCTCAGACCTCATCAAACAATTTATCGATCTACTTGAAATGCATTTTGCCACGGAACACTCAGTCAAATTTTATGCGGAACGGTTATTAATGCATCCCAATCATCTCAATGCACTGGTTAAGAAACATACCGGCTTATCGGCCAAAGAGTCGATTCAAAACAGGATTTTGCTAGAGACAAAGTATCTTCTTCATACAACAAAGCTGCCTATTAAGCAAATATCTCACCAGATGGGGTTCAGCGACCCCAATTACTTTACGACCTTCTTTAAACGGTCCGAAAATGTTTCCCCCCTCAATTACCGGACCACCTTGGGTTGAAAATCAAAGAAGTTTATTTGATTTACGAAGGTTGGTTATTTATGCGTGTATAACCTTTGCAGGCATAAAAAATGGACCCAATTACCATCATATTTGTGGACGACCATCCATTGATTAGAAAAGCATGGACATTTCTTCTTAATCAGGACCCTCGCTTTAAGGTGGTTGGTGAATCTGAAGGAGCTGATCAGGCAATTGACCTGACTGAGCACTTGTGCCCGGATATTGTAATCATGGATGTTCGACTGCGTGGGATTAGTGGAATTGAAGCTACTCGGTTGATCCGTAAAAGTTGTCCGAAGGTGAAAGTTATCGGCCTTTCTTTTTATAACCACCGGGAATTGGCACAGGCAATGATCCGCCATGGCGCGATGGGCTTTCTGACAAAGAATTCTCCTCCGGAGGAAATATTCAAGGCCATTGTAGAAGTGCACCAAGGCAAGATTTACGTTTGTCAGGAGATGACGAGGGAATTTGATTAGCGCAAAAATTAGGACGCCCCTTAATGCGTATGAAGCAAGCTTCAAATAAGGAATGGTTAGCCGATTTGCAAATGATCTTCCACAAACTCCTTGGCATAGGCCATCCAAATCGACACCGCTCCAATTGCTTAAGGGATGACCTAATTTAAGTCCATCCTTTTTAAAAGGGCGTGGAAGCGCTCTAGACCTTTAATTGGATCCAACCGGGGGTCCGATTTCATGTGCAGGTGGATCAGCCAAACCGAATGGCTATCCACGGCTTTTTCCAGATAATCCATGGCTTTAGCCAGGTCACCGAATCCCAAATGGGCGCAAGCCAAAGAATAGGGTGATACATAGGTTGTGGAAGAACGGTTGTTCAAATCGGTTAAGAGCTTTTCGGCTTCCTCCATATTGCCTGATTTAGCCGTAGCATGAATTAAGGCGCTATGAAAAATAGTGTTGCCGCCAGTGGATTGAACTGCCTCTTGGTAATATTCTCGAGCCCGATCGAATTGCTGCAGCTGTTCATAGCAAAGACCCATAACAAATAAGGCCACCGAAAATTTGCGATCGATTTCCAAGATCGTTGTGCATTTTTCCATAGCCAGTGGAATATTGCGCTGAATAAAGTAGATCAAGGCAACATCGGTATTGATAATCAGGGAAAGAGGCTCTTGATCAACAGCCTGCATAATCTCATTGAGCGCTTCGTTGTGTTGCCCAAAAAGGGCACTCAGCAAGGCATTACGCTGAAGTGCGGTAGCGTAATGGGGGTTGAGGCTGAGGGCTTTCTGGTAGGACTGCCTTGCGTGCTCCCAATTCCAGTCGTAAAGCAATTCCACATGGCCTATCGCTTCAAAAGCCTCAGCCAAGGATGGATCAATGGTCGCCGATTTTCGGGCAATGGTGCGGGATTTCAAGATCGAATCTTCGGGCGACATGATGTGGTAGGCACAAAGCAAGGAGTAGCTGTCAGACAGGGCGGCATAAGCCGATGCATAGCCTGGGTCCTCAGCAATGGCTAGTTCAAAATATTCGATGCTCTTCTTAAGCCCCACGGCCGTGCGCTTACTCCAATGAAACCTTCCCTTCAAGAAGAGGTTATATGCTTCCATATTGCGCGTGGTAATCTTAGCAGGGGCACGATCCTCGGATTTGACCAATTCGACCAGCAACTGGTCAACTATTGCTTTTGAAATCTCATCCTGCACATCAAAAATATCTACCAGTTCCCTATCGAATTTCTGCGACCACAAATGAAATCCCGTTTTTACTTCAATAAGTTGGGCTGTGATTCGAACCCGGCTTCCCGATTTGCGTACACTGCCTTCCAATATGTTGGATACTCCCAGTTTTTCCCCGATAAGCCGCAGGTCGTCGTTTTTGCCTTTAAAGGAAAAAGCAGAGGTGCGTCCCGCCACCCTGAGGCGGGGAAGTTGGACCAGGGAGTTAATGATTTCCTCTGATATGCCGTCGCTGAAATATTCCTGCTCCATGTCGTTACTCATATTAACAAAAGGAAGAACAGCGATCGATTGATCATTGGGTTTTTTCGAGGTGCTTGCTTCGGTTTGTTTAGAAAAGCTACTCGATGGACTTGGCTGCGGCAATGGGATCAATAACTGATAGATGTTTATCGGATGTTTGACATTTTTTAATTGCTCCTCTTTGACAAATTCCGTTTCTAATTCTTTTTGATTCTCAATGTTGCGAAAGACAGCCTCCGAGATATAAATGCCTCCAATAGGAGCCAAGGTTTGTAAACGCGATGCGATGTTCACCCCATCACCAAAAACATCATTTTCTTCAAATACTACTTCGCCCAGATGGATACCAATTCGGAGTTTCAGGTTCGGAGTTTTCAAACAAGCTTGCTGAATCTCTTTGGCACAATTGACTGCATCTGTTCCTGTTTGAAAACTGGCCAGAATACCATCCCCCAATTCCTTGATCCATCGGCCTTGGAATTGCTCAATCAATGGCTTTTGCAGCAGTCGGTTTTTGCGCAGTAAATCGAAGGCTTTTTTTTCATCGTCACCCATCAAGGCTGTGTACCCAACTATATCGGTAAACATGATAGCGGCCAGTTGACGGGTTTGAGCCATTTGGAATTTTTCGAACTATGGGTTAAGAATAAGCCAGGGAGTGCGACACGAATATATCGGAAATATTGCTAAGGAAAAAGCTCTCTTCCGGCAGATATCGCGCCTGGGAGTTTACACAGACTCAACATGTGCGGGGGCAATCGGGACATCCAATATGGAAAATATGCCTTGCCAGGCAAGGCCGAGAGCTGGACCTTGGCTTTGGGAAAAACGCAGAAATCAATTGGCTTTTGGAGATATTTAATGGCTGATTACTAAATTGGCGAAATCACCGCTCAGCTCGTCGTCCCAGAGAGCCAGCATACCATCTCGACAATCATTTAATAAATGCACATGCAGGGAAGGGTTCTTGGCGTGATTGACGTACACCGTAACCCAACCGTCCTTGACTAAGATAGTTGCATGAAACCAATCATCGGGTTGCGGGACCGGATTTACTGCATTTTCGTAGACGAGCGGATGTTCCTTTCTGAGTTTATCAAATAGCTGATCCGGGAAGCTCATGTATTGAACGGACCATCTCCTTCTGGCTGTATCCGCGTGACGAAAGTTGAATGGCCGGAAATAAACTATATCGTAGGACGATGTATCGGGGGCATGAAAGGCAATTCCCAAGAAACTTTGTAAAAAGACATCTTTTCCTCGAAGGTCAATATCTATAGTCCCATCGGCGAAGTCAATGCCCTTCAGCCATACGATCCCTTTGGTCGAAATTGCTTGTTTGGAAGTATTGGCACATACCCGGGTTTGCTGGAGGGAATCGTAGACGAGTTGGTTGGTTTGCAGTAAATGCACTAAATCGTAATGTATTACGGATTGGGCGATGGACCCATTAGCACACAAAAGAACCATGGCCCAAAGGGAAAATGTATGGCGTAATCTCATGAAGGATTTTTGGTGAGCCCAAATCTATGGAGGTCACTCGAGCCAAATCTATGCCATTTCAATAACTGCATGGTAATCAATTTTTTTTGTTGCGAAGCTCTTGTTCCCGTGTTCGGATTTGGGCCCACTGTGTACGCTAAAGGAAATTGCAGTGGCCAAGAAATGGTGACCTGTGCTAACCAGCCGGTCGGGCGACCAAAAAAATGACTTGGTATCCAGTCGCTGCGGGGAAAAGTTCATCTATTTTTAAATGGTAATTTAGAATCTCCAGACAGGATAGCCCCAAGGCACTTGTATTGTTGGATAGACTCCGAGGGGTTATGGATCCAGTTTGCTGAAGATTAAAAACGCTCAACTTGCTAAGAATACAGTTACTGTTTTTATTTGTATTAGGCTTACAAGCTGCATTTGGCCAGCCGTTCGACCTGGTAATTTCTCATGGGCACGTGATCGATCCCAAAAACCAAATCGATGCCATCCTGGACGTGGGCGTCAGCCAAGGCAAAATCATGAAGATGGCAAGCAGGATTGATTCTCAGTCCGCCAAGCAGATTATCGATGCCAGCGGAAAGTTTGTTGTCCCTGGTCTGATTGATATACATACCCATCTGTTTAGGGGATCCAATGCTCAACGATCTTATTGTAATGGGCCGCAATCCCTTTTGCCGGACAGTTTTGCACCCACATCAGGCGTAACCACGGTGGTAGATGCTGGGTCATCCGGATGGCGTGATTTTGCGGAATTCAAAAAGAAGATTATAGATAGCTCAAAGACCCGCGTGTTTGCATTCTTGAATATTGTGGGAGCTGGCATGCGTGGAGGAAGGTATGAGCAAGATAGACTGGATATGAATCCCCTGGCAACTGCCAAGACGGTCAGCCAATTCCGAGCGCAGATAGTAGGCATCAAGTTGGCGCACTATCAAGGCCCAGACTGGTATCCTGTGGAACAAGCGATCCAAGCGGCCAAGGCCGCAGGGGTGCCCCTCATGGTTGACTTCGGGAACAGTGATGCGCCATTGTCTATGGAGAAATTGTTTGCTAACTATATGCGCCGAGGCGATATTTATACCCACTGTTTCGCCCAAGTCAAAGGCCGAGAATCGATCGTTGCACCAGATAGCAGAGAATTGAGGTCCTTTGTGTGGACTGCCAAAAGGCAGGGTGGGATTATTTTTGACGTGGGTGCAGGAGCAATTAGCCTGGCCTTTTCTCAAGCCAGACCTGCTATGCAGGCAGGCTTTTATCCAAACTCTATCAGCACGGACATGCACGCCAGGACAAGCCAAGGCTCGGTTGATGATATCCTGTTGCTAATGTCCAAATTCCTGGCCTTAGGGATGAAAGTCCCCCAAATCATTAGGTCGGTGACTTGGAATCCCGCCCAAGAGATCAACCATAAGGAATTGGGGAATTTGTCGGAAGGAAGCGTTGCCGATATAACCATCCTGGCGCTCCAACCTGGGCAATTCACCTTCTCTGATTGCACGCACCAAAAAATCCAAGGATCCAAATCGTTTAGTTGTGTAGCTACCATCGAAAGGGGAAACATTGTGTATCAAAAAAATTAGTTACCAGGGGAATGCGCCTTGGCGAACAAACCTCTTGGGTGGTCAATTTTACCGTTCAGGGTTGTTCCAGTTGGACGGCTCAGCCAGAGAAACTTAATAAATGCATGAGTATGAAATATTTTTTGATCATCCTAACCAGTTGCTCCCTGGCATTGTCCTTGCCGCTCAGTTGCAGGGAGCGGTCGCCGGACGCGGCGGAGGGTACGAACCTTATTCCTACCGATACGGCTCTTGCGGGATTTATTAACCAGATCCGGGCCGTCGACAACCATGCTCATCCAAATACCATCGACCCTGATGACCCAGGCGCTGACGCTTTGCCGCTGGATGGATTGGGCCCTATCGAACTACCCGTGCGCCTACGAGCAGAAAGCCCCGATTGGCAACAGTCCGTTAAGGCAGTTTATGGCTTTGACATAACGCAGTTAAGCGATTCGCTGCTGAAGAACCTGATTCGACGCGAAGCGGATGTCAAGAGCATGCAGGGTAGTCATTTTCCCTCTTGGGCCCTGGATCAAGCCGGCATTGAGGTGATGTTGGCCAACAGATTATTCATGGATTCGAGCCTGCCGTCGAGTAGGTTTCGTTGGGTCGCTTACGTGGACGCTCTGCTATTTCCCTTGTCCACGCAACAGGAAGCTTCCGTAACACCCGACCGGGAGAAGCTTTTCCCACTGGAAGACCGCCATCTCCGGGATTTTCTTTCCGCCTTAAAGCTTCAGGAGCTGCCCAAAACACTCGACCAGTATTTAAAGCAAGTGGTGACAGCTACCTTGGAAAGTCAAAAAAGAGGTGGATGCCTCGCCTTAAAATTTGAAGTGGCCTACCTTCGATCCCTCCATTTCGAGAAAACTACGATGGCTGCGGCCAGCCAGGTGTACGCTAGATACGTACATGGCGGAATTCCCTCCCACGAAGCCTATAAAGTGTTGCAAGATTTTCTATTTCGTTATATTGGTCGGGAAGCTGGCCGACTGGGAATGGCAATCCACATACACGCCTTCCCTGCCTTTGGAAATTATTACGTTGCAGCTGACAGCGATCCAATCTTGCTGGAGTCTGTGTTCAACGACCCGGATCTTCGACACACGCAGTTTGTGCTTATTCATGGGGGAGGCAGCTTTTTTCAGCACACCAGCGCCATGCTCTGGAAGCCGAATGTCTATGCCGATATTTCTATGCTGACGCGTCTCTGGCCGCCCGACCAGCTGGCTGTTGTGTTACGGGAATGGCTTACACAGTTTCCTGAAAAAGTGCTGTTTGGCTCGGATGCGGTCTACATAGGACCAGGTCTGGGATGGGAACTTGGAGCCTGGATCTCTTCGTTCAATGCTCGACGAGCTCTTACCCAGGCTCTTTCCGTGATGATATCCGGTCATGAAATCAACCTTGCACGTGCCGAAGAAATCGCAACTATGGTCATGCGGACTAATGCGCTCCGTCTGTATAAACTGGCAATGCCCTAGCGCGGGACCAATCAGGCCGATCTTTACCTCATGCCATGAATGCTGCGTGTATACCAAATCCCAGCCCGATGGGTTTTTTCTGGGCTCAAGCCCTACCCTAGGCACTCCATTTGGCTGAGCACAGGCAACAATTCCCTAGTCGGTATTATATCAAATTCAGTTAGGCATCCAACCACTGCTTTTCAACCAATCTATTAGTCGAGGGTCGTCTACAGACAGGGCAGGCAGCCAGAGATCTCCCACGCGTTCCCGGTTCCACCAAAGGCCTTCTGGATTTCCCGGCTTGGCAAAGGAATAGCGGTAAAGCACGGCCCGGATAAATCGAGGTGGTTTGCCGGGGAAAGGGTTTGAGGCGAATAGGCCTATTGCCCCTGGGTCGTTGTGCAGAAGCTTCCATATAAGATGCAGTGTCCAGGGGTATTCGTCGGGCGAAGACATAGCCGCGAACCACATTTGCCAATCCAAACGAAGTTGGTAGGGGGCGACCTGCGCTGGTTGCTGATTTAACGCCACGGGTAGACCCTTGTAGGGGTAGGCAATCCAATGCGCCCTGGTATCTGCAGTATCGCCGCTCGTTCCTTCAAAGACTACATTGAAACGCTCGCGACCTACCGAACCAAATGCCCCATAGGTATTCACTAGATCGAGAGGATCGAAGGAGGTGTTCATGATCTGCTCGGAGGATAGGATATTGAACGCCGGTTGGATGCTAAGTAAGGCGACGAGACCTACGACCACCCAGGAAGTTATTAGCATCGGTCGGGAGGGTTCAGCTTTTTCGCGCGCAGCTTCGGCCCTGCGGACAAGCGGGCGCGGAAGAAGCTTGGACCAGAAAAGGTCGTCGAAACACGCAAGTGCGGGAATAATGGTCAGCCAATTAAGAAACGAAAGGTTGCCACTTAACAACAAGATAATTTGGAGAAATACGATGACAGATCCTGCAACGTGGCGAGCGAGCCGGGGCCAAAAGACAAACCAAGGCGCTATGAGCTCCGCCAGAAAATTATACCATACCCCAGCTTTTAACACCGCGCGGGGGAGGAAGTGAAACCACCTGCTCAAGGGACCAGGTAATGGTTGGGTTTCGAAATGATAGTATAGCGCGGTGCCATGACGCCATACCTCGTCGCCGCGAAGCTTAATTAGTCCTGCGCCGAGCATTATGCGGAAGATCAACCAGCGGAAAAGCCCGATGATCGGCATGGGCGGCGGACGCTTGGGAAAGGGTCGCAGGTCGAGCAGAGGGCAAAGAAATATCGCCAGGAATCCCGTTTCAAGCAGCTGGATTTCCCATCCGTAGCCATACCAGTCTTGTCCAACGTGCACGTAGGACATATAGAGCATCCAAAGTATGGCGAGCATGATGGCATTAGCGAAACCAGCCACCACGAGCAAAGAGAGTGCTAGGCCAATCCATGCCGTTGCCAGCAACGCGGTATCCGAGTGAGTAAGCCAAAATACGGAGGGGAGTCGCAGAAAACCTGCGCCTCTTGATCCAAGCCCACTGGAGACGCGGTCCAGAAATAGGCCTACAGGAAGCAAACCATGAGAGCCAATCAAGGGAAGGATCTGATTAATCGCGACCAGAAAGGCTACCGCATACACAGCACCCAACAGACGTAGCACAAGGAAACGGGTTAGCCAGTAGGTTGGTTGGACTTTTTCTGTGTCTTGGATACTATGGGTATTATGGTCCATATGGATTTGCAGGATTCAAAAAGAAATATCACGATGGAATTCCAAGATATTCAGCTTGCTTGTCCCCCTTGGAGTTAACAAGCATGACCACCCAGCACGATCTACAAGCTTAGCCTCGTTGGCCAACAAGATTAAATAGAGCCACTCGCCATGGGATAACATTTGCATTTGGCAGGTATGTTCAGCAGCTTAATCCGAATTTTTATGCATAGAAACTTCAAGTAACGATCACTCTCAAAAACAATGGCGCAGCGACAGCATATACCCCCAGAGCGAGCCACTAAAGATAAATTATCTAGCAAAGAGTAGGCTTGGGCTTTAGGAGATTGGGGTTATTGAATTTTCATAATTAGCTGATAATCAAATAGTATCCAATTAATCCAAGGGAATTCTTTACCACCTTAGCCGCCTAGTATTGGGATCTAACCCCTAGGCCCTTTAGAAAATCATGCAGGTGAAAGTCTTGGCTCGATTAAATGACTGGCAATGGTAATCGTTTTGTGAACGCTTTATTTTGATAGCTCCAGATGGACATGAACAGAATTGCGTACTTTTCACAGTATAAGGTTGGCGAACAAGCCAGCCATTCAGATATTAACCCACCACATCACTTGCACATTATGCAGCCAACACACAAATACCTTTCCAACCTCACTCCCTTGCGAGGAGTGGCCGCATTGTGGGTCATAGTTTTTCATTTTCAAGTCCTGGTATGTCAGTTTGTTCTTCCCGAACAATCCCATTTGATCGACAATGGATATCTGATGGTTGATTTATTTTTTATTATGAGCGGATTTATTATTTACCATGTCTACCAATCCAGTTTTAGAGACGGCATCAGGGCTCCAAATTTCAGGAGATTTATAGTTGCCAGGTTCGCCCGCATCTATCCACTGCATTTCTTTACGTTGCTGTTTCTGATCCTGGTTGCTGCGGCAACCAATGGCTGGAGCCCTATCGAGGACCCACGAGCTTTACCCGCTAACTTTCTGTTGCTACATTCTTTCGGGATCAATAAAGTATTTACATGGAATATACCATCATGGAGCATAAGCGCGGAATGGTGGGCTTACATGGTTTTTCCCCTATTGGTATGGTTCATGTACTGGAAGAAAAGAATGGCCCGAATAATCCTTGGCTTGGCTGTGGTGACGGTCTATGTCGCGATCATGTTCTGGATACCTCGTCATGATCCATTTGATCCTACGGCCATCGTACCACACAATCTGGATGTGAGCTATGATTTTGGTTTTTTGCGCGGACTTGCAGGGTTCGTTTCTGGTATGCTCCTGTATGCAATCTACCAGAGCGGGCAATGGCATAAATGGTTTAGCCTGGACCTAACTGCCTTGGCGCTAATTGCTCTAACCTTAGTCTGTCTACACTTTGACATTAACGATGGTTTTTATATCATCCTTTTTGTGGCGCTTGTATATGCTTTCGCTTTGAACAGCGGGAAACTACATCGGATGTGCAACTTCCGAGCGATCCAATACTTAGGTAAAATTTCTTATTCCATTTATCTGTCTTCTATATTTCTATTTATAATCTCCGGCCTTATAAAGTTGCCGGGAGTTAAGTACCTCAAGAATGCCCAGACGGCTCCCTTTTGGCTGGGGTTAGGTTATTGCCTGATATTTTTGACTCTCCATATCGGAATTTCCTCCATGACCTACTATTGGATTGAGAAACCCTGCAGAAAATACATAAACTTTAGATGGGGCAAGGAAGCCATGCCGGTGTATGCTTGATTTCCTCGCTTAGATTGCGGGTGAATAATAGTCCATGTTTATAGGGTCTAAAGTGCGTCGAGCGGGCAAATCTACATCCACTTGCCAGGAAACAGCGTCCCAAGACACCTAACTTATTATAAATTGTTGATTATCAACCTGGGTTCTTAGCAGATAATTTTCCAGCGCGGCAAAATTCTTAGAATGCGCGCCTATCCAACGTTGAGGGGTAGATATTCAGCCACATTTACTGAGGATTTCAATCGGGAAACAAAATAGAAAAGCCCCCTGTAATTTGATAATTTAGTCCACCTGTTGGCCAACTAGAAAGCTCTGCATCTGATTACTTTTTGATTTATATCTAGATATATGCACGATCGATTACTTGCCTTGTTGTTTACCTGCTCCAGTGTTGGCGCCTGTGCGCAAGTGGTCGTGCGGCTTTCGAACGGAAAAGAATTCACTAATCGAGCCGGCTGGACGGAGCAGGTCTTTTATGGCAGCAAGGGTACCTATTTTGCGGATGTCGATGGTGACGGGAGAGCCGATGCGATTGTAATCAATGATGATGGCATTACGGTAAGGCTTTCTAACGGCAAACAGTTTACCGACGGAACAGGATGGACCAAAGATGCCTTTTACGGCAGTAAAGGGACCTATTTTGCGGATGTGAATGGAGATGGCCGGGCCGACGCCATCGCGGTGCACGATCAAGGCATTTCGGTTCGACTCTCGGATGGGAAAAAATTTACCGATCCACAGGTTTGGACTGCCGATGCATTTTACGGGAGCAAAGGAATTTTTTTTGCTGATGTGGATGGCGATGGGCGGGCTGATGCAATAAGTGTGAATGATAATGGTATCGCTGTTCGGCTTTCCAACGGCCAGCGATTTACCGATCGCTCAGATTGGTCCACTGAGGCCTTTTATGGTAGCCGAGGTACGTTCTTTTCCGATGTGAATGGAGACGGTAAAGCGGACGCCATAGAGGTAAATGACCAAGAAATTACAGTTCGACTTTCTGACGGCAAAAAGTTTATTGGCCGGATGAATTGGAGTGAAGAGGCTTTCTATGGAAGCAAGGGAACCTATTTTGCTGATGTGGATGGGGATAGGAAGGCGGATGCCATCATGGTAAATGACCACGAGATTACCGTACGGCTTTCCGACGGCAAAAAATTCGGCCCGAGGACTATTTGGAGTAGCCAGACCTTTTATGGAAGTAGAGGAGGTCCCCGTCCATACTGGTCTGCTACTGACACCTATGTATATTTTGCCGATGTGGATAAAACTAAAAGAGCATCGGCCCTTATTGTAAACTAATTTCCGTCCACCTGCTCGTGGCCGACATAGATGTTCATTGAACCCAAGTAAACCGCAATTACGCAATATGGATACTCACGCCCAGCACCTGCATCATGCGCCTGGAAAAAGGATTTGGCATTACTTTTACGAATTTCTGATGTTATTTCTGGCGGTGTTCTGCGGTTTTATCGCAGAAAACCAAAGAGAGCACTCTGTCGAAAAGAAGCGGGCTCATCAGTTTTTGCAAAGCATGCTTGTGGATGTCAGGACCAATACCAAAATTTTGGATTCTTTAATTGAACAGGATAGCCGTCACCTGGCAAACCATGATTCCTTGTTAACCTGGCTGCTCGCTGATAGTGCCACTATCGATAGAGCTGCCTTTGCCAGAAAAATGGGTGCCGTGTGGATGCGCAATTTCCTGGTTCGCAAAGAGACCTATGAACAAATGAAATCTTCCGGTTCGCTCCGATACGTGGGAGATATGGCGTTTCTCAGTAAGCTTATGGATTACGACCGGGTAACGAATTTTGCGCAATACCGAAACCAGGAATTTGAAAAAAAATATTATACTGATCTGTTTATTCCAGCAATCTATAGGAGCTATGACTTGACTTGCCAGATCAATCTCGACACGAGCTTTACGTCAAGGCCTGCCATCATGGCGAAACTTGCCCACCATAAAGATGTACTTTCAGGAACCGAGGCCACAATATTCCGCCATGATGTGGGAGCCGCCCTAATGCTCCGGATAGAAAGGCTCAATCGAAGCCGGGATGCCTTTATCAATGCCCGATCCAAATGTCTAGAGATGGAACAATTAATTAATAGTCAATTGAAAAATTAGTTTTTGCAGGAGGAAATGGAAACCTACTAGCCTGTTCCCTAATCCACGCCCCTCCTGATCAATAGCGGGTTCATTGAATTTTTGAGCCGCGAGCGTATGAAGTTGCTTTACGAGCTGTTTTCTGCGTCCTTTCTCCACTATCGGCCATTGGCACGCAAAACCGTCATTTCTTTCCTTTCGTTGTCGTCATAGGTTTTTTTGACTATATAATGCCAATTTCGCTCCGAAAGATCTACAAAAAATATATCTCCTTTTTTATGGTTCTGCACAGCATCCTGGAACTCTTTGGGCATCTGAAATTCACCAAAAAACCATCCCGTATCTCCATGTGTGTTATTGCCATCCATGGTAAATTGGTCAGAGAGCTTGTCGAATGGCTCCCCGTCCGCATATTTTTGCAAAATGAGTTTTTTGAGGCTGTCGATTTGGGATGGGGTTAAGGTGGATCCATCTAAATAGATATAGCTGGCTCGAAAGGCAATAGTATCTGTGGCTTCCAAGACCTTATAGGTGACATAGCCAACAGAAAAAATATCGCCTTTTGTTTGCCTGAGCAATCGTTTATCGATAAGCGAGGAGTCCTTTCCGGAAACCAGATGTAGCAACGCGGGTTTCAACTCCTTATTGGCCTCGATGTATTGTTGAGCTTGGTCCAGGGTGACAATCTTTCGAAATTGTTCTGTAACAGTTAATTGTGCGAATAAAGGGCCCGCAAGAAGAAGCAATAAGCCCGTAAGACCATTTTTCATATTTGTGTATTTAGTCAAATGCATTCAAAGGCCCGGTCACCCGCTGATGCCATATGGTGCCAAAAACAGGGTTATGAAGGTACTATTTTTCCCAGGATTTCGGTTGGAGGTCGATGCGTAGCTTTATTCCATGACAAGTCTCACGTCGGGCTTCCAATTCGTTTGGTGGAGCAATGGCGACGAATCTCCAACTTCATGGTGCACAAAAACAAGGGAAAGATAAATTTTGGTCCTCAAAGATAGGCCCGCAGATGCCATGAACCCCAACCGCCGAAGTCTGGGTGGGGAACAGGGCAATCGCGTAAATCGCAAGGCCAAATGTGATAATTACAGCAAATTAAGGATTGAAAACCAATGATCGAGTACTTAAAATGGGGGGGAAAATGGCGCTTTATTCTTGAATAAAAATCATGTTAAAAATGGCCAATCAGACAAAAGGGGCGTATGCGCCCCTTTTGTCTGATTGCTTAAAATTCAAAAAACCGTCCTTTCTTAGCTATAGGCGTATACGTTGTTTAGAAATTAATATATCGATTACCAACCAAAAGTAAACTGCTTCCGAAGACACAATTATGATCTGGGTCAGCATCTTTCATGATATCAGTCAAGTGACAGCAGAACATACGGGGAGCGCAATGTATTTGCCAACAATTAGGTAATCGCTAGACTAACCCTAGTCGAAAGCAAGTAATCATGCACGAAATGTGGAGAGGATAAAATATTTTGATTCGCTAAGAGGAAAAATATCACTACCTTAAATCAGTCAATTAGAAGTCGCGGGCGCAGATGGACGAGGTTGACAAATCGAAAGTTTGCGGGCGCGCCGGTGGGATAAAATGACCAATGAGTGACATATCAAGAATGGCAATCGATGGGTACGCCGATGGATGAAGTGTGAATGAATTGGGATATTTATCCATGCATCAATTGGAGTCTAGATTGGGTATGATGGATGTAGGTTTGTCGCTATCTGGGTCGAGTTGCTCTCTATCAGCATTACAGGTCGGCATTTGAGCAAGCGGACACGGGTTTTTACTTGGGTGCATGTCAAAATGTTTAATTCTAGATTGTCTCCAACACAAATCGTTGCAATGAAAGTCCTGAAAAAGATCTTCGAAGAACTTAGAACAATTGCCCGAACGGCAGCCTATTTTGCCGTTGTATTTATCCTCATGATGGTGATGAAGAAGCTTTACCTGAAAGATTATGATATCGAATTCGAGGGGTTGAGCCAAGCCCTCATCGGGGCACTCATCATGGCTAAGGTGATTATCCTCATGGACCTCATATCACTAGGAGGGTGGGTGCAAAGGCAACCTCCAATAGTGGATGTTTGCTTGCGGACCCTAATGTACTCTGCTGGTGTTCTGGTCGTGGTGGTGCTCGAGAAAGCATTTGAAAAGCGGCATGAGGCGGGAGGATTTGGCTCAGCAATTTCCTATGTGTTTGACCATCGAGATATTTATCACGTATGGGCGACTGCCATTGGTGCTTCATGTTCGATACTAGTATACAATGCGTTTACCGTGGTTCAGCGCACGATGGGAAAACACGGACTAGCCAAATTGTTTTTTACCACTCCTCTTCAAACGGTGGAAAAATCTCATTGATTGGAACCATTGCTCGATGATGGGCAAACTTTCGCGTGGCAGCTATGAGAGAGATAAGCTTGCGTATCCTTTGGTAGGTCATTCAATAATCATCTTGTATTCACAATTAAAAGCTTCGGAAGATGGATGCAATGGAACTCAAAAATATACAGGCTCCACTAAAACAAAAGTATAAGGCGGAACCTGATTCCGCCATGATTACCTTAAGTGCAGAAGGCAATATCGGGGAAGGGATTTCCTGCTCGGTCAAGGGTGCAAAGGCGCTCATTGATGCCGGTTTGCATCCAGCCACTGGCGGAAATGGCTTTCAGGTCTGCTCCGGAGATCTACTACTGCAGGCGCTTGTAGCCTGTGCCGGGGTCACATTGGCCGCAGTCGCTACGTCGATCGGAGTCGCCGTTAGAGGAGGTGTGGTCCAGGCGGAAGGGGATTTGGATTTTAGAGGAACACTTGGCGTTTCCAAGGAAGCACCAGTCGGATTTAGATCCATTCGATTGACTTTTAAACTCGACGCGGAGGCTACCGGGGAGCAGATGGAAAGTCTGGCCAAACTAACCGAGCGGTATTGTGTAGTATATCAAACCTTGGTCAAAGGAGTGCCGATTGAAGCAACTTACAATATAGGTTAATGTAAGAAATACGATAAATGCACCAAGCCAGCGCAAATAAGCAACATAAATGCACCCTATCGGAAGTCGCAACAGGGTGCAAAGTAAACGCTGAATGTCTGTCTGCAGTTGGATTCCAGTAGCAGATTTACAGAATGTCCCAATAGACGTAACTTCTGGAGATTCCCAGGCCATGGACGCGCGGAATTTTAAGCTTCCCGATCACTGGGCTGTCGCGGGACTAATCACTGTCGAAACTTCATAAATAGCATTGGCTGGAAATCCTCCTTTGGCAGCGTGTTCCTTAATCAATTCAATATTCTCCGCCTTATAGACGCAGAATATCTTATCGCCCGTAACATAACTCTGCAGCCATTGGATCCCCGGACCCATTTCCTTGAGCACCGTACAGGATGTAATGGAAATGGATTTTAATTTTTCCGCCGTGAATTGACCGGCGCCAGGAATGTCCCGTTCAATTACATAGGTCTTCAAATTACTTGTTGATTTCACGGGAGCCGGCGAACTTTGGGCCATACAAGTAAGGCTGGTTAAAAAGAAGGCTGCCATCAGAACATACAAATTTTTTTTAATTGCTTTCATAACATAAAATTTTGGTTTTTTGAATAGGCTAAAGATAGTATTGGTAACCACCTTGCACTACAACAAATCATTCAAAGAATGGTAATTTTGAACCATCGAAGAGTCGGTATTAGCGCAGCGAGTTGAGGTAAGTTGCAGGAAGGACGCCGAATTTCTTTTTGAAGCATTTGGTGAAATAGGAGGGGCTGTTGAAACCTGAATCGAATGTGGTTTGTGCAATATTATTGGTCTGTCTCTTGAGCAGGTCCCGAGCTTTATCCAGCCTGAATTCCTTCAATAACCCATTAGGTGGCAAACCCCATAAACCCATTGTTTTTCGGTACAGCTGCGATTTACTCATAGACAAAGCATGGCAAAATGCCTTAACATCAAAACTGGCGTCTTGCCAGCTCCTCTCCAAAACGTCGAACAAGCATTCCACCAATTTTTCGTCTTGGGGGGAAATGGCCAGGATGCGCTGTTTTTCTTGCGCAGAGAAGCCGCTCGTCAGAAGCTCTTTAACGATCGATGTAAGAATAATTTTATTGTTGTTTTTAATCGTACCTAAATTCCTGGCCAATTTGATGGTATCACCAAACAGGCTATTGCTTTTGGCAACAGGTTCCCCGGCGTTGATGACAAGCTTAAGGGCCATTGAACGCCTAAAAGAAGGAGATAGATTTTTTTGTATCGTTATTGCACAACAAATAGCTTGGGAAGCGGTCGTGAAGGACAAAATGTATCCATCTCCAGCAGCTTCTACCAGACGACCTTGGTGCAGCGACATGGCATTTTTGAGGATAGCCTCTTGTTTGCCCAGTAGTTCATTGGCCTTGCTTTCGCCTACTCTAAAACGCAACAAGTTAGGGTCAACTGCGTTAGCTACCAGCAGAATCCGAAATGCGGATTCGCTGAAGACTTTTAGTCCATTATCCGCAACCTTAATGCCTGCAGGGTCCTGAATTCTACCCAGAAAGGATTCCACTATTCCTGTTTCAACCTCTATGATTTTGGAAGGGACTAACCCATGTGAATTTTGGTGTAAGGCTGCAACCACGTGGCTATCCGGAGCTTCGATGAGACAAAATGCATTGCCCCTGGCTTCGTCAATCCAATACGTCAAGCATTTGCAGTGGTATTCATCCTGAATGAGCATGTCTTTGCGATGGGCCTCAGCTGCGTCGTGGGCTTCCAGGCCCGGCACTTGATGGACGTCCATGTAAATCGGCATGCTTAATTTTTTGAGTAAGAAAACTCTTAGGTAGTTCCTGAGGAAGAATTTTGGGTCTAGCCACCTGGTATTCAAATTTATGCATTTTGCCATATTACGGGGGCTCTTTTTTATGCGTTTTTGGCAAGCCTTAGTTGGGCCGCCCGACTGGTCGATTTGCCAAATACGGTTGTCGCGCTTTCTCATTACTTGATTAAGCCAGTTTGGATGGAAGGGATGCACGCAGTTGGGTAGTTTTTGCTACCACTGAGCTAGACTGATTTAGAGTAGGCGTTGCTGATCCTTGCTATTGCCTTTATTACCAGCCGCTTGCCAAGGACCTGTCTGGGAATCCATGGACCTGCAAGGTATGCAGCATGCCGGGTAAAGAGGACAGGAAATTGCATTGGACGCTGCCCCTTCGCCCGGGGGAGACCAAAATGGCCTGCATTTGCCTAATATTGGGAAACCATTAAAGCCAACATCAACCCATGGCGGAAGGTAAATCGAGAGATGGAATTGCCCGAAGAGCATTCATAAAACAAGCCGGTTTATCCGGTATGGGTCTGGGGTGGGCTGGTCATTTAGCTTTCGCTTCGTTGGTTCGAGGCAACAACTTACCGGTTCATCTTCCGCGTAGTGCGCCCGAATTACAGGCCGTTTCATCGGAAGCCATCTTACGATTTTTAGACGCCATCCGCGATATCGGTCAGCAGTTTCATAGCCTGATGATCCTACGCCACGGCCACGTCATTGCCGAAGGCTGGTGGGCGCCTTATTCAGCCGATCACAAGCAGCAACTTTATTCCTTGAGCAAAAGCTTTACGGGCACGGCCATCGGGCTTTTGGTTGGTGAAGGCCGACTAATGCCCCAAGACCAGGTGATTAAATTTTATCCAAGCCTCTTGCCCAAACAAGTAAGCGAGAACCTTGCTGCCTTACAAGTTCGCCATCTCCTATCCATGTCGGTGGGCCACGCAAAGGATTCCATTCTTCTTTTGGAAGCTTCTCCACCTGGGGTTACTTGGGAGGAGACTTTTTTAAACTTGCCCGTAGTTTTTCCTCCGGGTTCTCAGTTCATGTATAATTCCGGCGCCAGTTTCATGCTTAGTTCCATCGCTAAGCAAGTCACTGGCCAGACGGCCCATGAGTACCTCAAACCTAGGTTGTATGACCCGATGGACATAGTGGGGGCAACCTGGACGGAGAATTTTGAAGGCATCAACATGGGGGCCTCCCATCTGCGCATGCGCACGGAAGACTTGGCCAAATTCGGCCAATTATATTTGCAGCAGGGACGCTGGAACGGCAAACAACTGATCAGCCAAAACTGGGTCATGGAAGCCACTTCCCGTCAGATGGTAAATGGAAAAAACGACAGCAGTTGGGGCTGTGGATACGGATTCCAGTTTTGGCTGAATCCACCTGGAGGATTCCGGGCGGACGGTGCTTTTGGACAATTCTCGATAGTGCTTCCCAAACAGGATGCGGTCGTAGTCATTACCAGCGAGAGTATCAGTACTAAAGATACCCTGCAAATTGTTTGGGATGTCTTGGTTCCTGAAATGAAGGAACTTTCCCTTCCTGGCAACTCGGCGGGCTACAGGCTTCTGCAGCAAAAATTAAGTTCCTTGGCGTATAACCCTCCCGCTGAACGCGCGCATTCGTTGACGGAAACCAGGATTGGCGGTAAGCAATTTATCCTGGACAAGAATCCATTCAATGCCGAATCCATCCAATTTACGTTTGCCGATGATCACTGTGATTTTACCTTGAAGGAAATGGGAAAGCCGGATATCCGCATCCGCTGTGGATTAAATCATTGGATTACGGCCGGAAATTATAAGCCAGAACCCCATAGCCTATTCTCTTTGCGCAGGATTGACTTTGACTCCATAGTGGCAGCCAGTGCCACCTGGAAAAACGACACGACACTCCTGCTCACTTGGCGCTTCATAGAAACGGTCCATGGCGACAGCCTGACTTTCCTTTTTGAGGGAGATCAGGTTACCCTTAAATTCCTGTTTAGCGTGGCGCAATTGCAAAATAAGCCGGACGACAGGGCTGATATTAAAGGCATCGTGGCCTCTTGAGGAGGTGATCGGCAGCAATCGTGCACCCGCGCGACGGGGGGGGTTGGGTCTTTGGGTTTACCGACGGCCTCCCAATCTAACAGATTCTCGCGCGCAGCCCCCAGTCAAAGTAGACTAATTCGGATTCTGGCTATTCATCTGGTAGAGATACTCATTGTCGGTATATTCCAAGTCGAGGGATAAATGCACCAACGTATCCTCGACACAACGCATGATTTTGATGCTCAGACGGACCCCGTCCTGGTCTGTGCAATCGAAATTGGTCAGGGTTCCGTCCGTAAGTACACTTTGATCCATCCTGTTCCAATGAAAGGATTGCTTGACCCTATTGAACAAGGTGATATCGCGGGTCTTCAAATTGACCATTATTGGCGTATGCACGTCCATCCAGGCACTTTGTGTAAGCGTATTGTCAATTTTGAAAGCGTTAAACTTGGTGGCCATAAAAAGAAATACTTTCTGGTCAGGATTTTGCGCTCCCAGGCGACCAAGAGTAAAGAAAAGCAGAGCTAGGGTAACCATTTTGTTCATATCCCGACGCTTTTGGTCTAAGGTAATACATTTAGCCAAAAGCTCCTGGTTGCCTATAGTACCAAGGCGACTGGGATTAGCCAAGCAAGTAGGGGTCCATCAAAGCTGGCGACCATTCCTATCCTACTTGCGGGGGAAGTAATCCCAAAGACCTCAACACAAAATCCAAGCTCATGATTTTTTTGCGGCACATAAATGGACACTGACTGTTCCAGAAGCGAACATTTTTTCTCCCCTTTTGCTACTAATTGATTGAAAAATAAATGTTTGTATGATTGGCACGTAGTTGGACCGCAGATGCAGACGAAGGGAACTAAAGTTGTTCGCATATGCTAAAAAATTACCTAAAAATCGCTTTGCGAAACCTGGGCCGCAGTAAAGGGTTTTCCATAATCAATATTAGCGGACTAGCCGTTGGCATGGCTAGCGCGTTGCTTATTTTACTGTGGGTGCAAAATGAATTAAGCTTCGATGGATTTTACCCGCACGCAGATCGCTTGTACCAGGCTTGGAATAGGGACCGGGGTAACAAGGGGATAGAATGCTGGAACGTAACGCCGCGCATTTTGGGCCCCACCCTAAAGCAGGATTACCCGGAGATTGAACAGTCTTCCAGACTCAATTGGAATCAGACAATTTTGCTTACAGTGGGCGAAAAAAAGATAAATATCGTCGGCACGATGGTGGATCCTGATTTCCTGACCATGTTTTCTTTCCCTTTTTTGCAAGGTGATCCCAATTCTGCGCTGAATGAGCCGCAGGATATGGTGATCACACAAAAATTGGCCATTGAACTATTTGGATCTTCGGACGCGATAGGCAAAACGATCCGATTAGATAATAAATACGACCACCATGTAAGCGGGGTAATGGCCGATCTTCCTAACAACACGGAATTTAATTTTGAATTCCTACTGCCCTATTCCTTCACGCGCACCATCCATCAGGACGACAGTACTTGGGGAAACAATTCCATCCGCAATTATGTCTTACTGCGACCCAAAAGCAGTTTGTCGTTGGTAAATCAGAAAATACAAAATGTCGTTATACAACATAGTCAATCGAGAACAACGACAACCCATTCCTTTCTTTATCCCGTTAGCAAGCTACATCTGTATGGCACTTTTGAAAATGGTGTCCCCGTTGGAGGTAAAATTGAAACGGTCAAGGTATTTTTGTTGATTGGCCTGTTTATCTTGTTGATCGCCTGCATAAACTTTATGAACATGAGCACGGCCAGGAGCGAGAAGCGGGCTAAAGAAGTGGGCATACGCAAAGTGGTTGGCGCTCTTCGCATTTCTTTGATTGGCCAATTTTTAGGGGAAAGCATCTTCCTAGCCATGGTGGCAGGCCTGCTGGCCCTTTTGCTGGTTCAGCTCTGTTTGCCCGCCTTTAATGCCCTCATGACCACGCAACTGGCCCTACACTGTGACCAAGCTCGCTTTTGGTTTGCCTTTTTGGCGTTCGTCTCGTTCACGGGGATTGTAGCCGGAAGCTACCCGGCATTTTTCTTGTCTTCTTTTCGTACCGTGTCCATTTTGAAAGGCCAGTTCAAGAAAGTGCATGCCCTGGTAACACCCCGCAAAGTACTCGTAGTGGTGCAATTTACTTTTGCCATTGGCCTAATCGTTTGTACCCTGATTGTCGAACGTCAACTCAAATATGCGCAGGATAGAGAGACCGGATACAACAGGCAAAACTTAATATATACGTTCCTCGATGGTGATATCGTGAAGAATTATGATCTCATAAAAAATGAATTGTTAAATCAAGACATTGCAGTATCCGTGACCAAGACCAGCGCGCCCCTTACGGAAGGCTGGAGTTCAGGCGGAGCTCGATGGGCAGGCAAAGATCCCAATGACCGTACGGAAATTAATTTTTACAACAGCGATGGGGGCCTGGTGCATACTGCCGGACTACATCTGCTAGAAGGAAGAGATATGGACCTCAAAAATTATCCAACCGACTCCAGTGCAGTTATGCTGAATGAAACGGCGGCAAAAGTGATGCGATTTAAAGAGCCTATTGGGCAAACGATTGACTACAACGGACAACAATGGCATGTTATCGGGGTGGTAAAGGATTTCATCCTGCAATCCCCCTATGACCCCATCAAACCCATGGTGATCGCTGGTCCCCAAGCCGGTTGGTTCAACCTGGTCCATATAAAGCTCAATGACAAGCGTTCAACGGCAAGCAACATCGCCGCTGTGGCCAACGTGTTCAAAAAATATAATCCTCAATATCCTTTTTCCTATCACTTCATTGATGAGGAATACGCGCGTAAATTCAGCAACGAGCAGACCACAGGGATCTTAACAGCCTTTTTTGCTGGCCTCACCATTTTTATTTCCTGTCTTGGACTGTTCGGTCTGGCTGCCTATATGGCCGAAAATCGGATAAAAGAGATCGGAATTCGAAAAGTAGTGGGTGCCTCGGTTGCCAACATAACGGCTTTGCTGTCCAGGGATTTTCTTGTCCTGGTACTGATCGCCATGTTGATTGCCTCTCCCGTTTCCTGGTGGGCCATGGATAAATGGCTATCGAGCTACTCCTATCACGTTTGCATAACTTGGTGGATTTTTGCGCAAGCCGGGTTGCTTTCTATCCTGGTTGCGTCAATTACCGTGAGCTTCCAGGCCATCAAGGCGGCTTTGGCGAACCCCGTGAAGAGTTTGCGGTCGGAGTGACGCCCCAAAGTATCGGACAAAATTCTAACTTTCAACGGGTTATCGGGTAACTCCCCGCTGGTGTAAAAAATAGTCTTGGCCTGGCCTGCAATAATGCGTAACTTAAAAGTAGAAAATCTCTACACATTAAACATTGCTATATGAAAAGATACGCATGGTTACTTATCGTTTTTTGCTCCCTTTCGGCATTCGCCGCCGATAAGGGCACCTGGACTGGATACATCAGTGATTCCCATTGCGGCGCTAAGGGTAATAATGATGGACACGCTTCCTGCGCTAAACAATGCATTAAGGAAGGATACGCCCCTGTCTTTGTAGTGGGAGACAAAGTGTACACCATAAATGATCCCAAAAAAGTGTCCAGTTATATCGGTGATAAAGTAACAATTTCAGGAACGATTACCGGAACCGCGCTGGATATTGATAAAATCAGTAAATAGCCGCTGGAAGTTTCCTGTCCCGCAATTCGCTCCCGTGTCACTGCTGGGCACTGAAATTGGATAAATTGATGTGGGGGTAAAGTCCGAAAACAAAGTCCCTGAACCTGCTGGGTTTTCCAATTCGTCCTCCATTATTGGCTATCCAACGAGGCTACATGAGCTGCTACCGCAACCCATCTGTTTTTTCTTTTCATGTATACATCTTGATAGCAAAGATGAAATGTCATGCTCTTTTCGGCAACAGCAACGACATTGGTAGTCCAGGCAGTCACTAAGCCGACGTCTGCAGACAGTATTCGGATTTCCAACTTGTCCACATTAACCGAAACGACACGTTGATTGGCCGAAACAGCGAGGGCCAAGTTTTGTGCTTTGTTTCTTTTTTCGCCTCCGGGATTAATTAGCATAAAGTCGTCCGCTAGGACACTGCTAAGCTTTGCGCTGTCCCGGTTAATGATTGCGTCTAAGAAACCCCGGTTTAATTTCCTAAGCTCGGCCGTGTCCTCGTTTTGGCCAAATGCCAGTTGGCAAATAAGCATGCCCAAAAAGCCAATGATGGCAGTCTTTTTCATTTTTGTCAAATTGAATGTAGTAGATTGTCTAAATTTAATCGTTTTTTTTGTGCAAGGACTTTTGGTTGGGGCGGGTATGGAGGATTTAACATTTGTTGGTCAAACGAGGAAGGAGTTCGTTAGGTGCCTGGCTCGTCAATTGGCTGTCGGGGATATTTCCGGTATATTCAATATTCATTGTTAGGCGTATGAAGCAAAGCAATCTCACGGGTATACAATTAGTATGCACTCGCTTGGCTGCGTTCCTTTCGGTATTTTTTGGACTTGGCCTCGCTTGTGTAGCTCAAAGGGGTGGTCAGTCGCCTGACGAAAGCCTGAAGAAAGCTTGGTGGAAAGAGGCCATAGTCTACCAAATTTATCCTCGCAGTTTTAAAGACAGTGATGGTGATGGCATCGGTGATTTGAAGGGAATCATCACTAAACTAGACTATCTGAAAAGCCTGGGTATAAATGTGGTCTGGATCAACCCTATTTACAGCTCTCCCAATGACGACAATGGATACGACGTGAGCGATTACCGTGACATCATGAAAGACTTTGGAACTATGGCCGATTTTGATTCCTTGCTGCAGGGTTTGCATAAACGTGGTATTCGACTGGTCATGGATTTGGTTGTCAATCACAGCAGCGATGAACACGATTGGTTCAAACAGAGTCGCAGTTCCCGCACTAGCCCTTACCGTAATTATTATCACTGGTGGAATGCGGAGAACGGGAAACCACCCTACCGCTATAGCTTGTTTGATGTAAATCACGATGCATGGAAATATGATACACTGACCAATGCCTATTACCTGCACTATTTTTCACGCAAACAGCCCGATTTGAATTGGGAAAACCCACAGCTTCGCCACGAAGTATACGAGATCATGAAATTCTGGGCCAATAAAGGGATTGACGGATTTAGGCTCGATGCGTTCCAGTTTGTGGCGAAGGATACCACATTTCCAGCGTTTCCCGAAAACTTTGCAAAGAACTTTGCGCTCTATTATGCTATGCAGGGTAACCTGCATGGCTACTTGCAGGAAATGAGAAAGGAAGTCTTGAGCAAATATGACGTCCTAAGCGTGGCGGAAGGGGCAGGCAACTCACTTTTGGATGCCCATAACCTCGTAGATCAGGACCGACATGAACTAAACATGGCCTATGCATTTGACGGCGTAGATCTGGCCAAACCGCAAGGCTATAGCTTGCTGCATTTTAAGGAGGTATTTAGCCGCTGGGACAGCGCCTTTGCCCAGCAAGGCTGGCTGGCCATCTTTCTTTCCAATCACGACCAGGCCAGACTGGTAAGCCGTTTCGGTAATGATCGCCCCCAGTTCCGAGAAGCATCGTCCAAAATGCTGGCTACGTTCATCCTGACCATGCGGGGAACCCCATTTTATTATAATGGGGATGAATTGGGCATGACGAACCCCGGATTTAATACCATCGAAGAATACCGGGATAAGGCAACGCTCAACGAATACGAACACCAAAAACGTATAGGCGCGGATATGAACCTATATATGCAGGAAATTCAATTTAGCTGCAGAGACAACGGGCGTACCCCGATGCAATGGGATGGGTCTGCGAATGCAGGCTTTTCCTCCGGTACGCCATGGATCCATGTAAATCAGAATTATAAGGTAATTAATGTGGCCTTGGAAGAAAAGGATTCCACCAGCGTATTGAATTATTTTAGGAAGTTGGTTCAGCTCAGAAAAAATACTCCATCCCTGATCTATGGTAAGTACAAAATTCTAGATAAAGAAAATCCGCATATTTATGCCTATACCCGCGAAGGAGAGGATGGCAAGATGCTTGTTGTACTGAATTTTTCACCCTCCGATGCGCAAGCAAATCTGGGTATAAGTATGAGCGGAGCAAGGCCGGTTTTGTGCAATTATCCTAAGGCGCCAGGCTCGGTTTCCAGCACGGGCTCCCTGACACTACAGCCCTACGAGGCGGTAGTCTACTCCCTCGACACGCCTGGCCCCTCCCATCGGTCAAGAAACTAGCTACAGAGTCTGGAGATACGAGGATAGCCTAGATTTTGACCGGCGCTGCCAACTCCGAGGCATCCTTAAGGGATAAGCCTATGCAATAAAATAGTTGCGGTTACCGCGAAGATGGGGACCCCGGGGCAGATCCACAAGGCAATCAAAATGTAGCTAACTTGCACATATTCATTTACTCAAAACCGATTTGCCATGTTTGATGACATACTACAAATGGTCAAAGACCATATGGGATCCAACCCCGCGGTAGCCTCAGCAATTCCGAGTGAGCAGGCAGATGCAATACATACGGAAATTGCCAACCACCTTGCCAATGGTATACAAAACTCGAGCAACGCGCAAGCCGCGGCGGGGGGTATTTTGTCCGAGATTGAAAATAGCCTGAGATCAGGCAGCCTTGCTTCTTCGGCCATTACTGGCGGGTTAGTCAGTTCTTTGGCCAGCAAATTCGGGTTACCTCCTGCTATCACGGGTGCTATTGCAGCATCGGTACCAGGCCTGTTGCAGAGATACCTAAATCAGAATGCTGCGAGCTCTTCTTCGACCGGATCTTAGCAGAGGGGAAATTTATTCGTTAGACTTCTGTCCTGGACGGGCTTGGTGAAGAGTGGCAGGAATCTTGGCCTTGGGCGCTGGGTAGTCCGGAGGCTATTGCCTGGGAGAATATCGGGCAGGCTATCGATACCGCCGAGTGTGGAGATGGACCTTAGGAGGCCAGGTTAGGATATAGCCACTTGCTGCATGAATAAAACTATACTGCATAAATGAGAAATAGCCTTCGCGGTCTGACAGCAATTCTGTGGTTATGTTCCGTGGGATTTTGTCCCCGCCAGCCAGATCCCGGGACACAGGACCGGCTCCCCGCCTCGTCCCTATATCCAGTAGGGAGGTCTTTGCTTAGCGCTAGCGGCCAGCTTGAACTTATCGGATCTGCTGCACATTTTGGGTTTCAATTCATGGGCGACCAATGTGCAGTCTTTGCCTACTTAACCGACACGGCGGCACATGGCTATCTTCAATATGTACTGGACGGAAAGTACCAAAAGCGCCTTAGAATTTCGGGCCATGACAAGGGGCCTCTGCAGATCTGGGCCACAGGCCAAGGAACGCATACGGTCTGGATCTATAAGGCGACCGAAGCATCCACGGGCCCGATATTCATAGGGGAAATCACGGGCAAAGGCCTGCGGCCACTGCAGGAGCCAGTCGGGCCCATGATCGAGTTTATCGGCAACAGTATAACCTGTGGAGCAGCGGCAGATCCTTCCGAGACGCCGTGCGGCATAGGTTCCTACCAGGATCAGCACAATGCGTATTATGCGTACGGGCCTAGGATAGCTAGGGCGTTGGGTGTACATTTTATGCTCAGTAGCGTGAGCGGAATAGGTATATACCGCAATTGGAATAGTGATGGCCCCACGATGCCTCAGGTATACGAAAACGCAGATTTTGAGCTCTCGAGTAATCGAGCTTGGGATTTTACCAGGTATAAACCAGAAATCGTCAGCATTGCTTTGGGGACAAACGATTTCAGCGATGGCGACGGCAAGCACCAGCGGTTGGCTTTTGACAGCGCAATGTTTGTTAGGACCTATATCAAGTTTGTGCAACTCGTGAAATCCAAATATCCTGCAGCCCGGATCGCTTTGCTGAGCAGCCCCATGATACATGGAGCAAGAAGAACTACACTGGAGAACTGCCTAAAGGCGGTAAAGCGCGATATTGATGCCCGGTACCCTTCGAGCAAACCGGTGGCTACATTTTTCTTTGCGCCTATGCAGCCGTCGGGTTGTTCCGGTCACCCAAGTGTCGCCGAACACGCGATCCTTGCCCAGGAACTAATTCCCTTCTTCAAAAATCTAATGTTATCACACTAGAGGTTTACCCCAGCTGGTCATTCTAGTTATGGCGCACTGACCCAGGCAATATGTCCGGGTATTCTTGGACCCATGCGTTGAGTTCCACAGATTAATAAATTATGAACAGCATGGATTATCGTCCGGCAAACCCTATTTTGGGAAGTTTCCGCAATAGGCTAAGGCGCATTTTTTAGCCATTTTCCAAGTCTGCAGTAATTAAACAGCCCCTATGAAGTGGATAATGATCTGGTTTATTCTTTTGTTTTTCGCAACCGAGGATCATGCGCAGAAAACGTTCTCAGTGTGGCCTGGTCCTGCCCCAGGTTCTGAACTGTGGAACTGGCAGGAACAGGTGGATAGCACGAGTAACCGAGCAGATCCGCTGGTATTTAATGTCGCTCAACCCACCTTGATGCTATTCCCTGCGGACCCCTCCGTCGCTCAAGGCCCTGCGGTAATTATTTGCCCAGGTGGCTCTTTTGTGTATTTGCACGTAAACGCCGAAGGAATTGAGCTGGCGAGATGGCTAAACAAGCGCGGGATATCAGCTTTCGTACTCAAGTATAGATTGGGGCACTGCGTGACCAGCAATCCCATGAAAGAGAAAAACGAACGCATTAGAGATTCCAGTTTAGGTAGATTGGTTACCCCGATAGTCCCCTTGGCCATCGAGGATGCAAAACAAGCGATCGCCTTGGTTCGAAAGCGTGCAACTGAGTTCGGTATAGATCCCAAGAAAATTGGCATCTTAGGTTTTTCGGCCGGAGGCACACTTGCCGTTGCCTGTTCCTTTGGCTATAGCCTGGAAGACCGGCCAGATTTTGTGGCGCCCATTTATGCCTTTGTTCCCCCATCCCAACCCATGCAAATATTACGGGATGAACCTCCCGTTTTCCTCGTCGCGGCCAGCGATGACGATTTGAATCTAGTGCCCACAACCATCAATATTTACAATAAGTGGCTAGGTTCTGGCCACGTTGCGGAAATGCACCTCTACGCCAAGGGGGGACATGGTTTTGGCATGAAGCGGCAGGACCAGCCTTCGGATACATGGGTGGATCGGTTTGCTGACTGGCTCCAGCAGCAGGGATTCCTGAACAAATAATACGATGGATCTATTTGCCATGGATCAGGATGGCTTGCTGGCCTTTCAAGCGCGAACCCGCATTTTGCGTTCCATGGTCGATATAACTTGCCGTAAGCAAATAAAGCCCTGCGCTGCTGGAAGCTGCTACGGAATCCAGACGCATGGTCCCCTGCAGCCCAACATAATAATCCGTATCTCGCTGGGTTTTGAGAAGCAACATCCAATGGACTATGTTGCCAATTTGTTCCCGGGTTAATTCTGGATGTTTGGGCATGGGTACATTTCCCCAAACGCCTGTCGACCCGTTTGCAATACTTTCTGTAAGCAGCTTTGCATTGGCTGGGGTAGGCGCGTACTTTCGATTGATGTCAAGGAAAGAGGGACCGATCAATTTAGCATGGAAGCCGTGACAGTTGAAGCAATTGGACGTACGCAAGGCGCTAAGCCCGGATGGGTCATCAGCCAATGGCGAATGGAGGGCTTTTTGTAGGGCGGATTGATTGGGCATCGAGCGCACTTCCAGCAAGACCTCGTTGGGATTGATTTCGTCGTACCGGGAATCACCGTCTTCCTTATCCGAGACGTGAATGGAATAATGAATGGGCGTATGGAGAGAAAAAGTCTTGTCGTTTAAGGGGGCGAGGATTTGGACGACGGGGCGCTGGTTGGCTTGGTGCACCCGCGGGGCGCAGTCGGGATCCTTCGAAGGAATAGTACAGTAAACAGCAATTAGCAAAAGGGTTTTTAGCATAGCTGCCGGAAATCTAATTTTGTCAAGCTTGATCTATTTCCAGGGCCACCCGCTGCGCCGAACGAATGCAGGACTCCATACCTCGGCTCATGTTGTCTGCGTAGGTGCCTGCAAAAAATATCCTCCCTTCCGGAAGCATAATCTGGGGCCAAAATTTATGCATCTGCCCAATGGGAAAGGGCTCCATTTCGCACACGGGGGCATATTTGTCCTTTGACCAGTCCTTAGTCAGGGCTTGTTCGATCGTGTCGTGCTTACCCGGGTAGACTTCTCTAAAAGCGGCAAGGACGCGTTGGGCAGAAAGGCCACTAGGACCATATGCTTTCAAGATGACCCGTTTGGTATCCACCTGGTTTGTCTCCATCCAAACAGAAGAGATATCTGGGTGCTCAAATTCCATATTGATACTGCCAATTCCGTCGTCCAGCCAGAAACTACTGTTGGCTTCAAAGACGAAGAAAGGATGGGACGAATAGGACAGGTTATCTAGGACATATTGTTTTGGAGCAGATAGTGCAGGCGTTATAGGAATATTCCTGAATACTGGTAAGGTAATGCAGTTTACTAAATAGTCGGCCTCGATGTCGGCCTGGGGCTCCCGCCCATAGGGGGTATAGGTTACCACCACTCCGGTGGGGTTATGTCGGATGGCTGTGACGGGATGATTCAATTTTAGGCTTGATCCCAGGCGGCTGGCAAATGCCTTGGTCATCTCCTCATTACCACCCTTTAGGTGGAAGGTATCCCCTTCTGACAGGGGAATGCCCCTGGAATACATGAGGGATAACCGCCAAGTTTTGTAGAGTGCTGATTCGTTGCGACCGCCCAAAAAACGCAACGCAGCCGTGGACGCCCCTTCTTTTTTATAGAGCTCGCTTACCGCGATATTATCCAAGTCATCATAGCCTACCCCAAAAGGTTGATAGGGATCTTGGAAATGTTGGGCATAAGGTTTTAGGTACAAGGCATATAGCAGCGACCAAGGATTTTCGGTCAAGTAGCGAATTTCCTTTTCATTGAATCCAAATTGTTTCAGTCTAGTGGCATCAGCAAGTATTTCCGGAGTATAAAATTTGCCATCGATCATCTTCAGTGCATGTGGATCAGGCGCGGCTTCGGAACCTTCGGCGTTGGGGTAAGGCAATGCCGTCAAACCAAATTCATGACAGTAGTCAAAAAATCGCTCATAGCCGGGCTGGGTGATGTGATCGGCGCCGAAATCTGCATATAACCCATCGGACAAACCATCCCTGCCCGTCAGTACGTGGCCGCCATATCTCCCACTTGCCTCCAATACCGTGACTTCGTGACCCGCCTTTTGCAATTCATAGGCGCAGCAAAGTCCGGTAATCCCTGCCCCGGCAACGATGACTTTTTTCTTTCCTTTGGCAGAAGGTGTTGCGGAGAGCTTGGTATTTTCTTGGGAAGGGGCAACCCGGGCCAAGCCCCCCACTGATATGGAGGTACCTACGCCCGCAAGAATCGAGTTTTTTAGGAAGGTCCTTCGTTTAATCTCAACCATGACATGGAATTTAGACAACCAGCCATAAATGTAGAGCAAAAGGATGTTGAAAAATCCAGAACCCGGCCATAATTTGGATTCGGCTTCGAATGCCTCTGGTCCAGCGACTGACTCATGGATGGAATGGTTGGAAGGGGCTACGCTATTTGCCCAGATCCAAAAAGACGCATTTCGTTGTGTGGCATCTTATTGACTTGTGATCGACATGTTGGCAAAATCACCACCTGAATTATTTCCCACCCACAGGCCAATTTTGCCGTGGGAAGTCCACGGCAACTCGTTAACCACCAGGCATGGGGTTTCACTGCGGTTGACGTACACGGTTATATGGGGATGCTGCAGCAGAATTTTGACGTGAAACCACTGGTTTGGGTCCGGGGGCGGATCTACTTGACTCTCATATTTCCCGGGAAATTCCTGCCGTAGCTTGTCCCATGGATAATTAGGATGGCAGGCATATTGCACCGCATGTTTGCGTCGGGTAGAGTCCGTCGAGCGGAAATTAAACGGCCGCAAGTAAACCACTTCCAAAGAATCTCTACTCAGGCCGTGCAAAGCAACGCCCACAAAGCTCTGCTGCAGGACATCTTTTCCGCGGATATCGAGTTCAACGATTCCATTTGCAAAATCTATTCCGTTGATCCAGACTACCCCATCACCTCCGTGTTCGGATACCCGGATACCTTTCTGGTTCGCTTCTTGCAACGGAGCACATTGCCTATTCTGGACAACCAGACCGCCTGTTTGGGACAGAGGGAATAAATCAATCTGGAGATGTTGGGCGCTAAGGGGATTGGCGGCTGCTAAAATAGCTAGCTTGAGCAGCCACATTCTAGGGGTAATTTTATGCAAAGACATAAGGAGAGTTTTGTACTAAAAGATAGATTTTATCCGTGGGATTTCAAATTAGCGATGGACGTTCTTCCAGTCAGTCGGTAAGCATAGTAGTCCAGCCATCCTCAAGCAACATATCAGCATTGAGCGCAGCTGCAAAAATGGCATTTTTCTTGGCTTTAAACTAGTCGCTTTTCCGGCGAAAATAAAATTACGCTCCCAGCAGAGGACACCATCCGGCTCATGTACCTTTAGGATCAACATTCTCAACGACCTGTTAATACATCAATTATGAACAACTGCATGCACCTCGCCAAATGGTCACTCATCCTGGTGCTAATCTCCGGGCAAGTTTTTTCTCAGCAAGGCCATTGGGATACCTTGGCTACGTCCAACCAAATCCGGGGTCGAAGCGAATGCGGCATGGCAGCGGTTGACGGGAAATTGTATTTGATAGGAGGGGACGGAGTAAATCCAGTGGAAGTTTTTGATCCCGCGACCCTGCAATGGTCCAAGAAATCCGCACCTCCCGTCGCCATGAATCATTTTGAAGCTATTGGATACCAAGGTAAAGTGTATATCCTGGAAGCCTTTGAAGGGGGCTCCTTCCCAAACCAAACCAATGTGTCGAAGGTATATATTTACGACACCCAGACCGATACCTGGAGGACCGGAGCCGGACTGCCGGCAGACAGACGAAGGGCAGCTGCCGGCGCTGCGCAGTACCAGGGTAAACTCTATTTGGTCAACGGAATTCAGCATGGCCACTCTAGCGGAACGACAAATATGTTTGATGTCTATGATCCACAATCCGACCAGTGGTCTGTCTTGCCCAACGCACCGCATATCCGCGATCATTGCGAGGCGGCTGTGGTCGGTGACAAACTTTACGTGGCGGGAGGCAGAAATACCAGCTACCGTGACCCCAATAACCAAATCACGTTCTTTAGTCAAACCGTGCTCGATGTCGATTGCTATGATTTTAAATCCCGTACCTGGACCACAATATCGGCCAAGCTGCCGCTTGGATCCGGTGGGGGGTCCATGGTGAATTTGAGCGGAATCCTTTATTATATGGGAGGTGAACGGGCCACAGCCACGGAGCACAACGCGCCCCGGAAAAATACGTTCTTTCTGGATCCTTCCCATCCAGGCCAATGGATCCAAACCGATAGCCTCAAGCTAGCAAGAAACGGGATGAGTGCTGCCGTGTTGAACAATAAAATTTACGCCTTTGGTGGGGCGCAGGCAGGTGGGCCCATGCCTAATGGCCCTCCAGGTGGTCCGCCACCGAGTATGGCTATGAGCCAGCTTTTTGATTCAACCAACAGGTCAGGCCCCCCGCCCGGAGGTCCGCCACCTCCTCAAGGATTTTCCCCATTAGAAGTCTTTACGGTAAACCCCAAGTAGGGGGCTTGATTTCGTGTCCGAGATAGTCGGTCGATACTGTTCAGCCAAGATGGTAAATGGAATCTGCTTGCGAGGTTGGCTGATCGTACAACGCAGCAGGCGACACATGACCCCATTGGTCTACTGATTACCCGAGCTGGACTTGCCTCCCCCCTTGGTGTCGTCGTTATTAATGCTTCGCACATTTCTTTTGATGTCGCTGTTCAGTTTGCCAAATTTGAAATTGAACCGGATGGCAAAGGAACGGTAGAGGTTTTGGTTGTAGGTGGTCTGGTAGAATTGAGGAGTGCTGGTAAAGGAGGTGGAAGTAAAGTATTGGCTATTGGGACAATTTGCTACCAGCGATATGGTGGCTTTTTTGTTTAAGAAAGTTTTGGACACCACCCAAGAGGTAAACACAAATTCACTGGACCTGCCTTGCAGGTACACGTCGCCGCTGTAAATTCCTCCGAACATGCCAATGCGCCAATTTTTACCAAATTTATAGCCAATATTCCCGAAAATTCTGCCCGTAGGTCCGTCATTGCGGTAGAATTGCCCATTGAAGGTACCCGTTAACCAAACGTGTGAAGTCTGGCCGTTTATGCTTACCGTGAGATCCTTGATGATCGAGAAGCTGAGGTTAAAATTTAGGCCAAGGGTACTGTTGCTTCCAAGATTTTGGTAGGTGGATAAGGTCACTGTATCGAGTGTATTATTTGCTCCTGAATCGACCTGGAGGCTCGAGACCGATTGGATGGAATTTTTTGAATACGAATAGCTCAGAACAATGTTGATGGAGGACTTAGAAAAATTGCTGTAATTCAATTCAAAATTGTGGTTCACTTCGGGCTGTAAATTGGGATTGCCGGTACTGATGTACTGGGGATTAGACCTGTTGACAAATGGGTTAAGCTGATAAATGCTTGGCCTGCTGATCCGGTTGGTGTATCCAAAGTTGAGGCTGCTGGATTTGAAATTCCGCTGGAGTGAAACAGAAGGAATGAAGTTATTATACACTTGATCAACCGTGCTTCCGACGGTGGTAAAATCCGCATTGACGGTAGTGTGCTCTATGCGAATACCTGCCTTAGCTGTCCATTTGTCCCATTTGAATTGTTCGGAATTGTAGACACTGAATATGTTTTGATAATAGTTGAAGTTGTCGGTTTGAGCGGAGTCAGGTACGTATTTGCCGGTTGAATCATCAAAATTATTGCTTTGGAAGTCGCTGAAATTGTTCCGGAAGATGGCCTTGCCACCGGCCTCCACCGTCACCTTGTTGAGCGGGTGGACATAATCCAATTGAATCGTACTCTCCTTGTTGCCGGCATTGTTATATTGCTGGTAATTGGGGTAGTTGTAATTGACGGTGTCGGAGACAATATAACTATTGGCTTGGGTGTTGGGCGAATAGCTGTATTTGTAAGACAGCGTGAGTAGGCGATTCTTGTCTTTTTTAAAGCCGTGCTGGTAGTTCACCGCCGCATCCATTCCGAGAGATTTGTTGTTCCCTTGGCTGGTCAGCAAGTATTGCTGGAGTAGCGACCCGGTGCTGTCCGTCATGGTTGTCGCCTGGCTGCTGCTTTGGTTGTCCATATCCTGCCATAATTCGATGGATCCGGTTAGCAGGTTGAGCGAATCGAATTCATAGCTTAGTTCCACGTTGAAGTAGTGGAAATGAACACCAAAGGTGTTGGATGCACTTTGGACAATGGCAGAATAGTCGGGAAAGAAGGTCTGGGTACCCCCCGAGAAGTTTGTGTGGGGGCTGCGTTCGCCCAGTCCATAATAGCCCGACATACCAAATTTGCCTTCCTTTAATGTACCATTGATGTTGAAGCCCGGCCCCCAGAGGGAATTGTACCGGGCATTGACGCCGATATTATATCCTTGGTCTGCATTCTTTTTGGTGATGATGTTGATGATGCCCGCCAGCCCTTCGGCGTCATACTTGGCGGGTGGGGTGGTGATAACCTCGATTCGCTCAATATTAGTCGCTGGCATGGCCCGCAGCACATCCGATGGGCTCTTGGCCATCAGTGCGGATTCCTTGCCGTTGATTAAAATTTTGTAGTTGCCGCTTCCTTTTAGTAGGATGTTGTCCGATGCATCGACCGATAACAGCGGCACCTTACGCATCATATCCAAGGCACTGAGCGCTGGGGTTTCTGGGTCGGCAGTGACATCGTAGGTAATGCCGTCAATTTGCCTTTTTATCACAGGTCGGGCGGCGGTCACAGTGACGGCCGTTAATTGTTTGGAGGTAGCCGAAAGCATAACCTTACCGACGTTGACGTCTGTATCGCCCCGGTTGATGGGAATAATTTTATTGCTATAGCCCGTAAAAGCGAAGACCAGGTCCCAGCCCTTGGCATCCGGAATGGAGATCACAAAACTCCCATCCTCCTTGGATAATACCGTCTTACCCCCAAGCTGCGTCTTGTTATTACGCAACAGCACCGTGACATATGCCAGAGGTTTGTTCGACGCCGAATCGATTACCGTCCCTCGGATTATCTGGTTCGATTTAGCAGTTTGCCCCGATAAAGTGGAGAAAACGTAAAATAACATGAGGGTTAATAAGCAGACTTTCATTTCTCATAGTTAAGTTGATAGTTAGATGGGTATCGGTAATGGGTCGGCACCTTATTGAATCCATTCGCCATTAAATATATAACCCGAGATATGCTCGTGAACCTTTTTAATCCCTAATTAAATCATAAATAATATAAGCGGATGCAGTCCGGGATTAAGGTTAGCGGGAGCGGATTAACTCGACGAAATGCATAAATAGATAGGCTCTGCCAAACCCCGACCAGGAGCGGCTCAGGCAGAACACTTGGATGAGAGTCTTAAAGCAGAATGGGCGTTAGACGAAAAGACGCGGGTCTATTATTTTTCCATAAAATAGATGGGAATAAATCTTCACACACCACCGACTTTACCGCTCGGGTGGTCGATCCAGCGCGAAATGCTGCCCTAGGGGGCAGTAAAAACCTGGTTGATATAAGCCAGCCTACCGCGGTCATCTATACCTTCTATGACGATCCGAAAGGCCTTTGCGTGATCTGAATTAAAAAAGGAAAAGTGGATTTTTCCCTCGTTGTCGGCAACCAAATTCGGATTCCAATAGAGTGTGGTACGGTAGTCAGAAAACGACGAGAGGCTGTCTTTTCTGCCGTAGTCAGGTTCGGCGAATTCCCGGACAATACTGTAACCATGGAAAATGGAATTCCCATAAGTTTGATCTATGCCTTTGTGGACCATATTTTCATCCCATTTTTTAGTGTACACAGCTAGGACACCCAGAAAGCCTCCGTTCATGGGCGCCATAGAAGCGGGCGGAGGGATATAGCGAATGAGCGCAATCTCGCTGAGCGGAATTTCCTTGGCATTCAGAAAACTGGAGCGTATTTCATTAATATAGAAATAAGGAATAGACGTTGTTTGCGCGTCGGGCTCGTCAAATTGATGGACTTTATTGAAACTTGCGCTATGTATTTCACTGGAAACCAAGGCACGCAAGTAAAACTTAGGGTTATCTTCGGTGCCATCTACCCAGAGGCCCGCAAACCGGCCTCGCAGAAAATCAAACAGTCGCATGCTGTTCGGATAAAACGTGTTGACCAGGTCGGCATCGTGGTAGTAGGCTGTTTGAAATTCGGGGCTGACATATCTGCGGGCTAGCATTTCCGTCTTGTTGGGGACATACCCACGGACCAGTACACTCTTGAGGGAGGTGAATTTGTGGGCGTTTTGGATCTGCGTTTCTTCCTCGGTTCCCAGCCGGGCGGCAAAATCATCCCCGGACTCGATGGGCGGTACATCCACAAAAGGGACTTCTTTAAGGGAATCCACCGGAGAGGTGAAGAACCGGACGCGCAAGGTCTTGTCTCTATTGTCCTTGGTTACCGATTCGAAATAGATAGTGGATTGGCCGTTGGCGTTGTAGTCGTTTAACAAGAATTTGCCGTTGCTATCTGGAATGGCTTGGCCTATGAACTGGCTATTGTCTTGATTGTGGATGATCAGCTTTAGCTCGGGTTGGATTTTGGACCTGTACTTGTTGTAATCAATAATTTGTCCGGCAACATAGAGCGATTTTTCTACCGTGTAAGGTAAGTCCGAGGTCTCATTGCCCAACACCTGCTTCCACGCAAAATGGCGCCAGCCATTGGTAAGCATGACCAGGTCCATGGCTTGTTGGGTTTGTTCGTCGTTGTTGCGTAGATAATACCCGGGATTATACACATATCCTTTCAGCTCACTACTCATCAACAAAGAGCTCAGTATATTTTCCGCTAAAGAGTCTTGCTCAATTCGGTCTGCGTCGGTTACGGAAACCGAAAGGTTTATATTATCCAATTTTAGGTAGGCGTCGCTGATGTCCAGCGTAAATTCGGATTTTGCCTTTGGCCCGAACGAAACAGCGTCCTTCACCAATTGGACGTTGATCCGGTCGTTATTGTCTACAAAAAGGATTCGTTCGGCCAGTGGAAATGCATTGTCGTCAAAAAGCGTCAGCCGGAGTATTCCGCTGGAAAAATCCTTCTTGTGGATTTCGAAAAGATTGATTCCGGGCTCCATGTCTAGGGGATATACCGCTACCTTACTGTTATTTTGGAAACAGGCCAGATTCAGGCGATGGTATTGGCCATTTTGCTGTTCCCGGTAGGTTACTTTTAGGGTGATGGTCTCAGGCGTTTGTTCGGTAACTCGCATCGCAATGCCAAAGGCGTTGGTGGCGGGTAGCGGAATTTCTTGGATGGAGCTGTCTGGGAAATGCACAATGCCTCTGTAGTGATGATCGCTGCTCGGCCTCAACTCAAATGTACCCATGCCGTCGTGGCGAGTCGTGAGCCGGGCAAGCGTAGTGCCGGTTTCATCGTTTACCGTGCCCTGCACCTGGGCGGGCAAGCCATGTGCATCGGTGGCTTTAAAGGCAATATTAGAATTGAGTCCCTGCACCAGGTCTCCCCCCTCGGGGAAGAATTGCAGCCCGTAACGCCTGAGTGGAGTTGGCGGCCGGGTGGCTTGGGCCGGGGCCATCGGGCTAGAATAATTGGTGACATAGAGATTTTTATGAAAGAGTCCAGACTCCTCAAAATTCAGCATCCAAGCCGTAAATCCGCGCAATTGGTAGGTGTTGGAAGCTAAGCTGTCGGGAAGCTGCAAATCCCCATGTGCCACGCCTTGGTTCAGGGCCAATTTTTTGCACAGGACGACATGGCCATGCTGGTCCACCAGTTGCAGATACGCGACTTTACTCAAAGTGGAGGGAACTCCATAGGTGAGGCAGTACATCTTAAACCAAACGGTTTGACTACTGAGATATACCGGTTTGTCGGTTTGAACATAAACTTTTTCTTCCGGGTAGTTCTTAAAATAGCTGGTCAGGGCCGATGAGAGCTGGTCACCAGGAGTAAGGGTCCTGAGAAAGGAAGAAAAAAGGACGAGGATCAGCAGCAGAAAGCTCGCGGTAAGTTTCATATGTCGATGTTGGGCAGTCCCCTTGTTTGCAGCAGTTCTCTAAAGGTACACCGATTGACCAGGCAATCAGGCCCCCGGGGTGTTAATGGATTACTAAACGTCTCATGTGGGAGGTTTATCGGATGATGAAACAACCTGCGGCGACGACTTGGGTCCCTTTGCGCTCGCGGCGAATTGACCTAATCGCGGACCTAGTCCGGGTATCGCCTATATTTGCCTGACCATGGCCGTCGAGTCTATTGATATAATGAGGTTCATTGCGTTGAGCCAGACCTGTCTAGTACTGGATGTGCGCAGCCCGGGGGAATTCACCCACGCCCACGTACCTGGGGCCAGCAATCTACCCCTGTTTAACGATGAGCAAAGAAAAGTGGTTGGCACAGCGTATAAACAGCAAAGCAGGGAGCAGGCTATAAAGATCGGTTTGGGCTATTTTGGATCCCAGATGGTCGAGATCGTAGAAGCGGTAGAACAGCTGATCCGTCTGAAGGCCAAGACTGATCTAGGATCGTCCAACAAGACGGTGCTGGTTCACTGCTGGAGGGGGGGCATGCGCAGCGCGGGGGTTGGGTGGCTGCTGGACCTGTATGGATTTAAAGTCTACACTCTGGCTGGCGGATATAAGTCATTCAGAAGATGGGCAATAGCCCAATTTTCCAAGAGCTATTTTTTTCATGTGCTGGCGGGCTATACTGGTAGCGGCAAGACCCAACTACTGCAAGCCTTGAAGGCCAACGGCGAAAAGGTCATTGACCTGGAAGCTCTGGCTTCGCATAAAGGGTCCGCGTTCGGAGGATTAGGAGAAACGCCACAGCCCTCTCAAGAGATGTTTGAAAACAAATTGGCCTTGGCCTTGCACGAACATGCGGCCCATGGCCAACCGATCTGGATCGAAGACGAAAGCCAGCGCATTGGAGATGTGAACCTTCCCAACTCCCTCTATGCCTGCAAGCAATCGATGCCAGTTTATTTTATCGATATTCCCTTTGAGCAAAGATTAAGCTACATCCTTTCGCTGTATGGCAAATTCGATAAGGAAAAATTGCTGCAATGTATCATGCGGATCAGAAAGAGGTTGGGACCAGCCGACACGAAAAACGCGGTCACCTACCTGCTCGAAAATGATGTATCGGCATGCTTTTCGATCTTACTAGCCTACTATGATAAATGGTATGCCAAGAGTTTACTGGCGCTGCGAGACAGTTGCACTCCCGCCATAACAAAGATCCCTTGTGTTGGTGTTGAGGCAGAAATAAATGCCGCTATCCTGCAGAAAACCATGCTAAAACTTGAAGTCAGATGATGGCAGAAAACCAGCAGCCCGTAAGGCTTACCCAATATTCCCATGGCGGAGGTTGCGGATGCAAAATATCCCCGAGCGTTCTTGAGCAGATCTTATCCCGTCAATGGGAAGGGCCGGATGACCAACGCCTGATCGTTGGAAACCACAGCAAAGATGATGCAGCTGCCTTTGATCTGGGCAATGGTACCGCCTTGCTGTCCACCACCGACTTCTTCATGCCCATCGTGGATGATCCTTATGATTTTGGCCGCATCGCTTCTGCCAATGCCATCAGCGATATCTATGCGATGGGGGGTAGGCCGATACTGGCCATTGCGATTTTAGGCTGGCCGATTTCCATACTTCCTGCCTGGGTGGCCAAGCGGGTCATAGAGGGTAGCCGAAGTGTCTGCAAGCTAGCCGGCATCCCGCTGGCCGGTGGCCACAGCATTGATTCCCCAGAACCCATATTTGGTCTAGCGGTTAATGGCTTGGTGGATCTGGGTAATCTCAAACAAAACAATACGGCTAAGGCGGGTGATATACTGTTCCTGACTAAAAAGTTGGGAATTGGCATCTTGACCACGGCCGAAAAAAAAGGTATGCTGGAGCCGGCAGATAAGGATTTGGCCACCCAGCAAATGATCCAACTCAATCAAATTGGAGAGTTATTAGGCGCTATGACCGCGGTCCATGCTATGACGGATGTCACGGGATTCGGCCTGTTGGGACACCTGAAAGAAATGGCTGAAGGCAGTGGGCTTTCGGCGGTGGTGGAAATGAAAAGAATTCCCATTATAACTACCGGGCTTAGCCGCTATATTGACGCTCATTGCCTGCCTGGAGGCACTAGTAGAAATTGGGATAGCTATGGCGACCGAATTGCATTTGCCAGCCAAGCCAATCAACCCTTTACCAGGGCCATACTGGCTGATCCGCAGACCAGCGGTGGCCTGCTGATAGCCGTGGCCCCTGACGCCCAGGAGGAAATATCGGCCTTGTTAAAAGCGCATCAGGTGTACAGCGAACCTATTGGATTTTTCCAAGCCCCGCAAAGAGAATGGGTGATAGTAAGAAATTGAAGTTCCGCGGGGGATTTACCTCCCATGCGGCGTTCATACACTTCTCAGGTATCCCCAGCTGTGCAGCCGGTCGCTGTCTTCAGCCCATCTTTCTCCGATATCGTCCCGGTAATACATACCTGGAATCATGATGTTGGCCACCCGCCCGTAAGCCTGTGCTTTGGCCTGTTTCATGGTTTGGCCCGTGCCGACAACAATGAGAACCACGCCAGAATTTCCAGCTACCAACCACTCTTCTTTGGCCAGTTTAACGTCTTCAATATGGATTCCTTCCAGGTTCGCTTTTTTAAATCCAATTACCGCATCTTGGGTATAGGTGTTGTAGGTTTCATCGTCGGTGAACGGGAACGGAGGCATGACAATGCGCACTCCGAGCTGAAACCCCCGTTTGGTTTTAAACTCCTTCAAGGTGCCTGCAGCCATGTCATGCAGAAATTCGCCCATCGGCATGCTGATGCCTTCCTGCTGGATACTGATGGTCGGATAGCCAAATCGGGCGGTGAATTCGAGCGGATAGATCCCTTGCGCATTCACGATACAGTTCACGTCCATGTATCCCACGTATCCTTCGGCGCTTAAGGTATTTTCCATCTTTCCCAAAGTGGCGGCGAATAGTTTGTTCGGTTCACTCCAATACATGGTAGTGCCCATTTCCCCGGTGGCAGGACCAATATTACCCGGAAATAATTTTTTGTGCTCAAAGTTTACGTTGATAGGCGTCATGAATTGTTTGCCATTGAAGAATGCGCCAACCGCTACTTCGACGCCGGTAACTTTTTTCTGCAGTTGAAAGACTTTTACTTTTTCCGACCAAATCTTCTTGTATGCCTCGAGCATCTGGATCACGTCTTTGCCATCTTCCTCCTCCCCAACAAACAACAGACGCTTGTAGTTCTGGGCCTCGCCACTGGGTTTGATCACATACTTGGCCGGGTTCGCTTGGACGAAGCTGACCGCCTCATCGAAGGATGTATATTCTTGAAAGGGAAGAATGGAGACACCATGTTTCTTCAATTCCTCTTGCCCGAATGTCCGGTCGTCCTCCAATTGATCGGTATATGGCGTACCACCAATGGCCAACTTACCCCTCTTGCGTAGTTCTGCGGCCCAGGTGCCCATCCCCAACACGTCATCGAAAACTACGATGTCGGCCCAATCCAATTCTTTTTCCCAATTATCGGTCTTGGGAATAAACCCATCGCCAACATCTTTACTTTTTTCATCCCTAATCCAGTATTTTACGTCGTTACCTTCCTTATATACTTCCCAGGCAATGTCGCTGATTAGGGCGTCGTAGGAAACAAATAAAAATTTCTTTTTTTCCATGGACCGGGTATTTTGACAATGAATGTATGCATTTGTCAGCGTAATTTACCAACCGTTGGCAGGGTGAACCCAGCAGGTGACCTCCAACGGGCGGCAGACGTGTAAGGACCACCTGTCCAGTAGCCATTTCTTGTCTGCTTGACGGGCCTATTAAAAAAAGGGATCGCGGGTGGGTATCGGGAGTAAAATCAACTAACAAATATGATTCCAAAGCTGTTCGTTTTATCTGGAGGTGGGGTCAGGGGCTTCGCTCATCTTGGGGTGGTCAAGGCCTTTTTGGACAAGGGGATTCAGGTCGAGCAGATTAGTGCCACCAGTGCAGGCGCCCTGGTGGGAGCATTTTTGGCCAATGGCTTTACCCCAGATGAAGTTATGGAGCTAGTTACCGGCAAAATGAACTTTAACCTGCTACACTGGAGTAAGTCTTCAGGTGGGCTTATTTCTCTGGACAAGGTGGCCGACCTGCTGCAAAAAAATCTGCGCTATACCCGTTTTGAACAACTGCCTATCAAGCTCTATGTGACGGCAACAAATTTTGCGGTGGGAGGGCAAGTGGTATTTTCAGTAGGAGACTTGATCCAACCGGCATTGGCTGCTTGCTCGATCCCCGGGCTATTCCCCCCCTTGTATATCGATGGGGTTCCCTATGTGGACGGCGGGCTGTCCAACAATCTGCCCGTGGAACCGTTCGGCAGCCGCAAAAAGGATGTTGTCGCCGTATATGTGAATCCTCTCGGTCCCTTTGATCCCCGCGACAGCGTGACGGCGATGATTGACCGGGCGATTCATATGAGCTTCCGGGAACTAGTGATGCGTTCTGCAACGGATTGCTACCTTTTTGTCGAGCCCGCTGGTCTGGAGCGGTTTGCCTTGCTGGACCTGCGCAATTACCAAGCTATTTTCGACTTCGCATACCAGTATGCTCGATCCATCACGCTCCCCTGACCCTTGTGTTGCACCGGTGCTATCTTTTGGTAGGATTTGCTTCAGTATAATTTGCTTTGGATCGAGCTGCCTGAAGCGGAACCTGTCAACCAACAGCTCAGCCAAACCAGGCAAACATATCGGGAAGTGTAAGCGTCTTTTTTGCCTCGCCCCGAAGATCCCGAAGGATTCTACCTTCATGAATTTGGATCAGTCGGCCGCCGTATTGCTGGGCGTCTTTGAGGTTGTGGGTAATAAACAAGGCGGTTATTCCATATTGCTGGTTTAGCTTTCCCGCCAGATTCAGGACCACCTGGGCTGATTTCGGATCCAGGGCTGCGGTAGGTTCATCCAACAAGAGTATTTCACTTTCGTCCATGACCCCCATCAGCAAGGTTAATGCCTGACGTTGTCCACCGGACAGGCTACCCATCGGCCGGTTAATTTTGTCCTCCAAGCCCATGCCCAGGGCCGAAATACGCTCCTGGACTTTGCGTTTGAACGCGCTGGTGACGCCAATTCTTAGGGACTTTGACTGGGTGCGCAAAGCAGCAAGTCTGAAATTATCCAGGATCGTTAAGTCTGGAGCGGTTCCGTTGTTTGGGTTTTGAAATACGCGCGCCACCCACTTGCTACGGACATGTTCGGCGTACGCCGTGACGTCCGTTCCATTTATCTCCACAGTTCCCGAACTGGGCATTTCGGCGCCCTCGATCACGTTCAGCAAGGTGGTCTTCCCACTTCCATTGACACCAATGACCACCACAAATTCTCCTTTCTCGATTTGCAAGGATATATCACTCAAGGCAGTGACTTCATTGGTCTTGCCTTTGTTAAATGTCTTGGTAATATGATGTAGTGCAATCATGCTTCGTATTGGGGCGCTTGGCGCGCGTTGAATCTGATCCACGGTCTACGAACCAGCCAACCCGGTTGGTCAAGGTATGTTGCCGGTCAATTTCGCTTGAGTTGGTTACTCACTCTGGGCAGCGCCACTATGAGCAAAACAAACAAAGCCGTCACCAGCTTCAATAAATTCGGATCAATGCCCAGGGACAGGGTGATGGCGAGCACCAGTTGGAAAATAGCGCTACCGACCACCACCAGCACAAGTTGGGTGCGGATTTTTGTTACGTTTAGCCAAATCCTTAGCGCATCGGCTATTAGCACCGATCCCAGTCCGGTTATGACAATTCCGATGCCCATGTTGATATCCGTAAAACTTTGGTATTGCGCAACCAGGTAGCCGCTTAGCGCCGTAAACGAATTGGCGATGGCCAGGCCGATGATTTTCATTTTGTCGTTATTTATGCCCAAGGATTTGGTCATTATGGGGTTATTGCCTGTTGCGCGCATGGCAATACCGAAATCCGTTTGCAATAAATAATTAAGTAGCAGAAGCAGCAAGCCGACTAGCAACAAAGCTACGACGAGTTGATTGGCTATATCGTTGGAAAAAAAAGTACACAGGGAAAAAATCGTAGGCAGGTTAATTAGCGGGGTGTTCGACCTGCCCAGGATAAGCAGATTGACCGAATACAAACCGGTCATGACCAAGATGCCTGCCAGTAAGGCATCAATTTTCAGTTTGGTGTGGATCAGACCTGTGCACACGCCAGCCAGGGAACCGGCCAGCATACAAGCGGGCAAAACGACCAAAACGGGAAAATGGTGAGTTAGCATGACGGCCGTTATGGTGCCACCCAGGGTGAAACTTCCGTCGGTGGTAATGTCCGGAATGTTAAAGACCTTCATGGTAATGAAGATACCCATCGACATCGCGCCGAGGCAAAGAGACAATTGCAGCGCCGTTAAGTAGAATTGGCTCATTCGACGGGTTGAAAGGTGGAGGGAATGCTGAGCCCAAAGCGCTTGGCCACTGCCGGATTATACACTTTTTTCCGTATCTCGACCATCTCCCAATGCAAGTTTGCGGTGGTCTTGCTTTTGAGGTAGCTGGCGGCCTGCTGGCCTGCCTGATATCCCCATTGATAAATATCTGCGCCATATGCGGCCAATGCCCCACGCGCGACCAAACCGGCTTCACTAGTCAGAATAGGGACATGGTAATAATCGCAGGACTGCACGATAGTTTCAAAGGACTCAAATACGACGTTGTCTGGATTGGCAAAAAAAACATCAATATTTTTAGCCAGTAAGGAACCGGTCACTAGTTTGACGTCCGCCGAGGAATTCACCGGAAGGGATATCAGCACAATATGGTTGGCTCGAGCAAGCTGTTGTATCCGCTGCATGGATTCGACAGATTGGGGTTCCGATTGGTTGAAGATCATGCCGACAGTCAGCGTACCAGATTTTGCTTTGATAATTTTGGGGATCATTAAAAAGGAGGTATCGATGTAGTCGAGTGTCTCTGCAACCCCGAAGAGGTTCTTTGGCGCATTGCCTTGGGCGTCGTTGACCCTCATCAAGGCAGGCGTAGGCGATACCATCATGAAAATGGGGATATCCTTGGTGTTTTGAACTGCCGTAATAGTTGACAGCGAGGGGTTGGTGGCAATCAAGGTGGGTTGCACAGAAACAAAGTATTTGATGATTTGGGTAAGTGTTGGAATGTTTCCTTGGGCATTGCGGTAGGCAATTTTCAACGTCCCTTTTTGTTCATCAAATCCATTTTGTTTGAGGGCATCAAAAAATCCATTTTTTGCCTGCTCTATCGTGTTGTCTTCAAAAGCATCCACAAAACCCACCACGGGTACTGTTGATTTAGCTGCGCCGCAAGCCATTAGACATAGTACGATGCCGTAAATGAAAATCCCTTTTTTCATTGCTTGCTATTAAACCCCTGAAGAATGGATGGTTTGAAAAATGATTATGGTGGAACCAAAAATACGCAATTATTCCGCGGAAGAGGCTAATTGTTTATCTAGACTTATTCGGATCCAAGCCAGGGTGCCGAAGGGTTGGCGATCATAGCTGGGGGCAGGGGCTCGCTATAATTCAGCACGTTCCTGGGGCAGGTTTGAGCTCGCCGAGGAGGGGTTTCGCTTGATAAAGTTTTGGTCCACCACCATCATACCATCCTTAATTTCCGCATTCACAAAATACATGTCGATCTCACCCACATTTTTCGCCCAAATTTTTCCTCGGTATGTGCAGTCGAATTTTTCTTGAATTAAACCATAGGTTTCCGCAGAAATGTTCACCTGACCAGGTTCTCCGTTGCTTTCCATCCGGCTGGCGATATTTACCGTGCTACCCCAGATATCATAGGCATATTTTTTCCTGCCTACTACGCCGGCAACCACCGGGCCAACATGAATGCCAATACGCAAGTCCCAGGGCTTGAGGTTCATTTCCAGACGACTCTCGTTACGCTGTTTCATGAATTTTTGGATGTCCAGCCCAGCCCGGATGATGTTTTCGGCATGCGCCTCATCGGGAGAGGGGATGCCACCTGCGCACATGTAGGAATCGCCAATGGTCTTGATTTTTTCCAGGTGGTATTTTTCCACGATATCGTCGAAGGCAATGAAACATGCGTTGAGTTCCGATACCACCTCCTGCGGAGTTAGTGCTTCGGCATGCGACGTAAAACTCTTGAAATCCGTGAATAACACCGAGACGGTTTTGAAAAACCTGGGTGTAAACTGGCCAGTGCTTTGTAATTCCTGCGCTACTTCGGCGGGTAGAATGTTTAGCAGGAGGCCCTCAATTTCCGCTTTTTGCTTGTCCAGGATCTTGTTGGTCTTTACTTTATTGCGGTATCCTCGGTACAATATGAAGGCGATGACAATGATCATCAGGAAGCCCACGGCCAAGGCATTTTTCACCAGCTTTTGCCTTCTGATATCCAGCTCCTGCAGTTCCTTGTCCTTGGTCAGCAGGTTGATTTGATTTTGACGCTGGACAATTTCGAAATTGGTTTGCAGGTTGGTGAGCTTATCGGCCAATGCCTGGTTGTTTAGCGTGTCGGCCAGGTTGCTATAGAGTTTCTGGTTTTGATAGGCATGGTCAAAATCTTTGAGTTGATAATAACTAAAAGCCAGGCCTGCATAAGCCGAGTCCATTTCCTTTTTGGAACTTATGCTATTGGCAATGGCCAGTGCCTCCGAATAAGCCTTAACGGCGTCGGGGTATGCTTTTCCTTTGTAATAGGTTCTGGCTTCGCCCAATTTAGATTGGGCCATGTCGAGTTTTGAGTCAAATTTCAGCGCAATGTTGTAGGCCTGCTCGTGATAATTGATGGCGCTACGAAAATCTCCTTTCTTTTCGTACACATTCCCAATGTCATTCAACGCGTAGGGTATGTCCACCGTATTCTTGTAGGCGTTGAGCGATATCATGAAGTAATACAGCGCCGAGTCGTCCTTGTTCATTTCCTGGTAGACTTCCCCAGCATTTACACTCGCGCCTCCGATCACATTCTTGTCCCCTAGCTCCTGGGCTAAATACAAGGCTTTAAGAAAATATTCCAGGGCCTTTCCCCGCGTCGCCGCTTTGTTATGGTAGACGTTTCCTATGTTAGTTAGCGCTGTGGCAATCCGCAGTTTATCGTCCGCCTGCATCGCCAGTTCATAGGATTTGAAATAGTTGTCTAGGGATCTGACATCATCGCCCTGGTCGTAGTATACTGTTCCCAGGTTGTTGAGCATCATGGCTCTGCCATCTAAGTCGCCCATCGTCTGATAGGTGGCTAGAGCTTCAGTAAAATAATCGATGGTCTCCTTGTATTTGCCAAGCGTATAGAAAGCGGCGCCCACGTTTTTGTAGGCCAAGGCGAGGCCTTTATTATAGTGTAGATCCTGGGCCAGGGTAATGGCTTGCAGCCCGTAGGTCTTGGCCTGTTCGGGAGCACTACTGAGATAATGGCTGCTGAGTGTAAGCAGGCTATCCACCCGGGAACTGTCCGTCCTGGTGGCGCCCAAGTTGTCCTTGCTTGTTGGCTCATCCGTTTGCTGAGCCCGGCCCAGCAAGGAAAAAAAAGAGAACAACAGCAATAAGGATGCCTTGGCGTGCTTCATTTTGACTAAAGGATAAGTTGCAGGTGATGGAACCCAGCGGATCCTATCGTGCTGCAATTTCGGCTTTATTTGTGAAAAAACGGAGGGGGCGCCGCAAGCCCCCCCTATTTTTTAATCGACCAGCACCTATTTGGGCTATGGTTAATTTACAATTTGATAACCCGGAACATTTTCACATCGACATCCATTTTGACCTTAACAAAATATACGCCCGGCACTTGTCCAGAAAGATCAAGAACAAACCTACCCACAGTTCCCGAACCGGTAACCTTGGCAGTGACCAGGATTCCAGATGAATTGTAGACCAACACATCGCTCGGCGATACCGCCTTACTACCCACAACGATGTTAATTAATCCGGTCGTTGGGTTGGGATAGGCTGACGCCACGGGATTGACGACAGTGGTATCTGTACTTGTCGATCCGTCCGCCGTCATCACGCTTGATCCAACGACGCCACTTCCGCCCACTTGCGCGTTGATATTGACCGAGCATTTCTTCGATGTGGAGCTTGCGCTAGCCGTGGAGGTGGCGTTTTCCCGCTCATGGGAATATGTAGTCAGCGACCAGGTGATGGTGGCTCCGTTAAAATACACATTGAACGTGCCGGTTCCAGGAGGGAATGCAACCGGTGGCTGACCGCTGAATTGTCCAGATCCTGATGTGGTAATCATATTATTCATGCCATACTGGACGAAGACCGTATTGAAATTGGGATTGGTATACGAGAATTGGGCAACATAGGGGAACCCGGAAGGATCGTTGGTCAATGCCTGAACACAATTGAGTTTGGTAGTGACCTGGCTTCCCTGCTCTTCGTTGTCATACATATTGCCAGACAGATAAGTTATGGTGTAATTCCCTGGAACCTTCAATACCAAGCCGGATGGGGTGACCGTGTAGTCGATACCGGGTTGTTCCTTCGCGAATTTTGGACTGACGGAATACACAGGACCTGAAACAATATCGGACGAATTATCGCAACTGGTAAATCCGGTGATCGTAGAGGTGAATTGCGGCAACGGCGAGTCGTCATTTATGGTCGTGTCATTGGTCTTGACAGTTAATAATGCCGGATCTATTGCCAAGGTACCATTGTTATCTTCAATAGTGTAATTGCTTGCCGATCCTCCGCTTAACGTAACCGGGTAGGTTCCCGCTGCGGTGCAGGTTGACGCTACGGTGCTCGTCATGGGAAGGGCGCTCAGGGTGCTTGGGTTGTCTGGTGCGACAAATCCCTGGTAGTAGATTCTAAATTCCGGGTTTGGATCGCCATAAATCTTGAACGTATCGGCAACAAAAGCCTGTAACACGGCGGGCGTGACCTGCAGGGTTCCGGTATCTAAGACCAACATGTAGTTCGAAGGACTAGAAAGCACCAAACTTGGCTCTATTTGATACAGACCAACTGGAACGGGGGTGATAGTCTCGCCCGTTCCCTTGCTGGTTAGCAAAGTATTTTGCAATCCTCCCGTGGAAATAGCGGATACCTGATCGGTGTACTGCAGCCCTGTTACCAGATCCCTATAGCCCGGAGTTATCCCATAAATAAAGGAGGTATCTGTTGCTTTCACAGTCAGTATGGCTTTGGTGATGACCAAGGTACCGGGATCGTAGTAGGGGGTATAATTTGATGGCACATCCAGTGGTAGATTGGAAGGTACAATCTGATAGGTCCCCACCGGCAGGTTGGTACCTGTGACGGTCGTGTTGGAAGCATTGATAACCGCATATTGCGGGGAGCCCGAAGCAATCGAGGTAGCCAGATCTGTATACTGGAGTCCACTATCTGAATAAGCGAATGCAGGAGCAGATCCGTACACAAAGGAGGTGTCGTGCGCCTTGACTGCAAGCAGCGCTTTGGTAATAACTAGGGTACCCGTATCATAATACAAGGAATAATTGGATGGGGCATTGAGCACTAACCCAGAGGGAACAATCTGGTAGGTGCCAACCGGCAAGTCTGTCCCGGTGACCGTTGTGCCTAATGTATTAACCAGCGCATACTGAGGGCCTGCTGCGGCAATGGAAGACGCCAGATCACCATACTGCAGACCACTGTCTGAATAGTTGAATGCTGGCGTGGTGCCATACACAAAGGAGGTGTCGTGGGCTTTGACGGCCAATAGGGCCGAGTTTACACCAAGGGTGCCTGCTATATATGTAACGGTATAGTTCGAAGGCATTATCAGGGGCAAGCCCGACGGAGTAACGGTGTAGACGCCGGCCGGTACGTTGACAGAGGAAACCGGTCCCGCACCGTTGGAAAGGGTATGCTGAGGCGGCCCAGATGCTACGGTGCCCCGTGCATCGCTATACTGAAATCCGTATACCGAATCGCGATAAATCGGCGCCGTTCCAAAGGTCGCGAAGGTATCGATGGTTTGTACCGTGAGTTGGGCAGGCAGCACCGTCAAATGGCCCAAGCCATAAGTAATGTCAAAATTATTCGACAACATCGCCCCGGGTACGATCGTATTTACCCCTGCAGCCAGGCTAGTAACCAGGTTGATGGATGAGAGGCTGGTTATGGTAACCGTACTGCTGCTCGCATCGGCAGAATCTAAAATGAGTACAAGGCTGCTGTTGCTGGTATCGTTGGTATTGGCACTATTTAACACCGTGGTGCCACTCAGCACCGCTTTTCCACTGAGCACGGCTTTTCCGCTTAATACGGCTTTTCCACTGAGCACCGCCTTGCCGTTGACCAGGTTGACGTCCGCCGAGTCCGATTCATAATTGGCAATGGATTGGCCAGGTACATCGACGGTGTCGACTACTGTAAGCCCACTGAGTACGGCTTTTCCACTGAGCACGGCTTTTCCGCTCAATACGGCTTTGCCGCTGGCCATGAAACAAAGTCCTTGCAAGGCCGAATCTGAAAGGACCGCTCCACTGAGCACTGCTTTGCCGCTGACCAAGGCGATTGCCGTATCAATCAGCGTGGATTGATGGGTGGTCATTATGGAATCCAGGAACTTAGCTTGGATACTGTCGGCTATATTGGCACTTGGGTAGGTGTAATTGAACGTAAAGGCTCCCAAAGGACCTCCATACGTCACCGTGGTATCCTTGGGCGTTATCGTCAGCGGCATCCGGTTAATGGTGAGCGCACTGTCAACCAGAATATAATTATACAGTTCCAGTAGACCGGTATCAAATGCCGTGAGCGGTTTGGGATACAGGTTGGGCAGGGTGGGTTGAATATAGTAAACCCCGGCGCTGGAGAATGCGGAATTACCCGGAGTATAGTATACAATACTATCCAGGCCCAAGGAATGCAAGGAGTGCATGGTAGTATCCAAAGGAGTTCCGTTATACAGTACCGAGGAGGTGAAGACGGGCTGTTGCTCTCCGTAAAGCCTCGATTTGTTGTTGGCCGATACGGTAATGGTTTGCTTGACCGGGCTAAAGAAATAGAGCGTGTCAGCCGAATAACCTCCGTCATTTCCATTAGCTGACTGCGGTGGGGTATAGGCTTGGATCGCCGGGTTACCCACGAAGGCAGGGACGGTAGCGGTGACGGTGGTAGAATTAACCACGGCGGTCGGAAGCGGAGTTCCCCGGAATGTCACCACGGTATTGTAATTAAAATAGCTGCCCTGCACCGTAACCGTGATGGGTTGGGTACCAGGGGTGATGCTGGGATTGGCCAGGGCAATGGTAGCCACCGCAGGAGTAGGTGCCGCAAAGCGTTTCATCGCGGAATCGGCCTGTATAAGTCCATATCCGCTGGAATAATTATAGTTACCCGACTCCGGCGATACGCCGATGGCCAAGGCCGAACTATCGAGTAAATTTCTGACTTGAGCCGGAGTGAGGGATTGGTTGGCGAACTTTTGTTTCCCTTCAATCAGTAATGCAGCGACTCCGGCAGCGTGGGGTGCAGCGGCCGACGTACCAAAGAAACTGGAGCCATTCGGGCTGCCAATGTTGATGGAACCAAAATTCACGCTGGTCGTCACGCCGTCGGGTGCAACAAAATCGGGCTTATTTCTGACGGCCATCGCGCCAGACACGTTTTCTACTGTAGTGCCACCAAGGGACGAATAGGATTCGACGACTGGTGGATTAATGCCATAAGCTGGAGTCTGAGTGAATCGAACCGCACCCAGGGTCATTGCTCCCGTAGCGTTGGCATGGCCAACTACCGTAGAGTAGCCCGAATTAAATGTGTTGATTTTCAAATTTCCCCGGAACACCACGTATTTGAAATTAACGGATGCCACCATGCCGGTGGTCGTATCCTCCACGATAAGCAGATTCACGGCCGTCGGTTCGGTAACCGTAAAGGGTAATACTTCCACGGGATCTGATCCTACGTTGACGCGATTAAATCCAAATAGAGTATTGCCCTGCAGATCGGTCAAGTAGATATCCATATCCACCTTGGTCCCGGTATGGGTCGCGCCGATGGAATAGATGGAATCCTGCCATTGCAACACTAAAGTGTAAGTGCCTGGATAAAGGGAATCGTTTTGAAAGACGGTTCCGCCAAAATTGTGTGCATACCCGGTAATATTATCGGGCGCAGGACTAGGATTAAAGGTCCCGCTGTACGAGGTCTGACCGTAATTCCCGGCAGCAGTAAAATACGAGACGCCTTGCGCAGCGACGGTATTAATGGCCTGGGCGATGGGGCCATCCTGGAAAAAAGGGTCATTGATGTAGCTGACATCATCGACAATAATATTGCAGCTGTCCTGTTGCAATTGTAAAATTCCTTGGGCAAAATCACCGGCAGAAATAAAGCCCGTTCGGAAAGCAAGTTTTGCGTTGGGGGCGATGTCGTAAGCGATTTGGAGCATGGCTCTGCCCTCGTCCGTAGCTTGCCCGTAGGGGTATTCCTGCAGAACCTGAACGGGAGTGGCGTTATTTGGATTTCCCGGACCGGGAAGATCCCCGTTTACTATATCCGTGTTGGCAGGATTGCCCAGGATGGTATTGTAGCTATCCGACATCACGCCTATTTTGGATCCCTTACCCGAAACGCCAAAGCCTCCGCGCACCAGATTGGAGTGCATTACACTATCCCCTTGCGACTGCAGCAAAATGCCATTGCCTAACGGCGGATACAGGGGTCGCACATAATCGATCAGTTTGGTCAGCGTGTTTAATTTCAACAAATTGGCGATCGGAAATTCGCCGGAGATGATCAGCGATCCAGGACCGTTGTTGATGGTGTCCGCAATCCCGTAGCTGGATTTTAACAGCGTATCCACTAGCTGTTGCCTGATACCTACGCCGGATAGCGAGATTACTTCGATAAATACACTATCCGGAGGGATGCTTTGGTTGATATTCAGCAGAAAGATCTTATTCAGGGCAGCGTAGGCTGAGGTCGTAAGTGTGTCATAGATTTCGGCCAGCGAAGTCAATTCGGGCCCGATCAGGTCGGCCGCGTTAACTTTTCCATTAGCAGGAGGTGGAAAATAAGGCAGCACGCACTGGGTAAAGGTGACTTGTACGCTATCGATCGCCGAACAGCCACCAGAAGGATTGGTTACCGTTAATACATAGGTACCTGCACTGGTTACGGTCGGAGTAGCGGTGTTGGCGCCGGACGAAATGGTTCCTCCATTGTGGGCCGTCCAACTAAACTGCGCTCCGGGTGTGGTTGAAGACCCCGTGAGTTGTCCGGATAGTTCCGTGCAACTTAGTTGAGGAGGAGTACCGATACTTACGGTGGGCGTAGAACAATATTGAAAGGGGGCAAAAGTGAGGGTAACTCCATTTTGGATATTGACCTGGGTTCCGCTCCACAAGGCACCGGTAATCTTGGTTTGACCGGTTGAGCCACCAACATAAATGGCTGCATAGGGCGCCCAAATAGTTCCGAGCCAGTTTTGGGTGGAGCCGGATGGGAGATCTGAAATATTCCAACTGCAGGTCTTGTCTGCCGACAATTTTCCAGTACCATGGGTTTCAGTAAAGATCCGGTTGGGATTGCCGCCGTTTACCGTTGAGGCGGTCGATTGATTCAAATTGACGTCGCTATAAACATAGATTAAAAAGGTACCCGTTGGGTTATTTTTAAAATCAAAAACAAAGTTGTTGGTTGAACCCGAATTCATGATCGAATTGAACACGTACACACCCGTACCCGAAAAGGTAATCGTCTTACCCCCGGTCAAAGCCAAATTGTTATACGCTCCGGGCGTGATGGTCTGCGTCCCCGTGATGTTGGTGGTCCCCAGGGCGGGGAAAACCGTAATGGATGGCATCACAGGAAGGGTTGGAAGATTGGGCGTACCAGTGACGTTTCCGCCTGCTGGCTTGGGACCCAAATAGGAGCTCCCTTTGGGGTGTGTCACAGTGCCTTGCACCTGTCCGCTCCCCACGAAAATATTTCCATTTACGTCGATATTGCCGTCCAGCGTGGCACCGAATCCCACTTGCACGATCTCGCCCGTGGCATTGGACGAATTCGCCGCTGTGATCCGGCCAGTAACTATATTGTTCCCAGCTAATTGGATAGTTCCGCCGCTAAACAGATTGCCTGTGATAGTGGCGTTGCCATAGGAAGTGATGAGGTGATAACTGCCGACCGAGCCGCCGACTATAGAAGAGGCGTAGCCAATTTGAACCGAACAGCCGGGACTTTTGCAGGGCGTTTGGCCCGGACCCAAGGGGCATGAACCATTTCCGCCGAATACGGCGAAGCTGTCGATATTGAGCTGCTGCGCTGTGACAGTGGCAGATAAGAACAGAAACGATAAGAACAAGGCAAGGCCAAGACATTGAATCCGGCCAGTTTTGTAGAAATTCATCATGCAGCAGTTTTTTTCCGGGAGAAATTCTCCGCGACGTGTAAACAATGAGGTTGATTGCAAAGAGTATTACTTCTTCTCAGGTGGTTTTGGATGGAATATTGGAAAGGGTGGTTCAAGCACCAGGACAATTCATGGCAAATCAGCGGTCCATGTCCCTGTATCAACACAGCTACTAATGATGTGGAATCAACCTGGAATTCTGCATTCCCCGGAACTCATTCAATCGGGAGGACAGGAGGCCTCCTACCCCAGGTTCGTGGCAACAGGATAAAGCATTAGGACTACTAGTACTTAAGGGAACGCAAAGACAAAAGACAATCAGTTATGGAGGAATTTCAACGGATAGGGGAAAAATACGCGGATTGCATAGTAAAACTGGGTGGGAAAATACGGTCTTTTTCGATGATTTCAAATTATTTAGGTCCCAATTCGGGCGACGTGCGGTGGGGGAAGCCCACATAGTCCCCTTTTGGTGGATCTATTAAGGGCTGCACTGAAGCCCGACAGAGCCCATGATCCCACAAGTTTTAAAACCTTAGGAATTAATGTATTTTATTGATTGTCAAAAGATTATTATCGGAAAGCGGCTCTCGGGGTTTTCTGTATTTGCGCATGAATTCCTTTTTGGAATCGTGGTAGGACGCGACAACACCGATTTTATGCATGCAGAATATATATATCCAGGCCAGGTCGATTTGATATGGGAGAAAACCTGCTCTGGCACTCACTGGGAATAGGTGGTGGTTGTTGTGCCACTCGCCCGAGAATAGGCCGGGGCGGGTCTGGTTAATGGAGAAATTGCGCCGGTCGAAGTCGATGCCGTCTTTATGTTTAATGATGCCCTTCCCGTGTCCTGTATAATTGAATGCCCGCACAAAGATAGACCAGAACATGGCGGCACTGAACATCGTGCATGCCAGCGGGTTGCCTCCAATCAAATAGAAGGCACCATACCAAAAGGCCCAATTGGCTGCCCAAACGCCAAATGTATAAAATGGCGTGGCGATGGATCCCCATTTGAGGTATTTGCGGTAACTGTTGATCTGGATACCAGTATGTTTCATAAACTGCGTCGCCTTCAAGTAATATTCGGCAGATAAGTTTTTGGCAATACTTTGGTGATTCACATCGGCCAGCATACAGTACATAATGCCCGCCTGAGCGTTATATGGGTCGCCAGGTTCATCCGATTTCACGTGGTGGACGTGATGGGAGACTACGTACATTTCCTCCGGAAAGGTCTTGATAACTAGGTTTTGGGTTATAATCCGCCAAAACGGATGACTGAACGCGTAGGCTTTGTGCGTGCAGAACCGGTGGAACCAAATCGTTCCGTGGGTGCTCATGATAATCATGCTGTAAACCAAAAAAGCGAGAAGCAGCGGGATCGAAAAATAGCGAAAAATAAAAAAGTAAAAAAAAGGAAGCATGCAAACCGCAATCAGCCAGCCCATTAGCGAAATCCAATTCTTGCGATTAGCGAATATATTAACCCGGGAAAAAGCTTCTTTAAAAAGTTGTTTTGTGGTTGGCTTTATTAACTCACCCTTTCCGTTCTTCCAGCCGTAGGTAGGTTGCTGGAGGACCTCGTCGATAAATGACATAGATGAACAAGATACACCCAAATACTCATCTGGGATCCGCGGGTATGTTAATTGTGACGACTTTAGGGTTTTCGATTTCCCATGCCAGAAGTAAACGCAACCACGCGGACCTTGGCTCTGTAACATGGGGGAAGCAAGCCTGTGGGAGGTTTTGCCCTAGGAATAATGCCATCTTGTATAGTGGATTGCTGGCAAAAAGCTAGCAGGGTAGTCGCACTTAACGTGCATCGAGGGCAACATTTCTGATGACAAACTTATCATATTGCCTCTTGAACTGTTCGAATTCATAGTGACCGTCCACAGGAAGGGTCTTGCCCATTTCTGCCTTGTTCACTAAATCAAAGTAGGCCTTGGGGTACTCGTCCGAATAGATTTTTGGCAAAATAGACGATCTGGTGGTTGCCAGATAAAGGGTAAAAAGAATAAAAAGGGAAGCGACAAGAATGGACCTATCTCGGAGCCGACCGACGAAGCTAAAGGCGGATACATTTTTTCCATCTAAGGTAATATCCTTAGCCAATAGACCAGACGCTAGGAACACAGCCACCAGCAAGATTGCTAATGCGCCTGCGAGGGTTCCCAATTTGGGTAAGAATGTCACCGTGATCATGGCTACCAGGAAGAGCAGGATCGCTGCATAATAGATGGCGATTAGGCTCGCCATGGCGGTACTTTTCGTTTTTAAGGACTGGACATATTTTCCCAAGCGGGCAAAATAAAAAAGCCCAAGCAAGACTGCGGTGGACACAAATACCCATTCTATATAAGGGAAACGGATATACCACACCCGCAGCGCAAATAGGAAGGACAATATCGAGAGGCTAAGTAATTCGAGCGCGCCGCTATTGACCCGTGAGTCTCGCTTACTTAGCGCACTGAGAAATTGGATCAGGAACAGCAAACCGAAGGCGATGGATACAGCACCAATTAAAGTCAAGCCGTAGCTATTCTGAGCCATGGAAGCAAAACCACCGGTGATTAGTAGCACCGTCAAAAGATAATATAGTGCATTATAGGTTTTCATCAATAGGGCAAATAAGTGATGTAATTCCAATTCCAATCCAGGAAATCATCCATCGGCTTCCATTTGGATGGTTGACCGGACAGTTGTTCATCTTGCTTGCAAGCTTCCGCCAGGATTGCCGTACGACATTCCAAATCCTGCGATTCGGTTAAGGTACTGGGAATCGATGTCTGGGCTCGGTAATAGTTTCCCTCACTTGCGACGCCTCTAACTCTGGCAAGGACGCCGTTGAACTTTCGACCATCAGGGATTTCACTCAAAATGATCTCCGCTTCCTCATTAAGCGGTCGACTTCCTATTTCAGATAAAACCATGACGGTGAAATACCTAGAATCTATGCCTTCAAGCAATTTCGAAAAATCGACATGCTTTGCCTTGGCAAAAGCCGAATCAAGGAATTCAAAGGCGATCGGGTTGGCATTCTTTTGATACAGCTGCTGCGCCACCATGAGGTATGGAAATACTTTTTGCTGGTCTAGAGAAAACTGTTCAGCCAAGTCGATAGCCTGGTTAGGCATTCCGATGGATGCCAGGTTCATGCAAAGCTGGCTCATCATATTAAAAAAGAATATTTTTTCCAGATATTCATATCGATCCGACGAGCGTCTTATATGTTGCAAATCCAGGTCATGGTAGTAGGAGAGTGCACTTGTCGTATCCCCCTTGGCAAAAGCATGGTTGCAAAGGATTAAGTAAAGGAGATTACGGTCAAAGGATTTTCCTTCTGGATGGTGGTCCACAAAGCTCAAGATGTCGATCAGTACCTGGTCTGGGAGCGGGTATCGGTTAGAGTACCCACTGGGAGAGATATTGTCGAAATACTCATAGGCTTTGGCAACCCAATAATGCAGGGCCTGCAAATCTTGGCCGGTGGAATAGTAAGCGGACAGGAGCCCGTTTTTTTGGAGGTAATTAAAAAAATAGTCCGTATGGTAAGTCCAACTGAACCAACCGTCTCGGTAATCCGGATAAATCAATAAATCTTTACGCTTGACGTCATTGGTACGCACTCCGTCTGAATTGTAAACCAAAGTGGAAGATTGTTTCTGATTCAAGTAGTTCTTGTCCAGATGAGCATAGATATCGGTGGTTTGCTTGAGCCAAGCGTCTAGTTTTTGCTCGTCGGCGGGTAATTTCCTGTCGAACCAATATTTTGAATAAAACATTGCCTTAAGTTTGAGCTCTTGGGCCAAAGTAAACGCACGTTCCGAGGGATCAGGAATTTGGCTAATGACCTTCTCGTTGTCTTCGATGATGGCGTCAAAAACCGGGCGAGGGCAGAAATATAAATTTGGGAAAATATATCCGTGGATTGACCTATATAAGGAGGCATCCAGATTGAGCTCATAAATATGGGTAATGTAACCGGAACGAATCACGAGGTTGCGCATGATAGTTTTTGGAGGGTTATCCTGCGTCCTAGTACCTAGCCACGTAAGCACTCCTGGCACTTGGTCCCGATGACCATATTGATACAAATAGCCCAAAATATTCAAATGGTTGTTGGATATTCGGGGTAATTCAAAATAATTTCTTTGCAATTCTAATAATTTCTCAAAACACCAATATAGGTGGGGCATGTCTCCTTGGGCGGCGTATAGCGAGGCGATCGTATGGTACCCGCCATTGTAATCAAAAGCCATTCTTCCATCCTGCTCGAAACTGCCTTTGGGATAATACTGATCGAAAGCTTCTTGGGCTTCCTTCGAGCCGAGGGGCGTAATGGATTGGATTAGTGAATCTATTTGCGCCTTGGTTGGATTGCCCTCACTCAGCCAGAATTGAATCGCCAGGTTTAGTTCAAAGGGTATGGAAGGACGGAACATGCGGGTGTCCCGGAAATAGTGAAGGGCTAGGTTGTAGTTGTTTGCCGTCAGTCGGACCAGCATTTCTTCTTTGATCGGGTCTGGCAAATAGTAATTATCCATGGCCAGCAAGACAACCAGTTTGTTTGTTTCGGTCAGCAGAAAGGAGGGTTCTGCGCTTACATTCTGCTCATTGAGATTATGGAAAGCCAAATCAAGCAAGATGGTTTTTAGGCTGTCCGGCTTTTGCTTGTTAAAATAAAGAAACTGCTTATACACTTCGGTTGTCAAGCTGACCCGGCTTTTGTAGGGAAGGGCTTTTAGGAAAGGCACCATGGAACCTGAATCAAAGCGTTCTTCAGTCAGCAGGTAGATGGCCTTATCGCTCAGGTTGACGTTTTTGCTGTTGATAAGGGAAAAGGATTGCTCCTGTACGTTTTGGATGACCCGCTCATTCTTTTTTTGATCCGCATCATACCAGTAAAAGCCGCTAAGGGTAAGCATGGCTAGAATGGCAAATGCGGTTGCAATCCGACGCGGTCCGAACTTCATAAACGCGCGGGTTACCATTTCTTTTCGAGCGCTTCTTTTCAGGAAAAGCTTGGTGTCTCGTAGCGTAGATTCCGCCTTAGTGTGGGCCTGCTGAGGGTTCTCGGCCGCATCCATGTATCGTTTTATCCAACCTACATTGGGTTTGCATTGGAGGTACCAGTTTTCAAAATAGGTGAGGGGCCCGATGGGCAGCAAATACCCCCGGCTCATACCACTTTCCTTCCACCTGTCCAGCTGTTTTTGAAAGTCCAAGAACGTGGAATAGAACTCATACTCCCGGTTGGCCCATTGGTTCAGTTTGTTCCAATTGCGTATCAGACTTTCATGCGTAATGTCCAAGACCGTATTTCCGCTTAGTTGATGGGAAGCAGGATCTTCGGTTTTGAAGGGTCTAATAAAGGAATTGCCCTCCTCCCTAAAAATATTGATAACAGCACCCACAGCCGTGCTGTCAAATTTCGGTGCATTGATGATGGCGGTTATTTCCTCCAGGCTCATCCGGTTCCGCACGGCCCGACTGTTGTCAATTTTGGTGAGGCAACTGAAGGTGAGGGCAACGATCCGTTTGCCTTCTTGCTGGGTGATGGGAACAAGTGGGTATTGCCCATTATAATATTCCCAGGCGCGTTCATATAGCAGGTTGGCGTGTATCTCTATAATTTTACCCAGGCCTGTGTCCCGGTAGAAATGCCGTTGGTCTTCCGGCAGGGCATTAAACCAGCTTGTAACCCTAGGCAGATCTTCTTCTGGTAGCTCGTCAAAAGGCATCCCGCCCACCATGGCATAATGGATCAAGTCCATTTCCTCTGCGCCATGGTCGGCTACGGCCCAGATCCGCGTGAGGGCATGTTGGAGGATGGGCAATTGATCCACCCCGTCTGAAATATCAAAAACGAGCCGTTCGATTAAGCGTTGCGAAATGCGGTTGCCGCTAAGCTGCGCAGGCACTTCAATTACCTGCTTTAGGTCCTTTCTCTTCAAGCGGGGTACGAAGAACTGGGAAAATCCGATGTATTCAGGCAAACCTCGAAAAGCGGAGCATTGTCCGATGTAGTCCGAACGCATGGTACAGACCACATAAACCGGAAGGTTTTTACGGATCGCAATCCTGGCTGTTTCCAGGATTAAATTGACAACAATTTGTGAATCTTTGGAGGGGGCTTCATTATAAAAATTCTCGGGGTTGGTAAAGAATTCTTCAAATTGATCAACTAAGACCAGCAGGTTGCATGCCTTCCTTTTTTTCTCTTGCAATTCGGTATCACCAGCTTGCAGAATGGAATCGCTATCCTCATCAATGAAATAGCCGGAATTGGTATACAGATCAATCAGCGAAGAATACCCTCTACGCAGTTCGGTTTCCACCGTTTCGGGTCTACTGTGGAATTGCGTTGCCAGAGCCTTGGCCATATTGGTTAGAGGGCTTCGTTCTGGCCTGAAATCCGCCACTACCCAGTTGGAATACTTGGCTCGAAAAAAACCTGCCCGGGCATTGGGGATCAGTCCTCCATAAATGATGGAGGACTTCCCTTCGCCAGAGGCCCCGGTGACCATCAGAAATTTGTTCTTCTCCAGCAAGGCCGTTATTTGATCCACCTGCAGGTCCCTGCCCTTGAAATATAGACTCTCTTCTTCGGTAAAAGACCGTAGACCTGTATAGGGGCAAATATGTGCAAAATCAGTTGTTTTCATCAATGTATTGAATGAACCAGTTTAATAGAGGCGTATAATTCTCATTGAAAACCTGCCAGTTGGGTTGCGGTGTTCCTGCGGCCTCGGAATACCCATAGAGAATGTTTTGCAAATAGGCGGCTTCATCGGATCCAGAAATAGAATGCGGGATGATTCTACGGGCGTCATATAAATCGCCTGAAAAAGCAAAAGACCGGCACATTTCTGCGAAGGGATCGGACTTGAGAGGGAGGTTTTTGATCAATGCGTAGGCCGTATCGATATTTTTCTTAGGATCTTGCATCATTAATGCATATGCAAGTACTCTGCGATTGGGTTGTTCACCCGTTTCGTCCTGCACCCGAGAAAGCTCAAGACGAGCGGAATCAATCAAGGGTTGGACCAGACTGTCACTCGCTTTTTCCCGCAACAAGGCCTCTGCGGCAAATGCGTATAACGAGGACCGATTGATCGGATTTTTAAAAATCGATACCAGGCGATGGGCTTCATCAGGCCGACCAGCCTGGACATACCCTTTGACACAGAAGGCGATTAAACGAAAAGAATGATTTCGTATGTTTCCAAGAAAATCGGTTATCCTTAAGAGATTGAATAGGTTATCGTACTTCAATTGTTGATAGTATGCAAGTAGGTCGCTAATATGTCCATTTTGTTGTGCTTGTAATCCGAGGAGCAGATACAGCAGGTTGAAGTCGTTGCTTTTTTGTCCATTATGCGCTCGAAGTTGCTGGTCCAGATCTTGCAGAACAGGATAGTGCAGCGTAGGGGAAAGAAAGGCCCGAGGAACGAATCTGATGGAACTGTACACATTCAACCATTGCGAGATGAATTCAAAATCATCCGGCCCTCGGTAGGTCGAATCAAACAGATGGTGCTCTAGGATGTAGGCTATAAATTTGTCTGTATACGCAAAGAACACATAACTTCTGGGCTCGGTCGGATGAAAACTGGTTCTAAAGTCTGGATAGGCAAACAGCAATTTTCGCGGAGCAGTGGTTTGATCCGAAGCTGACATATCGATTACTGGGATTGGCTGATTTAGGTAAGCCGGATTGACCAAGAAAAAATAATGGAAGGCCGAGCTAAAATCGGCATCCGTGATGGCCTTTGCTAAGGTATCGTACGACTGCATCAGCGAGGATAATATGCCTTCATCCTTGAACGAAATTGCCATCAGGTAATTTTGCTCGTTGGGATCCTTAACACTCCCTTGAATGACCTGGCGGTATTTGGAAAAGAAGAGATTCAATTGATTTCTACCTGCGAATTGAAGATTCAGATTTTGCGTTTCATCCGACCACCAAAAGAGTCTCAGGTTGGCCATCGTATGCAATCCTGGAATGGTTCGTCCTATCAGTCGCTGGTAAAAATCAACCGGAGTGGTTTTTTTCTTCCCACAGTACCCGCCAATAAACTGGTCCACCTGGTCCCAATGTTCATACTGGAAAAAAATGGCTGCAATATTGGTAGCGTTATCCATTCCCGCGGCGTAGTCGCCTTGAAAATTGTTTTGGCTATAGGCCAGTAAACTGTCTACGCACTGCAAGGCCCTGGCACTATTGGCCGAAGCGGCATATAAATAGGCAAGCTCTTGGAATAAGCCATTAAAACTGAACCCGTAGTTCAGCGGCTCTGAGCCGCGAATCAATAATTTGTCTTTATTGAAGTTGACTTTTAGCCAAGGTGTTTGCAAACCTCCTTCAAAGGGGGAGAGCACCGCTAACATATGCGTTATTTGCTCCTTGGACAAGGCCTGGTAATTGATCGCGTTTTCGAGGGCTAAATTGAAATTCTGGATATCACTGAATCCCTCCGGTTGGTCCTGGGCAATTTTACAGACCAACCGTCCGCTACGAGCCGCATTACGTTTTCTCCACGTGTCAATTAGTGTGTCACCCGAATGGTAATAGGCTAGCTCAAGGGTTACCCGGAGGTTGTTCATGATGGTCAGCACCTTCGATAATTGTGCCGGGTCGTCCACAGGATACACCGCTGATTCCAGCAGGCTGTCAGCCAACGCTAAAGACCTTTGAATTTCCTGCTTAGGTTCAGCCAATCCTTGGAACACCAATAGGGACGCAAGGGTATTTAGGAAGCTAGCCCGATCCAATGGGTCGAGTATGGACCCGACTGCTTGGTCGACGGTGGTTTGGCCCAGTTTCAGCTGCTCACAAACTAAGGCAGCTTGGTTGGTTTTGTCGGCGCTACCACTAGCGTTCAGCGCCAGTGACCTTTGGTGTATCGATTTTAGAACCTGACCATTGAGTCTTTTTATATAATCGCTAACCCCAAAGGAGGTCAGCACAAACAATATTAAGACGGCCAAGCCGGCGGCAATACGTTTTGGGCCATAGCGCATGATCGTGCGCGTAATACCGTGTTTTCGCCCGCTCTTTTTTAAAAATTCTTGGGCGTTGGCAAGCAGGTTGTTGGCTCTGGATAGTTTGCCTTCCTTGGTTGATTCATCCTGCAGGTAGCGTGCGATCCACCAAGCATTGGGCTTAGTTCTTTTATACCAGCCTTCAAAATAGGTCAGTGGGCCGATGGGCAGCAAAAAGGTATTTGATTTACCGCTTTCTACCCATCTGTCCAATTGTTTTTCGAAATCCAGGGAGATCGAATGGCTTTCGTATTCTTGTTTGGCCCAGCGCCCGAGATATTGCCAGTTGCGGATCAGACTCTCATGGGTGATATCGAGCACTTGATTGGGTCGCAGCATCTGGCTATCGGGGTCTTCATCGGTAATGAACGGGTGGATAAAGGTATTACCAGGTTCCCTGAAAATATTAAGTAAGCTGCCAACGGCGCCTGCATCGAAGGCAGGCTGGTTCAAGATGTTGGTTATTTCTGCAAGAGTCATCCGGTTGCGTACAGCTCGACTCTGGTCTATTTTAGTTAAGCAAGTAAAGGAAACCCGGATGATGGATTTGGCCTCTTCGTCCGTGATGGGCAACCCCGTTTTAGCCGTATAGTAGCTTGCGGCCTGTTCGTAGAGTTTGTTGGTATGGGTATCTAATACATTTTGAAGACTGGGAGCATGGTAGCAGGCCTTGATGGTCGAGGGTAGGGCATTGAACCAGTCGGTAAAACGACCCACCTGGTCTTCGGGCAGTTCGCTTACGCTCATGCCGCCCGACATGGCGTAGTGGACCAGGTCCATCTCTTCAATGCCGTGGTCGGCAGCTACCCAAATTTGGTTTAACGCATGCTGCAAGATGGGCAATTGATCGACGCCTTCGGTGAGATCATGGATCAGACGTTCGGTCAGTCTGCGTGCGATCCTATTGCCACTGAGTCTGGCCGGTTCTTCAATAACCTGCTGGAGTTGCGAGCGGTTGAGGTGAGGGACAAAGAATTGGGAGAACCCAATATATTCTGGCAGTCCCCGGAATGCTGCGCACTGGCCGATGTAATCGGATCGCATGGTGAAGATGACGTAAATGGGTAACTCTTCCTCCAAGGCAATGCGGGCCGTTTCCAACAACAGGTTTAGTACCAGGTTCGAATCGCGGGAGGGAGCACCTAGTTGATAGTTTTCGGGATTGGTGAAAAATTCTTCGAACTGGTCCACCAAGATGATCAGGTTGGCCGCCTCCCTCTTAACGACGGCCCTGCTTCGCTCATCGGCCTGCTGCCAAGCTAGCGAGGAGGTGTCGATATAGCGTTTGGAATTTTTATACAAGTCCACAAGCGCCGAAAAACCATGATTGAGCTCGCGTTCCACAGTTTGGAGGTTGGCGATGTCCAACTGCTTAGACAGCGACTTGCAGAGGTTTTGCAGAGGTGCGCGCTCCGGCCTGAAATCGGCAATGGACCAATTGGAGTATTTGGATTTCAAGAATCCCGCCCTGGCGTTAGGAATGATACCGGCATATACGAGGGATGATTTACCATCACCAGAAGCGCCCGTAATCATCAGGAATTTGTTTCGCTGCAGTTGGCTGGTGGCCTGATCAATATCCTCTTCCCGGCCCTTAAAATATAGGGACTCGTCTTCCGTAAAAGACCGCAGACCTGCATAAGGGCATATTTGGTAATTCTCCACTAGGCGAGTTTAATTGAATCGTCAACTAAGCAATTCATGTATTACAATCAGTCTTTGTGTATATTCTTAATCTATATTTTGTTTGTCCATCTTTGTTACTACTGGCGGGCCACCAAACTTCGAGTCTGCGGCATAGCAAGGCCTTTCCTATCCTCCTCTGGTGTAGACAACGAACTAAACGAGCGTGGTATACATTCTTTTCACTTCAGCCGGGATGGTTTCTTTGGGCATGATGGTGGAAATTACCCTAGGCGCCTTGAAATTCCGGGCGAGGTTGCTTCGCGGATCATCCTCACCGACCAAGAACATGGGGGTTGGGGAAGAAGCACCACCCACCTGTTTCCATATTTGCTTTATGAAGGGTAAGGCCCAGTCTGCCGCATATTTGAAATAAACGACGGCCAGTTTGCTTTTGGGTATTTGCTGGGATGACATTTCCCGGTAGGATTCCTCTCCCTCGGGCAAAATGTTCATGGTTTCCACGGGGAATTCCAGGCTAAGTGCATCTACTATATTTTTTGCATCCAGTTCATCCTGCTGATTGAAAATGAAAAAGATGTCCGTGTCTTTGGAGTCATACACCTTGGAGTCCTGTTTCATCATTACTACCCGGATGTCATCTACCAGCTGCATCGGCCCATGGCTATTGGAGAGCATCATATTGCGGGTAATGTTGTTGCGTATGTATTTAATAAAATTCTGCTGAGCAGGCTTTACCACCTTCATATTATCCGGGTCAAGCCAAACAAAAATATTGAAATCAGCCCCTGGGCTACCGATCCTCTTTTTGGCCTCCATAAACTGATACTGAGGGAAAGAAGTTTCGTCATCGGTCTCAAATCGCCGGCCGAACTCACCACTAAGCATGTGCAAAGAACAGACGCAATTTTGCATGGCTTCGGCCATCTTGTCCTTGAAAGTCTCGTCGTCTGCCGGGCAATCGATGGAAGGGAGCACATTAAATCCGGCTTTATTTAAAATCAAGGCCATCTCTTCGCGACTTTCTTTCATGTCGGCCGAAGTCCATGCCAAATATATGTTCGGCTTTTGGCGGTCAATAACCTGAACATTGAGTGCGGAAGGCACGGAAGCAGAATGAATATTGGGCACCAGTTGGCGGGCCTCGGGACGATAGGTGGTGGGCCCGCTGCTGGGTCCCTTCTCCAACAACTTAATCCCCAACACGATATCCTTGATAATATTGGCCAATTTATTGATCTGGTTGCGGAAAAGAGGACCGGATGGATTGGAATTTTTTTCATCATCAGACTGATGCAAAGGGCGGTTAACCCCCTCCTGGCGGTAAATAAAGTCCACCGATCTTAGGGCACCGGCAAGCTCTGACTCCAACAGCTTGGTGTCATCGGATTCTATGTCGTGAATTTTGACGGGGATGACCCGAGATGCTCTATTGCCACTAGGCAGTTTTACGAATGTACCTAACCGGTCGTTTTTAGACTGCATCTGGAACCCGCGAAACTCACCGTTCCAAACGATCGACTGTTGGTCGCAATACGTTTGTGAAATGATAGGAATGAACATGAGTGCTCTGATCGGCACGGGTGGGAATCCATTTTCTTGGCTGAATGCCTTGCGACTCTCTTCGGGGCTGGCGTCAAAATAGATATTCAATTTATCTTTCAAGGTCGCGCTTAATTCCTGCTGCAGCTTTTCTACGAATTCCGTGACCCAGCCATCACTCTTGTTATCGTTATACCGGTAACTTACATAAATGTCGTAATCGTAGTCCGGAACGATGGAAGCAGGCTTTGGCTTGGTAAGTGCAGGTTGGGAACCGGCTGCGGCCGTGGCATTTATTCTATATACCGAAACGGGGTCTTTTACATTTTTGAGGTATTCAATCCGCAAAAATTCCGAGTGAATATCGTGTTTATTGGAAATGTTGCGATGGACCGATTCGGAGACAATGATGCCAGCCGGGGGGGCCAAAGATTGCAACCGCGACGCGATATTTACCGCATCGCCAAAAATATCACCATTTTCAAAGACTACTTCACCTTGGTGAATGCCGATGCGCAAGGCGAAGTCATGGCCGGTCCTGCAAGCATCCTGAATTCTAATGGCCGCGTACACGGCATTGGAAACGGTGGGAAAACTGACCAATACTCCGTCGCCCAGCTCCTTGATCCAGGTGCCACCAAAATCTTCCACAATCGGCTTTTGCATCTCCCGGCTTTTTCGCAGCGATTCAAAAGCACGCTGTTCATCTTCGCCCATCAGTGCCGTGTAACCCACAATATCCGTAAACATGACCGCAACTAGCTGTCGAGACTGTGACATGCATTTAAATTAATAAGCATTATACAATTTTAATCAATCGCCCTGATGATGCATATTGCAAGATCATACTTTCTGAAACACCGATCATTTTTTTGGAAAATGCGGCTTCGATAGCCGGCTTCGCTAGTGACGGGGTTAAATCTACAAAGAATATTGATGTAAAAAAAACAAAACCTCATAATTTGAGATTCGTCTGGATCAGTTCTTTGCCTTCAATTGCAGGAACGATTTTGGCCAAACAAAAAGGGCTAGTCGGTACGTTCCGCATGGATTATTTTTGGTTTGCCTGCCATTTTGCGACTAAAATCGGGTTAACTTGAGCCGCATTTCCCAAATAGACGTTGCATCGGCCTTGTCCTAATACAGCCATCCATTATTTCTTGCGGAATGAATCGGTAGCTGGTGGGTTAATCCACGGTCAGATCCTGTCTGGTTCAACCTTTGCTGTTAGGAGATGGTTGATGGTTTTGGTAAATCGGTTCGAAGCCAATGACCTGGGCAAAAGAGGTGGTTGATGAATGGGAACAATCCACAGATTAAGTGGGATTAAGCACATATTTAATGCGAAACAGCCAACGTTACCAACTCCAATTATAGGGTATGTGGAGAAGTTTAACGCGGATATCTAAAAAACTATGCGACTAGAAGAGGCCTGTTATTTTATTTTGAATAGACTGGAAAAGGACATTCCCAGCTACTTAAGTTATCATAATGTGGGTCATACGCGGGGTGTCATACAATCTGCAGAAGAACTTGCCAAGGCGGAAAACGTTACGGACGATGACCTGAAAATATTGCTTACTGCAGCTGCCTTTCATGACGCGGGTTTTTTGGAGACCTATTCTGGTCATGAAGAGGTGTCACGGGGAATGGCCGAGGCCTTTCTTCCAGATTTTGGCTATAGCAGCGAGCAGATTAAGCAAATTGGTGCATTGATTATGGCCACCCGAGTTCCCCAGCGCCCGAAGAGTAAATTGGCGGAGATTTTATGCGATGCGGACCTGCATTACCTAGGGACAGATAATTATACCCCTAATGCGGAAAACTTGTATCAGGAAATGCTTTATGTGGGGCTGATTAAGACCCGGGACCAATGGGTTAAACAGCAGGTCAAATTTTTGAGGGCGCATAAGTATTTTACTCCAACGGCCAAACAAACGCTCACGGCAGTCCAGCAGCTAAATTTGCAAGGCCTTATCGCCGAACAGGTTTCACACAAATCCGTTACGGGGCATGAGAGTTTCTATTTGTCTGACTTGATTTTGATTGTTGTCGGGGTATTTATAGCCGGATTCGCGCTCAACGGATTTTTAGTGCCGAACAATTTTTTCGATGGTGGAGTCACCGGCATATCGCTGCTGATCAGTGAAATATTCAAACAGAACCTGGCGGTGGTGATCATTCTGGCCAATCTCCCCTTCGTGATCATGGGCATGTTCACGATCAACCGACGCTTCGCGCTGAAAACGTTTTTTTGCATTGCCGTGTTGGGTTTCATGCTCCATTTTGTGCACTACCCAATCATCACCAACGATAAATTGCTGGTATCCATTTTTGGTGGATTTTTTCTGGGACTCGGCATTGGACTTACCATGCGGGCCGGAAGCGCTGTGGATGGTATTGAAGTCCTTGCCCTCTACACCTGGCGACGGACCAGCTTCACCATCAGCGAAATCATTCTGGCTTTGAACTTTATCATTTTCGGCATTGCAGCAACCCACTTTGGTACCCCAGTGGCCCTGTATTCGATGCTTACTTATTTCACTGCGTCCAAAACGATCGACTATGTAGTCGAAGGCATCGAGGCCTATACGGGTGTCACCATTATATCCGGGAAAAGCGAAATCATCAAGAGCCGGGTAGTCAACGAGCTTGGTCGCGGAATCACCATTTACAAAGGTGAGCGGGGATTTTTGCCAGGACGCTTCGACGTATCCAGTGATGTGGACATCATTTTTACCGTAATTTCCAGGCTCGAGCTCCGCAAACTGAAAAACCTGGTGAGTCAGATCGATCCCAACGCCTTCGTATTTGCCAGTACGATCAAGGAAGCTTCCGGTGGAATAATGAAGAGGCGGCACATACATTAAAGAGGTCTCTGGATCCTGACGTTTGAAGATCTAAGGAGCCGCCGCGAAATCTGTGCTTAGATTGGTAAGGCGATAAGAAAATGAGGGGGCCAAGGAATGTGAAAACCCTTATCCTAGGTAAATCCACCGGATCGTTTTCCAAAGGCACCATGTCTTAAATTGATATACCACATCATCCACAAATTTAAAAATGAGGATTTTGCGACTATTAACTCGGATGTTTCTTGGAATTCATCAACCAAAGCTTCACTAAGTCATGAATGGATTTACCAAAGAGCGAATCATTAGAATCTTGATTTATATGGTGGTGGGATTCGGCATCGCCTTTTTCTGGCAGAAAATAAAGCATACCTGAATCACGCGCTCCACTAGATGGCGTTTCGCCTTCGTTTATGGCGCAGCCACGAACTCAAGCTCTTGGTCAGGGCATGCTCCTTATTTTCGTTTAGATCATTAACGTAAGGGCTTAGCTGGTTGACAAAATGCGGAAATTCCGCTTCCTTACGGGGTTGACGGGAATTAAGAATCGAGGATTGGCAACTATCTAGTGCTTTCTGCAAAATCCTGGCAAAATCTCGCACATGAGGTTGGTTGAACATAGTTTCGTGGTCACCCGGGACCTCGTGAACGACTACGCCCTTTTGAGCATATTTGCTCCAACCCAGGTATTTGGGATCATCTAGGTAATAGATTCGGCTAAGCGATTTGAAGAGGTGGACCTCTGCGTCAAAAGGATTCAATTGGTATTTATGGAAGGCCTTGTGGTGCTTTTCAACAATTTTGTTGTATAGAGCAGGCAGTCCAATTTGTTCGGGCTTTTTTAGCAGTCCAATACGCCGAAGCATTCTTTCGGAGTAGTCTATTTGGTATTTAATTGTCGTGTTGGGGTGACGAATGATCAGTTTTGAAAACCATAATAATTTTGGAACCTGGCGCTTCGCTTTTTGGTATGCCTGATTGAGTCCCCCCTTCATGTTTTCCGCTATGTGGGCATTGGTATCGATAATGCCTACCATGCGGACGTCCTTGCCCATCGAGACAAGCTGATTTCTCATGTCTATGGCGACAAAACCTCCAAAGGAATATCCTGCAATGGCATAGGGCCCATCCGGGTTTTGCTCCAGAATTTCGCTGACATATCTTTTGGCTATTTCAGGTATCTCTTCTAAGGGTTCATGCACACCATCCAAGCCGATGGCCTGCAAGCCGAAAATGGGTTGATCGTCATCCATGTACTTGGCCAGGTCGTGGAAATTCAACACATTCAATCCATCGCCATGGACTATGTACAAGGGAACCCTATTTCCTGTTGGTTTGATAGGCACAAGTGCTTTCCACAGGGAATCTGTTTTTTTGTTTGCAATGGAGTAAGCCTGCCGCTCAATTGTAGGGCAGCTAAAAAATATAGATAAGGGGAGTTTCTTTCCGGTTTTGCTGTAAATCTTGGTCACGATTTGTGCCGCGATAAGGGAATGTCCGCCGAGTTCGAAGAAGTTATCGTGAATGCCTACGCGAGGCAGACCCAGGAGTTCCTGCCAGGTTTGGGCGAGGGTTTTTTCGAGGTCGTTTCTGGGGGGTACGTATTGGCCGGTGAGTTGTTCTCCCAGATCGATGTCCAGCAGCGCCTTCTTATTTATTTTTCCGTTGGGAGTTAAAGGTATCTGCTCGAGGGTCACCCAGGCTGCGGGGATCATGTAATCGGGAAGCTTGGTTTGGAGATGACGCAACAGGTCTGCGCGATCAAGGGTTGCATGGGGTACCACGTAACCAACCAATCGTTTGTTGTTTCTTCCATCATTTTTGGCCAATACGACGGCCTGGTCGACCAAGGCACTTTGCCTGAGCACGTTTTCGATTTCTTCCAACTCGACGCGGAACCCGCGGATCTTGACCTGGTCATCTTTCCGGCCCAGGAACTGCATGTTCATATCGGGCAGCATCCTTCCCAGGTCACCAGTGCGGTACATTCTTGCGCCTGCCCGATCGTTAAAGGGGTCGCGCAAAAAAGCGAGATTTGTTTTTTGCTGGTCGTTGGCGTATCCACGTGCGACACCTACTCCGCCGATAAATAACTCTCCTACGGCGCCCTGGGGCACGGGTTGGAGTTGTTCATTGAGCAGGTAAAAGAAGTTGTTTTGTATGGGTTTGCCGTAGGGGATGCTGTTCCAGGTGTGGAGTGTCTGTGTCACGGGAAAGAAGTTGGACCAGACGGTTGCTTCGGTGGCGCCCCCCAGGCTGATGATGTTTGCGTTGGGGAAATATTTTTTAATTCTTTCGGGAAGGTCCACAGCGATCCAGTCTCCGCTCATAAAAACGGTTTTCAGGGCTTGGTGAACGAAGGGCCGGTTGCTTGTTTCCAATTCTCTGATCAGGTAATCCATGGTGGTTGGAACCGAATCCCAGAAAGTAATGGCATGCTCTTGGAGCATGTCCTGGAGTTGCTTGACATCCTGCAGCTGATTTTGCTTGGCAATGACCAGTGATCCTCCCGTAGACAGGATGCCAAAAATGTCGTAGACCGACAGATCAAAGCACATGGAGGTGATAAACAGTAAGCGGTCATGTGTCCCCACCTGAAAGGTGGTATTTACCCACTGGATCAGGTTAACGGCTGAATGATGTTCGATCATGACCCCTTTGGGCCTACCGGTAGAGCCCGAAGTATAAATGGTATAGGCCAACTGCGTGCTGTCGATGACGGTGGCTAAATTGGCGGGGCTGTAGGCATCGAGTGGGAGGTTGGTGATGTTGAGCATACGGTTAGCGCCTAGCAACTGGGCAAGGGGGGAATACTCCTCGTCGCAAACGATAAGCTTTACCGATGATTGATTAGCGATATAGGCTTGTCTGTCTACCGGATACTCAGGATCAATAGGTACGTATGCCCCTCCCGCTTTCAGTATGGCGTACATGGCGGTAATCATGTCAAAGCCGCGGGTTAAAAGGATGCCCATGCAATCACCCGGGTTTAATCCCGCGTTAACCAAATAGCGCGCCAAGCGGTTGGAGCGTTCATTGAGCTGAGAGTAGGTCATGCGATCGGAACCCAGGACCAGAGCGAGGTGATGCGGCGTACGGGTGACCTGTTGCTCAAACAAATCTACCAAAGTGCTCTGGCGGGAATAGTCCGTCAGGGTATCGTTGAACGCATACAGCAACTGGTGGCGTTCTTCTTGGTTGAGCATGGGTAGCTCTCCCACCGGCCTGCCGGGATCGGCTATGACGGACTTCAACAACTCCAGATAATGATCCGCCATCCGCTCGATTGTCTTGGCTCCAAACAAATCGACGCAATACTCCAGGTTTCCCTGCAGATCTCCCTGGCTGTCTCGGGAGATGGTAAGAGTTAGATCAAACTTGGCCGTGTTGGTCTGCACGGGTTCCACGCCGATTGCTAAGTTGGGCAAATTGATCGCCGCAAGATCTGGCTGAACGTTGTTTTCCATTGCGAAGACCACCTGGAACAGAGGAGTCCGGCTAGCATCACGACTGCTGGAGACAATCTCCACGACCTTCTCAAATGGGGCGTCTTGGTGTTCATAGGCCTCCAAGGTGTTTTGTTTGACTCGATCGAGTAAATCCCTAAATGTAGGATTGTCGCTAAGGTCCGTGCGCATGACCAGCGTATTGACAAAAAATCCGATTAATCCTTCAACTTCTTGCTGCTGCCTGCCAGCTATCGGCGTGCCCAGGCAGATATCGCCTTGGCCACTATACCTGTGCATCAGCACATTAAATGCAGCAAGCAATGTCATAAACAAAGTCGATCCTTGTTGTTGCGAGAGGATTTGCAATTGTTCGCCTGTTTGGTTGTCAATAGCGAAGCGGTGAACATTACCTCGCGTGCTCTGCACCGACGGACGGGCGTAATCCGCAGGCAGGCTCAATTCTTCCATTCCGGCCAGCTTATTTTTCCAGTACGATAACTTCCGCTCCAATACCTCGCCCAAAAGATAATCACGCTGCCAAATTGCATAATCGGCATACTGAACCGGCAAATTTTGCAACACCGCCTCCCTGCCTTCGGTCCTGCTGGCGTACAACTCTATCAATTCCTTGACCAGTACCGAACTGGACCAGCCATCGGAGGCAATATGATGTAGCACCATCACGAGCATATTATCGCTTGTCCCCAGGCGGATCAGATGACTTCTAAAGCTGTAGTCCCGCGAAAGATCAAATGGACGGTGTAGCAATTGCTGTATGTATTTATCCCGAGTTTGTGAATCTTGGTGTTCGCCATTCCAGCGCTCTAGTGCCCAGCCTTTGGCATCCAATATATATTGATACGCTTTTCCACCAGCTTGCTGCAGGATCGTGGTTCGCAGCGCTTCATGACGATTTACTAATGTCGTCAAGGCATATTCCAAGGCCTGCTCATCCAAGTCGCCCCGCAAATGAAAGGCCATCGGAATATGGTATTGAACAGATCCTTCGAGTTGGTCAATAAACCACAGTCGTTCCTGGCAAAATGATAAGGGGATCAGTTCTGGTCGAACGCCTCCAGTGATAGCGGGAACTAAAAATTCTTTATGCTCTTCAATCAGGTGCGCAGCAAGGGATGCAATCGTAGGATGACTAAAGAATGCATTGAAACTAAGGGTTGCCCCCTGTTGTTTTCGGATTGATGAGATAACCCTGGTGGCCAGTAGGGAATGGCCACCGAGTTCGAAGAAGTTATCGTGAATGCCTACGCGAGGCAGACCCAGGAGTTCCTGCCAGGTTTGGGCGAGGGTTTTTTCGAGGTCGTTTCTGGGGGGTACGTATTGGCCGGTGAGTTGTTCTCCCAGATCGATGTCCAGCAGCGCCTTCTTATTTATTTTTCCGTTGGGAGTTAAAGGTATCTGCTCGAGGGTCACCCAGGCTGCGGGGATCATGTAATCGGGAAGCTTGGTTTGGAGATGACGCAACAGGTCTGCGCGATCAAGGGTTGCATGGGGTACCACGTAACCAACCAATCGTTTGTTGTTTCTTCCATCATTTTTGGCCAATACGACGGCCTGGTCGACCAAGGCACTTTGCCTGAGCACGTTTTCGATTTCTTCCAACTCGACGCGGAACCCGCGGATCTTGACCTGGTCATCTTTCCGGCCCAGGAACTGCATGTTCATATCGGGCAGCATCCTTCCCAGGTCACCAGTGCGGTACATTCTTGCGCCTGCCCGATCGTTAAAGGGGTCGCGCAAAAAAGCGAGATTTGTTTTTTGCTGGTCGTTGGCGTATCCACGTGCGACACCTACTCCGCCGATAAATAACTCTCCTACGGCGCCCTGGGGCACGGGTTGGAGTTGTTCATTGAGCAGGTAAAAGAAGTTGTTTTGTATGGGTTTGCCGTAGGGGATGCTGTTCCAGGTGTGGAGTGTCTGTGTCACGGGAAAGAAGTTGGACCAGACGGTTGCTTCGGTGGCGCCCCCCAGGCTGATGATGTTTGCGTTGGGGAAATATTTTTTAATTCTTTCGGGAAGGTCCACAGCGATCCAGTCTCCGCTCATAAAAACGGTTTTCAGGGCTTGGTGAACGAAGGGCCGGTTGCTTGTTTCCAATTCTCTGATCAGGTAATCCATGGTGGTTGGAACCGAATCCCAGAAAGTAATGGCATGCTCTTGGAGCATGTCCTGGAGTTGCTTGACATCCTGCAGCTGATTTTGCTTGGCAATGACCAGTGATCCTCCCGTAGACAGGATGCCAAAAATGTCGTAGACCGACAGATCAAAGCACATGGAGGTGATAAACAGTAAGCGGTCATGTGTCCCCACCTGAAAGGTGGTATTTACCCACTGGATCAGGTTAACGGCTGAATGATGTTCGATCATGACCCCTTTGGGCCTACCGGTAGAGCCCGAAGTATAAATGGTATAGGCCAACTGCGTGCTGTCGATGACGGTGGCTAAATTGGCGGGGCTGTAGGCATCGAGTGGGAGGTTGGTGATGTTGAGCATACGGTTAGCGCCTAGCAACTGGGCAAGGGGGGAATACTCCTCGTCGCAAACGATAAGCTTTACCGATGATTGATTAGCGATATAGGCTTGTCTGTCTACCGGATACTCAGGATCAATAGGTACGTATGCCCCTCCCGCTTTCAGTATGGCGTACATGGCGGTAATCATGTCAAAGCCGCGGGTTAAAAGGATGCCCATGCAATCACCCGGGTTTAATCCCGCGTTAACCAAATAGCGCGCCAAGCGGTTGGAGCGTTCATTGAGCTGAGAGTAGGTCATGCGATCGGAACCCAGGACCAGAGCGAGGTGATGCGGCGTACGGGTGACCTGTTGCTCAAACAAATCTACCAAAGTGCTCTGGCGGGAATAGTCCGTCAGGGTATCGTTGAACGCATACAGCAACTGGTGGCGTTCTTCTTGGTTGAGCATGGGTAGCTCTCCCACCGGCCTGCCGGGATCGGCTATGACGGACTTCAACAACTCCAGATAATGATCCGCCATCCGCTCGATCTGTTTCAGCTCGTAGCCCTGCGCGCGATATCGTAAGGTGCAGGCCATTCCCCAGGCTCGCTGGGTGATAATCAGCGCCAAATCAGGCGCAAATGGCCAGGGGCCGAATTGGTCCAAGACCCCGAGATCCATTGCAGGGGCATCTGCGCAATTTAGCAGTAAGAGCTTGGTACTTGACAAGGCAGAACCAGTTCTTTCTTGAAGCATGCCTAGGGCTTGCATAAGTTCGGCGAAAGGGACCTGAGAGTACGCAAAGCCTTCCGCGGTTGTCAGCTTTACCTGGTCAAGCAATTCATCAAAAGACATATCGCCAAACACCTGGCTGCGCAATATTACAGGGTTGGCTTGGGAGCTGAAAGGTCCGTCGCAATCTGATTTTGGAGATCTGTTCCTAATGGTAGCGACCCAAATATCTTCTTGCTGGGTATGACGAAACAGCAGCAACTTAAAGGCTGCCAATAAGGTCATTAAAATAGTCGTTTCACGGCGCTGGGCTAATTGCAACAATTGCGCAGTGGTTTCATTGTCCACTGTAAATCGATAGCAAGCTTCAGCCGCGTGATGGGAGGTACCTTCATCCTTTAAGCCGGGAAATCGGAGCGGTGCAAGGCCCTCTAATTTTTTAGTCCAGTAATCAATTTCGGAATCATAAGCTTCAGCCGATGAGGGGAGGAGGTAAGAAATCATGCGTACGGAGTATTTAATCGCCATCAGAGAATCCACCCTCAGCCAATCTAATCGGGCCGGACTACCCTCAAAGCATACAAATCGGACTTAAAAGTAATATGGAGGTATGAAAAAAGCACTAGTAAAAATACTATAGCAGTAACGTAAATTTCTCCATCCCATACCTAAGGATCCTGTCTAGCACGAGCTATTACTACAGTTACGCGGACTTATAAGCTATTTCACCGGCCTGGGTGGTTCGAGCGTGGCTCCAGCCGCCTGCGGGGACAACTTCTACGTTAGTATTAGGTCTAATAATCAATAAGTTACAGCATTAACTTTCCAGAACTTATGGCTTGGAGAACAAAATTCGCCCGAGGCCAAAGCAGATGAATTAGCCTCAAAGCGGCGCTCTGGTGGCCCGGCTACAATAAGTCCATAAATGGCGATTTTCAGTATAAGTCATGGATTATGATCAAGTTATAATAATCAGAAAAAGAACTAATCTGGGTCCACAGGCACCTTCTCTATCTTTCGATTTCTATCCATGGTGGTTTGAGCTCGAGTCAAGCGTTCATCCCCGCTTGGCTTGACCAAACACATCGATTTTCGTTCAGATGCACGCATGCTGCCTGTCGAAACTTTGTCTCGTGCAAGTGACAGGGGCCCCTACGGAATCAAGGTAATCCAGCAATTGGACTGGTACGCGTATTGTCAACTGGACTATTTTTCATTACTTTATTTGATTCAATGCTTCGAAACATGGCAAAAGGTTATCGTCCATTCACGCTCTGGCCGGTAAGGTGATCATTTGTACCACCCGAGTGGATGCAGCTAGTTCAAAATAAAGTTATGGATGCACATTACGGCCCTGACCAGTCTTTCACCACATTCTTTTATGCTCCCGATTTCACCAGATACATGCGGATAGTGGAACGGATTGTTGCGCAGAGCGGCAGGCTACATTTGAAGATACTCGATATCCCTGCTGGCAATGGCATCCTCTCTAGCAGGTTGCGCAACCAGGGACATGAGGTCGTTTCCGCGGACTTGAATACAGAACGCAAAGATTTTGATTTTGTCAATATGGAAAAGCCATTTCCCTACCCGAACGGATCGTTTGACACAGTCATTTGTCTGGAGGGTATGGAGCATGTCATCGATGCTTTTTTCCTGATTCGGGAAATGTGCCGCGTCTTGCGACCTGGAGGTTTTGCGGTCATTTCTTTACCCAACGTGCAATCTCTTTATTCCAGGCTTAAATTTCTGTTTACGGGTACTTTTTATCAATTTGAACCGGAACATAACCGTCATCCTCGCGGCGCCTTAATTGACCGAGGTCATCCCTCGCCGGTTACCCTGGTCCAGATGGCTTATCTGTTTGGCGAGTTTGAGTTTAGACCGAAGCTAGTGACGGGCGATAAGATCAAAAAAAAGATCCTTTTCCCTATATATCTCATCCTCTGGGGCATAAACCGGCTTAGCGCCGGGTTCAGGTCGAGGAAGGTTGAGGATCCGGAAATGAAAAAACTCTACCGGTTTCTCACCTCCTCGCGGTGCATGATGAGTAGATCGATGGTTAGCGTGTGGAGCAAAGAGGCTACTTATCCTTAGTTCGACCTAAATAATTGTGTCTGGCGGATCGTGAATCAATTAGATTGCAGATCCCTTTATTATATATACCTATAAACCTATCTTGATGAAATTTTTATGTCTATTTGCCCTGTGTTCTGTTACATTGATCCTTTCTAGCTGCACGGCTGGAGGAGGTAAAACTAGCAGTACCACCGCTGCTGATGTCATCTATTATGGAGGTGACATACTCACCATGGAGGGGGACAGTGCCTCTTATGTTCAGGCAGTAGCCATCAAGGAGGGAAAAATAATTCAGGCGGGATCCAAAGAGGACGCCGACAAACTACAAGGTGACAGCACAACCCTGGTTGATTTAAAGGGAAAAACGATGCTACCAGGCTTTGTCGATCCCCACAGTCATTTGATGTTTTCCCTGGCCATGTCAGCTCAGGCCAACTGCTCTTCGCCTCCTGTGGGCCCTGTCCAGGATGTGGATGGGATAATCGCTGCACTGCAATCCTTTAAAACAAAAAGAAATATTCCAGCCGGGGACCTCATCGTCGGATACGGGTATGATGAAAATCAGATGCGCAACGGCAGACTGCTGAACAAAGATGATTTAGACAAAGTATCCACGGATAATCCGGTTCTGGTGATTCATGTATCCGGTCATGGTGGTGTGCTCAATACTATGGGCCTGAAAAAATTTGGATACAATTCGAACACCATCACGCCAAAAGGGGGAGTCATTGTCCGAAAACCCGGAACCAAAGAACCCTATGGGCTCATTATGGAACAAGCTTACCTGCCGATATATTCCAATCTCCCAGAGCCCAAGCCGGATGACCTATTACGTCAACTCAAGGATGGACAAATGATGTATGCGGCGGCGGGTATTACCACTGCCCAAGAAGGATCCACACACAAAGCAGATTTGGATCTTCTAAAAACGGCAGCGAAGCAACATGAACTGTTCGTTGATGTTGTTTCCTACCCATTCATTTTGGACCTCCGCAGTGTGCTTCAAGAATATCCTTTTTCGACGTTTGGCACGTACGACAACCACCTAAAGATCGGAGGAGTAAAAATTGTGGAGGATGGATCTCCGCAAGGTAAAACCGCCTTTTTTACCACGCCCTACTTAACCGGCGGTCCAAGCGGAGAAAAGAACTGGAGAGGCGAACCCACATTCCCGCAAGATTCCCTGAACGCCTGGTTTAAATGGCTCTATGGTGAAAAGATCCAGATTCTTGTCCATGCCAATGGCGATGCGACGATGGACATGGTTCTAAAAGCGCACCAATTTGCCAGCGGCGCTGACAGCTCGGTAGATAGAAGGACCACTGTTGTTCATTCGCAGTTCATTCGCCAAGATCAACTAGAAAAATACAAGGCGTATCAGATAATTCCTTCTTTTTTTGCTAGCCATATCTTTTTCTTTGGAGATACGCACGTTAAGAACCGCGGCCTGAAACAGGCCTCCTTTTTAAGTCCCTTGCATACTGCCTTGGCTATGGGGCTGCCTGCCACCAACCACACCGATTTTAATGTGACGCCTCTTGATCAGATGATGGTCTTGTGGTGCGCGGTAAACCGCCTCACCCGCACGGGCATAGTCTTGGGCGCAGATGAACGCATAACGCCATACCAGGCATTGCAAGCGATTACGTCTAATGCAGCTCACCAGTATTTTGAAGAGAACGCAAAGGGGTCCATCCGGGCGGGCAAACTCGCCGATTTGGTCATACTTAACCAAAATCCCTTAAAAGTCGATCCGTTGAAGATTAAAGATATTCAGGTAGTCCAAACCATCAAAGAAGGGAAGACCATATATCTGGCCAATTGATGCGCGATGGCCCACGTTACTGGATCAGGTTATTGCCAGTCGAACTGCACCCTCGAATTGTTGAGTTTCCAAGACGCGGGAAGAGGATTGGTAAGCCAATCCAGTGGCTCCCCCACGGGTTGGACCAAGGCCGCATGGGCGAAACTATTTTTGATGTCGGCTTTTTGCTCGGCTCCCACCGCATCGGGCTGTGCGGAAATAAATAGCGGTGTGCTGCTTTGCGCCACCAAGTTCATCCATTGTTTATTCAATCGCCAAGGAATTTTTGGCGTGATGCCCACACAATCTGCATCGGTTGCATAAAATGCCTGGTGTTGCACGATTCTAAATCCCAGGGTATTAACTCCCATTTTGCGCGTGCGTTGCCATTGCTGCCCGCTCGTATCGTCACCAATCCGATTTAGCTCGAAAAAACCTGCAGACAAATGACTCATCGTATTGCAACCAATAAGCGTTAGGCTGCCTGCCCCTTCGCGAATGGTTTGGTACAGTTGCAAAATAATCTCGGCATTGGTTCGAGACGAGTCATGAAAATGCCAATTGGATTCGGTAAGGTCTTCAGCCATTTGAAATCCCCATCGCCCGAATATATCGAAACTGCTGTAGTCGTGTTTGACCAATTCGTAGCCCCATTGCTGGTAGAGGCTAACCAGCCCTTTGATCCGCTGGAGGTTTTCTTGTATCGTTGGATCCAAGATAGGGGCAGTAATGTCTTCGCGTCCCTTGATGGAGGGCATCAGCATGTATTTGGGCAGATCGTGTGGGGCACTCAGCGGGCGCACCCACAGGCCAGGCCGCATGCCGAGGGCTTTAATATTTTTTGCCAATACTGACATGTCCCCAAACCTGTCGTTGGAACGGGAAAAATCGTCTCCCCAACAGCAATCCTGTTCAGCCAAAGGCGATTTCTTGGCCCACCCTGCATCCACAACTGAAAAGGGCCGGTTGGTGCTGTTGGTAGCCAAATCGGTAAGTAGGGAGGTATGCTGCAGGATCAGGTCTTTGGAATTATTGCCATAGGCAAAATACCAATCATTTATTCCATAGACGGGCTGTGTGGGCAAAACAGGCTTGGGGCACATCTGGCGGCAAAAGCGCCTGGCTGTAGCAAACGGGCTTTCTCCGTATTCGCTTTCGCTGGTAAGGATGTTTGCAGCCAGGAGTTTGCGCTCATCTAATAATACCCCATTGCCCCCTGAGCGAGTATCCAACGTGAGGCGAAGGGCTGAATCGTTGAGGTCCCACCAGCATATAGTCCTGCATCCCGTTTGCACACCAAAGCAACGGGTTAGTCTGCCATCGTACACTAAGACATACCAGGGAGCCTTATGCAACGACGATGCGGAACGCCAGCTCAGATCACCGTAGCTTCGCTCCCAATGATCTCCCAAGTAGGTTGATCCATTGGGGCTTTCAAATGTCCAACTTAACCGGACGGCTTCAATATCTAGCGTTGGACTTTGGATAAGTACCGGCAACCCGTCTTGGGTATGGTCGAGGCGAACCTGCACGTCTTGGAAGGTCCACATGGAGCCACCTGATGGCTGGAGCGAAATCCACCTCTTGGCTCGTTGAATTTCTACCTTTTGCGGCGGGCGGATAAGCGGGCTCGCGGTGGCTCCAGCAGGAGTAAAAATCAAACTGGCCAACGATGCGCTGGAGAGCTGGATAAAGTGTCTTCTGTCCATAGTAGAAACCGACAATGGCTACCCTTACAAAGTGCTTGGGCCAGCTCGGCATACTAAATTCGACAATTTTTTCCGATCCGGCGGCCGGAGCCATAAATGGATAAGCAAATGCAGAAACTGAGCATTTTGCAGTATACTCGAACCGGCGAGTTGCCCACAGCTTCGCCAGTGGAAATGAAATTGCGAAGTGATTTTTTTTACTTTGCGGCTAGACTCTCCAGGGCTTTTTTTAAGGCGTTGAAGTTTACTTGTGTTCCCGGGTTTGCTGTTTCTTCCGAATAAGCCACCACGCCTGACGGGTCAACCACTACCACTCCGCGCTTGGCTACGCCCTTCATGTCCAAGGCAAAATTGCAATGGTACATCTCATATTCGTGGATGGTGCGCTTGTTGAAATCGGAAAGCAAATCGAAATTGATATGAAGTTGGTCTTTAAAGGCTTTTAACGAAAAAGGCATATCCACAGAAATACCGACTACGGCGGCTCCAAGGCTTGCGTAAAGGTTCAGGTCATCCCGGCTACTACAGAGCTGTTCGGTGCACACGCCGGTAAAGGCGGCGGGAAAAAAGTTAAGAACCACGATTTTCCCCGTAAAATCGCTCAGCGCAACTTCTTTTCGCTCTGTATTGAATAATTTGAATGCGGGGGCTTTGGATCCAGGAGCAATGGCCATGGTGGGAGTTTTACTGGTTGAAAAAAGAATTAACAACCCAGGGATGAAATGGTTCGACTCAAAGGGACTTTCCGGTTTACCTAACCAAGAAGGTGGGGGGGGGGTTAACCGCGTCGGCTACCGCACCTGTTATGCGGGTAGCTGGAGCCAAAACGCTATGTGCAGCCGAGGGGTTGCCGGAAAAATATGGCCTGATCTGACGGCCCAGTTGCTAGAAGCCTTACATTTGGGACCCTCTAGTTCAGCCGACCCTCGAATCTATTCAAACCTGCAAATATGAACAAGCAATTAATTGTCCAAAACAGCATTTTCATCCAGGCTCCCGCTGAAAAAGTATGGGACGCCCTGACTACTCCGGAGCAGACCAAAAAATACATGTTTGGTTGTGAGGCCATTTCGGAATGGAGACCGGGGAGTGCCTTGATTTGGAAAGGGAATTTTGATGGACATGAATTAATCGCGGTGAAAGGAAGTATAGTTGATATCAAGCCTGGGCGTTTTTTGTCCTATACAACTATCGATCCCAATTCCGCTGTCGAAGATATCCCTCAAAATTACCTAACCGTGACCTATACTTTGGAGGATGCAAAAGACGGCACTACGCTAACTGTCACGCAAGGAGACTTCGCCACCGTAGCAGATGGGGAGCGCCGTTACCAGGAGACAAACAACAATGGAGAAGGATGGACACCGATCCTGGTGCAAATAAAGGCACTGGTTGAATCCCAATAGATCATAAGCCATCTCATGCTAGCCGGTATAACGGACGGCGAAGGCTCGTTTTGTGGCATTTTTCCTTCACATATTGCTCAGGGTTGTTTTTGCAACCAATCCATGATCGCATTGCCAACCGATTCCACGCCAATGGAGGTGTTGGACAAGACAACAACGGCCAATTTCTTTTCAAGGTTGATGGCCAGATAGGTTCGGTATCCTCCGGTTCCACCATTGTGAAACAGAACCTCCTCCAGGCCCACCTTGATGTAATGCCAACCCAGACCGGTCTTATTCGTGCCATCCGAAAAAGTGGGGGCGTGGGTAAGCTGAATCGCTTTTTCCAGCGCTGCGGGCGCCGTTCCTAAATTGGCTTTTGCGTAGATGATCAAATCAAAGGCGGTGGAGCGAATGCATCCGGCAGGTGCCATGGCCTGGAAATTCCAAGGGGGATTATACTGGCCGGTCGCATTGTATCCTTTGGCAAAACGGGCAGAATCAGTTTTCAGCAGAAATTCTTTGGTCTCCCTCATGCCCAGCGGTTTGCAGATGGTTTCAAGCAAGAGTTCCTGGTAGGATTTTTTATATATCCTTTCCAGTATCACACCCACGGTAGCCGCCGCAAGATTAGAATATTCATATTGTTCACCAGGTTTGCGTGCGAGCGTGAGGTGTTTATAAAAACTGAATAGGTCTTGGTCGTCGAAATCCTGGTAGGGGTTGTCTTGATTAGCTGGATGGAAATTGGTAGGCATGCGAGGCAATCCGGAACTGTGATTCGACATCGACTTAAGGGTGACGGGCTTGCCCTCGAAAGCTAGAAATGGAATAGAGTCAGGAAGGTATTTACTGGCGGGGTCATCTAGATTCAGTTTACCGTTATCGGCTGCCACAGCCAACAAGGTCGCGGTGAAGGTTTTGGTGATGGAACCAATTTCAAACAGGGTATGCTGGTCGGGTAATTGACCGTTCCCTTTGGCTGTTTCCCCATATCCATAAAACTGCTCCTTGCCATTTTTCCAAATGCCGATGCTTAGGCCTGTGGTGGCCAGCTGACGGATATAGGGTTGAGCCGCAGAGTCAACGGCCAGGTCCATGGCAGACTGAAGTTTGTTCGTTGATGCCACGGGGTGATCCTTTTTTGCCTTGGAATCAACATAAGGCTGGAATGCAAAAGCTTGCAATTTGTTATGCGAGTCAAGGCCAAGAACCAGCGTGAGATTCATCCCATTGAAAAGGGCCTTGTACAAGAAAACGCCATTAGTCTGGTTTTCGAAGACGGCATCTTGGATTTGCCCAAGGGGAAACAAACTGGTTTGGCTAATCTTGGTGAAAGATTCCAGGGGGATGGCACTTTGAAAGCTTTCCCCTGTTAGGCCATATAGGGCGGCAATATTTCTTTCATTAAAATTTCGCACCACAAGTTTGCAGACCGAATCCGTTCGTTCCTGCAAGGTACTTTGCGCCGATAAGCCTGAGCAGGTATCGAGCAAAAGCAGGGCCAGAGCTATTTTTTTCATACTTAAAGGTCGTGATTGTCGGTAAATCGGGCGTTACTTTTTACTGCCCCGAAATGGACAGAAACCGCCTGACCCAGGCCGGACGCCCAGACCTAAAACCAAAACCTTTCTGTTTGCGCTGGCTAATTTGTTAAATTACACTTCACAAAAAAATTCACCATATGAATCAGGAAGAATTATTTGTACAAATAGCGCTCAATCCGTGGAAACAAAACCAGCTCAGGTTCGATAAACTATTAAGTAGCTTGACTGATGAGCAACTTGCCAAAGAAATTGCGCCGGGTAGAAACCGAGGAATTTATTTATTAGGCCATCTAACGGCGGTCAACGACGGGCTTTTTGATATTTTGGAGCTTGGCGACCGGCATTTTGCGCATTTGGACCATGCGTTTATCAAAAGCCCAGACAAGGCCGTCAAGGAATTGCCCAATGCAGCTGAACTTCGGGAATCCTGGAGCAAGGTCAGCAAACGACTGGCGGAACATTTTGACAAAATGCCTGCCGCGTCATGGTTTACGAAGCACAAAAATATCTCCGCAGAAGATTTTGTGAAAGAGCCCCATCGCAATAAATTGAGCGTACTGATCAGCAGGACAAATCACCTGTCTTATCATACCGGACAGCTTATCCTTATTAAATAATATGCTCCAGCAGCTGCTCCGTTAGGCTGCTGCTGGCAGTAGGGTCTGGAATGGGATTTTTTGTCAGCTACCTATCCAGGCGTTGAGAAATCGGAGCATGACGAGTGCCTCGATCAGACTAAAAAACGGTAGAGATTATGCAAATAGGAGTCTACAGCTTTGCTGAGATGACCGCTGACACAGCAACCGGGAAGCAAGTCAATGCAGCAGAAAGAATCCGCGACCTAATGGAAGAAATTGAATTGGCCGATCAGGTGGGACTAGACCTATATGCCGTAGGGGAGCACCATCGCCCGGATTTTGCCGTCTCATCGCCCGCGGTAATTCTGGGGGCTGCTGCAGCTACCACCAAACATATCAAGCTATCGAGTGCCGTCACCGTTCTTAGTTCAGACGATCCGGTACGCGTGTTTCAGGATTTTGCAACGGTCGACTTATTGTCGGCCGGACGGGCAGAGATCATGGCGGGCCGCGGCTCCTTTATAGAATCTTTCCCACTCTTTGGCTATGACCTGGACGATTACGATGAGCTATTTGCCGAAAAACTGGATCTGTTGCTGGAAATTAACAAGCAGACTATAGTTAGTTGGCAAGGCAAACACCGCCCGCCTATGCATCAGCTTGGGGTTTATCCGCGGCCTTACCAAAAGCAATTGCCCATCTGGGTGGCCGTGGGAGGAACGCCCAATTCAGTCGTGCGTGCAGCTACCCTGGCTTTGCCCATGGCCATAGCCATCATTGGAGGCAACCCCAAGAATTTCGTTTCCCTTGTCCAACTCTACCGGGACGTGTATGCCAAGACCGGACACCCCGAAGGGGAAATTCAGCTTGGAATTAACTCCCATGCATTCATTGCCGACGATGCAAGGCATGCGGCTGATATATTCTATCCATCGTATGCTCAGGTCATGACCCGACTGGGCCGCGAACGAGGTTGGCCTGCCATGAACCGTGACCAGTTTGAAGCCATGCGAGGCCAGCAGGGGGCCTTGCTGGTAGGGAGTCCACAGATGGTGGTGGATAAGATACTCTACGAACAGGAGCTCTTCAAGCATAGTCGTTTTTTGGCCCAACTAAGCGTGGGAACCCTGCCTCATAGGGATGTCATGCATGCCATCGAACTGCTGGGCACTAAAGTTGCTCCAGCGGTGCGCAAAGCGCTAGCATAAGCAGGGTTGCCAGGCGCAGACCACTGGCATCAGCTCATTATGCGATACCTTAGGTGGTAGCCGGGATGTGCACTGGCTGGCTAATCCATCCAGCCAATTTGTGGTTGTACCCTGGATCTGAGATAAATTAGGAGCATAACATATTACCCATAATCAACCAATTAGGACCAATATGAGCAAATGGCGAGACATTTTTCAGTTTTATCTCCGACTGGCCCTAAGCGTCGGGTACCTAACGGCTGGCCTCGATAGACTGGGGGTTTGGGGAAAATACGGGGAAAAGAATATTTCCTGGGGCGACTGGCAACATTTTATGCTCTATGCGCGCGACGTGATGCGTTTTTTGCCATCCGGCCTGGCGACGGTATTTGCGGTGGTGGCGACCGCCGGTGAAATCAGCATTGGCCTATTGCTTTTGCTCGGCAAATGGACCCAAGTGGCGGCTTTGGGCAGCGGAGTACTGGCCTTCTTATTTGCCCTGTCGATGACCATTTCCCATGGTATCGTGGAGCCAATAAGCTACTCTGTATTTACCGTGAGTGCGGCAAGTTTTGTGCTGGCCTTCCAACCCCGGTTCCGCTGGAGCTTAGACGAGGCGATGGCAGGAGGAAAATCCCAATCAAAACCTTCCTAACCTACGTTATGAACCAATATGAATCTTTTCTGCGCTTGCACCAGGCACCACAGCCCCTATTTCTCGCCAATGCTTGGGATGCACACAGTGCGCGGATATTTCAGGACAAGGGATTCAAGGCCATCGCTACCTCTAGCGCCGCCCTTGCTAACAGTCTGGGTTACGAGGACGGGGAGAAAATTCCCTTTGACCTACTTGCCCTTGTCGTGCGCCGCATTGTAGCCAGTGTACGTGTTCCCGTTTCCGTCGATCTGGAAGGCGGCTATAGCCGCCAATCGGAAGGGATCATCAAAAACCTCGATCACATGTTTGATCTCGGCGTGGTTGGTTTTAATATCGAGGATTCTTCGAGGGATGATATAGGAGCTCTTCAGCCAATCGAGGAATGCTGCCGAATTTTGTCGGCAATAAGAAATCATTTGGACCGGACCAACCGGCCCATGTTCATCAACGCCAGAACAGACGCTTTCTTATTAGCCAAATCTGACGCACTGGACGAATCGATTCAGCGCGCGGTGGCTTACCAGGAAGCCGGGGCAAGCGGAATCTTTGTCCCTTTTCTTCGCCGTCAGGCAGATATCTCGACCCTAACGGCTTCGACCACACTACCCGTCAACGTGCTTTGCATGGCCGGCTTACCCTCTTTTGGGCAACTAGCTGCTCTTGGAATCAAGCGAATCAGTGTAGGGAGTAGTGTCTTTAGGGCCCTGACCAGGAAATTGGAGCAAATGACCACCACGCTTCAGGAAGATCAACATTGCCAAAGTTTATTTTAAGCGGAGATAGACTTGCGGTGCAGGACCCCAGCCCACAGCAACAATGAGTTAATTTTCCTAAAATTGTACGTAAAACTGTCTCCATAAAAAAAATCTCCACTTTCACAGCCTGTGCCATCGTCGTCTCCAACATGATTGGCACGGGTATTTTTACCAGCCTAGGTTTTCAATTGACGGGTTGTACCAACAGCATTTCTATCATTTTGCTTTGGGTCATGGGCGGGATCCTGTCTTTTTGCGGCGCCCTGGCGCTGGCCGAATTGGGAGTAGCGTACAAAAAAAATGGTGGCGATTACCTGTTCCTTACCCATTTAATGCATACCCGAATTGGCTACTTGTCGGCTTGGGGGTCCTTTATTGTGGCCTTCACTACACCCATTACGATTTCCGCCTTGGCGATGATCAAGTATACTGAATTCTTGCATTATCCCTATCCCAAGGCTTTCGCCATCGCCATCATCGTTTCCATCACCTTGATTCATTCTTTTTCTACGACTCGCAGCGCAAGATTTCAAAATGCAAGCACCTTCATTAAAATCGCGTTTGTCGTTGCCTTGATCGCCGTTGGCTTTTTCTATTCCCCCTCGACTCCCAATGCCCTGCTGTTCAGCGGAACCTGGAAAAAGGAAATCGTCACACCTTCTTTTGCTACCAGCATGATTTATGTTTTTTATGCTTATAGTGGTTGGAGTTCCGCAGCCTATATAGCCGGTGATGTGATCCACCCGCATCGGTCCTTACCTATCGCAATACTGGGAAGTACGGCGGCCGTCACCCTACTATATGTATTACTGCAGGTGGTGATGCTTCGCCAGGGAAATTTGAAGGAAATGACGGGTAGCGAAAATGTGACGGCCGTTGCATTTTCTCATATCCTTCATGGGGGAAAAATCAGACTGATCAACGTGTTCATATCCTTGCAGCTAGTAGCCACGATCAGTTCGTATTTGTGGATCGGTAGCCGCATCACCCACACGATGGCCAAAGATCAGCAGAGATGGATCTATTTACGGAAGGTAAATAAGAACCATGTTCCGGTCATAGCGCTTTGGGCCAATGCCAGTATTGCGATAGTATACCTGTGTTTTACTTCGCTGGATGAGGCCCTGAAGGGAACGGGTTTCATAATGCAAGCCTTCTCTATCCTGGTGGTGTATGCGAGTCTGAAGCTGAAAAAGAACAAGGAATTTACGACCCCACTTAAACCTTTGCCTCAACTCTTGTTTATTGGGTTCAGCTTATACATCTTGATCAACAACTTGGTCTCCAATTTCGCCTTGAACGCGCTATGGTTACTCATCATTCTGTCCGGGCTAATTTTTTACAAGGCACCCAAAGATTTGGAACCAGGCTTGCCGGCTTCATAAAGAACCCATGCGCTGCAGTTGTGCCCGGCCATGTAGGTCCTAGCGATGGATTAGATTTCCTACTTTTGCTTCTGGTCTCCAAGCTGAAACTATGAAAATTTGCCTAATCGTACTGGCCTATACCCAAATCCTGGTTACCACCACCCAGGCGCATCCGGCGCCCTCCGTGGATCCGTCGACCGAATTTTATGAAGGATACCTGGTTATGTTGAAGACAATGGACACGTTGAGGGGGTGGATTCAATTGGGTTCCAGGGTCTACGGCAAGAAATTTGTCGTCCTGAAGCAGCAGGATCAGAGCCGACCTATTGAAAAATCGGATCTCGCATCGATCCGTTTATATTATGTAGATAAGCAAGATAGCTCCAGGAAATTTACCGATTTTTTAACCCTCAATTTCGAAGGAAATGTCCTGTGGCGTTTGATTGGTTCGGGCAAAGCCGAGGTATTCGACGATCAGCTATACCCGGATACGAAACGCTATTACATGGGTGGTTCTTTGGGAGAATTAAGTGGGGTAAATATTTTCGACCTGGTCGTGGTCACTCCAAATGAAAAGGTGCGCGTTCCTTCTTCAGCAGTGAATTGGGGTGTGCCCAAAAAAAGAAATCACTTTCTGCTCAAATTTATCAATGACCGGTACAAAACTCATTTTGACAAAGAGGATTTTGACGACAACGGCGCCATGATTCGTTACCTTGTAGCCCATGGGTGAAGCTCCGTGGTGACGTTTGGTTGCGTCGAAATGGAGGTGCCAAAAAAAATTTCTTCTTGAAAAAGTTCCTTTTTTTTATTTTATTTATACAACTGGCGAGTTGCACCAGGACGCCTGATTTTAGCAAGATAAAGCCAGGCATGCGTGCATCCGAAGTAGTACGGCTGGCAGGGGTACCTTACCGCAAGCAGCGCATGAGCGGTGTAGATTGGTGGTTATATAATGATTCGGCGCAACATATCGTGGTCGTTGACCACGACACGGTAGCCAATTGCAGCACTCAGAAGGATGCCATCCAGATCATGACGCGTGTTCTTAAGGCGATGGATTCTCTGCGTACGAAATAATGGCCTGCTCTTCCTCTAGCCGGATGAGATGACAGAACATGGGCATGTAGACGCCACCTTGGCCATGCAGCCCAGGCTAGGGGCCCGTTGTAAACTACAGCCACGTGGGGAGAACTCATCTCCAAAGGCTATCTACCCATTCGAAAAGTCTAGCTAGACCAACCCACCACAACCAGACCGCCGGCCAAAGAAAACCCAGGATTGAGGCCCTTAGCGATGGAGTATTTGCCATTGTCTTTAATTCCTAATCGGTTCGCAGAATCCTGGTGTTGTGGTTATGCTGACTGAAGACATTTGGGCAAAAGCAGCCTGAGGATCGAAGATTTTCGTTGGAATGGGGCTGAGCCTATCTATCTTTCCCTATGATGCATTAATTTTGTGGTCTGTCGCCTGGGTATGGGAACCTACACCTACTGCTTCATAAAAAGCGCCAGCAGTCATCCATGCAGCAATTAACTGGACAAATGCATCCGGACTTAACTTGCAAAATATGTGAAGCGCCTATGTATTGCACCGATCATGGCAACCACGAGGCGACTTTTCATTGCTCCAGCGAAGATGCCCGATTCTGGGATTATGACCGGTTGGATCCCCAGCAAATGAAATCTAAGGACCATTGGGATCAGTCCAAAATTGAAGTGCAACTCTAAACAGCGGCTGAACCAGCACGCAGTCCATCGGGTATTTGATTCGTTGGTCGACCTTTAGGGAGTCTATTTACTACTCAATTCTTTATACGCTTCGGGTATAGCTGTTGCGCGGGCAAACGAAAATGCCTTGCCTACGGAACGGGTTGTCTCGAATGGTTCTGCTAATAATTGCGTGATGGTGGCGGCCAGTTGCTTGGCATAAAGCCGTTGGTTGGTCTTGATTTCTCCCGCCGGTTCGATATCGGGTCCCAGAACAGCTAACCAGGTTTGCGCTGAACCCGGCGTAAACAGACTATGGTTACTCCAATTGTAACGGGTGTTACCTCGCCCGTGGTCGGTGGTGATGATCAGGGTTGTTTTGTCCTTGTAAAAAGGATTGGTTTGTATATAATACCACAGGTCTGCGATCATCCTATCGATCGCAGAGGCCTGTTGCAAATATAAATCGTATTGCTGAGCGTGTGCGAATTCATCGGTCTCGCCGAGTCCAATATATACGACACGGGGATGCTCCTTGTCGATGTATTCCCTGGCGCTAAGGAAGGTGAGCCAGTCGTGGCGGCAGTGCGTTTTGTGTGCGACCATTTCCTGCACTTGGCTGATCAGCGCAAAGGTGCTGTCTTGGTCCTCTCCGGTTACGTCTTCGTAGCCACTGTTGAGGGGCAATCTGTTTCTATCCTTATTCAGAATAAAGGGGAATACATTCCAAGAGCAAAAAGCGGCTACCTTTCCCTGGTAGGCTTGCTTGGAGTTCAGGAACTCCAGAAAATTGATGTTGTTGTTGACTCGCCGCAAATTAAGTACGATAAATGGATCGGTATTGCCCGTGAAGATTTCGTTGTATCCCGGATAGGAAATCTTATAGAGATTTTTCACGTTGAAGTCATTGCCCAATAAACGGTTCCCATACAACTGACCATCTTTGGCAATTACGTTCCAAAAAAAAGGCAGCAGCAGGGCCCGGCGTTTGGCGGGGTCGGGATCTGCGAATTGATTGCGAAGTAGTGCGGTATCTTGGACAAAGTGGGGGTTGGCTAGAATTTCAGGATCGGCGCCGGTGAATACTTCCTGCCATCGGAAACCATCGAGGGTAATCAGCACCACATTTTGGGTTTGGGAGCTAGATTGGGCGGAAAGCCCCAGGTGCATCAGGGCCAGGGCCGCAAAAAAAGTCCATTTCATTTTCAGAGGTTTGACAAAGCTACCAAAGCTATGTAACCAAAAGATTAACAGAAGGTTATATTAGCATTATCAAAAACAATCATATCTGCCCGACCCCTTCGGATAGGAACCTGACTCCCCCCGCTATGAACCCTACGCATTGTCCTAATCCAGCCTTCCCGGTTAGCCATGTTGCTCATGTCCCTGCAGCAAATTAGCCGCAGAGGGCGCAGAATAAGAAACGTCGATCACCAAGCCATATTGTAGTGTGCAAAGCCGGATCGTCGGGATATTTTTCGCAATTGCTAACCCAATAATTCTATTTTTGGCCAAAATTGTCGACATGGGTCTTAATTCGATCATGAAATTTTTTGCACCCAAGGACCGGATTTTCTATTCGTTGTTCGAAGAAGTGGCCGATACGGTAGCCAAAATGGGCAAATTGCTCAAGGACATGGTGAGCGAGCCCGAGCGGGACAAACGGGCCGCTTTGGCCCTGCAAATAGAAGATCAGGAACATGTTAACGATGACCTCACGCATAAAATATTTACCGAACTGGGACGAAACTTTATTACTCCCTTCGACCGGGAGGATATCCATTTCCTGGCCAGTTCGTTGGACGATATTTGCGATTATATTTATGCTGCGGCAAAAAAAATCAACTTTTATAAGATAAATCCCAACGATTCCGGGATTCAAAAGTTGGCTGAACTAATCGATATGGGGACAGAACAAACACGCATCGCTGTAAAGGAGTTGCGCAACATGCGGGATATGCGCAAGATCACCGACGCACTAGTCAAAGTTAACAGCATCGAAAACCAGGCCGACGATGTATTTGATTTGAGTATCGAGCGCCTTTTTGAGGTCGAACCAGACGCCAAGGAAGTGATTAAGAAAAGGGAAGTTTATCAGGTTATGGAAATTGTCACCGATAAATGTGAAGACGCGGCTAACGCGATTGAGTCCATCATTATTAAATACGCGTAGATGCGGCTAGCCCCAGCCGGCCAGCCAGCCAACAGGATACAACCGGCGGCCCTGGTCGGTCCACCTGGACGACCTCTGGATCCCTTGGCGCGCTGCAGCCACCTTGCGAGTATTGAAAATTTTTCCATATGACTTTTTTGGTAATTATCATCGTCATGGCCTTGGTGTTCGACTACATCAACGGTTTTCACGATGCAGCCAATTCTATCGCTACGATCGTATCCACCAAAGTGCTCACGCCATTTCAGGCAGTGATGTGGGCGGCCTTCTTCAACTTTGCCGCTTTTTTTATTGCCAAATACCTCATAGGGGAATTTAAGATAGGCAACACCATCGCTAATTCCGTGCAGAAGGATTTTATCACCCTGGAGGTAATTTTTTCCGGGTTGGTGGCCGCCATTGCATGGAACCTGCTGACCTGGTGGTTCGGTATACCCTCCAGTTCTTCGCATACCCTACTGGGTGGGTTCATGGGCGCCGCAATTGCGCACGCGGGGGGATGGTCTATGCATGGCCAGTCAGTCATTAATTATGCAAAGGTTATTCCTACCTTCTGTTTCATCGTGCTGGCTCCCTTGATTGGTATGGTCGTGGCCTTCATCATTACCATTACGGTGGTCAATCTATGCAGACGAAGCAACCCCTATAAGGCGGAAATTTGGTTTCGCCGCTTGCAGCTTGTATCCTCGGCTTTGTTGAGTTTGGGACATGGCGGTAACGATGCGCAAAAAGTGTTGGGCATTATCGCTGCAGCCATGGTGACCACCGGCAGGTTGACCTCGATAAATAATGTCCCCAATTGGGTACCCTTTGCCTGTTTTACGGCCATTGCGCTGGGGACCTTAAGCGGAGGCTGGCGTATCGTCAAGACAATGGGTACGCGCATTACCAAAGTGACTCCCATGGAAGGCATGTGTGCGGAAACGGCTGGCGCCCTGACGCTCTTTCTTACGGAGAAATTGGGTATACCGGTCAGCACCACGCACACCATCACTGGGGCTATCATCGGAGTTGGGGCAACCAAGCGCTTGTCTGCTGTCCGTTGGGGCGTGACCGTTAACCTGCTTTGGGCTTGGATTCTTACCATCCCGGTCAGTGCCCTGCTGGCGGCTTTCGTTTACTTTATTTTTCACTTCTTGATAGGGCTTCACTAATCCAGGGTTTGCCACCAAAGCCGAAGCGATGCGCACGGTATCTGGGTTGGGTCAGTAGCCATGGGTTAGGCGAAGGCTTCTTTTTATAATTGGGCAATCTTTACTACTTTGCCGACAGTTAATATTACGGATTTATGAAAGGAATCATCCTGGCGGGAGGCTCTGGAACGCGGTTGCATCCGATAACGTATGCCATCAGTAAACAGATTATGCCGGTATACGATAAACCCATGATCTATTATCCGCTTTCCTGTCTCATGCTGGCTGGTATTCGTGAAATCCTGATCATCTCCACGCCGCATGACCTGCCGTTGTTCAAGAAATTGTTTGGCGATGGTCATCAGCTGGGTCTGACGTTTAGCTATGCCGAACAGGCTAAACCCAATGGCCTAGCCCAGGCCTTTGTGATCGGCCGCACGTTCATTGGATCCGATTCTGTCGCCCTGGTACTGGGCGACAATATTTTTTATGGCTCGGGCCTGGGCGTACAACTTGAAAAGAATACCAACCCAAATGGTGGCCTGGTGTATGCATACCACGTGAGCGATCCGGAGCGTTACGGAGTGGTGGAATTTGACAGTAACATGAATGCGGTGTCCATTGAAGAAAAACCCAAAGAACCTAAGAGTCACTACGCGGTACCGGGCTTATATTTTTACGATAATGAAGTGGTGGACATTGCCAAGGGTCTTCAGCCGAGCGCCCGGGGAGAATACGAGATTACTGACATAAATAAAGTGTACCTGCAGCGCGGCAAGCTAAAAGTGTCGATCATGGACCGAGGTACAGCATGGCTGGATACGGGAACCTTCGATTCGCTGATGCAGGCTTCCCTGTTCGTCCAAGTCATAGAACAAAGACAGGGCATAAAAATAGCCTGCATTGAGGAAATCGCATATCGAAAGGGGTTTATTTCCAAACAGCAAGTGGAAGCAATGGCTCAACCGTTGCTAAAAAGCGGCTACGGGGAGTACCTGCTCGATGTCATTAACCAATAATCGCTTATCCAAAAAATGAAAAAAATTCTTGTTACGGGTGGATGTGGATATATCGGATCGCATACCATCGTAGACCTGATTGAGAAAGGTTTTGATGTCATATCCGTAGACAACAATTCCCGCTCCAACCCCAGGATTTTAGAGGGGGTGGAAAAGATTACCGGAAAAAAAATCAAGAATTACAAAGTAGATCTTTGTAATTATGACGACAGCTTCGCCATTTTCCAGGAAAATGAGGACATCTGCGGTATCATCCATTTTGCGGCCTATAAATCGGTTGGCGAATCGGTGGAGCAGCCGCTAGTTTATTTCGAGAACAATCTGATGTCGATGATTAACCTACTGAAGTGTGTACAGGAATTTACCATACCCTATTTCGTTTTTTCCTCCTCCTGTACGGTTTACGGAAACCCCGATACCATTCCCGTTACCGAAACCACCTCTCCCAAACCGGCAGCCTCGCCCTATGGGTATACCAAACAAATGGGTGAACAGATTATCAACGAATTTTCCAAGACAACCGAGACCAAGTGCATCCTGCTCAGGTATTTTAATCCGGTCGGTGCACACCCCAGCTCCCTGATCGGAGAACTGCCCATAGGAAAACCCTCCAACCTGGTTCCTGCCATCACACAGACCGCCATTGGTAAGCTTCCCCAAATGGAGGTCCATGGAACGGATTACCCTACACGCGACGGATCCTGCATCCGGGATTATGTCCACGTGTGTGATATCGCCCACGCACATACCCTGGCCTTGGAGTATCTGGTGGAACGCAAGAGCGTCAAAAAATGCGAGGTCTATAACCTGGGGACGGGAAACGGGGTAACGGTGCTGGAGGCGATCCGGGCCTTTGAAAAAGTCAGCAAGCAGAAACTCAATTATATTCTTGGGCCCCGGCGCCCGGGCGATGTCGTCGCCATATATGCCAATAATGACTTGGCCAAAAAGCAGCTGGGCTGGGTTCCGCGATTTGGGCTTGATGATATGATGGCTACGGCCTGGAAATGGGAACAGAAATTGAAAATGGATGAAAAATTTTATAATGGAAAGTTTTCGGAACTGAATTGACAGGGCCTGGCCGAGGGCCACTGGATTCTCCGGCCGGAGCCCAGGAATCTGGAAACTTCTGCTTTACTTTGCAAGCACAAACTACCGCATCCGTGTCCAGATCAATCACCTCAAACTAATCACCCCTTTCATGCTAGCAGACATTCAAGTGACAGGTCAAAAAGATACCCGCAGCGGCTTTGGAGATGGCATATTGGAAGCCGCCAGAAAAAATTCGCAAGTTGTTGCTTTGACTGCCGACCTGGCCGCTTCGCTGAAGCTACACCCCTTCATCAAAGAATTTCCCGACCGGTATTTCCAATGCGGCATCTCGGAAGCCAATATGATTGGCGTAGCGGCCGGCCTGACCATTGGAGGGAAAATCCCGTTTACCACGACATTTGCCAATTTTTCCACGGGCCGAGTGTACGACCAGATCCGCCAATCGGTGGCGTATTCTGGTAAAAACGTCAAAATTTGCGCCTCTCATGCAGGCTTAACGCTAGGAGAAGACGGAGCCACACACCAGATCCTGGAAGACATCGGTTTGATGCGCATGCTACCTGGCATGATGGTCGTGGTACCTTGCGACTATAGTCAGACCAAGGCGGCTACTCTGGCCATTGTGGATTACGCGGGACCTGTGTACCTGCGATTCGGCCGTCCTGTATGGCCCATCTTCACCGATAAGCTACCCTTTGAGCTGGGCAAGGCCCAGGTTTTTTCCGAAGGAACCGACGTATCCATTTTTGCCTGCGGCCATATGGTCTGGAAGGCCATTGAAGCCGGCATTATCCTGCAGCGAAGAGGAATTTCTGTCGACCTGCTTAATATCCACACGATCAAACCGGTGGATCAGGCTGCCGTAGTCCAATCGATTCGCAAGACAAAATGCGCTGTAACGGCAGAGGAACACAATATTTTTGGAGGTTTGGGCGATACTATTGCGCAGGTGGCGGCGACCCACTATCCCATCCCCATGGAGTATGTGGGCACCAACGATACGTTTGGCGAAAGTGGGACGCCGGATCAATTGCTGGAAAAATATGGGTTAACCGCCTCCCATATAGTAGCGGCTGCCGAGAAAGTAATGGCTAAAAAAATATAGGCCGACTTTATGCAGGTTAAACCTTTGCTGCTTTTTTGAATCTAAATCCAACATTCCTCAAATAGCTAACCTTATGTCGGTGACCTCTCAAGATACGGAATTATTGAGTCTGTTTCGTGACCCGGCAACTAAGGAGAAGGCCTTTACCGACATCATCAAAAAATACCAGGAAAGGCTCTATTGGCATATCCGACGTATGGTAGTGGATCACGATGACGCCAACGATGTATTGCAAAATGTTTTTATCCGGGTTTGGAATGGGTTGGAAAATTTCCGGGAGGACGCCCAACTCTATACCTGGCTGTACCGCATAGCCACCAACGAATGCCTTACCTTCCTGGAGCAGCAAAAAAAGAGGGCCTCGGTTTCCCTCAGCGACGTGGAAGGCGGCCTCAGCAATAAACTCAAGGCGGAAAAGTATTTTGACCCCTCCAAGCTGGAATGGAAATTGCAAATCGCTATACAACAACTACCTGAAAAACAACGAGTTGTATTTAGTTTGCGCTACTACGACGAGATGCCCTACGAAGAAATGAGCCGGGTGCTGGATACCTCGGAGGGAGCCCTGAAGGCTTCCTACCACCACGCGGTGAAGAAAATAGAAGACTACATGCTCAATCATTAAACTTTGATTAACAAAAAAGGTCTGATAAGGGTACATGGAAGGCAGAAATAACATATTACACGAGCTGAGGGAGATTAGTCCGTACTTAGCCGGAGTCCCTTTTGTGCCTACCCTTTATGAAGTTCCGAGCGGTTATTTTGACGCGCTGCCGGACTTGGTTATGGGGCGGGTTGGAGGGGAGCTCGCAGGCCAGACGACGATGCCAGAGGTGATCAGCCAGGCGGGCAAGACCCTATTATTTGACCTTCCGTCCTCCTATTTTTCCCAGTTTCCCCAGGCGATGATGGCCCGCATAAAGGCCGCTGCGGCAGAATCGGGCGCAGAAGAATTGGAGATACTCTCGCCTTTGCTTAGTGGGATGAATAGAAAAGCGCCTTTTGCGATTCCGGCTGGCTATTTTAGCGAGTTGCCGGATAATCTTGTTTCCGGCATGCAAGCGGTTGAGTTTGTCAAGGAAGAACTCGAAGAACTCTCGCCGATGCTGGCTGGTCTGCGGCATATAAACAGCTTTGCGCTGCCACAAGGATATTTTGATGGCCTGGCCACCTCGGTCTTGGATCGAGTGAAGGTCAAGCGGCCAGTGGCTAAAGTGGTTTCCTTTGGGCGGGCCAAATCCTGGCTGAAGTATGCAGCAGCAGCGGCCGTGGTTGGCCTGGTAGCCACGCTTGGCCTAAGGCAATTCAATCATGCCCATGCCTCGGTAGTTGATCCTATCGCGAGTCTAGTCAAGGTGAGTGACCAGGAAATGGCCAATTACCTGGAATATCAGGATATTCCTTTGCCCAAATCCCTAGATTCTACCAGCGCCGGACAGGCCCTGGTTATGAGCGACATAAACGACAACGACATCCAGGACCTGATGGGCTATGTCTCGGACAACGAGCTACAGCAATATGCAACCGACGAGATAAGATCTAATGATATGAAAACGAATTAATGGCCGGAATGAAAAAGGTATGTCTATTATATGGTATGGTGTTTTGGCTCTGTTTTATTTCGAAGGCCCAGGATGGAAATGAGAATGGCAACGGAACCAAGCTGGAGTCATTGAAGATCGCGTACATTACTAATCGGCTAAACTTATCGCCCGAGGAGGCGCAGCGTTTTTGGCCAATTTATAACGACTACGCTCGTGAGATCCGTCAGGCCCACCAGGATGCCAATCGCAATGGGAATAATGAAATCGAACTTGAAGAGAGCATCTTGAACATCCGTAAGAAATATAATGCGGAATTTACTCGGGCGCTATCGGCAGAGAAAGTAAATACGTTTTTCCGGTCGGAAAAGGAATTTGGCAATTTTGTCCAACGCGAAATTCAGCGCCGACAATTGCGCTTGCAACAGCAGCGAAGACCCGTTATGCGATAAATGACCCGGATATTTTAGCAGTTTACCGATTAATTTGAAAAAGCAATACTCGAATAACGACATTTGAATCTGGTGTTTTTCATAGGTTAGCAACGGCCAGCTCTTTCAAGAGCGGGCCTTTTTATTAGGGAAATTCTCCAAGCGGAATGACTCCATGGCCTCGCAGTTCAGGTGCTAACCGAACCATCGCTGCTTCAGCCCTGCTGGACGGCGGGGTAGACCGGGGAGGCAATGTCATGGTAGAAAAGAAAGGTCCAGGTATTTTTTTCTCCTTCCTGCCACCAGGTCCTGCGTAGCTCCATACATTTTTTTCCATCGAAATCGTACTTGGCCACAAACCGATTCTTCATTTGCTGCAGCTGGGGGGCCACATCCCCGCCAAAAAAGATGGTCTCCCCTCCATCCACGATCCAGAATACCTGATGGAAGGGACAGTGTGCACCAGTCAATTCATATTTAATGTATCCCTCCAGCACCCCGCTACCCCGGAGGGGAACGAAGTGCTCGTAGTGGTGGAGAAAGTCAAACTCCTCCGTCAGATAAGATGGGAAACCTTTTTGCATGCCGTAGGCGAGTTCCTCGCCCTGGACATAATACTTCGCCCGGGGAAAGCTGGCTCGGCGCAGGCCGCTGACGGGATCTACTAGGCTCAGGCCACCGGCGTGGTCTTTATGCAAATGGCTCATCAGGACCTTGGTGACCTGGTCGGGTTCGATCCCATTGCGCTTAAGATTTTGGTGAATCTGCAAGACACCGTTTTGGCTGAATCCCATCCCACTGTCCAGGATAAGTACATCTTGCGTGGTGACGACCGCAAAGGGTTGCACTTCCACCAGCAGACTGCCTATGGGCCTTTGCTGGAGTTCGTCGGTTGCCCCGTCGAAGGGGACAAAACGTTTGGTCTGGTCCACGGTAAAAGAACCCTCCGATAACGGTATAATAGTCATGCAGTGTACTTGGGGCAGCTACTCCGCTCGGGCGCGCGAGGGAGGGCAGCGGTAAATAATATCAGGGTTTGGATTTCTTTTTTCGTGGCAAATATAATCGTTCGACTTGGCAATAGGCGAAAGCCGCCTGGGCGCTACCTGAGCACCATTTGGCGATCGGCATCTAGGCGAATCAGAATAAAGAGCATAACCGTGAAGGTCAACAGCGAAGTGCCCCCATAACTTAGGAAAGGCAAAGGAATGCCAATTACCGGTGCCAGACCGATAGTCATGCAGATATTTATGGAGATGTGGAAGAAAAGTACCGATGCAACACCATAGGCATAACAACGACTGAATACGCTGCGCTGTCGCTCCGCTACGGCGACGATGCGCATGAGCAGCAATAAATATACACTCAAAAATACCGTGCTTCCCAGAAAGCCAAATCCCTCCCCGATGGTGCAAAAAATGAAATCGGTGCCTTGCTCAGGAACGAATGCGTAGCGGGTCTGGGTACCCTTGAGCAAGCCTTTGCCTAAGAACCCTCCACTGCCTATAGCGATCTTGCTTTGCTTGACGTTATAGTTTCCGTCATTTTTCTTGCCTACACTTTTTTGTTCGATTTCCAATGCCGTCGCTTCGTCCTTTGGGACGTAGTCCTTGCCGATCAGATCGTAAATGCGCTTGACCTGGTAGGGCTGCAGGACGTGGTCGAAGGCAAAGGGAACGACGAAGCGCTGGATGCCGACACAAACAAACCAGACCCCGGCAATGATAAACAGCAAATTGCGCTGACGCTTGATTTGCCTGCGCAGGATGTACACCGCTAGGGCGGCGATGAGAGTAAGAATCAGCGCCAGGGTATTAGGTTCGAGCAGTAGCGTGGCCACCACCAGCACCGCAAAGGAGAAACCGATAATCAACACGGCCGAAGGCAATCCTTCGCGGAACATGACCAGGAAAAAGGAAAAATATACTAAGGCCAGCCCGGTTTCATTCTGCAAAATAGAAAGTACGGCCGGGACTAGGGCGATCACCGCGGCAATGAGCTGTGAACGGGGTCGAGCAAAGTCTGTTTCCACCCGTGAGAGGTATTTGGCCAATGCCAGGTTGACAAATATTTTGCAGAAATCGGCCGGCTGAATTTGGAATACATTACCAAACCGGATGATGGACCGGGTTCCCTTCACATTGGAATGAAAGGGAAAGACCAGCAGCAACAGCACGATCCCAATGGCATACCATAAATTGGCCGTAGCCGTAAAAAATTTGCTGTCAGTAAGCAGGATGAAGACGGCGAATATGCCCGAAATGGTAAACCAAAGCAGCTGACGGCTATAATCGGTTTTCAGGGAAATAAATCCTTGGAAGACATTTTCACCGTCCCGGTAACTGGCGGCAAAGATGCTCATGATACCGATCCCGCTAAGGATTAGCCACATGTAGACCAGCGACCAGTCCATACCTTTTGATATGCTCGTATTTCGGTTATTCATTTCAGTTGCCTGAGGGTTCAGACTCAGGTGCTTTGATTTCGTCCTTGGGTTTATCTAGTGCAGCCTTTTGCATGTCTTGCAAAAGCTGCTGGGTAATGCTGCGATGCAGGGTGTCCAGCAGGGCCTTGCGAAAGTTGGGCTCCTTGTATTTGGCCCACCTGGCGCTGTCTCCGGTTTGCTTCGCCCAGTTGGATGCCCGGATGGAATCAGATTCGAATTGCAGCCTCACCAGAAACCGCGGCATCAGGTTGGAGCTGGAGATCCGAGCCACCTCTTTGACCCGCTCGGCCCGCAGCGTGTCGTTCAAGTATTTTTCTACAATCAGCGATGCGATGGGCGCCGCCCAGGTGGCTCCAAACCCTGCGTTGGATACTACTACGGCGACAGCTATCTTGGGATTTTCGCGCGGTGCAAAACACACAAACATGGAGTGGTTGGGCAGTTTGAAGGTACGTCCGTCAATGGTACGTTTGTTTTCTGCCGTTCCGGTCTTGGCGCACATATTGATGCCCGGAATTTTGGCTATGCGCGCCGTTCCGAATTCGGCCACGTCCTGCATGCCGTTCATGACCTCCTCGTAGGCCGCATCGGAGATATGGGTAAGCACCTCGTGCTTGCGCCTGAAACGGTTCAGGATGGTATCTCCTGGGCTTAGCCCATCAATGGATTCGACAAAATGCGGAGTATAAAAATATCCTTTATTGGCTATGATACACATGGCATTGGCCATTTGCAAAGGCGTTACCAGCATTTGTTCCTGGCCGATGCCTAAGCCTCCGCCTACCATGGTGCAGGAATTCCATTGCCGGTGGTATTCCCGGTCGTAGACCGATGTATCGGGGATGTTGCCGCCGTCTTCACTGGGCAGATCGACGCCCGTTCGGTGGCCCAAGCCAAAGGCATTGACGTATTCTTTCCATCGCGTTAGGCCAACGCGGGCGCTGTGAAAGGCTGGGTTATCGATAGTGAGCTTCAGGGTATTGGAAAAAAATGAGTTGCAGGAATTGGCGATCGCCAGGCGCAAGTTGGCTGCGTGACCAGGCTTGGTTTCCAAGCATTTGATTGGATGGGAGCACACCAGGTAAACACCATGACATGGATAGCCGCTGGCGGAGGTAATGACACCCTCATCCAGTCCAATCAAGGCTCCTAGTGGCTTGTACGTGGATCCGGGGGGATACTGTCCCTTAATAGCCAAGTTAAGCAAGGGGCTGCTTACGTCCAGGAAAAGTCGGTTGAAATTGGTTTGTTTGTCTGATCCCGTCAGCATATTGGGATCAAAACCGGGCCCGGAAGCCATGGCCAGAATGCCTCCGGTTTTGGGTTCGATGGCGACTAAAGCGCCTACTTTATTGCGCAACAGTTTTTCGGCCAGCTGCTGCAGATCGATATCCAGGTAGGTATGCAGATTTTTCCCCGCTACGGCGGGCGTGTCAATCGTTTTGTTTTGATAGCGGCCAACCAGGCGGTTCTTGTTGTCCTTGATCCAGAATTCCACGCCCCGTTGACCCATGAGCTCCTTTTCGTAATATTGTTCCAGCCCAGTCTTGCCGATGTAGTCGCCCATTTGGTACTCGAAATTGTATTTACGCAACACGGCGGAATCCACCTCGCCTACATAGCCCATGATATGTGCTGCGACGTCAAAGGGGTACACCCGCACGGGTCGCTCCTGGAGGTTAAATCCTGGAAATCGCCAGATATTTTCTTCCAGTCTGGCGTATAGGTCGGGGGGCAATAGATCATCGAATATCGAGGGTCGGAAGGGTCCGTTTTTGTATTTGGCATCCAGGATCCGGTCCCGGAATTCCGCTTGATCGATATCCATCAATTCGCAGAAATACGTCGTATCAATATTTTTTACCTGCGAAGGGGTAACCATCAGGTCGTACATGATGGTGTTGTTGAGGATGGCTCTTCCGTGCCGGCCATAGATAATACCACGTGTGGGGTAAATACGTTTGGGGAAAAGGGCGTTTTCGAGCGCCATTTTCTTGTATTTCGAAGAAATCAATTGCAGGTTGAAGAGCTGAGCGAAAATGATAAGAAACATGCCCCCAAAAATCAGGCGGATTATGTTGCTACGGGATTGATTGAATACTGGCATTTCCGGATATACGATTTGAGGGGCTGATTGCGGGGTAAAGATATAACGCTAATTTGTTGGAAGCAATATAAAATAGGCTGAAAAAATACGGTGGGTGCGCCAGGCATTTTACGCAGTGTTGGTTCTGAATTTCTCCTTTCTGAAAAAGAGCAATTCTGTAAGCAGTACCAGCATCAAGCTAATGGCAGTAGTCGCCACCACTTTGCCTAAGAAATACCAAAAAGAACCGAAATTCATCCACTCCAGAAATACGAGGTACCCGTGATGAAACAAGGTCAGGACCAAAACGTAGGTGCCGTAGGGCGCCCAGCCCATGGAGGTAATGGAAGGCGAGGAGTAGTTCTTGTCGGCTCCTTCCTGCGAAATCAAGATGTTGACCACGAAGGGTCGAATGTAGGCGATGAGCGTGCAGGCTGCAGCATGTAGTCCCGGTGTCATGGTGAAATAGTCCAGGCAAAGGCCGTAAAAGAAGGCCAACGCCATCAGTACAGGACGCGGCAGGTTGAATGGCAGCCACAGTATGTACAGATAGTAGAGGTAAGGCGTGACAAAGCGGTGCAAAGGGGGTATTTTGAAAAGGATGAACACCTGCACAAACAGGAATAGTAGGAATCGAATAATATTTTTTAGCAACTCGCTCATTGGATCTTCTTTCGTGTGGTTTCCTCCAACCTTTTTTGCTCGTCGTATTGCACATTTTCAATCACGTATACGTATTCCACGTTAAAGAAATTCGTGGATGGCCGCACCTTCAGGGTATAGAAATTGCTGCTGGGGTCATCTATGATTTCCTCGACGGTGCCGACCATGATGCCGCCCGGAAACAGCGATGACGTGGAGCTGGTTACGACCGAATCCCCTTTCTTCACGCTTGCGCTCTTGGGAATATCTTTGAGCGTGACGAAGTAGGGGCTGGTACCGTCCCATTCCACCGTCCCTCGCTCGCCACCTTTTTTGAGTTTGACTACCACGCTATATTGTCGGTGCAGCAAGCTCATGACGCTCGAGTAATTGTCGCTCACGCTGACCACGGTGCCCACAATACCTTGAGGGCTGACCACACCCATATTTGGCCTGATATGCTGCAGCTGTCCCAGGTGGATGGTCAAAAAATTGGTCTGGGATGTGATGCTATTGCCCACCAGCTTGGCGCGGTGGTAAATATATTTTTGGTATTTTCTGACCGAATCAATGCGTATCGTATCGATGACTAGCTTGCCCAGGGAATCAGGCCGCTCATAGTTCTCCAGGAGCAGTTGGTTGAGCCGCTCATTTTCGCGGATCAGGTCTTCATTGGTCTTCTTGAGTTGAAAGTAATATTCCACGCCATTGTATTTCTGGCTCAGTCGGCCGGTCACTTCCAGGGCAGCATTCATGAACAGCGCCTCGTGAAACTTGTTGTAATGGAAAAGAATGGATAACGCGATGGTCTGCAACACCAGGAAGAAGAGAAAATTTGAATACCTTCTGATGAACAGGAAGACGTTACGCACGCATGGGAGGTTTAAAATGCACAATCCAAGATCCAGCTGGCAACGTAATGGACTCTGGATATGGATTTAGGATCGGTCATGTATTATCGCATTACGAAAGGATACCTGTCGTAATTTTTCAGAGATATTCCAGTACCACGGACCACGCTCTTGAGCGGGTCATCGGCAATGTGCACGGGCAGTTTAATCTTTTGACTCAGACGCTTGTCCAGGCCCCTGAGCAAGGCTCCTCCACCGGTCAAGTACAGGCCACGTCGATAGATATCACCGGCCAATTCAGGGGGCGTTGTTTCCAAGGCTTTCAGAATCGCTTCCTCAATCTTGAATATGCTTTTATCCAGTGCCTCGGCGATTTCCTGGTAACTGACCATAATTTGTTTGGGAATGCCGGTCACCAGATCTCGGCCATTGACCGGTATATCATCTGGCGGATTGTCCAGATCTTTAAGTGCGGCTCCTATTTGAATCTTAATCTGCTCGGCCGTTCTTTCTCCAATCAGCAGGCTATGGTAACGCCTGAGGGCTTCCATGATGTCTGCTGTAAATTCATCCCCAGCAATGCGGATGGACTGGTCGCAAACGATCCCCGCCAGGGCAATCACCGTAATGCCTGTTGTACCACCGCCGATATCAATGATCATATTGCCAACCGGTTCTTCCACGTCAATGCCGATTCCCAGGGCAGCTGCCATCGGTTCATGGATGAGGTACACTTCCTTGGCACCGGCTTGTTCGGCGCTGTCTCGGACGGCCCTTTTTTCCACTTCGGTGATGCTGGAAGGAATGCAAATCATCATGCGCCAACTGGGAGGGAACCACGGTTTCTTGGGATAAATCATTTTGATCATTTCCCGGATCATGAGCTCAGCCGCATTGAAATCGGCGATTACGCCATCTTTCAAAGGCCGCACTGTGCGTATACTTTCGTGGGTTTTTTCATGCATCATCAGCGCCCGCTTGCCCACTGCAAGTACCGTTTTGGGGTTGTTGCGGTCCAAGGCTACAATGCTCGGCTCGTTCACTACAATTTCATCGTTATGAATGATTAGGGTATTGGCGGTACCCAGATCCATAGCGATCTCTTGCGTCAGGAAATTGAATAATCCCATTTTAAAAGGTCAGATTTAAATTCAGGCTTGATCGTTGCAAAATTCATGCAAATAATCGGAATTAACAAAGTCTTACTTTCATTTACAGGTATTTTTTTGGAACCTGGTAACCACCCAGATAGAGGGCTATGTTTTCTACCCAAATCGCTGGCTTTTCGTCGCGTATGGTTACTGTACACTCAACGAGTTTTTCCAGTGCTTATTTCCTGAATAACGGATTTTATTCTCGATTATCCATTTAAGTTAGCCGACCAGACCAGCCATCCGCTAGGCCGAGCTGCAGCCAGGCTTTCAGCAGGGGATGAAAATCGAGCATTCACCCAGTTTAAGAGGGGATTCCCGGATGCGCAAATCCGAGTCGCCGTTCCATTTGCAGGGACAGGACAGGTAGTCGTCTTCTTTCAATCAAAAAGGAGCTAAGTTGTGAAATGTCCTTGAAAATATAGTGCCTGTCCAGGGCGCCCTTGAGGTAGTCTTTGCCCGAACTGCCTCCGGTGCCTATTCGGGTGCCGATGGTCCGGTGCACCATTTGCAAGTGGCGGTATCTCCAGGTACTCAGCTGCTCATCAATCTCAACCAGTTGGGTGAGCAGCTGGAAAGGCAATTGCAATGCTGGGTAGCCTCGGTAAAGCATGATGAATAAAGCGGAGCGGCAGGCGGCGGGTGAAAGCATCCTGTCCGGCTGCGCCGCCAAAGGCTCGATGACGAGCGACGGGTTAGAGAAAATTCGATCGAAATAGTCCAGGTTATTTTTTTCCTCTGCCGCAAGACTCCCGCGGTAGATCCTCCGATAGGCCCACCAAAAAGGTCCGCAACCAGCTAGTCCTTCCGGCAAGGCTTCGGGGTCCAAGTCGTCGAAAGCCTGTGGGTTAGCTTGCGGAAAATTTATCCAGTTGTCCGGCTCATCAAAGAAGGGCATCCGTTCCAACCAGCGGTTGACAAGCTGGGCAAGGGATTTTTCCGATTCGCCTTGTTGGATGGCCTCCACTTCGCTGGGCCTTAATTGGGACAAGTAGTACTGCTGGGCAAACCGCTGCTGATAAGGCAGCCCCAGCCTGGCTTCCAAGAGCTTGAACTGCCAACTCTGGAATCCCGAGGCTGGGCGCAGGAGGTCTCGAAAGTCCAGAAAGTCCATGGGCGTCATCGTTTCCATGACGTCAATCTGATGAACCAACACCTTTAAGATGGTTGCACAGCGCGCCAACCGGTGGGTAACGGTCTGCAGTTCGGGGGAATTGTCATTCAGGGAAGGGGTATGCATGATCTGCGTCACGGAGTGGACTTCATAGAGCAGTTGCTTGAACCAGAGCTCATAGCTCTGATGGATGACGATAAACAGCATTTCGTCATGGGCCGGGTTGTGGTGCAGGGCGCTCTGCGGATGCTGAGCGTCCAGAATCTTGTTCAACTGTAGGTAGTCTGCGTAGTGCATTTCCTGCGCCATGGCTTGATAAGATTTGCACGCCTGGGCGGCGTTGGTAATCTAGTGTGCAGGTCTGGGGTAGCGGGCTCGGTAAACGGGCTCCGGCCCCCTCACATAAATTCAAAGCCTATATCCCTTCGATAATTGATGCCGTCAAAGTCGATTTTTTCCAGTACATCCCGGGACTTATCCACCGCTTCGTAAATCGTCTCGGCAAACGAAGTCACGCAGAGCACCCGCCCGCCATTGGTGACGACCTTGCCGTCTTCGGACCTGGTTCCGGCTTGGAAAATGAGGCTGTCCGGGGGATATTTTCCATCGAGTCCTTTGATTTCATAGCCCTTTTCATAGCTTCCGGGATAGCCGCGGCTTACGGCGACGATGGTTCCGGTCACCCGGGGGTCCAAGCTAATCTTGACTTGATCGAGTTGCTGGTTGGCCAGCGCATTAAATAGCTCCAGCAAATCATTTTTCAGTCTGGGGACGATGACTTCTGTCTCCGGGTCGCCTAGCCGGCAGTTGTATTCGATCACGTAGGGCTCATCGCCAATTTTAATCACGCCAACGAAGATGAACCCCCTGTAGTCAATGTTTTCTTTTTGCAGCCCTTCGATCGTCGGCTTGATGATCCGCTCTTCAATTTTAGCCATAAACGCTTCGTCCGCAAAGGGTACCGGACTGACAGCGCCCATCCCCCCGGTGTTCGGACCCTTGTCTCCTTCTCCCACACGCTTGTAGTCCTTGGCTTCGGGAAGCAGGACGTAGTGCTTGCCGTCCGTCAGGACGAATACCGACAACTCGATGCCTTTAAGAAATTCTTCCACCACAATTTTTCGGCTGGCCTCCCCAAATTTATTGTGCTGGAGCATCAGTTCATATTCGGCCATGGCCTCCACATGGCTTTGGCAGATCACCACGCCCTTGCCTGATGCTAAGCCATCGGCCTTCAGCACAATCGGCAGGGGGTGCTCTTTGAGGTAGGTAATCCCCTGTTCGTAATTGGCGAGGTCAAATTCCTGGTATTTGGCGGTAGGAATTTGGTAGCGCTGCATAAATTTTTTGGAAAACGCCTTGCTGCCTTCCAACTGGGCGCCTCGGCCTGAGGGGCCGATGACTGGAATGGCCTGAAGGGCCTTGTCCTGGATGAAAAAATCAACGATACCCAGCACCAGGGGCTCTTCCGGGCCCACGATGACCATCGAAATTTTTTCCTGCAGACAACAGGCCTTGATGCCCTTAAAATCCGTGGGTAAAATAGCTACATTAGTGCCAAACTGAGACGTGCCCGCATTGCCGGGAGCAATGAATAATTTCGAACAGAGTGCACTTTGACGGATCTTCCAGGCAAGCGCGTGCTCTCGTCCCCCAGAGCCTAAAAGCAAAATATTCATAAACCGTTAATTCGAGTCCGAAATTCGAGTTTCAGTGTCAATTGCAAAAAACAATTTTATGAATGGCAATCGCCAGATCCCGTCGTATCGTATAGAAAATTATCTGTATTTTACGGCGATTCACGATATGTTGGCAAATTACCAAAACAAAACAACATGAACGACGCAGTTTCCAAGAAAGGACACCCCCGTGGTCTATATATTTTATTCTTTACGGAAATGTGGGAACGATTTGGGTATTATTTGATGGTTGGTATTTTCTTTTTGTATCTGCGCGATACGGTTAGTCACGGAGGCCGGGGGATGGACACCAGCCTGGCGGCAGACATTGTAGGAACCTATGTGGCGCTGATTTACCTTACTCCTTTCCTAGGCGGTTTGCTTGCGGACCGATACCTAGGATATCGCCGCTCGATTTTTCTGGGGGGATCGCTGATGGCCCTTGGCTATTACCTGATGGCCGTACCCAACAGCGGATCTCTGCTCTATGTGGCTCTGGCCTCGATCATCTTCGGCAATGGTTTTTTTAAACCCAATATCAGCACTTTGCTCGGGAACATCTACAACCGAGAAGACCTCAAACCCAAAAAGGATATTGCGTACAATATCTTCTACATGGGCATCAACATCGGGGCGTTCATGTGCAATTTTGTAGCAGCCTATCTGCGCAACAATTATACCTGGGGGTATGCCTTTGCCGCCGCTGGCACGGGTATGGTGCTGTCTTTGATTTGGTTCGCACTCGGCCAAAAATACATCAAGCATGCCGACGTCATTAAACCGGTCCAAAAGGAAGATATGCCGATCTCCAAAATCGTCTTGTACGTGTTCATTCCAGCTGTGATAGCCGGGGCCATTGGGTGGTTTATACCGGGAAACCTGATGGGCTCCGATTCCAACGACGCTTTCATCTTCGCCTGTGTCCCCATCATTTTTTTCTATTTCAGCATCTGGTACCGCTGCACGGGCTTCGACAAAAAGCGCATTGCGACCCTGCTCACGCTCTTTGGCGTGGCCATCATTTTTTGGAATATCTACAATCAAAATGCGACCTCCCTGACGATCTGGGCAGATTCCTATACCAACCGGACCATTCCCCGCGGGGCGGAAGGGGTACTCAAACCCTTTGGCTTTATCCAGAAGGTGAATACCAACCTCAAGGACGTGCCCGTCCTGGATAAGCAATTTAGGGCGGAAGTGGGCCCCGATGGCAAGGTGGTTACGCATCAGGGAGTGGACCCCTATTTTCAGAATTTACCCAAGGACCAGTGGCCAGCGCCGGGCCAAGACCTGAAGCTGTTCAGCACCGAAATTTACCAGTCCATAAATCCCTTTTGGATTATAGTGTTGACTCCTGTTATCGTGGGCCTCTTTGGCTTTCTGCGCGCCCGGGGAAGGGAACCGTCCACTCCCGGTAAATTTGCCTGGGGCACCATCATCTCGGGATTGTCTGCGCTGGTCATGGTGGCTGCCTGCCTGTCGACGAACGTATACCAAAACAAAGTGTCCTCGGCCTGGATCTTTACCACCTATGGCGTCTTCACTGTCAGTGAGCTGTTCATGAGTCCTGTGGGATTGTCCCTGGTGTCCAAGGTCGCCCCCCGAAGATTTACTGCCCTGATGATGGGAGGATGGTTTATCACCACGTCCCTTGGCGCCAAAATCTCCGGCATTATGGCGGGATTCTGGGACAATTTTGATAACAAGGCCTTGTTTTTTGGAATCAGTGCGGTCGCGGCCATTGGGGCTGGCCTGGCATTATTTCCGCTGACCAAGAGACTCAATAAAGTGGTGGTGGCGGCCACCGCTACCAACGACTAACTGGGGGGCCAATGGGGTTCAGCTCATCTTAAAGGGAACGATCATTTCAAAAGCCGGAATGTTGACCTCGAAGGTTTTTTTATTATTGAGATTCTCCATCATATAGGTGCCGTGCATTTTGCCCATTTCCGTACGCAAATTGCAGCCACTCACGTATTGATACCGTTCCCCGGGTTGTAGCGTTGGCTGGACCCCGACTACGCCTTCCCCTTCTACATCACGGTAACTGCCGTTGCTGTCAAAAATATGCCAGTGGCGGCGGTGGAGTTTGACAGGAAAATCGTTGCGGTTTTCCAGCGTGATGCGGTAGGCAAACATATATTCTCCAGAAATGGGATTGCTATAATCCGGCTGGTAAAAAGTATCCACACTTATTTCCATGCCTTCCGAGATTTTGCTTGCCATGGAAGAGTAGTTTGTATAAAATTAAATAAAATCATCGTGGGTTAAAAGGTTTATTTGGGTTTTCGCCATTGGATCGGGATTCTATGTTAATTTACAGCGCGTTTTGCGTGCCAGCTTGGTCCCCCGATCCGTGCGCAAAGCCAAGCCGGTTTTTACAATCCCAAAATTCACGATATATGAAGATAGCTGTTGCCAAAGGCGATGGAATAGGTCCCGAAATCATGCAAGCCGTTCTGTCCATTTTCGAGGCGCAGAAGGTTCCGCTCGAATATGAGGTGGTGGAGATGGGTAAATGGGTATTCGACAAGGGATTTTCCAATGGAATGACCCCGGAGGCGCAGCATACGATCGAGGAGCTGGGCATCTTGTTCAAGGGCCCCATGGAAACGCCCAAAGGCAAGGGAGTAAAGAGCGTGAATGTGACGGCGCGCAAGACCTGGAACACCTATGCCAATAAGCGTGTTTTCCAATCCCTGCATGGAGTGGATACCGTTTTTTCCAAGGCAGGGATACCCATCGATATCACTATTGTCCGGGAGAATATCGAAGATACCTACGGCGGCATCGAGCACATGCCCACCCACGACGTCGCACTCAGCAGACGCTTCATTACCCGGCCAGGTAGCCTGCAGGTGATTAAATATGCGTTTGAAATGGCCAAGAAGAAAGGAACCAAAAGAATCACCTGCGGACACAAGGCCAATATCATGAAGCTCACCGACGGGCTATTTTTAGAATGCTTTCAAGAAGTAGCCAAGGAATACCCCGAACTGAAATCCGACGATATCATTGTGGACGACTTAGCCATGAAGCTGGTCGTCCAGCCCCAGCAGTTCGATGTTGTTGTGTTGACTAACCTGCAGGGCGACATCATCTCCGATCTCTGTGCTGGATTGGTCGGAGGCTTGGGCTTTGCTCCCTCCGCCAATATCGGGGACCATATTTCCATTTTCGAAGCCGTTCATGGCACGGCGCCAGATATCGCCGGCAAGAATTTGGCTAATCCTACGGCACTGCTGCTCAGTGGCATTGCCATGTTGCGACACCTCGGACTCATGGGCGATGCGGCCGTGATCGAGAACGCGCTGCTTTACACCCTGGAGCAGGGTGTGCACACGGGGGATTTTGGAGATCGATCCATTCCATCCCTGAGTACGACGGCTTTTGCCGGCGCGATAATCGCCAATTTCGGAAAAACACCTGAGCAAGGGGCCAAGCCTATGTTGCCCAATATGCCTGCCACACCCACCATGTTCAAGCTGGACCGTAACTCGATGATGGTGTCTCAGGAGACCCAGCAGGAACGCATCATCGGGGTGGATATGTTCATCGAAAGCTCAGAGCAGCCGGAATACATTGCAAAAAAATGCCAACGCCATGCGGGGGTAAAATTTAACCTGATCAATATTTCCAACCGGGGAACCCAGGTGTGGCCTACGGGGTCAGTCTATACTAACTTAGTCAACGAATATAATGTCCGGTTTGAAAGCCTTGATGGCTCGACCCTAAACCAGCAGGATGTGCTGGGCCTTTATGTCAGCTTGAGCGGGGATTTCAAGATTTGTTCCTCGGAGCTGCTCAATATGTGGGGCGACAAGCGGGCCTACTCCCTGGCTCAAGGCCAATGACGGATTGCGCCCCCCTGGCCCGCCAACGGAACAATTGGTGCGTGGAGAACTGGTCCAGCGCAGGCTAGTATTTTTTCGCTGGCGCGCTAAAGCTAATTCCAGAATTCGTTGTATATTTCCCGGCGAATTGAATACCCCCCTAAGCTTGCCATACGCAATCGATTTGACTCGAAAATGAGCGTAGCTATCGGCTGATTTAGCCTTGTTGATCATATTTTCCCTTTGTTTGCGTTTAAGCATTAATGCAAAATGGATTACGATCCATTTGACCCGGACCCTTGATGATTATTATTATTGACTAACAAATTCGCCTACGAAACAAAATCATTCAATCTGCGGTCCGTGGCCTTACCCGAATGCTCTAGGGCGGATACTGGGCATCCTGGTAGTTATGCTTTTTACCAACTACCTCGCAGCGCAGGTCCAAACGCCTCGATTTAGTACCGTCATAGACAACAACTGTCACGGCTACTATGAGTATTTGCCTCAGGGCTATCCCAATGGCACCCAGCAGTATCCCTTGCTGGTATTTCTACATGGAATAGGAGAGCTCGGTGACGGCACCCCAGCCGAGCTGCCATATATTTTGCGCCATGGCCCGCCCCAGGTTATAGCGGATGGCAACTTTCCGGTTTCCTTTACAGTAAATGGACAATCCTTTGGGTTTATCGTCATCTCTCCTCAATTTATCGACACCCCTACAGTTGGCGGCATAGATGACGTCATCAACTATGCAGAGAGCCATTACCAAGTCGATCTGACTCGGGTCTACCTGACAGGCATGAGCATGGGAGGGGGAGGCGTTTGGGTTTACTCCGGCAATTCAAGCCAACCCTACGGCAGGAAATTAGCAGCCATCGTCCCCGTTTCGGGAGCCTCTCCGCCTGACTTGACCTCAGCGCGCGTGATAGCCACGGACAATTTACCAGTTTGGGCTACGCATAATAATGGTGATCCGGTAATCCCGGTGACCTATACGGAGACCATGGTGGGGTATATCAACCAGGCACCGACCCCCCATCCGGCGGCACAGATGACTATTTTTCAAGCCAACACCCACGATTCCTGGGACAGCACCTATGCGCCGACTTTTGTCGACAAAGTCCTGGGCACCAACGTCTACAATTGGCTACTCCAATACCAGAATTTCTCGAATACCTTGCCGGTCGTGCTCTCATCCTACCAGGTAACTCCCGTCGACGGCCAGCAGGTTTTGGTTAATTGGACTACGAGCCAAGAACAAAACGATGCCTTTTTTACCGTGGAAAGATCGACCGATAGCAGTTCCTATACTGCCCTGGCTCAAATTCCTGCCAAAAACCTCCCGACGGGCGGATCCTATGCGTATACCGACCTGCATCCCGCGGTCGGCATGAATTACTACCGCCTCAGTTTGACCGACTTGGATCAGAAGACTACCTATTTTCCGGTAAAGGCGGTGGACCTGCTTGCCTCCAGCATCCCCTCCCTGCGGATGTATCCCAATCCGGTATCTAATCAGGCCACGGTGCAGATTGATTTACCTGAGACCGGTAGCATGCAACTGCGCGTTGTCGATGGCGGGGGACGGATAATGCAGGTCATTCCGTTTTCCAAGTTGACCCCCGATTGGACAATGTCTTTAACATTACCTGCTTTACCGCGCGGGTTTTATGTGTTGGAGCTTTTGGGGACAAAGACCAAATACACCCTGGGGTTCGTCAAGCTGTAAAAGCAAAATACAGGGCAATGTGGAGGAGTAGCTAAAGCAGCCTGGTTTTCTTATATCCTTTTTGCAGGAGCCAGGTGTGCAGTTTATCCCGTTGGTCCCCTTGCATGATAATGGTCCACTCTTTGGCGGATCCCCCAGTGCCACAGGATATTTTCAACTGCTTGGTCAACTGCTCCAGATCCGAGCTGGTACCGATAAATCCCTCGATCAAGGTAACGGTTTTGCCTCCACGTTGTTTGCGGTCAAGGCGTATTTTCAAAGGTTGCTCGCCAGGATCGGCAGTGGCTTGCTGTTGGTGGCCATCAGGCCCCAGCGCAAAGCCGGGATCGGTGCTGTAGACAAGCCGCTTTTCGTCCTGTGGCTTCTTCTTGTTCATCGTGCATATTTTTAAAGCTTGAGTGACCATCAGGCCGGGTGGGTGATACCAAACGAGGCCTGCTCATCCTTGGTCTACTTCGCGTGCTGGCCCAGCTTTACATAAGACCGCTCAGGGCAAGCAAACAGCCTTCAGGCTTAGATCTATGCTGCGTGCCTGATGGATCAATGCACCAATACTCAAAAAATCCACACCCGTAGCGGCGTACTCCCTGACGTTGGCCAAATTGATGCCACCACTGGCTTCTGTTTCAAAGCGTCCTTGGATCATTTCCAGCGCCTCTTGCAGTTGAGGCACCGAAAAATTATCCAGCATGATCCTGTCCACCCGCCCCACCTCGAGCACTCGCTGGACATCCTGCAAATTTCTGGTTTCTATCTCTATCTTCAGGCCCGGCTTATACTTCTGCACATAGTGGAAGGCCTGCTCGATGGCTTGCTGAATACCTCCGCAAAAATCGATGTGGTTGTCTTTGAGCATGATCATATCATCTAGACCAAAGCGGTGGTTTTGGCCACCACCAATGCGAACCGCTTCTTTTTCCAGGAGCCTGAAATTGGGAGTGGTCTTGCGCGTATCCAAAATGATTGACCCGTAACCTCTTACCTGGTCGACAAATTGGCGGGTCAGGCTAGCGATGCCGCTCATGCGTTGCATGCAATTCAAGATCACCCGCTCTGTTTGCAGGATGCAATGGACCGTAGCTTCCAGCTCAAAAGCAATTTCTCCCGCACGGACCGCATCCCCATCTTGCTTAAAGGCCTGGAGATGAGCCCTTGGTTCTTTGAAATGGACTATTTTTTCCGATACGGCCACGCCTGCTAAAATACCATCCTGTTTAATCTTGAGCTCAGCCTTTCCTCTGGCATCGGCCGGGATAGCCGCCAAAGTCGAGTGATCGCCTTCCCCCAAGTCTTCCTCAAGGGCTGACTTGATCAGCGCGTGTACTCGTTCTTCGTAACCAGGCATGAACAAATCTAGGGAAAGTTTGTGGTTTGTTGCTTGGCTTGACCCCTGACGGTCGGGCCCATTGATTTTTGGCGCCGCGCCTAGGCGTTCAGACGATTTGTTATCTTTAAGGCGAATTCGGTTTTTTCTCTAACCATTGCGAAAAAATATACGGATATCACACAGTTGAATTTACTAAAAAACAGCCTGTATGCGTAACTGGATCCTCCTTTTTGTTATTTGTCTATTACCTTTTTTTAGCCAGGCCCAGGCTACGCACGCCGCCGGCGTTGCGCCAAAAAAAGCCGCCCCCAAACCGGTCGACAAAAAGATTAGTGTATTCACGACAGCCGCTGGTACCGATTACCGCATTACGCTAACCGACACCTTACAATTTGCGGATTTTGGCCAGCCTCTGGAAACGGAACCATGTGTGTTCGTTGATCCGACCAAAAGTTTTCAGACTTTTATTGGGATTGGCGGTGCCTTAACGGACGCCTCGGCGGAGACCTATGCTAGACTGCCCAAGGAAAAGCAGGATGAACTGATGCAGAAATATTTTGACCCGGTGCTGGGGATCGGATATACCCTGGCCAGAACCAATATCCACAGCTGCGATTTTTCCAGCTATAGCTACACGTACGTATTTGATAACGATACTGCCCTGAAGACATTTTCGGTGGCACACGATGAGCAATACCGCATTCCCTTTATCAAGCAGGCGATCGCCGCTGCCGGAGGAAAACTCCTCTTGTACGCCAGTCCTTGGAGCCCGCCGGCCTGGATGAAGACGAACAACAGCATGTTGCACGGGGGAAAACTCAAGCCGGAATTCTATCAGAGCTGGGCCAACTACTACATTAAATTTATCAACGCTTATCAAAAGCAAGGCATTCCCATCTGGGGCCTGTCTGTGCAAAACGAGCCTATGGCCAAACAAACCTGGGAGTCCTGCAACTATAGCGCGGAAGAAGAGCGCGATTTTATTAAGAACTATCTGGGGCCTGCCCTCGTGCGCTCGGGGTTCGCGGGGAAAAAACTTATTGCCTGGGATCATAACCGCGACTTGATATATCAACGGGCGAGCACCATCCTCTCCGACCCGGGGGCTGCCAAATACGTCTGGGGCATCGGGTTTCATTGGTATGAGTCATGGACGGGTGGCGGTAAGATCTTCGACAATGTCCAACGTGTCTCGGAGGCCTTTCCGGCAACCCACTTAATTTTTACCGAAGGTTGTGCGGAAAGCTTCAAATCAGACCAGATTGGCAGTTGGGACTGGGGCGAGACTTATGGGCGATCTATGATTCACGATTTCAACGATGGAACCGTAGGCTGGACGGATTGGAATATTTTGTTGGATGAACAGGGCGGTCCCAACCATGCCCAGAATTTTTGTTTTGCGCCGGTTCATGCCGACACCAAGACGGGGCAGTTGACCTATCTCAGCTCATTCTATTACATTGGCCATTTTTCGAAATTCATCCGACCGGGGGCAAAGCGGATCAGCAGTTCTTCTAGCCGTGGTCAACTACTGACCACAGCATTCCGAAACACCGATGGAAAAATAGCCGTGGTAGTCATGAACCAGAGCGGAGATAAAATAGCTTATCGTCTCTGGATCGCTGGTAAGGCAGCGGCCACCACCAGTTTGCCGCATTCCATACAGACTTTAGTCGTCGAGTGAAGTTTGCCTGCTTTGGGCGGATCGCCTTACCGCTTTACGGCTAAGATCAGCCCCGTCGCCCAATCCAGTTTGGTCAGCTGCAGATCCGTGCGGTCTTGCAGGTCGCGCAGGAGTTGAGTTACTTTTTGCCCGTGCCCTTCGGGCCAGTTGGGCTGCGGTAGTAAGTCGTCTATTAGGTAAATTCCCCCCGGGCTTACCAGGGCCAGCGTTTCCTCCAGCAACAGGTATTTCCCATGCCAGGTGTCAGCAAAAATAAAATCGAATCTTTGGTCGCTGTGCATTCGGATCCAATCTCCAGCGTCCTGGTAAACCAATTGCAGACGAGGGTCCTGGCCCAAGTATTTTTGGGCGATATCCAGAAATTTTTTTTCGTTGTCCACGGAGACCAAGGTTGAGTCTTGGGTCATCCCATCCAGAATCCAGGAAGTGGCAAGCCCTGTTCCCGTGCCAAGTTCTAGCAAACGGCCAGAGGGCTTGGATCCAGCAAGTACTCGAAGCAACTCTCCTGTGCTTGCGTCTGAAGCCATGGTGAATCCGGAAATTTCTGTCTCCCGTAAAAGAAGATCGTAAGCGGGGGGGCTTGCTCTCATGACTTATCGTTGTGTTTTTTTTTGAATCGAAGGGTCAATCAATGGGATGCCGGTTCCCACGCTATGGGTCTGCATTGACGAGGCGTTCAGGCCAGCAGCAGAAATGCCATCGCCAGCAGGGCCGGTAAGGATTGAACCCAGAAGATTGTCCTTTGCACCGTCCATGCCCCATACAAACCGGCAACAAGGACACAGCTTAAGAAAAAGCAGCCGATGCGCATGCTCCATGTTGGATCTGAAACGATCAAAGACCAAATCAAGCCAGCCGACAGAAACCCGTTGCACAAGCCTTGATTAGCCGCCATCGATTTGGTTTTGCTGAACTGTTCTGCAGGCTGTGATTTAAATATCCTGGGTCCCCAGCTCGTCCAGGCAAACATCTCGAGCCACAAGAAGGCTAGGTGCTCCAGGGAGACTGCGGCAACTAGGATTTCGGCTATCCATTTCATGCGCTAAATGTACTGTGGCTTTTGCGAGGACGAGTTGTATTGTCGCAGCCTTTTGGAATAGTAAGATCAGTCTTATTGACCGATAGGATTCGCCCTTATGCAATATGTTAAGGTTTGGCTTGGGAAAGGCCTCAAACGGGTTTGGTCATCATGACTTTAGACGCAGCTAACAGACTGGGGGTAAACAGATTAAACATGAGTTTGTGCTGCTTTGGCATGATGAAAGCTCCACAAACATGGTTTTTATCCTCGCTTTTTAGCGCCTAGTTTTGTTCTTGCAAATCAAATTTACTCCCGGTTGCTTCCTACCACTTGCCTGCCTCACTAAATGATTGTTGCCAAGCAAATTTTTTTTATCACCATTAAAATGTAAATCTATGAAACGTGTTTTCGTAAACAATCGTGTGCTTCAAGTTATCTCTGCAACTGCAACCGCCGTGCTGTTAATCGTTAGCAATCCCTTGGCAACCCAGGCTTCCGGTTTGGACCATGTCAAGACGGGTCGCATCGGTGACAGCCAAGTTTCCGCTCAGTACATTGGAACAGATGAAAACAGCTATGTGTTCCGCGTCGAGTTTGAGAATCCAGATGCTCAAAAGTTCTCCTTTATTATAAAGAATGACGACGACGTTATCGTGTATGAAGGACAGTTCAGTGATGCGCATTTTTCCAAAACCGTGCGCCTGCCGAAGGACGAAGTGGTTTCGCATCCCACGTTCATCATTCGCGCAGCCAATGGGGAAGTCAAACGTAGCTTTACTGTTAGCCGGGTCGTAACGGAGAACTTAGTAGTTACAAAATCTTAACAACAGGGGTAAGTAAGTTCCCTGTCCCATGAAAAGGATAAGACCATGGAATTGTCTCTGTGGTCTTATTTTTTTGTCCTGGCTGCAAGCGGTCCCACCCCAGAGGTACTCTTCCCTGCTCAAATAAAGGGCGATAGCAGCCACTTATAGAGAGAGACTCTGCAGATTATCAGGTCATTACAAAAAGAATAATGCGTAGTTGTGTTAGGCAGGTACCGAACTCGCTTTTCCCTTGCGCGTGGCCTCGTAGGCATCAATGGCCTTTTTGATTTCCACATTGATTTCCGGTATGCCGAATTCCGGGGAATAGGAATCAACATCTTCGGAATGGCTTGTGTCGTACCAACGCCCGTCCTCGGTCTTGAAGACTTTAGCTTTGATTTGTTCGGCCTTCTTGGCGTGGTCGAAAAAGACAAAGTATTCAACCAAGGGCAGTCTGTCCACGGTAACCGAAGACAAATTATCCCGAACGATGGTTAAATAAAAGGGGGCTTTTTTGACGGTGGCCTTGCGGTTGATGAGCGGCAGTTCGATTTCAAAGACTTCGTCCATAAAGAGTCAAATTGGATGGGTAATGTACCCCAAATTGCGATCCTGGTTGGGCGGACTATATTATGTAATTGTTAAGCTTTTTTTGCCGTGACTCGTATCGCCCCTGGGGAGGGGAAAAAATAAAAATTAACAGTAAATGACTGAAATATGCATTTAGTTTATTTTATATATAAATAAAGTTCCTATTTGCTTCTCGCATAAGTTCCAAACCAATACATATTTTATTGCTAATTTTCACCTCCATACAAAGGAATTGACGTTGCGCAGGCGGCTGCCAAAGCCAGGCTACCCAGCGAGGTTGTACAAGCCAGGCCAGAGGCTGGTGATTTCACGACAAGTCTAAAGTATCCGGTTCATGTCCAGCGACACCAAGAAGTTTATACCCGTCAACGATAAGATTGAGCCTAATGGGTATATGAAAGTAGGCCCCTTCCGCAAAGAGGTCCGGGTTACCAAACCGCATAAACACAATCAATATTTTGAATTGATCTATTTGTCCCAAGGCAGCGGCTTGCATTGGATTGATGAGGTTCGCTACGAAATAATACCGCCGATGGTCTTTTTTGTGAATTGTAACCAAACGCACCATTGGGAGATGACCGCGGAGCCAGCTGGTTATGTGGCGATACTTAAGCCCAATTTTCTGCAATTTTCCAAAGATGAAATGCTCAAGCAGCTCTTGCAACAACTTTGGGGCATGGGTTGCCTCCGCTGCCCAGATCCATTCGGGATAGAATCCATTTTCGAGCTTCTATGCGGTGCGGCGGGCCATGGGCAGGCCTATCAAACGCACATAATGGACGGATTGCTCAAGTCTCTTATCGGCTTATTTATTGGGTCCTCGGACAATCTGCCCAAGCAGGAAGGTCAGGGCTGGTTGCTCTATAGGCGCTTCGTCGAAATTTTGCAGTTGGAGGGTGCCCTGCAGCGTAATCTGCGCCATTATGCCTCCGTACTACATACGACGCCGCAACAATTGAATGTGGTCTGCAGGCAGGCGATACAGAAACCCGCCTTGGCTGTATTGGATGGGTACATATTAGATGAAGCCAAACGCCTGCTGCTGTATACGGGCAACCACATATCAGAAATCGCCTACCGGTTGAATTTCAATGACCCATCCAATTTTATCAAATTCTTTAGAAGGTACCTTCAGATTACCCCGGAGCGATTCCGGAAGAAGAATTCTCAAGGTTACCATTTATAAGGCCTATTCTACCATGCAGGGCGCAGCTTTAGTCTTTACCTTGCTGATCGATTATGGCTATTCGAAAGCAGAAGACTCATGGACTTTGCGGATTTTTTCGCCCCATGCCCAGGCTGGGTGTTTGGCTTTGGCTCGTGGCTGCCAATCTACCAGCGAGGGATTTTGCCCAAGGATTTCCGGTCGCTTTAAAGCAGATTCCAGGAATGGTGCAAAGCAATCTGCCCAAATTGCGTTCGCTAAAAGAGCAGACCAGCGCGGTGGCTCAAAATATCAGCCTGTCCAAAAATACCTTCCTACCGCAACTCACGGCAGCATACCAGGCGGAATATGCCACCTATAATAATATAACCGGCATGAGTTATCCCGGTCTGATGATGCCACTGACTGGCCCAGCCACGGAGTCCAATTTCATCAATCTGGTTCCGGGCTCAGCCTTGGCTGCCTTGGTCAAATGGAACCCGATTACTTTTGGCCAGCGCAGCGCGGCCATCGAGAAAGCCACCGCACAATTTCAACTGGCGAGTGACGCTTACAGCCAGGAACTGTTTAAGCAACAGTGCTTGGCTTTGTATACCTACCTGGACGCCCTGTATTCGCTTCAACTTCTGCGCAGCTTAACGGCGAATATGAACCGTATCGATTGGGCGCTTACCCAGTCGCTGGAACTCGCCAAGCAGGGGTTGAAGCCAGGGCTAGACACCATTCAATTTCAAAGTGATTTGGGCCAGGCCCGCATAATGTATTTGCAGGCGCAGAAAATGTACCTTTCTCAACTCATCGAATTGACCAGACTCACCGGGATCGCCATCTCCGCCGATTCCATCGTATTGACGGACAGCCTCATGACAACCACCTACCCCGTGTTGCCGGACACCGCCCATTTCTGGAGCAATAACCCGGTCCTAAAATATTATCAATCCGGTGCGCTATTGACAAAATCCTCCTTAAAAGAAATAAACACCTCTTGGCGGCCGACTTTAGACCTCTGGGGCAATGGCTATGCTCGGGGCTCGGGCATCCAAGCAGACGGTTACGTGGATAAGTCGCAAGGCTTGATGTTATCCCATTCCAATTATGGCGTAGGTTTCCAACTCAGCTTTCAGGTCTTTCAGTTTGCTGAGGTCAATATCAAAAAAAAGCAATACCAGGCGTTACTTAAATCCGATGAAGCCTTGGTGGACCAGGCATCCTTGGACCTGGAAAAAGAATTGCAAACCGCTGTGGTCGGCTATCGGCAGAATTGGCAGATTGCCGAACAATCGCAGCGGCAAAAACAAGCAGCGGCCTATGCCTATCAAGGACTCACGCTGAGTTATCAAAGCGGTTTGATAGATTATACCCGGCTGACGCAAGGAGAGTTTGCCCTGCTGAATGCGGAGATTGGCGTGGCGGGGGCCAGCCTGCAGGTCTGGCGTTCCTTGCTTGACCTGGCTGTAGTAAAAGGGGATTTGAACATCGTACTGGGACAATTGAATTAAGGAATTATGCTCAAATTGATCACCTCGGCGCTTCGACATCCTGTGACTGTTTCCGTTGCGGTCCTGTCCATACTTTTTTTCTCCTACTTCGCCATTCGAAATACCAAGATTGATATTTTTCCGAAGCTGGGTCTGCCCGTTATCTATGTAGCGCAGCCATACGGCGGGTTATCGCCGGAGCAGATGGAAGGGTTTGTTGCTTCCTACTACGAGTACCATTTCCTATATATCACGGGAGTCAAGTACGTGGATTCCAAATCGATTCAAGGCGCTTGTGTCTTAAAAATCGAATTCAACGAAGGCACGGACATGAGTCAGGCCATGGCGGAGGTGGTGGGCTATGTCAATCGTGCCAGATCATTTATGCCGCCAGGAACAGTACCCCCCTTCATAACCCGCTTTGACGCGGGCAGCGTGGCGGTTGGCCAGCTGGTATTCACGTCGCAAACCAGGTCCCTGGGAGAGATTGCTGATCTCGCGCTGTTTCGGGTGCGACCGATGTTTTCCACCTTGCCGGGTGTCTCGGCTCCGCCGCCCTTCGGGGGCAACCAAAAAACTGTCCTCATAACAGTGGACCCCGATAAAATTCGCAGCTACAACCTGAGCCCAGATGCCGTCGTCCGAACCCTAGTAAAGTCCAATTCAATTACCCCGGCCGGGAATGCGCGCATTGGAGACACCACCTTCATCACACCGCAAAACGGCATCATCGAAAACATTGCTGACTTTAACAACATCCCCTTAAAATTGGGTGACGGACCCGCCGTATATGTAAAAGATATTGCGACGGTGAGCATGGGATCGGACGTGACGACCAGTTATGCCCTGATTAATGGTAAGCGTTCAGTCTATATTCCCGTGACCAAACGTGCAGATGCCTCCACCTGGGATGTCGTGCAAAACGTTAAACGTGCATTGCCTGACATGCAGGCGGCCATTCCTTCGGATATTGCCGTGAGCTACGAATTCGATCAATCGGGGTTTGTGATTGAGTCCCTGGATTCCGTATTGTTTGAAGCGGGCATCGGCGCCCTGCTGACAGGCTTGGTGGTATTCCTCTTCTTATCGGATTTGCGTAGCGCACTTATTGTCCTGATGACGATACCTTTAGCCTTGCTTTCCAGCGCTACGCTGCTTTACCTTACTGGCCAAACGGTTAACATCATGACGCTAGGCGGGTTGGCACTGGCCGTTGGCATTTTGGTGGACGAGGCCACCGTAACGGTGGAAAATATCCACAAACATCTGGAATCTGGCCAGCCCAAGCCGAGGGCCGTCTTAGATGCTTCTAAAGAAATCGCATCGCCCAAACTGCTTATACTGCTCAGCATTTTAGCGGTATTCGTGCCCGTCCTTTTTATGTCGGGTGTGCCAAAGTCCATGTTTTTGCCATTGTCCCTCGCGGTCGGATTTGCGATGATCGCTTCTTTCTTACTCTCGCAGACCTTTGTGCCCGTAGTCGCTACATGGCTTCTGCGTCCACCTGACGTGCGATCTGCCAAGCAGGAATCTGGCCTTTTTGCACGAATCCAAAACCGCTATCGCCGTGGCGGCGAAAAATGGGCTTCGAAATTTCGACTCTTCGGCTCGCTATTTATTCTTTTGTCAGTTGGGCTTTGCGCACTATTGCTATCTGGCATTGGAACCGAACTATTTCCACCCACAGACAGTGGGCAAACGCAGGTTCGGCTGCGCATGCCCGTAGGAACCCGGCTGGAGCGCACCGAAGAGGCCACTCTGAAATTGCTCTCCTTGGCCCAGCAGATCGCGGGCAAAGACCAGATCGAAATCAGTTCGGCATTTGTGGGTACCCAGCCATCCAGCTACCCCATCAACAATATTCACCTGTGGACAAGCGGGCCGCAAGAATCCGTTACGAAAATAAAATTGAAAAGGCATGTCATACCTATCGCTGATTTCCGAGAACAGTTGAGGGCAGCCGTCAAAAAGAATCTACCTACGGCTTCGGTGTCTTTCGAACCCGGCGATTTGGTCCAACAAGTGCTCAACTTGGGCACGACCAATCCGATCGATATCATCGTAGTCAACCGGGATCTGCAAAAAAGTAAACAAACGGCTGACCTGTTGCTGCATGAGCTTTCCGGAGTTTCCTATTTACGTGACCTGCAAATCGCCACTCCCCTTAATTACCCGGCTATCAAGATAAATATCGATCGATTGAAATCAGGCCAGCTGGGTATCACCTCCGATCAGGTGGCCAATTCTTCTGTAGTGGCTACTTCGTCCAGCCGGTTTACCGCGCCCATGTACTGGTTGGACAAAACGACAGGTACGGCCTACCAGGTCCAGGTTCAATATCCGGAATTTAAGATGAATAGTACCCAGCAACTGGAAGCCATTCCGGTGTCGTCAGGCAGTGGCAATACCCATTACTTGAGTGAAGTGGCTCAGTGGAATCGAACGGGAATGCCAGGAGAATTCGACCGGCTAAATCAACAGCGCTATTTGACGATAACGGCCAATGTCCAGGACCAGGATCTCGGAACCGCCTTTCGTCAGGTTCAATCCATAATAAGTAAGCTTGGCAAACAGGCCAATGGTTCTAAAATCAGCATGCGTGGTCAGCCTGATTTACTACAGCAGGCGCTCAGCAGTCTGCAGCAGGGGCTCCTGGTCGCCTTAGTAGTTATTTTCCTTTTGATGGCTATCTTTTTTCAGTCCTACCGGATCGCCTTGGTCGTGCTCAGCGTTTTGCCGGCCGTTATTGGGGGCTCTCTACTTATGCTTTATTTTTCTGGACAAACGCTAAATATCCAGTCTTATGTGGGCATGATTATGGCAATTGGGGTTGCCATAGCCAATGCGGTGCTCTTCGTAACCAATGCCGAGGATCGAAGAAGACACGGAGAGACTGGTCAGCCACAGCTCTTGGCCGCATCGGCCAGGCTGCGGCCTATTCTGATGACTAGTTTGGCGATGATAGCTGGCATGATCCCCATGGCCCTTGGCTTGACAGAAAGTGGAGGTCAGACTGCACCGCTGGGCATTGCCGTAATTGGCGGATTGATGTTTTCGGTAGTTGGGGTCTTATTTTTTTTGCCACATGTCTATCAATGGGTCGCTGGCCGAAGCGTATTTCGGTCTGTTTCATTGGATCCCGACGATCTGACAAGCCTTCATTACGATACCAGATAAAACCGGCTTTATATGCGATCAGGTTACCCACTCTTTTTGGCCATTCTAAGTGAGCTGACTCTACTGGCCTGTTCCAACCCATCGGCTCCAGCCCCAGGAGCCTCGTCTACTGCAACGGGGTTCACCAGCTTGGACACGGTTGCTATTTTCCTGCTCTCCAAGGCCAAGGTAGAGAAATGGACGGAGCTGCCAGCGGAGTTACTGCCCTTTCAACAAACGGAGCTTTTCGCCAAAGTCTCTGGCTACGTCCGAGAGATGAAAGTAGATATTGGCGACCAAGTCCATAAAGGACAGGTACTTTCGATTATTGAAGCACCGGAAGTAGACAGTAAATCTTTGGAATACCAAAATGCCCTGCTGGCTGCGAAGGCTCGATATTCGGCGAGTGAGGACAATTATCAGCGGCTCTGGAACGCCGCGCAGGCCAAAACACCTGGGATCGTCGCTCCGGTTGATTTGGAACGAAGCCACCAGCAGATGCTGGCGGACAGTGCCCAATTTTTCTCGGCGCAAAAACTGGCTCAATCGTATAAAGATTTATCCGCGTACTTGACGCTGCGAGCACCTTATGATGGAGTCGTGGTCAGCCGAAAAGCCGATCCGGGAGATTTGGTCAGTACGACCGCCCCCGTCTTAGTCGTACAAGACAACAGCGTCCTGCGACTCCGGGTTGCAGTCCCTGAACTCTATACCTCCTCTGGAGCCGGGGCCGACAGTCTCACCTTTAGAGTAGACGCCCTGCCGGAGGATCGATTTGTGGCCACCCTGACCAGAAAATCAGAATCCATTGATCCCGTAACCAGAACGGAAATATGGGAATACGATTACCCCAACAATAAGCATAAATTGAAACCAGGAGCCTTTGCCTACGCCCAATTTCATCTCTCCAGGCAATCGGAATCCTATGTGGTACCGCCTTCGTCCATCGTGACTAACCAGGAGAAAAAATTTGTCATCCGCGTGCGGGATAATAAGGTGCAGTGGGTCGATGTTCGCCAGGGGATTGTCATGGATAAAGGAGTAGAGATCTTCGGCAATCTTTCGGTCCACGACAGCTTGGTGACCACGGCTACCGATGAGCGCAAACCGGGCAGTGAGGCCATTTGGAGGTTGGCTGCCCTAAAAAAGTGATGGCAAGTAGTATACCTCCTGGGTCTACCCGAGCAAACTGGGTCAAGATTTTCCAGGACTGACCGCCTACCCAGAATTTGGGTCCTTGACTGCCACGGTAACTTGAACACTATACTCTATATACTCTATTTGAATTGGTCCTCGCCATACGGGCAACACATAAATCGACTGTGCTACACCGTTGCACTATAACGCAACCGGTTGGTCGAACTTGAGCAGCGTGGATGCGGTGCAATGAAAAGAATCTCCACCGAAAAAAAATTGTACTTCAATTTTAAAGTATTGAATATCAATGATTAAGCGCCCAAGAAGGGCAGCCACCCAGGGCCGATGTGCCGGCCTACCACCCGCTCCCTTCAAGGATAAATTCTCCCTGTTAGGCGTACGATTCCGCATCAACTGTTAACATTAAGGTAATATTCAGGTAACATTCTAATAAGACGACAGTTCTTGCTTTGTGCTCTCTTTACACTTAATCAAAACAACTCTTATGCAACGCAGGGATTTTTCCAGAATGAAAACATTTCATCTAACGCTTGTTATTTTCCTCCTTTTACAAGTATCCGTTGGTTCGGTAAGTGCCCAGTTTCTTTCCGACAACGACTCTGCCTTCAAAGCCATGAAACCCAATTCGGCCAGGTTATGGGGATACATCTTTGGCGACTATTTTTTCAAATCGCATGCCGATTCCCTAAACCGGGGAGGCAACAACCAATACACGAACGTCAAGCAAGGAACTAATGAGTTTCAGCTGCGACGCGTGTACCTGGGCTTTGATTACAATCTGAATAAGACCTTTTCGACAGAATTCTTGCTGGCTGCGGAAGATGATTTCCCTACTGGGGATCTGTTGTCCAACAACAAATTTACCCCCTACCTTAAATACGCTAATGTTCGTTGGCACAATATATTCAAGGGGACCGATTTTACCTTCGGATTGCAGCCAACGCCTTCTTTCCCTTTTATGAGCGAGTATATATTTTCCATGACCCGCCCTTCGGAAAGAACGGTTACCGATATTCGCCGAACACCTTCTTTTGACTTTGGATTCGGCTTGCAAGGAAGATATTATTCTGCTGATCAATCTGTTGTTTTTGGATATGACCTACTGGTAGCGAATGGTACCAGCGATAAACCGCAAACCCTTACCGCACCCGTATACAAATGGTTTTATGGAGACGCTTTTGTGGGATTTCTCAAACGCAGACTGGTTTTTGACATTTATACAGACTACCAACGCCAAAACTGGACTGGAGGCAAATCATACAATCATGCGGCTCGCCAAATGACCAAGGGCGTTCTGGCATGGACGACACCCAAATTTACGATCGGCACCGAGATGTATGTTAACGGTCTGATGAATGCCGAGCAGGCTACCACTGGGGGCGTGCGGGATACCTTAAGTGGGATTGCGACGGGTACGAGTTGGTATGCGCACTATGTCGTTCTCAAAGGCTTGCTCCGGATTTATGCAAGGTATGACACCTACAACCCCAATACCAAGTACAATACTTCCTATACGAAGTGGAATTCCCTGTATTCGGTAAGCACCTCTTATGATCCAAGCAACAAAGAACGGTTCCTCAATGTGGGCCTGGATTTTATTCCGACCCGAAATATTCACATCATTCCCAACGTGTGGTACGACAAATACATCGGGCAGGCCGCGGGTCTGAGTGGCGCGGCTGCGCATGATTACGATTTAGTCTGGAGGCTGACCTTCTTTTTCACCTTCGGAAAATTGTTTGCATACCCAAGCTATACCTATTATCATTAGACACAGTAACACCAACTTGACCTAATATGAATACCTATCAGAAAAAATCGACTTGGGCGCTGGCCATAGTAGCCATAGCGATCGCGACCTCCTCTTTCCTTGGATGCAATGGCGGAAATACGGCTGCAGACAACAAGGCAGACAGCGCAGCAACCGGAAACAGCGATGCAAACACCTTGCTGGGGGCCGGAAGTTCATTCGATAACCCCCTGTTCTCTAAGCTTTTTTCCGAGTATAACAAGCTCAACGGACTTCGTGTCAATTACCAGTCGATTGGCTCGGGCGGCGGGATCCTGCAGCTCACCAATAAAACGGTAGACTTCGGCGCCTCGGATGCCACCTTAAACGGAAAGCAGGATTCGGCCCTTTCAGCCCCCGTCATCCATATTCCGGTAACAGCCGGGGCCGTGGTGCTGAGCTATAACCTGCCCGAAATAAAGGATACCTTAAACCTCAGTCCGGCTGTGCTTGCCGATTTGTTCTTAGGTAAGATTACCAAGTGGAACGACCCCAAGATTGCGGCGCTGAACAAGGGCGTGAAACTTCCAGCAACCGCGGTAATCATTGCTCACCGCTCGGATGGCAGCGGTACGACGAATATTTTTACCACCTACCTCGCTAAGGTAAGCGATGAATGGAACACCAAGGTGGGGAAAGGATCCTCCGTGAACTGGCCCACCGGCTTGGGCTCTAAGGGCAACGAAGGGGTCGCCGGGATCATCAAGCAGACGCCGGGTGGTATCGGATATATTGAATTAGCATACGCTATGCAGAACTCTATGGCCTTCGCCAAAGTGCAAAACAAAGCGGGAAATTTCATTACGCCAAGCATAGCGAGCGTGACGGCCGCAGCCAACATTGCGATTCCGCCGGACGCTAAGGTGTCTTTGACCAATACGGATGCGGCCGATGGGTATCCGATTTCCGGTTTTTCCTGGGTGTTGATTTATAAGGAACAAAATTATGGAGGACGTTCTATGGACCGCGCGACCAAACTGCTTAAATTGATTTCTTGGGTCATCCACGATGGCCAGCAATATAGCGCGCCGTTAACCTATGCGCCTCTGGCGCCTGCCGCAGTGAACGTAGGCGATGCGATCCTAAAATCGGCTACCTTTGATGGTAAACCTATTTTGCCATGACGGGAGCGCGCCTGAACATGAAATAGTCAGGGATGAGGGGAGGGTTCGGCGAAGCAACTAGGAGGATTTTACAAAAAGTTAATGCAAATGGTTTGTCCTGAATCTAAAATACGATGATCTTTCCTCCCATTACTGAAATGTTTTAGCATGGATTCTTCGTCGGAAAAAGACCTGATTACCCTCAGTGCTGTACCATCTGCGTCGCTGGGGGTAATTGATTCTACCAAAACCCCGGAACTCGAAAAAGTACGACGAAAGCTCAGGCGTTCGTTCCGCCAGATCAAGACAGAAAGCGTATTCAAACGGACGCTGGTCTTTATGGGCATCCTGATGATTGTCCTGGTATTGGCCATCTTGCTGACCTTGATCCTGCAATCGATTCCTTCGATCCGGTCCTTGGGGTTAAAATACCTCTGGGGAAAGACCTGGGATCCTGTGCAAGATGTGTATGGGGCCTCCCCTTTTTTGCTAGGTACTTTACTCACCTCTTTTTTGGCCCTGGCGATTTCCATTCCCTTTTCCATCGCCGTGGCCGTCTTTCTGGGGGAATACTACCCGGGCGGCTGGCTATCGGGATTGCTAAAAAATACGGTTGAATTGATCGCTGCGGTGCCTTCCGTGATTTACGGATTCTGGGGCCTGGCTGTGCTGGTGCCTATGGTCCGCAGTTTGGAGTCTGCGCTCGGCTATGCCCCGATTGGCCTGGGTATATTCACCTCGTCGCTGATTCTAGCAGTCATGATCATTCCCTATGCGGCCTCCCTGGGTAGGTCGATGATTGAGATGGTTCCTTCGACGCTAAAGGAGGCAGCCTATTCGCTTGGAGCGACCCGCTGGGAAGTGATCCGCAGTGTGATATTACCCTACACCAAGTCCGGCCTCTTTGCCGGCGTATTGCTTTCCTTGGGCCGGGCGCTGGGCGAAACCATGGCCGTTACCATGGTGATTGGCAATACCAGCCTTATGCCCACCAACATTTTTGCCCCCGGCAACACGATGGCCAGTGTGATCGCCAATGAATTTACCGAGGCCGATAAGCCGGTCTACCTCTCTGCATTGATCGAACTGGGGCTGGTGCTGTTTTTAGTGACCGTCGTCATCAACATGATCGGAAAAAACATCATTAGCCGATTTACCAATGAATAGCATATGGATACTTCCCCCAAAATAAAATACCGCATCGGCAAAAGTAAGTTCTTTCAGGGCTTGACTATTGCGCTCGCTTTGGCCTGCGTCGTGCCCCTACTGGCGATTCTTTTTTACATCATTCGCGCGGGAGCATCCAAAATAAATTGGCATTTTCTGACCCATGTGCCCAAGCCCGTGGGCGAGTCCGGAGGGGGTATCGCCAACGCGCTGGTGGGCAGCGCCATCATCATCCTGGTGGCGAGCGTGATTGCCATTCCGATTGGCATCCTGGGGGGCATTTACCTGAGTGAAAACAAGAAGAGCCGCCTGGCCTACTGGAGCCGCCTTTGCGTGGACATCCTCCAAGGGGTGCCATCGATCGTCATCGGGATCGTGGCCTATTTCTGGCTGGTCAAGCCGCTGGGCAGTTTCTCGGCCCTGTCTGGGAGCGTGGCTCTGGCTATTATGATGCTGCCGATCATCATTCGGTCCACCGAGGAGACCCTCAAACTGTTGCCCAATACTTTACAGGAAGCAGCCTTTGCCCTGGGCATGCCTTTTCACCGGGTCATCCTCAAGGTCATTGTGCCTTGTGGCATCAGCGGCATACTCTCCGGTGTCATGCTTTCTGTCGCCCGGATAGCCGGTGAAACGGCACCGCTGTTGTTTACGGCCTTCGGGAACCCGTATCTGAGCGTGAACGTGGCCAAACCCATGCAGAGCCTTCCGCTGCTTATCTTCAATTACGCCACCAGCCCCTACAATGATTGGCACGATTTGGCCTGGGGCGCTTCGATGATATTGCTGGTATTCGTACTGGTACTCAATATTTCTACAAAGCTGATAACAAGAAAATGGAAAGTACAATTGTAAGGGCGATCGATTACAACGCGTATTTTGGCGACAATCATGTGGTGAAAAACGTCAACATCGAAATCCCGAAGAACCAAACGGTTGCGGTAATGGGTCCTTCCGGATGCGGAAAGACGACATTCCTCAGGGGGATCAACCGGCTCCATGAACTGATACCGGGGGCTACGGCGAATGGAAAAATCATGCTTAATAATGAAGACGTGATGACGATGCATCCTATTTTTGTTCGTCAAAAGATTGGCATGGTTTTCCAAAGGCCCAATCCGTTTCCGAACCTCAGCATTTACGACAACGTCATCGCGGGCTACAAGTTGAACGGGATTCGATTACCCAAAGCCGAACGTGACAAGATTGTGGAGGACTCTCTGGGTCGTGTCGCCCTGTGGAATGAGGTCAAGGACTCGCTAAACAAGAAGGGGTCTTTTCTTTCCGGTGGCCAGCAGCAGCGCCTGTGCATTGCTCGGGCAGTGGCCATGCAGCCCGAAGTGTTGCTCTTTGATGAACCTACCAGTGCCTTGGACCCCATTTCCACCTCGACGGTGGAGGAACTGTTTCATGAATTGAAGAAGAACTATACCCTGATCATCGTTACCCACAACATGCAGCAGGCCGCCCGGGTGAGTGATAAAACGGCTTTTTTTTATGTGGGTCAGTTGGTGGAATATGACGAAACCAAAAAAATGTTTACTAATCCAAAAGACAGCCGCACGCAAAACTACATTACCGGTAGGTTCAGCTAGGGCGAAGTCCTTTCGTTACCGTCTAAACTTTTAGAGAATCATGATACAAATAGAAGTCGAATTGCAGTTGCTCAAGACCGAGGCCATCAACATGTGGAACCTGGTGCGCACGCAACTGATCAAGGCGAAGGCCTCCATGCTTACCTTCGACAAGGATCTGGCCCGCGAGGTCGTCTTGAAAGAAAGGCGCGTCAACGGAGCCGAATTGAAGATCGACCGGGATTGCGAAAATATTTTTGCCTTGCTGACGCCGGTAGCCGTTGACTTGCGTTTTGTGCTGGCCGTGCTCAAAATCAATTCCAACCTCGAGCGCATCGGCGATATCGCCGAAGGGATTGCCAAACATATCATCCGCGCCGACCACCCCTTCAAAGCAGGTCTTTTGGAATCTACCGGGCTGATCAAGATGTACGATGAAGGCATTAGTATGCTGGAGGATACCCTGGCGGCCTTCGAAAACGAAGACAGCAGCCTGGCTCGCGGAGTGTTCATCAAAGACGAAGTGCTAGATACAATCAACGAGAATGCCAATACGGCGATAATCAGATACCTGAAACAGCATCCCGAAGACCTGGATCAGGCCTTATATATTTATTCCATTATACGTAAGCTGGAACGGGTAGGCGACCAGTCCAAGAATATTGCCGAGGAAATCATCTTTTACCTGGAGGCCAAAGTAATCAAACACAAACATACCCACTGATCGTTGCTGGCAGAGTTCTGCCGAGCAATTTCCCGGGCTCCTCGATCTGCCTGGATAGGGCTGCCATAGCGCAAAGTCTACTTAGAAGGCGCGCCCAATAGTAATATTATCTTAACCATTGTATAAAGACTGGGTAATATCCTAGCCATACCTTGCTCACAGGTTAGGAAAATAATTTACACCGCAGGTAGTTACTTTTTTTTCTGTGAAGAGTCGAATTTCTCATGTACCAGCCACTTCATGTCTATGACGGTGGCTCTTTTTTTTCATCTATTTGAAAATCCTGGGGTTAGCAAGGTTGCCGGGCGCATGGTACCTGGCTAGGCGCAGAGGATCAGAATACCAATTCCGGGAAGGACAAATCCATTGGGATTTTTTGGCCTTTGGCCCCATGCTGCATCAAGAAATCAATGATCGCTTCCGTGGAATGATCGGGCACCAATTGGGGCCTTTTCGGATCGTTCATCCACACTGCGAAGGCCCGGGCAAAATGGGCGTCCAGTGCAGGCAGGGTTTGCACACCCATTTGTTCGAGAGCGGCCGCGTTACATAGTTGCTCGTACTGTCCTTTGATAGGAATCACCATCAGCTTTTTGCCCAGATACAGTGCCTCGGCCGGCGTTTCAAAGCCGGCGCCGGTAATGATAGCCGTGCAATGTACCAGGCTTTGGTTAAATGCCGCCTTACCGACAGGGATGAACTGGATGTTGCCCACCTGTACCGGCTGGTTAACCTGGTGCGAAAATACCTGGAATCGGAAGCAGCGTAGTGGTGCCAGGTATTTGGTAAGTTCTTGATCACTATAGGAAGATAGGTAGACTGTAATATGCCCTTGGTCCGACGGATCGGCGCGCTGCACATCCTGACGAATGACAGGAGGCAGGATAAAATCATCATAGGATTGAAAATGCAGGCCAATATACTGGGAAGCCCGGGCGTAATGGCGTAACACCCACTCACCAAAATGATCCTTTTTAGTTGGACGTGGCACGCGTTCGGATTGAAAGGACGCCTGGTGGCCGAAATTTACCGAAGGGACTTTCTTGTACGCGCAGGCTAGCGACGTAATGCTTTCAAAATCGTTGAGCACCAAATCGTAGTTTTCCACCGGCAATTCGCGGATCTCCTTTGCCATGCGTAGGGGGGCCAGGCTGCGCATGGTGCGCAGGTAATCCAAACCTCCGGCCGCATTATAAAATAGGCAAAGCCCCTTGCTTCGGAATTTGACAGGGGAGTCCAGGTCCAGGGTGTGGTTGGCGCCACTTAAAAAAATATCGATCTGGCCATAACGTTCCAGATAGGGAAGAATTTCCATCGCTCGGCTGATGTGACCGTTACCCGTTGCCTGTACTGCATATAATATTTTCATAGTTGGTCGTTTAAATGGCTAAGGAATTGATGAAAAAGCTGATGTCATCGGTAATTACTGACAGCGGCGCCTTGGGTTCTTTGGCCGATACGGCAGGGAAAAGTTTTTCGTCATAATGAAAAATCGTCCATTCATTCTGCCGGTATTCCAGCGCCGTGAGATGCTCGACCCAGTCCCCCGAATTGAGGTAAGTCACCTGGCCTGCGGCAGTCTTCACTATTCTTTGCTGGGGTTGATGGATGTGGCCGCAGATGACGTAATCGTATTTCTTTTCAATGGCCAGTTCTGCGGCGATTTGTTCGAAATCGTTGACTTTGGCGACCGCCTTATTGACTCCTGCCATGACGCGCTTGGAAATGGAAACTCGCTCACGACCCAGGGCGTGGAGAATGGAATTGACCAGGCGGTTGAACAGGATCAGCAAGCCGTAACCGCTGCTGCCTAGCTTAGCGAGTATTTTGGCTCCTCCTTTGGTGGTGTTGTCAAAGACGTCACCATGGAATATCCAGGTCATTTTGTTGTCGATCTCCAGGACCAGCTTGTCGGTAAGTGTGAAATTGCCGACCTGGATGTCGGAGTAACGACGTAGGATCTCATCGTGGTTGCCAGTTATATAAAATACGCGGGTCCCAGCCGTCATGAGCTGCATGATCTCTTTGATCACCATCATGTGCGAAGCGGGGAAGTAGCGTTTATTGAATTGCCATGCGTCGATGACATCGCCGTTCAAGATGAGCATGCTGGGTGCGATGCTGCGTAGGTAGTTGACGAGTTCTTTGGCTTTACAGCCGTAGGTGCCCAGGTGGATGTCGGAAAGGACGGCTACATCAAGGGAACGTTTTTCCATGACTAATGGTTTTTCAAAGCTCGCAATCTGGTGTTACTTCATTCTTACTTGGTTGTTAAGTAATTATAGTCTTTATATGAACTAAATATTATCAACCCAGATGCGCTCTTTGCGCATCCACTCTCCAGGGTGCTCGCTCAACTGTTAACTTTTTCTTAAGCCCAGCCTAACCTTCCATTCACATTGTGCTGATACATTCGTTGCCAGGAGCGGTCGTTGGCTCCAAACAACTACCGGCTTTCGGTAGATGGAAAAATTATTGCTGACTCCAACTGAATAGCTTTTACTAGCCAGGCTCATTACACGGCGGGTGCATGGATCTGGTACAAGGCGAGTCAAACGATTTTGTAATTCTGGTTTTCTTAAGTGTAATCAGGCGAAACTTTTCTAGGTTTCGCCCTTTGTTGCCGAAACTTTGTAATATTTTGTGACATGAAAAACTGGACCCTATCGTTTTTCCTGCTACTCAGTCTGGCTGGCCTTGGACAATCCCGCAAAACGGAAAATCTGATCATTGTCACCCTGGACGGGATGCGTTGGCAGGAAGTGTTTGGAGGAATCGACCTGGCCTTGCTGCAGGACCATCGCTTTACCCGGGATTCGGCCGGCCTGGCGAAAAAATTCTGGAGTAACGACCGTGCCGAGCGAAGGACAAAGCTCTTTCCCTTTCTGTGGACGACTCTGGCTTCCGAGGGACAACTCTACGGAGATCGAATCGCAGGTAGTTTGGTGGATGTCGCCAACCCCTACAAATTTTCCTATCCAGGATACAACGAAATATTTACTGGATATCCCGATCCGCAGGTGCGATCTAATGACAAGGTTGCCAACAAGAATACCAATGTGCTGGAATATATCAACAAGCAAACCGGATACTCTGGTCGGGTGGCTGTTTTCTCCTCCTGGAATGTGTTTCCCTATATTCTGAACTTGGAGCGCAGTCATCTCTATATCAATGCGGATGTGGACTCCTTGCGCTTTTCTTCGAAGTCTTTTCAATTGCTCAACGAGCTGCAGTTTCTGAGCGCCCAGCCCTTGGGCGAGCGACTGGATATCGCTACCTACCTAGCGGCCAAAGAGTACCTCCGGGAGTTCCAACCCAAAGTACTTTACATTGCCTTTGATGAAACCGATGATTACGCTCATGATGGACTCTATGACCAGTATCTGGCTAGCGCGAGAGCCGAGGACGGAATGATCGCTGACCTTTGGTCCTGGCTGCAGTCGACTAAGGCGTACGGGGACAAGACCACGCTAGTTGTTACCTGCGATCATGGACGCGGGGATAAAATAAAGGAGCAGTGGACGGACCACGGGGAAAAAATTGAGGATGCTGGCCAGGTATGGATCGCAGTAATGGGCCCCGATACCCGGTCGGTTGGGGAAATGCATAACGCATCGACGCTGTATCAAAAGCAGCTTGCACCCACCTTCGCTGCCTTGCTGGGGTTTCGGTTTGTGCCGGACCAGGGAAGCGCCGAACCCATTGCCGCAATGCTAACACGATAAATATTTTACCATTATGGACGCGAAACAGGTCGAACAAGTCGCCGATGAAATTATGGGGTTTTACCAGGATCGAGGTGGGGAAGAATATGCGGGAGAAAAAGTGACTCAGCTTGAGCATATGGTCCAAGCGGCCCAGCTAGCGGAGGAACAGGGTTATGATCAGGAGGTCGTGCTTGCGGCCTTCTTGCACGACATAGGCCATATCTGCCAGGCGGGCCACGGGGATAACGAAATGGATGGCTTTGGTATAGTTGACCATGAGCAAATCGGCGCGGATTTTTTGCTTCGAAAGGGATTTTCCAAGAAAATAGCACGCTTAGTCGAGTCGCATGTCGAAGCCAAGAGGTATCTTACCTATAAGCACCCCGAGTATTTCGACCAGCTTTCCGAGGCGAGCAAAAAGACCCTTACCTACCAGGGTGGACGCATGGAAAAAGAAGAAGCGGAAGCCTTTGAACAGTACCCCCTGTTCGACCTGATCATTCAAATGCGCAAGTGGGATGAACTGGCCAAAGTGGAGCACCGGCCGGTAGGAGACCTGGGACATTTTCGGGAGCTCATGTTGCGCCACTTGAAGTCGCAACATCCAGCCTAAGGTGCGGGCCGGAAGGTTTGTGTCGCTAGACTAAGTGGATCGCATTACGGTCCCGAGTAGCATCTCCTTCTACACAACTTGCTCTCGCATAAAAAAGACCATCATGGACACGGGAAAGAAATCAGCCATCGTCATTGGAGCGGGTATCGTCGGATTGGCATCGGCAAGGGCGCTGGCCCATAAAGGGTATTCGGTAAAAGTATTTGAGCGGGAGATGCGGGCGGTAGGTGCCTCCATCCGAAATTTTGGCATGCTCTGGCCGATTGGACAGCCCACGGGCCCTTTGTACGACCGCGCCCTGCGCAGTCTGGAAATTTGGAAAGACCTTGCGCGCGGGGCGGGGATTTGGTTTGACCCGGTGGGCAGCCTCGTGCTTGCCTACCAAGGGGATGAATGGCAGGTTCTGCAGGAATTGCATCAGCAATTTACCCGTCAGGGCCGTAGAGTGGAATTGCTGCTGCCGCAGCAGGTGGCTAAAAAGTCGGGGGCTGTGGTGCAAAAAAATCTACTGGGCGGACTATTCAGCCCCGACGAAGTGATCATCGATCCACGGGAAGCCATAGCCGTGCTGCCTACCTACCTGGCAGAGAGACATCACGTGGAGTTTCATTGGGGTAAGTGCGTGACCTATATTGCGGATCAAACGGTGTATATCGGCAACGAAGAGGAGCACAGCGCAGACCTGGTAGTCATATGCAGCGGGGCCGATTTTGAAACTCTGTACCCGGAGCATTATGCGGAATTTGCCTTAACCAAGTGCAAATTGCAAATGATGCGCCTGGCCGCTCAGCCAGGTTCCTGGAGAATCGGACCCGCGCTGCTGGCGGGTTTATCGCTGGTGCATTACGCCAGCTTTCAGGACGCCCCCTCTTTGCCTGATCTGAAGAAACGCCTGCAAGCCCAACAACCTGAATACCTCCGGTGGGGCATTCATGTCATGGTTTCGCAAAACGCCAAAGGTGAACTCACTATAGGGGACTCTCACGAATATGGGTTGCTGCACGATCCGTTCAATAAGGACTTTATCTACAAAATGATCCTGGACTACCTCAAACAATTCGCGCATTTCAGGGATTGGACCATCCTGGAAACCTGGAATGGCATTTTGCCCAAGCTTACGGATGGGGACACCGAGCTGTTTTATTCACCGGAGCCGGGCGTTTACCTGATCAATGGACTTGGAGGTGCCGGCATGACCCTTTCGTTTGGGCTAACGGAGGAGTTGATTGCGGGTTTAGGTTGACTGCCGGACTGGAGGCCTAAATTCTTTTGAAAAAATTGTACACAGGATCCGGAGTAATGACCGGTCCTTGCAACATCTCTAAAGTGTCCCCGTAGGCACTAATGTAGTTGAACTGAAATAATGTCAATTGCCCGATTTGGGAATAGTTAAAGTAAAGAAAGGTCACCCCGCTGGTGGTTCCAACGACCGTCCAGCTCCCGTAGGGTTGAGTAATATTGTTGAATTGTAGAGATACCAGGTCCATGCTGGAATCAAGTCTAAAGGTCCCTTGGGTGGATAGATAGCCGTTGAGTGATGTTAGATAACTGTTTGGGGGAATTAAGGTTAATATGACGGAGGAATCAGCAGAGGCGGCGATAAACCCCGGTCCAAAACGGTAGCCAATATATTGCCATTGCCCGTAATAGGATGGATAGAGTACTAGTTGTCCCTCTTTTTTGCAGCTGGAAATGAACATAAGCAAAAGGAGGGCGAATACCAGGAGCCGACGCATCTACCAAGTTTTTAGGTCATGATGACGGGATTTAGGAGCTGATCGTTGCATGTCGGTGATGGGAGTTGGTTTGGCTTTATCTGTAAAGGCAAATGCTGCGTGATCCTACACGGGCAAGGCTATCCTGGTCGATGGTAACGCAGTCCGTCTTCGCCGCACGTGGTCAACTTAGATAATATGGTTGGGATGCGCAGATAAAATGAAGTGGGGCAGCTTACTTTTTGCATGTCCACTCAAGCCTCCGATGGCGGGCACTAATCAACCTGTGGCGCGAGCTTGCGGGTCTTTCAAGCAGCCGGTCGGATGGGTAATTATGCTACCTTTGCACCCGCCGATCAGGTTATCTTCCTATGCGTATGGTGTCCCATCCATTTTACATCAACCGGTACTTTCTTGCGGGCTTTACCCTGTATTTTCTTACGGGCCTTTTCTTTTTACTGGCCACGTCCAAGGGCTCCAGTTTTCTGTTGCTTAACGACCACCACTCGGTTTGGCTCGACCGGTTTTTCGCCCTCTATACCAATTTGGGTGACGGCCTGTTCAGCATCGCCGTGGTGCTGGTGCTGCTGGTGATGCGGCGCTACTCCATGGCCTGGCAAGTGCTGGCGGCCTATGTCATCTCGGGCCTGCTGGCCCAGCTGATCAAACACCTGGTACAAAGTCCCAGACCGGTGGAGTTCTTCAAAGACAAGCAACCCATTTACCATTTGATTGGGGTAACTAATACGGGCAACAGCTCTTTCCCCTCCGGCCATGCGGCCTCCATCTTTGCCCTGGCCACGATGTTGGCTTATTTCGCAGGAAACAAATGGATAAGCTGGCTCTATCTGGTCGCTGCTATTGGGGTTGGCTATTCCAGGATCTATTTGTCTCAGCATTTTCTCACCGATGTGTTGGCCGGCTCTCTGATCGGCGTGTCAACGGCCGTTGGCGTGCATTGGGTTTTTACCCGCTGGCCTGCTGGCGGCGGTAAAGAAAGGGGGGCAGTAGGGGATGAAACGTTGCAGGACGAGACACCAATTAGGAGCTGACCATCTCGCAGGATATTTTTTTTCGCCTGCAGCGGCCCTGCATGCAATAATCCAGATTCACCTTGAGCTTTCAAAAAAAATTGATCTACCTCATTGCCCTCTCAACCGCCCTGCGGTGCCTGGCCGCAGGCCTGCTGGAATTAGGTAATGACGAGGTCTATTACTGGACTTATGCCCAGCACCTGCAGTGGAACTATTTTGATCACCCGCCGGGGGTGGCCTGGCTGATTCGGCTGGGGACCTTTAACCTGGGGTTGCAGCAGGAATTTTTTGTCCGCCTCGGATCGATTTGCTGTGCGGGAGTAAATACCTGGCTCATGTTTAGGATCGGAAAAAGGATCCGAGACGAACGCACGGGATGGTTTGCTGCGCTTTTTTTCACCGCTTCTTTTTATTGTAGTGTGATTGCCGGCACCTTCATTTTGCCGGATTCACCGCAGCTGCTGTTTTGGATTTTGAGCCTCTATTTAATGGTAGAGGTTGTCAACCGGCCAGTCCCAGACACCGGGCTTAACCTGCGCCTGGCTCTGCTCGGTGTAACGATCGGTTTGTGTATCATGTGCAAGGTGCATGGCCTATTTCTATGGGCAGGATTTGGCGCGTACATCGTTTTTTTTCAACCTAGATTGCTGCTCTCGAAATGGTTATACATCTCCATACTCCTGACCGCCCTGATCATTTCGCCCATCATCATATGGAACTGGCAAAATCATTTTGCCACCTATGCCTTCCACCAAAACCGCGTTGGTTTTTTTGGCAAGCCTCTGGATCTGGACGGGTTTATCCAGCAGGTCCTGGGATCTGTCTTCTATAATAATCCGGTGAGCGTGGCGATGTATATTTTTGCCCTGGTGGCTATCGCCCGAAAAAAAATACACCTGGAGCCCAGCTACCAGCGGCTCTTGCTGCTGCTGGGTTTACCCCTAATCGGCCTGCTGCTGTTGGTATCCTTGTTTAACGATACGCTGCCCCATTGGTCAGGGCCTGCCTATATATCCATCATGTTACTCAGCGCGGATTATTATTCTACGCGATTTTCTGAGCAGGGAAGGCCGCCCAGGGGTCTGTGGACTGCCAATATCCTTTTTGCCTTTGTCGTACTGTTTGGCGTGTTGGTTATCCGGACCCTGCCCAGACAGATCGGAGATCCTCAACCTGCACGATTAGGGAGTGGCGATGTCACCCTCGATATGAGCGGCTGGGAAACATTCGGCCGGCAATTTGATTCCCTGTACCGCAGCGACACTCAGGCAAGCCGCATGAAAAAGGATGCGTTTATTGTGTCGGATCGTTGGTTTCCGGCTGCGCACTTGGATTATTATCTCGCCCGGCCGGGTAAGATCACCCTCGTGGTCCTGGGTAGGTTGCAGGATATTCACCATTACGCGTGGCTGAATACCGAGCGTCCTGCGCTCCCAAGAGGAGCTGACGCGTATTTTATCTATCCCTCCAACTATTATGACCCGCCATCCCAGGCCCTGCGACAATATTTTCGTCAAGTGGAAGATTCGTTGACCTTTACTCAGCGGCGGGGTGGACAGACCCCAGTCCGACATTTTGTGGTATACCGGATGCATGATTATCAAGGAGGTCTGGAGCGTAACGGCTTGCTGCCCTAAGTCGCAAGAACGGTAGGCAAGAAAGTGGGATTAGTCTCTTTTTGCGTCCAAGGTAAATCCAATCGTCGTGCCTACATCCGGGGTACTTCGGACGTGCACATGATGGCCGTGGGCTTCGACGATATGTTTACAGATCGCCAGACCCAAACCCGTGCCACCTTTATCGCGGCTTCTGGCAGCGTCAGTGCGGTAAAATCGTTCGAAAATGCGCATCAGGTGCTCCTCTTCGATGCCAATTCCGTCGTCGCTAATCTCGACCAGCACATGTTGGTCGTCGGTCTTGTAGATGCTAGCCATGATCGATCCATTGGAACTGCCATATTTGAATGCATTTTCCACCAAATTGGTCAGGACCATGCGGATCTTTTCTTTGTCGGCAAAGACCGTAATGGGAGATTCGCATCCCTTTTTAATAAAGGGTTTGATCTCTTTTTCAATGACTTTTAGCGAAAGGGTCTCAAAGACTTCCCGGATCAGGTCCTGGATCACGAAGTTTTGCTTATAGAGTAGTTGTTCGCCCCGCTCCAGTTTGGAGATCTCGTCCAGGTCATTCATGAGGTTGACCAAGCGGTCTACATTGCGTGCCGCATTTTCTAAAAATTTTCTTCTCACCGTGGTATCTTCCATGGCGCCACCCAGCAGGGTATCCACATACCCCTGGATGGCGAAGATGGGGGTTTTGAATTCATGGGCCAGATTTTGCAAAAATTCCTTGCGGTAGGCTTCATTTTTTTTCAGCAGTTCGATTTCCTCGTTTCTTTTTTCTCCCCAGCGCTCCACGTCTTCGCGAACCTCGTCGATGCTTTTTTGCGGCAGAATGTACTTGAAATAGACTTCTTCTTTGCGCGTGGCCTTGGTCTGGTAGATTAATTTATAAATGAGTTTGATTTTACGGTAGATGAATTTTTCCAAAGTATAGATCATCAAGCCATAACTGAGAGCAAAGATGACTACCAGGGAGAAAAGGCCGACCTTCCAGTTGTTGGTTAAAAAATAGATGCCAAGGGCAATGGGGACAGCAAGCATGGTCGCGGTATATGCCGACAAATGCTTGGGAGATAAGTTTTTTGTGGATAGCATAATGGCCAGCCATCACCAGCTAAGCCTGCCCAGCAGAGGGCGGCCTGGTCGATGGACTTTATTTTTCTCAAAGATCAAATTTATATCCGACACCCTTGACCGTCCGGATGCAATCCAGGCCCAATTTCTGCCTTACTTTACGGATATGCACATCAATGGTACGGTCACCAACGATCACGTCGTTGCCCCAAACCTGGTTCAGGATCTCGTTGCGCAAGAAAACCCGCCCAGGGCGAGAAGCAAGCAGGTACAAGAGCTCGAATTCTTTTTTGGCCAGGGTCACGTCCTTATCGTCCACGATGACCTCAAATTTATCGGGATCGATGGTCAGGTTTTCGATTTTAAGCACTTTGTCCTCCGCTGCCTTTGGTTGCCGGCGGAACAGGGCGTTTACCCTGCTGATCAATACTTTAGGGCTCACTGGTTTGCTGACATAATCGTCTCCACCACTCTCCAAGCCCTTGATATGGGAGGACTCGTCGTTCAGTGCTGTCAAAAATATGATCAGGGTGTTTTCAAAGCTGGGTTGTGCTCTCAAGATTTCACAAACCTCGACGCCATTTTTCTTGGGCATCATGATATCCAAGATGATCAAGTCGGGATGGTTCGCTTTGGCTTTGGCTAAGGCCTCTTCCCCGTCTTTGGCCGTCATAACCTCGTATCCTTCTTTGACCAGGTTATATTGCACGACTTCCAAAATGTCGGGTTCATCGTCTGCAATCAGAATCTTCTTGCCTTTGGGTTCCATTTAACAAAAAATTTACGCAAACCTAATAGAAATAAACCTTAGCCTCGGGAAGGGGCGTCCGAGTTTACAATTTTATAATATAGAAATAATTTAATGAGCTAAAACGAGCGTCGATTTTCCCAAGGCAGTGGCCTTCCCATACGCTCGCGACGAACTGGGGCTCGAAAAACTCGGCGCCTGGACCTCAGCGTGCGTTACTTTTCTTGGCTACCATCTTAAAGATACCCACAAATCAGCGATTGGCCAGACGGCCTTACCCGCAGGCTGATTTCCTCCATATTAAAAAGCCTCGTTTTTGCGTTTGGAAAGTACCGCGGATCTTGTGGGGGATACTTTATAACCCGTTAACGGTCAAATGATGGTATTTTCGTGTTTTGTTTTTTACCGGAGAAATCAACCATGATGCGCACCCTCATTCTGTTTAGCCTGCTGACGCTGATTTGCGCCACCTCTAAGGTGGGTGCGCAGACCAGTGCCTATCCCTTTCCCGTCCAGCAGGACCGGATGCTCTGGCATGATAACATTGACAAGGAGCAAAAACGCTTACTCAGCCTGGATGGCAAAGGGGATGACTCGATTAAACTGTCCAAGGATGAAACTATTAATCTAGAGATAGAAGATGCCTTAATCCGGCAGGTGGACGAGCTGCAAAAACAAATAGAAGAGGACAGCACCCTGGCCGGGCAGGCTAAGATCAAGTATCTCAAAGCATTGGCGTCGATGCTCAAAGGATATAACGACAATTGCCGAAAAAGGGACTTCCCACCTTCCATGGCGCCGGGTTTGCTGGCTGCATTTAAGCAGGCAATGCAGCTGGACCGTGAAAACCAATCCATCGAGCCTGTGATCGCGCAGTCCAGCTACGGCATTGGTATGATCCTGGTCAACAACGACTGTTTTTTGCGGCCTTCCGAAAATGTGGGAATTGCTCCTTCCCGGCTGCAGTTAAAGCGGGAATACTGTGCCCTGCATCCGGATGAAATATTGGACGTGCTCAGCGCCAATCCGGGTCTGCCCTTTACCGATAGCCTGATCATCGTGGCTGGCCATCGCAATATCCGCAAGCTGTACAATTTCGCCGCGGCCAATACGCAACTTGCTTCCCGGATCCAGCAAAGCCCCGATTCCCTGGTCCGAACCGTAGCCCGGTTGGCCAACAGCCGATCCGGCCAGCTGTATTTCCCCTTCCTGGACAACCTGATCAAGGGCAAGATCACGGTGCAGCAGATAAACCGGGTTAAAGACAACGACCTGAGTTATTACCGGCTGTTGGTGCGCACCCGTATGCAGTATGCGGCCCGGCTGCTGCCCCCCGAGCGGGACACGGCTGTGGAGATGGGGGCCTTGACGACCATGCTGCAGAATAAGGCAAAAGATGTGTTTGTGCGCGAAATCAATGCCCTGCACACCGTGGCCAACCCTGCGGTCCGCTTTAAAATCCTGGATCCGCTGCGCCCAGAGGAATTGTATTACTTAATCGTCCTGAGTGAGGACGAAATCTATACCTCCAGCTACCTGGGTGTCTACGACCGCATTTTTCAGCGCATGCATACCCCCCGCGGCGACAGTCTGATCATGGAGCTGCATGGGGATTATTTCCGCAAATTCATCAAAATGGCGGCTGCCTACAACAAGCTCGACCATTTTTTAGGCACCATGGATCGGGATAACGCCAGCACCATCATGAAGGCATTTATTATTGGCCTGGAGAAGGCAAATGAGGAAGAGGCCGTCGATGTGGCCGACTCCTACAGCAGCATCATCGAAAAAAATCCTGCCTTGGCCCGATTTGTGCTGAGCGAAGTCAAATGGAATTACGACCGCAATGTCGCTGGTCGCGATAAAAAAGGCACCATTATATACAACCTTCTACAGACGCTATTTGAATCGGCCGATACATCAAGCCGAATTGATCTGGCCTCCAAATTGGGGCTTTCGCCGATCTACCAGATCAAATACGATTCCCTAGTGGACGATAGCGGCAGGGTAATCCAGCAGGTTTTTTTTTACGGTGATCAGGATAAGGATGGACAGGTCTCCTACACCGATTTCATGGGCCTTTTTGTCCATAAGCCAGAATGGAAGATTTCTGAGGACTCCACCAAACAATGGGTTGTCATCACCTCGACCAAGGGCAAGCCCGTGTGGATATTTGCCAACAAACCCCTATTTGGACCCGATGATCCCGATGACAAGGCGCAGCACAATCTCGACGACTACTTATATGACCACAAGCTCAAACCGACTATTTATATACACCGCGGCCACAGCTACCATGTCCGCTACAGCCTAAAACAAATTGAACCCTCGGCCCGCATTGTAATCCTGGGTTCCTGCGGCGGATACAATAACTTAAGTGAAGTGCTCACGATCAGCAATGATGCTCATATCATTTCTTCCAAACAAGTGGGCACCCGCTCGGTTAACGAGCCAATTCTGGAAGCCATCAACAACGACCTACTTGAGGGCAAGGATATCGATTGGCTCAGCATGTGGAAGGAACTGACCGAAAGGTTTAGTAAAGATCCGAAAGCCAAGGAGTTGTTTGATGATTACATTCCACCGTATAAGAACCTGGGGGCGATTTTCATCAAGGCCTACCGGCTGAATATGGGAGAAGAGAGCGATTGATTCACCATTCGGGACCGGTTCTGTGTGCGCTAAACCCAAGGGGGCGATTGGCCAATCGTGCCTATCTTTGTCCATCATATGTCTGAGCAGGTAAAAGGAAAAAAGATTTTCGAATTCGGCTTACTAAGAAGGGTATTTCGTTATGCGGCGCCGTATAAAAGTCGCGTGTACCTCTCCGTTACTTTGGCCATCCTCCTGGCAGTGATCTCTCCGATGCGGCCCTTTCTTATTCAATTTACCGTAGATCACTATATCCGGGGCGGCGTCAGCCCCGTGGAGTCGGTGCGAAACCGGATGGCTCAGCTGGTGATTGACATTACGCTGCTGCAGATTGGCCTATTGCTTTTGGAAACGGTTCTGCGCTTTTATTTCTCCTTTATTACTGCCTGGCTTGGCCAACGCGTAGTCAAAGATCTGCGGGTCGCGGTCTACCGGCATATTTTGGCCTTTAATCTCGCCCAGTTTGATAAGACACCCATCGGTACGCTCACTACCCGGACCATCAACGACATTGAGTCGATCAATGATATTTTTTCAGATGGCCTCATACCTATCATCGCCGATGTGCTGTCCATCTTTTCCGTTTTGTTGTTCATGTTCCTCAAGGATTGGCGGCTGACGCTCGTTTGCCTGGCGCCGTTTCCCATACTGATCATGGCCACCTATTACTTCAAAGAATCGGTAAACAAATCCTTTATTCGGGTGCGCAATGCGGTAGCAGCGCTTAATGCTTTTGTCCAGGAACATATCACCGGCATGCAGATTGTCCAGGCTTTTGGAGCCGAAGATCGCGAATCCAATAAATTCAAAAAGATCAACCGCGAGCACCGCGGTGCCAACATCAAGGCAATTTTTGCCTATTCCATTTTCTTTCCCATCGTGGAAATTGTCATGGCCTCCTCCACGGGGTTGCTGGTCTGGTGGGCAGCCAGCCGGGTGATGCACCTGCCCGCCGAACAAGCAGGACAGATTCCCGGGGAGATTGTCGCCTTCTTTCTCTATCTGAGCCTGCTGTTCCGTCCCTTGCGAGTCATCGCCGATAAATTTAACGTCTTGCAAATGGGCATGGTGGCAAGCGAACGGGTGTTCCGCGTTTTGGACAACGGGGACAGCATTCGAATCCAGGGGGCGTATGCGCCCGAGCATATCGAAGGCAAGATCCAGTTCGATAATGTGTCCTTTGCCTATACCGACGAGCAATACGTGCTGAAAAATATTTCCTTCACGGCCAAGCCCGGAGAAATCTTGGCGATTGTGGGCCATACGGGTAGTGGCAAGACCTCGATCATTAGCCTGCTGAACCGTTTGTATCACATCCAGCAGGGCAGGATCTTGATCGATGACGTGCCTATCGAGGAGTACCAGTTGGACCGGTTGCGCTCCGCGATTGGTGTGGTCTTGCAGGATGTGTTCTTGTTTTCTGGCTCGGTGCTGGATAACATCACGCTGCGCAATGCTACCATTGCCCGCAAAAAAGTAATTGAAGCGGCCAAGCTCATAGGCATGCACGATTTTATCATGCGTCTGCCCGGAGGATACGATTACAACGTAATGGAAAGGGGCAGCAGTTTGTCGCTCGGTCAGCGGCAGTTGTTGTCTTTCATTCGGGCCTTGCTGTATAATCCCTCCATACTCATTTTGGATGAAGCGACTTCCTCGGTGGATACCGAGTCGGAGCTTTTGATCCAGGAAGCGATTGATAAACTGATTAGTGGCAGGACCTCGATTGTGATCGCCCACCGGCTGAGTACGATCCGCAAGGCAAACCTGATTGTGGTCCTGGACCGGGGCGAAATCAAGGAAATGGGTACCCATGAGGAATTGCTGAGAAAGCAGGGTCTCTATTTTAAGCTGCACCAGATGCAATTTGATAAGCACCTGAAGATGGCCTGAGCCGCCGCTCCCCTGAGTTAGCGACGTTCCCGGAGGGGTCCCCGAGGCATAAATGCCTGCCCAAGACCCGGGACGAATTGTCGATTCATTTTATATTTTCACCCCTCCCCCGTATCTTTGCGGCAAATTTCATGAACGGTATGTGGTCCAATTGCTTCAAATCTTTATTGGTAGCGGCTTTCAGCCTATTCATGCTATTTTTTTGTAATGTAACCAGGGCCCAGAATCCAGCCAATTCTGCCCCCGCCGGGGAGCCCAAAAAACAGGCGGAAAAACTCGATCCAGCCAAGATCATCCTGGAGCACGTTTCCGACGGCCACGAGTTTCATTTTGTCACCATTGGCGAACGGCCTGTAACGATTCCTCTTCCCATCATTGTTTATTCGGCTTCCAAGGGGTGGAGCGTCTTTATGTCCTCCGCCTTTGATCACGGCCAGACGGTGTGTAATGGCTACCGCCTGATCGAAGAGAAGTTCATCGTAGATCACCAATTGGACCAGGTCAAGGACGCCAAGGGTCAACCGGTGTTCAAAGCGGGCAGGATCTATACGGTCGATTCCCAAGGCATGCCCCAGGCCCTGGAGAAGGTGTATGATCTGTCTTTAACCCGAAATGCGGTGCAGATGCTGCTGTCGGTTGCCTTGCTGATTTGGATCATGATTCGCATTGCCAGGCTCTACGCGAGTGGGCAAGGCACGACCTGCGCCCCAAGCGGATTTCAAAATGCCCTGGAACCGGTGATCACCTTTATCCGGGACGACGTGGCCAAACCCAACCTGGGCTTGAGTTACGAAAAATACATGCCGTTTTTACTCACCATATTCTTTTTTATTCTCATCAACAACCTGATTGGTCTGATTCCCGGGACGGCCAATGTGACGGGCAATATCGCCTTTACCGCTGTGCTGGGCATAATCTCCTTTGTGGTGATAATGTTCAGTACTGACCGCCATTATTGGAGCCATATTTTTAACCCGCCCGTGCCTATGGGGGTCAAGCCGATTATGATTCCTGTAGAAATCTTGGGCATCTTCACCAAACCCTTTGCCTTGATCATTCGTCTTTTTGCCAACATGATCTCGGGACATATTATCATCTTAAGTTTTATCTGTCTTATTTTTATTTTTGGTGCCATGAACACCGCCCTGGGTTGGGGTACTTCACCCTTTTTTATTTTGCTGGCGGTTTTCATTTACTTGATTGAAATCCTGGTGGCTTTTATCCAGGCCTATATTTTCGCCAACCTGACGGCCGTATTTATCGGCATGGCCATGGAAGGCTCTCGCCATCACGATCATGGCCACCACGCTTCGGTCGATGATGCCGTACTAGTATAAGCTCTTTTTTAATTATAAAACCAAGTATCATGACTTTGATGACAATTATGATGGACATTGCCCAACCGGGTTATGGTGCAATCGGAGCGGGTCTTGCCGCGGTAGGTGCCGGCATCGGCATCGGCCAGATCGGTAAGGGCGCCGTGGAAGCGATTGCCCGTCAGCCGGAAGCAACCAATGACATTCGTGCCAACATGATCCTGGCTGCGGCGCTGGTAGAAGGGGTGGCCCTCCTGGCTGCAGTGGCTGGCTTGCTCGCGGTCTTCCGTTAAGGAATGCCAGGCTGGCACGTAAAAATCGGTACTGCATCCTGCGCACAGGGCAAGGGATGCAGTATTTTAACCCGATGTACTACCTAATACCAAGCACCGATCTTACACCTCATTTTTCTATAAACCGATTACCATGGATTTACTCACTCCGCAATTGGGCCTGCTGGTATGGAACCTGATCGCTTTTTTGATCCTGTTCTTCATCCTCAAAAAATTTGCCTGGAAGCCGATATTAAAATCGCTCAAAGAAAGAGAAACAGGGATTTCGGATTCTCTGGCCACGGCCGAAAAAGTCCGCGCCGAAATGGCCCAACTAAAAAATGAAAACGAGATCCTGCTGGCCAAGGCCCGTGAAGAAAGAGCCGTCATATTGAAAGAAGCCAGGGATGCCAAAGATAAAATCATAGGTGAAGCCACCGAGCAGGCCAAACTGGCCGCCGGTAAGATCATTACCGACGCGCAGGCGGCCATCGAGCAGCAGAAAATGGCAGCGATCACCGAGGTCAAGAATGAAGTGGGCAAGTTGGTGGTGGAAGTGTCGGAGAAAATTCTGCGCCGGGAATTGTCCAATAAAGCCGAACAAGAGAAATTCATCCGCCAATTGTCGGATGACATGAAATTAAATTAACCGCTACAGACCTCCGTTTCCCCGCCCACTTACCGAAAGCGAGGTCGGAGGTAAGTTTCGGAACCTGTAGGTTGAATCAAAACAAATATGCCCAACCCCCGTTTAGCCGCCCGGTATGCCAAGTCCCTGCTGGACCTGGCCGTGGAGCGTAAGCAGCTCGATGAAGTCTACCAGGACATGGTCTTCATGCACCGGCTTTGTGCCGACAGCCGGGAGTTTGTCGTTTTGCTCAAGAGCCCCGTGGTGCGCGAGGACAAGAAAGAGAAGATATTGCTTGCCCTGACCCAAGGACGCGTATCGGAACTTACGGCCCTGTTCAACCAATTGTTGATTCGTAAGGGCCGGGAATTTTATTTGAACGAAATAGTTGATGCCTTTATCCAGCAGTATAAGGACTACAACCAGATTCATACCGTCAAATTGACCACGGCTATGGAGGTCAGTGACGAAATAAAAACGGAACTCGTGGAACGGCTAAAGACTAGCCGGGGCCTCAAGGAAGTCGAACTGCACTGTGAGGTCAACGAACATATTATCGGGGGTTTTGTGCTGGAGCTTGGCGACCGGATGATCGACGCCAGTGTAGCTTATGAACTGGCGAAAATCAGAACCCGATTTGAGAACAACGATTACATGTATAAAATAAGGTAGCGGGCTGACCTAGACCGATCCATTAATAACAAACCGAATAACACCCAATTATGGCAGAAATTAAACCAGACGAAATTTCGGCGATTCTCCGCCAGCAACTCAGCAACGTACAGATCTCCGAAGACCTGGAAGAAATAGGCACCGTGTTGCAGATCGGCGATGGCATTGCCCGCGTGTATGGACTCAATAACGTGAGCAGTGGCGAACTCGTGGAATTTGAAAATGGCGTCCGGGCTATTGCCCTTAACCTAGAAGAAGACAATGTTGGTGTGGTGCTTATGGGAGAAAGCGGCGATATTAAGGAAGGATCTACGGTGCGGCGCACGGGCAAGATCGCCTCTATAAAAGTGGGGGAGGGGATGCTGGGACGCGTGGTCAACACCCTGGGGGAACCCATCGATGGCAAGGGTCCGCTTACAGGCGAGCGCTATGAAATGCCCCTGGAGCGTAAAGCCCCGGGTGTCATCTTTCGCGAACCGGTAAAAGAACCGCTGCAGACTGGTATTAAATCCATTGATGCCATGATTCCTATCGGGCGCGGGCAACGTGAACTGATCATCGGGGACCGGCAAACGGGCAAGACGGCCATTGCAGTAGACACCATCATCAACCAAAAAGAATTTTACAAAGCGGGAAAACCCGTGTATTGTATCTATGTAGCCATTGGGCAGAAAGCCTCGACCATCGCGGGCGTAATGAAAACCCTCTCCGATCACGGAGCGATTAACTATACGGTCATCGTGGCGGCTTCGGCCTCTGATCCGGCCCCTTTGCAATTCTACGCACCGTTTGCGGGAGCGGCGATCGGCGAATTCTTTCGCGACACCGGCCGGCCGGCCCTGATCATCTACGACGATCTGTCCAAGCAAGCGGTGGCCTACCGCGAGGTATCGCTGTTGCTTCGCCGGCCTCCGGGAAGGGAAGCCTACCCGGGTGATGTGTTCTATCTGCATTCCCGTTTGCTGGAACGCGCGGCCAAGATCATCAGCGACGATAAGGTCGCCCGCAATATGAATGACTTGCCCGTATCGCTGTCGGGTCTGGTTAAGGGTGGAGGCTCGCTAACTGCCCTTCCCATCATCGAAACCCAGGCCGGTGACGTATCGGCCTATATTCCAACCAATGTCATTTCGATCACCGACGGACAGATATTTTTGGAGGGCAACTTGTTCAACGCAGGTATTCGACCAGCCATCAACGTGGGTATTTCAGTAAGCCGTGTGGGTGGAAATGCGCAGATCAAGTCGATGAAAAAAGTGGCCGGCACCTTAAAGCTGGACCAGGCCCTGTACCGCGAGATGGAAGCCTTCTCCAAATTCGGAGGCGACCTAGATTCGGCTACCAAGCTGGTCTTGGACAAGGGCGCCCGAAATGTCGAGATCCTGAAACAGGCCCAGTATGCTCCGTTCTCGGTGGAAAAGCAGGTAGCCATCATTTATCTGGGCACCCAGGGCTTGCTGCGCGACGTGGCTGTACGCAAAGTGAAGGCCTTCGAGGAGCATTTTCTGCTCGAAATGGACAACCGCTTGCCCGATGTCATGGCCGAATTCAAAAAAGGCAATCTGCCCGAGGATGGGGTAAAAAAGATGACCGAACTGGCTAAGGAATTGTCCGCTCAGTACAAGTAAGCCAATTTCACCTGATCATACATCCAGAGGAGCCCCGGACTCGTTTCCGGGGCTTTGGTTTTTTGATGGACGAAAATTTATCTGCTCAAAGACTTGCATTATTCAAAAAGGGATGCAATCTTTGTAGCTCAGTCTTCCGTCTACAACGTGCCCAATCTCCTGAATAACTAACCCTGTCCAATCTTCCAACCAGCAGTATCATTTTGCCCCCGAGTTTGTATTCCAATTTCTATCGAAGAATAGAATCATGTGCCAATCGCTTGTGAGTTACCACCCAGATCGACAAATCCCGGTGTATCAACATATAGCTTATGATAGGGCTTTCCCCATGTACTCCTCCATTGACTGCCATCGCCAAGCCCCTACGGGCCGGCTCTTTGCTGCTGGGATGCGTGCTGGGTTTGTTCAGTGCGGGAGCGCAGAATACGGCCGGTGAACTGGTCTTTGCCAATCCCCAATTGCAGAAGGGTCCCGGCTTTCCCGCCGATGGTCTCGATGGAGCTACCTATCTGTTCCGCAATGTGGCATCCAACGTGGATGCCTTAGTAACGATCACTGGCCGGAGCTCCTCCCAGGTATCCCTATCCACCATTGATTGGCCAGGTCACGACCAGGATTCGACTACCGGAACGGGGTACGATAATTCTTGGCAGCCGAAAATTGACTTCCACGCTGCGGGGCAGAACCGAGAGGAGCGCTGGTGGATGGAATTCAGCATCTCCTTTGTGGAGCATAGCGATAACGCCAATCCCGTCACCGTGGATCAGTTTTATGTGACGGCGCTCAACGTCGATGCAATGAGCGCGAATGTGCAGCAGGAGTTAGCGTTTTATGGTTTGCGGTCCTATTCCCTGGAGCAAAATACGCCGCTGTTGGCGTCCAGTACCAAGGGCTGTTTGACCGATCCCAATTGTCTGGGTACCGTATTTGATGGGCCGGATCAAAATTGCCGCCTGACGCCCGACTCCAAGGCGTCGGAAGTACTGGTCACCAATTTTTACACCAACTGCAGCCGCTTTGTTATGCGCATCGGCGCCCGGAGCAAGCAGGCGGTTGCGGGATCCACGGGTTGTCGGTTAAATTCATTATGGTTTAAGTCTTTTCAGTATACCATTCTGCATACCAATCAGGATCCCATGGCCCAGATCGAATTTACCGCGCAGGGCGGCCTAGGTGGACCGCCTAAATCACGTATAATCAATTAATTGATAAGAGTTTAGTTTTAAAGGGTACGATCAACAACCGCCGGGCTTTTCTAAGCCTGGCTTTTTTTTTTGAAAAATATTTTTTCTTAATATGGTTTATAGTATAAACTACTTTACATTTGAGATAAACTTAGCCAACTGTGAAACGCTTTTCTCTACTGCTCCTGCTGCTCTGCTCCTGCTGGATGCTGGTCCGTTCCCAAACGGTGGTCAGTGGACGCGTCAAGGATACAAAGGGCCATCCGGTTCCTGGGGCCAGCGTCTCGATTAAGAACAGCTACGATGGCGCAACTTCGGATTCCTCCGGCCTATATCGTTTTTCCACTTCCGAGAAAGGAGCTCATGCCTTGCTGGTCTCCTCCGTCGGATTCAAAGCCGTCGAACTGCCGGTGGATCTGACTCAACCGAGTCTGCACCTGGATTTTGCACTCAAGGAAGAACTCAGTGAACTGCGGGCGGTCACCATCTCGGCCGGATCGTTCTCTGCGGGCGATGCCAAACGGGGCGCCGTGCTCAGTTCTTTGGATGTGGCTACCACAGCGGGCTCTAACGCGGATATTACCGCCGCACTCAAGACCCTGCCCGGTACCTTGCAGGTGGGCGAGCAGGAAGGCCTATTTGTTCGAGGCGGCGCGGGATATGAAACCAAACAATATATCGATGGCACCTTAGTCAACAACCCCTATTATACGAGTGTGCCCAATATCGCCCAGCGCGGGCGGTTTTCGCCCTTTCTGTTCAAGGGAACCGTTTTCAGTACCGGCGGGTATTCGGCACAGTACGGCCAGGCCCTGTCATCGGTTGTGCTGCTGGAATCGCTAGATCTGCCGGAAAAATCAGAAGTCGATGCCTCAGTTTCTCCCATCGTCGTTGGCATTGGTACCCAACAGTTGTCCAAGGACAAGAAATCGTCCTGGGGGTTCAGCTGCGATTATGTCAATGCGGGACTTTATTTCGCGCTGGTCAAGCAAACCCCGCAGTATTTTGGCACCCCCCAATACCTCAATGGGGACGCCAATTTTAGGATCCGAACCAAGAACGGCGGGATGATCAAATACTACACCACCTTCAGCTATAACAAGCTCGGTGTAAGACAGCAGGATGTGGACAGCCTATATATGAACGATGCGTTTGCTTTGACCAACCACAACTGGTACAATAACCTCAGCTGGAAGGAATTTTTGTCCAATGGATGGCGCATGAATCTGGGAGCCAGCTACAGCACCAATATCGACAACATTTCCCAACAGGTGCAGCTACCCAACAACCAGCCCGCCCAATTCAATGATTCAGTGTTTTGGATGCAGTCCAAGAATATTGCCTTTGTCAACACCCAGAACCTGGCGCAGGCCAAGGCCGTATTCGACAAAAAATTGGGAGGGATAAGCTCCCTTAGTTTCGGCGGCGAATACTGGTATAGCTACAACAAAGAGCCCTTTAATCAGGTGTACCTGGACACCGTATTCAAATACACCGACCAATTCACCTCGCTGTTTGCCGAATCCGATATTTACCTGACTAACGATCTGGCGGCCAAAATTGGTGTGCGTGCAGAACATTCCTCAGTCCTGCGCCAGTTTGATCTGGCGCCACGTGTCTCCCTGGCTTACAAGACAGGCAAAGATGCGCAGGTCTCGGTGGCCTACGGCGTATTTTATCAAGAGCCACAGAATTCGCAGTTGTATTTTTCCACCGACCTGCGCTTTACCAAGGCCACACATTATATCGTCAATTACCAGAAGATGGCCAAGGATCAGATGTTTCGGGTGGAAGCCTATTACAAGTCCTACCAGTATCTGGTCAAGAATGTACCTATTAATGTAGTGTATTCGACGTTTAACAACAGTGGTAACGGATACGCAACAGGCCTGGATCTGTTTTGGAGGGATAAGAAAACGTTTAAAAATTTTGATTACTGGATCAGCTATTCTTACCTGGACACCAAACGCAATTATTTGAATTACACCACACAGCTCATGCCCAATTACGCGGCCACCCAAACGGCTTCGCTGGTGCTCAAACGCTTCTTTACCGAGAGCAAATTTGGCGTTAACCTCACCTATTCTTTCGCCACCGGACGGCCCTATTACGATTTCATGCTCAACCAAGCGGCTAACGGATACATCCTGGCTCATCAGGGCAAAACGGTCGACTATAGCAGCCTGAATTTGAGCGCCGAATACATTCCCAGTGTGGGCAATCCCCACGCAAAAACCAACGTGGTTTGGTTTGCCAGCATGACCAATGTCCTGGGATATAACGCGGTGTATGGATACAATTTCTCGTACAGCGGGGAGTACCAGCAGGCGATTGTGCCTCCCGCCAAGCGCTTTTATTTTATCGGTTGTTTTCTGAGTTGGGGTGTGGACCGCAGCCAGGACGCCATCAACAATAATTTGTAACCCGTGTGGTTTCGCATACCCTTGCAGGGGTTGTGCGTTGACTGGACCTGTTTTTTATACTCAAACCCATTCATCAATAAACATTAAAACACACAATTATGAGAGCCTTTTTTCTGTTTTTTCTGCTTGTCTTCACACTGGCCGCTTCAGCCCAAAGCGATAAATATGTGGCCGCCATGAAGCAAAATCTGGCCCTGCTGGATTCGGCCAAGACCACCCAGGATTACCTTTCCCTTTCCAATAGCTTCGAGCGCATCGGGGATGCGGAAAAGACACAGTGGTTGCCGTATTATTATTCCGCTCTGTGCCTAACTACGGCGGGCTGGCGTGACGCCAAACTCGACAAGGATGCCAACGCTATCCGGGTCAATGCCCTGTGCGACAAGGCCGCAGCGCTGGATTCGAATGCAGAGATTTATGCCGTACGCAATATGGCTGCCACCCAACAGATGCTGATCGATCCCCAGAGCCGCTGGATGACCTATGGCCAGGAGGCCAGTGCAGACTTGGAAAAAGGGATGAAGTTAGATTCTACCAACCCACGTTTGTATTATCTCAAAGGCATGAGTCTGTTTAACACTCCCGTTGCCTTCGGTGGCGGCAAGGACGCAGCAAAGCCTGACTTTGAAAAAGCGGTAGCCCTATTTCAATCGGCGAATGTAAAACCCTTGTATCCCAATTGGGGCAAAAAAGATGCGCAGGACATGCTGGCCAAATGTCAATAATCTTGATCGGGATGGGCAGCTTCCGCACAGATGTTACGCCCTCCGGTTCCACTAGCTAAACTCGAAATATGGAAGACGAAACCTTTGCACCAGAAGACAGTCTGAAAATTATTCAGACGATGATCGACCGCGCCAAAAATTCTGTCGCCGATAACAGTTTCTATTTCCTGTTGTGGGGATGGATCGTGCTTGTGGCTTGCCTTGGGCAATTTGTGCTTAAAGTAGCCTTTTTGTCCCCCTACCATCCGATCGTTTGGACCCTGATGATCGTCGGCGTTGTGGTGTCGACGTGGCGGGGATTCAAGCAAAGAAAAATGCGTCGGGTGAGATCTTATGTCGATGAAAATCTGGATTATTTATGGACGGCCATTCTGGGTTGCTTCCTCTTGCTCGGCGTTGCGTTTTCCCGAATCGGTTGGGAGCATTGTTTTACGTTTTATATGTTGCTTTATGCCCTTGGGACCTTCGTGTCCGGCAGGGTCATCAAGTTTCCACCCTTAATCTGGGGTGCGCTGGGATGCTGGTGCTTGTCCTTTGTCTCCTTGTTCCTCAACTTTGATTCGAATATTTTGCTTTGTGCCTTCGCCATTTTGATTAGCTATATTGTTCCTGGGTATATGCTAAGGGCTCGATTTAAGCATTCACTTTCATAAACTCTTGACCTCATGGATGTAGAAAAAAATTTGACCGAGCAAGAAGGTCTGGATTTGATTCAGCGCATGATCTTCGTGGCCAAACGGGAGCAGCAGGATGACGGAAAGAGATGGATTTTTTGGGGGTACGCGTTGCTGACCGTTTCTGTATTCACCCTGCTGAATTTGCAATTTGGCTGGATGGCGGATCCCTATATATGCTGGAATATATTTGGTGTGCTCGTCCTTGGCTATTTTTTGTACCGGATGATCCATTATTTTATCGTTAAGCCAACCAAGGTAAGAACCTATACCCGCGATCTGCTGAACAGACTGAACATAGGCTTTTTGATCTCCCTCGCCTTAATCCTGGTGGCCATGAATCGCCGCCTGGAGCCCGTGGTCGGCTTCCCGCTGCTGATCAGCCTATATGGCTTTTGGGTCTTGATTCACGGTACAGCATTGGATTTCAAGCCTTCGGTCATCGGCGCATTTTTCGTTTGGGGATTTGCCTTAGTAGGCCTGTTCCTAACGACCTTGGAAGGGGTCATGCTCGTACATGCGGGAGCCGTGCTGTGCGGGTACATCATCCCAGGCCATATTGCCCGCAACGAATTCTCTAAACTAAATCGCCAGGTACAAACCCATCGTGTTTAAAGATCTTGATCCCATATTACATTCCCAACTCCGTTTGGCCGTGGTTTCCCTACTCATCGGTGTCAAAGAGGCGGAGTTCACGTTCTTGAGAGAAAAGACCAACGCAACAGCCGGCAACCTGAGTGTCCAGATCAACAAGCTCAAGGAAGCGGGTTACCTGGATGTGGTGAAACAATTCAAGGACAACTATCCCCAAACCATGTGCAAGATCACTCCGGCCGGGATCCGCGCGTTTGAACAATACGTACAGGACCTGCGCAGTTACCTGAGCGTGGCACCAGGCGGCGGCGGCCCTAAAAAATAAATCCCCCCGGATTCCGGGGGGATTGGCAGCAGGATTATCCCTTAAGACGATCTGAAGCAAGCAATCCGACTATTCTTTCAATAATTTGACCACCATCCGTTCGTTGCTGTTGACGATCACTTCCAGTTCGTAATCGCCCGGCTGGAGTTGATGGGTATCATCCAGCTGAAAAGTATTGAGTCCACCGGCGGCTGCATGTGCGGTTTTCCTCAGCAGTTCGTTGCCATCCCGATCCCTTACCTTCATCACCACGAATGCATTTTCCTTCACCTGCACGTTGACCAGGATGTCGTTGATCACGGGATCCGGAGTGACACTTAGGGCGGCGACGCTTTCGGTATTGTACATGCGGGCAATAAGCACTTTGGAATAGCAAAAGGACCCACTGGGGTCAACTTGTTTCAACCGGTAATACAGGTCTCTGGTTCGGGCAATGACGGGACGGATATTGTCGCGAAAAGAATAGTTCTCCTCCGTCGTGGACAAGGCCAGGGCCTTGATCTCTCCCACTTTCTTGAAATTGGTTCCGTCCACGCTCCGTTCCACCTCAAAATGGTCGAACAGGCTTTCGGTGCGGGTATTCCAGTTAAGGGTAAAGAAATTGATGCCGTAGGCGGCGTCAAAACGCACCAGGCTGCCGTACAGGACGATGGTTGAGGTCCGGCTGGGCGTTGGGGTAGCGAGGGTAGAGACCGAGCCGGTGTCGAAGCGGTTGCTGGGGCCTGCCCAGGCGCCCGCGGTGGTGAGCACCATCACCTGGACCAGCACGAAGATTCTAAATCTGCTTTTCATTTTTTTTGAGTTTCTGAAGATGAGCAAATGGGTTTGAGCACCATTGATCTGCAGCTGCCGGAAAATCGCCAAATCTTCCAACTTACGCTGTCGATTCGGCCCAGGCGGTTCTGCTCTCGGTCATGGAGTACATCAATGGGTCATTCAAAGGAAGAATCATGCGCGATACGAATGGGCAGGTCAAGCCCGATTGGGAACCGTTCACATAGAAAAATTGGAAAAGCAGGCTAAGGTGGCTAAATTGGCTTAAAAGGGGTAAAATACGATCTCGGGCTTTGCAACATAAGGGTAAAAAACCAAGTTTTTTACATGCCGGATTGTCAAAGGATGGAATACCAAAGGTAGAAAACGGCTTTTATATCTGCAACTCCTGGGGCAACAATTTTTATCCTGCTTTTGCTTTGGGCCAACTATTTGGAATTGGCGTTGTAGTTATTGTCGATCTGAACACCGATCGCTCACCATACCACAAAAAGATGACCAACATCGTAGAGGTTTTTGGCCTAAGTAAGCATTTTAAGGAGCTTCGGGCAGTTGATAACCTGTCTTTTGGCGTCCAGGCAGGGGATGTATACGGGTTTCTTGGCCAAAATGGCTCCGGCAAGTCAACGACCTTGCGGATGCTGCTAACCCTGGTAGCCCCTACGAGTGGCCGCATCGAGCTGTTTGGCCAGAATGTGCTGGCGCACCGAAAGGAAATCCTCAGGCAAGTGGGTGCGGTCATCGAACGTTCGGATCTGTACCCCTATTTGACGGCCTACGAAAATCTCTCCCTTTTTGCCCGTATGAGCGGCCTCAGGCCGCAGCGCAGCAGGCTCATGGACCAACTCGAGCAGGTGGGACTGGCTCCTAGGGCCCATGACAAAGTGAAGACTTACTCTCAAGGGATGAAACAGCGCTTGGGTATTGCCGTTGCTCTGGTGCACAATCCCCAGCTGCTCATCCTGGATGAACCCACCAATGGCTTGGACCCGCAGGGCATTGCCGATATTCGCCACCTGATCCTGGATTTAAGTCACCACCACCACAAGACGATCCTTATTTCATCACATTTGCTAGGAGAAATCGAGCTGATCGCCAACCGCGTCTTGATCATCGATGGGGGCAAAAAAGTCGTCGAAGGCAGTGTCAAGGACCTTTTTGACCCCTCCAAAATGATCGTCGAATTGCGGGCCCTGAATCCCGACCAGGCCGGCAAGATTATCGAGGATTCTGTTTGGCGCCCGTTTTTACGTTCCAGCGAGGATGGCCGATTTGTGTTCCAAATACCCAGGATCCAGATTCCGGAGATGAACCGCGATCTGGCCACTAAAGGTGTCGAGGTATTATTGCTTGAGCAACGCCATTCTCTGGAAGATTATTTTTTAACGCTTACCCGACCCAACCAGCATGTGGCCTCTTTTGCAAATTGAACTGTTCAAGATTTTCAAGAGACCGAGAACCTACATCAGTTTTGCGGCCATTGCCGCAATTATCCTGATCATTCAGCTGGGCCTCAAATTCGACGGCCAGTCCTACCTGGAACTGCTGCTCAGTGGTATTTCCGATTCGTTTTTTGTGCCCTACAAACTTATTCTCAACGGTTACCTCGTTGCCTTCATCATCCTCAATGCCCTGCTCATCCATGTCCCTTTATTGGTCGCCCTGGTCGCGGGCGATCTGGTAGCCGGTGAGGCGAACATGGGCACGCTGCGGTTGCTGGTGACCAAGCCGGTGAGTCGTACCCAACTGATGTTGGTAAAATTCACCGCCGCTGTTCTGTATACTCTGCTGCTGCTGTTGTGGATGGCCGTACTGGCGCTATGGCTGAGTATCCTGTTTTTTGGCACCAACGACATGCTGGTGGCTCGCAACAATACGATGGAACAGATCGGTCAAGCCGATATTTGGTGGCGATATGTGGCGGCTTTCGGCTATGCAGCGGTGGCCCTGAGCACAGTGGCCGCACTGGCGTTTTTACTATCCACCTTGGCGGACAATTCGATAGGGCCGATTGTATCGACCATCACGATAGTTATCGTCCTAACCATATTATCGGAGTTGCGCATACCGATGTATGATCATACGGTGAAGCCTTATTTATTTACCTCGCACATGTTGGCGTGGAAAGGATTTTTTTATTCTAAGGCGGACTCGTCGGGGCAGGCCATAGCCGGGTCGATAGAGAATCTGCCAGCGATCTGCAGAAGCTTGGCGATCCTGCTGGCCTATATCGTGGTCTTTGTCACATCGGCTGTACTGATCTTCAGAAAGAAGGATATCTTAAGTTAAGGAGGAGATTTTATGCTAAGCAAGAAATGGATAGGGACGCTGGTTTTGATTCAACTCGTCTGGACTTCGGCCCGAACCCAGGACGTGGCTGCGCTGATCCAGCAAGTCCAGGCTAAAATTGAATTGGTGAACAGTTATCAGGCTGAGGGGACGATGATCACCGATGTGTCTTTTCTCAAAGTGCCCAAGGCCGAAGTCACGGTGTATTTTAAAAAACCCGGCAGGTTCAAGATTGAAAATACGAGCGGTATTTCTCTTGTCCCCAGGAGTGCCGGCAGCATTAGTTTGTCCGGATTGTTCCAAGGGCAGTTCGCTGCCTTAGATGCCGGCTACGACGTCGTAGAATCCAAAAAAGTGCGGGTCATTAAACTTCTGCCTGCCAACGACGAGGACCAGATCGTTCTATCCACTCTGTATATTGACCCCAGTAGCTTGCTGGTCCTTAAAGCCCGAACGACGACGCGGGAAAACGGAACCTATGAAGTTGCGCTGACATATGGAAAATATGCAGCCTTTGCCCTGCCCGATCAGGTTACCTGCAGTTTTAACACAAAGGATTACAAATTGCCCAAGGGAGTCACTTTTGACTACGACGATGGAACGGAGGGAAAAAATAAAGTCCGGACCCAGGACGAGGCCAAGGGAAAGGTCCTAATCCAGTACCATTCCTATCAGATCAATAAACCGATTCCTGATTCTATATTTTGATCCAACTCACGGCTCAACGCTGCTGCAGGCCCCCCCTTAAGCTTCTTCGATGCGTTCGTCTTCCGCATTGGCCAGCACTGCCGAGCCCATTTTTTTCAGCGGATTGCGGCGATTTTCCTCGTATTGCTGCCTGCTTTCAATGATGTCCAGGCAGCGATAGATTGCCGCTAGAAACGAGCCATGGTCTGCCCGGTTCTTGCCTGCGATATCGAAAGCCGTGCCGTGGTCGGGCGAGGTTCGAACGGCCGGAAGCCCGGCCGTGTAGTTGACGCCTTCGCCCATGGCCAGCGATTTGAACGGAATCAGGCCCTGGTCGTGGTACATCGCCAAGACAGCATCGAATTTCTGTTGCTGGCCGCGCGCAAAAAAAGCATCTGCGCTGTAGGGGCCAAAGGCCAGCATTTGGTGTTTGGCGTCTTTTATGGCGGGTTTGATGATTTCTTCTTCCTGCTTGCCGATCAGTCCCTCGTCGCCGGCGTGGGGGTTGAGTCCAAGCACGGCGATCTTGGGTTTATCGATGCCGAAATCCCGAATCAAGCTGTCTTTGAGAATGTTCAGCTTGCTTAGAATGGATTCCCGCGTAATCAGTGCGGCTACCTCCTGAATGGGGACATGCTCGGTAACCAGGCCCACCCGGAAGTTATCGGCCGTCAGGAGCATAAGTACATCGCTGGCCCCAAAAACCTTTTTCAGATAGGGCGTATGCCCGGTAAAATTAAAGTCGGCGGACTGGGTATTTTTCTTGTGCATGGGCGCGGTGACCAGTCCCTGGACTCTTTTTTCCTTTAAGGCGGCGACGGCGGCCACCAGGGATTTGACGGCATATTTCCCACCCGTGTCAGTGAGCTGCCCTGGGGTAATGGCTACTTCTTCTTCCCAGCAATTGTATATATTGACTTGCTTGGCATTTATCCGACTAAAGTCTTTGCTGTTTTGATAATTGAAATTGAATTCAGGTATCGATTTGCGGTAAAAATTAATCACCTTATTGGAGGCAAAAATCACGGGCGTGCACAGCTCCAATACGCGGTGATCAGAAAAGGTTTTCAAGATGAGTTCCGTACCTATTCCGTTCAGATCGCCTATCGTAATCGCGATCAGAGGTCTGGGCTGTTGACTATTCATGGATCGTGTAATTTGAAGGGTTAAAAATACAATTAATAATCTTGATCCGGGGCGGTCCGATAGATTATTTTTGCATCCACGTAAACCGCGCGCGCCGCCATGGTAGGGGTGGAGCCTTCGGTATTTTGTGTAGCCATTCAAACGTATGATCACCGGACACAGCCATCTGAAAAAGTCCCTGGGACAACATTTCTTGCAGGATGAAAACATCTGCCGAAGGATTGTTGCGGCGTTAAATGAGCACCCTTTCACGCAGCTGCTCGAAGTGGGGCCGGGCGCTGGAGCATTGACCAAATATTTGCTCACGATGGATCATGTCCAATTAAAGGCCGTGGAGATAGATCCAGAGAAAGTAGCTTTTCTTCGTCGCACTTATCCTGGGTTGCAAGATAAATTAGTTCAACAGGACTTTCTGACCATGGATAAACCCTTTGACGGCTCATTCACCGTCGTGGGCAATTTTCCTTACAATATATCTACCCAAATTTTGTTTCGCATGGTGGACTGGAAAGACTCCGTCGAGTGCATGATTGGCATGTTTCAAAAAGAAGTGGCCCGGCGTATAGCCTCCTCGGAAGGCTCCAAGGTCTATGGGGTATTGAGCGTACTGGTGCAGGCGTTTTTCGATGTGGAATATCTTTTTGAAGTCTCCGAGACATGCTTTTATCCTCCGCCTAAGGTGAAAAGCGCGGTCATTCGGTTGACACTCAGAAACTCTAACCTGGAGATGCGCAGCGAGTGGGATTTTTTCTTGTTGGTTAAGACAGCGTTTAACCAGCGCCGAAAGACTTTGCGTAACGCAGTGAAAGGTCTATTTACTGAAGAGGTACTGCGATCGAAAATCTTTGAAAAAAGAGCCGAGCAATTAACTATTTATGATTTTGCTTTGTTGACTCACCAGATGAAGTAATTTCGATCTATAATGCAATCGAGCGCATGAGGACAGTTATCATCACGGCCAAAGTGCATCCTTTCTTGGTGGAGCGATTGACCCAGCAGGGCTTTCGCATTAAACACCTACCCACTATCAGCTATGAACAGCTCGCCGATGAAATCGTAGACGCCGAAGGCTTAGTTGTAACTACGCGACTGAGGGTCGATCGGAACATACTGGATAAAGCCAAAAACCTAAAGTGGATCGGGAGGCTTGGCAGTGGCATGGAGCTCATCGATGTGGCCAGGGCCGAGCAACGGGGTATACGGTGTGTCAGCAGCCCGGAAGGAAACCGCAACGCCGTTGCCGAGCATGTGCTGGGCATGCTGCTGAATTTGGCCAACAAGATCGGATCTTCCAACCAGCAAATACGGGAAGGCAAGTGGATCAGGGACCAGAACCGGGGTACCGAAATGTCCGGCAAGACGATTGGAATCATTGGATTCGGTCATACGGGCAGCGCACTGGCCAAGATCCTGGCTTCTTTCGACGTGACGGTTTTGGCCTACGATAAATACAAATTTGATTTTGGCAAAGACTATATCAAGGAAGCCAACCTGGAGCAGGTGGCTCGGTACTCGGACGCGATCAGCTTCCACGTTCCTTTGACCAAGGAAACCCGCCATATGGCCAATGATGCTTTCTTCCACTCTTTGGAACGGAAGCCCTTTATTATCAATGCTTCCCGCGGCCAGGTCCACGATACTTCGGCCCTAATCCGGGCCCTGGAGCATGGACGGATTGCGGGGGCGGCGCTGGATGTGCTGGAAAACGAGAAACTGGATAGCTACAACCCGGAAGAAAAACGGCAACTGGACTGGCTGTTGGCCAGGCCGGAGGTCATCATCACACCCCATATCGCCGGATACAGCCAGGAAGCCTTTTTGAAGATGGCTACCGTCCTGCTGGAAAAACTCGGATTATAGGAGTTTTCAGTGGAATAGGACCGTATAATCCTGCTGCGCATGAGCCAAAAAAAATCTATCTTTGTCCCAATAGTGCAACGCTTCAGGAATTATTGAGGCGTTGTATTTTTTTTCTTTTTTGCAAACTGAAGTAAAAGGAGGCCATTATGAGTGAGATCACGTATTTAACCAAGGAAGCCTTGGTCCAGCTGAAGGCCGAGCTGCAACACATGAAGGCGGTCGAACGCCCCGCTGCCTCCCGGGCCATTGCCGAAGCCAGGGAGAAGGGCGACTTGCGTGAAAATGCCGAATACGATGCCGCCAAGGAGGCCCAGGGATTGCTGGAAGCCAAGATTCAAAAATTGGAAGGAGAACTGGCCCATGCGCGCATTCTTGAAGAAGGTAGCATCGATACCAGCAAGGTGTCGATTATGACTAAGGTCACGCTGACGAACCTAAACAATAAAAAACAAGTGACCTACCACCTGGTATCGGAGAAAGAAGCCGATCTGAAGCTGGGCAAAATATCGGTGACCTCCCCCATCGGTAAAGGTCTACTCGGAAAATCTGTAGGCGAAGTGGCCGAAGTAAGCGTGCCTGCAGGCCTGATCAAATTCAAGGTTGAAAACATCACGGTGTGACAACCAATAGCCCTCGTTGACCTGCAGACTGGGGCGGTTCCAACTCCCTGTTCAATCTCTTACTATGACGCTGTTTTCGAAAATCATAGCCGGTGAAATTCCCAGCTACAAGGTGGCAGAGAACGATAAGTTCTATGCCTTTCTGGATATTTTTCCTTTGCGCGAAGGCCACGTGCTGGTCGTTCCTAAAATGGAAGTCGACCGATTTTTCGACCTGCCGGAAAACCTCCTGTCGGAGATGATGATTTTCGCAAGGCCCATCGCCCGGGCAATTGAGCGTAGCTTTCCTTGCAACCGTTGCGGAATGGCGGTGATCGGACTGGAGGTGCCGCATGCTCACCTGCACCTAGTTCCGATAGACCACAGTGATGACCTGAATTTTACTCGGGGCAAAATCCGCGTAACGGCCCAGCAACTCCAAACGGCGCAGAAAAAGATTGGGGATCAATTGGGCTTAGGCGCAAGCTAAGGCCGCGGTCTCTAAGGGCCGCCGGGTCACTCAGCATCCCTTCACGCGACCGGGGTTTTGGGTTATGAATTCTCCCCAGCCACTGAGTTTTTTTCCCGATGTCTTAAGCACTCTGCCTTGGAAATGATGGCAAAGAGCGACGGCAAGCGCGTCCGAGGCGTCAAAGGTGCCAACGGGTCTGTGAACCTGCAGGATATGCTGCAACATTTCCCAGACTTGTTCTTTGGCAGCGTTGCCGTTACCGGTTATCGATTGTTTGACCTTTCTGGGGGAATATTCGGCTATGGGTAGGCCGGCTTGCATAGCGGCTGCGATGGCTACACCCTGGGCCCTACCGAGTTTGAGCATGCTTTGCACATTCTTGCCAAAGAAGGGAGCTTCAATGGCGAACTCCTGGGGTCGGAACTGGGTAATGAGTTGGCATACTTTTTCATGAATGATATGCAGCCGTTCGTAAGCATCTTTTTTGGCCGAGATGCGAAGGTGATTCATCTCCAATAATACGACCCCCAAGCCATCCACCTTGATCAATCCATAGCCCATCATCAGGGTACCCGGGTCGATGCCTAAAATTATTTTGCTATCCTTTTGCAAGCGTAAGGGTATTTTTGATGACCGATCGTGCGCATCAACAAAAATATCAAATTAATAGCCAACTATTTCCTGGGTCCCCTGGTATTCGGATTTCTTTTTTATTCTATCTGCCGCCAGATCACGCATCGTGTGGGCTGGCAGCATTCACTTGTAGAGGTCTGGTCGGCCATGACCGATTTGGGTCAATGGAAAACCTGGGCAGTGCTGGGTTTGATGATCCTTAATTGGAGTTTGGAATCCCGCAAATGGCAATTGGTCGGTAGGCCGTTACTGCACCAACATTTTTTTCAAGCCTTTCAAGCTACGCTCGCGGGGGTGGCGATCGGCTCGTTTACCTTCAATAGAATGGGCGAATATTTGGGGCGGATCTTATATGTTCCGCAAGGCAAGCGCCTGCAGTCCATTCCGCTGGCGATGGTGGGAAGTGTGGCCCAATTGATCGCCACGACTACGGCGGGCTGCGTGGGTATTTTGTTGTTGAAGGCGCAGTACTCCGGCGCCCTGTCGCTGGCGGGACAGGCGTTTTCTATTGTTGTCAATGTGTTGCTCTGGAGTAGTGGGTTGGTGGCGCTGCTGCTCATGGCCTTTTTTTTTCGTCTTTCTTCGGTGGTCCAATTTTTCGACTGGCTGGGCTGGACCAGGGTCAAGCAGATTGTTAAAGATTTGCAAGAAATACCCCTGGCCATTCTATTCCGAATATTGTGCTTATCTTTTGGAAGGTACCTGGTTTTCGTGGTACAATATTTCCTGCTTTTTTCGGTTTTGGGAGTAGCCCTTACCTGGGGGCAAACGTTTTGCGGCATCAGCCTCATGTTCTTGATCATTGCGGTGGTTCCGACCTTGACTTTTTTTACCGATTTGGGCATACGTTGGGTTGCGGGCCTTCAGATCATCAGTTTGTTTAGCCCTAATAGCGCAGGCATCTTGGGTGTTTCCTTGGGTATTTGGCTGATCAATTTAGTAATTCCCGCGTTGGTTGGGAGTTTCTTAATTTTAAGGATTAAATTATTTAGGAATCGATGAGAGCTTTTTCCTCTACCTGCCTGTTTTTCTTGCTGGTTGTGTCTATTCCTATGCAAGCAGGTGATGGGTTATTTTCGACAGGCAGCAACACCGGACGGGGTCAGGATTCCACCGATGAGCAGTTCTGTGGCGTTCGCAATTATGCGTTTTCACCCAATGAGTCACTCACCTATCGCGTCTATTACACACTCGCTGGCGTGTACATTGCGGCAGGGGAGGCGGTCTTTCACACCAACGTCGAACAGCTCAACGGACGGGCCGTTTACCATGTGACGGGGGAGGGCAAGACGCTTAGCGAGTATTTCTTTTTTAAAGTAAAGGACAAATACGAGACCTATATCGATACGGCGACGATGCAACCCCTGAAATTCATTCGCAACATTGATGAAGGGGGATTTAAAAAATACGAGAACGTAAGCTTCAATAAATCGGCCAATACGACCATCACCACCGATGGCGTCTTCAAAGTCCCCGCCTGCGTCCAGGACGTGATGAGCGCCATTTATTATGCCCGCAACATCGATTTTTCTACCAAGAAACCCAACGACACGATACCTTTTTCCATGTTCCTGGATAACCAGGTGTATCATCTGTACATCCGGTATATGGGAAAAGAGGTCCTGAAGACCAGATATGGTAAATTCCGGGCCGTTAAGATTAAACCCTTGCTCATCAAGGGCACTATCTTCGAAGGCGGGGAAAAAATGACCGTTTGGGTAAGCGATGACGAAAACCATGTCCCGTTGCGGGTGGAAAGCCCCATCACGGTGGGCAGCATTAAGGTCGATATGATGGAATTTCGAAACCGAAGGCATCCGTTAAGTTCCTTGCTGGATGTCCGCTAGCTCGACTGTCCGCGCATGCGGACATCTCTATCGAACCAGCCCTGATTATATTGATCACAATTCCGTATTTTAGTACCATCGTCACCACCACAACCCAACAGTTATGAGAAAATTATGCTATATGATGGCCATGCTTTTTTTTGCCATGACCACCTACGGCCACGATGATCCCCGCCTGATCAAGGCATCCCGCCAGGACAAGGCCGGATGGATCTATGTACATCTGCAAGGGACCCCCCATGAGATTGGATACCAGCACGGGTATTTATTGGCGCATGAAATTGATACGGCCATTCAGGCCATTAAATATTGGGTACACCATGAACAGAAGCCCTACACCTGGCAGTTGTATCGCAATGCCGCCCGAAATTTTATGTGGAGTGAAGTGGATGAGGAATACAAAGAAGAGATCAATGGGATCGTCGAAGGCATGCGCGCTCGCCATGTCGTCTACGACAGCCTGGATATAACGGCATATAATGCCATGGAAGAGTTGCTTTTTTACTATGAACCCAAGCTGCTGGAAATGGCTAAGGCAGGAAGTGGCCAGAACAAAGCCCCAGGCAATTGCAGCGCCTTCATAGCCAACGGTTCGTATACCCGTGACGGAAAGATCGTCATTGGTCACAACAACTGGACGGAATATATCTGGGGACAACACTGGAACGTCATCGCCGATATCGTTCCCACCAAAGGAAATCACATGATGATGGATTGTATGCCAGGCTTCATACATAGCGGGGATGACTTTGTCATCACGGCCAATGGACTGCTGATCACCGAAACGACCATCACCCAATTTATCGGATTTGACTCCACAGCCATTCCCGAATTTGTGCGGGCCCGCAAAGCAGCCCAATACAGCAACTCGATTAATGATGTGGTTCGGATATTTACCACCGGCAATAATGGCGGCTACGCCAACGATTGGCTAATCGGTGACACAAAAACCAACGAGGTGGCAAAGTTGGAATTAGGTCTAAAAATTTACCGAGTCTGGCGCAGTCAGGATACGGCCATGATCGGTTCCAATTTCCCCAGCGACCCGGCCTTAATAAAGCAGGAAACCACGTTCAATCCCAAAGACAGTACCACCTCACCCAACGCGCGCAAGCTGCGGATGGAAGAACTGGTCCAAGTTGAACTTAGAGGTAAACTGGATGCGGCGACCGGTATGGTGGTGGAAGCCGATCACCGAGATGTACTGCTGCATCGAGACGCCAACGACCGCTGTGTGATCTGTGGCCATATCGATGAGGATCCCAAAGGCTGCGCGGAATGGGACAACCCGCCTTTTTATCCTATGGGAGCCGTGCAGGGAAAAGTGACTACGACGGACCTGGCTCGGGAGATGAAATTCTGGGCCCATATGGGACACCCCTGCGGACAGGATTTTGTCGGCGCCCCGTTTTATCAAAAACATCCGGAATTTGCGTGGATGGGTAAATACTTGGTCGAAATGAAGGCCTATCCTTGGACGCTTTTTGCCGCACAAAAGTAGTAGCTTACCGGCCTGATTATTTTTCCAGGATCCGCTCCATCTGCATACTGCGCGATCCTTTAATGAGCAGCAGAGTGTCGTGGAAATGGTGCTGGCCAAACCACGTTTTGGCCTCGGCTGAGTTCGCAAACCGGCGGTAGGGATGATCAATTTTTTCAAAATCTCCACCCACCAATACCACGTCGGTCCATGGATATTTGCCAATGAGCTGGATCAGCTGCTGGTGTTCATGTAGGCTATCCTTTCCCAATTCGGCCATAGCGCCAAGTACCAATACTTTTTTTGCTCCGTGCAGATGGGCGAAATTTTCAATGGCTGCTTGCATGCTGGATGGGTTGGCGTTATACGCGTCCAGGATTACTTGGTTGCTATCCCATACAATCAGCTGGGACCGGCTGTTGCCGGGTGCATATTGTTCGATTGCTCGCTTGATTACTTCCATCGGGATATCAAAATGGCGGCCCACCGCCACCGCAGCCAGGATGTTGGGCAAATTGTAGTCACCTGCCAGTTGGGTACGGATTTCCGTCTGGGGTTCGGGCTTGGTGACAAGGACGCTGAGTGTGGGTGCCTGGCGCTGGACCTCGCCGGTGAAGGATGCCTCACGGGCGCCATAGGTGACCAGGTTGGGAATACCTCGGCTCATGTCCCTTAAGTAGGAGTAATCCCAATTGACGAAAGCGGTGCCATGAGCCGAGCGCAGAAAATCGTAGAGTTCGCCCTTGCCCCGCCGCACTCCCTCTACGCTGCCGAAACCTTCCAGATGCGCCTTGCCACAATTGGTAATCAGGCCATGTGTCGGTAACGTGTAGCGGCAGTATCCCTCAATTTCTTTCAAGTGATTAGCCCCCATTTCGATAACCGCCATTTGCGCGTCGGTGCGAATTTTAAGTAAGGTGAGGGGTATGCCGATGTGGTTGTTCAGGTTACCTACGGTGCTGTAGGTTGTGTAGCTGGAGGAAAGAACTGCGTGGATGAGTTCCTTGGTCGTGGTCTTTCCGTTACTTCCAGTGATTGCCAAAAACGGGATGGAAAACCTGCGTCGATGGTGCTCGGCGAGTTGCTGCAAGGTCTGCAGCACGTCATCCACCAGGATGAACCGCTCCGGCGCCTTGCCCTCCAGCGGCTCATCCACGATCGCGTAGGCCGCGCCCTGATCAACGGCTTGTTGGGCAAACCGGTTGCCGTTGAACTGATCTCCTTTTAAGGCAAAAAACAAGTCTCCGCTTCGCAGCTTTCGGCTGTCGGTCTGTACCGAAGGGAACTGCTGGTAAATCTGGTATAAGTGTTCAATCGTCATCGGCTAGTAACAATGGTAGTTAAAAAAAAGCCACCCCGCTTGTTTCCGGGATGGCTTTTTTTAATTCGATATATGGCTAGTTATTGCTTTCTGGTATTTTGCCTTCTCTGCTTATAGTCAATTCCCGTTTTTCTGCCGTTACCGGCTGCACTGCCGACGCGGTCCATAGCGCATCGGAAACCGATGGTAGAACTGGCTTGATCTTCTTCCAAGAAACGGCGAGTTCCTGGGCTGAGCCAGTAGGCGCGATCATTCCAACTTCCGCCCTTGACTACCCTGGATTTATCGCTGATCAGGGTCGTTTTGCCATAGCCGTAAGCTACTCCGGCAACGAGGGAGTCACCGTCGAGATAGTTGATCACATCGCCTTTCTGGTAGTTGCGGCGGTGGATACTTTCGGCATCGGTTACATCACGGTATTTCACCCGGCCCAGGCTATCTCTATCGCCGGCGCCATCTTTATCCAATTGAATGGTCTGGTATTTATTACCACGGAAAGGAGCAACATCATCCACATCCAAGGGCGACAAAGGACGGTATACGTCTTCCACCCATTCGCTCACGTTGCCCGACATGTTGTATAATCCAAAACCATTCGGGTAGAAGGAAGTAACGGCGGAGGTGTATACGGCGTTGTCGTTCAGACCACCTGCCACACCCATGTTATCACCGGAGCCACGTTTGAAATTCGCCAGGAAGGAACCCTGCCAGCTGCCGCGCCGTGAATCGCGCAGGCCGTTGACATTTTCACTCCAGGAATACACTTGCTTGTTGGCAATGAGTTCCTCTCCGCGCTTCTTGTCGCTGTTGCTGGGTAGTGGATTTTGATTGATATACCCCAGAGCGGCGTATTCCCATTCGGCTTCTGTGGGCAGCCGGTAGGAAGGAAGCAGAATCCCATCTTCAAAAGTTACTTGGGTTCTGGGGGTACCGTTAGGATTTTTCAGCGGGCTGTTTTTTGACTTGGCAGCCGCACCCGGCGTGGCCTGGTACAGACCCATCAGATAGGCCTTGGTGTTAAAATTCTCCTGGCCCAGTCCTTGAATATTTTTGAGCGAATTTTTATTTATAAAGCCTTTGTCCACCAAAGCCTTCTCATTGACCCGATCTGTCCTCCACAAACAAAAGTCTTTGGCCTGTCTCCAGGTTACACCGACTACGGGGTAGTAATTGTAGGAAGGGTGGCGGAAATAATATTCCACCAGCGGTTCATTGTAAGCCAGTTCGCTTCTCCATACCAAGGTATCGGGCAACGCTCCCTGACGAACGGCTAAGTATTCATCGCCGTCGAAAACGTTATTGATCCAGTACAGATACTCCCGGTAGTGCACATTGGCTACTTCCGTGCGATCGATGTAGAAGGAGTTCACGGTGACGCGTCTGGGAATGTTATTCCAGTCGCTCATGACGTCCTCTTGGGTAGCGCCCATCGTAAAGGTACCTCCCTGAATAAAAACCAGGCCGGGACCCGTGCGCTGTTCTTTCTCATGGGACACCTGGTATCCCCCCATGTTCTTGTCGTTGTAATTCCAGCCCGTAACGTCGGACGATTCGGTCTTCTTCCCGAATAGTTTTCCATTGTTGCATGACGAAATCGTGGCGGCGGTTGATGCTAGGATAACCAGATTTTTCAGATTCATATAAAAGCTCATTTTACCGTGAGGTGTTACCTGTAGAAACGCGGTTTTGTGCTGAATATTGTAAATAAACCGGTGGTTATTATCCACAATACGAGACAATTGCGAATTTAGTTCCTTTCGCTAAAAAATCCTTGGGTATTATCCCTCAAAACAGAAGGAAAATCTACTAAATCAAAAATAACTAATTGAATTGCAGTGTATTAACATTTGATTAAGGATTTAACCGAGGTTTCCCACCCGGGGCAACAAAATCCCGGTTTGTCACGTACCGAGTATAAGGAGCCGGTCGGTCTCCAAAAACGGGACGATTGGGTCGGGTCGGTTCCGCGGGTTTGTGCAGGATCTCGGCCCCGGCAGACCAGGGTGGCAAAAGGCTGGACTGAGGCAATAATTTGCCGCATAAATCGTTGGTCATTAGATTTGGATTGCTGTGGGGAAGGTGACTGAAAGATTTTATCATTTGCACTTTTGGGAATCTTCAAATCCTCGCGATCTGTATCTTTGCCTTTCAGGTGAAGATCAACCCGCTGACCGGGAAACGAATCCGAAGTAATTTAAAATCATTACATTAGCTATGGCATAATTTTACGCAGCTGAACAACTTAACAACCATGCCCTCCGCTACCCTACCTCTGGAAGAGGTCGATATGGTATGATTGTTGACGTTGTACGCCACCTTTAAAAGCTAAATAACATATTTCATGAAAAGATTCTTTTTCAAATTGGCTGCTTTTGCAATTACGCTTTCATTTATTCATACTAGTCAGGGGCAAACGCAATCGCTAAACGTGGTAACGACCGCCGTGCCCTTCCTGCGCATTTCACCGGACGCTCGTGCCGGGGGGATGGGGGAACTAGGTGTGGCAACCTCGGCGGACGCCAATTCAGCGTTCTACAATCTGGCCAAAACGCCTTTCAACGAGACGCCCACTGGTATTGGGGTTACCTATTCGCCTTGGCTTAAGGATCTGGGATTAAACGACGTGTATTTACTGGCGGCCACGGGGTTTCACAAGCTTGATGAGAATGGAGCCCTGAGCGCATCGATTCGCTATTTCTCCCTGGGCAATATCCCGTTCACGGATTATTCGGGCAATAGCCTGGGTACCGGCAGACCTTGGGAAATGGGGGCCGATCTGGGGTATTCACGCAAGCTATCCGATAAAATTGGGATCGGATTAACTCTGAGGTATATCCATTCCGACCTGGCTGCCGGATACGCGGCTAACGGCGATACCTATAAGCCAGGCAATGCCGTGGCTGCCGACTTATCTTTTTTCTATAATGGCGTAAAGGACAACGGAGAAGGATGGCGATACGGCGTAGCGCTAACCAACCTGGGATCTAAAATTGGTTACACCGACGTGGCCACAGAAAAGGAATTTATTCCGGCTAACTTGGGCGTGGGCGTCAACTACACGACAGTTTTTGACGAACAAAATAAGCTCTCCTTCGGCCTTGACGTAAACAAGCTATTGGTTCCTTCCGCACCCACTTTGACCAACCCGACGGACCCAACGGTAGATTCTACCAATTTGTCCAATTACCACAATATGGGAGTCGTTCAGAGTTGGTTTCAATCATTTGGCAATAGTGCGTATAATTTCTCTTTGGGCGCTGAATATGGATACAACAATCAGTTCTTTTTTAGGGCTGGCTATTTTTATGAAGGTAAGAACCAGGGTGACCGCCAGTATTTCACGGTGGGTATTGGACTCGCCTACGAAATGCTCGGCCTGAACTTTTCCTATTTGGTCCCTTCAGGAAGTGGCGTAACGCGCAACCCACTGTCCAATACGATTCGTTTTGGCCTGGTGTTTAATTTAGATGCTCCAAAGCAATAATTAATTTAGCTCCAGGTTTGTATAAAACCCGATAATTTTGAAGCGTTCCACTCAAAGATTTCCGAGCGGAACGCTTTTTCATTTAATTGCCTTGCATGTCTTACCGCATTGGTTTTGGAGTAGATTTTCACCAGCTCGTCCAAGGTCGTCCCTTTAGACTAGGGGGCCAAACTATTCCCCATGATAAGGGACCGTTGGGACATAGCGACGCCGATGTGCTCCTACATGCTCTGTGTGACGCCTTACTGGGTGCCCTAAGTCTTGGGGATATCGGCACCCATTTTCCAGATACCGATCCGGCATACCGGAATATTAATAGCCTGGTTTTGCTGGAGAAAACCTATGGCCTCATCCAAGAGCGGGGCTATGCAATAGTCAATATCGATTCTACAGTTTGTCTGGAAATGCCCAAAATTAAAAAGTACAGTGAGGCCATGCGCATAGGGATCGCTGCCATACTCCACATGGATGTGCAGGATATTTCCATCAAGGCCACTACTACCGAACAAATGGGCTTTGTCGGCCGGGGTGAGGGCTTGATGGCCTACGCCACCGTGCTGCTACAAAAAAAGGGGTAACAAAATTTCCCACCACGACAAATCTTCTTGCTCAGTCCGAAGGAGGAGCACCCGGAACATCTCAGGAAAGAATCGGACCCAATGGCGGTATAAATACCACATCCTACCTACCTTTGCTGCCATGCCGAAAGTAAAGATCAAGATCCTTAACCAATCCGACAATCCACTTCCCGAATACGCCACGGAAGGCTCCTCGGGTATGGACCTTCGAGCCAACATACCGGAGTCGATTGTTCTCAAGCCGCTAGAGCGCCGCTTAATTCCGACAGGATTGTTCTTGGAAATCCCGTCTGGATATGAGATCCAAATCCGTCCCCGCAGCGGTCTAGCTATCAACCAGGGTATCACGTGCCTCAATACGCCGGGAACCGTCGATTCGGATTATCGTGGAGAAGTGAAAGTCATCTTAATCAATTTTTCATCCGAGGATCAAGTGATAGGACCCCGGGACCGCATCGCCCAGATGGTCGTTGGACAGGTACAGCAAGCAAAGTGGAAATCCGTTACACAAATCACCAGCACCAAACGCGACCAGGGGGGCTTTGGGCATACGGGCAAATCATGACCATGATCAAACAACTATTCGGGCAGAGACCAGAGCATCCTGTTAAGGGCAAGTCAGCCTCGGGCAAAGCGCGAAAAAATCTCCTCTGGACCGTGGGTTCGCTAATTGTGCTATGCACCTGGCTGCAGGCGCCCTTGGGCTGCCGATCCACCAAGAGTATTGAAAAAGCCATCTCCAGTTCTAAAAAAGATACGGCCACGACCGTCGTGGTGGAGGACCACAAGGCCGATTCGATGCGGTTTATCAACGATGTATTTACCAAAATCCAGCGAAATACCATCGATTTCAAGACCTTTTCGGCCAAGATGAAAGTGAATTATGAAGGTAGCGATGGCAGAAGTTACGAACTCACGGCGTTCTTGCGGATTCTCAAGGATAGCATCATTTGGATCAGGGGTGAGGCCATTTTAGGCTTTGAAGCTTTTCGGGCGCTAATTACCCCAGACAGTGTCAAGATCATTTCGAAGCTGGATAAGACCATTACTCTTCGATCCGTCAGCTATCTGCAAGACGTGGCGAAGGTGCCCTTGAATTTCAAGACACTGCAGGATCTGCTGATTGGCAATTCCATTTACCTCGACAGCAACATCGTTTTTTACCGCCTAGAAGACCAGGGTATTTCTCTTATGTGCATTGGAGATCTGTTCAAAAATTACGTGACGATTAACAGCAACGACTATACGCTCCGCCATATGAAACTGGACGATGCCGACGTCATGCGGGCACGTACCTGCGATCTGACCTACCGGGACTATGACCTGCGGGATTCGATCCGGTTTTCTACATATCGAAAAATTTCTCTAGCGGAAAAATCCAAATTCGATCTGGAGATTAGTTTCAAACAATATAATTTTAACGATAACTTAAGTTTCCCCTTCCCTGTGCCGAAAAATTATAAGCATAAATAGGCGTTATCTTGGTTGCGGGCTGGGGCAGGAGCCGCGGGCAGAGGCCCCCGATCTGCTTAACGATCCAAACAAAGCAATATGCACAAACACTTTATAGCATTGGCAGCGGTGATCGCGTTGACCCTCTCCTGCTTTGCCCAAACTCCTGCGCAAAGTCGCAGTGATCTGGAAAAGGAACGGGAAGCCATACAAAAGCAGATTGAAGACGTCAAGCGCTCCCTGGATGAAACCAAGAAGAACAAGAAAGAAACCCTGGGACAACTAGCCCTGCTCCAACGTCGGCTCCGGCTGCGCGAGTCCGCGATTCAAAATATCAACGCCCAAATCAATTTTATTCAGTCGGATATGAATCAGTCGCTGCAGGAAATTCGTAACCTGCACCGCGAACTCGACACTTTGCGTAAACAATACGAGGAAAGTGTGGTCTACGCCTACGAAAACAGAAGCAACTACGATTTTCTGAATTTCATCTTTGCCGCCACCAGTTTCAATGACGCAGTTAAGCGCGTAGCCTACCTCAAGTCCTACCGGGCCTACCGGGAAGAGCGCGCAGAGAATATCCAACGAACTCAGCAGCTGCTGCAGGATAAAATTAACGGACTCCGGGTAAAAAGACAGGAGAAAGACGAAGTGTTGCAAAAGCAAAACAAGGAAAAGCAAGTGCTGGAGGTGGAAAAAAAGGAAAAAGATGCGGTCGTATATCAGTTACTAGCCCAGGAGAAGGAATTGAAAAAAGAAATGAATGCCAAAAAGAAGCAGGACCAGAAATTGGATAATGCGATAGCCGCGGCGATCCGCCGGGCCAGGGAGGAGGCGATACGGGAATCGAAAAAAGAGGGTGCTGACGCCGCTAAAGCCAATCCGGAAAAGACGCCCACTACCAGTGCCCCTGTCAATACCGGCAGTGTCGCAAGCGCACCGGGGACCACGACCGTGGCCAAGCCCAAAGCCTTTACCCCTTTTGACAGTCGGGCCGATATCGCGATGTCGGATAATTTCGAAAAAAACCGGGGTCATTTACCTTGGCCCATGGACGCAGGTAATGTCTCTATGCATTATGGTCTGCAAACCTACGTAAAGGGCATTACCTACAACAATCAGGGGATAACCATTGAGGCCAATCCCGGCACCACAGTAAAGGCCGTTTTTGAAGGAGAGGTGCAAAGCGTATTTAATGTGGGTGAGGTGAATGCGGTCATGGTAAGGCATGGAAAATATTTTACCACCTACAGCAACCTGGAGTCCGTCGCGGTGACCAAGGGAGAACAGATCCGAACTGGCCAAATCATCGGTAAAGTGTCCGAGATAGGCCAGCTCGAATTTATATTATCGGACGACAAGGGCCGAAATTTCGACCCGGAGAGGTGGCTCAGAAGGTAGGCGGAGTCTGCGTGGCTCAGACCTTGCTTGGCGAGGGTTGACGCAGCGCATGAGAGGCACTTGGGAGGGTGACCAAAAAGGGCTGCGCCTGCGAAAAACGCTTTCCGATCCCTAGCTGGCAAAAGGATCCCTATTTGCGGGCCCAGGTTAAAGGCATTTGGAAATTACTTACTTGATCTTGTCTTCAATCCTTTCGTATGAAATGCATCCTGCTCTCCGCGGTTGTGTTCTGCTCTTGTCGCCTTCAAGCACAGCGATTTTTTTATGTGGAGCCGGGGGATAAAGCGGCCAATGCCCTGGTGGAAAGTCTTCACCAAGCGGCTCAATATGTAGCCCCTTCGGTGCTGGCATCGGATTATATTATCAAATCTCGTTGCGATGTCAATGTATCTTCCCACACCACCACAGTAACGATGAGTTTGGAGGACTCGGCTTCCTTGGTTACCCTGTTTCAAACCCGGGAAGAGTATGCCTTCGCGGCGATTAACCCGCGCGCTTCAAGGTGGTTTGACCTCGCCGTCAGGACCCTGATTCAAAAAAACATGCGCCAGATCATCCAATGCACCCAAATCGAGCCTACTGAAAGTGACACCCGATGGCTTAAACCAAGAAAAGATAAGACCTGAAGCTAAGGGCCGGATGTAACCCCAGGGGCTTGACTATTTGCGGCCTGGACCTCCAGGCTGAAACCTGCGCCAATTCCACCCAATTTTTTCCAGTTAGCTTGGCTGGTTTGCCGATGCCAGGTAGCTGAATTTAGCAGCCCGGCAGAAAAGAAAATAGCCGCGTGTTCAGGGTCTGCGGAGGAGCCTTCCACCCACTCTAATGAAACCAGGATATCGCCCTGGGCTATTACTTTATACCCGGATAAATCGACGGAATATGCGCCAGTTTGTTTGCCTATCCGGACCAGGATATTCTGTGCGAGGATATTCGAGGTTGGGACCCCTCGGTTGAAGGCATACAGGTTAAGCCGGAACACGGCGGTATCCAGTCTGTTGGAAGCTATGTGGAAGTTAAAACGACGCAACCATACCGGTCGGCGGCCTAGGGACATCTTAACCCCTGTTTCACCACCCAGAAGTCGCAGGGGAAATCCCACCTTAATGAAGGTGGACGCGGTCCGGTTGCCGATCGTCTTGAGTGTCGGGCTCTTGGAGGTCACGACTACTTCAGCAAGTAGGGTAGGCTTGCTCTTCAGGGCCACGCGGATGGGCCCGGATCGACCTAGTATATCTGCCAGGTTGTAAGCGTCGCTTTGATAACCTACCAGCGAGAACCGCAAGCTGTCCGCCCTCAAATCCTGGCTTATTTTCAGGCTAAAGGTTCCATCGCGCTGGCTCACGGTTCCCAGATCTTTCCCTGGAACACCGATGTTGACGTACGCGAGGGCAGTCCGGTTTTTCTGGTCAATAACTACACCTCGGATTATGGTCGTAGCTATTGTTTTGGGACGCGCAACGACGGGATATGCAGTATCGATCGGTTGCCCCCGGGTAGAGGACGGTATCCACCCGGTAAGCCCGTCCTGGCCGTGCACTAGGTATTGGTTAGCGAAAGCCAAAGACAATTGGCAGAACTGGTTATAGGTTGGGGTTGTGTGAAGGGCTCCCTGTGCCGAGTCCATCTTCAAGGAGGACAGATAGGAAAAATCTTCATGGGTCGAGTGCTCAAAGCGCATATATCGTGTGGGCAGCTTCAGACCAGCTAGCAAATCGAATATAGAATCTACTTGGCGATCTTTTTGCTTTTGGCCACTTTCCAAGTATCCGTAAGGCAACCTGACTTTACTGGGTTGAAAAAAAGGAGCCGACCGCAATTGGTCAAAGTCTTGGTCTTCGCTTCGGGATTGCCCATAATAATGGATTTCTGAGCCATCCAGGGAGAGCAGGCATTTTAGGTCGCTGTCGATCATGGTTAGCACCATCGCGGCAAGGCCGCCCCAACTATAGCCAATGACTCCCATCTTGGCCGTATCCACTTCGGGGTAGGCTGCCAGCCTACGCAAGGCGAACTGCGCGTCATAAACCTGCTCTATCAGGTCAGCCGGACTGGTACTCATGTTGCCTGGATAGCGACCTACCGAGGTGATCGACACCACCAGGTACCCATGGCTCGCCAGCGTTTCAAACAATGGCACGTTTTCGAAGCTCATCCCATTAAACGAGCACATATACACGATCAAGGGAAATCGTTTGGGTATCGATTTTGCATTGCGGTAGCTTTGGGTGCGCAGGTGACTGAGTTGGTTGGTGTCCTGCAGATGGAGATTTGCGGCCACGTATTGGAGTAGCTCCCCGGTCATTGTTTTATACGTGGTATCATCCTGAAACCGGTTGGATCGTTTTTCCAGCAGATCGATAAATTCTCGGTACTCGATAGGGTGGTCTGGCACCGTGGTCGTCGCAGGATACCAGAGATCAAGTTCCAAAGGCCGCAAGTGCAGTAGTTGTCCAGGTCTAGTATTCGGCTTATACGTCCTTGTTGAATCCGTTGCGAAGATACTTTGGTACCCGACCTGGTAGAGGCCTGGATCGCGCCTGGCGTCCTTGGTTTGAGCGCATAGGCTAGCACTGCAGAGAAGAAGGGAAAGAAAATAGGAAACATAGATCATGCTGGCCTTGTTGAGGTCAAATTAGCTTTTCTTCCCCGGTCAGCAGCATGGTTTTGGCGTATTTAACTTTTGATTGAGACGGGTTGATCAGACATGTCTGGAAAGGCGATCCGAGGCGAACTATCTTTTTTTGCTGCAGAAAAGCATCCAAGTTCGCAGCTTTCACGTACACGTACCCACGGATAGCTTCAGTCATCATCAAATTTTTTGTAGATAATTGTGCATCGATTATTTTTGCGCCAGGTTGAAACCCATAACTACCATACTGCTGTTCTGCGCTGTGCTTGGCCAAACCTTTAGCAGCTGCTTTATTGTGTTGGATTACCAGTGGAACAAACAATTCATCGCGGCCCATCTTTGCGAAAACCGCAACAGGCCGGAATTAAAATGTGAGGGTAAATGTTATTTGTGTAAACAGATGAAGAAGGAAGACAGCAAAGACAAGCAAAATCCAGAGCGTAAATCGGAAAATAGGTTTGAAGCAATTTCTTTTCGCCAAATAAGCCCGCTGGTGCCGCAGCTAACAGGTTTCCGTGCCCTTAAGTACCCCAGCGTAGATGACAAGTTATCTTCTCAGTTTGCCAACGGTTTTTTTCATCCTCCCCAGGCCTAGCCATTCCTCCACGTGTTGACTTTATTGCGCTTTAAGTAAGTTACTAAAACGGGACTGTGCATTTAGAATTGGGCCTGCCACCCCACAAACCGCCTTTCAGTGGCGGTGCCGATTCCCCGCATAGACCAGTTGCGTTGACTATTAGGTCACTGTATGGTCTCAATAAAGATTGGCGCGAAGAGCGGATGTTCCAATCACGAGGCCGTAGAAAAACGCGCAACATGGCAATGGCGTAAAAGTCATCCCAATCAATACATCGCAAGCAATGTCCAACAAATCAGTTCATGTCGAGAACGACAAATAGACAGATGCAGTCGTGAAATCATATTTCCTTGTATTGCTCATAGTATTCTCCGGATTATGCGCGATGGCTCAGTCCCTAAGCGGCCGCATTACCGACTCTGCAACTCATGCGGGATTGGCTGGCGCGACGCTGTACTTTCCGCAGCTTAAGCTTGGTGCCATTGCAGATCAAGCGGGCAAATACCAAATTTCCCCTATTCCGCGGGGCACACATGAAGCAGAGTTGCAAATGATCGGATACGGCACGCTAATCAAAAGGATTACCATTAAGGCCAATACCAAGCTGGATTTTGTGATGACCGTTTCCTCTTCTCCGTTGAAACCCGTATTGATCACTTCCCTTGGTAATATTACCAATTCCCAGCGTTCGCCCGTGCCCGTGTCCTTGGTAACTCATACGATGATGCTTGAGCAAACCTCAAACACAGTAATTGATGCCATTGCGGCTCAACCTGGGGTGAGTCAAACCACCGAAGGGGCGGGTACGACCAAGCCGCAAATCAATGGGCTCGGGTTCGACCGCGTATTGACCCTTACAGATGGGGAGAGGCAAGAGGATTTCCAATGGGGAGACGACCACGGTATTTTAATCGATCCATACGCTATTTATGACGCAGAAATAATCCGAGGACCGGCTTCCTTACAATATGGAGCTAGCGCGGAGGCTGGAGTCATAAGTTTCAAATCGCAACCATTCGCCCAAAGCGGAACCGTGCAGGGCAGCGTGCTTACCGAATACCATGCGAACAATGGATATCTGGGGACCTCAGTGCATGTGGGAGGAAACAATAACGGTTTTGTGTGGGATCTACGGGCTAGTGGAGAAGCCGCGCATAGCTACTGGGATCCGAAGGATGGATATGTATGGGGAACGGCGTGGCATCAGGAAAATGGCAGGTTGGTTCTAGGCCTTAACAAATCTTGGGGATATTCTCGCCTAACCATCAGTGCTCTGCATCGGCGCATCCAGGTGCCGGACGGCAACCGAGATAGTACAGGGCAATTTGAATTTGATTTCCCACAAAATGGTAAAGTGTATCCGACCCGAGTGGATTTTATGTCCTATGCAGCGGATATTGCTAGCGACAAGATCCTGAACGAATACCAGTCCTGGTGGCAAAACAGCATCGCAGTCGGCAAAGGAACAGTGGATTTGGACGCCGGGTTTACGCAGAGTGTGCATCACGATATAGATACCGGTACTGTTGGCCAGGGAAATATGGTAGTAAACGACATTCCCTATTCCTTTAAATATCAGGTGATCGGCAAGAATTCAGGAATAAGCCTGACTACCGGAATCAATGGAACCTATGAATTTGAACATAATCTCCCAGAACCACCGCCTCCCTACATTGCCGATTATGAAATTCCCAATTATACCAATTTTCAACTTGGCGGATATGGCATTGTACAAAAAGATTTTAAAAAGCTTACCTTGATTGGGGGATTGCGCTATGATGTATCCAATTTCATCGGTCAGGGCATGTATCTGGTAAATGCAGGTACTCCGCAGCAGGAGATTGTCCCCGCGGGAACACCCGGGGCAACTGTGCAGTTTACTGGATTTAACAACACCTATACCGGTTGGTCGGGAAGTCTTGGGGCCTCCTATCAGTTAGGACATAACAATTATCTAAAACTCAACATCGCCAAAAGTTTTCGTGCTCCCGCCATCAATGAACTCACCAGCAATGGCCTGAATATTGGCTCCAACGCCATTCAACTTGGAAATATTAATCTCAAAGCCGAACAAGGATATCAGGTTGATTTGGCCTATGGAATAAATGGCCGGGACGTTAGTTTTGAATTGGATGGTTTTTACAACCACATCAACAATTTTATCTTTGCAGACCGGACAGATTCCGTATCAGGAGGATACCCTGTCTATCAATATGTCTCATCCAACGTGGCGATCCTTACCGGAGTCTCTGGCTACCTAAACATACATCCAGCCAGCGTAAAATGGCTGGAAATCGATAACGGGGTAACGTATATTTACACGTTTTTACCCAACGCGACCGACTCCACAGACCACCTTCCTTGGATTCCAGCTCCGCATTTGACCACCGAGCTAAAGATCAAGTTTACGGACAAGCCCCATGGTATCCTTAAGGGCACCTATATAAAATTGGGACTGGCAGCTTATTTGGCCCAAAACAATATTTATAGCGCACTTTTCACGGAACTTCCTTCAGCTCCGTATACCTTATTTGATGCTGGTATAGGGACCAATTTTGTCAACGCCAGGACGGGAAGAGTGATTTGTTCATTTTATGTGAACTGTCTAAATCTTACTAACATCGCTTACGCTGATCATTTGAATCTGGCGCAGTATTTTCTATCCTATAACGGGAACATAACCACCGTGACCCAGCAAAGTCAGGGGGTGTACAATATGGGTAGAAATCTTGGCCTTAAACTCGTTTTTCCTATGGGAAAATAGAACGCAAGACAAAATATCCGGAATGAAGTCATCATCCATCGGGTACCCATGGCCGTCGAAAGTCCACCAGACCTGCTACCCGAACGAATGCCTTGCTACGAAGAAGTTTTTTTAACGTTAAAATAAAGACCAATGAAATCTGCATTCTTGTGCAGCATCTTGTTTTGGGTAACAGCCTGTCACCAGGGCCAGCAGGTCAAGGGCGAGGCTCAAAGCCAACAGAAAGATACGGTCAAACGACCTAGGTTGGATTTTACTGCCTTAGCCTTTGCAAGTCCGAAGGATCTTGCCTGCGGAATGCCGCTGAGCGCAGGCGTCGGCGATACTGCTCATTACCATGGCAAATTATATGGGTTCTGCTCTAAAGAGTGCAAGGAGGAATTTTTGAAAAATCCTTCCGCCTACCTGATATCCTCGAAATAGAGGCCTTTGGACAAAAGCCTCCATACTGCGCTTGATAGAGAGCTCATCGATATTATGGGATCAAGAGAAAACGGCCTCGCGCGGGACTGCACGAAAAGCTCACTCATCTTGGAGCTGGTAGGCTTCTTTTAAAAAGTGCAGTAGATGGCGTGCCTCATGGATTGTTTGCAAGGCCAGTACTCCTGTATATTCGTTTCGTCCAAACAGGAAATGGAGATTTCCGATCAGTTCCGTCGTAAGGGCTGGATCCGGATTGGCTAACGGGGGGTTGCCGGGAGGCGCCGAAAAAAAAGTCTGTAAGCTTACTTTAGCGTAGTCATTGTTTTGTACAACTTCTTCCATTTGCTGAAAAACTTCGCCGTTGAAGATTTTCTTTATCGAATTGATATAGTCCGTCCGGATGTCATCGTAGGCCTTTACCTGGGTCTTAAAAAATTCCAAATTGTAATAATATTCCGTAATGCTGTCTCCGATTAGGGTGCTGTGTATAAGTCTAAGATTGCCCGAGGTTTTCAGTTCATCATAGGTCCGCTCGTTGGGGCGATAACCGTAAGTGTTGACCGGGATGGTACGGGCCAGGAAATAGAGTTCGGAGCCGTAGCGGGAGCGATCTGGCTGGCTGAGCAGGCGGATGAGCGAATCGATTTTATATTTGGCAATGAGGTTTGCCTGGTATTGTATACGCAATTGAAGCGTATCTTTCTTTAAATCCTCTACGATACCTTTGATGTACTCTGTTTCTTTTGTCCGGTCGGTAAATGTTTCTCTGACGTTTTCGGAAAAAAAACCCAGCGTTATTGCCAGAAACAGCATCAGAAATTCAAGAAAATAATCTTTGAATTTTTTTGTTCCTGCGTGGTGGCCACCGTGTTGATGAATTTCCATACGCTCAAGTTAAGAAGCCTGCGCAATATTTGGACTCTGTAAGAGCACTTTGTTTATCCGCCCGATCCTTGAAGCCCAGTCCGGGTCAGCAGAATGGGTACGAATTTTTTCACCGAGCCAGCTCAGGCCAATGCTTGGCTGGGGCCAACTTGACGTATTCCAATTCTGGCAATTGAATCAGCATGGGGTGGAGCCGGTCGTCGATCCATTGTAGCACCCGGACCATATTCTGTTCTTCCATAGCGGTGCAGCCGTCCGTACCTACTTGCTCATTTTCCCATATGTGCATGAATATACAAGATCCAACGCCAGCAATCGGGCCGGGGGCGTTGTGATTGATGAAAAGCCCCCACTTATATAAATTGTCCTTTCTGTGCATATATTCAAAACTTTTCCAGTCGCTTTCGCCCGGATGGTTTTCGACCAGGGTATTGTAGTGGCCGGAATGGACGTCATCCACGCAGATCAGGGTATCGGTGGCCTGGACATAGCGGTTCTTAATCCAGGCGGCCTGCTGCTTGTTGGCATACCCGAATGCACAGCCAATGGAGAAAATTCCGGCTGGGGACTTCAGGTCGCCTTCTTTTTTTACGGGAGCCTCTGGGATGGCCAGCTGCTCCAGTCCCGAGCCGATTCCCAGACCTTTACTGCCCAGGACAACGGGATTTTGAAAGACAAGGACCCATTTGGACCCGGTCTTCTGGTAGGCGCAGAGTTGGCCTTGGAGTTGGTCCCATCCGTTGGTAACGACGATCAATAGCTGCTGAGCAGCTAAGCTGCCCGCCCCATACTGCTCGGTGGAAACTTGCTTTTTGGATGGGTTCGCCGTTTCGAAGATCCCGATACCCAGGGAAGCCACAAGCGTAAACAGAACCAAGATTTTCATACGATGATCACGTAATGGTGTTCAAAAACAAAGCGTAATGCACAAAGCGCAAACCGTTCATCAAGTAAATGGCCCTACGCCCCTGCCCTGTCTTGGAAAGGTAGTATATTTATCCCTCAAATCTTACCCCTTCGGACTTTCATTACATCGCCATAACTAATTCAATACCATGCCATCAAGCAGATCTGGAGGATTCGTGTTTCGCTTCAAGGGTAGCCTTGCGGTTATACTGTGCGGGTTCTTGACCCAGTCCTGCAATTCAACCAGCGCGGGGACTGAAAATACCGCCGCAGTTGCTCCCCCGCCTCCTTCTTTGCCTATCCAGGCGATCAACATGGATTCAACGATCACGTATAAGGATTATACGGCCTTTCTGGAAGGGCGGATTAATGTAGAAATCAGGGCGCAGGTAGACGGGTACCTGGACAAGATTTTTGTGGATGAGGGTAGCTATGTTCACGCAGGAGATCCCCTTTTTAAGATCGAAGATCATATTTATCAGGAGCAACTCAATGCCGCCACGGCAGGGCTGCATGCAGCACAAGCCACCATGCAAACGGCCCAAATTGAAATCGATAAGCTGACACCACTGGTAGAACATAACGTTATTTCCGAGATTCAGCTAAAAACCGCCAAATCCAATTACGAGGTCGCTAAGGCGTCTGTGGAGCAGTCCAAGGGGGCTGTAAACACGGCGCGGATTAACCTGAATTTTACCCTGGTCAAGGCGCCGGTAAACGGATACATCGGCCGGATTCCTAAGCGTATAGGCAATTTAGTTAGTAAAAATGATGCCCAGGGACTCACCACACTTTCTGATATCGATCAGGTCTATGCGTATTTCTCGATGAGTGAAACGGAATTTCTTCAACTCAATATGCTTAATCCGGGCAAAACGGTACAGGAAAAAATTAATGGTTTGCCGGCGGTCAGTCTGGTCATGGCAAATGAAAATGTTTATGAACACCCCGGTAAAGTAGATTTGGTAAACGGGCAGTTTGAACGGACTTCCGGGGCTATCACCCTGCGGGCTACTTTTCCGAATCCAGAAAAAATGCTGCGGTCTGGAAACACAGGGAAAGTGAGGATGCAAGAAAAATGGAAGGATATTTTCCTGATTCCTCAGGCAGCAACGCTGGATCAGCAGGATCGAACATTTATCTATATCGTAGGCGACAGCAACAAAGTGAGAAGGCAGGATATTAAGATCGAAGGGAAGTCAGGCACCAACTATATTATTCGCGGAGGTATTGTTCAGGGTGCAAAAATTGTGACAGCGGGTCTGGGAACACTCAGCGATGGCGCCTCCATAGTTCCGTTGAAATCCAACTAGCCCACAGCTCATCCAGCTACCCCGAAACTAACTCCCAAAGCCATTTATTGCATGCTCAAGAAAATCATTCTACGCCCTGTTTTTGCCACCGTGATCTCGATCATGCTCGTGCTGCTCGGACTGTTGGGCTTGTTTAATTTACCCCTGACGCAATTTCCGGAAATTGCTCCCCCCCAAGTGAGTGTGCAGGCTTTTTATCCGGGAGGGAATGCCGAGGTCGTCACCCGTTCGGTGATCGTACCCCTGGAAGAAGCAATCAACGGGGTGGAAAACATGACCTTCATGACCTCGACTGCCAACAACGATGGCAGCGCTTCCATTAACGTCTCCTTTAAGCTGGGCACCAATCCAGATCAGGCAGCGGTCAACGTGCAAAACCGTGTGCAGCAGGTTGTCAGCCTCCTGCCTCCCGAAGTTATTCAGGCAGGTGTCCAGACATCGAAGCAGACCAACAGCATGATCATGGTCCTGGAATTGTACAACGACAGCTCCAGTCAATACGACGAGATCTTTCTGCAGAACTACGCCAACATCAACATTCTACCCCAAATCAAAAGAATTCCGGGCGTAGGGAATGCCAATACCTTCGGAGGAAAAGATTATGCCATTCGCATTTGGCTCAATCCCCATAGCCTGACCAGTTACGGCCTCGCCCCCACGGATGTGCTGGCGGCGGTGCAAGACCAGAGCCTGGAAGCTGCGCCGGGAAAATTTGGGGAGAATTCCAAAGAAGCGATGGAATATGCCATTCGATACCGCGGCAAGTTCAATACGCCCGAGCAATTTGGAAATATTGTCGTGCGCGCCAATCCCGATGGATCCATGCTGTATCTTAAGGATCTTGCCCGCATTGAATTTGGAGCGGCCTCCTATGCCAACGAAAATAAAGCAGACGGTCTTCCGGGCACAGCCTTTGGGATCCTTCAGACGGCCGGGTCCAACGCCAATGAAATAGCGATTGCGGTCAAGAATTTGATGGATAAAGCCGCCGAATCCTTTCCTAAAGGAGTCAAATACAGGATTCTGTTCAGCACCAAAACCCAGCTTGATGACTCCATACGCCGGGTGAAGGAAACCCTCCTGGAAGCTTTTTTGATGGTCTTCCTGGTAGTGTTCATTTTTCTGGGCGATTTTAAATCTACGCTGATCCCTGCGATCGCCGTACCCGTGTCCCTCATTGGTACCTTCTTTTTTCTGCAACTGATGGGGTTTTCGATCAATATGCTCACGCTCTTTGCCTTAATTCTAGCTATCGGGATAGTGGTGGACGATGCCATTGTGGTGGTGGAAGCCGTCCACAGCAAAATGGACAGCACTGGTATGGCGGCTCCGGAGGCTACCGTATCTACGATGTCAGAAATTACCAGTGCAATTATCTCCATTACCCTGGTTATGGCCGCGGTATTCTTCCCGGCGGGATTCATGACAGGCCCAACGGGAGTCTTTTACAAGCAATTTGCGTTCACCCTGGCTACTGCTATTCTGATCTCCGCGCTCAATGCGCTTACGCTTAGTCCGGCCCTTTGTGCCCTGCTGTTGCATAATAAGAAGGTCCATGGGCAAGTAGACAAATCGGCCAAGCGCGAGAATTTTAGAACCAGGTTCCTGACGGGATTTCATGCGGGGTTCAAGTCTCTGACAACTCGATATTTGTCTGGCGTACGGTTCCTGCTGAAGCGACGATGGATCGCGCTCACGGGCTTGGCCATCTGCGCGGTGGCGAGTTTTTTTCTCATGCAAACGACGCCCAAGGCCTTTGTTCCCAACGAAGACAACAATTTTATTGTTTTCGGCGTGTCGCTGCCTCCCGGAGCCTCCTTGGATCGAACCACCCAAGTGCTCAATAAGATTACCGGCCTGTTGAAAGGAGAACCCGCCATCAATACCACCGTTTCGATTTCTGGTTTGAACCCCAGCAATTTCAGCAACGGATCTTCTTACGCCGCTGGATTCATCAACCTCAAACCGGTGGATCAGCGGGGACACCTGTCCGATATTAACGATCTGGCTACCCATTTCTCGGAAAAATTAGAACCAATCAAAGACGCTGATTTATTTATGGGAACTTTTCCCACCCTGCCAGGATTTGGCAATTTTAATGGCCTGGACTTTGTCTTGCAGGACCATACGGGAGGGGATTATGCCACATTTGCGGCCGTTGCGGATAGTTTTATTGCCGTGCTCAACAAGGAAAAAACCCTGGAAGAAGCCCACAAAAATTTTAAAGCCGATTTTCCTCAACTCGATCTGGAAGTTGATTATGGCAAGGCCAAGCAACTGGGGGTGAACATCAAGGACCTCATGACTACCATGCAGGCGTATTTCGGCAGCGTCCAGGTGACGGATCTTAACCGCTTTGGAAAATACTACCGGGTTTACATGCAAGCCGATATTCCCTATCGGACGGAGCCAGCCGTATTGGAGGACATTTTTGTTAAAAATCAATCCGGCCAGATGGTACCGATAAGTTCGATCGCCAGCCTGAAGCACGTATATGGCCCAGAATCCATCGACCGGTACAACTTATTTAATTCCATCACGATCAATGCTACGCCGGCCCGGGGAGTGAGTACCGGCACAGCCATGCAGGCGGTTGAGTCAGCGGCGGCTAAAAAGCTGCCTCTGGGCTACAGCTATGAATGGGAAAATCTGAGCCGGGAAGAAAAGATATCGGGTGGTCAGATGTTTTCCATTTTTATGTTGTCCTTGGTTTTTGTGTACCTGATTCTCTCGGCGCTGTATGAAAGTTATATTTTGCCCCTGGCAGTAATGCTATCCATTCCCACCGGCATCATTGGCGTCTTCTTAGCCCTGCGACTTACAGGCAATGACAACAACATCTATGTGCAGGTTGGACTGATCATGTTGATTGGGTTATTGGCCAAAAACGCGATTCTGATCGTGGAATTTGCCTTGCAAAAACGAAAGGCTGGTCATACTCTTTTTGCGGCGGCCGTGGAAGGGGCATCCCTTAGGCTCCGCCCCATCCTGATGACCTCTTTCGCCTTTATCGCGGGCCTGATCCCCCTGATGTATGCCAAGGGCGCATCGGCCAACGGAAATCATTCCATCAGCATCGGCACGGCAGGCGGTATGTTGACGGGCGTTTTGTTGGGCATTTTCGTGGTTCCGGTTTTGTTCATGGTGTTCCAATCCTTGCAGGAGAAAGTCAGCTTGCGTCGCAAACCTATCGCAGACCCGGCATGACGCGTCATGGGAGAGCGGACCAACAGTCAAAAAAAATTATGTTGATGAACCGGATCAGATCACAGCAGCTTTTCGTACTAGCTATCCTCGCTTCGGGTAGTTTTTTTTCCTGTATGGTAGGGAAGAACTATCAACAGCCTGCCCTGGATATGCCTGGGCAGTACCGTAATGGCAAGGCCGGGGAGGACTCGTCCTCTATTGCCAAGATGCCTTGGAAGACGTTTTTTTCCGATACCACGCTGGAGCAATTGATTGATTCTGCGGTTAGCCATAATTATGATCTCCAGCTAGCCATCAAAAATATTGAAACCGCGGCGCAGATGCTGCATCAAGCAAGACTCGGTCAATTGCCGCAGGTTGACCTGACGGTTTCGGCGACCAGCAATATCCCATCCAAAAACAGCTTAAACGGATTCAACGCCAGCGCCTACTTGGGTACCGATCACTACGAAGATTATAATATTGCCCTCGGCCTGTCCTGGGAGGCTGATATTTGGGGCAAAATCAAAAGAAAAAAACTGCAAGCTTATGACCAGTTCCTGCAAAGTGCGGAAGTGAAAAAAGCGGTCCAGACCCAGCTGGTAGCTGAAGTGGCCGCGGGGTATTATAACTTGTTAATGTTGGACAAGCAAATGGAAGTGGCTCAGGAAAGTTATGTCCTGGACGACAGCACCCTTAGCATAATTGAGTTGGAATACGATGCGGGCCAGACCAACGCGCTGGCCGTTGAACAGGCCAATGCCCAGGTGGATGCCGCCGCCCTGCTGATCCCGCAAACCGAGCAGGCGATAGCGCTGCAGGAAGACGCGCTTCGGGTCTTGCAAGCCGAGTTACCTTCGGCTATCCATCGACCCTCGAAGCTCGACCAGTTCCAAATCCCAGAGGAGTACGCCACGGGCATTCCCGTGCAATTGGTTAGTCTGCGGCCCGACGTCAGGGCCAGTGAGTTGGCTTTGCGGGCGGCCAATGAAGCTGTGGGCATTGCTAAGGCCAACCTATATCCTTCCCTGGTGATTGGTATAAGCGGTGGATTTGATACCTACCTGTTCGGTGAGTGGTTGGCTATTCCGGCTTCCCTGTTCGGTACGGCCGCAGGATCTCTGACTCAGCCCATTTTCCACCAAGATCAACTAAAGACGCAATACAAGCTGGCCGAAATCGACCGGGAAAAATCTGTCATCGACTTTCGCAAGAGCGTGCTGGTGGCCGTGGGTGAGGTGAGTGACGCCTTGGTCAAGATGGAGAAGTTGAAAACACAAGAACAGATTGCCAGCCAACGGGCAGATACCCTGCAAAATGCTACCCGCAACGCCAGTCTGTTATACAAAAGCGGTATGGCCAATTACCTGGAAGTGATTACGGCCCAAGCGACGGCTTTGCAAAGCCAGTTGGATGTGGCTGATCTGAAAAGACAGCGGCTCGACGCCTTGGTGGAACTGTATCGTTCCCTGGGCGGTGGTTGGCAATAGCTGTGCGAGGGAAGCTAGGAAATAAAGCTGTCGTACAACGCCTCGTACTGCGGCACAATCTTATGGATGTCGAATTGTTTCGCATGTTCAGCCGCGTTTGCCTTGAAAGTTCTTAGCATCTCTTCATCCTGCAGGATCTCGATGGCCCTCAAACTCATGGCTTCCACGTCTCCCACTTTACATAAGAACCCCGTTTGTCCATTTACGTTGATTTCCGGAAGCCCTCCTACATCGGTGGAAATAACCGGTACTCCGGCGGCCATGGCCTCTAAGGCGGCCAGGCCAAAACTTTCGTATTCGGAAGGCAGGATGAACAGATCCGCCACGGCCAGGATCTCGGCCATTTGGTCCTGCCTACCCACAAAACGCATGTCGTCGAAGATGTTCAACTCCCGGCAAAGGTTCTCGGCTGTGGCCCGCTCGGGTCCGTCGCCCACAAAGAGCAGTTTACAGGGAATTTGCTTACTCACTGCGGCAAAGATCAGGACCACGTCCTGCACCCTTTTCACTTTGCGAAAATTCGAGGTATGCAACAGGATCTTTTCACCCTTTGGGGCGATGACTTTGCGAAAGGCATCGATCGGACGCATCCGGAAGCGTGCCACGTCGACGAAATTGTAGATGACCTGGATATCTTTGCGTATCTCGAAGGTCCGATAAGTTTCGTCCCGCAGGTTCTGGGACACGGCCGTGATTGCATCGCTTTGGTTGATGGAAAAAGCCACCACCGGGGCAAAGGTCTTGTCTTTGCCCACCAGGGTGATATCGGTGCCGTGCAGGGTGGTAATGACCGGGATCCGCCGACCCTGCGCTTCCAATATCTTTTTAGCCATGTAAGCGGCCGATGCATGCGGGATAGCGTAATGGACGTGCAGCAAATCCAAATTGTTGTTGCTGATTACATCCACAAGCGTACTGGCCAGGGCTGTCTCGTAAGGCGGATAGTCGAATAGGGGATAGGTAGTGACGCGTACTTCGTGGTAGAAGATGTTAGCGTTAAATTCGTTTAACCGTACTGGTTGTCGATAGGTAATGAAGTGGATCTGGTGCCCCTTATCGGCAAGCGCCTTACCCAGCTCGGTAGCTAATACGCCACTTCCACCAAAGGTGGGATAACAGACGATGCCAATTCTCATAGACCTGGTTTATATTTTAAGAAGCCGAAGGTAGTCAGTTTTTTCCAGCCGCCTTCTCGCCGCATTGGTGGTTTACTTACCTTAGCAAAAATTAACAGCATGCATCGAATTTTGTTTACCGGATCGTGGATGTTTTCTTTTCTGTTCGGCCAAGCCCAACAGGACGACTCGCTGATGATCCGCAAGGTGGCCGATGAAATTCTGGTCCATGGCCAGGCTTATGAAAATTTACACACCCTAACCAAGACCGTGGGACCCCGACTCTCCGGCACTGCGCAGACCTATCAGGCCGAGCGGTGGGGCCAGCAAACCCTCACGGCATCCGGAGCCGACAAAGTATACCTGCAAGAATGCCTGATTCCCCATTGGCTGCGAGACGGCCCGGATAAAGCCAAGATGACGACCACCTCGGGCGGGGAACAAGATCTTCGTGTGCTGGCGTTGGGTAACTCGACGGGTACAGGCCCTAGCGGCTTATCAGCGCCGGTCCTGCTGGTCAATTCGTTTGATGAACTGGAGCAAAAAAAAGACCAGGTTCGAGGAAAAATTGTTTTTTATAACTACAAATTTAACCCAAAGTTCATCCAGACTTTCATGGCCTATGGCGACGCCGTGCGCTACCGGGGAGTGGGAGCCAGTCGGGCTGCGAAATACGGTGCCGTGGGTGTGCTGGTTCGCTCGATGACGGAATCGGTGGACAATAACCCACATACGGGAGCGATGCGATATAACGATTCCTTTCCCAAGATACCTGCCATGGCCGTAGGGCTTTGGGATGCAGACAAGCTCGCCGCCGCCATCGGCCGGGGTGAGCAGGTCAGCGTCTTTATGAAAACTATGGCGCATACCCTTCCCGATACCGTTGGGTACAACGTGATTGCGGAACTTACGGGTTCTGAATTTCCAAACCAGTTCATTGATGTGGGAGGCCATTTGGATTCCTGGGATCCGGCAGAAGGAGCGCAAGATGACGGCGCCGGCTGCGTGCAATCTATCGAAGTGATGCGCGCCCTGCGGGCCATCGGATACAAACCCCGCCATACGATCCGGGTTATCTTATTTACCGACGAGGAAAATGGCGGCAGCGGCGCAATCAAATACGCCCAGCAGGCAAAAGAAAAAAATGAAATCCACTTGTTTGGCTTGGAAAGCGACGCGGGCGGATTTACGCCGCGTTGGTTCAACCTGGATGTCTTGGCACCACAATTTGCCAAAGCGCGATCTTGGATTCCTCTGCTGTTTCCCTATGGCGTGTATAGCTTCGAACACGGAGGAGGGGGCGCGGACATGGAACCACTCCACAATCTACTCGGTGCCAATGTGGGTGAGCTCGTGCCGGATTCGCAGCGGTATTTTGATTATCACCACAGCGCTGGCGATGTTTTTGAAGTGGTCAACAAGCGAGAATTGGAGTTGGGGGCCATAAATATGGCGGCATTGATTTATCTTGTAGATAAATACGGATGGTGAGAACTGCCAGACCATCCGATAAATACTTCAGCTTATGAAAAAATTTCTCCGAATCCTCTTATTGTTGCTCGTAGTGGGCGGCATAATTTATACGTATTTTCATTTTTTTTGGGTATTTGGCGAAGGAGTAAAAGCTGGGCAGCTTAATTACTTCATGAAGAAAGGGTTTATGTTTAAGACTTATGAAGGTAAACTTATCCAAACCGGTTTTGTGGGGAGCACTGCGGGAACCATTCAATCAAATGAGTTCAGGTTTTCTGTGGCCAACGATTCAGTTGCCAGCCGCCTGATGACCAATAGCGGCAAGATGTTTGAACTGCATTATCAGCAATACCTGGGGGCTCTGCCCTGGAGAGGCACCAGCGCTTATGTCGTGGATGGTATTTTGTCTATGCGCGATACTCGGCCTGGAGATGGCGTGATGACCAACCCCTAGGGATTTTCGATCGATCCTGCTTTTTTGCCTTCTCGGTGATGAAGCCAGGGCGGGTCTCACTCGGCCTGCAGCAGAAAAATTGCTGGGTGTTTATGGATTTGCGGGATCTGATTTTTCCACTCTTCGATCGTTTTGGTACGCACGCTTTCAGTCGCTCCGGTTAGATCGACGGCTACACACAACCGGGTCTGGGGTTTGCAGGTCTTTAGTATCGCTTCCATCATTTGATTGTTCCGGTAGGGGGTTTCGATAAACAGTTGCGTCGCAAGCTGGCGCATGGATTCGGTTTCCAGATCCTTAATTTTCTTTATCCGGTCCTGCGGGTCGATGGGCAGGTACCCATGAAAATGAAAATGCTGACCATTCATGCCACTGGCCATCAGCGCCAACAGGATGGCACTGGGTCCTACCAGCGGGCGAACTTGAAAATCGGCTTGTTGGGCGGCCAGGACTAATTGTTGGCCAGGATCGGCAATGCCTGGACATCCGGCCTCGCTCAAAATCCCCACATTTTTGCCTTCACGCAGCCTTTGCACTAACAATGTCCTTTGGGCAGGATTGTCAAGGTCTATGGCAATCCATTCATAATCATCTATCACTATAGCTTTCCAAAGGCTCTTCAGAAAGCGCCTGGCACTGCGCTCATTTTCCACAAAAAATACCCGGCAATCCTTGACGGCGTCCACCAAATAGGCGGGCAGTACCTGCAAGGCCTCTTCATCCAAGAACGTGGGTATCAGGTAAAGTTTTGCAGCGGCGCTCATAGACTATTCCAAGTTCTGGTGATACAAACTAATGGTTGCGGCAACGACGGCGTAGGAGGGAGCGAGTACCCATCCCAGGAAGGGCACGAAATGCATCAGGTAAAACACCAGGCCATTGCCCATGGCCAAACCCCGGCGTTTGGAGATAAAGGCGATGCTTTCTGGGGCGGAGAGCTTATGGCGCTGGCAGCTGTAGTCCAGCATCGAAAAGCCGTAATAATAACATTCCACCAGACCGGAGATGACTGGTGTGATCCACCCAATCACCGGGAAAAAGGAAAGGATCAGGATGGACACGGTATAGACGGTCTGCCACAGGCAGTTGCGCAAGGCCAGACTAATCCCGCGAGCCATATCCCGGAGCATTTGGCGCACAGTAAAGGAGCTTTCCTTACCCTGGATGATCGATTCGGTTTTCTCGCTCAAGTAGGAAAATAACGGCGATCCGAGAATGAGAAACAAGTATTTAAACAGGGAGAAATAAAATAATACCAAGATCAGGCGGACCATGATGCCGCCCATGACAAAAAGAAAACTAAGGGCTGCGCTCTGCTGGCGGTGAAGCCATTTATCAATGCCTATCAGGTCGCTCAAGTAGGTGACTGCCTGATCGGAGGATTCCCAGAAAAAATACATGCCCATGCAAAACAAAACCATGTACAGCAGGCCGGGCAATATAATCCATTTCCATAGGCGGTGTTTGACAATAAACTGGTGAGCCTTGAAGTAGGACTGGATCGCAATGACAATTTCTTTTAGCAATACAATGTTTTTAGAGCTGTTTTTAGTTTATTTGCCTCAAGGTCAGTGATTTGTTGATCAAACTTAAAATTATTTACGTGGCGAAGGAAATAAAAAAACTCGGCCTGCCCTTTTACCAGCGGGAAGAAGTGACCTTGATTGCCCGAGAATTATTGGGTAAAATCCTGGTTACGCGCATGAATGGTGTCTATACCTCAGGCCGGATTGTCGAAACCGAAGCCTACGCCGGGGTCACGGACCGGGCATCCCATGCTTTTGGCAACAGGAGGACCCCTCGGACGGAAGTCATGTATGGCCGGGCTGCTACGTCCTATGTCTATTTATGCTACGGGATCCACCATCTGTTCAATGTGGTGACAGCCAGCCAGCAGGTGCCTCATGCGGTGCTGATTCGAGCCCTGGAACCAGTTCAAGGCATTGCTGCCATGATGCGCAGAACGTCTAAGCAAGCACATGATTTAAGCCTGACCAGGGGCCCGGGGAACCTATCCAGGGCCTTGGGGCTGGACACCCAGCATTCAGGCCTGTCGCTGTTGGGCAACAAAGTATTTATTTTGGATGATGGCTTTTCACCAACCGAGGCCCAGTTCGGCGCCACTGCGCGAATCGGGGTCGAATTTGCCGGAGCCGATGCCCACAGGCCATGGCGATTTATCTTGAAGGGAAGCAAGTACCTCAGTGGTAAGCCCTCGGTTAATCTACGGTAAATGGATTGGACGCTCCTTTAGAATCTCGGGCAGGGGATGGGTTTTCTACCGTCTGATTCAGGTTTGATGTAGATCAGGGACACTTCGATGCCCCCTACTCCCTCGGAGGCGGATTTTAATGCCGAAACGTTCACATCGTAGGAAAGTCCGAGTGAAAAATTGCTGAAGTCCAGGCCAATGTAGGGAATGATGGCATCGGTGACGTTGTTGAACCTTCCCCAAAGGCCGACGTACAGGTTTACGGGGGCTACATCGTTGTTGTTGACATTCGTAGACCAGGCACCACCGAGCTGCACGTCCTTGGCCTGGGCCTGGAAGGAGTAGAGGCCTGAAAAATGCAGATAATTCTGTGTGCTGTTTGGCGAGAGGGAAAATGAATACCCTGCGTGCATGGTAAATCGGGGGCTCAGGGTGTAGGTAGAGTTACCGGTAAACGAAACCTGGGGCTTGGTGATATGGTATTCGGAGGCGCCAACATAGAAATTGTCCGTACCGTTGGACGATCCATTATATAAGATGCCCACGTTCATGTCGAAATAATTCAGGTTGACCTGGTGCCCTGCAATCGCTTCACCGCTGGGCAGGGTCCATCCTCCGTTGGGGTCCAGCTCGTCTTCGAAATTCAGCCGGGTACCATCGAGTCTTTTGTTTGCATAGGTCCCCTGGAATCCGAGGCCGATCTGGTGGAGGCCGTCTTCATCAAGGCTCTTGTGGTAGGCCGTTGACAGCGATAGGTAATTGCTGGTCAAAATCCCGTCCGCCGTCTTGTCGTTCATTGCCATAATCCCGATTCCCCAGACATCCGTTGCCGGCAGGGCGTTTTTAAATATTCCGCCATCTACAGAAACGGTAGAAGTAATAAAGGCATTCTGAATGGCCGGCCATTGGTCCCGGTAATTGCCCGCTACGCGCACCACGCCATTAAATTTGCCCGTCAAAGCCGGGTTGAGTGTGAGTGGAGAGGCGAAAAACTGGGAAAATGCCGGATCCTGAGCAAGTAGGGCCGACTTGAGGCACAAAAGCACAGCAGCCAGACAAATTATTTTTTTCATAAACCGCTATATCAGGTGATAAAACAGGCCAAAATCCAATTTGTTATAGCAACAGGCAAAATGGCGACTAGCTTGTGTTAAGGAGATTAAGATCATTGGGCGTTTCATAGAAGGATTAAAAGGTTTTGGCGAAATGAAAGTAAGAAATAAAACCGAGATCGGGGAGATTATGACCAATAAAATTACATCTGTACCTTGGTGCCATATGCCAAGTCCCCGGCATCCCCAAGACCCGGAACGATATATCCCTTGGCCGTCAGTTCATCGTCAATGGCCCCGCACCAAATCTTGCTGTGGGGTTCATTGCGCTTGACGTATTCGATGCCCACGGTGCAAGCAATCGCGGTCACGATATGGATTTCGGAAGGATGCCCTTCTTCGCGTAGAAATTTTAGCGTTTTCACCAACGAGGAGCCGGTAGCCAGCATCGGATCGGCGATAATGACCACCCGGTTTTCGAGCTCGGGACAAGACACATAATCCAGGCTGATCTCGAAGGATCCATCCCGTGCATGTTTTCGATAGGCCGAAATGAAAGCGTTATCCGCTTTGTCAAAATAATTTAGCAGACCCTGGTGCAGGGGTAAGCCGGCCCGCAGGATGGTTGCCAGCACAGGCTGGGATTTCAGCACCTGGCAGACGACAGTTCCCAGCGGGGTTTGTATTTCCTTATCTTCGAAGACCAGTTGTTTACTGATCTCGAAGGCAGCTACCTCGCCGATCCGTTCCAGGTTGCGGCGAAAGCGCGAGCGGTCTAGTTGCAGACTTTCGTCCCGCAATTCGCTCATCCAATCGCTCAACAGGGAATACTGCTTGCTTAAATTAATGACCATAAGACCTCGTAATAAACTGACATTAGCGTACCGGAACCCGGAACAAAACTAAAGGCTAAATTCTGTAATCTAAAATTCTTTTGCATGCTCTATAAGGTGATCGGTGTGATGAGTGGAAGCTCCCTGGATGGATTGGATATTGTGTACGCGGAATTGGAAGAAAAATCCGGCTCCTGGTCCTATACCATACGCCAGGCGGCTTGTGTGGCGTACAGCCAGCAATGGAAAGACCGCCTGGCCCAATCGACCACCTTGTCCGCTTTGGATTATTTCTCCCTGGATGTAGAGTATGGCCAATTTATCGGTCAGCAAGTTAACCACTTCATTGATCAGCACCAGTTGCATTTTCAAATCCAATTGATCGCTTCGCACGGACATACCAGCTTTCATATGCCCGCTAAAAAATTGACGGCCCAGCTGGGGGACGGCGCAGCCATTGCGGCCGTTACCGGTATCAACGTCATCAATGACCTGAGAAAAATGGATGTAGCCTTGGGTGGTCAGGGCGCACCCATCATTCCCATAGGGGAAAAATTATTGTTCACGGGTTACGATCTGTTCCTGAACCTGGGCGGGATTGCCAACCTTTCAGCGCATTTCCCTGGCCATGGGCAGGGAAAGGAGCAGCAGGCAGATTTTATCGCCTTCGACATTTGTCCGGCTAACCGCGTGCTCAATATGCTCGCGGGCCAGCGGGGTATGGAATATGATGCCAATGGCGACTTGGCCGCCACGGGCCACGTGAACGCAGACTTGCTCGGTAAGCTCAATGGCCTAGATTATTACCAGAAGCCCTACCCTAAATCGCTCGGTAATGCATTTGGGACCGAAGTCATCTATCCTTTGATTTGCCAAGCCGAGCCGGTGCTGGTGGATGCGCTGCGCAGTTACGTGGAACATATTTGCGATCAAATAACCCGGGCCACAGCTTCCGTTCTCGCCACCTATCCAAGGCCCGACTCCCCTGCCCGCCTCTTAGTAACTGGGGGCGGTGCCCATAACGGCTTTTTACTCGGGCGACTTCGAGACGTGTTGGCCGCCATGGGTGTGGACATGCAGGTGGGTGAAGGCCAGCTCGTCGATTATAAGGAGGGTCTGGTTATGGCCCTGATAGGAGCCCTTCGCTGGAGGGAGGAAAATAATGTACTTGCCTCGGTAACAGGCGCGCTGCGTGACAGCGTCGGGGGTTCGGTTTGGATAGGTCAGCCTACCTAGGTGACAGGCGGCTGGGTCAATAGGTAGGATCGTGCATCGGATGAAGAGGAATCGATGAGCGTAACTCCTAAGCTGGTATATTTCTCCAACATGTGATCTTTTTTTCTTTTTGATCTCGCGGCGATACAATCGGTCAAGACGGACACGCCCAGACCCATCGACAAGGCGTCTCTGATCGTAGCCCAGAGGCATCCTTCCGCATAAAGCCCAGTCACCAGCAGCTGGTCGATCTGCTTGTCGCGAAGATATCTTTTCAGCGCGGGGTTGGATAGAGCGCTCGATCGGTGCTTGGCAAAATAAACGGGATTTAGGAGCTGCAGGCGGGGATCGAGCCGGGAACCCGCGGAGCCGGCGATGGCGCTAAACTTCCGGAACAAGTTCAGCGGATCAAAGCGCTTAAACTGGTTGGTAATGCAAATCACGGGCATGCTGCTTTGGATTTCCCTCACGAGCTGATTGATCTGCTGGATCATGGGGCGCACTTGGTCTTGATCCGCCGGCAGTCTTCCTTCAGGGGACGTAAAATCCAGTTGTATGTCAATAACCAATAAGGCTTGCATGCTGGGTTGTTATCGATTAGGCTGAGCAAAAGTTTCGCCTGGGTATCCATGCCATTAAAGCCCCAGAACCAATTTCAGTTTGGCGTACCCTGTCTTACTTACCGGTACCCTGGCGCCTGACTTAAGAATCGCTAGGTGGCTGTCCTTTTCAAAGGGATCTATTCGCGTGATCTGCTGTACGCTCAAGATAAAGGAACGGTGCGTGCGAACAAACTGCCCTGCGTCCAAGACCTGCTCGAAATGGTTCATGGTCTTATTTTTCAAATAGGCACCCTCGCGAGTGTGGATTTTGACATAATCATCTGCCGCTTCCAAGTAATGAATCTCCTCCACCGGTATGATCTTGATTTTTCCAGCCGTGCGCACGACGATGCGTTGGCTCTGGGCAGGCGATTGGGAGGCGGTCTCCAGCAAGGATTGCGTATTAGTCCGGGCTGCCTGATTGGTGCGCTGCTCCTTCCATTTTATCATGGCTTTATCGAAGCGCTCCCGGCTGAATGGTTTGAGCAGGTAATCGATCGCATGACTTTCGAAGGCCTTGATGGCATACTCGTCGTAGGCAGTAGTAAAGATCACCGCAGGGGGATTATCTATCAGCTCTAACATTTCAAAGCCGTTAATTTTCGGCATCTGAATATCCAGAAACACTAAATCGGGCTGCTGTTGCTGGATGGCCTTTAAGCCCTCAAATCCATTATCGCACTCCTCGGCGACAACCATGTCAGGATAGGCCTCCAGGTACTCCTTTACGATCTGCCTGGCCAGGGGTTCGTCGTCCACGATGATTGCCTTCATGGGGCTTGAGGTATTTTAACGATGGTGGTAAATAAATTTCCTTCTGATTTATTCTGAAGCAAGTCATTGCGCGCATACAATAGATAGAGCCTGCGCCTGACCGAACTCAGACCAAAGCCGGTGCCCACCTTGGGGTAGGCGGTTTGCGGATCAAATGGATTTTCCACGACGATCTCTAAATGTTCGCCGCGGTTTTTACCAATGATGGAGATGGTCACGGCTTCGGTCGTATCATAGAGGCCAAATTTAATGGCATTCTCGACGATTGGCTGCAGCAGCATGGCGGGTAGCTTCATTACCAAGCATGCAGACTCAATATCGATTACCGTGGACAAGCGATGTCCGAAGCGAACTTTTTCGATATCGAGATAAAGTTGCAGATACTGCATTTCCTCGCTCAAAGCAGACCATTGCTGTTCTTCCTTTTTCAAGCTGCCACGCAGGAAATCCGACAATTGCTGGATCATACTTCTGGCTTGCTCGGGTTGGTTCCCCACCAATGCGCTTATTGAATTCAGGCTATTAAATAGGAAGTGGGGTTGTAACTGTTGGCGAAGAGTAAACAATTCCGCCTCCCGGGTGAGCCGTTCCGCATCGGAGGTTCTTTTCTGATTTTCCTTTTCGTCTTCTAGTGTGTACCAGAGCACACTGAGAATAGCCATACAGAAGATGAGCAGGAAAGATACGGCAAACCGAATGAGCAGAGTACGAGAAAAAAAGGTGAGGTATTCGGGCTGATCACCTAGCAGGGCGGCCAGAAGCCATTTGGTGACTAGTAGGGTCAGACCCGCTAGCCCTGCGCTTAAGAAAAGCATGTACAGGTAACGCTCTTTTCGGGGTAAATAATACTTGAGCATCGTGCTCACCATCCAACATGCTCCGACCAATTGGACATTAGTCAAGACACTGTCTAGCACTGCTTCTTTCAAGTCATACCCGACATTTTTGATTACCAGAACTTGCAGCAAACTCCACACCGCCCACCAGCCGGCGAATGCATAAATAAACTTATTGACGGACAAAGGGGATTTTAACACGCAGCCAAGTTTAAATAATACCTAACATTTTGCGGGTACTGTTTTGCCGGATATGGGCGGCTTTATGATTGGTCAATTCAATATACAGCTCAGGGTGATCAATCTCTTGGATTTTGGAATGAAGTTCGGCGCCATCGAGTAAGGCGCTGAGTTTGTACAATTCCGCCAGGTTGATGAATTTCCACTGGACAATCTTCTGCTGCGAGTCGAAAAACTCGTCTTGCTCTTTCAAACCAAGAGCCAGGGCCCGGGAATAGGCTTCCGTTTCATCCTCGGCACGAATCAGCCTGAGTTGCTCATCGAATTGGGCAGTATGGTTTCCTTCGCCGCATATAATTTGAAACACAAGTTTGGATAAGTACCAGTTCATAGCAGAAGGTTTATGTTACGCAAAATAAAATCAGCTTATGATGGCAAGCGTGCGGTTCAGTAATTTCGAATCTCGATGCCGCCAAAGACCGAAGTACCTTGAATGACCAAGGTTTTATCGGTCGGTGCTCCGACCGGTTGTTCGCGTTTGTCTTCGATGGAGCCGAAAAACGCGGTCATTTCGGTAGATAGCCTCCAATGCGAGGGCACGATCAGTTTGGTGCCGCCAAAAACTTGGGTGATATCGATCACGGCCCGGTTTTGGAAATCAGCCTGGCTGAGATCCAGTTCGCATCCTCCCATAAAACACGTAATGTCTGCGCCACGAAAATTTTTAGACAGCACAACTTTCTTGGTACCCCCGAAAACCGAAGTGGATTCGAAAAAATCTTCAGGAGAATTCTGGGCCCCTTCTTGAAAGGGGGGAAAGGCATGGTCAAATCGCTGCTTCCAGCGTTGTTTATATCTCCATTTGGCTTCCCAGTCCTGGTTGGACCAGGGACCATGGCGCCGGGGTCGGACCAGCATAAGCAGGCCAATGGCTATGATGATGGCAGGCCAGGCAAAACGGTGCAGGGAAGTGCCGGGTAAAATATCATCGAGTAAAAAAATGAATCCGATCAAGATCAAGATTGCCCACGCGCCGCCGCGAAACCCATGACTGAAACCCATAAACACACCAATAACGATCAGCAACATCTGCCAGGTAAATAGCCAGTCCGTGTTTAATATCCCCAATTGCCGCAAAAACATCGCCCCGCCAATCACAACAAAAGCCATCGCTACCCACACCCGGTTGTTGCCAGGATTTCGGTTGGGGCTGGGGTCTGGATTGGTGGGGTTTGCTGCACCCTGAGTATCCGTAGTATTTTCCATGGATTGCTTTTTTTATCAAATCTACAATGTGCCAGGAAGGGTTTCAAGACGAATTAGGCGACGGGACCACTAATGACGGTAAGCGCCCTCGTTTCGCCGGTAAAAAAAGCAGGTAAATGCCGGCCTCCCTCAACTCACCAACCGGAACCTATCGCCGTCGAATAGTCCCAGATCACTGAGTTTTACGTGTGGGATGACTAATAACGCCATGAAAGACAAGGTCATAAATGGAGCCGACAAGGTGGATCCCAAGGACTTGGCCAGGGCGTCCAAGGACATGTATTTTTGCGCCACCAGATAGCCATCTTCGGGGCTCATCAACCCCCCGACGGGCAGCGGCAGCACCTCTTGTTCTTGGTCGGTGACGCAACTGATGCCTCCCCGTTGCTCAATGATCAGGTTTACCGCCCGGCATATGGACGCGTCGTCGGTTCCCACCGCAACGATATTGTGGCTGTCGTGGGCGACAGAGGAGGCCATGGCCCCCCGTTTCAGCCCGAAATTCTTGACGAAGGCTTTGGCAATAGGGGCATCTCGGTAGCGGTTGACTACCACCATTTTTAAGATATCTTCCTGGGGATTGCAGACCAGGATGCCATTAGAAACCGAAACTTTTCCCGCCATTTTGTTGGTAATCAATTGGCCGTCCAAGGCTTCGATTATGGTTACCTGTACTGCGGATTGATCTGATCCAAAACCAGAAGGGGACAGGAAGTCTGCCACCGTCTTGGGGTTACAATTAAACTGGTTGATCTGGGCTTCAGCCCGGAGCTTGGGGGGATTAAGCAGGCTCTCACCTTGCTGAGCCACAAGCTCTCCCTGAATGTAGGTTTCTAGCACGCGAAAATGTTGCAGATTGTCTACCAGGATGAAATCCGCCGGGTCGCCGACTCGAAGCAATCCGACTTGCAAGCCATAATGCTTTACCGGGTTAAGACAAGCCGCTTTTAAGACGGAGAAGAGGCTGATGCCTTTGGCTACCGCTCTGGCACATAACTGATTGATATGGCCTTCAACCAGGCTGTCGGGGTGTTTGTCGTCGCTGCAAAACATCATCTGGTCAGGATAGTCTTGCAACAAGTCGATCAGCGCCTCGAAATTTTTGGCCGCGCTTCCTTCTCGGATGATGATTTTCATGCCGAATCGGAGCTTGTCCAGCGCTTCTTCTTTGGTGAAACATTCGTGATCGGTCGATATGCCCGCATCTATATATTGCTTTGCCTGCAAACCCCTCAGACCGGGTGCGTGTCCGTCAACGGGCTTGCCCTGCTTTCTTGCCGCTTCAATTTTTTCCATCACCTCGGGGTCCTTATTGAGTACGCCCGGGAAATTCATCATCTCACTCAAGTACTTTATTTCCTGTCGTTGGAGCAGCCCTTTTACGGCGGCCGCGTCCAGGACTGCACCTGCAGTCTCGAATACGGTGGCCGGCACGCAACTGGGCGCGCCGAAATAGAATTTAAAGGGGACCAGATGACTATTTTCGATCATGAAGTCTACGCCGCGGACTCCGCAAACATTGGCGATTTCGTGCGGATCGCTGACGGTTGCTACCGTGCCGTGGACCACGGCTAGCCTGGCAAATTCAGCAGGTATTAACATGGAACTCTCGATATGGACATGGGCATCGACGAACCCTGGCATGATAAAATGGGTGGGCATTTGGGCCTGGGCACCTTCAGGTCCGGTAGCTGCCAGCTCACGGATGGATCCAATCATTCCATCGACCACCTCGACTTCGGCCAGGAAAACTTTTTGGGAGAATATATCGACTAGATTGCCTTTAATCCGTACATTCATAAACCTGCATTTGGGCCCGGGAAATTAGCGATTTATTTATCGCTAACTCTCGCCAATCGGCTGTGGACAGCAGACGCCGCTTGTCAAATACATGAAAAAACAGGCGGCCGGCATGAACAAGGAGCTTATTTTTGGGGTAATTCAACTAAATACATAAAAAAATAACTAAATGAAAACACGCAAACTTAGATTGATAGCGATGAGCCTCCTGGTAGGTTTGGCTTCTGCGCATGCCCAATCGGTTGACGACATCATCGCCAAACACGTCGATGCAATCGGAGGCAAAGAAAAAATCGATGGGATCAAAAGCGTTTACGCCGAAGCTTCCATGGAGGTCATGGGCAACAACGCGCCTACTGTCACAACTATCCTTGTTGGTAAGGGGTATAAATCGGAAATGGATTTCGCTGGTTCGAAAATTGTTACCTGCATTACGCCCACTTTTGGCTGGCAGATCAATCCTATGCAAGGAAAGACCACAGCCGATTCTATACCTGCAGATATGATGCGCGGAGCCAAGGCGCAGTTCGATCCAGGAGAACCAGGCAGCCCCCTGATCGATTATGCCGCCAAAGGCAATAAAGTGGAACTAGAGGGCACCTCCGACAATAATGGCGTGAAGGATTATAAGATTAAACTCACCAGTAAAGACAGTGCAGTGTATACGTATTACATCGACCCCACGACCTATTATATCATGAAACAGGAAATGACGGTCAGCGTGCAAGGTCAGGATGCACTCACCACGATAACGTTTGCCGATTATAAGAAGACCGACTACGGTTTTGTCTATCCCATGACGATTCAGCTTACCGTTCCTCAGGGATTTACATTAAATATAACCAGCTCAAAAGTGGTCATCAACAAGGAGATCGATCCGCACATATTTGATATGCCTAAAATGTAATAGTCAAGTGAATCGCCAAATGTTTGCAAAAGGGCTAGAATTATCTAGCCCTTTTTTTTATTTATTGCACATGCATTGGGCACGTACTATGCGTGCTTCGATCGAACTTATTCATACAAAAAAATCTAAGGGAAAACACTTACCGTGGCAAGCACTGGTCATGTCATTTTACCTTGAAACGGAAGGAGACATGATTTTACAATTCATGCGAACCACGATAATAAAGTAATAGCACTATGTGAAAACCAGATTTAAATTTTTACATTTCATGCTAAGGGTTAGATATCGATGTACTTCAATCACTAGTATCCTGACCAGTAAAAATATTTTTTTGTTAACCAAATTGCTTCCAATGGCCAGATTAGTAAAAATGATTCTTTTCAACGTGTTTGTGTTTATGATGGTTCTTTCTGCAACTGTCCCCCTCTATTCTTGCGAAAAAACGAATACGTATTATGACACCACGTATTTAACAGTTCATGATACAACAGTAGTAGTAGACAGCATTTATGACCTAACAAGCGGTCTTGTTGCTTATTATAATTTTACCGGAGGAAGTCTCGCAGATAGCAGTGGGTATAACAATAACATATCGTTTAATAATAATGCTACGCAGACTGCGGATAGGTTTGGTAATGCTAACAACGCCTATTTATTCGACGGAACTACATCGTATATGTCTGTACCTAATAGCCCGACCTTAAGCCCCAATACGTTACGATTTACGCCATAGTAAAAGTAAATGGTTTCAACTCAGACGTTCCTTGCCACGCAAACCAAATTGTCGGCAAAGGATATCCTGATAATGTGAATGGATTTTATGCTCTTCGCTTTGATGATTTTGCTAATTCATGCAATAGTAACTATGACACGAGCAATGAGTTTCTTTTTTGTTTTTTTGGGGATAATAATCCACTAGGCAATAGTGTTGGTGCAGGAAGCGATACATCAATTGTTAAACTTGGTGCATGGTATTATATTGTGTACACCTTCGACGGCGTCCAGAGCAAGTTATACATCAATGGCCAGCTAAAGAGTGCCATAGCCAAGTCTGACACGTTTACACCGAACTCCGACAGTTTGTACATTGGTAAGCATGGAGATCCTAATTGGCCTTACTTCTTCAATGGGGTAATCGACCAGATTAGAATTTACAATAGGGCCTTATCCCCAGGTGCGATTAGTCAATTGATGAAATTCGAGTATTAGATACTGGTTTCGGTTTGCCATGCTCTTCAACCTGGATTTGCAAATTCACGTTTTTTTTGGTGCAATTGCGGGGTATAATGAATGGTTGAACTCTACTGCATGGATTATTCAACTCAGTAACGACCAATTGCCTTTGAAGATGTATGGACTTCGCAAATCTGAATTTTTTGATGATCCGTATAATTCCTTTTCACAGCTGGGTAAACTCAGCCCGCCTTTTGGACTGCATAAACGTCTTGATGCTGATCCCAACCTTTAGCTTCATACATGATTATTTTCCCTTTATTGTCGAATACTTTTTCGCACAATGAATTTACATACTCATTAAGGCTGATGGATATTCCAAACGTTGGATCATACTTGTAAGGCCAATAATAAAAGCCACCATTTTCGGATAATTTGTTAGCCACTTCGGGTGCGTTCATAGGCGCGAAACCTTTTTGCCAGTATGAATCAAAAATATCCACGGAGTATTTTCCGTGTGCCGTAAAAACCAAAACTCCGTTCTGGCTAAGTGCGCCAAAAAGCAATCGCAACAGATCCTCAAACCGGTTCTTGTCCAGGTGCGTAAATAATGAACCCACCCAAATCAAAGAATATTTTTCAGGAAATTGAATGGATAAAAGATCATTGGAGGATAAATACTTCTTACAGCCGAATTCTTTAGCACAAAAGTCTATTTGCTCTTGCAGTATATCGCATGCCGTTATCCTATTGGCGGGAACCTTGGTAACTAGGATTCGCAATTCCCGACCATAGCCGCAGGGCATATCAAGAATTGCATGCATTTGGCCCCAGCCCAAATTTGCTGCTTTCAATGATTGCTCCATGAGCCTTATGGCATCTTCGCCTACGCGAAGGTAATGCTCAACACTACCATCGAACATACCATCATGGGGATGAAGAGGCCCTTTCAGGTTCGGGTCCCGTCGATGAAGCAGGAAAAGCCACTTCAAACGAATTTTTTCAAAGAAGTATCTTGGAGTATGTATAAATTTTTTTATTTTCTGGGAGATAGGCGCATTTGGTTCCTTCATATAAATTTGGACAGCTTTAGCGGAATAAATAAATAGATTGGGATTCTTTGAGGGAAAGCATATGAATTTGGACGCAAATTTCGTATTTAGTATCGGAATTTAGCATGCGAAAATTTGAACCCTTGTCCAGAGCAGGAATAGTTGGTTTCTAACTCGTACCTGGTAGGACCCTGTTGGCTTAAAACCCACCCGCACGTGCTTTAGATCCCCGGGCACACGGAGAAAATGACGCTTTTTTGAGTTTTTATTTCTAATCTTGCATTAAATCAAGGTATGCGATTTCCCATTGGAAATGACAACGTATCGGGTCAAAATGAAAATAGCGTTATATGTGGAAAACCCTTGCTAAAGGCATTAATTATGTGTTCGGTCGGACCTTGCACAAGCGCAAGATAATCATTTCGGAATCCCTTACTTATTTAACGAGGGAAAGGGTCATGGACAGGAATTATTTTGATAAAGTGCGCTTGGCCACCCTTGAACTCCTAAGTTATGAAATAGAAAGAAAAGGCTTGCTGGGCAATGTGGCGGAATTAGGGGTTTATAAGGGGAAATTCGCCAGATATATAAATGGCTATTTTCCAACAAAATTGCTGTATTTGTTTGACACATTTGAAGGATTTGATCAGCGAGATATCAGCAACGAGAAGCAGCACGATTTTTCATCGGCTGACCAAAACTTTGCTGAAACTTCCGTGGAGAAAGTGCTTGCTTTAATGCCGCATAGGGATAAATGCGTTCCGGTGAAAGGATTTTTTCCAGAATCGGCTAAATCAGTCGAGGATCAATTCGTTTTGGTCAGCTTAGATGCTGATTTGTATGAACCCATATACCATGGGTTGATTTTTTTTTATCCTAGGTTAGTAGAAGGAGGATATATATTAATCCATGATGTCAATAATGACCTTTATAAAGGAGCCCGGAGGGCGGTGGAAGTATTTTGTACCGAACGGGGTATCCCTTTTGTTCCTTTGCCCGACGGCGGTGGAACTGCAATCATTGCTAAATGAATCAACTGGGCTCCAGCCATTTGACCCTTCAGGAAACAAGACAATAGTATTTTTTCCTGCTCTTATTCATTTGACAAATCTGGACGTCTTTCTTTAGTCCGTTTGTGCGATTGCTCATAGCGCCACTCTTCCACTTTTTTCGGATCGCCGCTAAGCAGCACTTCCGGGACTTTCCAACCTCGAAAATCGGCGGGTCGGGTATAGACGGGAGGTGCGAGTAGGTTGTCCTGGAAGGAATCGAAGAGTGCTGAAGTTTCATCGTTGAGTACACCTGGCAGAAGCCTTCCAATGGCATCCACCAAAATCGCGGCTGGCAATTCTCCACCACTCAGTACGTAATCGCCGATCGAAATCTCCAGGGTGATGTAGTGATCGCGGATCCGCTGGTCGATTCCTTTATAATGTCCACAGAGTATCAGCAGATTTTCTTTCAGAGATAACTGGTTGGCTCTATGTTGGGTAAACCGCTCACCATCAGGGGTCATAAATATGACCTCATCGTAGTGCACTTCCTTTCGCAGGGAATCGATGGCATTGGCCAGGGGTTCGCACATCATGACCATGCCAGCGCCGCCTCCAAACTGGTAATCGTCCACCTGGCCATATTCGTTGATGGCCCATTTGCGCAAGGAGTGCACCCGGACGTCCAAAAGCCCCTTATCCTTTGCCCTCTTGAGGATGGAATGGGAGAAGGGACTTTCCAAAAGCTCCGACAAGACTGTAATGATATCGATTCGCATATTGCCCCAACTCCATCCGGGGATAGTGAAACGTGAACAAATGATTAGGTGACTTAGATCAATCCTCGTAAAATTCATCCAGGTCCCTTCGCTGCTTTTTGGTCGGACGGCCAACTTTACTAAGCCGCTTCCCGGTATTAAAACTAGCCGATTGAAATTGCAGCCTTTCGATCTCTTCGGGTGGCGTGATGTCCTGGTAATATTTGGAAGCCTCACTAAATTGCAGGCGCCGATCGAGCAGCCCAGTTACTTTAATTCGCCACCGCTTGGATTCGGTCTTTACTTCGTATTCATCGCCCAGACGTACCTGCCTGGAGCCCTTGGCTGCATCCCCCGACCACTTCACCCTCCCTTTATCGCAGGCCTGGGAAGCTTGGGCCCTGGTCTTAAACAGGCGAATAGCCCAGAGGTATTTATCCAACCGAAGTTTTTCTATGTCTGTCATCACCAAATTTAAAAAATCCTGAATCAACGCAGGTCGACCCGCCTCCGAGAAATGTCCGCAAAAGGGTGCTATGGGGTTTCTGCAAAAAAGCGATGGAAGTATGGAATGGTTTCGATCCCCTTGTAAAAATTATTCAATTCAAATTTTTCGTTAGGGGAATGCAGGTTATCGCTGTCCAGGCCAAAACCCATAAAGACGATCTTTATTCCCAGTTCCCGTTCAAACAAGGCCGATATGGGAATGCTGCCTCCGCCGCGCACGGGGATTGGTTTTTTTCCGAAGCTAGCCTCAATGGCTTTTTCAGCCGCCCGGTAAGCTTTCGAATCGATGGGCGTCAAATAGGGCTCGCCCCCATGATGCTCTTCGGCTTTGACCGAGACCCCTGGCGGCGCGATCCGGGTGAAATAGTCCAGCAATAGATCGGTAAGTCTTCTGGATGACTGGTTGGGTACAAGCCGCGCTGATATTTTGGCGAAGGCCTTTGATGGAAGCACCGTCTTGGCACCTTCTGCAGTATAGCCACCCCAAATGCCATTGACTTCCAGGGTGGGTCGGATTCCCGTGCGTTCGGAGGTACTGTATCCTTTTTCACCCCACAAGGAGGTTATGCCCAGGTCTCTTTTATAGGCCTCTTCATCGAAAGGTGCCCTGGCAAGAAGCTTTCTTTCCTCCGCACTCACGTCCAGCACATCATCGTAAAAACCTGGGATAGTGATATGGTTGTTTTGGTCGTGGCATGAGGCAATCATCTTGGCCAGCATCGTGATGGGATTGGCAATGGCTCCTCCATATACCCCACTATGCAGGTCCCGGTTCGGTCCCGTGACTTCCACCTGGATATAGGACAATCCCCGCACACCGATATCAATGGAAGGTTGTTCGAGGCTGATCATGGACGTATCGCTAATCAGGATCACGTCGGCTTGCAGTAGATCTTTATGCGTGGCCACAAATTTTCCCAGGTTAGGTGAGCCGACCTCTTCTTCTCCTTCAATAATGAATTTGATGTTGGTCACTAGGGTGTTGGTTTTATTCATCAATTCCAACGCCTTGACATGCATGTAGAATTGTCCTTTGTCGTCGGCCGATCCGCGAGCATAGATCTTGCCATCCTTGATGACTGGATCGAAGGGGCCACTGTGCCACAAGTTCAGGGGGTCAGGCGGCTGAACATCGTAATGTCCATATACCAGCACGGTAGGTTTTTTGGGATCAATAATTTTTTGCCCAAACACCACCGGATGGCCGTCCGTTGGATACACTCGAGCCTCATCGGCTCCGGCGGCTAACAAGCTTCTGCATACCGCATCGGCGCATAGCTTCATATCCTCCCGGTGCTCGGAGCGCGCACTTACCGAGGGAATACGCAACAGGCCCATCAACTCCGCCAGGAAGCGTTCTTTATTCTTGTCCAGGTATTCTTGCCAATCTTTCATGAACCTCTTATTTAGAATGTTAGGGTTTGTTGTTCAACCGAGAATTTCCGAGCGAATTTAGCGGGTTTTATCCAAACCCAGGGAGAGTCAATCGGCCGCCAGGCGATGTGCTTGGTCGGTAAGGATGTTGTCAAGTGTCCATTCGACCTGCTTTTCAAAGGGGTGCAGTCGGACCGGGCAGTCGCTTTTAGTACAGATGGTGCAGGAAAAATCCAGGCAGCCGTCGGCGTGGACAAAAAACTCCATGGATTCCCCCAATTCTTCCTGAATGATCTGGGTGAGTTTCTCGATTTCCACCTGCGAGTCGCGCACATTCATGTACCAAGGGACCGTCAGGTGGCAGTCCACATGCAGGACGTGGCCGAACTTAATGACTCTGAGGTTGTGGATGTCAATCCAATTTTGATGGCGATGGTGGTTAAGCAATTCGATTAAGCGGGAGAGTATTTTTTTGTCTGCCTCATCCATGATACCCGCCAGGGATTGACGGGCGATCCGGTAACCGATCACAATGATTGCGAGGGAAATGAGAATAGCCACCAGGCTATCGATCTGTTGGATATGCGTAAAATAAATCAGGATCAGCCCGACAATTACCGCTACCGTGGAATAGGTATCCGATAGCAAATGGCGTCCGCTGGCTTCCAGAGCTAAGGATTTATTTTTTTTCCCCTGTCGGGTGGCATAAAAGCCTACGCCAAAATTGACTATTGCGGAAATTGCTACCAGGATAATCCCATAATCGACTTGCTGAATCTGACCCGGGTACACCAAGTGGAATACCGCTTCCCCAATCATGACCAGACCGGCTACAATGATGAGGGTGCCTTCAATGGCTGCTGAAATAAATTCGGCCTTGCCATGGCCATAAGGGTGGTCCTCGTCACTGGGCTTGGCGGCAACGTAGAGGCTGTAAAGTCCGATCAGGCCTGCGATGACATTGACAGTGCTTTCTAGGGCATCGGTGAGGACGGCAACGGAATGAGTAATCAAATAGGCTACCACCTTCAGGGCAAAGAGGATAAAGGCCACGACGACGACCCATTGCTGCATGCGATAATTATCCTGGGTCTTGTCCAAGGAGAAAAAAATTTGGTCAAATGTAGAAAACTAATTGGGCTTTGGATAGTCTTGGATCAGAAATTTAACTTCCGTTCTTAGCTTCAGCTCGTCTGGCCATAAATCTGCTGAACGCAGCCTTTCTGGCCAGACGCAATTTTTGATACGTCCGGAAATAAAACTCCCGATTGAACAGATTGGAATCATGCAAGGCTTTGTAGGTCAGAAACAGGCCAACCGGCGTGAGCACGTAGGTAGCCATCCACATGCCAGCAATGGGCATGAGCACTTCTTGTTTGACCAGTTTTCTACCGAAATTATTGAGCAGAAAAAAAATGACGAAGAAGATGACGGCGAATATCAGGGGCATGCCGATTCCGCCCTTGCGGATGATGGATCCCAAGGGGGCGCCGATCAAGAACAGGACGATGCACGCTATGGACATAGTAATCTTTTCGTGCCAGGCCATTAGGTGAAGAAGCAGGTTCTGCCTTTCGTTATCAAAAAATAGGGCTGTTTGATCGTTAACGGATTTGATCTGGTTAGCGGCGGAGGTGGATCGTTCTGACACATAGCTCTTCGCATTGTCAGGTATCAGCTCCTTGAAGGATTTGACTTTGGGCGTCGCCGCCTGGCTTTGTGTACTCATCCAGGGAGAATCCAGGTATTTGATGGAGCGAATGTAGCTCCGCATATCGGCTTCTGACCGCGTTCTGTAAGAGGCCATGCTGTGCTCGAGGGAGTCAATGACCCTGGTCAACTGCCTCATGTTAAGCATCATGTAGTTGTTCTTAAAGGCACTGTCTTGCGTTTTATTGAGTTTGAACGAACTTAAGTCAAACACCTTTTTATAGGTTTTGAATCCGATCCGGTAGTAATGGGTGTTGGTTGTGTTGTGTGGTCCCTCTTCTTGGTAATTCCATCCGTTTTCCAGATTGAATTCCAGAAATTTCTTGTCCGGAGTGATCGTCATTTTGCCTTTTTCGGCTACGATGACGACATCTTGGAGGTTGTAATTCTGCTGGTAAATGAGAATATCGCTGATGTTGGAGCCGTCCTTATCTTTCTTGCCAATCTTGATCACGTAGCCGTCTATTTTATCGTAAAAGACGCCTTCCTTGATATCAAAGGCAGGCTTGGAGACAATGATATCAAATTTCATCGTCTGCATTTTTAATTCGGCTACCGGAATGAAATAATTGTTGAACAAAAAGGCGATCCCGCTAATCACTAGGCAGACAAAAAACAAGGGCTGCATGAAACGGATTAATGGGATACCCGCCGACTTGATGGCAATCAGCTCAAAGCTTTCCCCTAAATTGCCAAAGGTCATGATGGACGACAGCAGAACCGCCAATGGCAGGGCGAGCGGCACCAGAGTTGCTGAGACGTAAAGGACGAATTTGCCAATGGTTGCGGAATCCAGTCCCTTGCCCACGATATCGTCGATGTACAACCAGAAGAATTGCAGCACCAGCACGAACACGGTGATGAAAAAAGTGGCAATGAAAGGACCTATAAATGCCTTAATGATCAGCGTATCCAGCTTTTTTATCACAGGTCTTTACTTTCTGAAATGATAGATACCTTTAGCACATGAATGACGCAAAAATACGGCTTTCCCCAGAGCAAATGCGGTTGGTGACGAGTGCTGAATGGATTTTAACAAAGAATGCCATTATCCAAAAGGTGATGGACTTGTTCGGTAGCTTAGCCGAAGAGATGCAACACCTCATTCATATGGCTGACTTGCCACAAGAGGCCAAGCAGACAAATGCGAAAATCTCCAAAGGAGAAAATTACCAGGGACTTCCGTATGTCATGCTAGATTACCCCAGACTCTTTACCAAGGAATCGGTCTTTGCTATCCGCACGTTTTTCTGGTGGGCCCACTATTTTAGCATCACCCTGCATTTGAAAGGCCAGCACAAGGTGGAGATATGCAACCGCATTGCCAGTCATATCCCACGGCTTAGTCAACGTGATTTTTATCTCTGTACGTCCAGTGATGAATGGCAACATGACCTAAGCCAGGAAAATTATCTGCGCATGGACCAGGTCAATGAGCAAGAATTTCTGCGGCTTACGCAGTCCTCGGAGTTTCTGAAAATTACGGCTAAAGTTTCTCTGCTTCCATGGGACCAGGCGCCTGACTTGCTGCTGGTCCGACTCGCAGAAATCCTCCGGGCGCTGGAGATTTAATTGCCCAGGCGATGAAAAAGATCCTTCACCTGATAGTTCCACAATTGGCTCTGGTCCTTGATGTCTTTTTTCTCCGCAAAATCTTTAATTATTAGAATGGTTTGGTTGGTGACTTCCGATTTCTCAATGCGGAATTCGAAGAACTCCTCCTTGGGAGCCTGCGACCAGTGGAAGCGTATGAATTTCTCCATTTCACTTTCCAGCACTTCGGCTTTATCGGTGGATCCATTCCAGGAGAAGCTAAAGACGTTATCTCGCTCATCAACTTTATCAGCAAACCATTCCTGCAATCCGGCGGGGGTACTTAAAAAATCGTATAAAATGGAGGGTGAGCATTTTAAAGGATATTCTAAAGTGAACAGCTGTTTCTTAGTCATCTACATATCAAATTGTATCTGGTTACCAAACATTCCGGCAATTTCGGATTTCTATAGGCAATCCAGGATCACCGCTAAACCTTCCACTGCAAGCATAGAATATAACGAATTCTGTGCAATCCTGCAATTATAAAGAAATAATCCTTCCATCAAAATAATTTTAAACCAAATTTTGTTAAAGAATAACCGGTTGAGATTGAATCAAATGACTCTAAATATCATGACAACCAATTATTTAGGTAAGTTTTATTTGGATTATCGTCCCAAAACCGTTAAATTGCTTATCGGTGATGCTATTTTTGAGTTGACGCCTGGGTTACACGAAAAGTATCAATAATTCGTTTTTTCATTATCCATCATATACTAGAAAACCAGATAACCTATAAACCCTTTAAAATGACCGGCCTATGAGTATGCGTCAACTCAAGATCACCAAGAGTATTACCAATCGTGAGTCCCAGAGCTTAGAAAAATACCTTCAGGAAATCGGAAAAGTTGAATTAATCAGTCCCGAAGAAGAAGTAAAGCTTGCCATCCGAATCAAGCAAGGAGACCAGAAAGCTCTAGATAAGCTTACCAAAGCCAACCTGCGTTTCGTGGTATCTGTTGCCAAACAGTATCAAAACCAAGGACTTACCCTGCCAGATTTAATCAACGAAGGCAATTTAGGCTTGATTAAGGCCGCCCAGCGCTTCGATGAAACCCGAGGATTTAAATTTATTTCCTACGCCGTCTGGTGGATCCGCCAGAGTATCCTGCAGGCCCTGGCCGAGCAATCCAGGATTGTTCGACTCCCCTTGAACAAGGTGGGGCTTACCAATCGCATCCAGAAAGCCTATTCCCAACTGGAGCAGCAATTTGAGCGTGAGCCATCGCCCGAAGAACTGGCCGAGATACTCGAACTGGATATCGAGGAGGTGTCTTCGACCCTGGGCATTGGAGGGCGCCATGTGAGCGTGGATACGCCCTTGTCGGAAGGGGAGGACAACACGCTCATCGATGTGATGGAGAACCCCAACGCGGAGCGGGCGGAAACCAACATCGAGCATAAGGAGTCCTTAAAACAAGAAATCGACCGCTCCCTCAAAACCTTAACCGAAAGGCAAAAGGAGGTCATTTGCTTTTTCTTTGGCATCGGCGTAGATCATCCCATGAGTCTGGAAGACATCGGAGAGCGATTCAACCTGACTCGGGAGCGCGTTCGACAAATCAAAGACAAGGCCATTACCAAGCTCAGGAGTAATTCTCGGTCGAAAATGCTGAGGAGTTACCTGGGGATATAGTTTAACAAAAACCATGCATTTGGCATAATATTTACGCTTAGATTTTGCTAAATTTGCCCTTCTGTCAAAGTGAATATAACTTCGGTTGTATTCACTTTTATTTTTTCGTCCATGCATAAAATCGTTTTGGCCAATGTTTGAAAGTTTGTCGGATAGGTTGGAATCGGCCTTTAAGCAGATTCGGGGACAGGGCCGTATTACGGAACTGAACGTGGCGGCCACGGTAAAGGATATTCGAAGAGCGTTGATTGATGCCGATGTAAACTATAAGATTGCTAAGGAATTCACCGACGCAGTGCGGGAGAAGGCCATGGGACAAAGTGTGCTGACGGCCGTGAGCCCGGGACAGTTGTTGGTGAAAATCGTCAAAGATGAATTGGTTCAGCTCATGGGGGCAACCGAAAGTGACCTGAATGCGAAGGGCAACCCGGCAATTATCCTCATCGCTGGCCTGCAAGGTAGTGGTAAGACCACCTTCAGCGCCAAACTGGCCAGCTACCTCAAGAATAAAAAAGGCTTGTCGCCCTTGCTGGTGGCAGCGGATATTTATCGACCGGCTGCGATCGATCAATTGACTATTCTGGGCGGCCAGATTGGAGTGGATGTGTATAGTGAAGCCGATAACAAGGTGGCCCTCGAGATCGCCGAGCACGCGGTCAGGGAAGCGCGTAGCACAAATAAGAACGTCGTGATTATCGATACCGCCGGACGGCTGGCTTTAGACGAGGCCATGATGCAGGAAGTTGCCCAAATCAAAAAGGCGCTGAGCCCGCAAGAAATACTTTTCGTCGTCGATTCCATGACGGGTCAGGATGCGGTGAACACCGCGAAATCCTTTGACGATCGACTCGATTTTACTGGTGTCGTACTCACCAAGCTGGACGGAGATACCCGAGGTGGAGCAGCCCTGTCCATTAAGTACACGGTGAACAAACCGATCAAATTTGTGAGCAGCGGGGAGAAGCTAGATACTTTGGACGTGTTTTACCCCGAGCGTATGGCTCAACGGATCTTGGGCATGGGCGATATCACGACCTTGGTGGAAAAAGCGCAGGAACAATTCAGTGATGAACAGTCGCGCCGCCTGGAAAAGAAGATTCGGAAAAATCAATTTGATTTCGAAGATTTTAAACAACAGTTGCAGCAGATCAAAAAAATGGGGAACATCAAGGACCTGCTTGGTATGATTCCGGGTGTCGGCAAGGCAGTTAAAGATATCGACATCAGCGACGACTCATTTAAAGGTGTGGAAGCTATAATCAATTCAATGACGCCCTTCGAGCGCGCCAATCCGGACGTCATCGATCAGAGTCGCCGCAAACGGATCGCCACAGGCAGCGGCAAAGAACTGGCCGAAATCAACGCCTTTCTGAAGCAATTCGAACAAATGAAACAAATGATGAAAACAATGAATAAAATGCCCATGGGCGGGCGCCCTGGAGTGGGCAAGAAATGACACATGCCGTTCATAAAAAAATCATATGTCCCGATTGGTCCTTAGCCGTGGATATATTAACTTTGCTTTATTGGTTTTGATTGCTATTTTTGCAATCCACAAAAGAAAACCCTATTAGTTAACGCATTTAAATTTCTATTTAAGATGCCAGTAAAAATCAGACTCCAGCGTCATGGGTCTAAGAAAAGACCATTTTATTTCATCGTGGTGGCCGACATACGGGCTCCCAGAGATGGTAAATTCATCCAGAAAATCGGTACGTACAATCCTCTGACTGTTCCCGCTTCTGTTCAACTTGACAGGCAAAAAGCCTTGGATTGGTTGCACAAAGGAGCCCAGCCGACCGACACAGTGCGGCGCATCCTATCGTTTAAGGGGGTATTGTATCTAAAACACTTGTTACGGGGCGTCAAACTGGGGCTATTCGACGAAGCCGCTGCCATGGAGAAATTCCAGAAATGGCATAGCGAGCATGAAACGCACCTGAAGAAACGCATGGATGAGAACAAGAAAGCCAAGTACAATGCCAGGAGGGGCCAAGCTCCAGTCCGGCGCGTAGAAAAGAACGCTGAAAACGGGGCCGAAGGGTAACCCGCTTCCCATAGCTTAGTAAATCCCGGACGGTTGCTGGTTCCGGGATTTTTTTTTGCAACTTCGGGCCCGAGGCCTGGTGTCCGCGCATACAGATGAATAACTACCGCAACATAGGAAAATTGGTTGCTGCCCATGGCCTGGGTGGGCAGATCCTGCTGGTGCACCATTTGGGTAAGAAAACCGCCCTTAAAGGGTTGGAAGTCATCTACCTGGAAGAGAAAACTGGGGAAATGCTGCCCTATTTTCTCCAGTCCGTGACCCTGAAAAGCGACCAGGAGGTATTCTTGCAGTTGGAAGGAGTTACTTCTCGGGAATCGGCGCGCAGACTCCTGCATCAGGAAGTCTGGCTTAGTGAGGCAGATTTTTTGAAATTTGCGGGCAAATCTGCCCCCATTTCGCTGGTGGGCTACCGGGTCCTTAACCAAGGTGTAGAACTGGGCGAAATCCTAGAAATCATCGAACAACCGCACCAAGTGCTCTGCCGATTGGAAATCGAGCACAAAGAAGTACTCATTCCCATCAACGAAGAAACTTTGCTGAAAATGGACAAGAAAAATAAGAAGCTTTACCTAGCCCTTCCCGAGGGCCTGCTGGATATCTATCTCTTGGGCTAAGGACGCCGCCACCGCCAAGCATACTATCGGGCCATTGAATGCGTTTTTGTTCAAGTATTCCATCCATTTCCTAAAATCCGGTCCATTGGCACCCATTAAAAGCTTAGCTGCGCTGCATCTGCTGATTAGCCTGACCGTGTCCTTCTCTGCTCTGGCTCAGCCTATTACCGGTACCTGGAGGGGAAAGATAGGATCCACCAAAATCGAGCTCAAACTTATCAAAGAAGGAGACAGTTTAGTCGGAACGGTTTACTACTATACATCGGGCGCAAATTTTCGGAGTTATGCCGTCCGCGGCTATTTCGAGGATGCCACCAACAGTGTCGTCTGGTGGGACGACCGGATACTCGAGGAGCAGCGCTCCGGTGCTGGGCTCCAGACCGCAGGCCAGGGGCCGGTACTGGCTGTCGCAGATTTTAATTGCCCAGGAGAAGGCATCATGAAACTAGAGGGAAGCAGCACGCCACGGGACAGCAAAGAAGGCAAAAAGAATCCGGTGGAATTGCAAAAAGTCACGAGTCCCCTATTCGACGACCCATGGAATTACGTCTTACGTAACTATACGCATGGTGCAAGTGATCCCCGGATCATCGACAGTATAGCTACTCTGGCCTATGCAGGGCCAGTGCCAGCCCCGCAGGACAACGATCGGGCAACGGGACAATCCCTTGCTCCCCATCAGGTTCAGGACATCAAGCCGGCGCAGGCCGAACCCAAGCCTGCGGCGATAAGCGTGCCCCCCTTGCCCCCAGAACCCGCAGTGGCTCTGACGCCCACACAAAAATTTGCGGGACGGTCCAAGACTCTGCAGACGGTTATCCCCATTGCCGGGGACTCTGTGGAACTCCGATTTTATGACGACGCAGAGATTGACGGTGATTCCATCGCCGTATTCCTCAACGGGAATTTACTTAAACAGGATATCGGTCTAACCGATCAGCCCTATAAAATAATGATCCCGGTAAGTAGGCTAGATAACGACAACGAGTTGGTAATGGTAGCCGAAAATCTAGGTTCCATTCCTCCGAATACTTCGCTCATGGTGGTGCTTATGGGGGACAAGCGATACGAAGCCAGGTTATTCGCCGACGAACACACCAGCGCCCTTGTCCGGTTCGTTCGAGAAACTAGTCCAAAATGATAAGCGTTGTGGTCCAGCAGGTGGCCACGGGCCACGCTTAGACGACGATGTTGATCATCTTATTTTTAACATAGATGATTTTTTTGGGTTCTTTACCGTCCAGCCATTTTTTAATCAGGTCATTGGCCAATACCAGTTGTTCCACCTCGCTTTGGGTGGCGTCCAAGGAAAGGCTGAGTTCCGTTCTGGTCCTGCCGTTGATGGCGACCGGGTAATCTTTGGATGTTTCAACCAGGTATTTGGGATCGGCTTGGGGGTAGTCGGCATCCAGGATAAACCCCTCATGGCCCAGGGCATGCCAGAGTTCCTCGGTGATATGTGGCGCATATGGAGCCAGGATGACCACTAAATTTTCCAGGATTTTCTTCTTATGGCATTTGAGATCGCTGAGTTCATTTACGGCGATCATCAGTGCGCTGACGGCGGTGTTGAAGGAAAATCGCTCGGTGTCTTCTTCCACTTTACGAATGGCCTTATGTAGGGTTTTCCATTCCTGATGCGCAGGATCCTCATCGATCCATAATACTTGCCCACTGGCCTCGTCGAAGAACAGTCGCCAAAATTTTTTCAAAAAGCGGTGGACCCCTTCGATACCTTTGGTATCCCAGGGCTTACTCTGTTCAACGGGCCCCAGGAACATTTCATACATGCGGAAGGTATCGGCACCGAACCTGGAAACGAGGTCATCGGGATTGACGGTATTGAATTTGGATTTACTCATTTTCTCCACCTCCGTGCCGCAGATATATTTGCCATTTTCCAACAGGAATTCTGCGGACGCAAATTCCGGTCTCCATTGTTTAAATCCTTTGATATCCAGTTCGACGCCATCGACTAAGTTGACATCAACGTGCAGTACATCAAAAACAAACAGGGGATGTACCACATCGGATGCGTCGGCCGGAGTAGCCTGCTGGCGACGCTGCTCGTAGAGAGAAAATGAATAAAACGTATTGGTTCCACTTAGCCGGTACACCATCCGGCTGGAGCCCTGGATCATACCCTGGTTGACCAGCTTTTTGTAGGGTTCATCGAAGCCAATATATCCTAAATCATATAAGACCTTAGTCCACATCCGGCTGTAAAGCAAATGGCCGACCGCATGTTCGGTTCCCCCTACGTAGACATCGACCTGGCCCCAATAATCACTGGCCTTTCGGTCGCAGAATCTCTCCTGGTTGTGCGGATCCATATACCGCAAAAAATACCAGGATGAACCGGCATATCCAGGCATGGTATTGGTTTCCAAATTCCTGGCGGTCCATTCGGGCAAGTTAGCCAGAGGGCCTTCGCCTTCTGGACCTGCTCGATAGCTGTCTACTTGCGGCAACTGCAAGGGGAGCTGATTTTCCTCCAATGGATAGGCTTCTGCGTTCATCCAGACGATGGGAAAGGGCTCGCCCCAATAACGCTGACGGCTAAATGCTGCATCGCGCATGCGGTAATTAGCCTTCCTTCGGCCGATTCTTTCTTCTTCGAGTTTGCGTAGGGCGACTTCGATGGCTTCGCGCATCACCAAGCCATTCAGAAATCCGCTGTTTTCCAAGATGGCATCCTTCGTGGGGTTGGCCTGCAGTCCATCGTAGTGCGAGCCGATGATGTTGGTAATGGGGAGGTTGAATTGTTTGGCAAATTTAAAATCGCGTTCGTCGCCACAGGGTACGGCCATGATGGCCCCTGTGCCGTAGCCGGCCAGCACATATTCCGATATCCAGATGGGAATATCGGCTCCCGTGAACGGGTGGGTGGCATAGCCGCCGGTGAAACATCCGGTAATTCTTTTTTCCGCCATGCGTTCCCGTTCGCTGCGGCTCTTCACGTAGGCGACATATTCTTGAACTTGGGATTTTTGTTCCGGCGTGGTGATCTGTTCCACCAGATCATGTTCGGGCGCTATAACCATGAAGTCGACCCCAAAGATCGTGTCCGGTCGGGTGGTATAAACCATCAAGCTGGAGGCTGAGTCCCGCAATGCAAAAGAAATTTCCGCGCCATAACTCTTGCCGATCCAATTGGTTTGCATTTCCTTCATGGCCTCACTGAATTCGACCTGCTGTAAACCGGCCAGCAAGCGGTCCGCATATTCGGTGATCCGCAAATACCATTGACGGAGTTTTTTTTTCACGACCGGGTATCCGCCACGTTCGCTCACCCCGTTGATTACTTCGTCATTGGCCAGCACCGTGCCCATCGCCTCGCACCAGTTGACTTCCCCCATGCCACAATAGGCCAGGCGATAGTGCATGAGGATTTGACGCCGTTTTTTTTCCTCGTACCCCGACCAGTCGGCTGCGGAAAATTGCAGAGTGCCATCATCTGGGCAGGGTTGGTTGACGTTACCTAGGCGCTCAAACTGATCCACCAGTTCACCGATGGGCACAGCCCGCCCCTGGCTGCGGTCGAAGTAACTCTCAAATAATTGCAGGAAAATCCATTGCGTCCACCGGTAATACTGTGGATCCGACGTTCGCACCTCGCGATTCCAATCAAAGCAAAAGCCGATTTTATCGAGCTGGGCACGGAAGTTTTGAATATTTTGCTCTGTGCTGATCGCCGGATGGATACCCCGGTCAAGGGCATATTGCTCGGCCGGTAGCCCGAAGGCATCGTAGCCCATAGGATGCAGCACATTAAATCCTTTCAACCGCTTGTAACGCGCATAAATATCGCTGGCGATATAGCCCAATGGATGACCTACATGAAGTCCCGCTCCGCTAGGATAGGGAAACATATCCAGGACATAATATTTTGGTTTGACGGAGTCGTTGGCGACCGCGTACACATTATTCTTCGTCCAGTCCTGCTGCCATTTTTTTTCTATATGCCTGAAGTTGTATTCCATACGTTTGGTTCGTTTCATTCCTTGCGAGAGGTTCTGCTAACGCATCCTTCGTGGAGGCGATGGGCTCACCCTCATCCTCAGTTGCCATCCTGATGTAGGGATCAGCAGGAAGAAAAAGTTGAAGAAAAGTTAAAACCCCAGACCTTCAAAATAATGCGAAAGCGACATCGTTTAGAGGGCAACAAAAATAAGGAATGTGCTTGTAAATCCGTTATTTTTGCCCATCGCCGAAAATATCCAATCGGAAAAAAAAGTTCACTATGGCGCAATTTGGAAAAGGATACGCAAAACGTTCTACACCGTCCTATTTCATGGCTATTGTAGGGGTTTCGCTGGTGCTGTTTTTGCTGGGGATTTTGGGATGGATCGTGATCAACGCCAGCAAGCTCGGCGAGTATTTCAGAGAAAATATTGAAGTAAACGTCTACGTCCGGGAAAATGTGTCGGCCCGGGATAGCGCAGCGCTTGTTCAGTACCTGGCTGCCCAACCTTACGTAAAAACCTACGAATATGTGAGCAAGGATGCGGCCAAGCAAAAATATTTGAAGGATGGCAATAAAGACTGGGGTACGTTGCTGGATAAAAACCCACTGCCCGCCAGCGTCGATTTCAAGATCCGGGGCCAATATGCCTCGACCGATTCACTCACCAAGATACGCAATGACCTGGCGCGAAATATTGCGGTAAGCGACGTGCTTTTTCCGCAATCCCTGGTGAGCAACCTCAATAACATCATCCATAAAATCAGCCTGATTCTTTTAGCCATCATTGTGGTCATCTCCATTTTGGTCATCTTGTTGATCGATAACACCATTCGCCTGGCTATGTTTAGCAACCGATTCCTGATCAAGACAATGCAGATGGTTGGGGCCACGCGTTGGTTTATCGCCCGACCGATGGATATGCGCGCGCTGGTCAATGGTGCCGTGAGTGGGGTGATCGCCATTGCAGGGATCGTGGCGGTTATCATTGTGGCGGAAAGCTGGCTTCCCGACTTAAGAGCCCTTCGGGATTATTCGCTGTTAACCTTTTTGTTTGTGGCGATCATTTTGCTGGGCATTTGCATATCCTTCGCTAGCACCCATCGTAGCGTGCTCAAATACCTCAAAATGAAATTGGACGATTTGTATTGAACCTGGAGTGGACCCGCAGAGGATCGGCATTTTGCTCCTGAATTCAAGCGGTTTGACAGTTCAAATAGGAATATATGTATATTGCAACCCCCAAGTAAGCAATTATGGCTAAAGAGAAGAGACCCGTTCAAACCAAGACCCCGGCTGGCGCAGCTAAGGCAGCCAAGCAGCAAGTTCCGCTGTTTACCAAAGTAAATTACCAGTGGATGGTCATTGGCATCGTTGTTATGGCCCTCGGTCTGATTCTCATGGCCGGCGGCAAGAGCAAGGATCCCAATGTTTTCAACCCCAATGAGGTGTATAGCTTTACCCGAATTACGGTCGCTCCCATCTTGATCCTGGCCGGCCTGGCGCTGGAGATTGTGGCGATATTCAAGAAGCCCAAAAGCGGCAGCCAATAAATTTTCCTCTATTTTCTTGGGCGATGGGTCGCCCATTTTTATTCCCATCGGAATTTGCGCAAGCCCGGTGGAAAGAAATCCATTTTTCAGCTATTTTTACTCTTTAACCCGAAAAAACAACACGTATGAACTTCGTCCAAACCATCATACTGGCCATCGTGGAAGGAATAACGGAATTTCTGCCCATTTCCTCCACGGCACATATGAAGTTCACCAATCCCCTGATCGGGGTCGTGGAGTCCCCTTTTCGGGATATGTTTGAGGTGGTGATCCAACTTGCCGCGATCCTCTCGGTGGTGGTGTTATACCGAAAGAAGTTCTTTGATTTCAAAAAAACCAGCTTTTATGTAAAGCTGTTCATCGCCCTGATTCCTGCCGTCATCGTCGGGGGGCTGTTTAAAAAATACATTGATGCTGCGCTCAGTAACCTAGTCTTTATCGCCTGGGTGATGATTTGTGGCGGCGTGGTGCTGCTTTTCATCGACCGCTTCTTCACTAACAGCACGATCCACGAAGAGCAAAAGATCAGTCGTAAAAACGCATTTGTCATCGGGTGCTTTCAGGTGCTGTCCATTGTATTTCCGGGTTTGAGCCGCAGTGCAGCCACCATCATCGGCGGCATGAGTCAGAAATTGGATAGGAGTACAGCAGCGGAGTTTTCCTTCTTTTTGGCCGTGCCCACCATGGCCGCCGCTTCGGTCAAGAGTTTTTACGACGTGTACAAGCATAATCCGGAAGTTTTGGCAAAAGACAATATGACCACACTGCTGCTGGGCAGTGTGATTGCCTTCGTGGTGGCCCTGCTGGCTGTTCGTTTTTTTATCGGGTATTTGCAAAAGCACGGCTTTACATTATTCGGCTATTACCGGATCATTGTCGGCCTTGTTGTTTTAGTCCTTATTTATACCGGACAGATCCATGCCTAGGGGAGGGGCATGTAGCCCAGGGGTCTATTCTATCCTATGGGTTGTATGCAGACGGCATCCAAAAAAATAATCACTGCATGGGCTTTGAGCAATTGGGCAAACATTGGGTGTTTCATGCTGCAGTAAGTTAATGTTGACCAGGAGGAGAAGGCCTCCACATGAGCGAAATGCAATTGTATTCTATCCATACCGGCTTTTTTAAATTAGATGGCGGAGCCATGTTCGGCGTGGTCCCCAAAAGCATTTGGCAAAAGATCCAGCCGGCAGATGAATACAATTTATGCAGCTGGGCTATGCGCTGCCTACTCATCGAAGATGGCGACCGGTTGATTCTGGTAGATAACGGCATCGGGACCAAGCAGGACGAGAGATTTCTGAGGCATTACTATTTGCATGGCCCGATGAGCCTAGATCTATCGCTGGCCGAACATGGATTCAGCCGAGATCAGGTCACAGACGTATTTTTAACCCATCTGCATTTCGATCATTGCGGCGGTAGCATCCTTCGCCAAGGCGATCGGTTAATTCCGGCATTTAAGCAGGCTACATATTGGAGTAACAAACGCCATTGGGACTGGGCGACTCACCCCAATGACCGGGAAAAGGCTTCTTTTCTCCCTGAGAACATCCTGCCGATTGAGCAAAGTGGTCAGCTGCAATTCGTCCCGCTGCCCTCCGATCCCCAAGTCAGCCTGACCCGGTTCAGCGAAGCCATCGAGGTGCGCTTTGTAAGCGGTCATACAGACGCCATGATGCTGCCGCAGATCCAGTACAAAGGGAAAACCATTGTTTTTGTGGCGGATCTGCTGCCATCGGTAAGCCACCTGCCGATCCCGTACGTGATGGCTTACGATACCCGTCCACTGTTGACGCTGGAAGAAAAAAAATCATTTCTCACTGAGGCCTGTAACCGAGATTGGGTGCTTTTCTTCGAGCATGACCCGCAAATAGAATGCTGTACGCTCGCCCAAAAAGACGCTAAGATCGTGACACGGGACATTTTTCGGGTCACAGACCTGTAGATCATGGAAAATTTAGGCGAGAAGATACTATCGGGAAGATTTTGTCGTTTATTTACCAGGGCTTACTAACCCTTATCATAGTTTCACTTAGCCGGGAAGATTACTTCCCGGCTTTTTTTCTTTTAGGTAGTAGTCTTCCGACTGATAATCGAATTTGCTAACTGGGCTGCTTTTGTAATTGGGATCGTAACTGACAAAGCAATAGACATAGATGGATCGGCTCAATCGCATCAGCCAGGGCTGAAGTAGCAGCAGAAAGGCGGCATTCAGCGAAAGCCATAGGACCAGTTGGGTTAGGGACGATATTCCAATCACCAGCCACCAGAGGACAAAACTGGCAACCGAAAGGAGAAAGGAAATGCCGTAGCTCACGTATCCGGTACCATACCAAAAGCCTACTTCCAGTTCAAATGGCTGCCCGCATTCGGGACAGGTTTCCGGCATTTTCAAGGTATGCTTCAATTTCCACGCATTGGGATCGGTAAACATTTCACCCCGGCGGCAGCGTGGACATTTCATGGTAAACATGCTCCACCAGAAATTAGGCTTGTTCAGTTTTGGCATAAAGCGTGATTGCGGGTTAGTCGATCCGGAAGGGGCAAAGGTACATCGCTCATCCGCTAGGGATCTAAAATATTTTCTCGATCACCTGCGGTTGATTCCCGAAATCGGACAAAGCCAGCCAATCCGGGGTCTTCAGGGTTGTGCAACTGGCCTACCCACTCGTTGCAGCTCGAAGAGTTTACTATGTTTCAGAAAAGTAAGATGGGCCACGTTAACAGCGATGACCAAACCGTAAAAGCCGTCCAAAAACCCCAATCTGAGGAAATACCCATTCACGAAGGCCCAGCATGGACTAACCAGCAGTTTGATTACGTTAGTCCGTTTGCCTTGCTTCTGCATCAGTACGGCCGATAGGTCACTGTAGCGGTTGTTTTTATCTACGTGATCATGGACACTCGCGTAGGCTAAGTGCAGTAAGTCCGCCTTGAGGTGCTGGACATGGCTACCTAAATGCAGCTCGATCGTTTCATGCACCAGATGGTCGTTCCAATATCCTTTCAGGCGGTTAATTAGGCGGATTTTTTCATCCGGATACCAGGCGCCATGCCTGATCCACCGACCACAGTAATTATTGAGACGATTCATGGAATAGGCGTCAAAAGGAAAACCCTTTTGCTTTTCTGCTTCAATAAGCTGGCAGAGCCGCTCGGAGGGATATTCGTCGGCGTCCAGAAACAGCACGTAATTGGAGGTTGCCACTAAGGCCCCCGCATTCCTTTGTGCGCCATATCCTGGAAAGGCCTGCTGATGGAATACGACACCTTTTTGCTGGGCAATCAGGGGCGTGCTGTCGCTCGAATAGGAGTCAAAAACGATGATCTCATCAGCAATTTTTTTGGCTTGGTCGATACACCTGCCAATGTTTTTTTCTTCATTGTAAGTTATAATGACCACCGATAGACTTTCCATGCGGGCTCTTTATCTGTTGACTGCTTTGCTCGATTAAGCTAGCTACGAGATTACCTAATTGGAAGATTACTGAGAGTTTGACGGCGCCAGGACGCTTATCCATTTACCGTTACGGCCTGGTTGGACAACGAAGCCCCCGCGGTTTTGCGTTCACCAATCTGCTGCCTCCACATGGCGTAATATAATCCTTTTTCTGCAAGCAGGCTGCCATGGGTACCCGTTTCCACTACTTCTCCTTTTTCCAGGACATAAATTCTGTCGGCATGCATGATCGTCGACAATCGATGGGCAATGAGGATGGTAATCTGATTGCGAAGGTGCGAAACTTCGCGGATCGTCTGCGAGATTTCTTCCTCTGTCAAGGAGTCCAAAGAGGATGTGGCTTCATCGAAGATGAGGACTTTGGGTTTACGAAGCAAAGCTCGGGCAATGGACAAGCGTTGCTTTTCTCCGCCAGACAGTTTCAGGCCACCTTCCCCGATCATGGTGTCGATGCCTCGTTCGGCCCTGGACAGCAGGCCGAGGCAAGACGCCTTCGTCAGCACATCCAGCAAATCCTCTTTGGAGGCATGGGGGTTGACAAACAGAAGATTTTCTTTGATGGTGCCCGAAAACAGCTGTGTATCCTGGGTGACAAAACCAATTTGGTTGCGTAGGTCATCGAAATTGATCGAGGTCTCGTCCAGGTTGTTGTAAAGTATCGTGCCTTGCTGGGGGCGGTAGAGCCCCACCAGCAATTTCATTAGCGTGGATTTTCCGGCTCCAGAAGGCCCAACAAAGGCGATAGTCTCGCCCACACGGACGTCGAAGCTGATGCCATCAATGGCGTTGTGGGCAGCGGTCTTATGTTTGAACACGACATCCTTAAATCGCAGCTCCTGAACATACCCCAGGTGCTTGGGGTCCTTGGGCTGTTGTTCGGGCAGTTTTTGCATCAGGTTGCCAAAATTGTTCAAAGAGGCCTCGGCTTCCCGGTAGGATAAAATGATATTTCCAATATCCTGCAGCGGGCCGAATACAAAAAAGGAGAAGATCTGCATGGTGACCAGTTGGCCGGCATTCATTTTGTCCTTGAAGATGAGCCACATTAGGATAAACAAGATAACCTGGCGCAGTGTGTTGACGAAAGTGCCCTGCACGAACGAAATGCTGCGTATCCGCTTCACCTTGGTCAGTTCCAGGCCCAGTATCTTATAGGTATTCTTGTTGAGACGGGAGACTTCTTCCTGCGTCAGCCCCAGGCTCTTGACCAATTCTATGTTGCGCAGGGATTCGGTAGTCGATCCGGCCAAGGAAGTGGTTTGATTGACAATATTCTTTTGAATGATCTTGATTTTTTTGCTCAGTATGTTGCTAATGAAGGTCAGCAACATAATGCCGGTAAGGTAAACCAACGGTACGGTCCAGTGAATCCAAATGGCTGCGTAGACGAATACAAATGCTACACCGATGATTACCCCGAAGAGTACATTGATGAAATAATTCATGAACTTTTCCGTATCCGTTCGCACTTTTTGCAGGATGCCCAGGGTTTCCCCGCTACGTTGATCTTCAAATTCCTGATAGGGAAGCTTCATCGCATGCTGTAAACCATCGGTAAACACTTTGGCGCCGAATTTTTGCACCACGACATTCATGAAATAATCCTGGAAATTTTTCGCAATCCGGGAGATCATCGCCACGGCGATGGAGAATATCAGCAGATTGATAACGCCGGGATGCTTCCAGGAAAAGGTCATGAAGAACTGGTTAAAGGTCGAGTGCGCCCCGGCTTTTTGACTCTGCACATACGCATTGGCCAAGTTGACGATTCGGCCAAAGATGATGGGGTCGAACAGCGAAAACCCGGTGTTTATCGCCGCCAGCAGCAGGGTAAGGCCTACCAGCCATTTATAGGGCCTGAGATAATTGAGTAAAATTTTCATATATGATTCAATAACAGTTCAGGAACAAAGATGTTTAAACGTCAAAGACCATACAAGTTAGCTAAAACAGGCAAAATGGCAGCCCTGGGGGAGATTGGGACTGTCTGACCACCTCCCGCCTGAGCGGGTAGTTGGGATAGTAATGACGGGGATCAATGCCTGCTATTTTTCCTTTATCTCCGCTTCAAAAAGTAGGTTGGTATCCGGGTCAACAATAAGTTGTTTTGGTCTTCTGGGAAAGGTGACCTTGACGTCTGTGGTGCGCTCGCTGATCCGCGCTGAACCGCTTAACACATCGGCTCCGGCGGTAATCATCCATTGCAAGGGAAAATCAAAAAGAATGGACTGGGACTGTTCAATGCGAACGTCGACCTGTTTGGTGGCGGTATCGTAGCTCCATTGTATGTTCAATTTGGGCTGACCCGGTGTGTAAAGCCACTGCTGGAAGAACGGGCGCAGATTCTGTCCGCTGACCGATTCCATGACTTTTCGCAGGTCATCCGTCGTAGCGTTGTGTCCTGCATACTGCGCGTAATAGGCTTGAATCCCCTGCCAAAAAACCTTATTGCCCAGTTTTCTACGCAGCATATGCAGCACCCAGGAGCCTTTCTGGTAGCTGTTGGCATTGAGCAACTGCATGTAATTGTTCTTTACGGATGTATCCACTACCGGGGTCATTCTAATTTTGGAAAAAGCGATTACCCGTCTGCGATCCGCCTTCAGGGCCGCAGAAAGGGTGTCGGGTCCGTATTTATTTTCCAGATACAGGAGCGCCATATAGGTTGCAAAGCCCTCGCTCAGCCACAGATGTTCAAAGCTTTGTTCGGTGGCCGAATTGCCAAACCATTGGTGGGCTATTTCATGCGCCAGCAAGGATTCTACCTTTCCGCTACCGGATACCGATTCCTCCGCATAAAATATGGCGCTGGCATTTTCCATCCCCCCGAACCGGGTTTTTGATTGTACGTTTGCCAATTTGCGGTAAGGATAGGGTCCAACCTGCTGAATGTAGAAGGGCAGTATGTCCTTGGCCAGGGCGTAATCATGAAATCCATTGTCCCGGTCCTCTGGAAAGACCCAGCTCGAAATCGGAATGCAGTCCACCTCTGCCACATAGTTTACGGCAAAATCAGCTATACCGATGGCCATAACTTTGGTCGGCAAGGGCACTGTCTCGGCATAATGGGTTAGCTTAAGGTGATCGCTCAGATTCGACTGCTCGGTTAGAATTCCATTGGCAACAACCTGATAATGGTCCGGTGCGATCACCAGAAAATCCACCGACGCTTTGTCAGCCTGCAGGTCTGCACAGGGCAACCAATTATGCGCCCGATTTGGCCAATTGTCTGCGAAAAAGGTGCGGTGGTGGTATTTATTTACAGAGATCACCAGACCATCGGCCGGGATCCCGCTGTAGTACACAGTGATTTTCCTAACCTCGCCGGCCTGCAAATCCTGATTAAAGGTGACGCTGAGCTTGTTGTGCTCATGCCGAAAGGTAATCGGCAGTTTGTTCTCTGTAACTTGGCTCACGTGCATACCCCTGCCCGAGGTATCCACCGAAGTCAGGTCAAAGGAGACACTCCTGGAGGGGCGGAGCACTTTGAATTCGATTTCGGCTACTCCCTGCATACTGTCGTTGTCATCGTGAATCTGAATGGAGAATTGGTAGTGCAGGACGTCCAAGCTGGCACCTGGGAGTTGACCCATCAGCGGTGCATATAAAAAAAGACCTACCCATAAAACCATTAAGTAGCGTAGGCCGATCTTTAGTTTGGATTTGTGCCACAGGCCTTCTCGGAAGTAAAGCATCAATCGAATTTTGTGGTTTGTGGATGAAATTGGTGCCATGAATGCCAGAATTCCTGGTATGCCGCAATGGGAGTCATGGCCGCCGATTTAAGCGGGCCATCCGAGCAAGAACCATCCATTCCCCAGCTGGAATGGGTGTTGACATCCTGCAGCGCTTGTCTGGTACTGTCCCATTGCAACTGAAGAACTTGGCCCGCAACCCTGCGGTCCCACACATGAAAACTGCTGCCGTCTTTTTCCAGCAACAGAACAATGGGAACTTGGCCGATGGTATCCTCGATGATTTTATCTTTAGCCAACTGATTCCAGTCATACGCTTTGGCCATATTTCCGTTTCTAACGCCGACCACCCAGGATTTGAACTGGTACGAACCGCTGTCCCTTCTCTCAAGGCTGCCTTTAATGGTGCCTGAGTCATAGCCGGATAGGTCTGCATACTGGTCCACATAGACCGGGTCGGGTTGCAAGATGCGGGTCTGCGGATATAGCCGAATCCAGGCGCCGAGGCGCATCTGGGATGATGGCCATTCGCTCAGGGTAGATCCTTTCAGAGGGCCCTCGATTGCCTCACCAGTGGCCTGGCGCCACCAGCTTTTGGTGGTGGCATCTTCAAACATGGCGTTGAAATGGTCCATACCCACGAGCCTGAATTGCTCATGCTTACCTCCAACTATGGGACTGAATATCCGGCCTGTCCGGCAGACGGTGCAGTAGGTAACCATGATGGGTTCACCGCCCAAGGTATCTTGAACCTGATGATGATATCCGATAATCTGGATCGGGTAGGCTTTTGCTTCACCATGGATCAGCGCCCCAATGACGAGCTGGTTGGTATCTACACCACTTCCGTTGACGGGCGCCAGTATTTTGGTGCCTGGTTGATAAAACATCTTGTCGGCCAAAAAGCGAAAATTGAACAGGTAAAAAACGACCAGGTAGAAGGCCACAAAAAATACCAGGACAGTTTTTTGCCACCAGCGTCCCTTTCTGAGAAAATACCAGATCCCGGGGGCGACCAAGATCAGTCCCAGCACCCGGAACCAGATGATCCTTTGGTCCAGGGCATAGGCCAGGTCAATCGTGTTAGACCGCTGACTGCCCGGAAACGGCATGATAAAATATACCCGACCGATTTCTGCAGCCAACAGTAGGGCCAAACCGAGAATAAGAAAGATTGTTTTTTTCATTTCGCCAACCTGAAGATCTATCGGGCGGGTTAAATTACAGCTTTTCCAACATATCTACCACGTTCTCCTTTTTTAAGATCAGGTAGCCTAGTCGGTCATTGCTGATACCTTCTTTGAGTTGGTAACTGAAATCCAGCTGGTCTCCTTTAACCAGGGTCTCAAAGTAGCGGAAGGCGATATTGGGATATTGCTTCAATTCCTCCCCGATCTCATAGAGATGGGTGGAGAGAATAAACAACGAGGTCTTTATCTTGATGAGCCCCTTGACCACTGTAGAGGAGCATTTCATGGCGTCTTCCACATTGGTTCCCTTGAACAATTCGTCAATCAGCACAAGCCACTTATGTCCATCACTTATCTTAATGATGGTATTTTTTATCCGCTGCACTTCGTTGAAAAAGTAGCTCTCCCCCTTGGCTAGATTGTCGGTTACGTTGATGTTGCTCAAAATGCCATCGAATAGACTCAGGCGCATCTGCTGGGCCGGCACACCCATGCCCAGATGGGCCAGGTAAACGGCCGCGCCGACCGCTTTGATGAAGGTGCTCTTTCCGGCCATGTTGGCGCCGGTGAGAAATAAGAAATTGGTGCGCTGATCCAGTTGGACATGGTAGGCCGTGGGATCGTCCAGCAGAATATGAAAAAGTGAAGACGCATGCACCAGAGGCTTATCTTGGTCCACAAAGATGGGCAAGGTTAGATGCAGATTTTGGGTAGCCAAGGCCATCGAATACCAGGCATCCAGCCGACCGTAGATATCGATCAGCTCCAGGGCGGCCTGTTTAAACTTGTTTCGCAGGAAATGGCCATAGTAGATGGTTTGTTTGGGCGATAATTCGTCGGCCGGCTTTTGGCGGTTCAGCGCCTGAATAGTATCGTGGCCAAGAAGCGTTTTTGCGCGGTCCAGGTAAGCCCGGAGCAAAAATGGACAGTGATCCTGATCGAACAGCTCAATTATTTTGAGCAAGCCCCGAGTGAAGTCACCAAAATGGGAGACCGAATAGCGGGTGACGGAATAATCCGGCCCATGCAATACTTTGTAGGTGATACCATTGAGAAAATTAGCTTGCTCCGGCATCTCGTCCAGCGCTGTTTCATAAAACCGCTCCATGACCATGATGGTGCCGTTCGTTATCGTCATTGGCCACTGGGAGAGGCGGTCCAGCATTAGGATCAGGATCTGCTGGGTATCGCCGATGCGCTTGGAGTCACTAAAAGGGTGCTTGAAAAACTCCATCAGCCAGCTCTTTCCTCCCACCGTCCGGGTATAATCGAGCTTTTCGAAAATGGAGCTATCCTCCCCATGGCTGAACACAGAGAGGTCCTCGTAGGTTGTTTTGTCAATTTGCATATCCTAAAACACCGCAGGCGGTCGTTGGTTTTGATTTGGGTAGGCTTAAAAAAAAGGCTTTAATCACCAGTTGATCCAACATATCCATGGACGTTCGGGTACTCAAGGATTAAATCTCAGCCGCTGTCCCCATTGAGATTCATCGAATAGTCCGTTTCCATAAATCAGGTGACCGTTTACAAATGTATGGGTAACCGTAGCCGGGAAAGTCTGCTGCTCCAGGGGACTCCACGCGCATTTATAGAGTATATTTTCAGTGGATACCGTGTAAGAACGGTTCAGATCAACTATGGCGAGGTCCGCAAAATAGCCTTCCCGTATGAATCCCCTATTTTCCAAACGAAATGCAGTGGCCACGGCGTGGCTCATCTTTTCGACCAACTTCTCCAGCGAGATGCGCCCTTCCTGCACGTAGTGGAGCATGAGCAGTAATCCATGTTGCACCAGAGGCAGTCCCGCATGGGCCTTCTCGTACAGTCCCCCCTCTTCGTCCGCCAGCGCCACCAGTCTGCCCGAAGAATTGCGGGTAAACCCTTTTTCAGCCAAGGTATGCGGAGCGTGGTCGGTAGCAATCAAGTCGAGTTGGTCCAGTAGCAGAGCCTGCCAAAGCGCTTCTCGGTGATGAGGAGCCTTGATCGCGGGGTTGCACTTAATCTGGTTACCCAAAGTCGCATAATCCTTGCTGGTAAAATGCAGGTGGTGCACACAAACCTCCGCGGTAATGCGCTTTTTTTCCAGCGGAATCAGGTTGGTGAACAATTGCATTTCTTCCTGGGTCGACAAATGAAAGACATGCAGACGGCTGTCGTATTTTTTGGCCATTTGTACGGCAGCCAGCGATGATTGAAAACAGGCTTGCTCGTCACGTATTTTGGGATGGTCGGCGGCGACTAAGGTCCGGGATTGCTTTCTTAGGTTTTCCAGATTTTGCTTGATGATTTTTTCGCTTTCGCAGTGGGTTGCAATCAGCACTTCAGATTCCCGAAACAAGGTATCCAGGGTCAGGTAGTTGTCCACCAGTAAATTCCCGGTGGACGAGCCCATAAATATTTTCAGGCCGCAGACGTCTTTTTTTTTGTCGTTGGTCCGAAGCGCCTCATCGCTATTGTCGTTGGAGGTGCCCATGAAGAACGAATAATTGGCTAAGGAGGAATGGGCAGCAATCTCATATTTCTGCTCCAGTAATGATTGTGTGAAGGCGGGCGGGATGGTATTGGGCATCTCCATGAATGAGGTGACTCCACCCGCCACAGCGGCTTTGGCTTCCGAATAAATAGTCGCCTTGTGGGTCAAACCCGGCTCGCGAAAATGGACTTGATCATCTATCACGCCGGGCAGCAAATGTTTGGATTCCCCATCAATTTCACTAACGGCAAACCTCGGTCGAATGGCCGTATCGATCCTTTCAATTCTACCATTTTTGATTAGCACATCACCCGCCATAATACGGCCTTCATTAACTATGGATATATTTCTAATATGGTAATTTTGCATATCTTGAATTGAGAATCGCTAAAATGGTATCATGACGCAATTTAGAAAATACCTCTTAACACGCTTGATTATTTTACTTTGCCCTTCAATTAGTCTCGCGCAATCCACCTATTTGCCTCTGCATGATAAATCCGACCATTTTCTGGAGCGCTTGGATATCCTGTTACAAACCAATCCGGATCTTAACCTGGCCACCGTCAAACCCATAAGCCGAAAAATGGCCGTCCAAGTAGCTGAACTCGCCGATTCACTCAGCCGGTTTTATCCCTACGATGATTATTACCATCTGTCGAAAATCGATCAGTACAACCTGCAGGATCTGCTGATGAACAGCCAAGAAAATGTGTCGGGTAATAAAGACGCTTTCAAGAGTAAACATCCTTTGTGGACCGACATTTACAAAACCAAAGCCAATTTTTTTACCATTGATCAGAAGGACTTTTTTTTGGCCGTTGACCCTGTATTCCAATTTCAGGAATCCAAGGAGACGGGCAATTCAGAAAATGTATTTGTGAATTCCAAGGGCTTGGAGTTTCGGGGACTGATTGCCAATCACCTCGGTTTTTCGAGTTACATCACAGATAACCAGGAACGGGGGCCAAGCTTTTTTCAACAACGTGTATTTGCTGTTCCTGGATACCCGGCCTTGCCTGGTGCAGGGTATTTCAAGCCATTTAAGACGACCGGCTTCGACTATTTCTATGCCACGGGATCGATCAATTTTGACGTCTGGAAATATTTTTTCATTCAATTCGGATACGACAAGAATTTTATTGGAGATGGATACCGTAGTCTGCTACTTAGCGATTACAGTGCACCCTATCTTTTTTTGCGAGTGGATACACGCATTTGGAAGTTGGATTATCAGATCCTGTTTATGGAGTTGATTAACCAAAACAATTCATCGCCTTATGGCACCTCCGGAGGACCTGGTAACCCGTATCCGGTTAAATACGGGGTTATACACCACCTCGCGTTGAACGTGACTCCTTGGCTCAATGTGGGCTTCTTCGATAACCTCATTTTTAGCCGGGCGAATAACTTTGAGTTTTCCTATCTGAATCCGGTGATATTTTTGGTTGCCGCAAACCAGGTTAACGGAGACGCAGACAAATCGATTGTGGGATTCGATTTCAAGGCCAACGTGGGTCATACGACCCAGTTCTATGGTCAACTTGTATTCAATGAATTTATTTTGGATGACATACTTCATTATTCCCAAGGGTGGTGGACTAACAAGCAGGCTTTTCAACTGGGATTCAAGTACATAGATGCTTTTAACGTCAAGAGCCTGGATTTGCAGATGGAAGGCAATCTGGTGCGGCCCTACACCTATTCGGCCGGGGATACGGTATCCAATTATTCCAATTACAACCAACCACTGGCCCATCCTCTGGGGGCCGGCTTTGAAGAGTTCATCACGATTTTGCGCTATCAGCCATTAATCAAATGGAACCTGGAGGCTAAATTGATTTGTTACCGCCAGGGCCTGGATTCGGCAGGCATAAATTTTGGCAGTAATATTTTGGATGAGTACCAAACGCGGCCCAGGGATAATGGTTTTTTTATTGGTACGGGAGTCTTGGCCAAATGCATCAACCTTTCCGCCATGGCCTCCTACGAGATAAAGGAAAATCTGTTCCTCTTTGGTTCGGTCATGTACCGAACCTATCAGGAGCATAACCCCAGTCCGGCCTCCACAACGAATACCTCCTCGACAACCTTCACCTTGGGGGTACGCATGAATACGTTTCGGCGTGAATACGATTACTGACAGGGAGTGCTTGAGCTAGGGCACAGGGCAGATTTTGCCCTTGGACTGAGTCTGGCAGAATCCAAGACCAGCATGCAATTTAGCCTTCAAATATCAGGGAAAAAATCACCATTCTGGAATACAGCTTGTCAATAACACTCGAATAAATCAGGTTTGGATCCGGAACATGGGTGTTGATCAGTCCGTCGCTGATCTTTATTTCGGGGGAAAGGATAAACACCGGGAAAAAGAACTGAAAGCCAATCCCCGCTTCCACGCTAAGGTCGTAGTTTTTCAATTTGACCATATCTTGCGCTTTACGCTCGTTCTCATTTGAAGCCAGGTCGTACTGGTAATTGATGCCAGCTAGCATGTAGAACCTGAAATTATTGATCCTATCGGACATGAATTTCACTTGTATGGGAAAGCCAAGCAGGATGGATTCCACCATTTTTACCTGCGTACTCGGTGTACCCTGGTTAAAATCGGTACTGTAGGAAAGGTTTTTATACGAGAACATCAACTGGGGAAAAACAATCCGGAATTCCAGGTGCCTGTCGATATGGAAGGTGTGCAAACCGGCCAAGCCGAATCCCCCGGTATTGAGTGGGTTGACCGCTAAAATGCTGTCTGTTTGAAGCATTTTAGGGCTGGCGCTGGCCTGGAAATGAGAATTGTTATAGATCAGGGCGATGCCCAGATGGTAGAATTTGTCATCGTGGTTTGGAAGGTTCAGCAAATCGCGCTGTGCGCAGAGGGATAAAGCAGATGCCAAAAGGCTCACGAGAGCCACCGTGCGCCTTATCACTGCTTTTTTCCGCAATAAATGCTGCATATTCCTAAGCTAAGCGTTTTGAAGTATGTATTGGTGTACCCGGTCTTTTTCAAAATGTCAATAAAATCACTTCCTTCGGGGAAGGCATTAACAGATTCATTTAGATATTGGTAGGCCTCGCGGTTTTTAGAAATTAGTTTACCCATCCCTGGGGCTATAAACTTAAGATAGGCCTGGTACAGCTTTTTGAAGCCCTTTTGTCTTGGTTTGGAAAATTCCAGGATCACCAGTTTGCCGCCCGGTTTAAGCACTCTGAGCATCTCCCTGAGTCCTGCTTCCAATCGCTCGAAATTCCGCACCCCGAAAGCGACGGTTACAGCCTCAAACGTGTCGTTTGGAAACTTTATTGCCTCGCTGTCTCCTGATTCAAGTTCGATCAGGTTATTTAACTTTAATTTAGCAAGCTTTTTTCTCCCAATTTCCAACATGCCATAGGAGATATCGATGCCAATGATTTTCTCCGGATGGAGGTATTTGGTCATCAAAATCGCCACATCACCCGTGCCTGTCGCGACGTCCAAGATCATGCCGGTATGGATTTCCTTAAGCTCCCGGATGGCCTTCTTTCGCCAGTACAGATCGACCCCGCCGCTGAGGAATCGATTAAGCAAATCGTAGCGAAAAGCGATGCGGTTGAACATGTCAGCAATTTGCTGTTTTTTGGACTCACTGGAATCCCGAAAAGGCACTACGGCGTCGTGTGTATATTGTCCCATTTGGTGGTGAAGATACGCTAGAGTCGGCAGTTTGAGCCTTGGTCGTCTCCAAGGCGGTCTGTGAACCGAAGGTTCGGCTCCGATCGTGTATATTGCAGCTAGGCCGCCTGGCCCTTAAGGGCCGCCCCTGGTAATCATGCACATCATATCCTCCTCATACCTGATCAGCAGCCCCGAATACACCATGTGTCCCAAGCCCGACCGGCCCGAATACGCTTTTATTGGGCGCAGCAACGTGGGCAAGAGTTCCCTGATCAATATGCTTTGCAACAACCAGCGCCTGGCCAAAACCTCCGTAACGCCAGGCAAAACTCAAATGATCAACCATTTTGAGATCAAATCAACCAGCCCAGTGGCCTCTGGAGGAGGCAAAATAAAAACAGATTCCTGGTATCTCGCCGATTTACCCGGCTATGGATTTGCCAAAGTCTCCATCGCCCAGCGTGCTCAATGGGAGAAGATGATCCAAGACTACTTGCGCAAGCGAGAGAATCTGATGAATGTATTTGTTCTGCTAGACAGCCGCCACAGCCCGCAAGCGATTGACATCGAATTCGTAGACAAGCTCCGTAAATGGGGCGTCCCTTTTTGCCTCGTGTTTACCAAGTCAGATAAAGAAAATCAACGAACCGTATCTATGCACGTCCGGGCCTTTCTGGACGAAATGCGCAAAAGCTGGCAGTTTTTGCCAGACCATGTGGTGACGAGTACCTTAAAAAATACGGGGAAGGAGAAAATTCTTAGCCTGATCGAAGAAGTTAATAAAGAATTTTCCAAAGCCTGACGGCAATGCCGCAACTTCAGGGCGAGAGATCCCGCAGCCAATCAGCCAAAGATTACCTACTCAGTTGACTACCTTGTTGGCGCAACTGCTGCTGGCAAAGGCCTCTGGTTTGGCCTTGAAAGCAAAGCCCATGCCCAGAATATACCCCATGGCTTCTTTGAGCGCATCGTTGCTCTTAAAGTGGGGGTTGGTGTTGATATCCGCATGCACTTCCATGTCCACATCGTACTTGTTAAACAAATTGCAGAGCTCATAGGCAATCTCGATGCTCTTAGCCACTTCGACTAGCATTCTTTCTTTGATGCTGTACTGCGTCTTTGTTTTTTCGTTGTGGATGAACATGAAACCTCCGTGTCCTTCACGCAGAAACACAATAACGGTCGCGAATTCGGTTTCGATGCCTTTTACTTGGGAGTCGGTGCCGATGCAAACTTTGAGATGATATCCTTTTTCTGTCTCTCGGCGGATAGCGTGTTCAACGGCATTGACAATCGGTTGTTCAATCGGGTCACCATTAAATTTTCGCCATAACATAGTAAATGGTTTTTCGAATTTACCGAAAAACAAGATAAAAGCAAAATCGGGTATAGGTTATTGTTTTATTATCTCTTGGCGCGCTCTAGCGCAACAGATAGCCCTCCAGCTGCATTCGCCTCTTCGGAAGGCGTCAACCGAGTAGATGGTTCAGTGGGAGACCCCGTATGGTCTAGACAGGGAATCTGCGGTCGGGACGCAACGTGTTGCAGATCTTGGGGCGTCAGAAGCATGGCGCTGAGGGCGTAATACACCGGCCTTTGACAACGCAGCGACACTTGGTTTCCAGCGTCCTCAACCACCAGGTAATAAGTACCCGAATCCAGGAGAGCAGTCACTGGGTTTTCTCGCAGCCCCTGCCAGGGATAAAAAGCCAGTTCTCGCCCCTTAGCGCTGAGCAACCGAATATTGATTTTGGCCAATTCGGAATCTATGTTCGTTGGGATATACCCAACCAGCAGTTGTCCGGCTGTAGCTATTTGGAAGCGGAACGCATCGCGGTCCCCCGCAAAATTGATTAGCCCTCTTATTGCAAATTGTTTTCCTTCCGGCTTGACCAGCGGTGCTTGGGTTATATCATCCGAATAATCGTCGCTGCGAAATCCAATGTCATTGTGGCCATGCGCAATAATATCCAAATCGTCTTGGACACGGCTTAAACCGAGGCTGCTAGGTCCCTTTTGCCAGACGCTGCAACCGGTGTAGAGACTCACTCCCATGATCGGCGACCAGCCACTTGCCCCTGGGGCTCCGATGGCATAAGGGGAAATTTTGTGGCCGTCTAGATCGTAAGTACTCTGGTCCAGTAATCCCAGAGCGTGCCCAATTTCGTGGGAAGCGCAAGAGGCAATATACTTTGGATCGTCACCCAGCAATGTATTGAATACCCAGGCTGGAGTTTCATCACCCCAGCTAAACGATCCAATGCAGGCTGCTCCCGCTGAGTTGCCGTGCCAGCCGTTGGTTGGAGTGATAATTACCCTTATGCGTTGGTGCAAGGGGGCCGCCTTGTAGACACTAGAATCGGTGGTGATATTTAACCTGAACGGGCGAAAGTCTGTAGACACACGCTCAAAAATATCTTGAACAGCTTCGGCGGATAACCCAGCAGGCTGCGCGTACACTGGTCCGGACCAATTCCAAACAGTCCCTGTAACAAGCTGCCCATCAAAGTCCAGATAGACCGTGGCCTTGGCAGACGGATAGCTGTTCTGCGGAGGGATTTGCGCATTGGATGACGTATTGGCTCCGATGAGTAGGGCGATCAGAAGAGAAGCACGAAGGCTGTTCACAGGTTATAAATTCGTATGATGAATTGTTTTTTCTAGCAATGGCGTAACAAAAAAGGCGACGCTTTGGCCACCGAGATTATTCGGCCAGCACAAGCTGCTGGTCAACTGCGGTAAAATAATACTGGCCTTTTTCCCTCGTCAACACCAACATGTCGGAGTAGCCTAAGGCTAAAATCCTGCCCATATAAGTTACCTCGCCACTGGGGACCACTTCGCGGGAAAGTGTAAAAATGGCTCCCCCAAACCCCGACAAACGAATTCGTATGCTGCGAACGGCCGGATTTTGGGTTACCTGGTCGATTACTTCTCCTTGGAACAGCAGTTCCGGCCCGACTTGCATTGATATGTGGGGCGACCCTTGAAAGAGTGCTTCCAATAGATTCACGCAACAAGGTATTTTAGTAGGGAGTTGACCGAAAACACGGTTTTGCTTCGGTGCGAACGCCTGATCGGAAACAGCTGCTTGGGACTGGCTAAAGAGGGTCGCCGAGCTCAAAAGGGAGCATACCAAGCACCCCACGGCTATCCTGTCTTTCATGGGAAAGGATTTATAGTAATGAGCCTTAAAAAAAGTACGATCAACAACCAACGGCGTAATCTACCGCGAGAGGAGGTGTACCTGCATCAAACGAACATTTCATCCTTCCTATTGCGTCAAAATTGTCCGCTGCTTAGCAAGACCAAAGTGCAGGCTTCAATTGCTTGAATGCCTTGCGATTCGGCCAACTCATAGAGTTCGTCATTTTCGGCCCCGGGATTAAAAATGATGCGTTTGGGATGCAGGGATAAAATGTACTGGTAATATTCCTTCTGGTGGCTGGGATTGAGGTACATGGACACGGTGTCAATGTCAGAGTAAGGTGTTTTCTCAGGTACAATGGTTACGTCCAGTACCTTCGAAAGCCGTTTGCCAATGCCAACTACCGGGTGGCCGTGATCGCGCAAACGGTTAACCGCCAAATAGCTGTATCGATCAGGGTTGTCCGAGGCGCCCAGAACCAAGGTTTTTTTTGGCGTAAAATCCATCCGCAAATTTAGCACCTTCACTACAATAAAAGTGATTTTCCCAGGATGGCCTGTGCTATATAGGGACAGCTCGCAACGAGAGATGCTGAAGCCAGTGGGACATCATAAATCGCCTGTGTTGCGAGGCCGCAATCCAATACAAAGTATTTCACAGAAATTGCGCTGAGGGGTAAGATAATAGATCGTGAGAGCTAAAAATATGCTCTTTCCAACCTTTGGCTATAGGTATGTAGAAAGGGGGTCTTGTTCAAGGGGTCAAAAAGGTTTACCGTGCGTTTTTTGAATCAGCCAGGAAACAAATCCCGGGAAAGGCTCCACGGTCCGGATAAGGAAATTGGTCTTAGCCTCGCTGCCAAAAAAGCGCTGGAGGATTCGGCCGGCCAGCATTCTTTTGTTGAACTGTCTATTCCACCTGTCTAGGTATTGTTGTTCCATTTCATGGCGTTGTATTTTCCCCTGAAAAAACGGTACGATGCATTCGAAAGCAATTTTGCTGCCATGAAGTGCCATGCTCATGCCGTTTCCGCAAAGCGGGGTAATCACACCCGCCGAATCGCCGACTAATAGAACGTGGTCCTGTACCCTGGATTTTGGTTCAAAACTAATTTGAGAGATGGTCAGGGGTTGGTCGAACAGGAAATAGGATTTGGAAAACAGTGTTTGCAAATGCGGATTGCGCTGTAAAATATTCTTTTCCATTTGCTCGATGGAGTTCCCGCTTTCTTGGAGATTTTGTGCAGTAGTCAGATAGCACAGGCAGCAGGTGTTGTCCTCAATCTGGGATATGCCGCAATAGCCCTGGGGGAAATTATGCAGGGCGATAAGGTCATTTGGGAAATCTGCTTTGATATGGTATTTGACGCCAATGAAATTACCTAGCTTGCTGCTTTTTTTTCGAATGAAAGGGCGCTTCCACTTGACGTCGAGGTTGCTGCGCTTGCCAAAAGTGCCACAAACTAGTTTCGCCCGGCAAACGATCCCAGGAGCATGAACAGTAAACGTTTTCAAGGTAAAGTTCACCTCATGTACCTTAGCCCCTTCGTAAATCGTCACTCCATGGGAGCGCGCCAAGCCGGCAAGGGCAGCATCCAGTTTAAACCGGCTTATCCCGAAACCACCTAGGGGCAAGTCCTGCTCCAAGCAGCGACCGTTTGGCGCGGAGACCTGAAGCCGTTTGATAATGGGCAGATTCCAGTCGCTAAGGGGAATCCCAAGTTCTTGCAGAAAATTCCAACTTTCAAAACTGATGTATTCTCCACAGACTTTATGAAAGGGGTAACGCTCTTTTTCAAAAACGGCCACCCGGAATCCCGCCTTAGCCAGCTGGATGGACAAGGAGAGACCTGCCAAGCCCCCGCCAATGATCGCCAGGTCATATCTTGCTTGCTCCAAGACTTCTTGGGCGACCTCAGCATGTGGTTGGAGTTCTTCGTATGCTCTCATGCGGTGTGTTGCTTCGTGTCTACGGTGATAAGCCATCGGAACGCCCATTTCCAGTGTATCTCTGCAGTTCCCAAGCGCGCCCCCCGGAGAATTGCCTGCCACTCCCCACGGGTAAAACCCCGCAGGACAGAAAGTGGCGCATCGTGTTTCACGAGGTAGGATCTGGAAAAGGCCCGGGTCAGCAGGGATATGGAATAATATGCCAGGCGGTGACGGTGCAGGTCGTTTATGAAAAACCCTGTTTTCGAATAGGTACCCATCCATTGCAACATGTCAACAAGCTGATCATCCGTAAAGTGGTGACAGAACAGAGAAGAAAAGATGATATCGGGTCGTTGTCCCTGATCAAATGAAACAAGTCGATAATCACTGCGGATCAGATCCGCCCCCGAAGCCGCCAGTTTGGATTGGGCGACGAACAGGCAATGCGGGTTGATATCTATACCCGTTAGCTTCAAGGTAATCTGGTGGCGCTTGCACCAGCTTTCGAGGTACAGGAGGTTATCCCCGCCGCCGCAACCAATTTCACAAACCCAAACCTTTTTGCGGTTGCCAATCAATTTGCGAAACCCCGAAAGGGTGATGCGATGCCCACCCAGATAGGTATTTATAACATCCAACTCCTTCATATTCCGCTCTATGGCGTCTAGGGGGATACCCGGCTGATCCAACAATTCTGCACGATATGAACGCCGGGAAATATCCATACAGCAAAATAAGTGGAAGTTCTAATCGCCTGGAGGGGTACCCTCATTATTTAACATATCTTCCGCGTTCATGCGGTCGCCAAGAAGGTCTCCATTGTTAACCCCGGTCCGAAGGCCGCTCCGAATATTTTGGCAGGTTCCCCAGCACCCAGGGCTTTGATCATTTTTTCCAGTACAAACAAGATGGTCGGACTTGACATATTGCCAAAATTCTTCATAACCTCGTAACTTTTTTCCAGTTGTCCATCGTCGAAGCGCAGGCTCTTGTGTATGGATTCGAGAATTTTTTTTCCACCGGGATGTATGCACCAATGGGTGATTTCAGATTGGCGGACCCCCGCTTGATCCAATGCAGTTTTTACCAGGGATGCGAAGTCCTCCTCGATCAGTTCCGGAATGTAATTACTCAGGGTCATCTGGAAGCCCGAAGACGATAGTTCCCAAGCCATGTCCTTCTTGCCCTTGGTCAAGACCTCCGAATAGAAACTTTCCAGCCTAAGACCCTTGGCCGGAAAATCATCCGAGGTGACTAGTACCGCCGCTGCACCATCACCAAAAAGTAAACTCGATGCGATGTTGTCCATAGTGGCATCTTTTTGGAAATGCAGTGAGCAGAGTTCTGTACATACAATCATGACCTTTGCCTGTTTTTCCGACTGGCAAAGGGCATGAGCCAGCCTGAGGGCGTGAATAGCGGCATAACATCCCATAAAATTGATAGACGTGCGAAAGATCTGTTTGGGCAAATCCATCAATTCCATGACTTGCAGGTCCAAGCCTGGAGCGCTCAGGCCGGTGCAGCTCACCGTGACCAAGTGGGTGATTTCCCGGGGATTAATTTTTCCTGTGAGGCAGGCGCGTATGGCGTCCACCGACAGGGGCCCCGCGAATTTTCCATACCAGGCCATTCTTTGTTCTATATTCGGAAAGGGCTCCAGGTTTTCAGATTGTGGATAAAATTTCCATTCGTGCATGGGCCGGCTGGGGTCGCCAATAACCGAATGGCGGCTTTGGATGCCACTTTGATGGTATAGAAACTTGAGTTTGCGTTTATCGGTGTCATTGAACGCATAGACGCGCTGCATGAATTTCAGGATGTCATCCTGCTTATGCTTGAAAGAAGGCACTGCGGTGCCGATGGATATAATCTTGCTCAAGGTGATGAGGACTTACGGTTCGGACATCAATTTATGCATATCTCGGGAATCGGGAAAGCTTATCGCCATAGAAGAACAAGAATGAAGCCAAGGTTGGTACAACAGGAGGCCAGAATATTCATCCTCATGGTGTTTTCAAAATTAGCTTCTTGGGTGTTTTTCCATACTTTGGCTGCCCAGACTAAAAAATATACGAGAATCGGTATCATACAGGTTGCCAAACCCAAAAAAACTTTTCCTTGGTGGGTACTCGTAAAATAGTAAGCCAGGACCGCGAACGCACACGAGTAGATCAGCAAGCAAAAAACGAACGTGCCCCTATAGCCGAGCAGGTAGCTGATGGTTTTGATACCGTCTTGCAGGTCCGCGTCATGCTGGTACAGTTGGGTGAGGGGATAAAATCCGCCTACCAGTAAACTGCTGGCCAGGACAGCTACCCCGTAGGTGCCGGGGACCAGGCTGCCGCCGCTTCCCCGATAGACTAGATAATAGGTTAAACCTCCCTGGAAAATCACCACGATCAAGTATCCGAGGATTGGGAATTTTTTCAGGCGGATCCCCCGGAAGCTGTAGGCTCGGGAAGCTAGTATGTAGGCCCCCATGCCGAGGAGAAAATACCCACCAATCCAACCGCTTAGTACAAGCGCCGCGAGGTCCATGAACAGCGTGGTATAAAAGAGTTGTTTAGTCGGCTGGGGCGGTTGCTTGAGTCCCCCGATAGGGCTTTGGTCCCGATCCATAAAACTGTTGTAGCCATTGCTTGCAGGATATACCAACGCATGCAGGATGATAAAGATGAGGATCGCTCGGGCCCAGTGGATATGCTCAACTTGACTGAGTGCAAACCAATACACGGGCATGAGAAATAAAGAAAATGGGAATCGCAGTAAAGAAACGGTCGAACGGTTCATTCGTAAAGATTGCATCTAATATAGGTGATTTCTGGTTTGGGGGACCAACTCGCGCTAGGGCGCCCCATGCGGAAGCTTGGCCCCGAAACATCGTCACGTATCCCGCAGAGTCAGTGTGTCTTTCGCTAAGCCCACCCGGCCACCCGCTATCTGACATACACCTATCTTTGCTCTGATATGGATAAACATCTGATTAGGGCGGGTCAATACCACCGACTCAAGGTGGTCAAATTGGTGGAATTTGGCGCATACCTGGATGGCCAGGGAACGGAGCTGCTACTTCCCAAGCGCTTTTTGCCTAAAACGAGGCTTGAAGCGGGAGATGAAGTGGACGTTTTTGTTTACCACGATTCGGAAGACCGGTTAATTGCGACAACCCAGCGACCTAAGGGCGTGGTGGGAGATATCTTGACCCTCGATGTGGTGAGTGTAACCAAACAGGGGGCCTTTTTGGATTGGGGCTTGATGAAGGACCTCTTTTTACCGCTGTCGCAGCAAAAAGTCAAGGTCCACACCGGCCAATCCGTGGCAGTGCTCATTTACTTGGATCTGCCTACGGGACGTGTTGCTGCCACCGAAAAATTTAGCCAGTACCTAAATAACGACGAGCTCACGGTGGCAGAAAAAGACCAGGTGGAAGTCTTCGTGTTTCGGAAAACGGACCTCGGTTATGAAGTTATTATCAATAACAAGCACATCGGACTGATGCATTTCGGCGATATTTTCCAATCTATCCAAATCGGAGATAAGCTCTCGGGCTACATTAAAACGATCCGGCCGGATAAAAAAATAGACGTAGTGCCCGGCCAGGCCGGGTATAAGAAAGTGGAAAGTGAAACAGAAAAAATTCTCCGGCTGTTAAAGGAAAAAAATGGTCTCCTCCCGTACCACGACAAGTCTGCGCCCCAGGATATCTACGCGGCCTTCGGCATGAGTAAAAAAACGTTTAAGATGGTGTTGGGCGCTTTATACAAACAAAAAAAGATTCAGCTCGTCGAGGGTGGCATTCGGTTGGCTGACAACTAAACCAAATCCAGGCGGATGGCATTCGGCTCAGAGATTGGCGGATCCCTTATACCAGCATCCTCAGTGGCTCTTCCAGCAGCCCTTTGAGGGTTTGCAGAAACGCGGCTCCCGTGGCGCCGTCCACAACCCGGTGGTCACAACTTAACGTCAGCTTCATCACATTGCCCGGTGTGACGACTCCATTTTTCACTACAGGTACTAGACTGATGCCGCCGATGGCGAGGATACACGCATCTGGTGGGTTTATAATGGCGGTAAATTCCTCGATGCCGAACATGCCGAGGTTGGAAATCGTAAAGGTGCTGCCTTCCCAATCGGCCGGTTGCAATTTCTTGTTCTTTGCCTTCTGGGCGAAATCTTTTACCTCGGCCGCGATTTGGGAAAGTGATTTGGTATCGGCAAAACGCACCACAGGCACCACCAAACCGTCTTCGATTGCAACGGCTACGCCAATATTGATATGGTGGTTGATCCTGATTTTATCTCCGAGCCAACTGCTGTTTACCGCAGGATGAAGTTTGAGGGCCACGGCAACCGCTTTCAAGACCAGGTCGTTAAAGGAGATCTTTACGGTTGACACGTCATTCAATTTCGCTCGACTTTCCACCGCCTTGTCCATGTCGATGCTCATGGTAAGATAAAAGTGCGGAGCCGAGAATTTGCTTTCCGCCAGCCTCTTGGCTATTGCCTTTCTCATTTGGGAGACCGGCACTTCGTCGAAGCTTACCGCAGCCGCCGTCGGCGTAACGCGTATCGGTCCCTGGACCGCGTCGGAGGCGAGAGCGGGTTGGATTGCCGCAGGTTGACCAGACGGAACGTATTCATCCACATCTCTTTTGACTATTCTGCCGCCGTCACCACTGCCAAGTACACGGGCAATATCGATGCCCTTTTCTTCGGCTAGCCTTTTGGCCAGCGGGGACGCCTTAATGCGTCCATCGCCATTCAGCGAAACGACGGGGCTTGAAGCGCTTGCGCTGCCAGCAGGAGTCGCTGTGGCCGCCGTGGTCGCAGCAACTGTGCTGGGTGCTGGCTCAGGGGCAGCCGATTTATTTTTGATTGCCGCAACCACTTGGGCCACGTCAATTTTCTTTTCATCTCCGATGATGGCAAGTAAATCGTTGACTACAATTTTTTCTCCCTTTTGAGCCCCTGCATAGAGCAATTTTCCTTCCTTATAGCTCTCCAGTTCCATCGTTGCTTTATCCGTTTCAATATCGGCCAGGATATCGCCTTTTTTAACGGTGTCGCCCACCTTCTTATGCCATTCGGCGATCACACCCTCAGTCATGGTATCGCTTAAGCGGGGCATCAGAATCACTTCGTCCATCTTGGACAAATCTGCCGCTGGTTTAGGGGCCGATGCAGCGGGAGCCGATGGAGCCGCTTGAACGGCCGGTGCCGTCGAAGCAGCGCCTTTCTTGACGAGGGCTGAAATATCTTCACCCGGCGCACCAATGATAGCCAGCAGGTCATTCACTTGGACCTTGCCTCCTTTTTCGGTGCCGGTAAACAAGAGCGTGCCATCCTTATAACTTTCCAGGTCCATGGTGGCCTTATCCGTTTCCACTTCAGCAAGCAGGTCACCTTTTTTGACTGGATCACCGATCTTTTTATGCCAGGCAGCAATGACTCCCTCGGTCATGGTGTCGCTCAAGCGGGGCATCAAAATAACTTCAGCCATAATATGGGGTAATTAAATTTAAAGCGAAGCCCGAAATTAAGGCAAAAACGCAAAATCGAGCCCAGAAAACTAATCGGCCTGCTAAAGGCAGATAATGGCAAAACTCCAGTCAGCGTGAACTAGGATGGTGGTGGCAGGCAGGCGGGCGCTCAGGCTCTGGCCGGAGACATGATTTCTTTCACGTTGCCCGTGCGCTTGAGTACGCCCCAATGTTGCAATTCTCCTTTGATGGCACGGCGGAAGGCCTTAAACAGGACAAACCACATCAGCCAGCGCCAGACCAGTCGTTGCGGAATCAACCACAACAGGCTGGATTTTTTCTCTTTTTCAAAGCTAAAAGCCAATAAGGCAACGGCCACATCAACGAGCATGAAAATGAGGTAATAGAATCCTATTTTGGCGTAGTTTCCGGTCATCAGGCCTGCAATCATGAAAAAGTCGGCGAGCGGAATGACGGCCGGAACAATGTACTGGAAGATCAAAATATTGGGCATGGCCACCCATCCGAGAGATTTGTATTGCAGGTTGAACAGCAAGTCCCGGTTTTTCCAAAAGGTCTGCATGACGCCGAATACCCAGCGGAAACGTTGCTTGACAAACATCGACAGGCTTTCGGGCGCTTCTGTTAGTGCGATGGCCTTATTTTCGTTATCGATGCTGTAGCCACATCGCAGGATGCGGATGGTTAGATCACAATCCTCTGCAAGGGTGTCGGTGGTGAACCCGCCCGCCTCTTCGATGGCCTGCTTCCTAAATGCGCCAATAGCGCCTGGCACCACCGTGATGGCGTTGACATAGGCAAAGGCCTTGCGCTCAAAATTCTGGCTACTCGTATATTCTATGGCCTGCCACTTGGTGAGCAAATTAACTTGGTTACCCACTTTGACATTACCCGCAACGGCACCTACTTCTCCGCGGCCACTGGCAGGATTGGCGGGAACAAAATGCATCATGAGCTTGGACACGGCATCTGGCAGAAGTTTGGTATCTGCATCGATACAGACCACGAATTCGGCCAAAGACTGCTGAATTCCGAAATTCAAGGCCGAGGCCTTGCCTCCGTTGGGCTTGGTAAAGACCTTCACCTTGGCATTTGCGCAGAAGGTGTCGCGCACTCTGGCATAGGTCCCATCTTTGCTGCCGTCATCGACAAAGAGGATCTCAAAATTCGGATAATCGGTTTGCAGCAAATTGGTCAGTGAACTTACCGCATTGACTTCTTCATTGTAGGCGGGTATGATGATGCTAACTAAGGGTGCGCTGGCCCCTTCCGCCAGCCAGAAGGGAGTAAGTACGCTGTGGTGGTCTTTGTAGTTTTGTCTGGTGGCCAGCACACCAAGGAGAACAATCCGGGACAGGGATAAGATGATGAACAAGACAAACAACGAAAATAAAAAATGACTACCTAGATAAGCCGATAGGGCCAGGTAATAATTCAATTGTAACAGGTAATACCCGCTACCCTTGGGCACCGGAGGCATGAGGTCATCTTTTTTCTTACCCAGCAGGTCGGCAATGGTCGTGAAGGTATACCCGCGCTCCTTGAAATAATGGATAATCCTGGGAAGAGCTTGGACGGTGGCTTCGCGGCTTTCCCCTCCAGCATCGTGTAATAAGATGATGTTACCGCTAAGGTTTTGATCGGTCATGTGCTGCTTTCCCCTGATCACACGTGCCACTATGGAATCTGCAGAGGTCCCGGGTTCCCAGTCTTCTGGATCAATGGATTCACCGATATCCAGGTAATTTTTCTCCCTGGCAATGGCTACGGGAATGAGTTCTTCCGCATCTTGGGGCTCGAAGTCTGCATTGTAGGGCGCCCGGAACATAGTGGTGGAATGTCCGGTGATGCATTCAATGAGTAACCGGGTCGCTTCCATTTCCAGCAAGGCCCTCTTGCGCGAGACTTTGGCGATATTGGGGTGAGTAAAGGTGTGGTTGCCGATCTCGTGGCCTTCTTTATAAATGCGTTTGACCAAGGGGATATTATTTTCCGCATTGATTCCGACGATGAAAAACGCTGCGGGCACATGTTCCTTACTCAGGATGTCTAAAATTTCAGGTGTATAGGTCGGATCGGGGCCGTCGTCGAAGGTGAGGACCAATTTAGTTTTATCCTTGGTACCGAATTTCTTAGCTACCCATTTGGAAGGCAAGCTGTCGTAGCGTTCTTCACTGATCAGCATTTCCGAGGTATCGATTTCCGGTGTAATATGCCCACTGGCTGGACCGCCTACCACGTCCAATACCTCGCCTTCTCCTTGGTAGGACGGGGTTTCATCATTGGGCAGTGTCTTTACTGAATTTAGGATCTTAAAGTCAAAATTGCGGATACTGTCCTTGGTCATGTCGTGGTCGAAGAATTCCCACATCCGGGAATCTTCGGTGCCTAGGCGCCATAGGGACACCCCGCTTAGCCCATATTCGGAGGCAAAACGGAGCGAATTGAAGGTTGTGGCAGCATCCGTAAAATGCACTTCGTGGTCCACACCGTTATCGTCGTTGTAAGTGAAGTGTAAGTTGTAGGAATCGTTATCGAAATCGATTTTTTCCCCGTTGGTGAGGTAACTGCGGGCCAAGGCCAGCGCGTCCTGGTAGGAAATGGTTTTAGTCGAGACAGGTTTGCCATTTTCATCCAGCGTCCAGTCATAGCCGTAACCGGCAATGGCTAAAATGAGTTTTGAACTGGGTATCTTTTGCGCAGCTTTATCAATGGCCCCTTCGATCCATTTTTGGTGTGCAATGGGTCCGGGATTGGTACTTTCGGAATTCTGGTCATAGGCCATAACCAAGACATAGTCGTTGTATTTGGCTAATTCAGTGAAATTGTAATCGTCGTTGAAGGGAATTACATCCTGGGTGACCAGTAAGCCTACGGCATGCAGCCTTTCGTATAATTCTTTTTGGAAACCGACCAGGGTCTCATTCTTCTTTTCGATGAGTTCCTCAAAGTCCACGTTCACTCCATCCAGGCCGTATTTAAGATCCAGGTTGATGATCGAATTAATCAAATGCTCCCTTTTATTGGGATCGCTGAGGATACGGTGGACGATATCACCACGAAACACTTGGGCGACGTTATTGGTGAGCAGGGGAAGGATCTTGACCCCCGTCTTATTCATCAGATCCAAGGCCTTACCATCAATTTGGGCATACATGGTATCGGTGGCCGGGTCAAGAAAGAACCATTCCGGCATCACCACGTTTAGCCTGGGTAGGTTTTGCTCTAGAGAAACAAAAGAACGGCGGTCCCAATTGACATAAAATGCCGCGCGGATGCCAGCTGGAAATTTTTTGAATGAATAGAAGTTGGAATCTGCCTGGACAATGACACCGTTGCGTTTGCGAAATCTCTTCGGAATGGGATAGCCACCGGCTTTGTAGGCGGTTTTTTCGTTTATGAACTTGCGAAATCCGCCGTATTGGCGGCCTATTTTACTCTTACTGAACAGCCAGCTGCTGGTCGAATCCAGGAAAATTTGTTTAGCCTGCAGGCTGATCATAGTGGGGAAGGCCGGCGTGTAGACTTTGGATAAGGTGATAATCAGAGTGGCCACGCCCAGGGCAATAACCAGCATAAAAAACCTACTACTCCATTTTACGCGACGCCACCGCGACGGGGAATTGGTCTGAAAAATTTGGTGTGTAGGATTAGCTGCCATAATATATGACAAAGTTCCCTCGGTTCACTGATTTATCAAAAATGGCTAAAAAGATTTACCCATATTTATGATGAATTTAGGAATCTTTATCCGTCAATAGTCCAATTCCAGCCTTAAGCGCTCTTTAAGGTCTTTAATCAGCGGATATTGTTCAGCCATTTGCTGGTATTGCTCCCGTTTAGTCAGCATCTTGTCTTGCGGATCGTCGTTGGCTGCTTGTGGGCTGAGGCTGATCCAGAAGGATATGTTCTTGTTGTTAAACAGATGCTGCAGGAAGTCGGTTAGTTTTCGTTTTTCCTGTTCGATGAATTTTTGTTCCAGGTTGTTGTGGGTAATTACTTCGAAGTTTTGTGCATCCGTTATTTTCAACACGGCACGCTGGAAACTTTGGGTAGCCGAATGTTTGTTTTGCCTGAGTTGTTGGGTAAATGTGTCCCAGGCCTGCTGCAAGGAGGCTTGATCTAAGTCCTTTTGTGCTGCTGGCGCTGCTTGAGTTTGCCGGTTTGCGACCTGCTGGCGAATCTTGGACAACACCCCGAGAGTTGGCCCCGGCGGGTTAGGGTTTGTGGAGGAGGGCTGGCTTACTGAGATGGGGGCTGGCGTCTCGACAGGTTGGGCCAGCGCACTTGGCAGCGGCATTTGGACAAGCAGTTTCGCTCCCTGCTGACCGCCTTTTGGACCCGAAACGGATGCGGGTTGCGCCCCATGGTGGATCGCCACCGGCCGAATATTGCGGAAACTTACTACGGCGGCCGAGTCAGCTGGTTTTTTCTTGCCTGCCACTTCATCCCGACCCACCAGGTCGAGGGCCTGCTGCAGGTAGCATAGTTTGATAAGGGTCAGTTCCACCAGCAGACGCTTATTGCGAGCCGACTTATAATTGAGTTCCGATTCGCTCAGGACGTTTAGTGCGCTGATAAGGAAAGTCGCATCGATTTGGGCGGCCGTGGCCAGGTATTTATCTCTGAAACCTTCCACGACTTCCAGCAACCGACACGCTTTTTCATCTTTGGAAACGAGCAGGTTACGTACAAATTCCGCCAAGCCGTTCAACACCATGTCGCCCTCAAACCCTTTACGGTTGATGTCATCATAGAGCAAAAGAGCTTCTGCCAGTCGCTGGTGGGTCATGGCCTCCATAAACTGGAAATAATAGTCCTCGTCCAGAATATTTAAGTGCTCCAGGGTATTTTGGTAATTAACATGCCCGCCGGTGAAACTGACGATCTTATCCAATATACTCAGTGCGTCCCGCATGCACCCTTCGCTCTTTTGGGCGATCAACTGCAGGGAGGCCTTATCGGCCTGGATGTCTTCTTTTTGGCAAATTTCCTGCATGTGCTGAACTGTATCAGCGATGGTTATGCGCTTGAAATCAAATATCTGACAGCGGCTCAGTATGGTAGGTAATATTTTATGCTTTTCGGTAGTGGCTAAAATGAAAATAGCGTAAGGGGGCGGCTCTTCCAGCGTTTTGAGGAAGGCGTTAAATGCCGACGAACTGAGCATATGCACTTCATCGATGATATAGACCTTGTATTTTCCCGCCTGGGGCGTAAATCGCACCTGGTCGACGAGGGTTCTGATGTCGTCCACCGAATTGTTGCTGGCCGCATCCAGCTCATGGATATTGAGGGAAGTTCCTTCGTTGAACGACAAGCAGGACGGGCAATGGTTGCAGGCTTCGCCGGCAGCTGAAGGGTGCTCACAATTAATGGTCTTGGCCAGGATGCGGGCGCAGGTAGTCTTGCCTACGCCCCGGGGACCGCAAAACAGAAAAGCGTGAGCCAGTTGGTTGTTTCTTATAGCGTTCTTCAGCGTGGTGGTGATGTGGTCTTGGCCGACGACAGCAGAAAAATTCTGTGGACGGTATTTTCTTGCAGAAACAATGAATTTTTCCATAACCACCTGCAAGATACATTATCTGCAAATTATTACAGCAAAACCGGATGGGTCTTGAATTCCTTGGTTCTGTCGAACAAATACCGGTAGGTTGTAAGCACCCGACTCCGATAGGTTTCGCCCAACCCTTCGGCCAGGTTGATCATTTTGGGATTGAAATCACCGATCCATTGCATCTCGTATTCGGTGTATGGGGTATGCTGTTGAATCAATTTGGCCGATTCGACAATTAGGTAAGACTCTACGCCTTTACCTTGGTATTCAGGAACGACTCCGAAAACAATTCCAACAAATTTCTTGTTGGGTTTGGTTTTCACCAACCACAGGAAGCGGAGTTTCTGCCAAAGGCCCAATTTCCCATTCAGGTACTTGAACCATTGATTTAAGTCGGGAATATTCACATACATCGCGATGGGGTCTTGGCCACGGTACGCAAACCAGATAATGCGTTCATCCAAAAATGCTTGCATTTTGTGAAACATGGAACGTACCTGTTCCAATTTAAGCTGCTTCAACCCTCCGTGGCCTGCCCAGGCCTTGTTGTAGACTGTAGTAAAATCCTGAATGTACTTCTCCAATTGTTTCTTTCTCAGGTGTTCGGCCCGAAAGCTTGGGTCCGAGCTGACCAAGGTATGGCGGTCGTAGATCTTTTGACTTAGCTTTTTTTTGGGATCCAGCCCAAAACAGATTTGGTTGAAAAAAGGTCGGAATCCATAGTGCTCAAACAGTTCGATGTAGTACGGCGGGTTGTAATTCATCTGGTAAAGCGGCTCGTGAAACCCTTGGGTCACCAAGCCCCACCAATTATCCCGCTCCCCAAAATTGATCGGTCCATCCATGGCGCCCATTCCTTGCTGCAGAAGCCAGTGGCGGGCGACATCGAAGAGCATATCTGCCGCTACTTGGTTTTTAATGCAATCAAAAAAGCCAACCCCACCCACTTCCACCTCGTCGCCTTTGGTCTTGTATCGCTTATTGACAAAGGCAGCGATCCGGCCGATTAGCCTTCCTTCGCTGTCCCTGAGTATCCAACGAGTAACTTGTCCATGGCGGAAGGTTTTATTTTTTTCCGGATCAAAGACATCGTTCACGTCTTTATCTAAAGGGCGGATATAATTGGCATCCTCATGATTCAGTTCAACATTAACCCGAATAAACGCATCGGCGCTTTCGTTGTCCCTGACCTCTTGAAGCTGCATGTTTTTTTTGGCAAACCTAGCAGAAATCAAAGTATTTCGGTTAATAAAATATTACCGATACCTGCAGCCAATAGCAAATAAACCCCGACGACTACCCTGTCCCTTCGCCAACTGGCTGAGGGCCACGGCGAGCCCCAGCGCATAGCCTTCTGTGGTGGGGGGATCCAACCGCAAGCGGCCAGTTTGGGCTTTGGCTTTTTTTCATTCTATTTTCCGTATTCCATCGGGCTCCCTTACCTTTGCAGCCGATTTTGAATCTTAATCGTTAAACAGTTGATTATATGGCTAAAGCCGGAAAGATCAAGCAGATTATTGGCGCGGTCGTGGATGTCCAGTTTGATGGCAAACTCCCTCAGATTTACAACGCTTTGGAATTGACCCGGACCAATGGGGAAAACCTGGTTTTGGAGGTGCAACAGCATTTGGGCGAAGACAGTGTGCGTTGTATTGCCATGGACGGCACCGAAGGATTGGTCCGGGGAATGGAGGTCAGAGATACCGGTACGGCGATTACCATGCCGATTGGGGAGGCCATCAAAGGGCGCCTGTTTAATGTGACGGGAGATCCGATCGATGGATTACCCGCAGTGTCCAAAGTGGGTGGACGGCCTATTCACAGCAAACCGCCGGCATTTGAAAACCTGACCGTGGCTACCGAAGTACTGTTCACCGGCATTAAGGTTATCGATCTGATTGAGCCCTATGCTAAGGGAGGAAAGATTGGGTTATTTGGTGGAGCCGGGGTAGGCAAGACGGTGCTTATTCAAGAACTAATCAACAATATTGCCAAGGCCTATGCCGGCGTTTCGGTGTTTGCCGGCGTTGGAGAGCGCACGCGCGAAGGAAACGACCTGATGCGGGAAATGATTGAGGCAGGGATCATGAAATATGGTGATGATTTCCGCCACAGCATGGAAAAGGGAGGATGGGATTTGAGCAAGGTGGACATGAAGGAGTTGGCTGAATCCAAAGCCACGTTCGTTTTCGGCCAAATGAACGAACCCCCAGGAGCGCGCGCCCGCGTGGCTTTAAGCGGGCTTTCTGTTGCCGAGTACTACCGCGACGGTGATGGAAAGGGCCAAGGTCGAGACATCCTGTTCTTTGTAGATAATATTTTCCGGTTTACCCAGGCGGGATCAGAAGTTTCAGCCTTGCTGGGGCGAATGCCTTCCGCCGTGGGGTATCAACCCACCCTGGCTACAGAAATGGGCCTAATGCAGGAGCGAATCACGTCCACAAAAAATGGATCCATCACCTCCGTACAGGCCGTCTACGTGCCAGCCGATGACCTGACCGATCCGGCACCGGCGACCACCTTTGCCCACCTGGATGCTACCACCGTGCTGGACCGAAAAATTGCGGATCTGGGGATCTATCCAGCCGTTAATCCCTTGGATTCTACCTCGCGCATCCTCACGCCCCAGATCGTCGGGGAGGCCCATTACAATTGTGCCAACAACGTGAAGCTGATCTTACAACGATACAAGGAATTGCAGGACATTATCGCGATCCTCGGACTGGATGAGCTAAGTGATGAAGATAAGCTAACGGTGTCCAGGGCTCGGCGTGTACAGCGATTCCTGTCGCAGCCATTTCACGTGGCCGAGGCCTTTACCGGACTCAAAGGTGTGCTGGTTCCGATCGAAGAAACCATCCGCGGGTTCAACATGATCATGGCGGGGGAAGTGGATGAGTATCCGGAAGCGGCATTTAACCTTGTAGGAACGATTGATGATGCTATGGAGAAAGGAAAAAAATTGCTGGCCCAAGCCCAAGAATAATAGATTTTGCCGGTAGTTGCTCAAGGGCATTGAGGGCTTTTGGGGCCCGTTGGCCAACCGGATATGCACCATTAGAGGCGAGTTGGACAAGTGCCAAGGTAGAAGGATACCACTTTCAGTATGAATTTAGAAATACTTACACCCGAGAAAAAACTCTTCAGTGACGAAGTCTTTGGCGTCCAATTGCCCGGGGTAACCGGTCTTTTCGAAGTCCTGGATAAGCATGCCCCCCTGGTCAGTGCGCTCAAAGCCGGGCGGATCAAAATACTCAAAGACAAGAACCTGCACAGCGCCTTTTTTGATATTCAAAGTGGTTTTGTGGAAGTCCAATCCAATACGGTCACGGTGCTGGCGGAAGGCGCCGTCGCCGTGGAGCCAAAATAATCTTTGGGAAAAAATTTGGTTGGTAAATGGGTTCCCTCGAGTAAGCGCAGGAATAACCTTCTAGATAGCCTGCTCGGTCCGGTTAGTTGAGCTGCGGATCGATCGGAAAATTGACCAACATTTCGTAATCACCCCCCAGTGTCCGGAGCGCTTCCTTCCAAATTTCCTCGGTTTGCTTATGGAAGATAAGTTTTCGGTTAGCCTTCACTGATAGCCACGATTTTTCCTTAAATTCTTCGGCCAGCTGGCCGCTTCCCCACCCCGAATAGCCAATATAAAAGCGAATCTTGTGCAAGGGAATTTTACCCAGACGGATCTGTTCAATCGTCTGTTCAAAATCGCCACCCCAGAATACACCGTCCACGATTTCGTAACCTCCAGTTATCTTATCGGGACATTCGTGCAGGAAGTGGATGGTATCCATCTGTACCGGGCCGCCGTAATATACCGGAATGGTCAAATCGTCCAGGCCTTCCACCAGGTCACTCAAGGTATGCTCGTAGGTTTTGTTCAACACAAACCCAAAACTGCCTTCCGTCTGGTGTTCACACAAAAAGATGACCGTTCGAATGAAATTGGGATCTTTCAGGAATGGATCGGCAATCAACAATATGCCTGCAGCGGGACTTTCCATAAAATCTAAATTAATCAATCTGTATGAAAAAAACCATGGCCAGAGCGCCCGGGAACGGCAGGCCTTACCCAGGTGGAAAATCTTCCCGAAAACACCTTTCTTTGTGAAACCTTAGTTAAATACCGGGCTTCACTCCGGGCGGCCCTTAGGCGGGCTGCGGATGTTGTGTAAATTTGGGTTTGGCCCAGTAGGCCGGCCGCAGGACCCCGTCGGGTGGTGGTTACGCAGGCGTAACAGATTGATTTTCTTTTTAAATCAAAAAGCAGGGTGAAAAGAAATTTCCCTATCATTATCATACTGATCAGCTTATCACTCACCGGGATTATTTACATCCAATGGGATTGGATCCTCACCATGGTCGAGAACAAAAATCAGGAGCTGCACAGCAATTTCGTGGCGGCTACCGGAGATGTGGGCACCGAACTGATTGCTTTTAAGGAATCCAATTCCCTGCTCAAGGCTGGCCCTATTAATCCAGCTATCGGTTTCCGACCGACGGAGCCACCGTATATGGAGTTTTCTCGAAGCCCGATGATTACCCTATCGTTCACGCGCGATGAGATCGAGGAAAAATTGCGAAAGGCCTTTGAAAGACACGGGCTCAAGAATACAAATTTTGAATTTTGTATTACCTCCCCAGGCCCGTCCAACCAGTTGGTCTTTCGCCCCACTACCATTCAGTCTCCGAATTTCATTCATGCGGCTCTGGACACCGATCACAATATGAACACCATATTTCCACTGATCACCGATAACGAGGATTTGCAAAGCCATGATGCAACGGAAACCCTGGCCGTAGTGATCCCCGATTACGAATCGATCGTCATGAAGCACATGCGCTGGATGATTCTAGGGGTGGTCTTCTTTACCTTGGTGATTGTTTCGGCTTTCTTTTTCACTGTCCGGGCCTTGCTACGTCAAAAAAAGCTCAGCGAGATCAAGAATGATTTTATCAACAACATGACCCATGAATTCAAAACACCTCTGGCTACGATTTCCCTTGCAGTGGATGCGCTTCGAAACGAGAAAGTGATGCATGACCAGGAAAAATCTGCCTATTTCAGTGGGATCATCAAGGAGGAAAACAAGCGCATGAATAAGCAGGTGGAGACGATTTTGCAAGCGGCCTTGCTGGATAAGCAAGAATTGCAGCTCAATCTGCAACCTATTCACGTGCATCAGATCATCAATACAGTGATGGATAATTTCGCCCTGCAGCTCAAGGAAAAAGGAGGCAAATCGGATCTGCAACTAAATGCCAAGGAAGATGTCATCAAAGCGGACGAGGTGCATTTTACCAACCTCATCAACAACCTTATCGATAATGCCGTAAAGTATTCCAAGGAACATTTGATAGTCAAGATAACGACCCACAGCACCGTCAAAAACCTGGTCGTGCGTATCGAGGACAATGGAATCGGTATGAACAAAGAAACCCAGCGGAGAATATTCGAGAAATTTTACCGGGCCCATACCGGTAACATCCATAACGTAAAAGGGTTCGGCTTGGGTCTGAGCTACGTGAAGACGGTGGTGGATGCACACCACGGAAAGATCCGGGTCGACAGCGCGCTGGGAAAGGGAACTTCCTTCACGATCGAACTTCCTTTGCTCAAGACGGAGCCGAGCTTGGCCTAAACAGCAAGGACCCATCTCCATAACTCAGGAAGCGAAATTGGTTCTCCAGGGCGTACTTATATACGCGAGTCCAGTCCTGGCCAAGGAAGGCAGCCACCAACAGCAGCAGGGTCGATTCGGGTTGATGAAAATTGGTGATCAGGCCGTCGACTAGTTTGAATTCATAACCTGGTGCTATCAACAGCGCAGTTTTGGTCCATATCTTTTCCACTCCTTGTTTGACTAGCCAAAGCTCAAGAGCGTCCAAAGACTCGGATGCTGCAACCTGAACTGCAGGGTGTGTGTACGCGTCCCATTGTTGGATCGTCAGCTCCCTTGGGTCCATTGCCGGTTCCGACATGACTTTCAAACCCAGCCAATAGAGTGATTCCAGGGTCCTCAGGGCCGTCGTTCCCACAGCCAGGAGCGGTCTTCCGTTTTGCTCGCGCAGGCGTCGAATAGTAGTTCGCGATACCTCTAGATATTCCTCGTGCATGACGTGCTGCGCAAGGCTGTCGGATTTGACCGGCTTAAAGGTGCCAGCGCCTACGTGCAGGGTGACAAAATCCCACTGGATACCCAGGGCGGCCAGGCGCTCAAAAATGCGGGGCGTAAAATGAAGCCCTGCCGTGGGGGCGGCAACGGATCCGTCCAGCGCAGCATAAATCGTTTGGTAGCGATCCTTGTCCTGCGGCTCGGCGTCTCTTTTGAGGTAGGGGGGGAGCGGGATTTGCCCGGTAAGGTGCAACACGTCCGCAAAATGCAGGGTCTGCGGTTCCCAGGAAAATTCTATCACAAAATCACCGGCTCTTTTCTCCAGGTACTTGGCCTGGAGAGTGAAGACCCCCTGATCAACCGCCACCTGCTTTTGTAAAATCTGACCTTTTTTCCACTTGGAGGCTCCTCCGATCAAGCAATTCCAGCGGACTCGCTGGGTTTGGGCCAAAGCCAAATCCACCTGTTGCTCGTGCGGTTCCAGGCAAAACAGTTCCACCCAGCCCCCGGTCGGTTTTTGAAACAGGACCCGGGCTTCGACCACCTTGGTGTTGTTGAAGACCAGCAAACTGCCCTCGGCCAAGTACCGGGGGAGATTGGCAAAAATATCTTCGCTAATCTGGCCCGTTCGATAGATCAACAACTTGGAGTCATCTCGCTGCGCCGATGGGTAACGGGCAATTTTTTCCTCCGGCAACTGATAGGTGAACTCGAGGATGGAACGCTGTTTGGGATCACTTGGAGGAATCATGCTTTTTTTATCAAGGTGGTTAGGATTGGGGCTTGGGTTTGCGCTTGGCAAGGGGGACAACCAGTTTCAATCCACTCCATTGGTCCGTTACGGCGCAGACCTTGATATCCACCAGTCCATGGTGCAGCGCGTAACTTCGTATGTCGTTTTCCGTTAGATCGGTCGGCACCTGAGCGCTTTTCTTGTACCAAGACACCCACAAGACGAGCTTGGGATTGGCCCGCCAGGCGGGGGCGAGCTTGCGCATGGCCTGCTCAAATTGCTTTTCAGCGCGAGCGAATAGATGCACTAGGTCAGCATCGCCAGACTGGCTGACCAGTTGACTGCCCAGGTCCCGTCCAAGCCACTGGGCGTAATCCGGGGGTGCGCCGACCAGCAGAATTTTGGTGTCGGGTTGGATGCCCAGTTTCTTGATTAAGGGGGTGGCAGAATATCCAGGGCTCATAGACAAAAGTGCAAGTAAAGGTAAGCGTCGGCTGCGTACTCCCTCGCGTCAGAAGTAGCATCCGCAGGCAGGTTTCAGGTTATCCCCAACCTATTCACAGGATAGTCACATCTTTTCACCCCTACCCAGGTCCAGAAAAGCTCAAACTCGCGCTGCTAAAGGATTCGAACGTAAATCATTATGTGGAAAAATTAAAAGAACCAATAATTGTTGTTCAAGTGGGAAAAAGTGTTATTTTGTGTTAATTTTAATAAAATTTGATTCAACTTATTCTAAATGAATGGTTTTCTGGGCGAATACGAGGCTACGCTGGACCCCAAAGGTCGCTTTCTTCTGCCGGTAGGTTTCAAGAAACAACTACCCGAAGAAGGACAGGCGCAGTTTGTCATAGCCCGGGGATTTGAAAAGTGCCTGAGCTTGTATCCAATTAAGAGCTGGGAACCCATTTTTGAGAACATCAGTCGACTCAATGATTTTGACCCTAAAGTTCGGGAATTCAGGAGATACTTTCTAAACGGGGCCACGATGATGGAATTGGATTCCGCCGGACGTCTGCTGATCGCCCAAAACCTCAAAGAGTATGCGGGCCTGGAAAAAGATATCGTCCTGGTGAGCGCGGTCAATAAGATCGAGATCTGGGACAAACACAAATACCAACAGTTCTTTGAATCGTTTTCACCCGACGGGTTCAGCAAGCTGGCCCAGGAGGTGATGAACCGGGAAGGGGATAAGCCCCTGGATCGTTAAGCGGCATGGAAAACAAACCACATAAAGCCACTGGACCGGCCGATTCTTCGAGCAGCCCGAAGGAAGTAGAAGGCTATCACATGCCGGTGTTGTTGGACGAGACCCTTTTAGGTCTGTCCATTCGGGCGCAGGGTACCTATGTGGATTGCACGTTTGGAGGCGGAGGCCATGCCCGCGCCATACTCAAAAAACTGGGACCTGAGGGGAGGCTCTTTGTTTTCGACCAGGACGCCGATGCCAAGGCGCAGGTGCCTGAGGATCCACGCGTGGTTTTTTTACCCCACAATTTCCGCCACCTGCAACGTTTTTTGCGCCTGCACGGCGCAATCCAGGCGGATGGGATTCTGGCGGATCTGGGGGTGAGCAGCCATCAGTTTGATCAAGCGGATCGGGGATTTTCCACACGCCTGGAAGGAAACCTGGATATGCGCATGGACAAACGCCAGTCGCTGACCGCCTACGAGGTCCTGCAAACCTACTCCGAGGAGCGTTTGCATAAGCTCTTTGAACAGTACGGTGAAGTGTCCAACGCCAAGACTTTGGCCAAAAAAATTCTGGCCATTCGCACGCAACAAACCTTGAAAACCAGTGCAGCCTTCAAGAGGGCAATAGGCGATGTCGTCAAGGGTAATCCCCATCGCTATTTTGCCCAGGTATTTCAGGCCCTGCGTATCGAGGTCAATGAGGAACTGACGGTCCTTCGCGAAATGCTGGCTCAGGTTCCCAGCGTGCTTAAACCCGGCGGACGGGTGGTCATCATTACGTTTCATTCGTTGGAAGACCGCATCGTAAAGAATTTTTTCAAAACGGGGACTTTTAACCCAGAGCAATCAACCAATCCATTTGAGCGCACGAGCGCAGCAAAAATATTCAACCTGATCAATAAGAAGCCAATCGTTCCCTCCACCGAGGAGTTAAGCCGCAACCCGCGAGCGCGCAGTGCGAAACTGCGTATCGCCGAGCGGATGAGGGCGGGGGACCAAGAGCAGTAAGCATCTTGTCCAGGATGGACGATAGCCAACAACTTGTATATGGTACAAAAAGCAGAACAACGCAAAACCAAGGAGCCGAAGACCAGAATCAGACGCTGGCTGCGCTACCAATGGATCGTCAAGAATTTGCCGTTCTTTTTGTTCCTGTCTGCCCTGGCCGTTGTGTACATCTACAATGGTCACTATGCCGACAAGGTCGTCCGCTCGATTAGCCAGACCAGTAGCGAACTCAAAGAATTGCAATACGAATACAAGACGCTGAAAAGCGAAGTGATGTTCCGCAGCAAGGAGAGCGAGCTGGCCAGGGCCGTCGAGCCCTTGGGGCTGAAGGAACTCACCAGGCCTGCCGTGACCTTGGTGGACAGTTCCGGGGTTATCCCAGCATCGCGCTAACAGGAGGCCAACCAGACCTGGATCCTACATGCGCCATATAAAAAAACACGATTGATTGGAGCATAAGCGCGACATATTATGGAGAGTTTACCTGTGCTTCTTGGGCATAGTTGCTTTATGCGCCGTTGTCCTGAGCCGAGCGGTGTACATCCAGCGCTTTCAAGGAACCTACTGGAAGGGCTTGAGCGATAGCTTACATCAAAAATATGTGGAACTGGATGCAGAGCGCGGCACGGTATACAGCGATGACGGCAATATGCTCAGCACCTCGGTGCCGTACTTTAATATATACATTGATTTTGGTGCGGACGGTCTATGTGAAAAAAATGGAAAGCGGTTTAAAGAAAACGTGGACTCCTTGTCTATTCGCCTGGCGGGACTGTTCAAAGACCAAAGCCCTGCAGCATACAAACGGGACCTGCTGCGTGGATTCCGCACCCGGGACCGATATTACGAGTTACAAAAAAATCTGACGTTTGAGCAATACAAGCAGCTTCGGCAATTTCCACTGGTTCGACAAGGCCGAAACAAAAGTGGCTTTATTACGGAAATACTCAGCAAAAGGTTAAATCCGTTCGGCTTGCTGGCCAATCGTACCATTGGCCTGGCAAGAGCCAACGCCCAGAATGTGGGTCTGGAAAGGACCTACGATTCTCTATTGAAAGGGGAAAATGGCAGCCGGCTGGTCCGTTACATGGCAGCCGGTGCCTACATCCCTGTCGAAGGTTACGAAATTGAACCCGAGAACGGACAAGACATTCACACCACCATCGACGTGAACACGCAGGACCTGGCCGAGAACGCGCTGCTGGGCATGATGATTGACAACAGCTGTGACCATGGCACCTGCATCGTGATGGAAGTAGCCACAGGCAAAATCAGGGCAATTGCTAACCTCGGCCGTCAACCCGACGGGAACTATTGGGAAGATCTGAATTACGCCATTCGGGCATCGGAACCAGGATCTACTTTTAAACTGGCCACCCTGCTTTCCTTATTGGAAGACAAAAAAGTTTCTCTGACCGACCACCTGAATATTGAAGGTCCCTGGAAAATTGGGACCCGGACGGTGCGCGATGTAGAAAAAGACGGCGTTACAGATGTCACCGTCAAGCAGGCATTTGAACGCAGCTCCAATATTGGTATGGCTAAATTGGCCGTGGGCAACTACGCTAAGAATCCCCAGGAATTTGTCGACCACATCCGAAAACTTCGCTTGAACCAGGTAACGGGAATTGACCTGGCTGGGGAGACCCAACCCATTGTCAAGAACCCCAAATCTCGGACTTGGAGTGCAACCACTTTGCCCTGGATGGCCTTCGGCTATGAGGTATTGATTAGCCCCCTGCAAACGCTCACTCTGTATAACGCTATCGCTAATGAAGGGACGATGATGAAGCCCTATTTGGTCGATAATATTCAGGCTGCCGGAGTTTTGGAAAGACAAAATGCACCTGTCCGCGTGTTGGATCCGGTGTGCAGTCCGCAGACGCTGCAGCAATTGAAAGAATGCCTCGAGGGGGTCTGCCTGGAAGGAACGGCTAAGTCCGTGTTCAAGAACTCCTTTTATCCTGTGGCTGGCAAGACCGGAACGGCCTTGGTGGCTAACGGAAACCGCGGGTATGCGGACCATATCTACCAATCGTCTTTTGTCGGCTATTTTCCCGCTGACCACCCTAAATATTCGTGCATTGTCGTGATCAAAAACAAGCCCTTCGCCAAAAAATTTCTGGGTGCTCAGGTCGCCGCGCCCGTGTTTAAGGAAGTTGCTGACAAGTTGATGAGCACCGATCGCAGCACCCAACAGGAAGCTGCGCAGCCTGCGGGCGAACAGGTGAAAAAAGACAGTGCCCAGTATTATTATGCTGGCAACCTGCAGGATATCAAACACGTGGCCCAAACCCTACGGCTTCCCTACCAAGATTCGACCAGAATCGGGGGGGATTGGGCTAGGCTCTATTCCAGCCACCAGGTGGCGGTATTAAACAGCAAGGCCATCAATCGAAACCAAATGCCCGACCTGAAGGGCATGGGTCTTCGGGACGCCTTATATATCCTGGAAAAAATGGATGTACACGTGTCGCCGACAGGCGTTGGAAAAGTGAAGCGGCAAAGCATTGTACCCGGTACCACCTTGGCTAAAAATCAAAACCTCACTTTGGAGCTCAACTAATGAAAGTGCTGCAAGACATATTGTATAAAGTAAGCATCCGATTTATCCAGGGTACACTCGAATTACCAGTGACCTCACTCGCCGTGGACTCCCGAAAGGTGGAAGTCGGTTCGGTCTTTATAGCTATTCGTGGCCTACATGCAGACGGTCATCTCTTTATTGACGAAGTGCAGGACCGAGGGGCAGTTGCCGTGGTCTGCGAAACCTTGCCCGAAAGGCTTAGACCGGCGGTCACCTATGTGCAGGTCGAAAACAGCGCCGTGGCGGCCGGTTATATGGCGCATAATTTTTATGGTCAGCCTTCGGAAAAACTCAAGCTGGTGGGAATTACTGGGACCAATGGAAAAACGACCATTGCCACACTGCTCTACAAGCTCTTTACCGCCTTGGGCAACAAGACGGGGCTACTCGGCACGGTGCAGAACCTGATAGTCGATCAAGTGGTCCAGGCGACCCATACGACTCCCGATGTCATTAGCCTAAACCAGCTGCTCAGCCAAATGGTGGATGCGGGCTGCACCCACGTGTTTATGGAAACCAGTTCCCATGCCATCGATCAGCATCGCATTGCTGGTCTGCGGTACACGGGCGGGATCTTCAGCAACATCACACACGATCATCTTGACTACCACAAGACTTTTGCCGAATACCTGCGAGTGAAAAAATCCTTTTTTGATTCCTTGCCTTCCTCCGCCTTTGCCATCTCCAACGCCGATGATAAAAATGGGGCCGTGATGCTGCAAAATACCCCTGCCAGCAAATATTTGTACGGCCTAAAGACGCATGCGGATTTCAAGGGCAAGATCTTGGAGAACAACCTGACGGGATTGATTATGATGGTAGACGATCAGGAAGTGCATTTCCGCCTCATAGGGGAATTCAATGCGTACAACTTGATGGCCGTGTATGCAGCCGCCACCTGCCTGGGGGAAGAAAAGCTGGAAATTTTACGCTGTCTGAGTGTGCTTACTGGGGCAGAAGGACGTTTCGATTACGTAGTAAGCCCCAAACAGAAAGTTCTGGGAATCGTGGATTATGCCCACACCCCGGACGCGCTGGTCAACGTCTTGTCCACCATTCAAAAATTGAGGAAAGGCCACGAACAGATCATTACCGTAGTAGGCTGCGGAGGAGACCGAGATAGGAAGAAGCGACCGGTAATGGGTCAGTCGGCATGCACCTATAGCGACAAAGTGGTATTTACCTCCGACAATCCTCGTAGCGAAGACCCCAGTGAGATTATACGGGAAATGGAAGAAAGCCTGGACCACGCAGCGCGCAGAAAGACCCTTTCGATCGTCAACCGCATGGAAGCGATCAAGACGGCCGTGAGTTTGACCAAACCGGAGGACATTTTGCTGATCGCAGGGAAAGGCCATGAGAAATATCAGGAGATCAAGGGCGTGAAATACCCCTTCGATGACAAAGCCGTGCTCCGGGAAATGCTAGAACTTTTGGACAGGTAACCGTCAGCTCAGTGCAGGGGCCCGCCGCGACACCGGGAGGCCCCCTGCCAGGCAGACGGCCCATAGAACATATCGTTATCCGGGTTGCTGAACGCAGCCACTCGAAACCAGATCAACCAACATGCTGTATCAATTATTTGAATGGTTCAAACAAATTGGAATAAAAATACCCGGAGGGGCACTTTTCCAATTCATCACGTTTCGTGTTTTGCTGGCCGTGATCCTGTCGCTGGTGATCACTATGTTGTTTGGCAGGTACTTGATCAATTTTCTCAAGAATAAACAGGTTGGAGAGAGTGTGCGCGACCTGGGTCTGGCCGGGGAGAGTCAAAAAAAGGGAACTCCTACCATGGGCGGACTCATCATTATCCTGGCCATTTTAATCCCCACCTTGCTTTTGGCCAACCTCAATAAGGCCTATATCCGATTGATGATTTTCAGCACGCTCTGGCTAGGTATGATTGGCTTCATCGACGATTACCTCAAGTTGCGGGCCAAACGCATTGCCCAGCAACAAGGGATTGCCTACAAAAAGGGGGACAAAGACGGCCTGGCCGGTTGGTTTAAGATCCTGGGCCAGGTAGTCGTAGGCTTTGTGGTTGCTGCTACCTTATATTTTAACAGCAACACCAAAGTATGGCGCGAATATGTGGGTACCAAAAAACCCGCTGATACAACGGGCATCCGCCTGATTCAGCTGGACGGCAAGGAAAAAATGTTTGTGGAAGCAAAGGAACCGATTACTACCATCCCCTTCGTCAAGAATCACGAGTTTAATTATTCCAAGTTGTTGCCCTTAGCCTTGCGCGGGGGTACCTGGATACTGTACATCCTCATTGTCATATTTATTATCACGGCAGTTTCCAACGGAGCCAACATCACCGACGGCATTGACGGATTGGCTACAGGCGTGAGTGCCGTGATGGGCGCCTGCCTGGGTGTATTCGCCTATGCCAGCGGCAATATCCGGTTTGCCGAATACCTGGGCATCATGTACATCCCCAATTTGGGCGAGCTCTCCATTTTCATCGGGGCCTTGATCGGGGCCTGCCTGGGTTTTTTATGGTACAACGCCTACCCCGCCAGCGTATTCATGGGTGACACGGGCAGCCTCACCCTGGGGGGCATTTTGGCTGCGCTGGCCATCATCGTGCGCAAAGAATTGCTCATCCCTATTTTTTGCGGCGTTTTTCTGGTGGAAAGTCTGAGCGTCATGATACAGGTATCTTATTTCAAATATACCCGCAAAAAATACGGTGCGGGAAAACGCATTTTTTTGATGAGCCCCTTGCATCACCATTATCAGAAGCTGGGGTACCACGAAAATAAGATAGTCGTGCGGTTTTGGATCGTAACCATATTGTGCGCCGTGTTTGCTATTGTTACCCTGAAGATCAGGTAGCAGCAAGGCGGAGGTAATAGTACTAGTAAAGCAGATTGTGGTGCAGCAGGAATTCATGCTTTTGAAGAACCCCTAAATCCGTCTTGCCCGATGGAAAACCAAACCCATTCAACGCGAGAGCAAACGATGAGTAAACGTCTAGTCATATTGGGTGCCGGGGAAAGCGGTGTGGGCGCAGCGGTGCTGGCAGCCTTGCAGGGCTATGACGTATTTGTGTCTGACTCGGGGGAGCTGCAGCCAAACCACCGCCAGGAACTGCAGTCCAAAGGGATCAGCTTTGAGGAAGGAAAGCATAGTGAGGAAAAAATCTTGGATGCCGACGAGATTATCAAGAGCCCAGGGATACCCGAAAAGAATGCGTTGATCAAAAAAATCAGAGCCAGGGGCATACCCATCGCGAGCGAAATTGAGCTTGCTTATCGATACAAAGGAGACAGCAAGATCATTGGTATTACGGGCAGCAACGGCAAGACCACTACCACCTCCATGACCTACCACATTTGTAAGCATGGAGGATTGGATTGTGCCCTGGTAGGCAACATTGGGTATTCGTTCGCCAGGCAAGTCGCCGAAGAGAGGAAGACTTGGTATGTGGCCGAGATAAGCAGCTTTCAATTGGATGACATTCATGGCTTCAGGCCCGACATAGCTATTCTGACCAATATCACTGAAGACCATCTGGACCGATACGAATACGTGTTCGACAATTACATTAGGAGCAAATTTCGGATTGTCCTGAACCAGACCGCTGAGGATTATTTCATATACTGCGAAGATGATCCGGTGATCAGCCAGCATATACATCAGTTTTCGTTTCATTCTAACCCACTACCATTTACCATGCAACACGAACTAAATCCAGGCGGTTTCATCCGCAACGGCCACATGCACATTCAGGCTGGCAGTGAACGAATGGAAATGAGTATCTATGATTTTGCCCTTAAAGGAATACATAACCAATACAATACCATGGCGGCTAGCCTGGCGGCGGCTACCGTCGGAATACATAAGGATAAGATTCGCGAGGCGATCCAGAGTTTTGAAGCCCTAGAACACCGGATGGAATATGTGAGCACCGTGCGGGGTGTGGAATTCATCAACGACAGCAAAGCAACCAACGTGAACTCGACCTGGTATGCACTGGAGAGCATGACCAAACCCGTCATATTGATTCTGGGAGGCATGGACAAGGGAAACGATTATTCCCTGCTGCGTGAACTGGTCCGTGAAAAGGTAAAAGCCATTGTGTGCTTAGGCGTCGATAACCGAAAAATTCATGAGGCTTTCCACGACGATGTGGCCGTAATGGTTAATACGACCAGCATGCCCGAAGCCGTGCACGCCGCCTTTCATTTTGCCAATAAAGGCGATGTGGTGTTGCTGAGCCCTGCCTGTGCAAGTTTTGATTTGTTCAAAAACTACGAAGACAGGGGCAAGCAATTTAAGCAGGCCGTAATCGATTTATAACCGTCGAAGCCGCCCCCCGGGGGCTGCCCATAGACACCAGCAGTATGCATGATTTCAGTACCATAGACAACAATCCTTTCGTAGGCCTGGGCCAGCGGACCAAGGGCGACAAAGTCATCTGGGCAGTCGTCGTGCTGCTATCCTTGGTGTCCTTACTGGCCGTGTACAGTTCAACCGGCCTGCTGGCTTATAAGATGTATAAAGGGGATACGGAAATATACTTGTTTAAGCAATTTGCCTTTGTCGTAATCGGCGTCTTGATCATCTACTTTGCTCATCAGGTAAACTATATAGTCTATTCTAAAGTGGCGAGAATACTTTTCTTGGTGTCTATACCCTTGTTGGTATATACGCTGTTTTTTGGGGTGAAGCTCAACGAAGGGAGCCGCTGGATCCGATTGCCCATTATCAACCTGACATTCCAAACTTCTGATTTAGCTAAACTGGCTTTGTTCATGTATTTGAGTCGTTTGCTCAGTAAGAAGCAAGATGTTATTAAGGATTTCAAAAAAGGATTTTTGCCGGTTATCCTGCCCGTAGCCGTGGTATGTGTGCTGATAGCTCCTGCCAATCTTTCCACTTCGCTGCTGGTCGGGGCGACCAGCCTGATGCTTATGTTTATCGGAAGGGTGAGGACCAAACATCTGTTGCTTACCATTTCGATCGCCCTGATACCAGTAGCCATATTGATACTCGCCGCGGTAATTCGCCATAAGAGAAACGATGGCGTCATAAGCCGTGTCAAGACGGAAAATCGGGCTCGGTTATTCGTACGAGTGGATACCTGGATAAACCGGGTGGAGACTTTTGTTTATGGCGGTAAGGAGGATAATGACGATGACAATTACCAAACCAACCAAGCCAAGATCGCTATAGCTAACGGCGGTTGGGTGGGTCTGGGGCCCGGTAACAGCAGGCAGCGGAATTTCCTGCCTCATCCGTATTCGGATTTCATTTATGCCATCATTATTGAAGAGTATGGTTTGATCGGAGGGGCTTTTATCATTTTCATTTATCTGGTCTTTTTATACCGGAGTATACGGATTTTCAGAAAATGCCCCTTTGCTTTTGGCGCGCTGTTGGCCTTGGGATTGAGTTTTACCCTGGCCATTCAGGCCATCGCCAATATGGCGGTGAACGTCAATTTGTTTCCGGTAACGGGCGTAACCCTGCCGCTGGTTAGCATGGGGGGGAGTTCGTTTCTATTTACCTGCCTGGCCATTGGAATCATTTTGAGCGTGGCGCGTAACGTAGAAAAATTGGAGGGGGAAAAAAGGGCAGAGAACGACCGGCAGCAGTCGGCCGATGGTTTGGATGCATTAAATATGGCATGACTTGGCTAAACGAATCATTATAGCGGGTGGAGGAACGGGAGGACATATATTTCCCGCGCTGGCTATTGCCGGAGCGTTGAAAAAGGCCTCGCCTTCCACGGAGATCTTGTTCGTGGGTGCCAAAGGCAAAATGGAAATGGAAAAAATCCCCCAGGCGGGTTACCGGATTGAAGGCATCGATATCGCTGGGTTTAACCGAAGTTCTTTGATAAAAAATTTGAGCTTGCCGTTTAAATTGGCCAAAAGCTTTTGGCAAGTCAGAAGGATCATCCATGATTTTAAACCAGACGCCGTGGTAGGTGTGGGGGGCTATTCCTCCTTTCCCGTGCTGAGATATGGGCAATCGCGGCATATTCCCAGCTTTATCCACGAGCCTAATTCATTTCCGGGAAAATCCAACGTGTTGCTTGCCAAACGCGCTACCCGGATTTTTGTGGCTAGTGACGGGATGGAAAAGTTCTTTGATGCCTCCAAAATTGTGTTGGCTGGCAATCCGGTACGCCAATCGATTGTGCAAGCAAGCTTGCCAAGGCCAGAGGCCATGGGCACCTTTGGATTGGATCCCGCCAAGCAGTCAGTACTGGTTATCGGGGGCAGCCTCGGCGCGAAAAGCATCAACGAAGCTATCTCCCTTGGTCTGGGCGAACTGCAAAAAAAAGACCTCCAGATTATCTGGCAGACGGGCCAGGCAACCGCGCAGGAATTTTTGCAAAAAGCGGCAGGCCGCCCAGGGGTTTGGGTGGGCGCATTTATTACCGATATGGCGAAGGCGTACGCAGCCGCTGATATCGTGGTATCCAGATCGGGTAGCACCCTCTATGAGCTCTGTGTGGTCAAAAAACCGGTGATTTTCGTTCCCTATCCGCATGCCGCCGAAGACCATCAAACGGCCAATGCTGAAAGGCTGGTTCGCAAACATGCCGCGCTCATGGTCAAAGACCAAGACGTAAAGGAATCACTTCTGCCGGCGGTGGTGGAACTGGCAGGCGATAAGGCTAAGCAGGCAGAATTGGCGGGCAATATTGCCAAGTTAGCCGTGACCAACGCCGATGAAGTTATTGCTCGGGAAATTTTGAAATGGATTCATGATTGATTTAAAGAAAATAGAGAAAATATATTTTATCGGGATTGGAGGAATTGGCATGAGTGCGCTTGCCAGGTATTTTAAGTCTCAGGGCAAGCAAGTGAGTGGGTACGACAAAACTGAGACCTCCTTGACCAAGCAGTTGATGGCAGAGGGGATTGCGGTTCACTACCGCGACGCGGTGGATCTGATTCCCAAAGACGCAGGCCTGGTCGTGTATACCCCGGCTGTGCCCAAGGATTTGCAGGAATTGACTTATTACCGCCACCAACAGGTGGAGGTCCTGAAGCGAAGTGATGTGTTGGGTGAGATTACCCGAAGTTCTTTTAATGTATGTGTCGCGGGCACTCATGGCAAGACGACAATCACCACCATGATCGCTCACATCCTGAGAGATAGTGGATATGGTTGCAATGCTTTTTTGGGCGGCATTGCGGTCAACTACAACAGTAATTTTTGGAGCGATCCGCGCAATCTGTGTGTCGTTGAAGCGGATGAGTACGACCGGAGTTTTCTAAAGCTCAGTCCGGATATCGCGGTGATTACCGCGATGGACCCTGACCATTTGGACATTTATGGAACGGCCCAGGCGATGGAACAGGCCTTTATTGAGTTTTCGGAGCAAGTCAAGCCAGGCGGTTTATTGCTCAGCAAATATGAACTAAAAAAAAACAGCGCGTTGCGAACAGACAACCACAAGACGTATAGCTTACAGAATCCGAAAGCGGATGCCTATGCTCGGGCGGTAGTCATGATCAACGGGGGCTACCGGTTCAACCTCTGCATGAAGGATTGGACTCTGCAGGATGTTGAACTCCACATCGGCGGATTGCATAACGTAGAAAATGTGACTGCCGCCATTGCTGTGGCGCGGACAATCGGTGTCGAAGGGGAGCTCATTCAAAGGGCAGTGGCAACGTTCCGCGGTGTCAAGCGGAGGTTTGAATACGTTATTCGGCCATTCTTGGAAGCCGCACGTGATGGTGTCGTGTTTATCGATGATTATGCGCATCATCCGGAGGAATTGCGGGCCCTAATTACAAGCGCAAGGCAACTGTTTCCGACAAAACGATGCACCGTGATTTTTCAGCCGCATCTGTATTCTAGAACCCGTGATTTTGCGGACGGTTTTGCGCGGAGCCTGGACCTGGCCGATGAGGTGATTTTGCTTCCGATCTATCCGGCCCGGGAGCAACCCATGGCAGGGGTGAGCAGCGAATTGATCGCCGACAAAATGAGGTCTGCACAAAAGCAGATGCTGGATAAAAAGGAAGTTTTGGATTGGATACGTCAGCAGAGATTGGAATTGTTGATTACGGCTGGAGCGGGCGATATCGACACTTTGGTCGGGCCCATCAAGCAGATCCTAGAACAACAGAATTAACCCATACTGTGCTGGGAACATAAATCTCCTGGCATATTGTACCCGTCTGACGGTTCAATCAGGCCGTTGGGCGGGTCCACATTGAAGTCAAAAAAAAGCTCGGCAACACACGTTCCGCTAGCCGCCAGCTTTGGAAATTTTGAAGGGACGCAGATTCATGAGTATTAAAGACAATATCAGGAAGTTGCTTGTTGTGGTGTTTTGGGGCATCACGAGTGCCGGGGCATTGATCTTGCTGGTGGCCGCCATCAACCGGCGCAACAGCAAGACTTGCAACAAATACGAAGTTCGGATTTTGGGTGGCGGGGGACATCAATTTTTGAATCAGCAGGAAGTCATTAGCCTGCTATTGCCTGGTCCGGGAGACAAATTGACCGGTAGAACAATCGTTTCGTATGATTTGCATGGCATGGAGGGTAAACTGAAAACCAATGCCTGGATTCGGGATGCCCAGTTGTTCTTTGACAACAATGAAGTGCTGCGCATCCGAGTCACACTTAGGGAGCCGATCGCCAGGGTGTTTACCAAAGCGGGGGGTAGTTTCTATCTGGACAGTAGCGCGATGGCCCTGCCTTTACGAGATATGGGCGCTGTGAAGTTGCCAGTGTTTACCAATTTTCCGGGAACCACGGCATCGCTGCACGGTCCAGACAGTGCACTCACTGACCAGACAAGAAGGCTCGCTCAGTACATTATTACCGACTCATTTTGGAAGGCGGAAATTGAGCAGGTAGCGATCACGTCGGCAAGAGGTTTTGAATTGGTGCCGGTGATCGGCAACCACCTCATCGAATTTGGTGATGCCAGCTATGCGGACAAGAAGTTTCACCGGCTTCTGGTTTTTTATCAAGAAGTGTTGAGCAAAGCAGGCTTTGACAAGTATGCCGTGCTGGATGTGCGGTTTGCCGGCCAGGTCGTGGGAACCCGTACAGGCAGCAATATGTCCAAAGCCGATTCCCTACAAGCCGTACGAAATATCCGCTACCTGATCGAATCGGAGCAAAAAGCGCAGGCCGACACCTCCCTGCATGGAACTATTCGACCGCTGGAGCAAAATACGCTGACCGAGCAGACGCTAAGTAGCTACGACATTACCCCCGGGGATGAAGATAGTGCTGGGCACAAGCGGCAGACGGGGGAGCATGGCAAAAAGCATTGAGGGGACACTGAGTAAGTAGCCGTGGGTACGAAGCAGGGGATGCAGGGAAAGGGCACTGGCGAGCAATATCTAGAAACAATAGTTAAACTCTAAACAACGAATAAATAAACAAAAACTATGAATCAGGAACAACCCATTATTGTCGGACTAGACATCGGCACCACCAAGATTGCAGCCATTGCCGGGCGCAAGGGTGAATTCGGAAAACTGGAAATCCTCGGCTTCGGGCGTGCCAATTCCAATGGCGTCAAGCATGGCCAGGTACTAAATATCGATGAGACGATCAAAGCCATCAAGATGGCCTTGGAGAATTGCAATGCGTCCAATCCCAACTTGGGGATTGGCGAGGTCTATGTGGGGATCGCTGGTCACCACATCAAGAGCCTGCAAACTCGCGGAGATATTGTACGCCAACATACCGAAGACGAGATCACGCAACGGGAAATTGACCAGCTCATTGCAGATCAGTATAAGACCTATATCCCAGCTGGAGATCAAATTATCGACGTCATTCCGCAAGAATTCGCCGTGGATAATTTTCAGAACATTATCAGTCCGATTGGATATGGAGGCGTAAAAGTCGGGGCCAATTTTCACATCATTACCGGTGATCGCAACGCTATAAAAAATATTAACCGGGCAGTGGAAAAAAGCGGGCTCTCAACCAAGGACCTAGTGCTGCAGCCCCTAGCATCTGCCGCTGCTGTGATGGGTCAGGAAGACTTGGAAGCGGGTGTGGCCATTGTTGACATAGGAGGTGGCACGACTGATTTGGCGGTTTTTTATGAAGGCATACTCAAGCATACAGCGGTTATTCCTTTCGGCGGGGAAAACATTACCAACGACATCAAGACCGGGCTGGGTGTACTCAAAACGCAAGCTGAACAAATGAAAGTGCAGTTCGGTTCTGCTCTTTCCAATGAGGCGAAGGCAAACGCCTTCATTACTATTCCGGGATTGCGCGGGATGCCTGCGAAGGAGATCAGCGTAAAGAATCTCGCCAGCATTATCCAGGCACGCATGAGCGAAATCATGGATTTTGTAACCTATCATTTGAAACAGGTGGGTCTGGATAACAAAATGCTCAATGGAGGCATTGTCCTGACCGGCGGCGGGGCGCAGCTTAAGCACCTGATCCAATTGACCGAATATGTAACCGGCCTGAACGCTCGCATCGGATACCCCACCGAGCACTTGGCTTCTGGGCATATTGAAGAGCTCGCCAAACCGACCTATTCCACTTGCATTGGGCTGATTCTGAAAGGCTACAGCGATTACGAACACAACCGCAAACAATTCGAGCGGCAAATGGTGAGTGTGGAAGTGCCTGAAGCCCTGAAAAAGATGGAGACGCCCACAGCCAGCATAATAACAGAAGAGATGTTACAGGCAGATAAAGTGAAAGGTCGCAATGGCATTAAAGATTTCTGGGGCAAGTTCAAGGACGGGATCATTGATTTATTTAAGGAAGAAGAAGATCACGCACTTTAAGCAAGCCCAGTTCCCCGCTGATGGGGAATACACTAATTGTTGATTAACTAACCCAATTTAACAATATGATCCATTTTGATTTACCAAAAGAAAAATCATCCATCATCAAAGTGATTGGTGTGGGTGGAGGCGGCAGCAATGCGGTCAACCACATGTTCGGTCAGAACATCGAGGGAGTGAACTTTATTATCTGCAATACCGATGCCCAGGCCATTGCGCAAAGTCGCGTCCCCAATAAAGTACAGTTGGGTCCGCACTTGACGCAAGGGTTGGGTGCCGGCGCAAACCCTGATATCGGCCGCCAGGCCACGGAGGAGAGCCTGGAGGAAATCAAGAGCATTTTGGAAGTGAATACCAAAATGGCTTTTATTACGGTCGGTATGGGTGGGGGAACAGGAACCGGTGGGGCCCCGATCATAGCAAAAATTTGTAAGGATATGGGGATCCTGACGGTAGGTATCGTCACCACGCCATTCTCTTATGAAGGCAAGAAAAGACAGCTGCAGGCAGAGGAGGGCATACTCATGCTCAAGCAATACGTCGACACCCTGCTAGTGATCAGCAACGACAAGCTTCGCCATCAATTTGGTAACCTGAAGATGAAAGAGGCTTTTTCCAAAGCAGACAATGTGCTGGCTACGGCCGCCAAGTGCATAACCGATGTCATCAATTCTACCGGTCAGATCAATGTGGATTTTGCGGACGTGTGCACGGTGATGCGAAACGGAGGAGTGGCTATTCTGGGCAGTGCTGCCTGCGAAGGAGCCAGCCGGGCGCAGCAAGCTATCGAAGAAGCGTTGAACTCGCCACTGCTAAACGACAACGACATTCGGGGCGCCAAATGGATTTTGATCAACATCAATTCGTCGGAAGGTGATCACGAATTTACTATGGATGAAGTCGAAATCATCCAAAATCACTTACTGAGCCAAACCGGCGAAAATACAGACATCATTCTGGGATTAGGATACGATGCCGCCCTCGGGCCTAAACTGGGAATTACACTGATCGCAACGGGCTTTGAATATAAGGATCCCTTTGCCAAAAAAGCGCCCTTCGTTCCAGGGCAAAACAAAGAGGAAAAGATTCTGATGACGTTACATATGCCGGCCATTCAAATGCCGGCTCCACGGCCTGTGCAAGCCGAAGAAACACCACAAAAGGCACAAGACCAACCCGCGGAGCCTACGCTGCCCAATGAAGTTCAACCTACAGTTATGCAAAGCCCACCGAGTGATCCACTCGCACCACTTGTATTTTTTACTATGGAGGAGCCTCGTATAAGTACGGTGGAAAACCTGGTGGAGAAAAATTCTCAGGAACCCAGGACGGAATGGATACTTTCGCCAGAGACTCCAGTTATCCATCAGGAAAAAATAAAGACAAAACAACCTGTACCGAACGCTTCGGCAACTCCGGTTTCAGGAGGATACCTTGCAAGGCCTACCAATATCTATGAGGATGAACCAAGGTTTGAACAACCATCCCTACCTGAACACTCTCCTGTAAAGGAGCCAATCTTAAGTACGGTTGCTGTTAATCCGCCTAAGGAAGCAGATCCTTCCTCCGATATGCAATTGGTATTTAAAGATGACATTCCAGCGGCGGATGCGCCTGGGGCCCATCAAACTCAACCTGTCATGACGGTCGAACATCTTGCTGAGGAGCCTGCGATGCAGGACGAAGCAGAGGAACTTAGACGCCGTGCAGCGGAAAGAATCAACAAGTTGCGCAACTTGTCGTTTAACATTCATGCTGCCGATCCCAACAATGAGTTTGAAACTGTGCCGGCCTACATCCGCCGTAATCTGGAATTATACAACACCATCTCGAACGTGGAAAATTTCTACAGCAATTACGAAGTTAAAGCGGACGAAAATAATATTTCACAGATCAGCACCATCAATACCTTTCTCGATGGGAAGAAGCCTGACTAAAGAGTGGACTTTCCTCTGACACCTTGTTTGTTTTTAGTTGTTTACATCCCCCTGGTTTTCCGGGGGGTTTTGTTTTGTGGGGCCGGCCTTTCGTAGAAATGCTTCCCGGATGGGTCGGACCTAATGCTTAATCACCTACATTTATCCATTAATTCACCTATTCGCTATGGCTTTCACTGTGGTTATCACCGGCGGTACGGGACTGATCGGAAGGGCCCTGACCCGTTTTCTTTGTCAGAAAGGAATTTCGGTGCATATTCTGACCCGACAGCTCGACATCAAGGGCAAGCAATCTGCTGAAGGCGGCGCTTTTTTTTCGTGGAACCCCGACCAGCAGACCTTGGATCCGGAGGCCCTGCGCGATGCTGACTCGGTCGTGCATTTGGCGGGCGCAAGCGTCGCTGAAAAACGCTGGACCGAGCAAAGAAAGAAAGAAATCGTAGAAAGCCGAACTTGCAGCAGCGCCTTGTTGGTCCAATCACTAAAGCAAGTCCCCAACCAAATAAAATCGGTTGTGAGCGCCTCGGCTATTGGTTGGTATGGCCAGGACAAGACGGGAGCGAGATTCCGATTCTTTGATGAAGGGGATCCGCCCGACGAGGGCTTTCTGGGTGAAACCTGCCGCCAATGGGAGGAAAGCATCCAACCTGTTACCCAACTTGGCAAACGGTTGGTAATTTTGCGAACGGGCATCGTCTTATCGCCCCAGGGAGGTGTGTTAGCGGAATTTAGGAAATCACTTCGTTTTGGCATGGCTTCCGTACTTGGAAGCGGCGTACAAATGATCAGTTGGATCCATATTGACGACCTTTGCCGAATCTATTGGGAGGCCATCAGCAAAGACAGCTGGCATGGAGTATATAATGCAGTGGCTCCCGTTCCTGTCAGCAACAAGGAACTGAGCGTAACCTTGGCCCGAAATGCGAAAGGCGGTTTTTTTATTCCCTTATATGTGCCTTCCTTTGCCTTGAAAGGCCTCTTTGGCGAGATGAGCGTGGAAGTGCTCAAGAGTACCACCGTCGGTTCAAAGAAAATCAGTGCGACCGGTTTCCAGTTTTTGTTCCCCTCCATAGAAGCTGCAGTTCAGCAGCTCCTGAAAGCTTAAGGTTTCTTGTCGGGTTGAAAAACCGGTTGTTTTTGGGGTGGTATCTCCAGGTTTGGGCTCAATTCAGGCAATTCATTCTTCAATTTGGCTGCCCGATACATGTTGTTATCAATAAAATACCAGTGCTTGCCCTTATCTTCCGATACGGCGATCAATGAACTCTCCACCGATAGGGTTCCCATCAGCGTCTGCAAATCGGTGTTTTCCTGGACGACGCACTGCAGTTGGTCATGGTAGCTTAGGATAGCGCCTGGATTCCCAATAAGGATTTTCTTAAACTCCACCCCAAATTGCTTCTTGTATACGGCAGCGGAGTCCATATCGGCTTTCATCTTAGCAAGGCCGCCCGATGCCTGTACAATTTTCGGGTGGATGAATTTTGAAAAGGTCGCAAAATCGCTGTTGACTAGCGCCCTCACCATCTCCAATGCTTGCGCTTTGATTACCGATTGGATGGGCGGCTGACAACGGGCCGAGACAGTGAGCCCGAAGAGTAGGGCTAAAACCGTATATCGACTAATTCTTTCGTTCATCTGCTACAGGTCTCTTTTGTTGTTTAGCCAAAAGCAGAAAAGCCAGGTGAGCGCGATAAGCACCACGGTATATCCAACGTGGAATTTGACTGCATCCAGGGAAGCCTTGTAGGCGTTTTCATCGATACGGCCAATGAATGCGGGCTTTGGAAGCAGCATATGAGAAATTTCTAAGGGTAGGTAGTCGCCGGCTCGGGAGTCGAATTTGATTTTTAGCACATTCACCACGATGGGTTCCATGATAATAAAGTAGAAAGAAAAAATAGCCAGAGCAATAAAGGATTTGCGCACCAGCATACCGACTAGAAAAGCCAGCGACAGTTGAGAAAAGGACTGTAACGCAAACAGGCCGGTGTAATAGGCCATACTCCACGTGCTGGCAGCCGCATCGGTTGTATTGGTTGATCCCATAATAAAGGCGACCAGACCATTTAAGACGGTAATTATGGTGGTCAGCAGCAACACATCGATCAATTTTCCCGTCATGAACTCGGACCGACTCCATCCGTCAATGATATTTTGTCTGTTGGTTTTGAAAGTGAATTCATTGGTGATGAGCATAATTACCACAATGGCAGGAATGAAAACAAATATCGAAGAGAAATACGATACGCTGTGCCAAGCTTCGGGAAAGGAAAAGGGATTGCCCATGAGGGAACTGATAATTTTTCCCCGGGCAGTATCCTGTTGCGTGATGTTGAGGTAAATGCTATGGAAGATAAAATTTATGCCTGGGTAGGTCAGGGCAGTAATGCCCATCACCCACCAAAAGGCAGGATATTTCTTTATCTTAAGCCATTCGGTTTGTATAATGTGTTTCATGCCGGGGTTTTCAATTGCCTTAGTTACTGGTTAATTCGAAAAATTTTGCTTCCAGTCTTTTTTTCCTGGATACCAAATGATTTAACGCGATCCCCTGACTAAAGCAATATTGATTGATCTGGTCGAGCCTGGAACTTCCTTTGGGAAAATAAAGCAATAAGCAATGGTCTTCGTGATCGACTTTCAGCTCTGGGGCAAATCCTTGGATTACCCTGGCCAGCAAATCCAGATCAGACGCAGCGATTTCCACAATGTCCTGATCGGCTAGTACTTCATCTACGGGCCCGCTGGTAATAAGCACTCCTTTTTTAAGAATCGCCACATGGGTGCATATCTTTTCCACCTCATCTAGCAGATGGCTGGCCATTATGATCGTGTGTCCTTTTTTTCTGAGTTCAATGATCAGGTCACGCATTTCGGCTATGCCGACCGGATCAAGGCCGTTAGTCGGTTCATCTAACACCAGCACCCGGGGATCGCCCATCAAAGCAACGGCAACGCCCAAGCGTTGTTTCATGCCCAGGCTATAGCTGCTAAATCGACTATTTTTTCTTTCCGTGAGTTTTACTTTTTCCAACACCACATCGATCGCTCTGGCATCGCCCCGTTCGCTAATGCTTTGGGATACGCGTAGATTGTTCACAGCCGACAGGTAGTGGTAAAAATTGGGTGTTTCCAGCAGCGAACCGATTTTTTTTCTCTGTTCTGGAGAACCTGGTTGTCCGAACCAAAGGAAATTGCCCGCGTCTGCCTTTAATACATCAAGAACTATACTGAGCAAGGTTGTCTTGCCGCTTCCGTTGGGGCCTAGTATTCCGAACACGGTACCTTCCGGAACATCAAAAGAAACATCTTGAAGTGCTTTGATCCGACCGTACGATTTAAAGATGTGGTTCAACGAGAGGATGGCAGCCATAGTATGCGCTTTGTAGGTTGGTAAGATAGAAAGAATAGTCAAGTCCGAAAAATGACTTTGACCAAGTGCCAATGGGCTATATAAACGGCAATTCTTAGATCAAACTTTGCGTACCGCCGTGGTAGACGGATCAGTTTCTCAATTGGGTCAATGCTTCTGATGGTAAAGGCTTGAAAAACCACCAAGGAGTGCCCGTCCGTGCCTGTCGTAGGCGAGTCGACCGAGCATGAGGTGGTCTACATCCTCAGGCAGAACCTTTCTTTTGTAGGGGTCGAGCGTTCCGCCGGGCTGAAGTGGTAAGGCATTGGGGTCGTATTGAAAAATGGGATCGCAAATGGTACCCCGTGGGTACATAATACCGGGCTGCCCTTCCCCTCGCAGGTCTAAATTGGAGGGGTGATCCAGGCCAAGGGTATGTCCGAATTCATGGGCCGCAGTGGTGGAATTATGCCATAGGTTGTCCAGTTTGAAATAGCCCGTGTTGCAGCCAATAGCATCTACAAAGGAAATATGGCTTTGTGAGAAGTCCTCGATCCGGAAATAGTTGTTCCGTATGTCCGTATTGTACCAGACCGTTTCCGGCGATAGCTGAGGTTCGTAAATGCCTTCTATTTGGAACCTCACCTCATAGGCTTGGTTTTTTATGATTACCCGGGCTTTCGGTTCGTTCCAGTGCGTCGAAATGTCTTCAGCCACTTGGTTAGCCAGGTCATAGGAAGCCGCATCTCCATAAAAATAGAAAATGGCATGGATGACCAGGGTATGACTTGGCAGATGTAGCTCGACTTCACCCATAGCGCAAAGTGGATTTATAAATAGGAAGGCAGTAGTTCGGTTGGTTAACGCTGGGGCTTTTTTTCGCTAACCACAAATGGCGCGGTCATGTATCCTTCAGCAGCTCGCTGCTTGCCAATAGACTCGTAAATAGCCGGATCTTCTGGAGTCCATGCCGCCAATCCGTCTACGTAGCGGTTGAACAAGCAAAAGGCGGCAGCAATGAGCACCGTATCGTGAATTTCTTTATCGCTGGCGCCCTGCTCTCTAGCTAAAGCAATGTCCGATGGCGTGACCATCTTGCCATTCTGCTGCACTGCGGCTGCGATTTGGAGTAGGGACTTTAATTTTTTGGTGATGGGTGCGGTTTGCGGATTTTGGAGTACCTGCTCGACCAGGTCAGGCCGGTCGCCCAACTGAAATCTGGCGATGGCACCGTGGGTGTTAGCACAATAGGTACACTGATTCAAGTGGGAAGTGTAGGTCGCAATCAACTCTCGCTCGCCAGGTGTAAGCGTTGAAAAATCCGGGTCATGCAGTAAAGGCTGCACCAAATTATTGAGCGCAAGAGCTGTGGCTGGGCTGTACAGAAAGAGGCTGCGAATTCCAGGATATCCTTCTGGTAAGGCGATATGTGGCATGCGATTTTCCTTTTCTTGATTGTGTACTGCTGTTGAGGTCACTTGGGCGAATCCATCCTACATTTAGTTACGTATGGGCTTGCCCCCTTTTACTACACTTTGAATTCTTTCCAGGGTCTTCTTTTCGCCGCACAGACTCAAAAATGCTTCTCGCTCTAGGTCCAGGAGGTATTGTTCACTCACAAGTGCGGGCTCTGTCAAATCACCACCACACATGACGTAGGCCAATTTCTTTGCCACTACTACATCATGATCCGTGGCGTAGTTGGCTCGCCACATGCCGTTGATTCCTGCATACAGCGCACCCAGGGCCAGACGACCAAGCACTTTGACATCTTTTCGCTTGACGGGCATGACGTAGCCATCATCATAGAGTTCGATCACTGCCTGGATGGCTTCGGAAATCCTTCTTTCTGGGTTTATGCTTACCTGATCTCGCCCCTTGCGCAAAATACCCAGCTCATAGGCTTCAAAGGCCGAGGTAGAAACCTTCGCCGTGGCAATGGTCAAAAACCTGTTTTTCAGCGTGATGCTGTCGGGCTCGTCCTGGTGCATTTCGTCGGCTGCACGCATGGCAAATTCTTTTGTTCCTCCTCCACCGGGAATCAGTCCAACGCCGAGTTCAACCAAGCCAATATAGGCTTCGGCCGCCGCTACCACCCTGTCGGCATGCAAACTGAGCTCACAGGCCCCACCCAGAGTTAATCCGTGTGGTGCGGTGATAACAGGGACGGCTGAATAGCGGGCGCGCATGGTGGTGTCTTGGAACAGGCGGACAGCCATATCGAGTTCGTCGAATTCCTGCTCAATGGCCAGCATGAAAATCATGCCTACGTTTGCTCCCGCAGAAAAATTCTGCCCTGCATTAGCTATTACCAGCCCCTTGTATTTTTCCTCAGCCAGTCCAATGGATTTCTGAATGCCCTCTAACACCTCCCCACCAATGGTCCCCATCTTGGTATACCATTCCAACCCTAACACGTCGCTGCCCAGATGATAAAGACGGCAGGCACTATTTTTCCATAAAGTCTGGTTTTCGAAATTCTTCATGACAATAAAGGACCCTTGGTCGCTTTGGCCTGCTATCGGCAGGTAGGAACCGGTCTGCGGCGAATAACTCAGGCGGTTTGCATTATCCACCCGGTAGAAGGTCTTGATCCCTTTGGCGAGCATATCCTTGACCCAGGGGGCTGGCGTGTAGCCAGCGGCGGCCATTTTCTTTACCGTATCCTCCACTCCGAGAACATCCCAGGACTCAAATGCACCTATTTCCCACCCGAATCCCGCTTTCATGGCATCATCGAGCCGGTAAATTTCATCCGATATTTCCGGAATGCGGTACGAGATATAGGCAAACAAGCCGTAGTGAAAATGTCGATAAAATTCACCGGCCTTATCACTACCCTGCACCAACATCCGCAGTCGGGATGCCAAATCTTCCACCGGTTTGGCTGCCTCCAAGGTGGCAAACTTGGATTTCGCTCTTGGCTTATATTCAAAGGTCTTGAGATCCAGTGTGAGGATTTCCCGCTCCCCCTTCTGATCCTTTTTCTTGAGAAAGAATCCCTGTCCCGTCTTATCACCCAACCATTTGTTGGCCACCATTTTGTCCAGCCATCCAGGGACGACAAACGTGTTGCGTGCCTCATCCGTGGGACAGCTGTCGTATACGCCCTTGGCTACTTTGACCAGGGTATCGATTCCAACCACGTCGGCCGTGCGGAAGGTAGCTGATTTGGGACGTCCAATCACTGGTCCGGTTAGCGCATCCACTTCATCGACAGAAAGTCCGAGTTTATCCATCAGACCGAAAATGGCCATCATGCCATAGACCCCGATACGGTTGGCAATGAATGCCGGCGTGTCCTTGCACAGCACGGTTGTTTTACCCAGGTACAAATCGCCAAAGTGGAGCAAAAATTGGATCACTTCCGGATCCGTTTGATCTGTGGGTATAATTTCCAAGAGGCGCAAATACCTCGGCGGGTTAAAAAAATGCGTTCCGCAGAAATGCTTTTTGAAATCTTCGGACCGGCCTTCAGCCATCAGGCGTATGGGGATGCCCGAGGTGTTGGAGGAAATGAGGGTCCCGGCTTTTCGGTACTTCTCTACCTGGTCAAAAATGCCTTGTTTGACGTCCAGCCTTTCTACCACCACCTCGATAATCCAATCACAGGAGGCCACCTCCTTCAGGTTGTCGGTAAAATTTCCGGTCGCTATCTTCTTGAGTGCATCGGATGTGTACAGAGGCGAGGGATTGGATTTTACGGCAGCCGCCAGGGATTCATTCACGATCCTGTTTTTCACCGAGAGGTGTTCCAGGGTCAAATTTTTTGCTTTTTCTGACTCGGTGAGTGCGGTGGGCGCCATATCCAGCAACAAAACTTGAAAGCCCGCCCCTGCAAAATGACAGGCTATCCGCGAACCCATGACCCCGCTTCCCAACACCGCAACTTTCTTTATGATTCTGTTCATACCTCAATATTTTTTTGTCCCTTGGAGCAGGATAAAGAGAGAAATCGATTAGTTAGCTAAACAACTATTGACTGTGAAATTAATGAAAAACTCATGGATCAAAACCATTGCTTCCCAAAAAGGATTCCACCAAGGCCTGCAGCTTGGATGCAGCGCGATGGCCCGGGTACGGAATTTTCGGGGCAGGGTTATTTTTTGGCGCCGGTGGAAACCGCACTCCAGTCGAGATCCGATTTTCCCGTCTGGATCAGTTCCTGCATATTTTTCTTCAGCAGGTTGGCCAGCGGAAGATACTGGCCAGCCGTGGCGGCCTGCTCCAACACCAGGTTTAGATCCTTAAGCCCTAGTTTAACGGTAAAGCCAGCCTGGTCAAATTTCTGCTGCAAAATAATGTTGGAGTAAAGCTGATACACCGGTGCGCTAAACAGCGTCTGGGATAACATAGCCCACATCTTCTGTGCATCGACACCGCTACGCTGGGCCAGCGATGTACTTTCTCCGATGGCTTCCAGGGCAGCGGCAATCAGAAAATTGCCACATAATTTGACGATATTGGCGTGTGTGATATCATCACCGAAGTCCCAAACAGCCGCGGCTCCGCAGTCCTTGAGTAAGGGTTCTATCTGCTGGCGGATGGCAGGCTCGCCGCTAATCACGAAATTGAGTTTGCGGGATGCCGCCGCTTCCGGCCTACCAAAGACGGGAGCCGCTAGGTAGTGCTGACCATGCAGTTTGTGCTGCTCGGATAGATCCTTAGCGGTCTGAGGTAAAATGGTACTGATGGACACATGGACCCCTCCGGGCTGAAGGTGCTTCAGCAATCCGCTGTTGACCACATTTCCAAGGGCCGAATCGTCGGAGACCAGCGTGAATACCACCTGGCATTTGGCCGCCAGGGCAACAATGCTTTCGCAAACAATGGCCCCCTTGGCGGCCACGGGCGCAGCTTTGGAAGCCGTCCGGTTATATACGTAGAATTCAAGGTCGCTCTGGGCTAGATTGATGGCGATGGGTGTCCCCAGACTTCCCAAGCCAATGAAACCAATTTTTGCTCGCATAAGTAAGAGTTCTTTTAACGCGCGATGAAGGAAAAGTTTTCTGTCTGGCGTCTAGGGTCAGTTCAGCTGACCAGACTGCCGTCATTGATTAGGCCATCGGGGCGTACAAAATGCAGCTTTCCGGACTTGTCTTCCGCCAGCAATATCATTCCGTTGCTTTCGATGCCCTTCATTTTTCGTGGGGCTAAGTTGGCCACGACGACCACTTGGCTGCCCGTGATCTCGGCCGGATTGAAATGGAGGGCTATCCCCGATACGATGGTTCGCCGTTCTGTGCCCAGATCAATTTCCAATTTTAAGAGCTTATCTGTTTTAGGCACTTTCTCTGCGTGCAGAATGGTCCCTACCCGGAGGTCGAGCTTGGTAAAATCATCGAATTGAATCGGTGGTTTGAGATTGCTTTGTTTAGCTACTTGGCCTGCGTCTTGCTTGGGAGATTCATCTGGGGCAAGTCCGGCTTTTAGTTTGTCCATCTGATAAGCGATTTCTTGGTCTTCGATTTTACGAAACAGTAGCTCAGGCGGCCTCAAGCTGTAGCCCACGCTGAGTAACTTCAGTTTGCCAGCATTTTCCCAATCCAGCATCTTGTCCACTACCTTCATCATGTGCAACATCTTTCTGGCCGTATGCGGCAAAAAAGGGTTGATCAAGACCGCCAGGTTGGCCGTCAATTGCAAACATAAGTGTAGGCAATTATCGATAGCATGCTGATTGCGTCCGCCACTGGGTTGTGGGCTGGAAACGGCATCCTGGGAGGCTTTTTTCCATGGCTCTTTCTCCTGCATAAACCGATTACCCTTTCTGGCCAGATCAATGATTTCAAACAGCGCTTCGCGCAGTTTATATTGTTCCAGCAATTTTTCGACCTGGATTTTTGCCCCTTCGATATCCTGGATGAGTTGTCGGTCGGCATCATCCAGCAGGCCCGGATGCAGTGGCGGAACCTTGCCTGCACAAAGTTTGTGCATCAGTACCATGGCGCGGTTGACAAAATTACCGAAGATCGCCACCAGTTCACTATTAACCGCTTCCTGGAAGCCTTTCCAGGTAAATTCGCTGTCTTTAGTTTCCGGGGAAATAGCCGTTAAATAATACCGTAAGGCGTCGGCCATTTGCGGACCTCCGTTTTCTGGGCGGATAAAATCATCTATAAAGTCTTGCATATCCACCTTCCAATTTCGGCTGGTGCTCATCTTATCTCCTTCCAGATTCATGAACTCATTGGCGGGCACATTGTCCGGCAGGATGTTGCCATGCAGCTTAAGCATGACGGGAAACATGATGCAGTGAAAGACGATGTTATCTTTGCCTACAAAATGGACCAACTTCGTTTGCGGATCGTACCAATAGGGCTTCCAATCTTGGTCGTGGTCAATCGCCCACTGTTTGGTTGCGCTGATGTAGCCGATGGGGGCATCGAACCAGACGTACAATACCTTTCCATCCTCGTGCGGCAACGGCACCTTCACACCCCAGTCGAGATCCCGGGTAACTGCGCGGGATTGCAGTCCGCCGTCTATCCAACTCTTGCATTGGCCAACCACATTGGCTTTCCAGGCTTCTTTATTTTCCACCAAGATCCATTGGCGAAGCCAGTCTTCGTGCTTATTTAAGGGCAGGTACCAATGCTTGGTGGTCTTGCGTACCGGCGCCCTGCCACTGAGGGTGCTCACGGGATGAATAAGCATGTCCGGGCTCAAGGAAATACCGCAGCGTTCGCACTGGTCTCCAAACGCATTTTCAAAGCCGCAGTTCGGGCAGGTCCCCTTGATGTACCGGTCAGCCAGAAAAGTCTTAGATTCTTCATCGTAATACTGTTCACTTTCCTTCATTTCCAGGTCGCCGTTGTTGTTGAGGTAAGTGAAGAACTCCTGGGACGTTTCATGATGGATGAGTTCGCTCGTGCGATGGTAAATATCAAAGGAGATAGCGAAGTCCTCAAAATTCTGCTTGATGATCGCATGGTATTTGTCGATGATCGCCCGGGGGGTCGTTCCTTCTTTCATGGCCTGAATAGGAATGGCCGTACCGTGTTCATCGCTACCGCAAACAAATACCACGTCCCGGTTCTGCGCGCGCAGATAACGCACGTAAATGTCTGCCGGCAAATACGCCCCAGCCAGATGACCCAGATGCTTTAACCCATTGGCGTAAGGTAAAGCTGCCGTAATCAAATATCGTTTCGGTTGATTCATGTGTGCTCTTTCGTACTTATTCTATGGTTAACGACTGCCCCTTGTATCTCACCTCCCTTGCAGTTCGACCTAGTCCCGGACCGTCGCTCTGGCGGATGACCTTAAGCCTGACCGGCTTGGCAATGGAATGAGGGCAAAAATACCGCAATCATTGGCAATGCCAAAATGTAGGATTTCAGGTTATTAGACTCGGGGCATGGATCACCAGCTGGTTGGGCTAAGGCCACGGACTGTGACGGACTTGGATTTTCATATTCTTGATCAACTTGTGTGTAAAAAAAAATGTCCCACGGGGGGTTCAAGTGGGTAGGCATCTTATTGAAGCCCGTGTTGCGATGGTGTTTACAAGAAGGCACACTAAAACGTCAGCGTATGCGAAATACCCCTTCGTTGACCCCCGCTCTGATTTTTTGCGCGGCCTCTGCCGCATCTAGGAGGCCGTTGTCGATGGTATTTCCTGCGGTAGCTTGGAAATCCATATACAAGTCGCGGTATGGCCCATAGTCTGTTACTCTTCCTTCAGACCTTGCGGAGGCCCTTGCCAGACACACAGCTTCGCTTGGTCGCAGGACAATATAATCTAGGGCAACGTCCCTTACTTTAACTATTGCTAGAACCGAATCGATGAACCAAGGTGGTATGGAGAAATCGAGAATTACTTCGTATCCCCCAAGTGCGTAAGGCAAGGCCGCTGCAGTCATGGCTCGCATAGTAGTTTTAAATCTCTTGAATCGACTCGAGCCTGCAGCTTCCTTGGCAAGAAAAGACCAAAACCTGTCTCCCTCGATGTGTGCGATGGGACCCGGCGATAGGGCGATCAGTTCTTTTGAAACAGTGGTCTTACCAGCTCCGACGGGGCCTGATATGATAATGATGGATTTCATCAGTGTTGTCTCGGATTGTCCGTTATGGGCTTGGACAACGGCCTGGATTTCGGCCACAAAATACACCATAAAAAAGCAGAGCCGGAATCTTTGTGTGCAAAGGTGAAGGCCCTAGGGTGCAAACCTGGTACTGCATGGGCCGAGTTTTGATTGGGTCGAGCGAAATTGATGATTTCCTCTAACTTTAAATAATGGACAGAAAATTGTTTCTTTCATCTTTGGCAGCAGCGGCTGCGACTTTGCCCATCTCCTCTGCGCGAGCGCAGGCCATTAACGCAGCTGAGCCCGAATTGATCATTCCTCCATACCTGAAAGTCGGCGATTGCATCGGCATCATTTGCCCTGCGGGGGATATCCAACTGGCCGATATTCAGCCCGCTGTGACCGTGATTGAAAGCTGGGGGTTTAAGGTAGTCGTGGGGGCCACAGTTGGCAAAAAGGATTTTACGTTTGGAGGCACTGATCAGGAGCGCATTGCCGATTTTCAGCGGATGCTGGACGATCCATCCATTCAGGCTATTCTTTGCGCCCGCGGTGGCTATGGATCCGTGCGCATCATCGATCAGCTCGATTTCACCCAATTTACTGGGAATCCCAAATGGATCGTGGGGTTTAGCGACGTGACCGTTTTTCATGATCACCTGAGTCGAAACTGTCACGTCGCCTCGCTGCATTCCAAGATGTGTAACAGTTTTCCCGAGGATTTCAGTCAAGCAGAGCCGGGGCAGGCGGACAGCATCCTTTCCATACGGAGGGCCCTGACGGGTGAATCAATGACCTATATTGCGACGCCAGACCCCAACAACCGGCTAGGTCAAGGCCAGGGCCCGCTGATCGGGGGAAATCTCAAAACTATCGAATCCTTGTCGGCCACCCGATCCGATATCCTCACGGCGGGGAAGATCCTGTTTTTGGAAGACACGGGAGAATATTTGTATAGCATCGACCGCATGTTCTGGAACCTCAAACGAACGGGCAAACTAGACTCGCTTCAGGGACTTATTCTGGGTGGTTTTAAGGCCAAACCCGATGATCCGGGGGAAGAATTTGGCCAAACGCTTTATCAAATTGTGTTGGACAAAGTCAAATCCTACAACTATCCCGTCTGCTTCAATTTTCCGGTCGGCCACCAGAAAGAAAACTATGCTCTGAAGTGCGGTATTGTCCACCGTCTGGAAGTGAAACCAGATTCTTGTATTTTAGCGGAGATATGACTCCTTAAGTACTCGGCAAAAAAACCACCTATCGCTTAGACGCACGCATTATGATAAAGATCCCCCCCTTTCTGGAGCCCGGAGACTTGATCGGCATGGTTTGCCCAGGCGGCTATATGGCCAGGGAGGATGCCCAACCCTGCATCGACACGCTAACCGAATGGGGATATGCTGTCAAGATAGGAAATACCCTGGGGAGTGATTCCCTGACCTATTTTTCCGGCTCGGATGAGGAGCGGCTCAACGATTTGCAACGGATGCTTGACGACGAGGAAGTGAAAGCCATTTTTTGCGCCCGGGGAGGATACGGCTTGAGCCGCATCCTTGACCGGTTAAGTTTTAAGCAATTTAAAAAAACCCCCAAGTGGATCATTGGATTTAGTGACGTAACCTTGCTGCATGCGCATATCTACAGCAATTTCAACATCGCTACCCTGCACGCGCCCATGGCCGCGGCATTTCAAGGCGATGACTACCCCAACGAATATGTCCAATCCATGAAACAGGTGCTGCAAGGGCGCAAAATAAGATATGAGTGTGCTGTCCATCCTTTCAACCGACGGGGGGAAGCCGTGGGGGAACTGGTGGGAGGAAACTTGAGCCTGATGGCGCACGTTACGGGAAGTTGCTCCGAACCTCGGACCAAGGGCCGAATCCTGTTTTTAGAAGACGTCGGGGAATATCTCTACAGTATTGACCGGATGATGCATCAGCTGAAGCGATCCGGAAAGCTGGACAAATTGGGTGGATTAATCATCGGAAGCTTTGCCAATTCCCGGGATACCGCACGCCCGTTTGGCCAAAAGGAATATGAGATGATCCGCGATTTGACGCAGGAGTATACCTATCCCCTGTGTTTTGGTTTTCCCGTCGGACACAGCAAGGAAAATGTCGCTTTGAAAATAGGCATTGGCTATAAGTTGCGCGTAACCAAGTCCAGGGTCAGCTTAGAGGAATAACAAAGCCGCCCGGCCCGGGCGGCTTTGTTATTCCTGGACCAAAGATATCTATTGGGCCGTAGTTAAAGCTGCCTTGGGGTGTTGCTGCGGCATGGCTTTTTCTGCATCGACTCCCAGACCTTTGGCGATCGCCATTCCCAGGCCAATATCTGCCCGGAAGAAATGGCAAAGCTGCCTGTTGATGATTTCCTCTTTCTTAGGGCCATTGATCCCACTCATGGCACCGACAACATTGCTCACCAGATTCTTCTTATCGGAGTCGCTCAGGACGTCGCGGTAAAAACTCCCCGGCTGCGAATAATGATCGTTTTCCCCTTCCGCATTCCGATCGTACCAATCGGCCACCTGGCTCTCCAATTCGAGGGGTAAACCCTTGTGCTTTTCGTCGGGTTTGATCTGATCAAAACTGTTGGGAAAATAGTTGGGACCGCTATCCTGGTTGCCATCCACGCGCATATGTCCGTCCCGCTCGTAGTTGTTGACAGCGTAAGGACACCTATTGACCGGAATCTGCTCGTAGTTTACGCCCAGACGGTAACGATGTGCATCCGGATAGGAGAGCAAGCGGCCTTGCAGCATTTTATCCGGGGAATACGTAATGCCGTCGACCACATGTGCTGGTGCGAAAGCCGACTGCTCTACTTCTGCAAAATAGTTCTTAGGCACTTCGTTAAGTTCCATGACACCAACATCGATAAGGGGAAATTCTTTGTGGGGCCATATCTTAGTCAAGTCAAAGGGGTTGTAGCGGAACTTTTTGGCCTGGTCCTTAGTCATGATCTGGATCTTCAAATTCCATTTGGGAAATTCGCCCCGGTCGATGGCCTCTATTAGGTCGCGCTGCGAAAAATCCGGGTCTTCTCCCTTCATCTTCACGGCTTGATCGTTGGTGAAGTTCTTAATGCCCTGGGCCGTTTTGAAATGGAATTTTACCCAAACGCTTTCGTTTTTGGCGTTAACCAGGCTGAATGTGTGACTCCCGTAGCCGTTCATGTGGCGATAGCCATAGGGCGTACCCCGGTCACTCATGAGGAACATCACTTGATGGAGGCTTTCGGGGTTTAGACTCCAGAAGTCCCACATCATCGTTGGACTCTTGGTATTGGTGCGGGGATCCCTCTTCTGGGTATGGATGAAATCGGAGAATTTTTTAGGATCCTTAATGAAAAAAATGGGGGTGTTATTGCCCACCAGGTCCCAGTTGCCGTCTTCGGTATAGAATTTTATCGCAAATCCGCGAGGGTCACGCTCGGTGTCGGCCGAGCCCTTTTCGCCGCCTACCGTGGAAAAGCGCAAGATGAGGCGTGTCTTCTTGCCTATCGCGCTGAAAATCTTGGCTTTGGTAAACTGGGTTATGTCGTGGGTTACGGTGAAGGTACCATACGCGGCACTTCCCTTGGCATGGACCACGCGTTCGGGAATGCGTTCGCGGTTGAAATGCGCCATTTTTTCGTGCAGAATAAAGTCCTGCAACAACAAGGGACCACGAGGCCCGACGCTAAGGGTATCCTCATGATGGAAATAAGGAATGCCGGAAGCGGTTGTGAGTTTTTTTTCTTCGCTCATACTATGATTTTTTGGTTGATGGATTGATAGTACCTACAAAGGTCCGGTATTTTGGCGATTGTGAGAATTGATTAAATTTATGTTTTGATAGATATCCTCTATACCCATGACTTTTGTCCAACTGCAATATATTATCGCCATCGACAGCTACCGTCATTTTGCCACGGCAGCCGCCCATTGCTTTATTACCCAGCCCACACTGAGCATGCAGGTGCAAAAACTCGAGGAAGAATTGGGACTGAAAATCTTTGACCGCAGTAAGCAGCCGGTAATCCCCACCCAAGCGGGAGCCGAAATCATCGAGCAGGCCCGCAGGATACTTGCCGAAAAGAACAAGATCCACGAAATAGTCCAGCAAAGAAAAGGTGAGTTGCACGGCGAACTGAGGCTGGGGATCATTCCCACCCTGGCCCCTTACTTACTGCCCTTGTTTGTCCAGCAGTTCACCAGGAAGTACGAGAAAATCAAGCTGGTAGTCTTTGAGATGAACACAGCGACCCTGGTGTCCAGGCTCCGGGCAGGGCGTATCGACGTGGGTATTCTGGTGACGCCGTTGCAAGAACCGGGCATTCGGGAGCACCTCCTGTTTTATGAAGAATTGCTGGCCTATGTATCCGAGAAAAATGCCGTCTATAAGAAAGATTACCTACTGGCCAAGGACATCGATCCCAACAAATTGTGGTTGCTGGAAGAAGGACACTGTTTTCGGTCCCAGATCGTGAATCTTTGCGAGTTATTCAAAGCCAGCAAAGAAGGGAGTCATTTCGATTATGAAGCCGGGAGCTTTGAGACCCTGCGCCGAATGGTAGATTTGCACGACGGAATCACGATTCTGCCCGAGTTGGCGGCCATGGATTTCACGCCTGGGCAGCTCAGGCGGATTCGCCATTTTAAGCGACCGGCGCCGATGCGTGAAGTGAGTCTGGTGGTCCATCGAGATTTTGTCAAGCAGCGGCTGGTGGATGCGTTTAAGGCGGAGATCCTGCTAGCCGTTCCCGAAAAGGTAAAACAAAACAAAAATCTGCATGTCGTCCCCATTTAGCGGGCCGTGAGATGATGCCGGTTCTAGGAACCATCCAATTCCCAATTAATCGTATTTTTAGCGCCATGAATCGAGCCAAAACGGCCCTACTTACCCTGCTGGGCGAAAAGCGGTATTTGTCTTTGCTTGCCCATTCCTTTCCTCCCCTATATGCAACCGGATTATTGGATAGTGGCTATCAGGACATTTATTTTTTGCAGGAATTTATTCATCCAGCCGATGTGTGTGCCGACATTGGGGCGCATCTGGGGTATTATACCTTACCCTTGAGCCGTCTAGTCCAATCCACGGGCCGGGTGATCGCCGTGGAACCCATGAGCAAATTTTTTACGACCCTGGAAGGTTTGGTGCGTGCACGAAAACTACGCAATGTGCAACTGGTCCGGTCGGCCGTGGGGGGTGCGGGCCCATGGGTGGATATGGGTATCCCGGAGATAAACCGGAGTAAAAAATTTGCCTATGCGCGCGTCATTGAACCCAATGCCTACCTGGAGTTTGTGGAAACAGAAAAGGTGCAGAACCAAAGCGGCGATGAAATTTTTGCCTCGTTGAATCGACTGGATTTCGTCAAATGCGACGTGGAGGGATTGGAAGTTGCTGTGGTGCAGTCCATGATGCAGACGATCAGGCGACTTCGTCCCATGCTGCTTTGTGAGGTGGCCAGCAAAGCCGAACGCGTTGGATTATTCGACCTGCTTGAGCCGTTGGGGTACCGAACCTATTATCTGCGCCAAAAAAGACTTTATGGTATGGATGTGTATGGTCCAATGGACCCCATTGCGCACAACCATTATTTTATTCCCCCAGGTCACCTGGACCGGTTCAAGGGGGTGTTGGCGAGCTAGCCGAGATCCTGGTAGGGCTAGTGGCTGAGGACAGAATCCAAGGTTTGCTGGTACAGGGAATATTGCGGCAGATCGTTGTGGCTGCCTTGGGGTATGGTGACAAAGGCATCCCCCGACTTCAGGAAGGGTTTGAGTTTGGCTGCATTGGCATAGGGAATAACGCCATCGTCCGTGCCTTGGAAAATGACAATTGGTGCTGTGACATGCTCTAGAAAAGCGTAGGTGGGGAAGTGAAAATGCAACAAGCGGTTCAGCGGATAGATGGGAAAATAGCGACCCAGAAGCGACGTCATGGAGTAGTAGGGTGTTTCCAACATCAGGCATCGGCAATCTCGCACCGAGGCTAACTGGGCTGCAATGCCGGTACCCAGACTCTTTCCATACACAATAATTTGGTTGGTAGAAAAGCTGGTGCGGGCCAGTTTGTACAACTGCAGTGCAAAGGCGTAGAGCTGATCTTCTGTAAAGGTGCCTGTGCTCTTGCCGAAGCCGGGATAATCGATCATCCACACTTGGTATTGTTTTGATGTAAAGAGGTTGGCGTAATGGGCATACCAGGCAATATTGTTTCGGTTACCGTGAAAAAACAACACGACCCCTTTGGCTGCCAAACGATTTGTAGGCTCGAATTGGACGATATTGAGGTTGATTTGTTGGTCATAAGGCAGGTTTATTTCGCGGAAAGTATCTGGAAAATTGTAGCGGGTCGTGCGGTCAACCACTTGGGGGCGGAAAATCAGGCGGTTCTGCAAATGATATAAGCCAATGCCAATCAAGCCATATAGGATGAGGGCGATTTTAGTCCACCTCCAAAATGCCCGAAGGGTGGCACGTGAAATGTTCATGCTTGATCTGTTTGGACGCAAAAGTATCCAATTTGGAGATGGCTATTTCGATTGATCTCGGGCCGCTGATTAGGGCGAGAGGATATCACGGATGAAATTGTGGTATTCCGGAAAGGAAGGCAAGTTATTGTGGCCCCCGCCGCGTATCCTGATTAGGGTAATCTTTTGTGGGTTGAGCTGCTGGAGTTTTTCACTGTTGGCGATCGGAATGAGCCAGTCTTTAGTACCGTGAATGATGTAAGTGTGGCATTGGACATGCTGGATCCATTTATCCGTCCGGAGCTGATAGCGCAGCAGGTAACGGACAGGCAGAAAGGGAAGAAAACGATCAACGGCATCTCCAAAGTTGTAAAAGGGAGAATCCAGGATCAGGTAGCGCGGGGTGTTGTCGGAAGCGATCTTTGTCGCAAACCCACTGCCCAGACTTCGCCCGTACACAACCAGGTGATCTTGGCCATACTGCAAAGCCAGCTTCCCGTATACTACCTGCATGTCGTTTAGCATCTCTTTTTCGCTTCTTTTGCCCGTGCTTTTGCCAAAACCGCGATAATCGACCAGCACCACATCATAATTATACCGGTAGAAGTCTCGAGCATATTTGGCCCATCCTTTGATGCTGCGGGTATTGCCATGAAAATACAGGATCAGGCCGGCAGGTTGGGGACGAGAAAAATGCAGGCCGTTTATCCGAACTCCGGGCTCAATATCAAAAAACAGTTCTTGGAACGGGATGTCGTATTTGTACCTAAAATCGAGGGGGAGTTTCTCCGGACGGAAAATGAATTTATCCTGGAAAAGCCAGAGTATCAGGCTCAGCAGCACTAGGGCAAGTACAATATAGATTAACAGTCCATGCAAATGGTTCAGGTTTTTTGCTGAAGATAATGAAACCACACTAATTTACCGGAGGGCTGGCCCCGCCCATCGCGCCATCTGGCCCGGCACCATAGATAGGGATTTGGTGGTTCCTCGGGCCGGTCAAGCGCTCCAGGCCGTTGCACTTTTTTTTGCGGTCGATGCAGCCCTATGGGTTCCGACGGCCAAACGAAGACGCGCCATCAGGCATTTTTACAAGTTCATAACAGGATCAAGTTGAACTTTTTGTTAACTTACGCGCTTGAGCATTTCTGGTTCAACCGTAAAATTCATAAAAGAAGGCCAGCTATGAAAGCATTGACCACCCTAATGGTGCTGATCATTCCCGTTTTATCTTTTGCCCAGCAGATTGTCTATTCTGATCCCGAGGATCAAGATGGTCGCAGAACCAATTTTGAGATCATCGGCAAAATGAATGGAAACACCTTGGTTTTCGTAAACAACCACGCCGACAATGCGATCAACGTGTTTGACGACGACATGAAATTGGTCAAACGGGTGAAGCTCGATTTTTTACCCGAAAGGTATTTGAACCTGGAATTTATAGCTTACGCGGATTTTTCTTACGTGATATATGAGTACCAACGCAAAAACATCGTGCATGTCAGCGCGGTGAAAATTGATCCGGAAGCCAACCGGATTGGCCCTCCCGTAGACCTGGATACCACGCAGGTCGGATTCTCGGCCAACAACAAGATTTATTCCGTTGCCTTTAGTGAGGATAAGCAACGGATCATGGTGTTCAAGATCAACAGCAAAAACCCCCGGCTTTTCTTATTTACGAGTTTTTTATTCAATAAGCAACTAGAGCTTCTGGATCGGCATCGGATCCCCTTGGACATGCAGGACCGCAACGAACTATTCAGCTCTTTCTTGCTGGATGACGACGGGCAATTGGTATTCGCCAGGTACGAGCGCAACGCGGGAACCATCGATTATGTCTCCCGGGTGACGCTGATATCCAAAGGACCAACGGCGGATTCGTTTTCGGTAAAGGACATTGGTACTAATGAACGAATCCTGGACGAAATAAAAATTAAGGTGGATAACGAGAACAAACGCTATATCATCACCGGTTTCTTTTACAATCAAAAAAGAGGGGACATCCAGGGCGTGTATTCGGTTCTATGGGATAAAATGACCGACACCAAAATCAGTGAGTCCGTAACTATCTTCAACGATCAGCTGCGGGCATTGGCTAAGAGTTCGGAATCGAATTTAAAAATGGCTTTCAATGATTATTTTATCAAGAATATCATTGTGCTAAAGAGTGGGGGCTATATATTGGTCAGTGAAAGTGAGTTTACAACCAGCCGGGGGATACCCTATAATAGGTACGACTATATGTATGGATATGCCCCTTACGGAATGGGCCCTATGGACTATTATAATCCCGCCAGTCCCTACCGATATGGATATTCCGCCACTCGCTACAACGCCGAAGGGATACTCGTCTTGTCCTTTGATAAAAACAACAATTTAGAATGGAGTAACGTCATACCCAAAAGCCAATTCGACGACGAGTCGGAAAACCTCATTTCGCACCACATCATGAATACGGGCGGGGAGCTCCATTTCTTGTATAATCAATACGAGCGCAGAACCACCTTGCTCAGCGATCAGAGCCTCTCACCCGATGGAAAACTAACGCGCTACCCTACACTCAAAAACCTGGATAAGGGTTACGATTTCATGCCCCGTTTTGGCAAACAGATCAGCAGTACCGAAATATTGATGCCTTGCTTGTACAGGAACTATCTTTGCTTTGCAAAAATTGAATTTTAAATAGCTTACAGGTGATTGGCATCTTCAAACAAAAAAACCCGGGCAATGCCTTGGTCTTGCTGCTTTACGCCTTGGTGTTGAAGTTCTCCTTTTTCTTACATCCTGCGTTGCCGGTCCAGCGACACCAGGACAATTACCTGTATCATTTCCTGCTAATCGCCCTACATTCCGTTTTTCATGATCACGCGCTGCCCTTTTCCATTTTGGCTTTCTTGGTGCTCTTTACACAGGCTACACTGTTTAATAGCATTTGTAATTACTACAAGCTGCTACCCAAGACTAATTTCTTGCCCGGCATGTCGTTCATCCTGGTGACTTCGCTTTTCGCCGATTGGAATCATTTTTCGGCTCCCTTACTTGTCAATTCGATTATGATCTGGTGCTGGTACCGGATGATTGGTTTATACAACAACCCACGACCGGTCACCGCCATATTCAATATCGGGCTGCTGGCTGGACTGGCCACGCTGCTTTACTTGCCTGCCATTGCCTTTTGTTTATTGGTATTGTTTGCCTTATTGATTATGCGTCCCTTTCGTATACAAGAATGGCTAGTTGGGTTCTTGGGGTTTACTTCCCCCTATTATTTCCTGCTGTTTGTACTGTATTTTGCCGGCCAGTTGCACTGGAACAATGTTCTACCCAAAATGGCCCTTTCCTTACCTGGGTTACCCAGCTCTATTCCTGTAACGATAGGTTTGGTATTGTTGGTCATCCCCTTTATTCTAGGGGGCTATTACGTCCAAGCCAATTTAAATAAGATGCTCATCCAAGTGCGTAAGAGCTGGAGTTTGATTTTGATTTTTTTGATGGTGGCGGTCTTGGTAATCCTGCTCAACCGGACCGATTCCTACGAGAACTGGATTGTCACGGCCATGCCTTTTGCTGCCTTTCACGCCGCGGCCTACTATTATCCGACCAGTAAAGCCGTTCCGCTGGTCATGCATTGGCTTTGTTTCGGGTTCATCCTGTTCGTAAGTTATTTCTCCTGATCTTGAGCCAAGGGATCAATCCGCACGGTTGCGCGTTTTGCCCCATCTTTGTTATCTTTGTAGCATAAAACCTGTTTTCATGAAGTTTGGCGTAGTTGTTTTTCCGGGCTCCAATTGTGACCGAGACATGCAAGACGCGCTCAGCCAAGACTTGGGTCAGGAAGTGATTATGCTTTGGCATAAAGACACCGACTTGACGATGTTTACTACTGAGGATTGCATCGTGTTGCCGGGGGGCTTTTCCTACGGTGACTATTTGCGCTGCGGGGCAATAGCACGTTTTTCGCCAATGATGCAGCAGGTCCTGGAGTTTGCCAATCAGGGCGGCTATGTATTTGGTGTGTGTAATGGCTTTCAGATTCTTTGTGAGTCGCATTTGCTGCCAGGGGTGCTGTTGAGAAATGCCAATCAGCAATTCATCAGTCAAAATATCTTTATTCAAAGCGACCGGGGCGATCAGCCAAGACCTTGGAAAATGCCTATTGCCCACGGCGAAGGCAGATACCACGCCGATGACAAGACACTCGATGAACTCGAAAAAAACGACCAGGTGATTTACCGTTATTGTGACGAAAATGGCCGAAACACCCTGGAGTCAAATCCCAATGGTTCTGCCCGTAGCATTGCTGGCATCAGCAACCGAAATCGCAATGTCTTTGGCATGATGCCCCATCCAGAACGCGCGTGCTCCGAGGCGCTTGGAAACCTGGACGGCAGGATGGTCATACAATCGCTGTTTCTTGACCGCAAGACCAGATTGACCGCACGGGAAGCACAACTTGCTAATTTTTAGATTTCCTTAGCAACCATTACCCGAAATTTGACGTTTGTTATCAACGACATCCACCAGAACCATTTATGAAAAAGCTATTACTTATAGGCTTGACGCTGAGTTTGTTCCAAATGCTTCAGGCTCAATCGATCAAAGAGGTTCATTGGACCTACAGTGCTGTCAAGGTTGGCGATAAGACCTATGAAGTGCATATGACCGCTGCCATCGATGGGGATTACCACCTCTATGCGCAGGAAGTAGGAGGGGATGGCCCTATTCCCACCAAGTTTACCTTCACCAAAACGCCCTTGCTGAGTTTATCCGGAGGGGTACTGGAGAAGGGCAAGGTGATCAAGAAATATGAGAGTGCATGGAACCATGACGTCAACTACTATGAGAAGACGGTGGATTTTGTACAAGTGGTAAAGCTTAAAGGCAATGTCAAAACAGATCTATCGGGAAAAGTTGAGTTTATGGTATGTAACGACAAGCAATGCCTGCCGCCTTCGGAAGTAGATATCAAGGTCAATGTGGGCGGATAGTCGGCGCCATGACACTGGCCTTCGGCATAGTTGAGTACCTTGGCTTGAGACTTCGTTTGGTCCCGTCCTTATTCTGAGCGGCATGAAAAAATCTCTGTTTTCAGTTTGGGTTTGTGCATTCTTATCTTGTCCTTTTTGGGGCCATGCGCAGTCCGATAGCGGCCTGCCGGTTCGATGGCACTTTGCCAGCTCATCCAGAAGCGATAGCGGCACCTATTCTTTGATTCTCCGTGGGACGATCCAAAATGGCTGGAGATTATTTTCCGTCACCATGCCCGATGATTTACCCAATACCAGGATTCTGCTGGATTCCGGCACCCAGGCTAGGATCACGAGGTTGGAGGAAAAAGGAAGTTTACAGACCCGCAAAGAACCCTTGTTTGACCAAGCTGAAGTCAGGTATTTCGAGGACCAGGTAGAGATCCTGGTGCGACTTCAATTACTTGGACAACCCAAAGACATCAAGGGCCAGATCACGATGATGGCGATCCGAAAGGACAGCGTAGTGGGCCCGGAAAGCGTGCCCTTTCGATTTTCCTTTGACGCGCAGGGAAATCTGTTTGCCCGTGCCGCTGGGTTGCTCGAATCGGCGGACAATGCGCAACGACTCAAACGATCAGCTATCGATCTGCAGCATCCGGTCAACGGCTGCGGCGGCACAGGAGTGGAAAAAAGTGCCTCCAAGAGTCTGTGGAATATCTTTATTCTGGGTTTTTTTGGCGGTCTCATTGCCCTACTCACGCCTTGTGTCTTTCCCATGATCCCCTTGACCGTTTCCTTTTTTACGAAGAAGACGGGGGAAAAGAGCGGCGTCTTTCACGCCATACTGTATGGCGTATTTATCCTCGCGATTTATGTACTGCTGAGTTTGCCGTTTTATTTTCTGGATTCGGTCAATCCGGAAATCCTCAACAACATTTCCACCAATGTGGTTCTCAACATTATTTTCTTCGTTGTCTTTATCGTCTTTGCCCTGTCATTTTTTGGCTTGTTTGAAATTGCCTTGCCTAGCGGAATTGCGAACCTGGCGGGAGCCAAGTCTGGCGCAGGTGGCCTGGTGGGCATCTTTTTTATGGCGCTCACCCTTGCCCTCGTCTCCTTTTCCTGTACGGGTCCGATTCTCGGTTCGCTGCTTGCTGGATCGCTATCGACCAATGGTGGAGCGGTGCAATTGAGCGCCGGTATGGCGGGTTTCGGCTTTGCTTTGGCCTTACCGTTTGCGCTGTTTGCGCTTTTCCCCGGCTGGCTGAGTTCCTTGCCTAAATCCGGCGGCTGGCTTAATTCCGTCAAAATTGTCTTAGGCTTTGTTGAACTCGCGCTGGCCGTTAAATTTCTCTCGAATGCGGATCTGGTGGAACATTGGGGCATACTAAAAAGAGAAGTTTTTCTGGGAATCTGGATCCTTACTGGGGGCTGTTTGGTCCTATATCTGTTTGGCTTGCTGAAGTTCAGGCACGATCCCCAAACCGGTCGGCTTGGGAAATTCCGGATTGTGTTCGGTCTTTTGTGTTTAGGTTTTGTCGTATACCTGGTGCCGGGACTCTTTAAGACCCGTCACGCCAACCTGTCGCTGGTCAGCGGGTTTCCACCACCCCTGTCCTATAGCATTTATGGGGATGAACTGGTTCGGCTCTGTGGCGTCGAACCTCAGGTCAGAAATGACTACAGTAAAGCCATCCAGCTAGCCAACCAGCAGCATAAACCCGTGATGATTGATTTTACGGGTTGGGCCTGTGTCAATTGCCGAAAGATGGAAGAAAACGTATGGACTAATCCGCAAGTAAAAGCGCTCTTGGAAAACGATTTTGTCCTAGTTTCCCTCTACGTCGATGACCGACAGTTGCTAACCGAAGACAATCAATTCATTTTCAGGACCAAAGAAGGGGTGAAGAAACCCATCAGAACCCTCGGCGATGAATACGCCACGCTGCAGTCAGAGAATTTTGTCAATGCGTCGCAGCCCCTGTATGTGATCCTGAGTCCAGAGGAAAAATTGCTCACCTACCCGGTTGGCTACACTCCCGATCCCCGAGAATTTGCGGCCTGGTTGCGCTGCGGCCTGCAAGCCTACCAGAAGGCTCCCTAACCCGAATGCCTGGGTGCTCTGCCTATCCCCGATACGAAGTATTCACCATCCATCCAAATATATTTGGGTTAGCCCGTAGTTTGCATTAACATTTGTAGCCCAATTTCTAATCCTTAAAAAATGCTAATCATGGAAAAAATGACCAAACTAGGCTTGCTTGTCAGCCTATGTCTCATCATGGCATACACCTCCCATGGCCAGACAAAGGCCAAGCAATCCCCCAGCGCAGCTGCTGATACGGCCAAGAAAGAGCCCAAACCGACTCTGAGCGAAAAGGTAAAAACGAGCAGAAAAGTGGAGGGCCTGCTGACCCTGTACCAGGATACCGCCACGGGCAGTGTGCAACTTTTCATTCGCAAGGATCAGCTCGGGAAGGAATTTATTTACCAAAGTTTTTCCATGGGCGGACCTGCTCAACTCTTTCTTAACCAAAACATGATCCGCACCACCTGGGTCTTTACGATTGAAAAGGCTTTTGACCGGCTGGAATTCAAACAAGAGAACACCAATTTCTATTACAACCCGTCCAATCCTATTAGTAAGGCGGCCAATGTTGATGTGTCCGAGGCTGTATTCTATGCCGATAAGATTGTAGCCGAAGACTCGGTGGGCTATCTCATCGGAGCCGATGGACTCTTTCTAAGCGACAAATTGGATCCTATAAAACCCGTTTTCCCGCCTAATATTCCACCAACGGCCGTATTTAATTTGGGCAGCTTGAATGTGGCCAAATCGAAATACAATAAGATTCGATCCTTTCCTAAGAACACGGACGTGATTGTAGATTTGGCTTTTGATAATCCCGCACCCTTAAATTATGGTGGGCCCGATATAACCGATGCTCGATATAACCGCATCCGGTTTCAGCATTCTTTCTTGGAAGTACCCCAAAACGACTACCGGCCTCGATTCGACGATCCCAGAATTGGCTATTTCACTGAGCAAATCAATGATCAAACCAGTAAATCGGCTACACCCTACCATGATCTGATTCATCGATGGGATCTGAGGAAAAAGGATCCAACCGCGGCGCTAAGTGAACCGGTGGAACCCATCGTGTGGTGGGTCGAGAATACAACCCCCATCGAGCTGAGACAAATTATTGTTGACGCTGGGTTAAGATGGAACGAAGCATTTGAAAAGGCAGGGTTTAAGAATGCGGTCGTCATGAAGATCATGCCCGACACGGCCACCTGGGATCCGGCGGATATCCGCTACAATGTGATTCGGTGGGTGTCTTCTGATTTGGGCTACGCCATCGGGCCCAGTTTCGTCAATCCCAAAACGGGGCAGATTTTAGGAGCCGATATCACCGTGGATTTTGGTTTTTTGCCTTACACGCAGTTGGAGGAAGACCTTTTCGGGGCTGCTTCCACAATGGATGGTCACGCGGATCCCATCGAAACCTACTTGAGTTATTTGCCCAAGCAGCAGATTTGGAAGACCTGCACCTATACCAAAGAAGCGAAAATGCAATATGCCGCCGCCCAGACCATGGTCGATGTGGAAGGGGGCGAGGCTGGGCAGCTGGGGGTCCTGCAAAAGGAATTTTACACCGAGCTAATCATGCATGAAATGGGACACACGATGGGTCTCATGCACAACATGAAAGCTAGCCAGATGCTTAGTCCGGCCGAATTAAAAGACATTTCTGTTACGAGCCAGCTGGGTACGATGGCCTCCGTCATGGACTATAGTGCCTTGAATATATCCAGCGACGAAGCCAAACGGGGCAATTATTATTGTATTCGTCCAGGGCCCTACGATAAATGGGCAATTGAATACGGGTATACCGAATGCAAACCCGAACAGGAAGCAGCCGTCTTAGCCAAGATCGCCAGTCGCAGCAACGATCCCCACTTGGTTTTTGGTAATGATGCCGATATCGCCGGTTTTGGTTCCGGCATTGATCCCCGGGTTCAAGTCTGGGACATGAGCAACGATATGGTGACCTATGCTGAGGACCGCTATAGGCTTGTCAATCAATTGATACCCAAATTGAAAGAGAAGTATGTGAAGCCTGGCCAGTCTTATGCTGACATGACGGCCCATTACAACTACATTAACCGTGATCGATTTACCATGTCCATAGCGCTGAGCCGTTACATTGGAGGCATCTATGTGGACCGAAGTTTCCCAGATCAACAATCAGCCAACAAGCCATTTACCGTGGTCTCTGTCGAATATCAGAAAAAAGCCTTGGGCGTGCTCAGTAAATATGTCTTTGCCCCGCATGCCTTTGACGCGGACACCTATTTGTTTCCATACCTCCAAAGGCAGCGGCGTGGGTTTGATTTCTTCGGTACTACGGAGAACCCCAAGCCACAAAATCTGGTGCTGGCCATACAAAGCAATGTCCTGGTTTTCCTACTGTATCCGACTTCACTGCAAAGGATCAATACAAGCAGCCTTTATGGAAACTCCTATAGTGTAGCCGACCTCATGGACGACCTGAACACTGCCATATTTAAAGAGGATCTGAAGGGCAACGTCAACTTGTATCGGCAAAATCTGCAGACTGAATATGTGCGCAGGCTTATCGCCATCGTTTCCGCCCCGCCAGGTGCCTACGATTATCCGTCGGTAGCGGCCGCCAACAGCTCGCTAAGGAAGATCAAGTTGTTGCTTGCTTCCGCCGTTTCTTCCAACGAACAAACCAAAGCGCACCGAGCCAATCTGGTCTTCCTGATAGACAAGGCCCTGGTCGTAAAATAAGATTGCCAGGGATCAAAGCTGGGGGAAAAAGCAATGTCCTGCATGATGGATGCAGGACATTGCTTTTAATTAGGTGTCATTCTGTACCAGCCTTCCGATAGCAAGCAAAATTCTACATTATAGCCGGAGGGAGGGCCAGAATGACAATACGATCAAGGGTCATACCCCGATAGTAGGGGAAGGCCTAAAAGTATTTTTACTCATTCTCATAATGCGATAAAAATAAGTAAACTTGTTGCTTTCTGAATGATTGACCAGTTAAATGTTCATTAAAGATTCCTTATAAGGCGATCTTTTTTTCCGTCATCATCTTGCGCAGATTGATTAAACCATACCGCATGCGGCCCAAAGCCGTGTTGATGCTGCAATTGGTCAGCGATGCAATTTCTTTGAAACTCAAGTCGGCATAGTGACGCAGAATAATCACTTCGCGCTGATCTTCAGGTAGCAAATCTAGCATCTGGCGGACGCGGTCATGACTTTGACGTTTCATCATTTTGGTATCGGCGCCTTCTTCGGTAAAATTAATTACTTCAAAAATGTCCCGATCGTCGCTGGTCTTGATAGCAGGTGTTCTTTTAACCTTGCGGAAATGGTCCACGCACAGGTTGTGGGCAATGCGCATGGCCCAAGGAAGGAATTTCCCCTCTTCGGTGTACCGGCCACCGCGGATGGTGTCGATAATTTTAATTAAAACGTCCTGGAAAATGTCCTCGGCAAGGTATTTGTCCTTAACCAGGAACAGAATGGAGGTGTACAGTTTGTCTTTGTGGCGAATGACCAACGCCTCTAGGGCATGGAGATCGCCATCTCGAAATAGATGGATTAATTCATGATCGGTTTTAGTACGAAGCGATTTCATAAACTTCTACGGTTTTTAAAAGGTGATAGGATATATTATGGATTTTAAAGATGGTTTGGCTTTTCTGTGTAGAAGTGATCAGTCGATAGGCGAAATGATTTGGTTATTCAAATAGTGTACAAAATCAGGAATTAAAGATATACATTTTTTGGAAAAAACAACATTTTGGGAAAGTTTTTTGTTTTATACGTGTTTTCCCAAAGGGCTCTCGTAAAAATACTTAATTGGATCAATTCCAATACTTTTGTCTTCCTACTATATTATGGGTGCAATTAGCAAAGCAAAAAAGATTGACCAGGCTCAGACTAGTCGTCTTAAGGATCATATACGTATCAAGGGCGCCCGGGTGCATAACCTGAAAAATATTGATGTCGATATCCCCCGAAACAAATTTCTGGTCGTCACCGGTGTATCGGGTTCAGGTAAGTCTTCCCTCACTATCGATACGCTTTTTGCCGAAGGTCAGCGCCGTTATGCGGAAAGCCTCAGTGCCTATGCGCGCCAGTTTATGGCCAGGATGAACAAGCCCGATGTGGACTACATCAAAGGGCTTTGCCCGGCCATTGCCATCGAACAGAAAGTGATCACCCGAACGCCCCGTTCCACGGTGGGCAGTATGACGGAGATTTATGACTATCTGCGATTGCTCTTTGCCCGGGTCGGTAAGACCCTTTCTCCCATTTCGGGAAAACTGGTCACCAAGGACGACGTGCAGGACGTCGTTGCGGCCATCAGCCGACTTGCCTTGGGCGATAAGGTCTTTATCCTCGTTCCGTTCAAGCAACACAAAAATCGAAAAATTACCGAAGAGCTCAACATCCTGATGCAAAAGGGCTTTTCCCGCCTATATTTAGGCCAAGAGGTCTTGCGCATTGAAGACCTGCTGAATCTCAAAGACGCGGAGCTGAAAAAGAAACTGTCGACTCCTGTCGGATCAACGGCGGCGCAGTTGTTGATTGATCGGCTGCTGGTCAAGGATTTTGACGAAGACGACAAGCACCGGATCGCTGATTCGGTCGGGACTGCTTTTTATGAAGGGGAAGGGGAGATGTACCTGGAAGTCAACGGAGGTGAACTACAGCATTTTAGTAACAAATTCGAGTTGGACGGCATTCGCTTTGAAGAGCCCGTGCCCAATCTGTTCTCCTTCAATAACCCCTTTGGAGCGTGTCCCACCTGCGAAGGCTTTAGTCAGGTGTTAGGCATTGATGCCGACTTGGTAATCCCCGACAAACGCCTGAGCGTATATGAAGGAGCGGTGGCGCCCTGGAAGGGTGAGAAGCTGAGCCGTTGGAAGGACCAGTTCATTAAAGCAGCAAAGAAGTTTGATTTCCCGGTGCACCGGCCTATCATTGACCTTACCAAGGAGCAATACAATGTACTCTGGGAAGGCAACGAATTTGTCGATGGGATCAACGATTTTTTTAAGGAAGTGGAGAAGAATTTGTACAAGGTTCAGTACCGGGTGCTGCTATCCCGTTACCGGGGACGCACGACGTGCCCCGACTGCAAGGGGTATCGGCTCCGAAAGGAGGCTCTTTATGTCCATGTGGGAGGTAAGCATATCGGTGAGTTGTGTGAACTTCCAGTTGTCGATTTGGCCCAATGGTTCGAACGGCTTTCGCTAAATGCCTTTGATCTGCAGGTGGCCAAGCGCATACTCTTGGAAATAACCAACCGGTTGAAGACCCTGTTAGATGTCGGACTTGGGTATCTGTCGCTCGCCCGGCTGGCCAATTCCTTAAGTGGTGGAGAAAGTCAGCGTATTCAACTGACGCGATCCTTGGGAAGCAACCTGACCAATTCTCTCTATATTCTGGACGAACCTTCCATAGGTCTTCACTCCCGAGATACCCAACGATTGATCAGGGTGCTCAAGGAACTGCGCGACCTCGGCAATACCGTGGTGGTGGTGGAGCACGATGAGATGATGATGCGACAGGCCGATTACATCATCGACATGGGACCACTGGCCAGCCACTTAGGCGGTGAAGTGGTTGCCTTTGGCAATTTCGATCAACTGGTGGCCAACGATAAAAGTCTGACGGGTAAATACCTCAAGGGGGAATTACGGATTGACCCACCCACGACATTGCGCTCCTGGAATCGCTCGATAACCATTGAGGGAGCTCGCCAGCATAACCTGAAAAATATTCGTGTCGAATTTCCCTTGAATGTCATCTGCGTGGTGAGCGGAGTCAGTGGAAGTGGGAAAACAACCTTGGTCAAGCAGATCCTGTATCCTGCTCTGCAAAAAATGAAAGGTGAACTGGCCGGTAAGGTAGGGTTGCATAAGGCAATCACGGGCGACGTCGACGCTGTCACTCAGATTGAACTGGTCGACCAAAATCCGATTGGAAAATCTTCCAGAAGCAATCCGGTTACCTATATTAAGGCCTATGATGAAATACGGGATTTGTATGCCAAGCAACCCTTGAGTAAGACCCGGGGTTTTTTACCTAAACACTTTTCCTTTAATGTAGATGGCGGGCGCTGCGACGGCTGCAAGGGAGAGGGAGAGCAGGTAGTGGAAATGCAATTCCTGGCAGATGTCCACCTGATTTGCGAAGTGTGCGGAGGAAAGCGATTCAAAGAAGAAATTCTGGAGGTAACCTATAAGGGTAAAAACATCTATCAGGTGTTGGAAATGAGTGTGGAAGAATCGATCGATTTTTTTTCCGACCAGCCTGATATCGTGCAGAAAATAGCGCCTTTACTCAACGTCGGCCTTGGCTACGTTAAACTCGGTCAATCTTCCGATACGCTCTCTGGCGGAGAAGCGCAGCGAGTCAAATTGGCTTCTTTCCTGGGCAAGGGAAAAGCCCAAGGGCATGTCCTATTTATTTTCGACGAACCCACCACAGGGCTTCATTTTCACGATATCAAGAAATTACTCAATTCGTTCAATGCCCTGGTGGAACAAGGCCACTCGGTCGTGGTCATAGAGCATAATACCGATGTGATTAAATCCGCCGATTGGGTCATTGACCTTGGTCCGGAGGCAGGCGATGGCGGTGGGGGCCTGGTGTATGCAGGTCAACCTCTGGGACTGAAAAAAATAATCGAAAGTTATACTGGCCGGTATTTGTAAACAACTGCCGTTTCTTGGCATGGCGGTACACACTGGCGAGTCTCAGCGTAATCGGTCCAAGCTTTTCACTAGTTTTTGGTCCCGGTAGACGCCCATTAGTGCAAGTATGAGAAATACCGGGATCGCCAAGGCGAGTATCGAGGTGACAGCGTAATTGCCTTCTATGAATTTTTGAGTCTCCCGGAAATACATATAGATAATGAGCAAGGACAATAAGATGTCCGCCAGGATGAGGCGCATTTGCAGCTTGCGGTTTTTATACAAAAAAATAACAATAGCCACGGAGCTTACCAATACCACGGTGAGGATGAGTACCAGCATACTGGTAGTCGCTGTGAGGTGTTGGAACTGCTTGCTGTTGTCGGCTCCTGGCTTATTCCCACTAAAAAAGGGGTACTTAAACGTCAACAGCGCGCATAAAGCAGCAAGGAGGAGCCAAATAGTTTGCTTACGCTGCAGCATGGGTGGAGGTTTTTTAATTGACCCGCAAGATATTTAAAATAATCCGGTTTTGTTGCGCATTGCCCTATGCCATGCGCCTTGCTTGGGCAGGACAGGTTGATCTCAGCCCAATTCCGGATACAGGGGAAACTGCCCCATAAACTGCTTCACTTCTGCGCGCATCGACACCAGCGTAGAGTCGGCTTCCGAGTGAACTAGCGCCTGGTCGATAAAATCGACTACCCGGGCCATGTGCTCCTGTTTCATACCCCGGGTAGTGATTGCGGGCACACCTACGCGAATGCCGGAGGTGATAAAGGCCGATTTATCGTCGAAGGGAACCATATTCTTGTTCACGGTGATGTCGGCCTTGCCGAGGGCTATTTCGGCTTTTTTCCCGCTGATGTTTTTGTTTCTCAGGTCGATCAGCAACAGGTGGTTATCCGTTCCTCCCGAAACGATATCGTAGCCCTTGGCCGTAAATACTTTGGACATCGCCTGGGCATTAAGAATAACCTGTTTGGCGTATTGTGTGTACTCATCGGTAAGGATTTCGCCAAAGGAGATGGCTTTGGCCGCAATGACATGTTCTAAAGGGCCTCCCTGGGTGCCTGGAAAAACGGCCATATCCAACAGATTGCTCATGGGGCGAGTATGGCCCTTGATATCCTTCAGACCAAAGGGATTATCAAAGTCCTTCTTCATCATAATGATTCCTCCTCGGGGTCCCCGCAACGTCTTATGGGTGGTTGAGGTCACAAAATGGCAGTCGTCGAAGGGCGATGCCAATAGGTGCTTGGCTATCAGCCCTGCGGGATGCGCCATATCGCACATCACGAAGGCCCCCACTTGGTCTGCAATCTGGCGAATGCGGGGATAGTCCCAGTCACGGCTATAGGCAGATGCGCCGCAGATGATTAGCTTGGGTTTTTCGGTCAGCGCCACTTTCTCCATCATGTCGTAATCGAGCAGGCCGGTTTCTTTTTTCACTCCGTAAAAGAAAGGGCGATATAATTTACCGGAAAAATTAACTGCCGATCCATGCGTCAGGTGCCCCCCCATACTAAGATCCAACCCCAGGATTTTGTCGCCGGGTTGTAAAATGGCCAGCATGACTGCATAATTGGCCTGGGCTCCACTATGGGGTTGGACATTGGCGTATTCACAAGCAAATATCTGCTTGAGTCGATCGATGGCCAGCTGTTCGGTCTGGTCGACTATTTCGCAGCCTCCGTAATATCTTCTGCCCGGATATCCCTCTGCATATTTGTTGGTCATCACCGAACCCATGGCCTGCATCACTTGAAGGGAGGTGAAATTCTCCGAGGCAATTAATTCGATACCATGGCGCTGGCGCTCCAGCTCCCGGTGAATAAGGTCGAATACGAGCGTATCTCTTTGCATGGCGCAAAAATAGGCCAACTCCACATAAAAGATACAGGTCATTCGGTTTTAACCGAAGAATTGTCCGCGATGTGGAAAATCTGGTTGATATGTTGCAATAATTTATCCATGGACACATCCCCCCGGTTGGAGAAAATGAGTACGGCGTAATTAAGGCCGGGCACACCGAAAACAGCGGCCTGAAAACCCCCGTTGGAGCCGTCGTGATAGATCTCCGTTTGTGCACCTTGTTCATGAATAAACCAGCCGTACCCGTAGGACAGCTGGCGCCCCGGATCAATACTGATCTGGGGCGATCTTGCTTTTTGCACTAACGCCCGGTCAAGGCCCTTGCCATCCAGCAGAGCCTGATACCATTGCAGATATTCTTCGACCGAAGTATATACGCCGCCGTCGCCCTCCGTGGAAAAGAAAATGGATTCTTGGGCGTCCGACTCGTGGAATTTTCGGGTGCTGCTGTCCAAATCGTAACCCACAGCTTTTTGGAAGATCGTCTCATCCATTTTGAATACCGTAGACTGATGCATCGACAAGGGATGGAAAATATACTTCTTTAGATAATCTGCGTAGCTTAATCCACTTACTTTCTCAATCACCAGGGCCAGCAGGCAATAGCCCGTGTTGCTATAACGGAACTGGGATCCGGGCGCAAAATAGGTGGTGTCGAGGTCCTTCACCGCGTCCAGCACGGCCCGATCCGTGGCATGCCTGACGCTCACTGTGTCTGTAAAAGCATAATGATCCAAAATCCCGGAACTATGGGTAAGAAGCTCCCGTAGGGTAATGAGGTCACCAGTTTTGGGGTTGAAATCAGGAAAGAACTTGGTCAAATGGTCATCAAGAGAAAGCTTTTTTTCGGCACTTAACTGTAGGATGGCGTAGGCCGTGAATTGTTTGGTTACCGATCCAATGTTGAAATTGGTGAATAAGTTAATAGGGATTTTTGTCTTTAGGTTGGCCAGCCCATAGCATTTTTTGAAAATGGGTTTTCCTGAAGCCAGGATAATTACGGCCGCGCCGGGCTCCGTGTTTTTGTAGGTGGCTTTGAAAAGGGAATCCAGCCGTCCTCCCAGGTCTTGGCTAATCAGGTGTCCCCCACACAGCAGCAAGGAGCAAACGGCAATTGTCTTCTTCATGATAAAGTTAAATTTTGTTTGTGCAGTTTGTCAATTGAGGTAATTTAAGAGGGGGAAGGTAAAAATTATTACTTTCACACGTTATTTCACCAGAACCTGCCGAGCAAATGTAGTCTATACGGTTAGCTTTCCAGCCGGCCAACGAGGGCGCAGAGCATAGGGACAATTCACCCGGCGGACTGCGGCAAGGTAGATGCTTTCGGGGTGAGATGGCCAACTCAAAAATATGAAAGCAATCATTCCTGTGGCAGGCGCCGGCACTAAACTCCGCCCGCATACCTATACCCAGCCCAAGGCCCTGATCCCGTTAGCCGGCAAAACCATTCTCAGCATCATCGTGGACCAGCTCATGGAAGCAGGGATCCATGAATTCATTTTTATAGTCGGCTACCTGGGTGAAAAGATCCAGGATTATGTGAAGGACAAATATCCACAGCTTTCGGCCCGGTTTATCGTGCAGAACGAGCGCCATGGAATAGGTCATGCGGTGCTCCTGACCAAGGAGCTGGTGGGGGACGACGAAATGTTCATTGTCTTGGGAGATACCATCTGTGAGTTTGACGTCAAACAGCTGATCCATAAACCGGTTTCGACTCTTGGAGTAAAGAAAGTGGACGATCCAAGGAATTTCGGCGTGGCTGAAATCGACGATGCGGGGACCATCACGCGGGTGGTGGAAAAACCCCAGATACCTAAATCCAATATGGCCCTGGTTGGCATTTACTATATTCGGGAAACGGGCCTGCTGTTCAATTGCCTGGAGAACAACATCGAAAACCAACTTACCAGTTATGGGGAATACAACCTTACCGACGCGATTGAGTGCATGATTAAGAATGGGGCAAAGTTCCAATCCTTTAAAGTCCAGAATTGGTTTGATTGTGGTAAAAAGGAAACGCTTCTGGATTCGAACGCCAAGCTACTCAAGAAATTCGGGAGCAGCATTGCTCCCGACCGCCAGTTTGAGAATACCATCATCATTCATCCGGTGAGCATTGCGCAAGGTTGCGACATTAAGAATTCGATCATAGGCCCCAATGTAGCAATAGGCGAGAAAACCAATGTCAATTATTCCATCATCAAGGATTCGATCATCGGGTCCTTTGCCAACTTGTTTGATATTGTGTTGACCCATTCCCTGATCGGCAGTGATACGGAAGTTAAAGGAGAAAGTCGCAGTTTAAATATCGGCGACAATACGGAGATTGATTTAGGCGAGAGTTGAGCCAAGCTGTGCATACCACGTGGTAACCAAATCTTAGGCAGACGACTCTGCGCGTGGACCCTCAGCCTGTCCATGGCTCCTGCCAACCTCGAACCAAAGGGTCAGCAATTAGTACAGGACTCGGGCGGTCATTACGTAGACAAAATACAAGTCCATGGAGGCATTTTCCAACCGGATCACAAAACTCTTTTCCATCGAATATCCCATAATTCAGGCGGGGATGATATGGGCAAGTGGATGGAGGCTGGCCAGTGCCGTGAGTAATGCCGGGGGGCTAGGCCTGATTGGGAGCGGCAGTATGTACCCCGACGTCTTGGCCGAGCATATCCGAAAATGCAAGCAGGCCACCCGCGGACCCTACGGTGTAAACCTGCCTTTGCTCTATCCGGATACGGACAAGCATATCGACCTGGTGATCAAGGAAAAGGTTCCCATAGTCTTTACCTCGGCCGGCAATCCAAAAACCTGGACTAAAAAACTGAAAGACCAGGGCATCACCGTGGTCCATGTGGTCAGCAGCAGCAAGTTCGCTACAAAAGCCGAGGAAGCAGGATGCGACGCTGTAGTGGCCGAAGGTTTTGAAGCGGGAGGACACAATGGTCGGGAGGAAACGACCACCCTGGTCTTGGTGCCGGCGGTCTGCCGGGCCGTTAGGATACCGGTCTTGGCGGCGGGCGGCATTGCAACGGGTAGGCAGATGCTGGCCTGCATGGTGTTGGGGGCGGAAGGAGTGCAAATGGGTAGTCGTTTTGTAGCCAGCGAGGAAGCCTCCTCGCACCCAGATTTCAAGGACCGGGTAATCCACTCGGCTGAAGGGGACACCATACTCACGATGAAGCAGCTTAATCCTGTGCGCATGATGCGGAACACCTTTTTTCAGCAGGTCTTTGAAGCGGAGCGACGCGGAGCAACGGATGACGAAATGAAGATCCTGTTGGATCGGGGCCGGGCAAAACGAGGAATGTTCGAGGGACAACTCGAAGAAGGAGAACTTGAGATAGGTCAGGTGAGTGCAATAATACGTGAGATATTGCCAGCTGCAGAAATCGTCAAAAGGACCTGGACCGAATTTAGATCAGCTCTCACCGCCCCACTGGAGCCCAAGGGGGGCAGCTAACCGGCGGAGGCCCACGTTAGGCAGGCCGGAATGCCCATTTCCACATCTCTTTCCAAGTAATTTTCTTGCCATACAACAGTATCCCCGTCCGATAGATCTTTCCGGCCAGCCAGGTCGTGAACAGAAAGCCCCCAACCAAGGCCAGCATGCTGGCAATCAGTTGCCAATAGGGCACCGTGCCAGGGACACCGTAAGCGACTCGTGTGAGCATGACAATCGGCGAACTGAATGGAATGATACTGGCCCAAACAGCCAAGGAGGTATCGGGACTATACACCACGATGCTCATGATGATGAATGAAAAGACGATTGGCATGGTAATGGGCAAAGTCAGGCTTTGCGCATTCTGGACGTCTTCGACCACGCTGCCAACAGCGGCAAAAAGCGCGGCATAAAAAAGATATCCACCCAAGAAATAGAAGATGAAGCAACCGATGATCAGGGGCCAGTTGGCGGTACTCAGGGTATGCTGGACATTGTAAAATTTTTGGGCAAATTCGCTGGCTTGTACGACGCTCCCGCCTGGCATGGTTCCATTGTTTTGCTGGAGCGCACGAACTTGCTCCATCGTATCGTGCGGTATAAATGTCTGGGCAGCCGTGGACAAGATAAAGATCAAAATCACCCACATCAGAAACTGTGTCAGGCCCACAGCGCCGATTCCCACGATCTTACCCATCATCAGTTGGAAGGGCTTGACGCTGCTTACGATTACTTCCGCGATTCGGCTCGTTTTCTCCTCCATGACACCACGCAAGACCATCATCCCATAAATGAGCATAATGATGTAAATCAGCAAGCCGCAACTATATCCGATGCCGTAGGCCAGGAGCTGGTTACTTTCCTGGGTTTTGCTTCCATGCTCTTCCAGCGGCTTGAGGTTGGCAAATTGCGATTTGCCGTGAATCGAATCTAGTTGCTGGCGACTGATTCCGGATTGCTGAAGCATTTGATCTTCAATGGCCGCATTGATTTTTTCTTCGATACTCTCTTTACTACCCAAGCCGATGCTCTTCTTAGAGCGAATGAAATAGTCCGTTTTCTGGGTACCTTCAAATTTGGGGATGATCAACAGAGCCCCATATCCCCTTTCGCTGTAGTTCGAGGTGTCGACGCCTTGGGGAAATTCAAAAATGATATCAGAGCTGCTTTTCAGGTTGCCTTTAAAATAATTGTTGTTGTCTACTACGGCTATTTTCAATACCTCCTTGCCCTTAATGGACAGGTAAACAGCGCCCGTGATAAACAGCACGATGACCAAGGGAGTCAATATGGTAGTGAGCACAAAAGCCCTGTTGCGCACCCGGCTCAGATATTCACGCTGTATGATGAGCTTTACTTTGTTCATGGTATAATTACATTACGGTCAAATGGTTGGTTGAAATGCTCGAGTCTGAGCGTCTGTTCCTTCCACAGCCTTGATGAAAATTTCATTGAGCGATGGCAGTATCTCATGGAAAGACTCAATGGTGGCTTGCTGGTGCAAAAAATACCTGAGTACATCATTGCTGGTAAAACCTTCTTTGATGCGAACCACCAGGTTATTATCTTTTTGGTCGACCAGGTCAAAAGATGGGCTTTCCGTTTGAGTCGGTTTTTCGGATAACTTAACGCTGAATTTGTTTTCTTTAAAGTCGCGCTTCACTTGGTAAACGGAGCCATCCAAAATTTTCTTGCCTAAATTCACTAAAATGATATGATCGCAGATTTCTTCCACCTGTTCCATGCGGTGGGTGGAGAAAATGATAGTAGATCCATTTTTGGCCAGAGAATAGATTTCGTCTTTGATGAGGTTGGAATTGACAGGATCCAATCCGCTGAACGGTTCATCCAGGATGATTAATTTAGGTTGGTGGAGTACGGTGATGACAAATTGCAGTTTTTGCCCCATCCCTTTACTAAGATCTTCCATCTTCTTATTCCACCAGCTCTGCATCTCGAATTTAATGAACCATTTTTTCACCTTTTCGGTAGCGTCACTCTTACTTAATCCTTTGAGTTGGGCCAGATAGATCGCCTGCTCCCCAATTTTCATCTTTTTATACAGCCCACGTTCTTCCGGCATGTATCCAATGTTGACCAGGTCGCTCGGCGGGTCGAATTTTTTCCCGTCGAAAATAATCTCTCCCTGGTCGGGGTAAAAAATACCTGTAATCATGCGGATGAGGGTGGTTTTGCCTGCTCCGTTAGGTCCAAGCAAACCAAAAATCGATCCCTTGTCCAGGCTAAAGGTGATGTCGTCGACCGCTTTCTGGTTAGCGAAGTATTTTTTTAGGTGGTGGACTTCCAGCATGCTCATGAGGCAGTAGTTTATGGTTCAAGGTCGAACCTCCGGGGTTCTCCAAGAAATCCGGCACAAAATAATTCTAAAACCAGGAAAGCAAAAAAAGGATTGGCAATTATCAGGAAATTTAGGCATAATAATAGTATCGCGGCGACAAACGGCGGCAATATTATATGACTGGTAATTTGCCATTACGCGTGAATCCCGCGGAAATTCGACCTGCCTCCTGATCGACCTTCTCCAGGCTTGGCCACAGGCTAGACTTGCGGACTCCAAGGAACAGAAGCGAGACCAGTCAACCGTTCAACAAGCACGGCTGCCACTTTTTCGCCATCCATAGCAGCGCTGACGATACCACCCGCGTAGCCTGCTCCCTCCCCACAAGGATATAGATTCTTTATCTGTGGGTGTTCGAGATTTTGGGGATCCCGGGGAATTTTAACCGGGGAGGAGGTGCGCGACTCCGTAGCCACTAAAATTGCTTCATTGGTAAAGTAGCCTTTCATTTTCTTGCCAAAAGCAGGGAAGCTTTTGCGCAAGCACTCGGTGACAAATGCCGGCAGCACATTCTTAAGCTCGGCCGATTGGACACCAGGCAGGTAGGAGCAGGCTGGCAGACTGGAAGACCTCTTGTTGACCACAAAATCTTCCATGCGCTGGCATGGTGCCTGCATGTTGCCGCCTCCTAGCTGAAAGGCTTTGACTTCGCATTGCTGCTGAAAATGCATGCCGGCCAAGGGGCCAAATTTGGCAAAGGGTGCCAGGTCTTTTTGATCTACGGTAACCACGATGCCTGAGTTGGCAAAAGGATTATTCCTCTTGGATGGGGACCAGCCGTTTACCACCAATTCGCCAGGACTGGTGGAAGCGGGTGCTATAATGCCTCCCGGGCACATACAAAAGGAAAATACCCCCCGCCCCTCCACCTGGTTAACCAGGCTATAGGACGAGGGAGGAAGGTGCAGATCGGAAGCATTAGGTGCCGGCAGCTGTGTGGACATGGGCGAAGGTAGACCGTACTGAATGCAATCGATGAGTTGCTGAGGATGTTCCACGCGAACCCCCAGGGCGAAGGCCTTGGATTCAATCAGGATGCCCCGGTCATGTAACAGTTGGAAAATATCCCGGGCGGAATGACCCGTAGCCAAAATTACTGCGTCTGCCTTTAGGGAGTGCTGAGCCGATGTCATGACACCAGACAGCGAGCCGTTTTCGATAAGTAATCCCGTCACTTTATGTTCAAAATGAAAAACCCCACCGCAGGCCTGGATTTGCGTGCGCATAGCGGTAATAATACCGGGCAGTTTGTTGGTGCCGATATGCGGATGAGATTCCACCAGGATATTTTCCAGGGCGCCAAATTGCACCAGGATACCCAACACACGATGGACATCTCCCCGCTTGGTACTGCGGGTGTAGAGTTTGCCATCGCTATAGGTCCCGGCGCCGCCTTCTCCGAAGCAATAATTGCTTTCGGGGTTCACCAGGCCTTCTTTATTGAGAATTGCGAGATCTTTCCTTCGTGCCCTGACCTCTTTACCTCGTTCAAGTAAAATGGGCTGAATGCCGTTTTCCATGAGTTTGATGGCAGCGAATAAACCAGCCGGCCCAGTCCCCACGATGATGACTTTATGTGGGGACCGAGAAACATCGCGGAGAAATACGCGATTCAATGCCCGGTGCTTGGGCGGTTCGTCGATGAAGATTAGCAGACTAAGCAAGATCCAGGCTTGTTTACTGCGGGCATCCAGGGAGCGCTTATTAATCCGAATGCCGCTGACATGCTCCAGAGCTATGCCGCAAGCCTTGGCCGCGTATTGTTTGATAACCGATTCGTCTGCAGCCTCTGATGGCCGGAGTCTAAGCTGAATTTGCTTTTGCATCGTGTCAGGGAGTTAACCTAAAAACGTAATGGCGTAAATCAGAAAGTAAAAAAAACCTTTAAAAATATAACATTTTTTCTTCAATTATTTTTTGTCCCGCCAGAAGTTGTATAGTTTATAATCAGTTGATTTTTTGAAGTAGTTGGTTACCACATGATAAAATGGATTTGGCTAACAATGCGACATTAGTCAAAATTTATTTTTCAAAATTTCCAAAAAAAACTTACCGGAATCCAAAATACTATCAAATTATGTGTACCTTCAAATACTTCTCAAATTTCCCTGTATGAAGAATGGTTTTCTGATAGTTTCACCCGTCTATTATTTCTTCATACGTATTTTCTGTGAACCACGATTACGCTTTTGTTTCATTGACGCTTGCGAGACCCCAAGCATTTACCCGTGTGCCGGTGGAGGCTAAAGCGGGCACGAGGAATGGCTGCGTCCGGGGATCGAACTCACATCAGGGAAGCAACAACAATTTAGGAATTGAGTATGCATTAATGTCCAGTTTTTTTGTACACAGTGAGGATTGAACTATGGCAGATCAACGAGTTATTGCAAATTGAAAAAACCGGGGAATAAAAAATTTTTTATTACCCGAAAAATTTTGATATTCGTCCCCCTGCGAAACTTTTTTTCAATCTATTCCTGCGAAAACCAACCGAGAAATTGATTCTTAACACGGCTTAAACTGCTTTTTAAGTAATGGCAAAAACGTTTGAAAAGGTCTGGAGTAATTGCCTTGAAATTATTAAAGATATCGTTGAGTGGCAGCATTATAAAACCTGGTTTGAGCCGATCCACCCTGTTGAATTAAAAGACAATGTTTTAGTGATCCAGGTTCCCAGCCAGTTTTTTTATGAATACCTGGAGGAGCATTACGTGAATTTACTCGCCAAGACGCTGCGCCGCATCTTAGGTAAGGAAGCCAGACTAGAATATCGCATCATGGTCGATAGCGGCAACCAGCAGAATAAACCCTTGACCATGGACGTTCCTGCGCATAGCTATAAGACATTTTCCAATAACGAGATGGACTTTCCACTGATTATAAATAATCCGGTTAAAAATCCTTTTGTCATTCCGGGGCTGAAGAAAATGCAAATCGATGCTCAGCTCAATCCGGTGTATACATTTGAATCGTTTATAGAAGGAGACTGCAACCGGGTTGCACGGCGTGCGGGTAAGACCGTAGCCGAAAAGCCAGGCGCGAATTCGTTTAACCCCTTGGTGATTTACGGGGGAGTTGGTCTGGGCAAGACGCACCTGGCCCAAGCCATTGGCAACGAAGTGAAGCGAACGCATCATAATAAAGTGGTGCTATACGTAAGCTCGGAAAAATTTATCAACCAATTTATTGATCACAGCCGCAATAACGCTATCAATGATTTTATTCATTTCTACCAATTGGTCGATGTGCTGCTGATAGATGACGTACAATTTTTCAATAGAGCAGAAAAATCCCAAGACGCTTTCTTTGCCATCTTTAACCATTTGCATCAATCGGGCAAACAACTCATTTTGACCTCCGACAAGCCGCCCAAGGATTTAGATGGTCTCCAGGAAAGATTGCTTAGCCGCTTCCGTTGGGGTTTGAGCGCGGATCTGCAAATACCCGATTATGAAACCAGAATCGATATTTTGGAGCGCAAGATGAAAAATGACGGCTTGGAAATGCCTAAAGAGGTGGTCAAGTACCTGGCATATAATATCAACAGCAATGTGCGGGAGCTGGAAGGGGCGTTGATTTCACTTTTGGCACAGTCTTCGCTTAACAAAAGGGAAATTGATTTAGAATTGGCTAAGAAAGTGCTCCGTAATTTTGTGAAAACCAGCAGTAAGGAGATCACTATCGAAACGATTCAGCGCATGGTTTGCGAATATTTTGACCTTCCTTATGATAAGCTGCTGCAGAAGACCCGCAAGCGTGAAATTGTGCAGGCCCGCCAGATTACTATGTACCTAGCCAAAGCTTTTACCAAGAATTCACTAAAGACCATTGGGGAGCATTTTGGTGGACGGGATCACACTACGGTGATTCACTCCTGTCAAACAGTTAAGGATCTCATGGATACCGATAGCCTTTTCCGAGAAAACGTTACGGAGTTGCAACAGAAGGTGCAATTGGCGGCAATGTAATTAGATGTTAATCGCCCAAACTACTTGTCAGGACCCGATCTAAATTAGACCGGGTCTTTTGATTAGGGTTGTGTTTGCCACGCCGGTAAGGCAAAAAAAATCAAGAATTTGGATAAGAAAGGGATTTTATGATTATTTTTGTCTCCCCTTAAACATGTTGATTATTAGGAAAGGAGAGGTGCCTGAGTGGCCGAAAGGGCCGGTTTGCTAAACCGTTGTACGAGCTTAAACTTGTACCGAGGGTTCGAATCCCTCCCTCTCCGCTGGTAATCATATCAAAGAATGTCAAAAGCTCGTAAATCATTGATTGTACGGGCTTTTTTGTTTTCACTCCTTCGCAAAACATTCATCAAAACGCAGAACAAAAGGTGAAAATTCGGTTGGCATAAACTGGCACTTGTCCTTGCTAACCGAATTTCTCTGAAACCCACGTCTGGTAAGGGGTTCAGAATTTGAACATCTGCCTTTTGGGGTACGAAAAAATCTATTTTTAAAGGCATAGGAGGTTAGCATATGGATAGCAAAATCAGCATTCTGTTTCACGGCGTCAATGGACGCATTAGCAAAGATGGCCTATTGCCTATTTATATGCGTGTTACCATAGGTGGCCAACGCTTTGAGACCAGTGCCAATCGTCGCTTGCAGGCTTCTAAATGGTCTGCAGCCGCAGGGAAGGCCAAAGGTGCGACGGAAGAAGCCAAGGGCATTAACAGCTACCTGGAAAGGCTTAAACAAAAGGCATTCAAGCTTCAAGAAGAACTGATCCGGGAAGGAGTTCCAGTTACTATAGAGAATTTCAAGAACAAGCGGCTCGGCAAAACAGACCACTCGCATTTTTTACTGGAAATATTCCGCCAGCATAATGACCAGGTTACCCAGTTGGTCGGAAAGGACTTTGCCAAGGGAACGCTGCAGCGGTACAAAACCTCATTGGAACATACCCGTTCCTTTATTCAGTGGAAATACCATGCGGATGATATAGAGATCCGCAAACTTAATTATGGGTTTATCAGTGCGTATGAATTCTGGCTAAAAACGGTAAGGAATTGTAACCACAACTCCACCATGAAATACCTGGCCAACTTCAAAAAGATCGTCCTGCTTTGCCTAAAAAATGGGTGGTTACAGAAAGACCCTTTCTTCGGATTTAAGATGACAAAGCAGGAAGTGGTTAGGGAATTTTTAACCGACGAGGAGTTGGGACGTATCCAGGCTAAAAACTTTGGATCAGCGCGGATCAATCAGGTCCGTGATATATTCCTGTTTAGCTGTTTTACAGGCCTTGCCTATGCGGACGTAAAAAAGCTAAAGAGGTCTGAGATCAGTACGGGCGTTGATGGCGGCAAATGGGTCCTAACCAGTAGACAAAAGACCGAGACGTCCTCCCGAATTCCTCTGCTACCACCAGCACTTGAGATCCTAGACAGGTACCAGGATCACCCCCATTGCGAAGCCACCGATAGACTACTGCCTGTCCTGAGCAATCAAAAAATGAATGGCTACCTAAAAGAGATAGCTGACCTATGTGGAATACACAAGCAACTTACCTACCATATCGCCCGTCATACGTTTGCTACTACAGTAACACTAAGCAACGGCGTACCGATCGAATCAGTGAGTAAAATGCTCGGTCACAAGAACCTTAAAACCACCCAGCACTACGCGAAGATTTTGGACAAAAAAGTGAGCGAGGACATGCAGCACATCATGCAGAAGTATGCAGCTAAAAAGGACCTAAGTACAAGTATTGTATGAAGAAATTTTGATTGCTTTCAGCATCCTAAATGTTGTGCAAATTTCAATCAAAACATTTCTGGGGAAAAAATATATTAGACCCCGTTTCTGACAATTTTTCATGTTCAATTACTGAACATGTTGTTTGATTGGATCAATCATTTTTAAGTCTATGGCAACACCAAATTTTCTTATGTTATACAAACTGAAAATGGTTTGGAAACTAATAATATATCGGACCATATTTTGGGCCTTCTATTGAATTAATCTTCAAATTTTGGCTTCTCCTTCATCGCATATTGATCGCCTATAAAAAGAACTAACGAATTATTATGGGTATTCCGGTTGATTTTACTAGGTGTCTGAGGTCGCCTGTCTAGCGGACCGGCGAGGTGTACAAACGTTATACGTTTGGTCTTTCCCCTTTCGCTCGGGACTCGCTTCGGGGTGGTTTCGATAAAGATTTGATGACTCATTTGGTTCTGAAATAAGCAGTAACATAAAAGGTAAATGCAAAACTATTAGATTGCTAAGGCGACGTTTTTTTTCTAAAATACGCTTATAAGAATGAAAAATTAGATGGCTTATAAATACTCGAAAGGACAACAATATTTGCGTATAGTCTTTCGCTTTTAGTTGCTAATTTGTGATTTTAAAGCTGGTTTTTTCAAATAAAATATATGAATTCTGCCATTCTTGCAGTTTTACTTTCGACTATTCTCATATTTGGTACTAACGATTTGGTTGCCCAAAAAACATTTACTGTAAGATATTTATATAGGGTTACAAAGGACCTTGAAGACTCCTTTTATTTAGATATTGCTAGACCTGCAGAAACCATCACTCAGTTTTCGACAGAGAAGAGATTATATCCTATAGTTCAGAAAAGGTTTAACAAAGTGGACTCCAATGTTCATGAAAGTATTTGCACGTATGCTATTTCCGACACTTCTTGCAGCATATTAAGGGATGGTTTTGGTTATGAAACTTTTGTAATTCCTGGAGATACAGTTAGCGTTTATGTAGACAAAAAGTTAAAAGTTGATGGGCATTATTGGGTCAACAGAGATAGTGGATACAAATGTGTTTGGTTTCATAACTTTTCATTTGAAGGCAGGAACAGATACATATATAGTTTATTTGATTCTTTGGCATTTTATACTGATATAATTCAGTACGGGGGTGTCAATTTTCTAAAAGCTAATATGCTTTTAGACTCTTTTTTTCAGATCCTTACTTCAAAGTATAACGCCAGATTAAAGTATTTGACAATGTATTGCACAGATCATGATATCCCTTCCTGGGCTAAACAATTTGCTTATTATGAGATTAGGTCGGCTTATATTACAAATTTGACCCAGCCGATGTCGAACCTTGTAGCCAATTATTCCAAAAGCGAATATCCAGAGGAGCTCCTTGACACATTATCGGCATTTAATAGTTTGGACGACGAGACGCTATGTTTTAAGACTTTGCTATACGGAGATGCTGTGTATGCATATATCTCTTTGTATAGGGTAAATTTCTTATCTTCTGATAGCAATCAGGAGGATTGGTTCCAAAAGATTTACATGGCTACAGATAGCATCGAATCAAATAGTAAGCGCATCAGGGAACATTTACTTTCATATTGCCTTTTAAAAAACCTCAAAAATGATTTCGTTTCTATGCCTTCCTTTCTTGACGCTTATAGGAGCGAATTCAAGAATTCGCCAGCGTCGAAATACCTCGACTCAGTTTATTCAATCGAAAAAAATAAAGCCACAGCGACGAATCATGATGCATTAAATAATTTGATAAAGAGTACGAAAGGAGATACACTTGAATTTAAGGAATTAATGAAATCAAAGCCAGTCATGATTGATTGCTGGGCATCTTGGTGTGGTCCATGCATTCTTCAAGTGCCTTTTGAAAAGGAACTGGAGAAGAAGTATGCAGGCAAGGTAGATTTCATTTATTTGTCATTTGATATCAATAAAGACTCCTGGTCCAAGAAAATTCAAGAGCTTGGGTTGGATTCAAATCGATCGTATTTGTTAGAGGGTAACTTCAAATCCAAATTTGCCCATCACTTTAATATTGAGAGCATTCCTCATTATCTGATATTTGATCAAAATGGAAAACTTGTGTCTTCCGATGCTCCTCGGCCTTCAAATTCCCAGGCGTTAGCTATGATATTGGACAAGCTACTTCAGAGAGAGAATAAGTAGGAAGGTTTAAAAGAAAATCTTAATGGCTTAACCCTCATCCGTCAATTTAATTTAGCTTAAAACTATGCTGGTGTGCAGGGGTAAATCTTTGTGAATTTTCTAACCAAGCCATTTATGGGTCATCCATGAGCGCACCCAGTGAATCAAACACAGGCCCATATATGAGAAAACATCCTACATTATTTTGACTATTTTTGATTTGAATAACGCTTCAAACCTCAATTTTTAAAGGTAAATTTCTAAAAATCTATATAATTATGGAAGAAGTTATCTTCATGGTCGAAGAGAGCCTAGACGGCGGCTACCAAGCCAAAGGGTTGGGTGTGTCTATCTATACGCAGGCAGATACGTTGGAAGGGTTAAGGGAGGCAGTTGTTGATGCCGTTCATTGTCATTTTGAAGATAATAAAAAGAGAATCATTCGTTTGCACATTGTGAGGGAAGAAGTCATTGCAGCATGAGAATTCCTAGAGATATAAGTGGGCAGGACTTAGTCAAATACCTTAAACCCCTTGGCTATATAATTACACGGCAAACAGGCAGCCATATACGGCTAACATGATTAAATCTGAATTGGAATCCAAGTGTTATATCCGGTAAACTAGTCAAATGGAGAACTCATCAAGATTTACCCCCTAACGCCGGCAACATTTAAACGTAAATTAGTGTGTGGGGGGTAATTAGCGGAGGTTTTCCAAACACAAATTCGAGAAAAAATTATAAGAAAAATTCATAATTTTATACAAATTAGTTTGTTATGAATAAACTCGTTATAGATAACAAATCATATGTTGTTGTTCCTGCAAAAAGCTACCAAGCATTACAAAAAAGGGCCGCTCTAAAAACTAGACCGGAAAAGACACTATCTATTGAGCAGGCTAGGGCCTATAGCAAGAAATTAATTAGAAGGTGGGCCGCCGCGAAGTAATCATAAAACGATCTGTAGCGGAAGGCGTTGCTGCAATCGCATGGTATATTGAATCAAAGGGTTTAGTGGTTACTGCAGAAAAGTTTGCAGACGATGTTTACGATTTTTTTAGTAAACTAGGTGACTCGCGAGTAAGTCATGCACCTTGTAGGGAGCCAGGAAGGGCTTTATTGGGATACAAATGTGTCACATATAAAAAGAAATACACTATTGTTTTTCTGGAATCAGATGATGAATTGATTATTTGCGAATTTACAGCTTCTAAGAATATTCACTGGTAGATCGCGATTGCCGAAGCTGCTTTGTGGTCTCAATAACGATCTTCAAGGAAAGCGTGGTTGTTATCCTAAATTTATCTGAACTAGTCAAGATGTGATCTGACAATAGGGATTAACTTTAAGTAACCACACTATCAGTTAACCCCCAAAAAGTCAGATCATGAAACATGATTCTAAATTAATCAAATCCAAGTTAGGATTACTACAGTTGGCAGAACATTTAGGCAATGTCTCTCAGGCATGTAAGGTCATTGGTTATTCCCGTGATAGCTTCTACAGAATCAAAGAACTGTACGATACAGGCGGTGAGACTGCACTTTATGAGATAAGTCGCAGTAAGCCAAATCACAAGAACCGGGTCGAACCTGTTGTTGAATGGAAAACCCACCATAATTGACCCCCTCACATCGGCAGCATTTAAACGTAAATTTGCGTGGGGATAGGGGGTCCAAGTAGCTGGGTTTTCCAGTTTATTGAATCAAAGGATTTATAGTTTTAATTTTATTTAAACATGGATAAAGGCAACTTCAATACAAATGAGTCAAAGCCGAATCTCGAAAAGGGGTTATTTTGGGATTGGAAATTTTATGAGATTGATTGGCAGAAAAGCCGCCGAAGTGTGATTGAGAGGGTCTTAGAAAGAGGGACCAAAGAGGAATGGGAAGAAATAATTCGTTTTTATGGTAAAGACAGAATTATTGGCTTATTGAAAAATGAAATAAAATTTCTTCCAGATTATATAATTGAAGAAGTAAGTACCCATTTTAATATTAAAAAAGCGGATATGGCATGCCATATAAAGACAGAGTTAAGAAAGGGACAATGGATTTAGTTGAAAGATTAATGTCAGATAAGAATTTGGCCACCTTTAATTTAGTGATGGTACTGCACTAGCACCAATAATTAGTCAAAGGAAATCTTTAGATATTGATCTATTCTCGGGTCTGTAAACTAAACTGTGTCAGTAAATAATTTGGATCTAGTTTAAGAGATGCGGCGTCGGCTCCATTCAAAGAGCAAGGCGCCGCTTCTCTTTTACGGTAGATTATCATAGATCCGTTTTCATTCTGTGACCAAATATAATCTTTAGTTGGGATGCTGCGATTGACCAGTTATTCAAAGGCTGGGTCCATTTCTGGGCGATCCTTTCGGTGGCCAGGTAGATCAGCTTGAGCAGAGCCATGTCACTGGTAAATACGCCCTTGTTCTTGGTGACTTTTCTGATCTGCCGGTGATACCCCTCAATGGTGTTGGTGGTATAGATCAGTTTTCGGATCCCAGCCGGGTACTTAAAATAGGTCGATAGCTTGGGCCAGTTCGTTTCCCAGGAACCGATCACCATGGGGTATTTCTTATTCCATTTCTCTTTGAGTTTAGCCAGCTCATCCAGGGCTTGAGATTCATTGTCTGCCCGGTAAACCGGCTTTAGCTCAGCCATAAACGCCTTCTGGTCTTTACTGGCCACATACTTAAGGCTGTTGCGGATCTGATGAATCACACAAGTCTGAACCTCGGTATTGGGGTATATGGTCCGGATGGCTTCATCAAAGCCCTTTAAGTTGTCGATACAGGCAATCAGGATGTCTTCCACGCCACGCTGTTTAAGATCATTGATCACGCCCAGCCAGAAGTTCGCTCCTTCACTCTGTGATACGTACATGCCCAGGACTTCCTTTTTGCCATCCCGGTTTATCCCCAGGATATTGTACACACAGCGCGTTTGTGTCCGACCTTCTTCCTTGATCTTGTAGAACATGGCGTCCAGCCAAACAATACAGTATAGGCCTTCCAGGGGCCGCTGCTGCCATTCTTTCACCAGCGGGATGACTTTATCCGTTATCGCACTTAAGGTCGTGGCAGAGATCTCCGTATCATAGGTCTCTTTGATGTGGGCACTGATATCGCGCAGACTCGTTCCCAGGCCATACAGACCGATGATCTTGTCTCCCAGGCTCTGGGCCATAATGGTCTCCCGCTTCTTGACCATTTCAGGCTCAAAACTGCCCAGCCGGTCCCGGGGAGTCGTCACTTCAATATTGCCTGATGAGGTCTTTAGAAGTTTCTTATTCTTGCCGTTCTTACGATTACCGGCGTCCCGTTCCTGTTCATCGAGGTGGCCCTCGATCTCGCCCTCCAGGATCGAGTTAAGCATTTCCTGCAGTAGCGGTGCGAATGCACCCCCCTTACCAAATAATGATTTGCCAGTCCGAAATTGTTCCTTTAATTTTTGCTTGGACTTTTCATAATCGAAAGGCTCTTGTAGTTCGTTTTCCATCTTACTGTGTTTAAAGTTAAAGAATTAACTCTTGACACAGTTTAGCCTACACTCTCCTATTCTCTAATACTGGTTTCAATAGCCATGACCTTGCAAATCACATAACAACTTCATATTTAGAGGTTAGATTAAAAATTGAATTCCCGCTAATTCCCTTCCGACTTGCTGAACTCCTTTAAGGATTCTATTGGTTTGCGTCGGGGAAGGTTTTTTAATCCCTTTGATATATTGGGCTAGAAGGCTTTGATTCATTCCTATTCTTTCAGAAAGCGCTTTGGCGTTAATTACCTTATAAAACGAAAAGAATTGAGGTAGATCCAACAATATTTTCAAATCGTTTTCTGAAATTGATTTACTGTCCTTGTCAAAAAGAAGGTTGAGTGCTTCAAGGATATTAGCTTTGAGTTCTTCCAAAGTCCTGCCGACAGTGTAAACAGGAAATTTATCTGCGTAAGCGGAATAACCAGTTCTAGTTTTTTCAACAATTATTTTTATTTTCATAATTCAATTATTTCTTATTTTAGTCCGGCGTCTTTTTTTATTTTTCTTTCCAAACCTTTACCTACTTCTTGGCTCCCGTGAGAAGGACAAACAATTTGCCCTTTTTTGGTAGGATGCTCCATTACCATGTGGCTTCCCGATTGTCTCACCACATACCAACCATCTCTCTTAAGCATTCGCACAAGCTCACTGGATTTCATTCCACGAAGGTAATAAATATATTACCTAATAAAAATCTAATTCGAAATTTTGGAAATTTCAGATTTGGGAAGAGAAATACATTCATACAAATTTGATATTCAATTGACTAAGCAAAACAATCTTGATTATTGCTGATAATTCTTCTCCAATTCTAGAATAGAATATTTGTGATTATAGCAATTAGTCTGCGGTGAAATTCTTAAATTCACACACAGAAGGAGTTATTAATGAGTTATTTGATTCCTTTTTTGCGAGGGTGAAAATTCGGTTGACCATTTTTTTTACGAGCCTAAAGATCTTGAATATCAGAATATTGAGTTTTGGACACTAGTCCCTCCCTCTTCGCTTGTTATATCATTCGGTAATTAATCAGCCTAGATATTCTTGGGTACTTTAGTTGGAGCTGTATTCACGGGGCAAAAACCTTCAACCCTTCTGACTTATATTTCTTTACCTGTTCGTCTTCACTAATAAACGTATATACATTTTGAATTGCCTGCCAAATCAACATACGGTCGAACGGATCCTTATGGTATGTTGCTCTTAATTTATGGTATGTACTGCTGTCTTCTGGAGACAATGTTTTAATATCAAAGCCAATTTGCAAACAAATCTCCGGTAATTCTTCTGGTGAAAATCCAGATAACTCCAATTTACCCAAGGAGCTTTTCAACGAAACTTCCCAAAAACTAATCGTACTAACTATTATTTGATTTATAGGGTCAGTAATGATATTTTTTACCTTCTTAGATATTTTTTTTGTGTCAGCGATAGCCCACAACATATAATGGGTATCTAAAAGATAGGTCATGATCCGAGAAATTCCTGTTCAGTCATTTTGAAACCAGCGTTAAATTTAATCGTACCCTTTGAATCGAGCACGCCTATTTTCCTCTTCCGCTTTTTAGTAACTGGTTTAGGAATCAGTCTTGCTACAATTTCTTTGCTTTTTCCAAAGGCGATATCAATTTCCTCTCCCGCCTGCACCCTTTTTAGTACCTGGGAGAAATGTGTCTTAAATTCTCCTACACTCATTATCTTCATAATTTTTATGGCTTTTGACGAAAATACAATTTAGTTGACAAGTTGACAAGAAAAAGAGGCTCTTTGATAATCCGTTTTTTTGTGCTGATTGATAACCATTTTGTTTCTTCCTAGTTTCACGTATTTGATTATGTTATGTTTAAAGATCTGATTTTTAATTATTTACAAGCTTTCTTCAAATCCCTCCCTCTCCGCTTGGTTTATAACATATGGATTATCAATAAATTATAAGGCTTTTTTCCAGTCTTTCAAATAATTCGAACCCTCGGTTATTTTCCTAGATATTTCCGAGTCAGCTTTATATCGTATAGGTCATATCTTCTCATAGCGAACAAGAAAATCTATCTTGTTTCTGATTAAAAGTGTGCTGCGATGCTGGCTGACAACCCGACTGTGTATCGGAAAGAGCAATAATGTACGGATTTCATTTCCCTAATCCCTACAACGTTCGACAGTACCTTTGCATCAGATGGAAACTTGGGTGACTTTGTCGTACTTGCACGTAGAAAAAATGACACAAGGTACCATGCGCACTCAACAATTGGAATGGCTGCGACGTCACACTGGATTTTTCATTTTTAGGAAAAGGGGATTATGAGGACGAAATTTTTAAAGATGGGATCAATGCGGAACGGGATGCTACGGATTATAAAAAGGAAATCAAAAAAGTGAATGCTTTAACAAAAATGGATATTCAACTTTCCAATGGGGGCGTATAGGCACCAAGTATCAGATTATCAAATCCCTGGACTTAATCTGATTGTCAATGGGTATGCTAAAATAAATATTTGTCGCCATATGAATAATAACCGGTCGTTGTTTTTATGGATTGTATTGCAATTTTTGACTATCAATTCCAGCCAGTCACAGCGCGTTTCGACTGAGGATACAACATACACGAAATATCTCCCTTCCGGCAACGGTGTTGATCATCGATCTTTCCTATACGTGGGGGAGTGGGATACCAGGCATCCGGAAGAGCAGAAGATTTTTTTAGTTCAAAATGGTAAAGTGACTTGGGATTATTCGATACCACTTCATCCTACACCCAACACGAATCAGGAATTTGATGATGTCACGATGTTGCCAGACCGAAATATTGTTTTTGCGCGTATGTCCGGTGCGGGAATCGTTACTCCGAAAAAGGAACTGATTTGGGAATATGTTTGTGCACCAGGAACGGAAACGCATTCCTGTTCCCCTATTGGAAAAGACAGTGTGCTGATGGTACTTAATGCAAATCCGGCTAAAGTATTGATTATTGATACCAAAACGAATAAAATTCTCAAAGAAATTATAATTCCAACTTCAGCCACCAATACACATGGACAATTTCGCCATGTTCGTCTCACTCCAAACAGAACCATCCTGGTTGGACTAATGAAGGAGGGCAAAGTGAATGAATATGATCTGGATGGAAATGAGATTTGGTCGGTTGATGCTAAATCCCCCTGGTCAGCCATTAAGTTACTGAATGGCAATGTTTTGATATCAGGTGATGGCAACGGATACACCAAGGAGGTAGATTCTTTAGGAAGAACAGTATGGGAGATTACCCAGAATGATGTTCCGTTCAAACTATATAATTCACAAACTGCTAACCGGCTGAAAAATGGGAATACTATTATTTGTAATTGGATTGGAGGAAATAAAAAACTGGCGGAATGGCCTGGATCTGTTCAGGTTTTCGAAGTAACAAAAGAGAAAAAATTGGTATGGGTTCTTTCAGCCTGGGATGATCCGGACCTTGGGCCATCTACCGCCATACAAATTCTCACTGATGACGGGCTTCCCGATCCGCAAGACGTTCAGAGATAAAGTAAATTTAAAATAGCTTCAAAAAATATACCATGCAAAGCCTAACGCTTTTTTCATTCTTCATGCAGGGTATTGTTAATTTTTCATTTGCATTGCCGCAGGGTGGAAAGGATAACGGATGGGTGAGCCTTTCAGATAATGACCTGAGCCAATGGGAAAACTATTTAAGTTATCAACACAAGACTTCTTATAATGGCAGAATTCCCGTTGATGAGCATCGCGACACCTTTCAGCCAGTGGGCTATAATAAGGATAAGAAGCATGTTTTTTCCATTGTAAAAGAAAACGACGAGTTATTGCTGAAAGTGACCGGCGAATACTATGGTATTTACCAAACTATCTTATAAAAATTACCAACTAAAGCTGAAAGTAAATTGGGGTAATTAAAGATAGGAAGCCAGAACCTGAATGTTAATGGATGCAGGTATTTTGTATTATTCACAAGGTCCAGGTGGTGTAGATTACTGGCGTACCTGAATGCTGCCTCAAGAATTTCAAATAATGGAGGGTCATTTTGAGGACTATTGGAATATTGCTAATTCTGCCATTGACCTCAGGGCTTTTCTGCCGGAAGTGGTTTCAGGCAAAAGACGCTCGGGCTTCTGCAAGCGAACTGTAGATTATTCTACCCCGGAAAATGGATGGACAGAAGTAGAGTTGGTATGTTGCGAAGGTAAAAGTCTTCATATTGTAAACGGGCACTTAGTAATGGTTCTCGCCATGTCAAGATTTAATGAAAATGGAGTAGACAGCCCCTTAGTTGAAGATAAAATGCAATTACAAAGCTAGGGCTGTGAAGTAAATTATAAGGATATTAAAGTAAAAAGGATCGACCAAATGCCTGATGAATACCTAAGCTTTTTTGATTAATACCATAAAATTATGAATGTGCAAAAACGGAATCGAAAATGATGAAAAAAATAATCTGCTGGTTTCTGGTGATATTGCTGGGAGCGTTAGATAGCTTTAGCCAGACTGATAAAGAAAAGATGCCAAAACTTATATCAAAAGATGGCCGCCATGCCCTCCTGGTGGATGGTGAACCTTTCTTTATTCTTGGTGCACAGTGCCACAATTCGAGCGGCTGGCCGGAGATGCTTCCCCAGCTCTGGAACGCCATTAAGGAGGTGCACGCAAATACACTTGAAGTACCCTTATATTGGGAGCAAATAGAACCGCAACATGGAAATTTTGATTTTTCTCTTGTAGATACAATACTCATTCAGGCTAGACAGCATGAAGTACATCTTGTGCTTTTATGGTTCGCCACCTGGAAAAATGGCAGCAGCCATTATATGCCGGAATGGATGAAACGAGAGCCGGGAAAATATCCCAACATTACAGGCAAAGATGGAAAGTCAGTCGATTCGCCATCTCCAAATGTAGCTGCAACAATGGAAGCAGATGTGACTGCTTTTGCAGAACTTATGAAGTACTTGAAGAAAGCAGATGAAAAACATACGGTGATTTTGGTTCAGGTTGAAAATGAATCCGGTTCGTGGGGAAGTGTGAGGGATTATTCCCCAAATGCACAAAAATTATTTGAGGGTGCGGTCCCGGCTGAAATGCTAAAACCTGAATTGCTGAAGGCATTACATGTTCCTGTTGTTTCTCAAGGTTCGTGGCAAAAAGTTTTTGGGGATCGTGCCGATGAATATTTCCAGGCTTGGTCGGTTGCCCATTTTGTTGGTCAAGTTGCTGCTGTCGGCAAAGACCAATATGCATTGCCGATGTATGTAAACGCAGCGCTGCGTGATCCCCTAACTAACCCTAGTGCCACTACATATGAAAGCGGAGGTCCCACGGACAATGTAATTCCGATATGGAAAGTTGCTGCTCCGGCCATTGATCTTCTTGCTCCAGATATTTATCTTTCGGGAAGTGAAAGAACAATGAAAGTAATCGAATTGTATGATCGTGCCGATAATGCACTTTTTGTGCCTGAGCTTGGCTGGAGTAAAGATAGGGTGAAATATCTGTATGAAATATTGGCGCGTGGAGGTATCGGTTATTCTCCATTTGGAATTGATGATAATGGTATGAATTCCACTCAGAATGAAATTTCAGCTCGCCTTGCACCTTTTGCACAAGAATATGCCATTGCCGCCCAGATGATGAGGGAACTTGCGAAATGGGGTTTTGAAGGGAAAATCAAAGCAGTTGTTGAGCGGGAGGATCATGCTGAACAAACAATTGATCTGGGTCTTTGGCAGGCCGTCATTTCCTTTGGTGCCGGAGAAAGGAAAGCATCTGAAAAACTAAATGACCTTGCAAATGGTAAATTGCTGATTGTGCAATTGGATGAAAATAAGTATATACTGATCGGTACGCTCTGCCGCATCACATTCCATCCTATGGGCAAATATTCGATGAGGGCTTGGCAATACCTGAAAGTGGAGGAAGGCCGGTACGAAAATGGCATCTTCAAATCGCGGCGTATTCTAAATGGGGATGAAACGGACTGGGGGGGGCCGCGTTTTGGTGCTGCACCGACTGTTTTGCAAGCCACATTGATATTGCGATAGCTTTTCGATTTTAGAATTAAAATGTGTTGCAATTCATTCAGTATCAATGTGATGGTAAATCAATCAAATAGCAGTGCATTAGAAAATAAGAAGTGAAAATGGAGTGAAAAACTTAATCATTGGATTCGCTATATCAATGGTAAAGGAATTAGAATTGTTATTAACGACTTAAGAGCAACGCCCTTTCAAACCTTTGCCTTCTAACCATTAAAAACTAAAAAATATCCCAATCAACTATATAAAAGAAACATTTGCGTTGACGGTCCTCATCCTCTGGGAAAAAAGGTACAAACATGAGATGTTTATTCTCTAGCATTCTTCTATACACGTTTGCACTAAATATTTTTTTTCAAAAAAGCGCATATTAGTGCAGATGGAGAATTAAATAGTATTGATAGCATTTTTACCACTTCATTTCTACTTCATCGATGATGTATTTATGGAAAATTCATGTTTTCCATAGGTTTCACAACATCATCCTCGTCCTTTGGTCCTTGACCTCAAGACCGCAGGAGTTTCCGGCTGAGTGCGAGCTTTACAATTTTAAATCCGACAGAAATTATTATACTTTTATGTAAACATGAAAAGGATAACCTCAATACAAATGATCAAAGCCAAATCTTGAAAAGGGGTTGTTTTGGGATTGGAAATTTGATGAAATTGATTGCCAGAAGAGCCACCGCAGTGTGATTGAGAGGGTCTTAGAAAGAGGGACCCATGGGGAATGGGATGAAATAATTCGTTTTTATGGGGAAGAAAAAATTATAGTCTCATTGAAAAATGAAATAAATTTTCTTCCGGATTACATAATTGAGGATGTAAGTACATATTTTAATATTAGTAAAGCGGAGATGACATGCTATTTAAGAAAACAGTCGAGAAAGGGACAATGGATTTAGTTTAAAGATTCATGTCAGATAAGAATTTGGCCTCATTTAATTTAATTGGTGGTACTGCGCTAATATTTGGTTATAGGAAATCTTTAGGTATTGATCTGTTTGATGATGCTAACTTCAATTGTCCTTGATCCAGCCCCGTGATGTGTGGACAAATCCCCTATCAATGAATAAGCAGATCACCCGCGAAATCGACTTTGCCGGGTATGTTCCAAGACTTGCCGGTTGGAACGACTTGTATTTCGGTGTACCCCTTGAGACAGTCTCCAAAATGCTGGGCCATCTAAATTAGGGACCAAGGGATCCGCTTTTCCAGTTGTAACGAAAATGTTCTGAATTTTCATCATAAACTAATTCTGATGTTGACCAATTAGACATCAAAACTTGTTAATGTTGAAAAAAGGTTATAATTTCGACATAATGATGAAGGGATTCAAGTGAAAATTTGAGATCAAAACAAATTATGACGAAAAAATTACATAAAATCGATATCAATGGCCTATCATAAGAATCTGCCATTTAATGATCTTTCTGCGATTCCCCCCGCTGGTATAGATTTGGAAACAAGCCCGATCCTAAAGCTGTTGTCGCTAGCCTCGCGCTACCTGGGCGAACTGAATGGCCTTTGTGAGACCCTGCCAGATCCAGCTATACTTATCAACACGATTGTCTTACAGGAAAGCCGAAACAGCTCGGCCATTGAAAACATCATCACCACTCAAGATGAATTGTACAAAGCAGCGCTTGATAGCGATTCGTCTAATCATACAGCAAAGGAAGTATTAAGCTATAGAGAAGCGCTTTATGTAGGATTGGAAAGGATGAAGGCGCAAAAAGGCCTTCTAGTGACCAATACTATGATTGAAATTGTTCAAACCATAAAAGGCAATGAGGCAACAATCCGTAATGTCCCAGGGACCGCCCTAAAAAACGCAATTAATGGCGAAGTCGTTTATACTCCTCCCTGCTGCGAAGAAATATTGAGACAAAAACTGGCTGCCTTGGAACATTTTATCAATGACTGTACATTATCGGAACTTGACCCATTGATAAAGCTTGCCCTTATCCATTATCAGTTTGAGGCCATCCACCCTTTTGCTGATGGTAACGGACGCGCGGGCAGAATCATTAATGCGCTATACCTAGTTCAACAAGAGTTGCTAAACCTGCCTGTTCTATATATAAGCGCCTATATCGTGCAATTCAAAACCGAATATTATCAGTTGTTGCGCGGCGTTACGGAAACTGACAATTGGCAGGATTGGATCATGTTTATCTTAACAGCTATAGCAACTACTTCGCGGGAGACGACAATCAGAATAAAAAAAATGTTATCATTAAAGGAAAAGCTGGAAAAAAAGATGAAAGCGGTATTAGGAGCTTCCTACAGCCATGATTTACTTGAGCTGATGTTTACTCAGCCCTATTTGAAAATAGAAATTCTTCAAAAAAGACAGATCGCACACAGGCAAACTGCCTCCTTGTGGCTAAATAAACTTGTGGCTGAAAATATCCTTTTGCCACATAAGATGGGCAGGACAACATACTTTATAAACCACGAGTTAATGGACATTCTAGCGAATTAGTTCTTCGCGCTCTTTCATATACTCTATCTCGAAATTACCTGACAATAGGGATTTACGAATTTCATTAGAAGGTGGTCAAATTAGAAATCTTAATTTCAAACATCTAAAATCGATGCAGCATCTGGCGCAGTTCGCGCCACATGCTGGAAAATTCGTATAAATGCTATTTCTTGAACTGGATCAAACCCGTTGAGGATTGATAAATCACCTAGTTCTTGCGTAAATTATTCTTCTGAGATCAGTTTCTCGATGTCATCCAAATCCTTATAGCGTCCTGCCGCTCTCTTAGCCTGGATAAGATTGATTTTGTGAATGAACCGGATGAGTAATCCGTTTTCTTCGAATGTTTGTGCCACTGTAAAGGCGTCTTGAAATTCAACGCCTTTCAGTCGGGTCAGGATTTCGATACTTACCGGCGGGCGACCAAAAGAAAAAACGTCAGCAATTTCTGAACTAAGAAAATTCCTTTCGGTCATATCAAAAATAGGAAGGCCGAATTCATTAAATGCCTTTACTAGCTTTCCATAGTTTTCCCTAGTCTGGTTTACCCAAATATCCATATCACCGGTCGCTCTCCTATAACCATGTAAAATAACAGCATAGCCTCCAACAATAAGATATTCAACATTATTATTGTTTAAAGATTGTATAAAGGCCCTAAAATCCTCATTAAATATATCTGCCATTGTTAGTGAAAGTTCCTGCTAGAAAAACAATTCTTGTCCAATTTTGGAGGCGCCTCAATCGAAAAATTATAGGCTTGGGAAATCAGATAATATGCTTCTTGCAAACGTTCGCCATAAGAAACCTCTTTATCAAATACATTTGCTTTATCAGCTTCTTCGAATGTCATCATTCTGAAAGCGGTCTTATCAAGCTTATATTCTTTCACAAGGAATTATATTTATGCGTGAAGCTATGAATACTCGTAAGATTTCACAATAAACTCTTTTAGTTATCCCTCGATTGCAATAAATTCAATGTCTAGGTGAGAAGGCTACGCCAAAGCTAATAATTTCACAAATCTAGTTTGAATGGATAGTTTATCCAAATGTGGGATTTGACGAGACACAGATTCGAGCGCATTTAGTGTGTCAGTATCAGCATTTATTCCAATATGTACTGAATCACTATTGGGTTTGACGATCTACCAGGCAAGTCGATAATTGCGTTGCTTTCCGAGGCCAGATTGCCAAATGGCAAGGTAACCTGGAAAGGTTGCAACAAGGCCAACCATATTTTATGTTTATTTTTTGCTTCGCTTCTTAGATAACTATTAGGTCGATCAGAAGAAAGGACAACTAATTGAAATTTCACAAAAGAATTGTAAATTTCTGAAAAATAGTTGGTTATGAACAAACTAGTCATAGATAACAAATCGTACGTTGTTATTCCAACAAAGAGCTATCAGGCATTACAAAAAAAAGCAGTACTAAAAACCAGACCTGAAAAGACGTTCTCAATTGAAGAGGCTAGGGCCCATGCAAAAAGACTGATAAGAAAGTGGGCCGCCGCGAAATAATTATTAAGCAATCGGTGGCTGATAGCTTAGCCGAGGCGGCAAGGATTAATTGTGATGGTCACTACTTGTCCTGACAATAAGTAAAGAAAAGACAAAAGTTAACCTTACATAACTGAGAAAAATGAAATTCAGTCCGCAAGCCGATCTGCCGGACAGGCGGCCTTTTCACCACGCGATTCCGTCACTCCGTACGGAGCGACTTCACCGGGTTTGCTATTGCTGCTTTAATTGCATGGAAACTTATTGTTGCAAGTGCAATAATTATTGCGCCAAATCCGCCTGCAGCAAATAACCCCCAACTGATTTTGATTCGATAAACATAATCTTGCAACCATTGATGCATGAAATACCACGCAATGGGTGTAGCAATGGCAAAGGTAATTGCAATGAGGAGGATAAATTCTTTTGAAAACAAATAAACGATATTGCCTGCAGTAGCACCAAGTACTTTACGAATACCAACTTCTTTTATCCTCTGCACTGCCATGAATGAGGCTAAGCCATACAACCCAAGACAGCTTAGGAATATCGCGATTGCTGAATTTACTTACTAAATACTCAGCTACCCAGTTTTTTAGAGTATTCCAACGACAGCAATAATCATATTCTTGGTACAGGAAATGGATAAAAAAATTACCCTACCTTCGGAAAGTTTTTCCTTTAACCAAACCTATCTTTTATGAAGAATTTCCTTTTTGTTGCCTTTGTATTGTATCCCTTCTTGCAGTCTTGCAATTCGAGTTCTACGAGTGTTTCGACAGCTTCTCAAGACACGAGCGCCGCTCTCTCTGCTGATTCAGTTAGGGCTATTGCCAAAGAAGCCTATATATATGGCTTTCCGATGGTCGATGCCTACCGCATAGAATATGCCTATTTTATCGATCGAAAGAGCCCTGAATTCAAGGCGCCGTATAATCAGCTTGCCAATTTCCCGCGTGTTTTTACCGCTGCAGATACGGTCGTTCAAACACCTAATTCGGACACGCCTTATGGGTTTGCTGGATTAGATTTGCGCTCCGAACCCATTGTGCTCACCGTACCAGTGATTGACAAGAGTCGCTATTTTAGTATCCAGTTGATTGATGCCTATACGTTCAACTTTGATTATATTGGAAGCCGCGCTACAGGAAATAATGGTGGAAGTTTTCTTATAGTAGGGCCCGAATGGAAAGGAGATATACCTAAGGGAATCGCCAAGGTTATCCATTCGGAAACGGACCTTATCTTGGCGCTGTACCGCACCCAGCTATTTAATCCAGGTGATTTAGACAACGTTAAAAAAATCCAGGCCAAATACAAAGTACAAACTTTGTCCGCATTTCTGGGTCAACCAGCTCCGAGTGCCCAAGCAGCCATTAGTTTTATACCTGCACTTTCACCTACCGAAGAGCGATCGTCGTTAGAGTTTTTCAATGTCCTTAACTTTCTTTTGAAATTCTGCCCAACAGATTCTTCGGAGACTGCCCTCATGGCTAGATTTGCGAAAATTGGGGTTGGAGCTGGAATGACTTTTGATACAGCCAAACTTACTCCGGAGACAGCGGCTGCCTTAAAAGCTGGGATCGCCGATGCCTGGCAAGAATTTGCGGATTTCAAGAAGAATGATTTTGAAACGGGCAAGGTAACGGCCTCTGCGGTTTTCGGTACCCGAGAATATCTTAAAAATAACTATTTGTATCGAATGGGTGCTGCTGTGTTGGGAATCTTTGGTAATTCAAGTGTGGAAGCTATGTATCCTGCATATACCTCAGATGCCAATTCCCAACCTTTAAATGGAGCAAACAAGTACACACTTCATTTTGCCGTAGGCCAATTGCCTCCGGTAAATGCTTTCTGGTCCCTCACAATGTACAAGATGCCTTCGAGTTTACTAGTTGCCAATTCCTTGAACAGGTATTTGCTAAACTCACCCATGTTGCCCAAATTCAAGAAAGATCCGGATGGAGGAATCACTTTTTATATTCAGAATGCATCTCCGGGCGCGGATAAAGAATCAAATTGGCTTCCGGCGCCGAGCGGCCCATTTGCAATTTATATGCGTTTGTACTGGCCAAAACCTGACGCGCTGGACGGTAAGTGGAAGAGGCCCCCCATCCTGCATGTATAATTAATTTGTTAATAGAAAAACTAACTACGAGATATGCAAACGCAAAATTGTCACCAAGTTTGGTCAAGTGGAACTTGGTGACAATATCCACCCGTTTGACTCAACTATATCTCAAAGAATATCGGGCCTTCGATTCTGCATGCTGCAGAATTCGCTCCTCCCTGTGTTGCTTAGTACTGGCGGATAGCTGGTAGAGATGCCTGTGCAAGGATAAAACCAATTGATAGCCTATAACCTAGCCTAATTTTATGAAAAAACTCCCAATTCTGTCCGTTGTGGTTTTTGTGCTGTTGGTTTCATGTAAGCCGGGCTCGAATGAGAATAAAAATAGCCCGCCTTCCACTGAAGAGCATGCAACAGGTGACGTGTTGCCGTTCCCACCAGTCCCTTCAGCAAGCATAGCCGGAGAAACCCTTGCCGAAAGTGAGCATGTTCGTCGTGCACAGGCAAATCATCTACCCAAGGGAGCACCTAATATCTTGATTATCCTCATGGACGATGTCGGTTTCGGAACAGCTTCCACCTTTGGTGGGGAAATCAATACGCCCACCTTGACCCGCATATATAATGAAGGTATTGCCTATAATGAGTTTCACACCACGTCGATTTGTTCCCCCACCAGGGCCGCCTTGCTTACCGGGCGTAACCACACTCGCGTGAGTTCTGGAACTATTGCTGAAAGGGCGGTGGACTGGGATGGGTATACCGGAATTATCCCTAAAGAGGCAGCTACCGTGGCTGAAGTGCTGAAAGACTATGGGTATAGCACGGCTGCCTTCGGCAAATGGCATAATACGCCTGCCAACCAAACCACTTCACAGGGGCCTTTTGATTATTGGCCAAATTCCTATGGCTTTGAACATTTTTATGGATTTCTTGCGGGAGAGACTTCGCAGTGGGAGCCCAGGCTGGTCCAGGATTACGACGTCATTGAACCACCAAACGACGAAAAATATCATCTCACGACCGATTTGGCGGATCATGCCATTACCTGGCTTCATCAACATCAGTCGTTTGCTGCAGATAAGCCCTTCCTGCTCTATTTTGCGCCCGGGGCCGGCCATGGCCCTCATCAGATTTTCAAAGAATGGGCGGACAAATACAAGGGAAAATTTGACGATGGATGGGACAATTACCGGGAAAGGGTCTTCAAGCGCCAAAAAGAAATGGGTTGGATTCCGGCCTCGGCCCAGCTTACTGCCCGTGATAAGACCATGGCTTCCTGGGAAAGCATTCCCGAATCGCAAAGGCCATTCCAGCGCAGGCTGATGGAGGTATTTGCCGGATTTGTGGAGCATGCCGATTATCAGATTGGCCGGGTGATCGATGAGATCGAACAAATGGGGCAAAAAGAGAATACTGTTATATTCTTTATTTGGGGCGATAATGGTTCCAGTGCCGAGGGTCAGAATGGCTCCATAAGTGAACTGCTTGCGCAAAACAACATACCCAATACGATAGACCAGCAGATTACCGCGCTAAATAAAATTGGGGGGTTAAGCGCTCTTGGCGGCCATGTAACCGACAATATGTACCATGCGGGATGGGCCTGGGCAGGAAATACGCCTTTCAAACATACCAAGCTCATTGCCTCTCATTTTGGGGGCACTCGAAACCCCCTGGTCATTGCCTGGCCCGGTCATATCAAAGCGGACAAAACGCCGAGGGCTCAATTTCACCATGTCAACGATATCACGCCAACGATTTACGATATTCTAGGGATTACTCCCCCCAAGGTAGTCAATGGATTTAAGCAGATTCCGATGGATGGCATCAGCATGAAATACACATTTGATAACCCCAATGCCCCAGCTGCGGAAAAGACGCAATTTTTTGACAACAATGGTAGTCGAGGCATTTACCATGATGGCTGGTATGCCTGCACCTTTGGGCCGCTCTTTCCCTGGCTGCCTGCACAGCCAGGCCTGGATCAATGGGATTCCAAAAAAGATGTTTGGGAGCTTTATAACTTAAATGACGACTATACTCAGTTTTATGACCTGGCATCAAAAGAATCTGAAAAACTAAAGGAAATGCAAGCCCTTTTCCTGCAGCAGGCTAAGGACAATTTGGACTTTCCGATTGGGGCTGGAATTTGGCTTCGGATCCATCCCGAAGACCTCATCACGCCCCCCTATACGCATTGGGTATTTGATTCGACTACTACTAGAATGCCTGAATTTTCAGCGCCGGGCCTGGGCAAGCGAAGCAATAAAGTCGTGATTGATTTAGAAACCGCTTCCAATACCTCGGGGGTAATATATGCGCTGGGGGGATCCGGTGGTGGGCTAACCTGTTTTATGGAAAATGGAAGACTAGTGTACGAATATAATATGGAGCTGATCGAAAATTATTCGGTGGAGACGAAGCAAAAACTGTTGACTGGCAAGCACCGCATCACAATTATTACGCAGATAGCTCGTCCCATGGCACCGGGCCTGGTCAGCATTTCCATCGACGGGAAAGTAGAGGCGATATGCGATGTTAAAAGGACAGTGCCAGCAGCCTTTACGGCCAGTGAAACGTTGGATGTAGGAGTTGACTTAGGATCCCCCGTGTCTTTGCGTTATGCGGCAAAAGCACCCTTTAAATTCAACGGCAAGATTTATAAGGTCCAAGTGGATCTGCTGTGATCTCATCGAATGAATCAACATTTTTGAACAAGCTAACCTAAGAAAAATGAGAGTCTACCTTTTAGCACTGATATTGGCCGTTGTTGGCCTTAGCTGCCATAACGGGAACGAGCATAATGGGACGGCTATTAGTTCGTCTTTCACACCGGCAGATTCGCTGGATGATTCGGGAGGTGTTTTACCATTTCCGCCCACTCCCTCGGCTTCGAAAGCAGGCCTTACCATAGAAACATCTACGTATAAAAAACGAGTGGAGAAAAGGCACCTTCCTGCAGACGCACCAAATATCTTGATTATCCTAATCGATGACGCTGGCCCCGGGACACCTTCCACCTACGGAGGGGAAGTAAATACCCCTACTCTGGACCGAGTGGCGAAAATGGGGATTTCATTTAACCGGTTTCATTCGACGGCTATGTGCTCCCCAACTCGGGCCTCCCTGCTTACCGGGCGAAACCACACGTTTGTCGGCAATGGCCAGATTTCTGCCCTGGCCAATGACTTCGATGGTTTCACTGGAATTATACCTAAGTCCTCTGCCACCATGGTAGAAGTACTCAAAGACTATGGTTACAATACGGGTGCCTGGGGAAAATGGCACAATACACCAGAAGACCAGATAACAAACAAAGGACCCTTCGACTATTGGCCTACCGGCTATGGATTCCAATATTTTTATGGATTTCTAGCGGGCGAAGCTTCGCAGTATGAACCTACCCTTGTGCGTAACACCAGTTATGTAGCCCATCCTCGCACCTCCGGGGGTACTAACCATTACCACCTGACAGAAGATATTGCCGATGACGCCATCAGATGGCTGCGCGAACAAAAGGCCTACGCCCCGGATAAACCATTTTTGATGTATTGGGCTCCAGGGGCGGCACATGGGCCGCACCAGGTTATGAAAGAGTGGGCTGATAAATACAAAGGCAAATTTGACGACGGTTGGGATAAATATCGGGAACGCACCTTTGCACGCGCTAAAGCTAAGGGTTGGATTCCGCAGAATGCGGAACTCACGCCTCGGCCTCCTTCTTTGGCTAGCTGGGAATCCATTCCCGATTCGGAGAAACCCTTCCAGCGACGTCTGATGGAAATCTGGGCGGGTTTCGCCGAGCATGCCGACTACAACGCAGGTCGCGTGATTGACGAGATAGAGAAAGAAGGGAAACTGAATAATACCCTTATTTTCTATATCTGGGGTGACAACGGATCCTCATCCGAGGGTTTGAATGGAACTATCAGCGAACAGCTGGCCCAAAACGGCATTGCGACAACGATCGCTCAACATATAAAAGCGCTCGACGAACTTGGCGGTTTGGCTGTTCTAGGTGGCCCCAAGACTGACAACATGTTTCATGCCGGCTGGGCTTGGGCCGGGAGTACCCCATACCAGGGTACAAAACTCATGGGAGCCTACTTTGGCGGCACGCGCCAGCCCATGGCCGTAGCTTGGCCTAATCGCATAAAGGCGGATCAGACTCCTCGGCCCCAGTTCCACCATGTCATCGATATTGCACCCACGATCTACGAGCTGATAAAGATCACTCCTCCCCTCGAGGTAAACGGATTCAAGCAAGATCCAATTGACGGGGTTAGTATGGTATACGCCTTTGACGATCCTCATGCCAAGGGTACACGAAAGACGCAGTTTTTCGATATCATGGCGAGCCGGGGCATTTATTCTGACGGCTGGTTCGCGAGCGCACCGGGGCCTCGTTTGCCATGGGTTGGAGGTATGCCGAAGGGCATAAAAGAGTGGTCTCCCCTGACCGACAAATGGGAACTGTATAACATAGATGAGGACTGGAGTCAAGCCAACGACCTGGCAGCAAAGAATCCCGAAAAATTGGAAGAGCTGAAGGCCCTGTTCATTGAGGAGTCCAAAAAGAACAAGAACCTGCCCATTGGCGGCGGGCTATGGTCCACAGCGATGTTTCATCCCGAAGATGCACCCGCTTCTCCGCTCACTGAATGGACCTTCGACGAGCCAATTACCGGGATGCCTGAATCGACAGCACCGAAGCTAGGAAAGTATAGTACCCTGGTTACTATGGAGGTGGACTTGCCACCCAATGCTAACGGCGTACTTTATGCGCTAGCTGGATTTTCCGGAGGAGTTACCTGCTTCGTCAAGGATGGCTTTCTGCATTATGAGTTTAACCTGTTCGAAGTGCAGCGTACGAAGGTCATGTCCAAAGAGAAGTTGCCCTTGGGCAAGGCGAAAATTGAAGTCGAATCCAGACTTGCCGGCCCAATTGGCGGCCCTATGGACATCATGCTGCGAGTGAATGATCAAGTAGTGGGTCAGGGTCGAGTCCCTACCGCTATGTCCCTACATTTTACCTCCAATGCGACATTTGATATCGGGATCGACTTGGACTCACCGGTATCTCTTGACTATTACGACAATGCGCCATTTCCCTTTAACGGGATCATTGGAAAGACAACAATAGTCTATTTGAAAAAATAGCGCCTATTGTCAGCTTCGTTTGTGACCTAATGGGCTGATGGTAATAAACCAAAATCAGATTAATATTTTGATTTCTAACGTATTGCGAGTTCGAGGGACAAAGATAAGCCGCTAGGTCTGCGTTGGTTTGCAAGACCACATCATTGTTGCGGTTCGACTACCAATACCTGGAATGTTCCTGGTATTAAAGCAGGTCGGAATTCACCCGGTTTCTTTGCTCCAAATTCGCCAGTGGGTAAATAAATCGAATGAGTACTTTGGTCGACTGCCTGAGTCCTTGCCCCTTTCTTTGTCGACAGGTTTTGCATGACCTTAAATTGATCTGCAGACACTTCCTGGATAACGGTCAAGGTGCCATCCCCATTGGAAGAAAAGACCCGTCTTAATTTTTTATCAAAACCGACTGCGTCACACTCCTCGCCGATAGGCACGGTGGTTATTACTTGTCCGCTAACGGCGTCCATGACGACCAGCTTTTGGTTGTCGCAACCGGCGAACAGCCGCATGGTATTGCGGTCAATGGCTAACCCAGATGCTCGTTGACCAGGCGCTATGGGCCAGGTATGTGTTATCTGATAGGTCTTCGAATCGATGACGTCTATTTCACTTTTTTCCGCGTTATTTACGTAAATCTGGCCTTTACCATCGCTGACTGCAGTTTCCGGCCAGCCGGTGAGCTGAACAGTTGCGGTAACTTGATCTATTGCTGGGTCGACAATGGTCATGCTTTTACCTCGCCCATTGCAGGTAACCACTTTCTTGGCATAATCGTCATAAAAAATGCCATCCGTGAATTGACCTGCAGGAACATGTGTCAAAACTCGCAATGTCTTGAGGTCGAATACCAAGACACTGTTTAGGGATCCGTTGGAGATATATCCTTTGCCAAATTCATGGGCTAGTGCAATTCCATGTACGTCTTTTTCTGTTTTTATGACGCCGATGGAGTCCCCCGTCATTTTATTTATGACGTTTACCTGGGAACCATGTGATAGGTAAAGTCGATCTGAAGAACTGTCCACCGTAGTATAATCATAGCCTCCGCCGCTTGGAATATGGAAAGTCATAGAAACTTTATATTGTGCTTGGAGCATGGCGGTCAAGGTAAGAAAGGCCAGCAGTAGAATTTGAATCTTTTTTCGCATAGATGTTCATTTTATAAGTTAATGAAGAGTGATCAATTGGTATTGGAAAACAATAGTAGCAAGCCTATCGTCCCTGTGATGCGGATGTTTTATGAATGGTGAAAGCGCAGCGCTGATCGGGTAAATCCGATGGGTAAATTCGTTTGGGCAAGATAGCCTTGGTCAGTCGAATAGCAATCCAACGCCAGAGATCGGGATATAATCTATTGTTAAACAAGAAGATTTAGTTATTTGGGAAAGCTAGTAGCTCCCCCAGGTGGCCCTCATTCCCCACCTTGGACCGTGGACTTTACAGGTAAATAAGCTAGTCGGATTTTAATTAGTCTACTTTGCAACAATTTTTAACCTCGCCTGTCTAATCTATCAAGTGAATCAACCAGCCGGAAACGATCTCCATGACCAGCACCTGGTTCGACAGGTACTTACCGGCGACAGGAACAGCTTCTCGGCAATCATTAAAGCAACCGAAGGGCTGGTAGCGCAAATTGTATTTAGGATGATTTCCAATAACGAAGACAGGAAAGATATCGCCCAAGAGGTATTTTTGAAAGCCTTTAATAAATTGGGAGATTTCAAATTCCAATCGAAATTGTCCACTTGGATTGGACAAATTGCGTATAATTCCTGTCTTAATCATCTGGCCAAGAAAAAATTGGTTTTACCTGGGGATAGCTCAGTTAGTAGTAATCCGGGGCAGGAAGGTATAGACGTCCTAACGGATAATCTGACAGGCCGATTGGATTCAGAAACCGAAAGACTTATTGCCCATAAAGAACTTGCGGGCATTCTCCAGTCGGCAATGGAGCGATTGCCGCCTATCTACAAGACACTGATCGTGTTGTATCACCAGGAAGATCAGAGCTATGAAGAGATTAGTCAAATAACGGAACTACCCTTCGGAACGGTAAAAAGTTACTTATTCCGAGCAAGAAAGGCATTGAAGCTAGATATCTTGGAGGAATATAAAATGGAGGATCTATGAAAATAAACCATCCCAGCGAATCGGAAATACAGCAATATGCATTGGATCGAACTGCCAGCGAAAGTCAAGTTATACAACATATCGATACCTGCGAGGCCTGTCGATTGATTGCGCAGAACTACATGCACCTATTTACCGCGATCCAGGAGCAACCCAAGGCGTATTTCGATTTTGACCTCGCAAGCCTGGTTTTGCAGCAACTACCCGATAGAAAGTATAGATTTTCCTTGAATCTTTTTTTCCCTTATGTATTTGCTTCATGTGGATTGATCACACTGGGATTCTTGATTTACAAATTCAGGATATTTATATTAAACCTGATCACGGGAAATTTTTCTATCACTATGTACCTTGTTTTACTAATCCCGCTATTTGTCTTAGTATTCCAAAGCATGGACATGTACAGAAGATATCGAAATCAAATGAGTATTCTCAAGTGAAAAACAATTTGCAACTTTATTTCGGGTCGGCTGTCTAATACTACATATAAAACTACAACCATGAACAGAATATCATTTCTTGCTTTCATCCTACTAACATCTTTTGCCGCAAATGCCCAAACTGTAGAGGAGGACTCCAAATCGATAATTGATAGAGATTTTATGAGAGAGCTTCTTACTAATTGTGCAGTATTGCTTGCACTCTTCCTAATAACTGCTTTCTTCCTTTCCATGATGAGGTCCTATCTTGACAACCGACTAAAGAATAAATTGATCGATAAAGGAGCTTCTGAAAATGTGGTAACGCAGCTTCTTCAACCTATGAAAAATGAAAGTAAGCTGGAACCACTAAAATGGTTTTCCATTTTATCAGCTATTGGGCTCGGTCTAGCCCTAGTCGACGCTTTTAAACCTTTAGGCATCCATTCTTTGGCTATTATGGCCTTTAGCCTCGCTGCAGGCTTTTTGGGGTATTTCTTTCTCAGCAAAAGGACAGAAAAATGAGAAATCCCATTTCTTCAAGGCTCAAATGGCCTTGAATCTTATCGATCTAACCAAAACATACATCCATCATGAAAGCCGAATTTTTTGTAGTCGCATTTTGCTTCCTTCTAGCCGGTGTTTTTTTCACCTATGCAAAGCGTACAGGATGGGGGAATCCCAATGAATCTTCCATCTCCATCCGAAACGATAATTTCCGAGAGGAAATAAAGTATTCAGGAAAAATACGGTTCAGCGATGATGAGCGGACTATTGGGTCGATTACGCCTGGTGGTTTTTTAGACTTCACACGTAATGAAGAACAATTGGTGGCTAAAAGTGACAAACAGGGAGTGATCCATTATACATGGACGCTTGACGGAATCACTCAACCTATGCTAGACAGTAACGGAAAACAATTTATGGCAGAGGCTGTCAAAGAAATGATTGCGATGGGTATCGATGCCAGTGAGCGGATGGATCGCATCTACCAACGCAGTGGTAACCAGGGCCTGCTAAATGCATTATCTGATCTGAAAAATGACGACGTGAAACGGATGTATGTAGACAAAATCCTAAGCTCCGGTTCCCTGTCGACGGATGACTTGGTGCAACTGTCCAAGATTGTGTCCAAGTCCATGGGCTCCGATGAAGACAAGCGGCAAGTATTACAAGCTTTTAAGATGGAACAGCTCTCCGATTCCATGGTGGCTAAAAGTTACTTGCAGGCTGTTCAAAGCTTGGGCGATGACAATGCGAAGGCGACCACGCTTAAATATATGTTGAAGGCTAACCTGCCCGTTGGACTTTTTCCCCAGTTGGTGGATGTTACCAACGGGATCCGAGACGAAAACGAACGCGTAAACGTGCTACAGGCAATCATACGCAAAGACCAACTGGATGAAAATCGGGCAAGTCTGCTGTTTGGATCCATTGATAATTTAAATGACGATAATCAACGTAAAAATTTACTTGTCCAACTTATACAAATAAAGGGATTTGCATTAACTAATTGGGACAAATTGCTGGAATCTAGCAGCCTATTGCGCGACGAGACACAAAAGGATAATCTGTTGGTGCAATTGATGCAGGAAGATTCTTTAGGTAATAGTCAGTGGATAGCCTTAATCGCTCAAGTCAATACCTTGGGAAACAACGACTTTGACAAAGGTAATTTGCTTTTGCGATTGGCGGGGAAAATGCCCAAAAACGACCAAACCAGGACGGCCTTTCTTTTGGCGGCCAAAACCATAAGGGACGACTCGGAGTACGGAAAGGTGATGCGGGCCTTTGAACCTTAAATTATGAGCCATTGAATCCTGTAAATTTGTGGCATGCAAAAGGAAATTCTTCTGGACATGCTCGAGCAAAATCGTGTCCGATTTTGGGCCACGTTCAATAAAATCACACCGGAAAACGCGGAGCTACGTCTAAATGATCGAGTCGCTTCAGTAGGGTTTATTTATCGCCACGTAGCGGAGACAATGCAGCGGTTGACATCAATTTTGGGAGTGCCGATAAAGGTCGAAAATACGACAATGGGCTATGTGGATTCGGGGCAGGGCCGGGATTTACCAGCGAGCCGTTTGTTGGCTGAGCAGGGCTTTGCTATCCTGAAAGAGTATGTGGATGATACGCCTGATGCTGCATGGCTTGACCCAGTAGATACGCCATTTTTTGGAACCGTATCGAGGGCCCGGTTCTTTGCACATATCCTTTTTCATAATTCATATCATCTGGGTCAAGCAGCCTTAACTTTGGCTAAAGGTACCTTGGCAGTTACTCGCTAGTGGGATTACCCAATACTGTTGGTTCTGGTGTGTTGGTAGGGTGCTTCGCCACTCCATTTACATTTATAGGATAGTTGAAAATTTTTCTTTTGGTTCCATGGCTATGGCGTAGGATTTAACTTACTTGCCTTGTCCTTACAAGCATCGAGATTGAGTATTTTTACGGCAAATAGCCTGCCGGGTATGGATTCTATGTACTTTTTTGAGGAGTTTCAGCCATCGCATTTCACCCAATTCAACAAGCTCTATAAAAACGCCTTTGGAGTTACGCTGAAACGAGAGGAATTCAACCGCCATTTCAATACTAAGGCGCGAGGATTTAATTTTGTAGGATTCATCGCAATGGACCAGAAGACCGGAGAACCGGCCGCTTTTTATGGCGTATTCCCCCTGGAACTGCATGTAGGTGATCGTGTTATGCCGGGGGCGGTATCCGGAGATACGATGACCCACAGCAGCCACCGCAACCAAGGCCTTTTCAAGACCTTGGCGAGGATGACCTACCAGAAGTGTGAACGCTTGGGAATGGTACTTATTTATGGGTTCCCCAATGAGAAATCCTATCACGGGCTTGTCCATAGCCTTGGTTGGAAACATGTCAATGATCTGATTGAATGGAATTTATTTTTGCGATTCAAATTTTCGCCCCTGCACAAAATAATAAAGCATGCCAGGTTTCTTCAGCCCGCGTTTCTTAGCTACGCCCATCGGGTGCTTGGAAAATACCTTATTTCTGGCATCGATTCCTTCTCGAGCAACCACCCTGGATATGCGACTGTTTGCCGAGATAAAGAATACATCAACTACAAGGCCAGCGATGAAAGATTGTTCCTAAAGATTGACAACGTCATTGTTTGGGTTCGACTGGCTGCTTTTTTTTGGATTGGAGATTTCAGCGATCTGCAACAAGTTAGTGGTAGTGTAGTGTCTAAATTGAAGGCACTGGCCAGAATGTTGGGATATAACACTATCCGGTTCTCTATCAATAGGGAGATTACTCTGCCTCAGTCCATGCAGGAATTTGTGGCGCGCGGGTCTTTACCTCTATGCCTTTTGCGCCTTTCGGGCGAGAAAAGCTTTCCAGATTTTCTATTTACATCGGCTGATTTTGACACCTGGTGAACGCTAAAACGTAATAGATGGAATTGAAGGCATTTTCAATGGGTATACTGGTTGGGGAAAGTCGTCAATTGCCATTCTGGGAATTTGACATGGTGCAGCAATTGCTTATGGCAGATTTTATAGGCGCGATTGTTTTGATTCAGGTAAAGACCAGCGATTTCCTTAGTCGAAAGGAAATGCCAGATCCGATAGGATTGCGCCTGTTCAAGCGTTTTGAGCGTGCTTGGTTTCAAAAAGCGCCAGATGCTTTCACCAACAAGCGAGTGGAAGACCTATCGGACGAATTCGGCCGCCTGCGCAGCTCGTCCATGGGTTTGGCTTCGGAAATAAGCAGCCACCAGATCGATTTGTTGTACCTACCCAACTGGTCGAACAAATACGCATTACCCGATTTACCAAGATATGGGGTTTGGCGCGTTCAGTTTGGTGAGGACCAATATGGCGATTGCGGATTGCCTGGATTTTGGGAAGTCATGCTCGATCAGCCGGTCACGGCGGCTAAATTGATGGTAAAGTGGCCGGGAGATTTGCGGGAGCGAAATGTTTACCACGCTGTTGCTTCCACAGTTCCCTTTTCAGTTAGAAACAATCATGATTCCATGGCGCACAAGGCTTGCCATTTTCTGCATTATAGACTTCAAGCGCTTTATCTACTGGGAGATGCCCAATTTCTAAACAAATACCCGCAGGCAGTTGAGCCTAGGGAACAGGCCAAAGAAGCCATGACAAGCCTCGTTCCATCCAACTTCCGGATGATTGGATTATTTCTGCGCAACTGTGCAAGGTATCTTGTCTACAAGGTTAAAAGCGTGGTCATAAAACGAAAATTTACCATTTTGTATTGGGTGGGTAAACTTGATTTGACAACCCTGGATGCAGGTCAATTCGTTGCCCTAAATCCGCCGGGGTCAAAGTTCTGGGCCGATCCCTTTGTCGTTGAACAGGAGGGCAACCGATTTATATTCTTTGAGGAGGGGGAATCCGATACGGGTAAAGGTAGGATTGCTGTCTTGCAGATTGACCCCTCAGGGCGCTGCGGCCCCCCGCAGACCATACTGGATCGTCCTTATCATTTGTCCTATCCATTTATCTTGGAGAACAACGGAGAATATTTTCTCATCCCCGAATCATCGGCTAACAAGACTGTGGAATTATATCGATGCCGGCAGTTTCCACACCAATGGGAGTTTGAAACGTATTTATTGCGGGATATAGTCTTGGAAGATTCTACCTTATTTTTCCACGAGGGAATTTGGTGGTTATTTGCCTCCAGCCGAGTTGAACGGAGCAATACATCTAACGATCAGTTGGTTATTTTCTATAGCCCCAATTTAGTCAGCGGGGATTGGACGGCTCATCCATGTAACCCAGTCGTTACCGATGTCTCGAACTGCCGGCCAGCCGGTAAAATATTCAGTATCGGAGGTAAGATCTTCCGGCCGGCTCAAAATAACGCTTCCCGCCAATATGGATACTCGATCCAGATAAATGAAATTGAATTGCTCACAAAGACAGCATACCAAGAAAAACGCACTTTTAGTATATCCCCTGATAGGTTTAAAAAATTTGCTGCCATCCATACACTAAACACTTCGATTTCTACCGTGGTTATCGATGGGATTATCCGTAAGAGATAGCTCATACCAGCCAACGACACTAGGGGCAGCACTTACCCAAATTGTCTTTGACGCGCGAAAAGAATGGTTAATTTCGGTACTAAACTCATCGGACTTGGGACGACTGTTACTTAAGGGGATCATTTACCGCTTGATTTATTATGTCTCTGTTTTCACGTTGACCGTGCTTATGTCGAGGCATTACCAAGCCGCTAGTAGCGGTTCAATCTACTACAGCATTACTATTTTGTCTTGGATCATCTTATGTTTAAGTTTCTGTATTGAAACAGCTATGAATTACTACTTGGCTTCAGGGCTGATTTCGCCTGGCAAATTAACTAGCGTAGCCCTGGTTTGGACAGCTGGCGCAACCGTTCTCAGTTATTGTATATTCCACTGGATTTTGCCCAAATCGCTAATCTCCTTGCCCTTATCTTTCCTTTATCTGTTTATTATGTTTATTGCCGGAAATCTTTTGATCAGTTTTTTTTCTGCGCTTTTTTACGCGCTAAAAGATTTTGTATCGCCAAATCTCCTTTCCTTCTGCTTTGCTTGTACCCTTATTTTGATTATCCCCCAAAAGCCGCCTGGGCCATTGGCTCAGGATCAATTTATCCGCATGTATTTTATCTCCTTCTTAATCCAGGGGATTTTGTTTATTCTGCTATTTGTGCTTAGGTATGTTCCTCGGATGCGTATTGAGTTCCCCTCGCTGGGCAGCCTTGAGATGCTCCTTAGCTTTTCTACTTGGGCCTTTGTTACCAACGGGCTGACTATGGTGCTCTGCCGGATCGATTATTGGTTTGTTAACCAATATTGTAACGCCTCGGACTTGGGTAATTACATCCAAGCTTCCAAAGTTGGACAGTTGTTGCTGGTGCTGCCAGCAGTGGTCTCTGCAGCTATTTTTCCGATGACGGCAAGTGGGATGTTGCCTTATCCCGCCAAAAACATAGGATCCCTCGCTCGCAGCCTTCTTCTGGTCTCTGTTATTCTAGCGTGCTCATTGGTTGTTGCAGGCAATTGGATATTTCCCATTGTATTTGGTCCCAGTTTTTCGGCCATGTCGCTTCCTTTTGCGCTTATGACCCCGGGGTTATTGGCATTTTGTGTCATTAGTCCGGTCACATCCTACTATGGAGGAAGAAAAATACTTCATGTAAACCTGATTTCGTTGGTTGCTGCGGTCACTTGTATGGTGGCATTGGACGCCCTGTTGGTTCCCGGGTATGGAATAAAGGCAGCAGCTACCGTGACCAGTGTCTGCTACCTAATCTATGCGGGATGCTTAATTTGGTATTTTAGCAAGGATCACCAGGTCTCGCTCGGGCATTTCTTTCGCATTCGATCCAGTGATTTTGATTGGATAATGGGGTTGGTTGCCAAACCGAAAGCCCAATCCTAAGGATCGTGACTGGCTTAGCATATTTGCCTTGACTAACCCGCTTGAGACGGGTTAAATCATCCCAGAGCAAGTCATCCAAAAGCTATTCTGTCCGCAGATTACTAGCCGGATTGACCATCGCTGCTTTAATTACCTGTATGCTTACAACCAGGACGGTAACGGCAAGGGACCCGAGACAGGCGAGGGCAAAGATCCACCAGGAAAGAGTGGTTCGATAGGAATAACTTTTTAACCACACGGACATCCAATAGTAGGACAGGGGCACAGAAATAAGGAAGGAGATTATCACCAATTTGGTAAAATCCAGACTCAACAGCTTCCACAGGTTGAACACAGAAGCCCCAAGCACCTTACGAACACTAATCTCCTTGGTACGTTGCTCTGCCACAAAGGAAGTCAGGCCAAACAACCCCAGACAGGATATCAAGATGGCAAGGACCGAAAATACACTAGCGAGCTTTCCCATGCGTTCTTCGTCGGTGAATTTCTTGGCATAGTCGTCGTCAACAAATTGAAATTCGAAGGGTTGATCCGGATTAAACCGTTTGAATATCGGTTCTATCTTGCTCAGCGCATCGCTTGCGCTTAAGGCAGGATTCAATTTGAGTATGACCATGTTTGCTGCTTCGTTGTTCAGGTCATATATTACGGGTCTTGCCTCATCATAGGGTGATTCGATCACCATATTTTGAATAACTCCAATCACTGTGCATGGATGTCCCCACCAAGAAACTTGCTCACCAATGGGATGCTTCAAACCCATATAACGAACGGCAGCCTGATTGAGTATTATTGCCGAGGAGTCCGTGGCGAAATCCCTGGAGAAATCGCGGCCTTCTTGCATGAACCATCCAATGGTCTTGCCATAATCATAGGAAACCGTGGCAACACCAAAATCTACCGATAGATTCGGATCCTTTTCTGGCCAACTAAAGCCACTCGTGCTGTTCCAGATAGCCGTAGTTGGGCTTTGTGATTCCGCGAGTTCGGTTATGGCGCCCGTTGCCAAAAGAGCATGTCGGACGGCGTTGAAATGATCGTGAATGGAGGGGTTCATGGTAGGGATGGTGACCAGGTTGTTGCGAGAATAGCCTACCGGCCGGTTCTTGGCGAATTGAATTTGCTTAAAGACAATGATGGTGCCAATGATCAGGGTTACGGAGACTGTGAACTGCACGACTACTAGAATTTTTCTAGGGATAGCCGCCAAGGAAGATGCTTTAAACGTCCCCTTCAATGCTTTGATGGGTTGAAAGGAAGAGAGATAAAATGCAGGGTAACTGGCTGCAACAAGGGCGGTTGAGACAACAAATGCCAAACTCGAACCCCAAAAAAATGGATTGTCCCACAGAATGGACACGTGTTTATCTGCGACTTGGTTAAAGAAGGGCAGGGCGAGCTGTACCACCAGCAGGGAAAAGGCAAAAGCGAAAATAACGGTGAGTAGAGACTCGCCAAAAAACTGGAGAACCAGTTGCCATTTTCGAGACCCAATTGCCTTTCGTATCCCCACTTCTTTTGCCCGACGTTCGCTTCGGGCCGTGCTCAGATTCATAAAATTGATGCATGCCAGTAACAGGACGAAGACCCCGATGATCCCGAACATCCAAACGAACTGGATGGCGCCGCCCGTATTGACTCCGTTTTTGAACTCCGAATACAAATGCCAATCAGCCATCGGGTGCAAGAAAAGGGCTGGTTTTTTTTTGGCAAGCTGCGAGTTTACTTTATGTAATTTGGCATCCTTGATTCTTGCCGAAACCTGGGCAAAGTCTGCATTGTCTTGGAGACGTACATAAATCCTAAACGCGTTTGGTCTCCAAGGATCCTCCATGTTTTTGTAGCCATCACTTGTATTGAACAAATGATCCCAGGTGGACATGAAATGCATGCCCGAAAATGTCGAATTGAGTGGAAAATCCAGATATACACCCGTCACTTTTACAGGGGGCGCACCATCGATGGAAATCGTTTTGTTTATGGGATCATCTTTTCCAAAGTACCCAGCGGCTGCGGATGCCGACATGAGTACTGAGGCGGGGTCATTCAGACTGGACCTGGATCCTTTGACCATCTGCAGACTGAACATGTCTGGAGCGCCTTGTTCGAAAAATGACCCCTGGTCCTTAAATTTCTTTTCACCAATGGTCAAGATATGGTCTCCCCAGCTGGCGGCTAGGATGACTTGTTTAAAATCACTTCCATAATTTTTTCGTAATTCTTCCGCTAGGGGATAAGGCACCTCTTTCCAGGTTTGCACCTCTCCGTTGTTGGTGACGTTCTGAATTACCTGAGCGATCCGGTCGTAATGGGTAAAATTCTTATTGAATGAAATCTCATCATAAATCCATAGGCCTATAAGGACGGCTACAGCCATCCCCAACGACAGACCAGCAATATTAATCAGGGAATGCAGCCTGCTTCGGCTAAGGTTGCGCCAAGCTGTCTTCAAGTAGTTCTTGAGCATACTAAAATTGTATGAGTTTGAGGTGGTATCAAATGCCGGACTTCTGTGCTGATCCAAAAGAATGCCGACTATGCAAACTATTGCAAATCAATATCGACCTCACCATTTAATCACTCCAACTGTTCGTTTCCGATACGCCCTATGTTCAGATTTGTGATCCTATGTGTCGTCCTAAATTAGCTATACATGTGAGTGAATAAATCCTGAGAAGACTATACGAAGTCGATAATTAAAGGTAATTCTTTGTTTTTTACGCTGTTTGGAAGAGGCGGGGGTGCGTCGTCCGAAGATAATCATCCAGGAGGTCTCGCCCCTCAACTAATCTTGATTTATGCCCTGATTCGCGGGGGGAATCTACTTCAATGCCAAGGATTTGTGGTTTTTTGAATATCTTGGTTTTTGGCCGAGTAAAAGCGCACAATTAATGTTTCGAAAGCGTACAGTATATCCTAGCTTCTTCGAATTAACCTATTTATTGACAAATAGTTGGACAAATGGCATACTCTTAGGTAGTTTGGTTGGATAATTCTTCCCCCATGATCCAAATCTTCTTCAAAATCGCAGGTCCGGAATTGGATAACGTTGCGCAATTTCATCACCTTACCCATAAACTTCAACTATGCTTAAGAATTACTTTAAAACGGCTTACCGCCAGCTGTTCAAAAACAGGCTTTTTAGCGTAGTCAATGTGGCAGGCCTGTCCGTGGGCCTAGCGAGCGTAATGGCACTGTCTATTTTGGTATACCAGTTTGCGACAGCGGACAGCAATCAAAAGGACATCCACCAGATGTACTATTTAAAAACGCGTGCACCTGATGGTGCCGAGTATAAAGCGACGACCTATCCACTTCTGGGTGCAATCGTCAGAACCTGCCCTGAAGTGGAAGCGGCGACACATATCCAAAGCTGGTATTATCCTTGGCTAAAGTATGGATCCAAGGAATTTCAAGAGACTACCCATTTTGTGGATACAGGATATTTTAAGGTATTTCAATTTCCCTTCAAATACGGTAACCCGGCTACCGCCTTAGCCAGTAAATTTTCGGTAGTTTTCTCCGAGGAGACGGCCCGTAAGTTTTTTGGAGACCAAGATCCCGTTGGCAAAATTATCCTTGCTGATGATTCGGTACAGCTCACGGTTACAGGGGTCTTACAGCATGTGCCGGCAAATTCCACCATTCAACCAACCGTGCTACTTCCCACAGCCTTGCTGGAGGCAAACCCTAATTTCAAGAGTGGCGCCAACTGGTATAATACGTTCGCCGACGACTACCTACGACTAAGCAACACAGGTGACCCCAAAATGCTGGATGAAAAGATAGCCGGCATCGTGAAGCTGAACTATGCACCAGAACAAAAAAATGTAAAAGTGTTTTCCGTTCCATTTAGCCAAATTGGGCAAGAAAATTCGTCGCTGGTCGGCGTCATCATTAAGGGAGCTGTCGGAGCCAGCATGTTTATTTTGCTCATTATTGGGGTCAACCTTGTCAATTTGAATACCGCCAGTATGTATGCGCGGGCTAAAGAAGTTGCTATTAAACAAATGGTAGGAGGCACCAAAAAAGATATCATCATCCAGTTTTGTGTGGAAAATGGTTTGATAGTATTGGCATCTGCTGTTTTGGCCTGGCTGCTGTTTTCTGCGATTTTATTGCCGACGCTTGACGACCTAATCAAAGACCGCATGGGCGAAATTGAAATGGGATTGGCAAGTGATTATCCCCTGATCCTGCTCTTCGCTGGAATCGCACTTTTATTCACGCTGATTGCTGCCACATTGCCTGCGTTGAAATTGGTTGCAATCAAGGTTACCGATGCGGTAAAGGGCCAGATCCTCTCCGGCCATTACCAAGGAGGCCGCATGAGAAATGTTTTTATTACCGTACAGTTTGTATTGGCTATCACCTTTATTTGTGTTACCATTATCCTCGGCAGACAAATTGCTTTTATGAAGACTTCTGCTTTGGGATTCAATTCAGAAGATGTGGGGGTTGTCAATCTAGATCTGGCATTTCGAAATCAGCAGGTGGCCGATACGCGATTTCAAAGCCTTTTAAACGAGTTGAAAAAAAATCCGCATGTCCGAGCCATTTCCACAAACCAGGCTATTCCGACCGACTATTATGAAAACTTCAACAGTTTTGTGGATCCCCTGACTAACAAGGAAGTCCAGTTAAGGCAGGCCCCGGCTGATGCAGGATATTTGCCTACTTACCAAATACCGTTAATCCAAGGACGAAATTTTGATGATGCGCTGTCCGCATCCCAAAAAAATGCTGTGCTCATCAATCGTTCCACCATGAATGCATTCGGCTGGAAGGAAGCCGTCGGCAAACAAATTAAATCCACGGAGGACCCAACGCTATATACGATATTGGGTGTGCTGGAGGATTTTCATTACCAGGATTTGCAAAATGTCGTGCAACCCATCATTCACTGGTACGGGGGGAAGGCATCCCTGGAAAATAGATTTCTGAGTGTGCGAACGGATCCGGGGTATCTGGTTGCTGTCATGGAGCAACTGCAGGTGGCCTTCAAATCCATGCCGAGCCGGCGAAGTTTTAGTTACGAATTCATGCGCGACAGAGTGGATAAGCAATATGCGCTTCTCGACGGCATATTAAAGGCGACCAACTACATCGCGCTGTTGACCATACTGATCGCCAGCCTAGGCATGTTTGGGTTGATTGCTTTATTCGCTAAGCTCCGGCTAAAAGAAATCGGCATTCGCAAGGTCCTTGGGGCAAGTGTAGAAACGATTGTCCGGCTATTGTCCAAAGACTTTCTGATGCTGGTGGGCCTCGCATTTTTGATTGCTACCCCGTTAGCCTGGTTCATAATGAACAACTGGTTAATGGATTTTGCCTACCGGATTCAGATCAGGTGGTGGATGTTTGGATTGGCAGGAGCAGTGGCTCTTTGTATTGCCCTATTGACGGTCGGCTTCCAAGCGATAAAAGCAGCCTTGGCAAACCCTGTGCAGAGTTTACGGACCGAATGACTGTACCCATCAGGGATATTGACTCGTAGTGCTTAGCTACCGGACGGGAAAGGTTGACTGCCAGCAGATCTGCTGGTAGGCCCTGAGATTTATCACGCAATGCAAATTGAATAACCGATAAATAGTTGATCCATGCTGCAAAATTTTCTGAAGATAGCGCTGCGAAACCTAACCAAACGCAAAGGATATAGCCTATTAAATATCATGGGTCTAGCTGTTGGGATGGCCTGCTGTCTACTAGTTTTCGAATACGTTGCCTACGAACGGAGTTATGATTCCTTCCAGCCAAATTCGAGTCGCATTTTCCGGGTGCAGGATGAAGACTACCAGAATGGCCAACTGGTGGTTCCTTGCGCGGCAGCTATGCCAGGGGTAGCACCAGCTATGATTCGGGAATTCCCAGAAGTGGAGAATGCCGGCCGCATACGAAAGGTAAAATATCTGCTTGCTAACGAGCAGCAAAATAAGCGGTTCAGGGAGGCTACTATCTACTATGCCGACCAGGCATTTTTGGATATATTTCAGTTGCCCTTGCTGGCTGGGAATGCAAAAATAGCATTATCGGGACCCGGAAAAGTGGTGCTTGCCGCATCCGTGGCTAAGAAGTATTTTGGGCAGGAAGATCCGTTGGGTAAGATACTGACTTACCATACGAATGGTGCTGTTCGATCCGTGCAGGTATCGGGTGTTTTCCCTGACTACCCCGAAAATTCCCATTTGAAACTCAGTATTCTCATTTCTTATCCGACCTATAGTCAGGTCATTGGGACTTACGGTAAGTCGGACGACATACTGGAAACCGGCTTTGGCTGGACAGATTTTTACACCTATGTGTTGCTTCGTAAAGGCACGGATCCTAAACAACTTGCGGCCAAACTGCCTGGTTTCATCGATAAACATTACAATGACCTGCCCGACAACAAGAGCGTGGGCGATCGCTTTTCCCTAAGTCTGATACCGCTCAAGGACATTCATCTGTATTCCCACTATACGGAAGAAGCCGAAGCCAATGGCAGCGGACAATCGGTCTCCTTTTTATTTCTTGTGGCGTTTTTTATCATCGCAATAGCGTGGATCAATTACATTAACCTGGCCACGGCTCGCTCCCTGGAGCGGGCCCGGGAAGTGGGAGTTCGTAAAGTCTTTGGAGCGATCAGGCGGGGGCTGATCCTGCAGTTTGTGCTGGAAAGTTTACTCTTAAACCTGCTCGCGCTTGTTGTTGGCTTGATTCTGGCCCTGGTGGCTAATCCCTTCTTTATACGTCTTACTGGCCGGCCATTGCCGACCATTTTTGGGTTACCTTCTACGTATTGGCTGATTTTTGCGACGTTGTTAGTGCTGGGGACTCTTGTCTCCGCCATTTATCCCGCACTCGTGCTGAGTCGATATCAACCGGTTGCTGTTTTAAAAGGACTGTTTAAGAATGCAGCGAGCGGCCAATGGTTACGCAAGAGTTTGATCGTAGGTCAATTTGCGGCTTCCATCATTCTTATTGCCGGCACTCTGGTGGTCTACCGGCAGCTTCAGTACATGGAAAACCAGAATCTTGGTGCAGATATCAATCGGACGTTGGTCTTGAAGGGCGCCAATAGCGATTTGCCGGATTCAGCGTACCAGGACCTTTACCAAGCTTTCAAGAGTGAAATACTAAAAATTAAAGGAGTGAAAAGCATGACTTCATCGTCTGGTGTCATGGGTGAGGAGATTTTATGGTCCACAGATTGGCAAAAAATGGGAAGTGGAAAAAAGCAGGCGGTCAATCTGTTTCATTTGGGGGTGGATCTGGATTTTATTAACGGTTATGGACTAAAAATGGTAGCAGGCCGCGCCTTTTCAGCCAGTTTCGGGGCGGAGAGCAAGGCAATCATCCTCAATGAAACGGCCGTCAGGGCCCTGGGTATACCCTCACCGCAGGCGGCGATTGGTGTCTTGTTGACTGGTGGCCAAAACGATATGGATTCGCTGCATGTTACGGGTGTCGTTGCGGATTATCATAACGAAGGCTTGCAAAAGGCGATCCAGCCGCTCGTTTTATTTCTCAATCGAAACACGACGGCTTATTATTCGGTCAAGGTGCAGGGTGATGACCCCGAGGCCGCTGTCGCAGCCATTAAAACGATCTGGAACCGTCATTTCCCCTCCGCCCCCTATGAATATTTTTTCCTCGATGAATTCTTTGCGCGGCAATATACCGAGAACCGACGTTTTGGGGAGGTCTTTGCTTTATTTGCGCTACTAGCGATCGGGATTGCCTGTTTTGGGCTGTTGGGACTATCGGCATATAATGTCTTGCAAAGGACCAAGGAGATTGGCGTCCGCAAAGTATTGGGTGCTTCCATCCCCAGTCTGGTTTTCGTGCTGACCAAGAATTTCTTGGCGCTTGTCGCCATCGCCTTGCTATTTGCCATTCCCCTTACCTGGCTTGCCATGGATAGCTGGCTTCAGGGATTTGCTTACCGAACGGCTATGAGCTGGTGGGTGCTGGTGGGAGCCGGTGCATTGGCCATGTTCATCGCCTTGGTTACAGTGGGTTGGCAAGCAACCAGGGCCGCCATGACCAATCCGGCTAAGAACTTGAGGACTGAGTAAAGTAATGCCAGATCGCGACTCCGACAGGGCAGTTCAGAAGGTGAAACTACTTAGCCCCACTTCTGGTTAGCCAATTGGTAAGCGCACTATTTGGGTGGATGATTTACAAACTTGATTTGCCCTCAGGGAAATAAATGCTCCTGCGGAGGCCTAATTCCTACCAACCGGATATAGATTGTCGTTTGGCCTCGATGGTGAGTCTGGTGCTCAAACGTCTTTAAAAAGATCGCAAACCTGGTTTCTTCCATGCCGAAGATTTTCAATTTTTCTCCCCACTTATTCACGTCGGAATTCTGCACCACCTGGATGCAGTAATCATAACTTGTCGTCACATAGTACATCACCGAATCTTTGGTTTGTGCTCCCGGACTATGTTCCAGGTCGGATTTACCGAAGGCAGGAGGTTTTTGGTCCGTGGCAAAAGACATGAGCCCTAAGTTGCCTTGGGCCAGGTGGAGCATCTGTTGAGCGAAACTGCGAATTGAATCGACCGCTTTAAAGGAATATTTATTGGCGGGCATGGCATTTAAGTAATCGATGGTATAGGTTTTGGCGCGTTGCCATTCTTTGACCAATTGGGCCTTTATTTCTTCCGAACTGAGGGGCTGGGCGTAGGCGATTGTAGTGGACAATAGAATAGCCATCGCGGATAAAGTAAAAAATCTTTTCATACACTGTAGTTTAGGCCGGAAAGAAAGGATAAAGATTCATAGAGCTGAATTGCTTTATGACTTCATCTGCTTTAATCTGTCACGCTACTGCTGGTTGAATCCTACGAAATAGCGGGAAACCTACCCCTGGATCGCTGCTGCATCACGTTGACTAACCGGTGAATACGTGTAGGTTCGAAAGGAGGCTGCAAGCTTCAAGGTCGGAGCCGAACTAGAGATTATTGAGCTAATCGGATTTTATGGACCTAGCAACTGGCAAGCTACCCGGTGTTTGATTTCGACTTAAATATATATCCGTCAGGTGATTGGGCTGTCCCCACTATGGCAATTTTGAGGTCTACCCAAGTGTCCAACCGAATCGCCCTGCACTAAAATCTATAGCCCCAGCTGATGCCTGCGAAGGGTAAAAAACTGCCTCTCCCTGCAAAGGAAAAAATAGGGGTAAAGGCTGCCCTAAACGTAAACCCCTTGCGCCCGAGTGGCTGTTTACGAAAACCAATAGTGAAAGTACCGTACGTTTGTGGGACTGCTGTGGTGCCATCGCTATTGGTCGTATTGAAAAGATCCAGGTTCGGGGCATAGGTTGCTCCCGCTCCAAGCTCCAGGTATTTTCCTTTTGTACCGGCCAGATAATTTAATTGCACTGGCACCGCCACGTATCCATTGCCGTTTATTGAAGCCCCGCCAATGCCGATACGAAACCCAATCCCGTTTTCAAATTTTCCAAATCGGCCATCGTAATTAAATGAATAGATGATCCCGGGTCCGCCAAGTTCAAAATAAATCTGGGAGGCGTTGGCGGAAATTCCTTCCCCTCGCTCCAGGCCTTGGGCACGCAGTAGGCCAACGGAAAGTAGAGTAAAAAGCAAAACTAGGGTACAGGGGAGTAGTCTTTTTCTCATATGGATCGTTTATATCTGGACAGACTGGCCTAATGGCCTGCTGCATTGCAAACGATAAAGAAAGGATAAAGTTGCCTGGAACGTTTAGGCGAAGCAGCTTTGTTGTAAACACTATTATCGCATATAGCGGGCCGCCATATTGGGTACATGGAATGGGGATACATAGGGTACCCATGGCGGCTTTTGGATACTGCTTCCATTTGAGCACAGGCACCTGTATGCCATCCTTTTTATCTTAGTAGCCGCCGCTGGACCATCATGGCATATTGACTATATTGAGGGGACAAACAACGTCTGCATGTCTGCTGGTCTCGATGGATTCTTAAGCCGAAAAATCCGGTTCTGGCTATTTGCCTCTATGATCATGCTGCTTTTTGTGCATGGCTATAACCTCCAGTGGCGATATCTCCAGCCCTTTTCCATCGTCCAGGAGCCTTTGACGGTGACCAGCTTTTTGGAATATTTTGTATCCAACGGGCTGTTTCGATTTTTCATACCCATGCTATTTGCTATTTCAGGGTTCTTATATGCAGCCAAAGATGATCGACCTTATCGTCAGGCCGTCTCCAGGCGTTTTCGCACCCTCATGGTGCCCTACCTGATATGGAGCGCGATAGGCCTCCTGTTCACCTTGGTGCTGGAAACATCTTCCTATGGTCGGGATTTGGTCCAGACGACGCATTTGATGACCATCAGCCACAGCCGGGTATTGGTGCACGATTATGCCTGGTACGATTGGCTGCTACGCTGGATTGTGCTGCCCATACCCTATCAGCTTTGGTTTTTACGCATGTTATTTGTCTATAGTCTAGCGTACCCTGCCTTGCGCTGGTGTATTCTCCATCAGCCTCGCGTGTTTTTTATCTGTTGCCTCTTGTACTGGCTTTCCAATATTGATTTCATCCTGTGGGAAGGGGAGGGGTTACTATTTTTTTCCCTGGGCATCTGGATACAAAAATCCGGATTCCGCGTCCTTGGACCTCCTCGGTGGTTAAGGCCCCTGCCCTGGGGGATTTTGTTTATTCTACTTGCCGGCATAAAAACCTGGGTGGCGTTTGAAGGCCAACCCCTGTTGGGACGAAGGGTATTCCCCTTACTTCTGTTAATGCATAAGATGGTCATAGCCTCAGGATTGATTGCGGCTTGGTTTGGCCTGGACAAGGTAGTAGCCTGGTCGATGGGGAAAAGGTGGTTCCAATGGCTAGTGCCTTTTTCATTCATGATCTATGTCCTGCATGCGCCCCTGGTCGCCTATGCGATAAATGCTATTTTCCCGCTGGTTCAATCTGCACCGCACTATCGTCTGCTGGTATATTTCGCATTACCCCTTGGCTTACTCGTCGGTACGGTAGGAATCGCTTCCCTTCTACGCTTGGCTGTACCAGGGTTCTACAAGGTAAGTACTGGAGGTCGAGGTGGCTTGGGAGCAGGCAAGTAGGGCGTAGGCGCATGGGTCTGCGATGGCACAAAAATTTAACAAATGGATTAACAAGTCCGCGCGTTGGTCCGGCAAAAATCAGGGTGGGGCGGCGTAACTTTCATCATATATTACACATCTCGTAGAGTTTATGTCATTTATTCCCCAAGCAGCACTGATTCGGGTTGCGCACAGTTTTTTCTGGCTTAGTTTGGTCCATCAAATGGATCTGCAGGCGCAAACGAATACAGTATCTCCCAAACCCGCCTACGCCCGATTTGGTTACCTGGATAAGGGCGATTCCATAGAATTTGTGTTTGGCCAAGAACAGACCATTTTGATTGGCGGGATGGAAATTAGTTTGGAAAAACGCCTGAGTGAGATCAAGCAGGTGAATGTTGCTGGAGATTTTAACGGCTGGAATCCAGCGGCCGATCATTTTCAACTCACCCAGGTTGCAGGGAAATTGTTTACCATCAGGCTGAGCAAGACAGCTATAGGAAAAAAGGGTGAGCTGAGGCAGTTTAAGTTTGTGCTGAATCATCAGTATTGGGTCGAACCTCCTCGGCAAGCAAGTAATCGATTCACGGGCAAGGACGGCAATACCAACCTCACCTTACAACTGTAAAGGAGAATTCATCATGAGAAAAATTAGTGCTTATCAGTTTATGTCGCTCAATGGTTTTTTTGAAGGACCTAATGCGGATATCAGTTGGAACATGCATGGAGAAGAAGAATCCCATTTTTCCGTTGAAAATCTAGAGCAAGGGGGCGTCCTACTATTTGGCCGAGTAACTTACGAGATGATGGCCAACTTTTGGCTTTCCCAAGAGGCCATCCAAAGGTTTCCACGGGACGCTTCCCTAATTACGCAGGCTGAAAAACTGGTTTTTTCCCGGACACTGAAAGAGGTGGCTTGGATCAATAGTCGGCTGATTGGCGAGAATATGATTGAGGAGTTGGGTCGCCTAAAGCAACTCCTGGAAAGAACCTGACGCTTCTTGGAAGTGGCATCATATTGACGCAATTGGCTGACGCGGGCCTAATCGATGTATATCAAATCATGATTTACCCGGTTGCCATCGACCAAGGAACTTCGCTTTTTCATAATTTACAGCAAAACCTCAGACTTCGATTAATTGGCATCCGTATATTTAAGAGTGGAACGGTTTTGCTTAGTTATGAACCAAATTTATAGGCGAAATCCAAATAGTACGCGCATTAATACTTGTGAACCGACCCTTTTTACAGATTACAACAGTTCTCTATGCAAAAACCTGAAGACCCACAACTTATACCCGGAGAAATTGCAGATTACTGGCTGGACGGGGACGGTATCTTATTTTCCTATTCCAAAAGCCCGGTGAGGACCATTAAGAACATCACGGAAAACGTGGCCTTGGTCAAACGGATTACCGGGGGAAAGAAAGTCCCGCTTTTAATCTACTTGAGTAATTCACCCGTTCCGGACAAAGCGACTAGGCAGTTTTCCACTGAACAACTACCCCAGGTTTATTCGGCCATGGCGATGGTATCTAAACCCGGGCTGTCGAAATTCATCATGAATATCCTGTTCAAGGTTAACCCCCCACCCATTCCCATGAAATCCTTTACCGATGACGCGCAAGCAAGGGAATGGCTCAAGCAATACCTATAGATCTATGGCTGGTCCGTTGAGGATTTTGTGCATTCCGCCAAGACCTCTTGCAGTGGCTAGAAGCTTGACAGCGGGCGATGCATCAATCTTTGCCACGATTGCGTATAATCCAATAATTCTGATTACTTTTGCAGCCTTGATCATCAAGCATGGTTTGGGCTTTAAGCCATGGTACTTCCCAGTTCTTACTTTTTAAAGCTAGTTCACCGCAGCATGGTGGGTTGTTCACTTCGACGAAGGTGAATACATCGTGTTTTCGGTGTCAATTATTTTCGGGGCGTAGCGTAGCCCGGTTATCGCGCCTGCTTTGGGAGCAGGAGGTCGCAGGTTCGAATCTTGCCGCCCCGACCAATTTTTGAAACCCGCTCTGGTAGCGGGTTTCAGTATTTTGCCAAATTGGGCTTCTTGATAAGGCATTAATATAGATCCCCTTAAAAGATTCGAATCCTGGAACCTTTTATTACTTTTTAAGAAAATCCTCTCGATATATTATTCGCTTCGCAGGCTCTTCACCGGGTTAGCCAGTGCTGCTTTAATGGATTGAAAACTGATAGTTACAAACGCTATAATCAGCGCTATAATGCCTGCTGCAGCAAATATCCACCAGCTCATTTCGGTATGGAAAGCAAAATCAGCCAGCCATTCATGCATCGACCATCCGGCTACCGGGATCGCTATTACAGCTGAAATCAAAACTAACAGCAGGAAATCTTTTGATAACTCAAGTACAATTTGCCGCACACTTGCTCCCAGTACCTTTCGTACGCCAATTTCCTTAACCCGCTGGGTAATGGTAAACGCCGACAATCCGAATAGCCCCAAACAAGCGATAAAAATAGCGATACACGAGAATATAGTAAAAAGGTTGCCCTGCTGTTGTTCGCTGTTGTATAGTTGACGGAATTTATCATCCAGAAAGGTAAAATCAAAAGGAGTGTCGGGCAGATATTTATGCCAGGTGGCTTGCAGCGAGCTTACTGCGGTTTGGACATTGCGACTATTTACCTTTACCGACATTACATGATAACCGTTGCTCGATGGCAATCGAAATAATAGCGGAGTAATTGTCTGGTGCAATGACTCGAAGTGAAAATCCTTAACGATGCCGATAACTTTGCCGCTGACATCTCCATACGTAATATCCTTACCGATAGCATTTTGCGGGGTTTTCCAGCCTAGCGAACGTACCGCCGCCTCGTTTACAATAAAGTTATTGGTGTCGGTTGAAAACTCTTTCGAGAAATTGCGTCCGGCGGCCATTTTCATGCCATAAGTGGGTATAAAGCCGTAATCGGTGCTGATGCATTTCAGGTCGCCTTTAATGGGTTTCATTACGCCATCTACCAAAACCGACCCGCCTTGGAAGTCGAGCAAGCGGCCCGATGGAATACGCGATGAGCGGCCAATCTCTTTTATCGCTGCGTTTTTAAGTAAATCTGCTTTAAATGCATCATATTGAGGATGTAGCTGTCCAACATACCCCATTATTAAAACGCCGTCCTTGTTGAAACCTAAATCGGCTTTTTGAATGTATTGCAATTGGCGGTACACCACAGTAGTGGCTACTATCAGGATAATCGAAATAGAAAACTGCAAAACAACCAGCACCTTGCGAAAGGACACTACGCCTGAGCCGGTTTTTATTATACCTTTCAAAACCTTCACCGGCAAAAACGACGACATAAAAATGGCCGGGTAAATACCGCTGATGAGGCCTATTATAAATGGCAGGAACAAAACGGGTACTAAAATTTGCCATTGCAGCAGGCTGTTAAACGCGAGATTGGTGTTTGCCAAATGGTCTATCATTGGCAGCAGTAACGCCGTTCCCGCCATGGCTAGTGCAAGCGCAAACCATGTAATCAGTACCGATTCACTTAGAAATTGGCTAATGATCTCCTTTCGCTGAGCCCCGATAACCTTCCGGATACCAATTTCCTTTGCCCTCAATACCGAACGTGAGGTGGATAGGTTCATGTAGTTGATGCAGGCTATCAGCAAAATAAACAGGGCGATAGCCGAAAATATGTATACTCTTTTGATATCGCCGTTTTCTTCAAACTCATCATCCAGATGTGAGCGCAGGTGTATGTCGGCTAATTTTTCAAACGTAAGTTTGGTGCCATCGTGTGTTTTAGCGTTTCCGGCCGTGCCGCCAAGGTGAACGTATTTATCCAGGAAATCAGGCAATTGGCTTTCAATCATGTCGGTATTATAGTCCTTCGGGAAAAGCAGGTAGGTGAAAAAGGCATTACCGCCAAAATCGTTCTCTAAGCTGTTCGCGCCATAAATTGCCGGATCTTTTAAGGTACTGAACGACATCAGTATGTCGGGGTGCATGTGCGAGTTGGCAGGAAAAGCTTTAAATACACCGGTAACTTTGAAGTCATGTGTAATCTTACCCAGGAAAATGTTATCCAGAAATATGCCTTTGTTAATCGGGTCGGTATCGCCAAAATATTTTTTGGCCATGGCCTCGCTCAGCATAATGCTGTAAGGCTCTTTCAGCGCATTATTATGGTCGCCTATAACCACAGGTACAGTGAAAAAGTCGAAAAAGTTCTCATCGGCAAAGACGCTATTCTGCTCGTTAAACAGCTTGTCCTTATAGTGAAAGGCCGTAGTGCGGATAGGCAAAACCCGTGTTATTTTTTTAATATCAGGAAATGCACTTTGCAGCAAAGGCCCAAACGGGGGCGCAATCGCGCTTAAATGCAGGCTCTCCACATTCTTACTGGCATAAAAAATGCGCGTCACCCTGCGGATATCCTTCGCATTGGTATTAAATTTATCATAGCTGAGCTCATTGATAATATAAGTAATAATAAGCAGGCAGCAGGTTAAACCAACGGTTAAACCAAATATGTTAATGAAAGAAATGAACGGGTGCCGCTTGATATTACGAACGGCGCTTTTTAAATAGTTTTTTATCATGATTGGTGCTGCATTGATTATAAACTACATTTATCGCGAAACAGGTTAAATAGTATTGATGACTACTTTTTTGCAAATCGATTATCTATCAGAAGTTTGTCCTTTCAATATCCACCAAATGATATGGTATAGCTGCACCAGCCTTTGATAAGACGTAATTTTGGTTGCGGAGGTTACACTAAATCGCTGACTGATGTCACCTCATTTCTGGAGCCTACGTGGCGGGCACACGAGAAAAGCTGCCTTTTATGAGGGTATAGTCAAAGCCTTTAACATTCGCTTCACTTTTGAGGAAGGATTGTACAAAACGAAAAACGAAAGTTAAATGTCTGACATTCAATTTTTTAGGATGGCTAATCGTCTTAGATCGAACAGAAACCGGTTCGAGAATTGTCCTGCCAGGTCGACCAATTTTTGAAACCCGCTCTGGCAGCGGGTTTCAGTATTTTGCCAAATTGGGCTTCTTGATAAGGCATTAATATACATCCCCTTAAAAGGTTCGAATCCTGGAACCTTTTATTACTTTTTAAGGAAACCTGGAGCCTTATCTCTTAATACGCATGTTCTCAGATTAATCTCATGAAAGTTTGAAATGGCTGAAACGGCTGGCATTCCTCTGGGCCTTATTCTCTCCATTGTAAAGGCTACTAATGAAATCCAGGATTCTCCCTCAAAAGTATCAACTATAAGATCTTTTGGAATTAAAGGTTTCAATAGTTCTACAGAAATTTTCCAATGTAAGAAAAGAGAATGATTCCATTCTTGATAGTATACCCATTTCCTATCGGGTAAAGCCCAAGGTCGATGCGAAATATCCTGAATTATATTTTTCGGATTCACAGAATGGGCTTCTAATATGCCTGGATAAGCACTTCAGCAGGAATATGCAATCTTTCACTTAATTTCCGGATCATTGACAGGTTTAATTTGCGCTTACCAGATAAAATTTCAGATTTACGTGACCTATGACCCAGGATTTCAGATAATTGAACTTCTGACAGTCCCATTTGTTGTAGGCGGAATTTAATTGCTTCTAAAGGATTAGGTTTAGGAATCGGATAATGTTCCTGTTCATATTGCTTTACAAGAATTGACAGGACTTCCAATTCATCGGATTCCGCTGAATTTGCCTTTATATTCTTTTGCATCAACGCATAAATCCGAGCAAGAGAATCTTCGTGCTGCTTATTATTTTTTATTGGTTTTAACATAACTTATTTTTTTTGCGTCGATATTATCGTACTGTTTATGTGTCCCAAACCATACCACAAATACAATTTTTAGTCGGTATTCTATATCCACGATCAGTCGATATGTATTGCCATGAATATTGAATACTACCCTTTTATCCGTCAAAATAGAGGCATTCCTATATTGCTGCTTTAATTGATTTGGGTTGTTCCATTGGGCTGCCTCAGCTTCTTCATACCAAGCCAATAGAGCTTGCTCAGCCCCCGGAAATGCTTCCGACTGATTTCTTAAAGTCTTTACTGCAACGACCCTCATAAACAAAAGTACAAAAAATGTTACCATTATGGTAACATTTAAGATAGTTTAGTTGCAAATCATTAAAAATCAGCTTCAAATGATGCTTATTTTTTTCAAATCCATGAATAGGTGGTACAAATATTGGACAGCGAGGTCGACACATAGACTGGTAAAGCCTCCTCGATGCGGGGGTTTTGTCGTTTCTGGGCGAGCCGTCAAGCTTGCTTGAATGGCAAAGGGCAGAAAAGACAAAGGCCCGGTAGGGCTGTGTTCTTTGTGTCTGAGCCACCGTTTTGGATCGCAGAGGATCGCGACGGAGGAGCCGCCCGCAGGCAATCCAGTCGTAGCGACAATAGTTCAGAACCCGCTCCAATATCGCTAGCCTCAAATCTTCTGTCTTTCTTATTAAATTTGGTGTATAGTCAAGTCGTTTCATAAACTAGTCATGCAAAAACTAAGAGTAAACAATTTCTCGATCTCCATAGATGGGTTTGGCGCAGGTCCAGCTCAGGACTTGGAGAATCCGTTGGGCAAAAACGGAATGGGCCTCCATCAATGGTTTTTCCCAACAGATGCATTTCAGCAAATGGTAGGCGGCCAGCCTGGAGAAACGGGCATCGATAACGACTTCGCATCAAGAGGTTTGAAAAAGGTGGGCGCCACCATAATGGGCCGGAATATGTTTGGCCCTATAAGAGGAAACTGGCCTGATGATATATGGAGAGGATGGTGGGGCGAAAATCCGCCCTTTCATTGCCCTGTGTTTGTTTTGACCAACCATGCCAGAAAACCGATTGAGATGGAAGGAGGCACAACTTTCCATTTTGTGACTGGTGGAATTCATGCAGCTCTCCAACTAGCAAAGGATGCTGCCAAGGAGATGGATATTCGCTTGGGTGGTGGCGTAAATACAATTCGCCAATACTTAAAAGAAGCGTTAATTGATGAAATACATTTGGCTATAACTCCCGTTATACTCGGAACAGGAGAGCGGCTCCTTGAAGGGATCGACCTCGTCGGGCTCGGATATAAATGCATACAGCACACTCAATCCACCAAGGTGATGCATGTTGTCATCGAGAAAGCTAACCCTATCGCATAAATGGAAAATGCTTCTTTTCCAACCTATTTCCCAACTAACTAACATTTTCTTAACTATTTTTTGCTGCAGCTGCAATTAGAATAAATTGTCAAAAAAAATTGGTAATCAAATCGCTAGAATGACTAATCGCCTCAAATCATCAATAAACCGGTTCGAGAATTGTCCTGCCAAGTCGACACATTAGATTGGCAAGGCCTCCTCTGCGCCGAAGTTGCATGAATGGTACAGCTACAAAAGGGCAAATGCTGGGGCATGTCGTCATCAAGCAGCCAATATGCAGTTGATGTCAGGGGAGCGTCCATGTCATAAGATCAAAGGCTGGTTCTATCCAATAGTCTTCAAACGAATCGGTTCGATGGTGGGTATTTACTTATGTAGCTTATTTAAATCTGCGCGAATCGGGGCGTAAAGCCCATGATCCGACTGCTATTGACAAAAATATGATCGGGGGTATCGAAGTGCTAAACCTATCCCCAACCGCCAGATGCGATGCAACAGCACCCACATATATTATGAAAGTCCCGAAATAAGCCCATTCTTTAAGCAAACGCATTCCAGGAAGAACGAAAACCGGGGCGGCAAGAAGGGTGCATACTCCCTTGATAATTAAAAAATAAGAAGGAAAACCAAGATGTTGCATCAGGGTTATCGCATACCCTTTGTTGATCCAATTGAAATCCCATGTTGCGCTTAATGTTGATTCAAAGGCAAGGTAGCCTGTTAAAATCCAGTAGGTAATTAAGCGGGCTTTGGAATTTTTTGTCATGATCTGTATTTGATTTGTGATTTGCATTTTAGGAACAACTCCTAGAAGATCCCTATAAGACTTGGGGTGGCGGGCGGTAACCAGTCTTGCCTACGATGATTTTGCATACATGTCTACTTCAGGGTGATTACGACGCGGCGGTTTTGAAAATTGGCGGCTGGATCATATGAAAGAACCGGATTGGTCTCGCTGACCGCGCTGACGTCCATTCTGCTGGCATCGATTCCTTTAAGCCGAAGGTAGCTGGCTACTGCGCTAGCGCGACCTTGCCCCACTTTTATATTCTCGGTTTCCGCTCCGCAGATGCAGGTGTGGCCGACAATGGTTATACGTAGATTAGGATATTTCAACATGATGATTGCCAGTTCATTCAAATGTGGTTTTTGGTTTTCAGGTACGGAGATTTCCCCGATGCCGCCAAATACGATGGGCTTTTGTATGACAGCAATCTCTTCGTCTGTGATAGCTGTCTTGGCAGTTTGTTGTGGCCCTTGCGTCGTCTTCGTCTTGGCTCGAGCAGCAGGTTTTGTCTCGGTGGATCCGAAACTTAGTCTGAATTGTAGACCGTAGGAAAGCGATGTTACCTGGCCAGCAATCGACATATTGAGTACACTATTGGCCTGCACTCCACTTATGCCGGAGGGACTGTAGGTTACCAGCGGCATGTCGCCATTCTTGCTCTTCACATCAGTTAGGCCATAGTCGACATACAGGCCGGTATACAGACGCGTGCCCGCTGAGAGCTTGAAACTTACGCCCGATGCGGCGCTCAAAACCGCCGCCGCTTGCAAGTTGGTGGTGGCAGTAGATTTCCAGTTATTGATCGTGCCAAAACCGTGCTGTGGCAGATTTGACACCTCTAGGTTATAATCGGGATAATATCCGGACAGAATCAGCTGTTGCGCGCCTACCTGTATGCTGCTATTGAATGGAATCAGAGCTTTTGCGCCCAGATCGAGATACCATCGGACGTCCGCGCCGGTGCTATGGTATTGCAGTAGCAGTGGAATAGTTGCGCCATAAAATTGCTGCGTTTCTGTATAGCCTACGGTTTTCACGTTGTATTGGAATGCCGAACCTACATCGTCTACCTGGCCGGAGGTAAAAGCAACGCCGTCCTTTAAGGTGGCTTGCGTACGGTACAGTCCCGCGCCAATGCCGGTAAGTAAGCCCAAACGGTTACTTAACCGAAACGTATAGTTCAGGCCCAACGACCCGCTCGGCAACAGTTTAGTTTGACCGTTTTGCAGCTGGTACTGTGTCCCCTGTAAGCCGCCGCTTAGCTCAATACCCAACTCCTGTGCACCGGCATGCGTGATTATTGCGCTTAAACAGGCAGCTACCGCCATTATTTTTCTAATCATGGTACTGCTTTCAAAGTTTGTATTCGTCGTTCATTACTCCATCACCAATACGTTGGTACTTGCCTTTTGTCCGTTGGACAGCAACAAATTGATAATGTATATGCCATTTTCGGAGGGCATGCTGACCATCATAGACGGCTGCACATTGTTTAGCTGTTGCAGTACCCTGCCCGTAATATCGAGTACCTGCAAACTGGCGCCTTGCAAGGCCATGGTGGAGTAGTTGCTGGTAACGGTAACCATCGCCCCTGCGTTCACGGGATTTGGATACACTTTTATACCACCGGGTATGGCGCCGCCGCTGGTAATGGTAAGTGTACAGCTTTGCACTTGCTGGCCAGCCAGATTCGTTGCAATAACAAAGTATTGTCCATTCAGCGATGGCTCTTCACTGTAGTAGGGGCTGGTGGCTCCCAGCACGGCTACGCCGTTCTTATACCATTGCCATTGCACGTAATCGCCGCTGCTGTTGTCAAAGAAAATCGCATCGCTCCAGTGTTGACTGATTAGTGAACCCGCTTCATAAACTACCGTATCACTTACGGCGGGGGCTGGATTGTTATTAGCATCTCCGGCTTGCGTGGCGGTGACGATGGTGGTGCCTGGCTGCAGCAAAGTCAAAACATTTCCCGACACAGAGGCAATATTCGGATCCGATACCGAATAGGTAATGGGCAGGCCGCTGGTTGCCGTGGCCGTTAAAAGAATTTGCGAAGTGTCGTTACAACCAACGATTAAGTTTTGTTCCCACATTATTTGCTGAGAGGCCGTAGTGATGGTTAAATAATTTCCGGCGAAGCTGATCGTATAGTTGTTCCCCGCGCTTAGGCTACCCTGTGTGATGGGGTAGGTACCCACAGCTTCCCCTGGAGTTCTGCTCAGGCTTCCCGTAAATATGCTTGCATTGTCCCCATTTAAATAACCGCTGACCGTATAGGTTAAGGTTGGGTCTGCGGTGCCATATTGTTTTGTCTGCGCATTGGCGCTTACCGCGAGGCTAGCCGGACCAACGGTGAGCGTTCCCGGGGCATAGGAAATATTGTAATTCGGGTCGGCGGCACCCAATGCCGTAATGGGATAGGCGCCAGCCGGGGAAGCCGGGGTGGCTGTCGTGGTTATCGTGGGCTGCGTAGTCAGGCTAGCCGCATCGTCCCCGTTGGCAAAGCCGCTGTAGGAAGCCGATAGGGCGGGAACAGTTCCTCCATAGGTCATCGATGCCGGGTTGGGCGTAATCGTCAGGGGTGCCGGACTGATTGTGTATATGCCATTGACATATACAATAGTATAATTGGGGTTCACGGCACCGGAGGGGACCAAGCTGTAAGTGCCCACTGGGGAGCCCGGAGCCGCCGTATTGGAGACGATGGGTGGCACCGTCATACTGCCAGGACCATCCCCGTTGACGAAGCCCGTGTAGGTGACCGTAAGCAAGCCGCCGGGTACCAGAGGCGCGCCATAGACACTGCCATTGGAATTGGCTGTAATGGTCAGGAAGGCTTGTGCTACGCTCAAGGTGCCATCGACATATAGAAACAAATAGTTGGAAGATATGCCTCCGATGGGGATGATCGGATAGGCGCCAGCAGGAGAAGCGGCCGTTGCCGTCGTCGTGCCTACCGGCTGCGTGGTCAGACTGGCCGGAAGGTCTCCATTGACGAAGCCCGTATAGCTTAACGTGAGGGCCGGCAAGGGACCACCCAGGGGCATAGATTCGTTATTGGCAGTTACCGTTAGGGTCGCCTTGCCCACGGTCAACGCACCAGTCTGGTACGTAAAAGTGTAGTTTGGATCCACCGCGCCAGACGCCGTGATGGGATAGGAGCCAGGCCGTGAAGTTGGAGTGGCTGTGGTAGTTATTGTAGGCTGTTTAGTTAGGCTGGCCGCACCGTCGCCATTGACAAAGCCGCTATAGGAAACGCTCAGGGCGGGCACTGCTCCTCCATAGGTCATCGAAGCCGGATCTGCCGTGATCGTTAGGGCCGCCGGACTGATCGTATACACGCCCCTGACATAAACAATGTTGTAATTGGGGTTAACGGCGCCCGAAGGAGTCAACGTGTAGGGTCCCGCTGGGTCCCCAGCAACAGCTGAATTGGTAACGGTTGGCAGCACGGTCATACTGCCTGGACCGTCCCCATTGACAAAGCCGGTGTAACTGACCGTAAGCGATCCGTCAGGCACCAGTGGAGCTCCGTAGATGCTGCCATTGGGATCGGCCGTGATAGTCAGTAACGCCTTTCCTACCGTCAAGGTACCGGCGACATAGACAAAAGCATAATCGGCAGAAACCCCGCCGCTGGCAGTGATCGGGTACGTTCCGGCGGGTGATGTCGCCGTCGCGGTCGTCGTGGCGGTGGGCTGGGTGGTCAGACTGGACGCATTGTCCCCGTTGACGAAGCCCGAGTAGCTGACGGTCAGAGCTGGGAGTGGTCCACCGAGCGGCATGGCTTTGTCATCTGCGGTGACGGTCAGAGTCGCCTTACCCACGGTCAATGTATTGGTCCCGTACGAAAAAGTATAGTTTGGGTCCACCGCGCCAAAGGCTCCAATGGGATAGGCACCAGGCGGCGAGGTGGGAGTTGCAGTGGTGGTTATGGTAGGCAGTTTAGTCAGGCTGGCCACATTGTCCCCATTGACAAAGCCGCTATAGGAAACGCTCAGCACAGGTACGGCTTGACCATAGGTCATGGATGCCGGGTTAGGCGTAATCGTCAGGGTTACGGGGGTTACCGAAAGGGTACCATTTACGTAGGTGATGGTGTAGTTTGGATCAGCGGCCCCTGAAGGCGTTATGGGTAGGGACCAACCGGTGAAGTCACGAGGGCCGTAGTGGCCACCGTGGGCTGCGTCGTCAAACTGGACGCATTGTCTCCGTTCACAAAACCGGTGTAGTTGACGCTCAAGCCTGGAAGGGGCCCTCCATAGGGCATCGTGGCAGCCGCGCCTGTGATCGTCAGGGGCGCCGGGTCTACGACTAAGGTATAGACTTGAGTGCCTGAATAGGGACCGGGCGAAAGAGAGTTGTCCACGGCCGTAACCGTAAACGAATAGGCGCCGATTGCCGTCGGCGCACCGGATATCGTTCCCCCAGTAGATAAAGTCATCCCTGGTGGCAGGTTATTAGTCGTAATAGAATAGGTATAAGGAGAGACGCCGCCAGTCACCACCAGGGTCACAGGAGTGTAGGCCGTCCCGTAAATGGCATCGACCAGTGTAGTGGGCGAGAAAATGAAAGTCGGCGGAAAAAGTGGAACAACACTGCCCTCGGGAGTTGGCGTACCTGAAATCGCTCCGCTTGCACCTAAGTTCCTGCCCGATGGCAAGAAGTCTGGCCTGACAGAAAACTTATCTGGAGTAGCTCCTCCACTGGGGGAGAAGCCCGCTGGGGATAAAACGGCACCCATCCGAATGGAAGGCAGGAAGCAGGTGTTTGCCTGAGATGGTTGCCCCATAAGCAGAGCGCACAATCCTATAAGAAGGGCTGCAAAAATGAAAGTCTTCTTTTGCATAAAGAAAACAGAATGTTTTGGACTAGTGCCTAAGGTGAAGCTTTTTAGTTTTTGGCGGGTTGAGCAGTAAGACGCTAAAGGTAGACAATAGTTATAAACCACAGTGGGCCGGATTTACTATATTTTTTGCAAGTTGCCCCCGGGGTATTCATTGGTTCTTGGACATGACCTTGGATTATATAGCATATGATTGAAAATCAATGATTTTGTGCGGTTCGCCTCATGGCTTTGGGTTGTTTCCGCCGTATCAATAGGTATTGCGGCAAGCGATAAAATTCTTTACTAAGAGGAATTTAAGTTATTGATTGTGAAATATTTGTATGCCAAATCTGACCTGGTTCATTAATCCAATCCTTCGCCATACTTTTGGACTGGTCTCCATGCTCAATCTTTTTTGCGATAGTCTTGGGCTATCTGGATGCAGGAGGGAGGGTTCATTTTTTCTGAAATCAGTCAAAATTAACTGGCCGCCCGACTGTCTTGGTTATTCGCAGGGCAAACTCATGACCGGGTTGGCTGAAGCCCCTTTAATGGACTAGAAACGTAAGGTAATCGGGGCAATCTTTGTCGCGGAAAGCTTGGCGACGCATATTTGTACTGAAGGCATAGTCCATATTCGCTTTAACCTAATGAAAAATTTAGCGCATTTATCACCTAACTGCTTGGGTTATTAAACACCGCTTTTTCTCCCTGTCCTCAGTTTATTCAGGGTCTCTCGAACAGCAATTTTGGGCAGCAGATCCTTGTTCGAATCCAAGTAAGACACCACCTGCTGTCTATGGTTTTTGGTCAAATTCCTCAACACCCAGGATATGGCTTTAGTAATTAAAATGCTGGTCTCCTGGCTCTTGGGTATCAATGAGGGAAAACGCAAGCTTACTCAGACGCAGGTCCTGGGAATGCTTTACAGGCTTGGTTAGGAATACCATCGCAGCGCGCCGTTTATTGATGTTTTCACTTTGGGATAGCGTTTGAAGGAGTCGCTTCCAGTTGGTGAAATCCGCTAGCATTTCCTCGGCTGTAACATGACCATAGCAAATCGCGTCAATTTCCCCCCATCCGGTGACATGGTCCAGCCACTTTTCGTACAAAAATGGGTTGAGGCTCTTTCGTTGAATAGGCAAGTAATCGAGTAGAATGCCTCCCATGCATTTGACCATAGGTCGGGGGTCAGTTATGCAGGCGATGAGGAGGCCTTCAAGCTCCTGGGGCGAAATTAAGGCGTTGCGTTTTGCCCATATCTTGGCCGCTTTCCGCAATTCAGGAACGGTGGTGGCTCCCCGAGGGAAAAGCTCCGCATACAGCCTGTTTTTGGTCATGGGCTCAGTCTTGGATCTGATTGGCATTTTGGCAGGATAAATATACATATTGAAAAAGAGCAACCATATGTGAATTGTCGCTGCAGAAGCAGATCATCTCGAGTCAGCGACTGCGAAATAAAGAAGTCTTCTCTGCATCCTCTGATATTTTGTTTGTATTGCTTAGAAAGCGAGACGTCTTGCAAATCCGATCTTCAGACCATCCATCCGGCCATCACTTAGTTTATCAACGGATATGAATCCATAGGGTGGGCTATCCGCAAAAAACCATGCATGGCCAGGCTCCATCGCCAGCCTTTCGTAGTATCTTTTTTTATTTTTGCGTGATGAAACCTAAACTACTCGTACTAGACGATTGGGAAAACCGAATCGCTACCAGCCCATGCTGGATGGAACTCGACCATTTGGTGGAAATCCAATTTCTGCAGGTTCCATTAGATTCGGTTGCGGAGGGCGACTTGTCGGACGTCCAATTTCTCATGGCCCTTCGGGAACGAACCCCCTTGACGGACCAAGTATTTGCCCGGATGCCTAATCTTAAATTGGTCCTGCAGACTGGCGGACACGCCTATCATATAGATCAATTGTCGGCTAAACGCAGAGGTATTTCCATCGCCCTGGGTCGTCAAGTACTGTCCCCACTGACAGCCGTTCCTGAACTCACCATGGCGCTGATGCTCGGCGTAATGCACCTTCTTCCGCAGGCGCAACAAGCCATGCGCGACGGGTAAATGGCCACTGCTAACAGGACGAACCCTTAGAGGCCGCAGACTGGGCATATTGGGCATGGGAAGGCATGGAACACGGGTGGCCAATTTGGCAAGGACGGCCTTCCAAATGGAAGTCGTGGCCTGGGCGAGACCCGGTGCACCAAAGGACCAACTAGACGCCACGGTCAGGTTGCCCCTGGATGAATTGCTTCGGAGCTGCGACGTGGTAAGCCTGCACCTCCGTTTGTCTAAGGAATCCACAGGACTATTAACCTTGGAGCGGTTGCAATCAATGAAAAATGGATCCGTGTTTATCAATACGTCTAGAGGTGCGATAGTTGATGAAGAGGCGCTTATCGAATCGCTAAAGAAAGGTCCGCTTGCCGGCGCAGGGTTAGACGTATTCGCCCACGAACCACTGCCAGCCGAATCGCCATTGCGTTCCTTGCCCAATGTGCTTCTTACTCCCCATATTGGTTGGACAGTCGAAGAAGTATTTGTGGAATTTTCCCGGATCGCATCGACCCAACTGCAGCAATACCTGCAAGGTAGCTTGCCTGCTTCGGAATTGCTGGTGCCCGTTGCTTAAGCAGGCGCCGTTGTCCGGGATAATTGACTGACCTAGGATCTATGACGTGGATCACCGCGCGCCAACCCTTTGCCTCCGATCCCCTCCCCGAAGGATTATTTATTCGGTTCCGGTTTGAACTCCTGGTTAGAAAAGGGCGGAGAACCAGGAATCTTGATGACGTTAAATTCGTGTTTAGTCGCCTGGTGACAACTGTTGCAGGTACTAGTGAGCACGGTAAAACTGTTTTTGAAAGCCAGGCCGTTCTTCTGGGCAATCGCTGACATCACACTATCCAGGGGTGGTGTTATCATGGGCAGGGACCGGATCTCGGGCCGATCCTGACAATAGTTTTGGATATCATCCAGCGCTTCCTTGATTTCATGCACTTCAAAATCGGCCAGTTTCCAGTTTTCATTTTTGCCTGCAAACCATAGCTTTTCATGATGCACCTGGATGCCGCTCATGAATTCACCGAGTCCGGGTCTGTATGCACGGTCTAGCCGACTTTGTAAGCTATCCAGTTGCGATTGCAGGGTTTGCGTATCGGAGTTGGACTGGCTGCACGCCAGAAGGCAACAAAGGCCGGAGAAACACAGCAATTTTGTCATCATAAACATAGCTTTTTTGCCCCGCCCAATAACACCACGCTAGGTGGGCAGTTGTCTAAGTTAAAGGCATCCTTAGTAAGCAAGGTACGCGGCTCTTAGCGCCTTGCCACTTTACGAAACAGCTTTTTTGAGTTTGCGAAGTTTCAGGGCCAAATAAATCCTAAACACTCCGGCGAAGATGAAAGCAAATGCCGTCCAAATGATGATGTTGGCCACACCGAATGCGGGATTGGCCAGAACCATGACCCCAAAAAAGATGATCCCAATGCCTAAAAAAAGAAACCAGCCCCAATTCTTATCACCATACGACTTCATGTCAAATGCCGATCCGATGGCCGAGAATCCCCTGAACAAAAGCCAAAATCCTAAGATGAAAGGCAACACGGACATGCTGATCGCCGGATAGGCTAGTAAATAAGAGCCTATGACTACATCGAGAATACCTCCGGCCAGAGTCCAACCCCAGCTGTCCATAGTGCTGCGATTGGCCAACGCAAAAATAATTTCGAAAATTCCGGTAAACAGAATGCCCAAGGAAAAAATCAGGCTCAAGGACAAATAGCTAGCAATGGGTGAGGCGAAAACCCATAGGCCAACCACAATAAGCAGAACTCCGGTTAGCAGAAAGAGCCACCAATGATTGATTGATTCTTTGATTGTTTTAAGGGGTGTAGCTGACATAACTGAAAGATTAAGGGTTAATTGAATATTTGATTGTCTTTATTTAACACAGTAGGCAGAAATCATGTGGGACGTGGGGCGGATTACGTTTTCGGGGAGGGAACTAAAGATAATGAATTTTGTATAATTTGTCTTTTCAAAGTAAGCCGCGCCGCAAAGCAGATGCGGGGTGAAGAACCTGCAGGTAGATTCATGAAGCTGCAGAAAAATACAGACTCGACGATGCGATAACTCTGTCATCCCCCTACAGATAGATGGACTGAGTGAGGAAAGAAAATTTTTGCATTCGGCTTTAATAAGACGCATATGTATTATTTTGTGGGCTGAAGATTTTTGCCATGGCGGCGAATCCCAATTGTCTGAGGAAAACCTACTTTTTGAACCTTTAAAATTGAACTGCTATGAAAAAACTCGCTAGTTACCTGCTGTGTTTATCTAGCCTTATTCTTGCAAGAAATAATGTACATGCCCAGTCTATGTTGGTCGGATTGAAGGGAGGGATTAGTATTCCAAACCTGACCTCAGGCGGCTCTGCCAATAACCCACTCAACACGGGGTATTCCTCGATTCTCGGTGCTGACGGGGGCATTTTTGGGCAATATGGAATTTCCCATGTCTTTTCCCTGGAATTGTCGTTGGAATATTCCAAACAGGGGGGGCAAAAAAATGGTAATCAGGCGCTTCCTGTCCCAGCTGAACTTGCTGGCATGTTCCCTGCGGGCCAGGTTCCTCCCTACCTTTGGGCTACCGTTGACGTGCAGGCCGATTTAGACTACCTGCTGGTTCCCCTGTTAGCCAAATTTACGTTTGAGTTTAGTCCTTCCTCACCACTGTCCTGGTACGTCGATGCCGGACCCTTCGTTGGATTTGTCCTTTCGGCTAAGACAATTACATCGGGCACCAGTAACATATACGAAGACCAGGCCAATACCATGCCCTTGCTTTCGGGCCCCATATCGCTGGCATCTAATACCGACATCAAAAGCCAGCTCCATACGGCAAATTTTGGCATCGAGGGAAATATCGGAATTGACTATGCTCTTGGACGCTCAGCCGTTTTCTTCGAAGTGGGCGGCAATTACGGTTTCATACCCATCCAGAAGAGCTCGGCCAATGGACAAAACAACACCGGGGCAGCGGTAGCTCGGATAGGCTATGCGTACAAATTGGGAAAATAGCTCCGCCCTGCAAGCCGTAGAATATTTCATCGGCGAGTAGATGGGTGCGTGTCAACCCTCGGGTGGTCGAGGGTTAGACAATGCCTGCGAGTTCAAGACTTTTTTTCTTTAATCGTCTAACTTCCACATCTTCGATGATGGGATCTGCAGCTAGGATTAGGGAAGTATTATTTTCGCGCCACCACTGCTGCTCGCGCAACTCGGCGAAGGGGAGTACTCCGATGAGGTATTTTCGGTCACTTTCCGCATGCCATTCTTCAATCCACTCAAACTTTTCTTTGGGAATATATTGGAGGTCGTCAAAACTCAAGTATACCCGCACGTAAAAGCTATCCGAGAGTTCATGCGGGCGATGATGGTACAATTTCTTGTACTCATACTTATATTGATAACGAAGAGCCGACAAATCGCTCAACACGGCGGATGCTGTGGGAAAGCTGCCTGCCCCTTTACCATAAAAAAATTGTTTATCCGCAAATCCGCTTTCGATCACTACGCCATTGTATTCATTCTTCACAAAAGCTAGATGATCATCCTGCTTGACGAATTGAGGCAGCACGAAAGCAGCCACTTTTCCGTTGGCTAATTTTTTGGCTTGGGCCACCAGTTTAATGTCAAGGTGTTTTTCAGCCGCAACCGCAGCATCGCTTGCTTTGATATTTTGGATCCCATTGAATACCAGGTTTTCGGGGTGCACAACGATACCGTAGGCATGGGTCAGTAAAAAGGCCCATTTGTTCACGGCATCATATCCATTGACGTCCAGCGATGGATCGCTTTCCGCAAATCCGAGTTGCTGGGCTTGCAGGAGTGCCTGCTGAAAGTCCAACTTTTCTTCAAACATCTTAGTCAGTATGAAATTGGTCGATCCGTTGACGATGGCCTTGATGGAGTGCAGCAGGTCATTATCGTAATATTCTTCCAAGTTGCGAATAACAGGGATTGAAGCACAAGCAGCTGCTTCGTACAAAAATGATTGTCCTGTTTGCTTCTGTAAACCGAGCAGTTCAGGCAGGTGCTCAGCGATCATCTTCTTGGATGCGCTAACGACGTCTTTTCCTCGCCGTAGCGCGGTGGAAACAATATCGTAAGCGGGACCAGCTTCGTTGATAACTTCCACAATAACGTTGATCTCAGGATCGTCCAACAACTCCTTCTTATCCGTAGTAAACAGTTCAGCGGGTGCATTTCTCTTTTTCGCAGGGTTCTTAATACACACTTTTTTGATTGAGGCCTTGAGTGAAGGTGTTTGCTGCAATATTTTATACAGACCTTCTCCGACTACTCCAAATCCGAACAAGCCAATGGTTAACTGCTTATGTGCTTCCATATTCATTTAGTTACTGCAAATTTACGGTATGCCTTTGTTTCTTTGCTCAGGTGGCTGGTAATCAGATCGGTAATCGATTTAAACTCCAGCAAAAAACCATCGTGGCCATAGCCGGAATAAATGGTCTGATAAGTCGCCGAAGGAACGTGGGCGGCAATTTCCTGCTGTTCAACTAAAGGGAAAAGTATATCAGTCTCGATACCGATGGTCAGGGTGCTAGCCCGGATGGCGGCGAGTGCATTTTGCACACTGGTGCGACCGCGACCCAGGTTGTGAGCATCCATGCTTTGGCTCAGCACATGGTAGCTGAATGCATTGAATCGTTTGGCCAGTTTTTCTCCCTGGTAGCGCTGGTAAGAAGCCGCTCCGTTCCAGCCTTCCTCGTCGAATGGGAAGAGGTTACTGCGAGGCTGCGATTGCAAATAGGTATCGTAGTGTCGGTAGGAGATCAACGCCGTAGCTCGTGCGGCCTTCATACCCTCCAAGCCGGCCCGTTCGTGTTTCTCTTTCCAGGTCTGGTCGGCTTCGATGCTCATGCGTTGGGCGGTATTGAAGGCGATGCCCCAAGGCGAATGCTGGGCGTTGGTAGCGATCGGGAAAATGAATTCAAATAAATCCGGTTCTTCGACTGCCCATTCCAACAGTTGCTGGCCTCCCATGGATCCTCCGATGCCTATATGGATCTTTTGTATGCCCAGAAATTCTCGAAGCGGCTGGTAGGCTCGAACCATATCACGGGTAGTGAAAAAGGGAAAATCGTGGTAGTAAGGCAGACCCGTGACAGGATTGTTAGTCAATGGGCCGATACTGCCATAACAACTGCCCGGCATGTTAACGCAAACAATAAAATAACGCGCTGGGTCGAGGAGCTTCCCGTCGCCCACCAGGCCAGGCCACCATTCGGCTGGATCGCTATTGGCTGTGAGGGCATGAAAAACCCAAACCGCATTATCCTTCGCCTCGTTGAGTTTGCCGTGCGTGGTATAAGCCAAGTGATATCCCGGCAACACCATGCCAGACTCCAGTACCAGGGGCTGTTGTCGACTAAAAACTTCGTAACCCAAATTTTGTGTGTTTTAAAGCCCAGAAACGGTCCCCGGGCGAGGTGATAACAGCCAATCGGGGCGCCCCCCAGGGCGCCCCGATTGCTCCATTATTATCCTACCAATTGCTTGGCAAATACTTGTTCAAAGGCCTGTTCGAAATCGGCTTTAATGTCTTCAATATGCTCGATACCCACGCTGATACGAACCTGATTGGGCTGAACCCCGGCCGCTAGCTGTTCGGCTTCGCTCAGTTGTTCATGGGTCGTAGAAGCTGGATGGATCACAAGCGTTTTTGCATCGCCCACGTTGGCCAGGTGGCTCGCCAGTTTCAACGAATCGATAAACTTGCTGGCATTTTCTTTGCCCCCTCTAACCCCAAAATTCAGTACGCCGCCGAATCCATTTTTGAGGTATTTTTTTGCCAGATCTTCATATGGGTTTCCAGCGAGGCCCGGATAATCAACAAACGTCACCTGCGGAAGGTTTTGTAGCCATTCGGCCAACGCAAGTGCGTTATCTACATGACGTTGAACGCGAAGCGATAGGGTTTCAATGCCTTGAAGCAAAAGGAAGGCGTTGAATGGACTTTGCGAAGCACCAAAATCTCGCAGCCCTTCCACGCGAGCCCGGATAGCAAAGGCAATATTGGGCAAACCCAGCGGATTGCCTTCCCCAAATACGTCCCAGAATTTGAGTCCGTGATATCCTTCGGAAGGCTCGGTAAATTGGGGGAATTTGCCGTTATTCCATTTATAGTTGCCTGCATCCACCACAACGCCGCCAATGACCGTGCCGTGTCCGCCAATCCATTTGGTCGCAGATTCTACGACGATGTTGGCGCCCCATTCGATGGGGCGGAACAGGTATCCTGCTGCGCCGAAAGTATTGTCCACCACGAGCGGTAAGTCATATTCCTTCGCCAAGTCAGCAAAGCGCTTAAAATCCGGGATGTTTAGCCTTGGATTGCCGATCGTCTCCAGATAGATGGCCTTGGTGTTTTTATCAATGAATTTGACGAAACTATCCACATTATCGCCGTCTGCGAATCGCACCTCGATACCCAACCGTTTGAACGCCACTTTAAACTGGTTGTGCGTTCCCCCGTAGAGGTAACTGGTCGAAACAAAATTATCCCCGGCTTGAAGAATATTGTTCAGAGCGAGGAACTGCGCAGCCTGCCCCGAAGAGGTGGCCACGGCCGCTACCCCGCCTTCTAATGCGGCGATGCGTTGTTCAAATACATCGGTGGTAGGGTTCATGATCCGGGTATAAATGTTGCCAAACTGCCGAAGGCCAAACAAGTTGGCCGCGTGCTCGGAGTTATCGAATCCATAGGAGCTGGTTTGGTAGATGGGGACTGCGCGGGCCTTGGTTGTAGGATCAATTTGCTGGCCGGCATGTAATTGGAGTGTTTCAAAATGATAGTTGCTCATACAAAATCAAGTTTAATGGTGAATGCAGATATTTATTATTTCTGGTGGAAAATGGGATTCAACGGGGACGGGAAAAGTTTTCGGGGGAAATATTATAGTATGCCCAGGGGCATACAACAAAAACAACACAGGAGTTGTTTTGCCATCGGGTGAAGAGTTGTACTAATTTGTCGCAGATCCATCTGGGATATATTGCCGACAAATTTAGTAGGCTTTATAATTATTTCCATCATTTATCCATATTTTTTTTTGAAACTATTGTTAAACAGGCGGTTACCCATCAGTTAAGTGCTTAGCCTGGACTCCGCTACAATGCCGGCTGGCTGGGGGATTTGGCTTCTTGAAGAAGATCTGGCCAGGCCTGGTGCATGCCTGCCATTGGTATAAGCGCAGCGGAGCCAACCCACTAACCGGTGCCGAAAAAAAAATATTAACCCGGTTAAACTTTTTATTCCAACGCGAGTCTATAGATCAATTCCCATATTTGGAATTATTGATCCCCTAATCCATCAGCCGCAGCAATTTGCTTTAGTATTTGATTAACAGAGAGTTTAAAATTTGGAACAAAATTTGAACCACTAAGCACTTGACGCATTTATACCAAAAACAAATACTGATATGAAAACAATGATGAAAGGCTTAGCTGCCATGGTAGGTATTGCCGCCATGATTTTATTTTTTGCTTGTAACAAGGACAACTCCACGGGATCTGGCGATTCCAATATTCCCGCTGGACAATCCAAAGTTTCTGTTTTCTTGATGGATGGCCCGGCAACTTATGATTCCGTTCTGATCGACATCAGGCAGGTGGTAGTGGAAATCGATACCGCCACTTCCCAAGGAGCCCCGGACAACGACAACCAGTGGGATAACAATTATTGTGGATGGGGAAGAGGGCCTAATAACAAATCCGTTGTTTGGGATACACTGAATATCACCCCCGGTGTCTATGATCTGTTAGAATTGCGCAATGGAGCCGAGATGCTGCTTGGATCGGGCACTTATCCAACAGGAAAAATTCTGAAAGTGCAAATCACCCTCGGTTCGGATAACTCCGTCTATACGGACCCCACGACCAGCTATCCGTTGGTGGTATTTGGACCAAACCCATATTTTGATATTAACGTGAGCCGCGAAGATGTCGACAGCGTCAACCAAAAGGATTTTCAACTCTGGCTTGATTTTAGCCTGACGAGGTCTATCTTCTTTTGGAGCGGAACTTTTTACCTGAAACCCTATGTTACGGCCTTCAATGACCTCACAACCGGCAGGATCCATGGAGTGGTATTGCCACCCGGCGCCTCTCCGCTTATTGAGGCTGTTAGTGGTACCGATACTGTGTACGCGGTGCCCAATTGGAATGGAGGCTACGAAGTGCGGGGGGTTACTCCGGGATCTTATTCCCTAATGGTCCTCGGACACAACGGATACAATGACACGACGATTAATAATATTGTGGTAACGAGTGGAGAGACGACACCCGCCCCCACCGTCACCCTGCATCAATAAATTGACGGTCTTAGACCGAACCCGTTGAATGCAGTCAGGGCCGGTACAGCGATGTACCGGCCCTATTTATTTTAGTGACCCGAACCTCAGATGAATCCATTTGTGCTTACCTTAGTTTTATTATTCCTAGAGGGGGAAGCCACCTCGGCCATGAATAGCATGCTGCAGGTCGGTGGCTTGACATAAACAGGATAAGACGTGTTTATCTATGGCAATCTCAGAAAAAATGGAAAGTGAGCAGGATTCGGTCGCCGAGGAATTTATTGAAGTATTCGGTGCCCGGGTGCACAACCTGAAGAACATTGACATCAAAATTCCTAAGAACAAATTTGTCGTCATCACCGGCATCAGCGGCAGCGGGAAATCCTCCCTGGCCTTTGATACCATATATGCAGAAGGCCAGCGGCGTTATATGGAGAGTTTTGGCGCCTACGCCCGGCAATTCATCGGGGACATGGAGCGCCCCGATGTGGACAAGATTACGGGCTTGAGCCCCGTCATTTCCATCGAACAAAAGACAACCAATAAGAATCCCCGAAGCACCGTAGGTACGGTGACGGAAGTCTATGACTTTTTACGGCTTTTGTATGCCCGGATCGGTGAGGCGTATTCTTATGAAACGGGCAAGCCCATGGTCAAATTTTCCGAAGAGGAAATTGTGGCTAATGTGGTTAAGAAATTCCGGTCCAAAAAAATCACCTTACTCGCACCTCTTGTGCGCGGAAGAAAGGGTCATTACCGCGAGCTTTTTGAGGAAATACGCAAGAAGGGGTACGTCAAAGTTAGGGTCGATGGAGAAATCAAAGACCTGGTTGCCAAAATGCAGGTCGATCGATACAAGATTCACGATATCGAACTGGTTGTCGACCGATTGGCTGTGACGGAGGATATGAAACTCAGGTTAAGCCAAAGCGTGCAGAAATCCCTTCAACTTGGTAAAGACCTGATGTTTCTGTTGGTCAATGACGACGGAAAGCTCGTGCAATACAGTAAGCAATTGATGTGTGAGGATACGGGACTCAGTTATGAGGAGCCTTCTCCAAACAGTTTTTCATTTAATTCGCCCTATGGAGCCTGCCCCGTCTGCAAGGGACTGGGTTCGGTCTATCAGGTAAGTATGGCTATGATCATACCAGACGAGACCAAGAGCATCAATGAAGGAGCGATTGCTCCCCTCGGCGAAGAGCGGGAATCCTACGTATTCAAGCAGGTTCAGCAGCTCGCCCGCAAAAATAAATTTAGCCTGGACACACCTGTTCGCGATATGCCTCGCCGCGCGCTGAACCTGGTGCTCTACGGTGATGAAGAGGGCACGGCCGAGGTCGACCTGGACTTTGATTCCGGCAAGGACAACGCTCAAATGTATTTGGCGGAATATGAGGGCGTTGTCAATCAGTTGAAGCGATGGTTTGCTACCGGCACATCCGACGCTCTCAGGGAATGGATCGAGAAGTTCATGGAATTAAAAACCTGCGCGACCTGCCAAGGAGCTAGACTGAAGAAGGAAAGTCTTTGGTTTCGTGTGGATGGTCAAAATATTGCTGCCCTCAGCAATATGGACCTGGATAAACTGGCTCGGTGGTTTGGGGACCTGGAGAAGCGCTTGAACAATAAGCAAAATATCGTTGCTAAAGATATACTGAAAGAAATCCGCGAACGATTGCAGTTTCTGCTGGATGTGGGACTGTCTTACCTATCGCTCAATCGGCCGACCCGCACGTTGAGCGGAGGTGAATCCCAACGAATCCGACTGGCGACCCAAATTGGTTCCCAGTTGCAGGGGATAACCTATATCCTGGACGAGCCTAGCATAGGTCTTCATCAGCGCGATAACCAGCGATTGATTGAGGCATTAAAAAATCTGCGCAACATAGGAAACAGTGTATTGGTAGTGGAGCACGACAAAGATATCATGATGGCTTCCGATTACTTAGTAGACATTGGCCCCAAGGCAGGGTTTCATGGAGGTCGCGTCGTGGCCCAGGGAACCCCCGAGGCCTTTCTGCGTTTGGATACGCTGACCTCATCGTTTCTAAATGGGCGACTGCGCATTGCCGTACCTCAAGAGCGACGCAAGGGGAGCGGGAAATTTTTGGAATTGCGGGGAGCTACAGGAAACAACCTAAAAGATGTCCACGTTAAATTCCCCTTGGCTCAGTTTATTGTGGTTACCGGTGTAAGTGGCTCCGGCAAGTCAACCCTCATCAATGAAACGCTCTATCCTATCTTGAGTAAGCATGCCTATGGATCGCGCATGACGCCGCTCCCCTTCAAGAGTGTTCGAGGATTGGAATATATCGATAAAGTTATTGAAATCGACCAGTCACCTATTGGTCGTACACCGCGCAGTAATCCAGCCACCTATTGTGGGTTTTTCACCGACATCCGAACCCTGTTCGCCTCCGTTCCTGAGGCCAAGATCCGGGGGTATATGGCTGGTCGGTTCTCCTTCAACGTGAAAAGTGGTCGCTGCGACGCGTGTGAAGGAGCTGGAATGCGGGTAATTGAAATGAATTTTCTTCCGGATGTCTACGTCCATTGCGAAAAATGTAACGGTAAGCGATACAACCGGGAAACCTTGGAAATCCGTTACAAAGGAAAATCGATTAGCGATGTGCTGGATATGACGGTGGACGAGGCGGTTGAGTTTTTTCAAAACGTTCCTTATTTGTACCGGAAAATCAAAGTGCTCCAGGAAGTCGGACTGGGATATATCACGCTGGGGCAGTCCGCCGTCACTTTGAGTGGCGGCGAAGCCCAAAGAGTTAAGCTGGGTACCGAGTTATCCAAAAAAGATACGGGTAAAACGTTTTATATTTTGGATGAACCTACTACGGGTTTACATTTTGAAGATATCCAGCATTTGCTGAGTGTGTTGAACAAGCTTGTAGACCGTGGAAACAGTGTGCTGGTGATTGAACATAACCTCGATGTGATCAAGGTAGCCGATTACGTCATTGACCTGGGCCCCGAGGGGGGTGACGGCGGGGGACGCATTTTATTTGAAGGAACACCCGAAGAGCTGATCAAGAATAAAGAAAGCTTCACGGCCAGGTTTTTAAAGGCCGAGTTGCTTAGCCGACTGACCTAAAACATCGCACAATGCAGCGCATCCTCATTGACATGGACGAAGTGATCGCCGATCCGATGGGTGCCATGATAGCCTGGTACCAAAACACCTATGGGCTTGAGGTAGACTATAAAAAAATGCTCGGTGGATCCTGGGTTCGAGGTTTTCCGGAACAACACCAAGGGAATCGTGCGCGAGCGGCTCTCACAGGAGGGTTTTTTTCGACATCTCCCGGTCATGGAAGGTAGTATCGAGGTGCTGAAAGAATTGAACAGCCGCTATGAGTTGTTCATTGTTTCGGCCGCCACGGAATTTCCCAATTCGCTTAAAGACAAGTTGGAATGGCTGCTTGAACATTTTCCGTTTTTGTCTTGGAAGCAACTTGCCTTGTGCGGTGACAAAAGACTCGTACACGGAGATTTTATGATCGATGATCACGAGAAGAACCTTCGTCACTTTACCGGGAAGGGATACCTATTCACCTCCCCACACAACCTCGATATAACGGGCTACGACCGGATCAACAATTGGTCGGAGGCGGCAAAAATATTTTTAAGCTAAACGCCCTACTAGCCCAAGGTATCCGGCAATTGGTGGCCGGGCGAGTTCGCCAAAACAAATGGCCGGCAACTACTCATCGCCGGCCATTGAGGACACTGGAAGAAAACCAGAACTTGAATAAGTCCAATAAGCGGTAGCAGGGAGTGATTAATAAAATCGTTTACAGGGTACCGAAATATAGGGAACGGATCAGGTTTACTAAACCTTCGGATATTCGGATTTTACCAATTTCCCTGCTGCTTATTGGTTTTAACTTCAACTATCTTTATAGAATCATGGGCTATTTTACAGTCAATTGTCCAGTTTCAATTTGCTCGTCGCTAATGAAGACTTCAAAGAAATACTTCCCTTGAACCATTCGGTTAACGGCACACGTCTCCTTTTCCCGAACCAAGGTGCGGGAGACCAAATTACCATCCATATCAAATACATAAAGCTGACAGCTTTTGCCCCCTAGGCCGTTAGCGGCTAAGTAGAGTTTCCCTTCAAGAGGATTGCTGTAAAAGTGGATCTTGTGCTTTTTGCTGTTTTGCACTTTGGTTACCTGGATGTAGAATCGGGAATCATTTTTAGAATCAGGCGCTTTTCCTTCGGCAGCCACGGACAGGAGGGGTGCCGCGAGTAAAAGCGGAACGAAAAGGGCGGTACAATAGAAATTCAGTAAGGTTGTTTTCGTAGGTACAGTTTTCATCATAGTTGATTATTGATTTAAGAAAATCAATAAAAAAAGGGTACGGATCAAAAAATGCGCTTAGAATCTCAGCAGTGGGCAATGCGTCGAATTTCTCCACTCGCGGCCCTGGCCGAGTCGTATGCCCAAGACAAAATTTGTTGTGAAATAGGCATCATTCTGCCCAGAATCACCCCGTTTATCGCCAGGATTGAACCCGCTACCCGGCACTCCGCGCAGCGGACTTTTGTTGTAAATGGCCGCCGCAATGATGGCATCTCCAGGAGACAGGTATTTGGCAAATAAGCTAGGATCTATATAGGTGGTACTCACGTCGTCGATATAGTCGGTGAAAGTGTGTCGATAAACAAGCTCGAACGAAAGGTCTACCGTTTCAGAAAAATAGTATTTCACCCCTACCCCCATGGGAATATTGATTTGGGTCAGTGCATATTCTTTTCTACCTGGATATTCTGCGAAACCCTCTCCCTCTGTATGCAGCGGGCGGAGGTACACCCACGTGGTGGCTCCTGTATTGGGATCGACATAGGTTCCTTGGGGGTTAAAATGAAATACCCCTATGCCTATCATTCCATAGGGCCGGAGTCTTCCCACAACACTGGTCGGCTCGTCTTCCAAAAAGACGGTCGGGTAGATTTCCATGCCTACATAACCTTCCGTTAACTGGGTCCGGAAGTCCAGGTTCCGTTCGTATCGCGCGGTTTCCAGGCCTCCTTTGGGTTTGATCAATGCATCATTACCGTCCAATTCCCCATAATTCAAGCTCAAGCGAAAGCCAATCCATTCGGCAGGATGAGCTGAGCCCATGATGCCCACGGAAAGCTTGGTGGTGGGAAAGTTGTAATCTTTGATGAATGCAGTACCTCGACCAAAGGTTCCACCCAGGTCGCCCAAGAAACACATGGGGCCTGTGGAGAATCCTAGTTCAAAATAATTGCCATTTGAATATTGGCTATACGAAGATGAATGAAGTATCAGCATCAGAGCTGCGGAAAAAAGACTAGACCGCAACAAATAGAGTAAACTTCTTTTCATGAGATATTGATTTAGTTTTCCGATGGATTGGATTATGTTCCTGATCTATAGAAAATTGGTCCTCTATAAGAACGGGTAATATGGATCTATTGGTGTGTGCGGGAAGAAAATAATTTATTGGGACAAATTCCAATTATTGGAATTATTCCCGCGCGGGTAATCGCGCAGCATTTCGATGTGTTCGATGCCGTCTTCCAGATACATGTCGCTGGTCTGACGGAAGCCCAGCGATTCATAAAAACCCTGCAGGTAACGCTGCGCGCCGATGCGAATTGGCCCGGGTCCATAGAGGTGAAAAAGGGTTTGGATGCTTCTTTCCATAAGTTCCTTGCCGATTCCGGCTTTGCGTGCGGCGGGGGAAGTTACTACCCTGCCTATCGAAGATTCACTATAGGAAATGCCCGCGGGTACGATTCGGGTATAGGCAATCAGTCCCCCATCCAAACTGCCCATCAGGTGATAGCTGGGTTGGTCTTTGTCGTCGAGGTCTTGGAAGGCGCAGTGTTGTTCCACAACAAAAACAGCGCTACGAAGTTGCAGGATCAGGTAGAGTTCGAGGGGCGTAAGCTCGTTAAAGGGTTTACAGGTCCATATGGATTGAGCCCAATTTGACTTAATGGAAAGATTCATGGTTGAATGAGGTCGCTATAATTAATCAATTGTGTACTACTGGCCGGCCCACATGCTGCAGATCGCGAGTGCAGGACGAGCGGCCAAAAATACATTATTCGCCAATGCGATAGCCTCTAGGCTAGTTCAATCAATATCCATACTTGTCTTTCCACAGACCCTTGAGAAATTTTCGCAGTTCTTCTTCTCTGGGGTTTTGGCCTGGGTTAAAAAAAGCGGTTCCGCTGATTTCTGCTGGGAGGTATTCCTGCGGCGAGAAATTGCCTGCGAAACTATGGCTGTATTCGTATCCCTTTCCGTAATTGAGATTCTTCATCAATTTGGTTGGGGCATTTCGTATGGGCATCGGAACGCCCAGGTCACCCGTTTGTCTGACCATGGAGAGCGCTGACTCGATTGCCTGGAGCGAAGCGTTGCTTTTGGGCGAGCTGGCCAGATAAAGGGCACATTGGGACAGGATGAGATTCGCCTCCGGGTAACCCACCTTGTTGACGGCTTCAAAGGTGGCGTTAGCCAGAAGAAGCGCATTGGGATTGGCATTGCCGATGTCTTCGCTGGCTAGAATAAGCATCCTGCGGGCTATAAATTTCACGTCTTCTCCGCCTTCTATCATCCGCGCCAGCCAATAAACCGCTGCATTGGGATCACTGCCACGCATCGACTTAATGAAGGCTGAAATGATATCGTAATGCTGCTCGCCCTTTTTGTCGTATAACGCCACCCGCTGCTGCGCCGCTTCCATGACCAGTTGATCGGTTATTAAAACCTGGGCGGGAGGTTTTACGGAATCTACCGTGAGCTCCAATAAATTCAACAATTTGCGCCCATCCCCTCCGGAGATATTGACCAACGCCTCGGTTTCTTTCAGTTCGATCGATCGTTTGCGCAGCTGTGCGTCTTGAAAAATGGCCTGGTCCAGCAGCTCTTTCATGTCCTGTGGCGTCAACGGCTTAAGGACATATACCTGACAGCGGCTTAGCAAAGCACTATTTACTTCGAAGGAGGGGTTTTCTGTCGTTGCGCCAATAAGGGTGATCACGCCCTTTTCTACCGCACCCAGTAGCGCGTCTTGTTGACCCTTATTGAACCGGTGGATTTCGTCGATGAACAAGATCGCTCGGGGCTTCTCGCGCGCTTGCTCGATGACTTCCCTGACCTCCTTGACGCCGGAAGAAATCGCACTCAGGGTGTAGAAGGGCACCTGCAGACTATGGGCGATGATGCCGGCCAAGGTGGTCTTTCCCGTACCTGGCTGGCCCCACAGAATCATGGAAGGGACTTTGCCTTGTTCGATTGCCGTGCGCAAAATGCTACCTTTACCCGTTAGGTGCTGTTGGCCCACGAGTTGGTCGAGATCAAGCGGTCGGAGCCGCTCCGCCAATGGAACAGGGGAGGAATCCATAAAAAAATTTTACACCCATTACCGCAACAAGTTAGGTTTTTTTGGGTTTTAATTCAAAGCCGGGTCTTATGTATCCATCGGAGGTGTCGAAAGGTAAACGCGTTTTTTTTCTTACTAACTTTTTTTGTCGTTGGGTGGAGCGCTGCGGGAGCCCAAAAAATCAGCGCGGTTGAGAATTATGCCATCAACAGACCAGGCATCGTCATGATCAAGACCGTATTTTCAGCCGATGTCTACGTCAACCGGATGAAAATGGACAATCGTCGCTTCAATCGCCTGCTGGATTCCATTCAGCGAGTGGACACGGGTGGCGTCATCTATTCGCCGGAACAGAAGCTCGACATCGTACTCAAGGAAATCAACAACAACCCCAACCGGTTTTTTAGGACCACCTTGGATTACATCAAGGAACCAGAAGAAATAACAGGAACGGGTACTGGTTTTTTCATTACCAGCGATGGTTATATTGCCACAAACTGCCACCTCATAGATCGGGAATCTTCGTTTATCCGGCGCCAATTTATTCTGGCTGCTTTTCGTCAAATTACCGAAGCGAACATCGAAGCCCTCGAAAGTTCCTGGGCAACCACATTTAATGAACAACAGCGAAACCTCCTGTATAACACCTATGCGTCCGTCTACTCCCGACTCTTTTCGATGGTACTCTACGACCTCAAAAAAGATGTATATGTGGAGTATGGCAGCGGGGGCAGCGACGGCGACGGGGGAGGCCAAAAGAAGGCGGCCACCATTATTATTAAGGGTCTGCCCATGCCCGGCAAGGATATCGCCATCTTAAAAATCCAGGGGGATTCGGCCCTGCCGACTCTACGGATCAGCGACAGCACACTGCCCCGCGTCGGAGAGCAACTCTTCGTGTACGGTTATCCAGGGCCGGTTACGCATAATGACTATGTGTCGGAGCAGTCTGCAATCGAGCCTACCCTGACTACCGGGATTGTAAGCGCCATTAAAAAATCGGTGGACGGGTGGCCCCTGATCCAAATGGATGCCAACATCAGCCACGGAAGCAGTGGCGGCCCAGTTTGCAACGAGCGTGGCGAAGTGGTGGGACTCACGACCTTCGGCAGTTTGGAGAATACGGGCGGCCTGGCGGCAGGCCTTAACTTTGCCATTCCCGTCAGCATATTAAACGAATACCTAGATACAGCCGATATTACCCCCGGATACAATAAAGTCTCCACCTTGTTTGCCCAGGGCATCGAAGCCTTTGAACAGGAGTATTACCGTCGGGCCCTCAAAAGGTTTCAAGAAGTGGACCGGCTCAACGATCACTACCCCGGGCTCAAGTCCTATATCAGCCAATGCCAGGAGAATATCATAAAAGGAGAGGATAAAGAGATCCTTCAGGTTCGCTATGATCTTCTAGGCTTCAGCGTCTTTCTGTTGGCGCTGATTCTGGTCTACGTGGTGCTGAAACGACGGGGCGTCATGTAGAGCCAAAGTGCCTCTAGGCGCCGTTATCGTCATCGGTTTTCCCCTCCCTGGCTCGCAAGCCTTAGCGCTCTTGATTGACCAGAAAGTACCATTTAAGCAGCCGCATACTGAGTACCACATTGGCGGCGATTGTCAGGCCAAATACCAAAATAAAAATGCCGACACCTGGAAGAAAGCCCTTTACGTCGAGGCCCTTGGTATCTATTTGCTGGGGCAGCTGCTGGGCCATCTGCTGGAGATTTTGAAGCACAAAAGCTCCTGTGCCCACAAACATGACTGCGCAAAAAAGGGCAACGAAGCCAAAAAAACGGATGCCGAGAGTAGTCTCTCGGGTCAGCTGCTTGGCCGGATGCAAAATACTTTTGCGCAATTGTAGCGCAGCATAGTTATTGAGCACGATAGCACCGATAAATACTACGACAATCAGCATGATCTTCACATCGTGAACCATCAGGCCTCCGTAAATACCCGACAAGAGCAGGTAGCCGCCCACCACCAGGTTGATCCAAGACAGGACAGTTGATATCTTCAGTACGGTTTTCATCGTTTTGTCAAAAAGGGGTTATTCATGTTGCACCCGAAGAGAAAGTTCCTTCAATTGCCGCTCGTCGATCGGTGCAGGAGCGTCGAGCATGACGTCCCGGCCGCTGTTGTTCTTGGGAAAGGCGATGAAGTCACGAATGCCTTCACTGCCTCCCAGGATGGCGCACAAGCGGTCAAACCCAAACGCAATGCCACCATGGGGAGGAGCGCCGTACTCAAAAGCGCCGAGCAAAAAGCCAAATTTTTCCTGGGCTTCCTCGCTCGTCATGCCCAAGGCGGCAAACATCTTCTCCTGTAAGTCCCGGCGGAAGATTCGAATGGATCCGCCACCGATCTCATTTCCGTTCAGGACCATATCGTAGGCATTGGCTTTGATACGGGCATAGGGATGGCTGAGGTATGTGCTTTGGTCCGATATGACAGCGGAATTACGGATCATCTTTTCGATGTCCTCGGGCTTGGGTGAAGTGAACGGGTGGTGTCGAGCTACCCAGCGGCCTGGACTGCCGTCGGGGCCCTCTTCGGCTGCGTATTCGAAGAGCGGAAAATCCAGGACCCAAAGCAGCATAAACTCCTCTTTTTTTCGAAGGCCCATGCGTTCACCCAGTTCCAATCGAAGCTCACTCATGGCTTTGCGCGTACGTTCCTCCATGCCCGCCAAGACTAGAATCAGGTCACCTGGCACAGCCTGGCAAAACTTGGCTATGGCCAGCAACCTTTCCTCCGAGAAGAATTTGTCCATGCTGCTGCGCAGCGTTCCATCCGGATTGTATTTGATATACACCAGTCCTCGCATCCCAATTTGGGGCCGTTTGACCCATTCGGTCCATTCATCAAGGTCTTTGCGTGTAGTGGAAGCGGCACCCGGAACAGAAATGGCCAGTACAGTCTCTGCTTGGTCGAATACGCCAAAACCTGCTGACCCAACCAAGTCACCCGTCGCCGCAAGGCCGCCGTCGGTTGTGAACGGCGACTTCAGGTTGGCGATTCGCATGCCAAAACGGATGTCTGGCTTGTCGTTACCATAATTCCACATCGCCTCTTCCCAACTCATCCGTTGAAGCGGTTCTCGAATATCAATACCCTTGACTTGCTTGAAAATATATTTGATCATGCCTTCAAACATCTCCAGGATATCTTCCTGCTCCACAAAGCTCATTTCACAGTCGATTTGGGTAAATTCAGGCTGTCGGTCCGCCCTAAGGTCTTCATCGCGAAAGCACTTAACGACCTGGTAATAACGATCGTAACCGCTCACCATCAGCAGCTGCTTAAAGGTTTGTGGCGATTGGGGCAAGGCGTAAAATTGCCCCGGATTCATCCGGGAAGGAACGACAAAGTCGCGGGCCCCTTCCGGCGTGGACTTGATCAGAAATGGCGTCTCAATGTCCATGAACCCTTGGTCATGCAGATAGTCCCGAGCCGCACGGTTTATCGCATAGCGCAGTTCGAGGTTCTTCCGTACCGTGGTTCTGCGCAAATCCAAATAGCGGTATTTCATGCGCAGGTCATCACCCCCATCGGTTTCATCCTGGATCGTAAAAGGCGGGGTAATGGATTTGTTAAGGATGGTCAGGGAAGTGACATTAATTTCAATCTCTCCGGTAGGGAGACTGGGATTTTTGCTGGATCTCTCACTGACCAGGCCCTTCACTTGCAGAACAAATTCTCTGCCCAGACGGTTGCTGATCCAATTGGTGGTTCAGGCCTTCACCCAGCAGCAGTTGGGTTATCCCATAGCGATCGCGCAGGTCAACAAAGCTGATGCTACCAAATTTTCGTATGGTCTGCACCCAGCCAGCCAAGGTTACTTGCTGGCCAATAGCCGATGCCCGGAGTTCCCCACAAGTGTGCGTTCTGTACATGTCGCGCTGGATTATGAATAAGCGGGGCAAAGGTAATTTAAAACCTCCCAGATTTCAACGCCCTGAGTCTTGGTCGGGCGTATTTTATTTTGTTGACATCGAAGCAGTTCGGAGTATAGGCGTTTTCGATTTCAGGGTCCAAAGCTGGGGTCCTTCCCCGGGAAGGAATTTGGGGATCAGGGGAGACCAGATACCAGAGTGCGTAAGGCCCTCGAGAGGGATGAAGAGCCCGATCGTACTTCGCTTTGGATAGCTTCTTTTTGATTTATATAACATTGATTTATAATCATATATCGAAAACATTACATTTCGGTCCGAAAGGGTTTTAGTTTTCAAAAAATAATTTTTATCTTGGCAATATCCGCTCCCGTACGATTCACTCCTCATGAATTAAACCTCAGCAGTTTTTATCCCTCCAACCAGGAAAGCCACTAGCATTTTATCCAAGACCCATGTAAGGCCATAATCGTTGTTGACCGACCTGAATCAAAAAGAAAATACAGCCTTATGGAACTTATCATCATTTCAGCTTTGGTATTGAGCGTGCTAATCCTGCACCGGTCGGTTTCTGCCATTTTTCAAAAATTTTACGTCCGCCAACAGTTCCAAAAATTTATTTCCAAAGAGACGTTTTATCACTCCGTGGTGTCTCGATATTTCCCCTATTACAATCGGCTGGGCTTGGACGAACAGAGAAAGTTTCTTTTCCGCACCTACCTTTTTAAAAAATCCAGACATTTTCATTATCTGGAAGTGAAAGAAACGACAGAGATGCCCATTTTGATTAGTGCCGTCGCCGTTCAGCTGACGTTTGGACTGGAGAAATTTATGCTCAATTACTTCAACGATATTTTTGTTTTGAAAGACGATTACCATTACGGGTTCTATTCGCGCCCCTTTATGGGACACGTCGACCAGAGTGGCATCTATTTGTCCTGGGACAATTTTATGAAAGGGATTTCCGGTCAGACTCTCGGATGCAACGTGGGGCTGCACGAAATGGGACATGCTCTGGCCTACGTCACTTTTATTGCCGAGACCGAAGAGGACAAGCATTTCAAAAAAGAGTTCAAGAATTTTTCCAAAGTAGCCAGGCCCATTTTCACCTCTATGCAGCAGGGCACCAAAAACCTGCTTGGGGATTACGCCGCCATCAACTACCACGAGTTCTGGGCGGTATCGGTAGAAACATTTTTTGAAAATGGGGTGCGCCTGCGCCACGACCTACCGGAACTCTACGATGCCATGGTCCATTTGCTCAATCAGGATCCGCTCAATTTTGTGTCCGGTAAGACGACCATCATTCCGCGAAGCGCCTTGCAGCAGGCGGGGCAGCCATCGTGAAAGAACTCCCTGAGCTCAGCCTTCTTCTGCTTGTACTTTGATCCTTGGCTATTACCTCAATTTGCTTAACAGGTTACGAAAACGAGTGATGTCGGCCTCTGGCGCCAGCGGCGTTTGCTGGGTCATGTGGCTCACCAGCTGGGCTGCAAAATAGGGAGCCAGGCTGCAGCCCTTCGTTCCCATACCATTGAGCAGTCCCAGGGGTTTGATTTTGGGATGGAATCCGACTAGCGGCCGGCGTTCCAAGGTAGCCGGGCGAACCGAAGATACATGGTCAACGACACGGAAGGGGATTTGCACCCACTGGGAAAGCAGCGCTTCTGTTCTTTCTCGAAATACGCGGCTGGGTCGGTCGTCATCAAATTGCCATGCATAGGAAGCGCCTACCCAAAAAAGATTGTCTTTCCAAGGCACCAGGTGCATTCCTTTTTTGAATACATGCGAAGTGGGGATTGCATCTGTCTCCAGGATTAGGGCTTCCCCCTTGTTGGGAGCAAAAGGGAGATCTCCAAACCAGGGATTGCTTGTGCTTTCGATGCCGTCGCAGAAAATGACCCAGGAACACCGGATGTCTTGGTAGCTGGCCGTCCGGTCTTGGAAGGTCAGCGAATCCATCGAGAAACGCTCCTCCCGCATGTGCCCTGCGCTGCGCAGCCTGCTGCGATAAGCCGTTAACAGGTTTCCCAGGTCAACCAGATAACCAGGCTGGATTTCACCAAAACCGAAATCGTAGCTAAACCACTGCTGCCAGCGCCCCTCATCGCTTGGTAGGAGCAACATCTGCGGTTCCTCTTGCTGTCTTTTTACAAACGCCAAGCGCATCTGGGCTGTGGCAAATAGGTCGATAATGTTTTTTTGCAACAGGAACTTCGCTCCCAGGGCGGCCCCGATTTGCGCATAGGCCTGTCGGTCAAAAGCCAACAGCTCATCAATCATCCATGTTTTGACCAAGCGGCGACCGGTAACCGGATTGATTACCCCCGCTGCAGCTCGAGACGCGCTGTTCGGTCTGGATTCGTCGATCACCACAAAAGAGAGTCCAGCTTTTTCCAGGTACCAACTGAGAAAAGTTCCGCAAATGCCTTGTCCAATAACTAATACCTCTACTTGCATGAAGCAAAAATAGACAGGCCTTGTTTACCGTCATCAGAATTATACATCCCTCCCCGGTCGATCCGGGTCCAGCGCAACGACTCTTGGAATTTGATAAGGCCGATCCAAGTGCGAAATCTCGGCCTGTTCTCCAGCTGTCATAAACGAAAAACCCCGCACCAGTGCGGGGCTCAGATATTTTGATTTTGACGTGGATTGTTATTTTTTCAGCACTTTGGCCATCGTTGCGCCAATGTCTGCCGGACTTTGGACCACATGGATTCCGCATTCGGCCATGATCTTCATTTTTGCTGCCGCCGTGTCGTCTGCTCCGCCAATGATGGCTCCGGCATGGCCCATGCGCCGGCCAGCAGGGGCGGTTTGACCAGCAATAAAGCCAACTACCGGTTTCTTGTTGTTTTGTTTAATCCATCGCGCTGCTTCAGCTTCCATGCTTCCACCAATCTCACCAATCATAACGATGCCATGGGTATCGGGATCGTTCATCAGCAGTTCAACTGCCTCTTTGGTCGGCGTGCCAATAATGGGGTCTCCCCCAATCCCGACCGCGGTGGAAATGCCCAAGCCGGCTTTTGCGACTTGGTCTGCGGCTTCATACGTGAGGGTGCCCGATTTGGATACGATGCCTATTTTTCCTTGCTTGAAAACGAATCCTGGCATGATGCCTACTTTGCATTCACCGGCCGTGATCACGCCCGGGCAGTTGGGACCGATCAGCCGGGTGGCGGTACCCAGCAAATAGTTCTTAGCCCGTACCATGTCCTGGATGGGTATCCCTTCGGTGATGCATACCACCAGGGCAATACCGGCTTCGGTAGCCTCCATGATGGCATCGGCGGCAAAGGCAGGCGGAACGAATATGATGGATACATTGGCACCGGTCTGTTTTACCGCATCCGAAACCGTGTTGAATACGGGCCGGTCCAGGTGTGTCTGACCACCCTTTCCCGGGGTGACCCCGCCCACTACCTGGGTACCATATTCGATCATTTGCGTGGCATGAAAACTGCCTTCAGTCCCGGTAAATCCCTGCACAATGATCTTCGAATGCTTGTTGACTAATACTGACATGAGAATGGATTTGAAATCGGCCTAGGTGGGCAAAAATAGGGAAAATGTGCATGTGCAGATTAGCGAATTTGAGAAATCCGGGATTTGCGAGGTGGAAAAAAGCCAAAAGGGCTCCAATCCATTTTGAATCGTCAGGCTTTGGCCCAAGCGACCGATCGACCCAAGTCGCCAAGGGGTTACCGGTTACTTGAGTAGTTCATCCATATTGCGGTTGTTGTCGATTTTGCCGGCCTGCTCCAGCATGCGCATATCCTTCGCATCTTTCAAAAATTCGCTGGCAAAGATGAATTCGTTGAGCCGCTCATTCTTAGAGAAAATAATTTCCTTGTTGCTTCCTTCCCATTCTTTGAGCCCCTGGAACATGTAGATGATGTGATCTCCAATTTCCATGACGCTGTTCATGTCGTGGGTATTGACAATCGTCGTGATGTTATACTCCAGGGTGATTTCCTTGATCAGCTTGTCGATGAGTAGGGAGGTTTGCGGATCGAGGCCGGAGTTGGGTTCATCACAAAACAAATACCTCGGGTTCAGCACGATGGCTCGGGCGATACCCACTCTTTTTTTCATGCCGCCGGATATTTCCGCCGGAAATTTCTTGTTGGCCTCTTTTAGGTTAACGCGGTCCAGCACTTCGTTTACCCGTTTTAGCTTTTCCGCATAATTTTTTTTGGTAAACATGTCCAACGGGAACATGATGTTTTGCTCCACCGTCATGCTGTCAAATAGTGCCGAGCCCTGAAAGAGCATGCCGATTTGCTGGCGCAGTTCCTTTCTCTCCTCTTCGTTCATGGCCGTAAAGCTTTTCCCGCCATAAATGATCTCGCCTTCGTCGGGCTCAAAAAGTCCCACCATGCATTTCATAAGGACAGTCTTGCCGCTTCCACTGGTACCGATGATTAAGCTGCATTTTCCGGCCATCATCTTTGCCGAAACGTCCTTGATGACCACTTTGTCTGCGAATCCTTTCATTATGTTTTTTACTTCGATCATGGTTTGGCTTAAGGTGTACTGAGTAAGAGTTGGGCAAGTATATAATCGGCAAACAAAATAGCGATACAACTCACGATAACCGATCGGGTACTGGCTCTTCCGATTTCCAGCGCGCCACCCTTCACATAATAGCCAAAGTAGGCAGGTATGCTGGAAATAATAAAGGCAAAGGTGTAGGATTTCACCAAGGCAAAAAACACGTTATAGGGCTTAAAATATTGCAAAAGCCCCTTGTCATAGGTAGTCTTCGACAGGATTCCGCTGGCCACGCAGGCTACCCGCCCACCCCAGATGCCTAAGACGGCTGAGATGACGACGAGCATCGGGATGACGACTAGGGCTGCCAATATCTTCGGCAAGATCAGGTAGGTCTTCGTATTTATCCCCATGATCTCCAGGGCGTCGATCTGTTCACTCACGCGCATGTTACCCAGTTCCCCCGCTATTTTGCTGCCGACCACGCCCGCCAGTACAATACAGACCAGGGTAGGGGAAAATTCCAAGATCACGGTGTCACGGACAATTTGCGCGATAGTGGCCAGCGGGATCAGTGGACTCACCAGCTGGTAGGCTGTCTGCAGTGCACTCACCGCTCCCATGAATACCGAAATGATGATCACAATCCACAGCGAACCGATGCCAATTTCGGAGCATTGGTGCATGAATTCCTTCCAATACATCTTGGAATTTTCGGGCCGGGAAATCATCCCCCGCAGCATCAATAAAAAGCGGCCAAATTCGGTAAGTATATTCATGATCTCGAGCAATAAATTATCAAGAGTGACGCAAAAAATTGCCGCCGCTCAATCCCTAGTGCATCTTCCGTTTCCCTCACCCCATTGGGGACAAAAAGGAAACCGGACTAAGCAATGCCTGTACCATGGCCCTACTTTTTACCCCGCTTCCACCAACGGGATTTTTTAATTGCCTCTTCCGTGGGGTTTTTGCACTTCATCTGGGCGTCCACCATGGCGATCAGCGACATATTGTAAATGCTGCGCACGGAGCTGCCCAGCTGCAACACATGGACCGGCTTTTTTAAGCCGAGCAGGATCGGGCCAATGGCGTCTGCCCCGCCCACTTCTTTGAGCAAGTTATAAGCCACATTGCCCGCGGCCAGGTTGGGAAAGATCAACGTGTTGACTTCCTGATCCACCAACTGGCTAAAGGGATAATTTTCCTTGAGCAGATCGTTATTAAGCGCTACACTGGCCTGCATTTCCCCGTCCACAATGAGATCTGGGCTGCGGTCCTTGACCATTTGGGTGGCTTCGGCGACCAGGCGGGCTTCCGGCGAATCGCTGGTTCCAAAATTCGAGTAACTGAGCATGGCGATTCTGGGGATAAGGTTGAAATTTCGAATTTCCTTCGCCACCAGCAAGGTAATATCGGCCAGTTCTTCGGCCGTGGGGTTGAAATTTACCGTAGTGTCGGCCAAGAACAGCGGTCCTTTCTTGGTCAGTAGCAGATACATCCCGGCGATCTTCTTGACCCCTTCTTCGGTGCCAATCACCTGAATGGCGGGTCGGATCGTATCGGGATAGTTTTTTGTCAGCCCAGAGATCATCCCTTCGGCTTCCCCCATTTCCACCATCATGCAGCCAAAGTAGTTTCGATCTCGCATGGTCTTAATGGATTCGTATTTATTGAATCCCCGGCGCTGCCTCTTGGCGAAAAAAGCCTCGCTAAAGAGTCTACGACGCTCCTCCTGCTCATCGCTTCGGGGATCGATGATGGGTAACTCGTCGATGTCTATGTTGTTGGCGGATGCGATCTTGCGAATCCTCTTTTCATCCCCCAGCAACATAGGGTAGGCCACGCCCTCGTCATAGAGGATTTGGGCTACTTTGAGGATCTTGATGTTATCGGCCTCGGCGAATACCAAGCGCTTAGGATCCCGGCGGGCCTTGGAGCCCAGCATCCGGATCAGTTGATTATCTAGGCCCAGGCGTTTGTTCAGTTCGATTGCATAGGCGTCCCAGTTTTCAATTTGGTGGCGGGCGACGCCGCTGTCGATGGCGGCTTTGGCTACTGCCGGGGCCACCGTGGAAAGCAACCTCGGGTCCAGCGGCTTGGGAATGATGTACGTGGGGCCGAAGACAATGGTCTTTTCGTTATAGGCCATGTTGACGATATCGGGGACTGGGCTTTTCGCCAGGCCGGCCAGTGCCTTAACGGCTGCCAGCTTCATGGTCTCGTTGATTTGGTTGGCACGTACATCCAAGGCTCCCCGAAAAATAAAGGGAAATCCGAGGACATTGTTGACCTGGTTGGGAAAATCGCTGCGGCCGGTAGCCATGATGATATCATCGCGGACTTCGGTGGCTTCGTCGTAGGTAATTTCCGGGTCGGGGTTGGCCATGGCGAAGACGATCGGTTTTTTGGCCATGTTTTTTACCATCTCGCGGGTTACCACATTGCCCACACTCAGGCCAACAAAAACGTCTGCATCCTTCATCGCCTTGGCCAGCGACAGGTCACTTTGTTTGACCGCGAACTTCCGCTTGTCTTCATCCAGGTCAGGTCGCCCTTCATGCAAGACGCCGTCTTTGTCGAAGAGGACAAAGTGCTCATATTTGGCTCCCAGCGCTACATATAGTTTGACGCAGGCCATGGCCGCTGCGCCTGCGCCATTGATGACAAATTTCACCCTGTCTATCTTTTTCTTCTGTAGTTCCAGGGCGTTGATCAGGGCCGCACTGCTGATGATGGCCGTGCCATGCTGGTCATCGTGCATCACCGGAATCTGCAGGGATTCGCGAAGCGCTTTTTCAATGTAGAAGCATTCCGGGGCTTTAATGTCTTCCAGGTTAATACCGCCGAAGGTGGGTTCCAGGGATTTGACAATGCGCACAAACTGCTCGGGATCTTTTTCATTGATCTCGATATCGAATACATCAATGTCCGCAAATATCTTGAACAGCACGCCCTTGCCCTCCATGACCGGTTTGGACGCCAGGGGCCCGATATCGCCCAAACCCAACACCGCCGTGCCGTTGGTGATCACAGCAACCAGGTTGGCCCTGGCCGTATACAAGAAAACATCATCTGGGTTTTTATAAATCTCTTTGCAAGGTTCGGCCACTCCGGGGGAGTAGGCGAGGGAGAGATCCTGCTGGGTCTTGGCTTCCTTGGTAGGTACCACTTCAATCTTTCCGGGGCGCCCTTTGGAATGGTACTCCAGCGCCTGTTCTCTTCTCAGCAGCTTTTTTTGCATACATCCGTTTTAGATAACCGGCCCTTGGCCAACTCGCAGGCCGATGTAGTGGCCCGATTCGGGTCTTCCTTCTCAGCCTCGACTTGCGCACAGGACGGGGAGCCTGGACAGGTCCAGTTTCAGGTGAAGCGCCGGGTACCGGTCGCAAAGTACGAAAATGTTTAAACCTTAAACGATTCGCAGGCGATTCAAGGCACCACCAGCTGACTCAGGTCCGCGGTACTTCCCAACCAGGCCATCATACCCATGCCGGTTTCGATGGCCGATTCATCGATGTTGAAAGTCGGTGTGTGGACGCCCGAGGTGATGCCTTTTGCCTCGTTCATTACGCCCAGGCGGTAGAAGCATCCGGGAATTAACTGGGTATAGTAACCGAAATCTTCCGATCCCATCCTGATCTCCGTCTCGGAGACCTGCTCGGCGCCCAGATAGTCTTCGGCTTTTTGCCTGGCGATGGCCGTTAGCTTTTCGTTGTTGAAGACGACCGGGTATCCTACGTCGATCTTTAGGTCAATCTTCGCACCCATTGCCTCGACCAAGCCCGTGGCCGTCCTGCGGATAAGCTCGTGGGCCCGGTAGCGCCAGGCTTCGTCCATGGCGCGGAAGGTGCCCATCATCTTTACTTCGCTGGGTATTACGTTGGTCGTGTGGCCCCCCTGGACGGAAGTAATGGACAGCACCGAAGGGGAAAATGGATTTCTGTTTCGGCTGATAATCTGTTGCAGGGCCACCACCAGGTGGGAGGCCACTAAAATAGTATCGGTGGTCGTATGGGGAGCCGCGGCATGGCCACCCTTACCCCGGATAGTGATATAGATTTCATCTGCACTAGCCATCACCACGCCACTGCGAAAACTCAGTTTGCCCGTCTGTAGTCCGGGATGGACGTGCAGGCCGAATATAGCCTCCGTCCTGGGGTCTTCCAGGACTTTCTCTTTGATGAGCAAGCTTGCCCCTCCAGGATTTCTTTCCTCCCCCGGCTGGAAGATGAGTTTAATGGTGCCTTCCCACTCCTTTCTTAATTCAGCCAGGATCTTGGCCGCGCCCAGTAAAATGGAGGTATGGACGTCATGGCCGCAGGCGTGCATGACGCCTTCCTTCTGCGAGGCATAGGGCACAGCATTTTCTTCTTTAATCGGTAAGGCGTCGATATCCGCCCGCAGCGCCAGGACCCTCTTGGCAGGATTCTTCCCGTGGATCAGTCCGATCACGCCGGTAGTGGCCTTCACGTCATAGGGTATACCCAGGCCAGTTAGTTTTTCCTGGATGAATTTCGAGGTTTCAAACTCCCGGTAGCTCAGCTCCGGATGGGCATGCAAATGATGGCGGATTTCGATGTATTCGGGAGCGTATTTTTTGGCTAGCAGTTTGATCTTTTCCTGAATCATAGACTATAGTGGGTATGGAAGACCCTCTGGTGAAAAGCAAAAATACGGTTTAACCCGCAGCCTAAGAGCCATCCTGATCCACTAGCTGGGGGGTAAATCGGACCCGAACGCCGCAAGACTCAATTGTCGGGCTTGACCTCAATGATATCATGAACCAGGTACACACCAGTGGGAAAGAGTTTAGACAATTGGTCCAAATAGGGTTCAGCATCGTCGGAGGTGCGGAAATTGCCCACCTTGAGTTTGTAATTAGGTGGTTGGTAGATCAAATAAGGTTTCAGTTCCGGGAATTGTTGATATATTCTGGTCTTGGTGGCAAATACCTTATTGCGATCGCTGGAGTTGATGACCTGGATGCGGAAGCCGGGAATATTGCGGCGGCTGTCCCGGGTGGTGATCTCGTTGATTTCGGTTTGTTTTTTGATCAATAGATCGATCCGGGGATCCTTGCGGATGAGTACAGTTGGAGTATCGGTTTGCGCAAAAAGTCGGGAAGAACAGACGAGTAAACCCGCAATCAATAGTTTCATGGTATCGTGTTTGATTCTTTGCCTCCAAGTCCTGGTTCGCAGCCTGTACCGGTTCGCTCCCATTTAGTGTTGATTTTCAGCCATCAGGTCTTGCATGATCGCCACACTTGCGCTGCATCCAAGACGGGTCGCTCCTGCTTGGATTAGCTCAACGGCAAAACCCAGAGTACGTATGCCTCCCGAGGCTTTGACTTGGACTGAGCTAGGAAGCCTGGATCGCATTAGTTGAACGGTCTCGACGGTAGCTCCCCGTTCAGCATATCCAGTCGACGTCTTTAAAAAATCCACGCCGGTTCTGGGGTAAAGTTCACAGCACCGGATGATTTCACCCGGCGTGAGAACGCCTGTCTCAATAATGGCTTTTACCCGTTGGTGCTGACTCTTGGCCAGCGCGCAGATTTCGGCCATTTCAGTCTCCAAGTACGCCCAATTGCCGTTTTTTAGCGCAATGAGATTGATCACCACGTCCAGTTCATCCGATCCATCCTCCACGGCTTGTTCGATTTCAGCCAGCTTGGCCTCGAGTGCCGAATATCCAAAGGGAAAACCAATCACTGTGGCCAATTTCACCGCAGACCCGTCCAGACATAGTCCCGCCCATAGGACGGAGGCTGGTGGGATACATACAGCGGCAAATCCGAATTGGACAGCTTCCTCGCACAATTTTTCCACCTCGTTGTACGTAACCGTGGGCTTTAGTAGTGTATGGTCTATATAGGAAGCGATGTCCGTCTGCATGTACCTAGTCCGGGTAATTCCAACAAAATTACCGCATTTCAGGAAAAGGAATTCCTTTAGTTCTTCGGGGTAGCCCGTTCTAGCAGGTTGTTTGGAGGCTTGCGTCTTTCAAAAAAGCTGCAAAGGCCAGGTCTTCACGGAGTTTATCCTGCGCCCAAGGGTTGGTCACCTCGCGGGAGGCGAGCGCAGTTCTTGCTTATTTGGCCACGCGGGCAGTCCCATGGCAGGAGCACTACTCGGCCCGAGACGCAACCGAAGACCCCACCCTGTCCATGCATTAGGGATTTACTCTGATCACGCCGCCCCCGCTATAGGAATGGTATTCGCTTTTGTACATCGCGTCTGCGCTTACCGGACCCATATGGTACAAGCCCGGTGACACAGCCCGCACAGCGTAATAATAGGTTTGCTTAGCCTTATGGGAATCTACAAACAAATTGATTCGGTCATCGCGCACATCCATGGCCGTGGGCTCGTCTTCCACCTTGATCCAGTCCATTCCCGGAATCTCCTTGGTTCTTGGGTTTTCGATTTCAAAGCCCGCGGGCAGCATGTCGGTTATGACCACGTTATCTATTTCGTTGTCAAAGGACTTTTCCAGCGTCAGTTTCACGATGATCAGGTCATTTTGCTTAAACGAATTCCCGGATATTTCCCGCCCATAGCGGTCATAAAATCCCTTACGGACTTTCAGGTAATTATCTTCCTCTTTAAATTCTCCACTTGCACTAATGCCTTCGGTTTCAAAAAAGTAATACAGACGCCCGGTGCCGGAGGTTTTGATTTCGACCTTGTTGCTCTTGAGTTGCTGGGAGCTTAATCGCAAATCCTTATCGGTGAAGTTGGCTATGGTTTTCCCATTTACCAGCACCTCAGCGGTCGCATTGGACTTGGCCGCTTCATGGGCAATTTTTCCCAGCGCCATAAAACTGAAGGCGAGTTCTTGCGTGCTAATCCAGTAGCGCTGTTTGAGCATGTCGGTAACATGATTGGCCATCACGGGTATCTGCGCATTGGCCGGATCGACATCGACCAGAACGTCCAAAGCAATCGATTCGTCCCGGATATCGGAATAAAAACTCCCCCCACTTTGCGACACGGACGTTTCGCCGCTAAACTGCGTTGGCAGGAATTGAGCAAAGCTGTTCTTGTCGCCAGCCAGTGCGTAGGCTGCCGATAACAAATACTTACTATCCAACGCCAGGAGGTCAGGATTGGATTTATAGTAATTCATCGCGCTGACGTCGGGCCTACCTGCCAGGGCAAGGACATACAGGCCGTAGCTCACTTCTTTGGGAGCGATCTTTTTGTTTTGATTCCGGTTATAATAATAGATAATGGTTTTTCGCCGCTTTAGCTGGTTGGCAATGTACCCCAACATGGTTTCCAGAAGGGATTTATCCACCTCATAGCCAGCTTTTTGGGCTTCCAGCAAGAAGTGGGCGGCATAGATAGTGGTCCACCAATTTTCCGTACCCTGGTCATCCCATAGGGTGACCCCACCATTATACAATTGCCTCATTTTGATCTTTCGGATGGCTTCTTGGATATTGCTGCTTGCGCTGGCCTGCAAGGATTTGTTGGTATGTAGCATATCGGCCAGGTCGCCGTAGTAGAGTTGAGGAAAGGCGGCAGAAACAGTTTGTTCGGTGCAACCATACGGATATTGAATAAGGCTAGTTAGGTATTTTGTCAGTTCAATCGCCGGTGACCTGCTGATCAAAAGATGGCCCTGTTGGCTTGCGGGTATAAAGTCCTTGCCACTCAGGTCCAGGGTGGCGGATTGTCCTGCGGAAAGTGAGCCACTTCCGGTAATCTTTTGTAGCGGAGCTACGGGACGAATACCAATATCTGTTTCATCCGTGAATTTCTCACCCAAACCGCTTACGTCGATGGTTACCTTGCCTGTTCCAATCACCGGTTCGGCTACCACCTGGAACACCAACCTATTCTCACTGTTGGGGCTAAGGGTAGCCGTTCGCGCAGCGCTGCCGACGGCTCGTATTCCGCCTGTAACGCGAATCTGTGCATTAATCTGAATGGGTTTATCGGTAGTATTGGTTACCGTGACCGGCACCGTCACCGAATCTTTGGGGCTTAAAAACCGGGGTAAGGCACTGCTCAGCACGATCGGATCAGCGACCGTCATTTTATTTTCCCCGGATCCGAAATTTTCATTCCGGTAGGCAACGGCCATTAGGCGGATTTCTCCGGAAAACTGTGGGATATCAAACTCGAACGTGGCTTCCCCAGATGCATTGGCCTGCCTGATACCACTCCAATACGAAACAATTTTAAACCTCTTGGCTGGCATGGGATTCACCCTTTTTTTCATATCCGCTTCGGAGTCTCCTCCGCTGCTACTCAGGGTGGATTTGATTTCTGGGAAAAGCAGTGGGTACAAATCAAATCCCGATACTTCAAGGGCTCTTTTGGCGTAAAAATAGTTGTACGGATCGGGGGTAACAAAATCGGAGACCTGCAATACTCCATTGTCTACAGCGGCTAGCGTAATCAGGGTGTTCGGCAGGGCCTTGACCCGAACCGTTTGGTGGGTATGTGAGCGCACCGTTTTTTGTGCATCAATTTCCACGGGGATTTTCCGAGCGACATTTTCCACTTGCACATTTAAGAATCCGTGGGCCACAGTGAGTGGTATTTCGGATATATCATGGGGTTTGAAAAGCGTGGCCGTTATATAGGCATTGGGGACTTCCTCCTCGCTCAATTTCAGATCGAGGGAGGCCGAACGTTTGTCCACCTCCACGTACTGATAGGATATAACTTTGTCTGTCTCCAACGTCACCAGCATTCGACCATTAAAGGGGGTCTTGAAAAGTGCCTTAACGCTCTCCGAGCTGCTGTAGGACGACTTGTCGAGCGCTATGTCTATCTGCCCTTCGTTATTGACTTGAAAAGAGGAATTTTCGCTGCCCCAGTTGCCATAGCTGTAAAAAGACCGGGCCACATAGTTGTTGGAGCCAGCAAGGGCGATCCTCAATTCATAATCGCCCGGCGATCTTGGGACAAAAGAATACGCAGTATTTGCTCCCGATAAGATGACGGTAGCCGAGGAGATCAGCTTGTCTTCTGTTTGGGATTGGTAGCGAAAATAGTTGCCACTCTTACTCAAGACCGTCCGGTATTCGTGTTTGATCACCTGGACTTGAGCCTTGGATTGATTTACTACCTGCTCATTTTTGTCCAAGGCAATCAGGCGAAATTGGACCGGTTGATCAAGTGGATAATACGCGTAGCCGTCGTTGGCTACGCCCAAAAACACGTCTTGGGTATAAATGGGGACCGTAGTGCTTTTGCTAACCGGCCGACCCGTCTCGTCGAAAACGGTAGCGTAAAAGGTGGCCTGCAACAAGCCCATGTTTTTATATATTTTTTGTACGGCATATCCTTCTGTGGCATCGCCTTGGTCATCGGTCTTTCCCTCCCTTTCGGTTTTATCAAAAAAAGAGTTTTGGTTGGCCAAGCTAAAATCGAATTCGCTGTACCGTTTTGGGTGGAACATTTTTTGCTTGACCTGGATTTCGCATTCGTAGTTACGGTCAGCGGCTGGTGGTCCAAAGAAATTGACCGCGTGGATGTGTAGCTGCGTAGAGTCGCCCGGTTTGAGATAGGCTTGATCCAGCTGGGTGGTCACTTTGATTCTGTCGGGCACAAATTCCTCGATCCGGAATACTTGGGTGGCCAAGAGCACATCGGTGGACGTGTACACTTCCAATGAATAGCTTCCGGTGATGGCCGAGGAACTAATATCAAGGCTTTCTTCCAGTGAACCTTGATCGTTCAGGGTCTTTCGAAATACCTTCATGTCCTTGCCGTTGGGCAGCAGGAACTTCATTTTTATGGGGATTTCACCGGGCGATTTCCACTGGTAGTCGCGAAGGATTACCGCGAAATTGAGTTTTTCCCCCGGCCTATAAATGTCGCGCTCCGGGTAGATGAATGCATCCAATCCGGCCCTGTTGGCGTGCTTTCCACCCACGTCAAACCGGGAAGTATTTACCCGTGTAGTACCAAAGGGTAAGTAATTGAAATCGTCGGCCGTCTTAGCAATGATCATCGCTGGCCTATTACCGGCTAAATCATTGCGCGCATAAGCTATTTGCGCCACGCCGTCAGCATTGGTCGATCCCTTGCCCAGCAACTGATTGTTTGCACCGTAGGCAAATACGTTGACGTTGGGTATGCCCCCGGCGTTTTTAATCGAATTTGCAAATACCAAAATATTATCCTTGCCTTCCTTGGCCACCAGACCGATATCCGAGACGGAAATAAAGCGACTATCTTTTACCCAATAATCCTGGGTCGATTGGATCTGGATATGATATATTCCTTTGACATCGTTAAGCTTGTCCTGCAAATCGAAATGAAATACGCGGCTGCTTCCCGAGGCGGGCAGGCTGCGCGTCTCCACGTCCTGCTGGTAAATTACGTCGCCGGAGGTATAATCTACAGCCGGGTTATCGGCGTTTTCACCTTCCAGTGGGTCTTGCTCGGAGCGCCCAGTGGCAGATTCTTCGGGCTCATAGCCATTTTTCTGAGCTGCCAGAATGTTGTTTTCGTATATTTTAGAGACCGTGATTTTCACTTTAGCCACGTTGGTAATCTGAACTTCGACATTTTTTTCGCCTTGCAAGGACAAATACACGGCCTTCGGATTGGAAAAGCTGATGGAAGGTTCAAGTTGCCCAAAGGCAATATTGGTGGAATACTCATCCTTCAACACCCCGCCGATGCGACCCCGCAATCCTTTGGCTATCGTCAGTTCGTAACTCTTGACCATATCAAAATTGTCACTACGGATCAAAAATCCCTCATCTTGGACTTCGACCGTAAATTTAACCTGGGGGTCAATCTTGATAAAGGAGGAAAGATCCGATGGAGAAACCTGTTGACTGGTTAACACCATCACGGAACCTCCAACCCCCTCCTGCTGGGCAGAGATATCATTGATGCGAAGTGCATAGGGGGAGGCAATGAGGGAATGGGCTTCCAAGTTTTCCGGACTGGCATCTCGCCCCCCCTGGGGAACGAGCCCTTTGGCAAGGGTTAACTTGGCTTCAACATCCTTGTCTTCCATTTTTATATCCATCAGGCGGATCGAAATCTTGTTGTCGGCCGATAGGGTCATCAGGCTATACTCCGTCGGCTGTCCACCCACGCTAACCTGTAGTTTTTCCTTTAACGCACTCGGGTTTACGGGATAATTAAAATATAAGTCAACGACCGGCACGGCCGAGTTGGTTTTCTCCTCCACGATCACCCAGGAGTTAGTGACATTCTCCAATTTTAAGTTTGGTGTGCGAAAAGAAATGTCATCGGATTTCAGTATTTTGGAATACTTACTATACTGAAGAATATCACTTTTCAACGTAGCTTTATAGGTTGTAGCGGGCAGCAGAGGTTGTGAAGGGGAAAAGACGAGTTCATCTGGCTGTTCCCAGCGAAACCGTCCTGGGATGGCTGGTTCAAACGTGACGTAGCCTGTTGAATCCCACAGGTTGAGTAAAGAGTCGTTGACCAGGGACTTGTCAAAGCGAAATACCAAATTGCCCAATTGAGGAACTTCGTCCTTGGCATTGGTGTAATCGAGGCTCACCGTACTAAGCTTGCAGGAACTAAAATACAGAAGCGTTACTGCGGTTGTCAGTAAAATGCATTTGATGCGCATAGGCAAGGGGGATTGAAACAGGGATTTGAAATCTGCTGTTAAAGTAGGTAAATCCCGTGGAAAAACCACGAGGATGAATGTGGCTGGCCTTACCTTTGACCAGGTACCTGGTGGCTTTGATGCCCGGACAACCCATTTGCATTATCTTCCTGCCGGACTACCTTCGCCGTACCAGGCTGCGGCAGGCGTGGTCAGCCCGCTGGGGCTACCCTGGACTGAACGCCGCAAACGCATTGCGCATGGCCAACCGTACTAAACATATCCGATGGGCTGCTAAACGAATAGCCGTATTTCTGGTATCCAGCCTATTGGTATTTACTCTCCTGAATTTACTTTTTCCCCTTCGAGTTAAAATTGACTATTCGGTCATCGTGACCGATAACCAAGGTGAATTGATCCATGCATTTCTGTCCGCAGATCAACAATGGCGAATGAAAACGGAGCTCAGCGAAATTTCCCCCTTGCTTCGAAAAACAATAGTAGCCAAAGAAGATAAATATTTTTATTACCACCCCGGCGTGAATCTGTTCTCGTTGCTTCGGGCTATGGCAAACAATATCCTCCAGGGCCGCAGAACCTCGGGTGCTTCCACCATCACCATGCAGGTAGCCCGGTCGCTGGAGCCTAGAAAAAGGACTTACCTCAATAAGCTGGTAGACATGTTTCGCGCCTTGCAATTGGAATTGGCCTTTTCCAAAGACCAAATACTCCAGATGTACCTCAACCTAGTACCCTATGGTGGCAATATTGAGGGGGTAAAAGCGGCTTCCTTCCTGTATTTCAAGAAGCCTCCGGACCATTTATCGCTGGCGGAGATTACCGCCTTGTCGATCATTCCCAACCGACCCGCTTCCTTGATTATGGGGAAAAATAATGCGTTGATAATGGATCAGCGAAATAAATGGCTAAGCAGATTCGCCCGGGATAAGGTGTTTAGTCCACGGGAAATTCAAGATGCTTTACAGGAGCCACTGATGGCGAGCCGAGGTAAGGTACCCACGCTAGTTCCTCAGTTAGCTTATAAGCTTAAAAAATCAGGGTCCGAGATCATCAAGACCAATATTGTGCTCAATACACAACTCAAAGTCGAAAAGCTGGTCCAAGATTACACCCGTGCATTACAGCTCAAGAATATCCGTAATGCGGCCGTCGTAGTCTTGGACAACCTAACCCAAGAAGTGATTGCCTATGTGGGTTCATCGAATTTTAACGATTCCTCGGACGGGGGTCAGGTGAATGGAGCGGCGTCGGTGCGCCAACCCGGAAGCACGCTCAAACCCCTGCTTTATGGGTTGTGTATTGACGCAGGCCTGCTGACACCCAAAATGGTCATTACCGATGTGGCGGTAAATTATGATGGGTACGCACCAGAAAATTACGATAAGAAATTCAATGGCTATGTCACGATGGAATATGCCCTTGAGCATTCCCTGAACATCCCAGCCGTGAAGAGTTTAAAGGCCCTGGGGACAGAACGACTCATTGAGAAACTAGCTTCTTGCGATTTTTTACAGATAAAGAAAGATCAGCGAAAGTTGGGATTATCCATGATCCTGGGCGGATGTGGAGCGACCTTGGAAGAACTAACCGGAATGTATTCCATTTTCGCGCACGCGGGTCGATATATACCCCCCAAGTATGTGCAGACCGATTATTCAGCCGCTGAAGCGGCGTCTACGGAGAATGGCCAGGTGATCCTGAGTCCGGCTGCGGCGTACATGGTTAGTGAAATTCTTTCCAAAGTCAACCGGCCCGATTTTCCACTAAATTGGGAGAGTACCGTGCACATGCCGAAAATCGCCTGGAAAACGGGTACTTCTTATGGAAAAAGAGATGGCTGGAGCATCGGGTTTAATCGGCATTTTACCGTTGGTGTGTGGACGGGCAATTTCTCGGGCCAGGGCATACCGGAATTGAGTGGCGCCAATGTGGCCACACCGCTGCTGTTTCGAATTTTTAACACGATTGATTACGACCAGGATGAAGACTGGTTCACCCAGCCGCCGGATTGTGACATTCGTCAGGTGTGCTCCCAGACCGGATGGCTGCCTTCTGGCCAATGCACCGACTTGGTGACGGATTATTTTATCCCTTTAGTTTCCCCCGCCAAGATCTGCGATGAGAATCGGCTGGTACTGGTGTCGCAGGACGAAAAAACCTCCTATTGTCCAAGCTGCGCGCCTGCTAGCGGGTATAAAAAGAAATGGTTTCGATATGTTTCGGCGGATATGCAACGGTATTTTGACCAGCATAAGATTGCATATGAAAAAATCCCCCCGCATAACCCTTCTTGTGAAATGATATTCAAAGCTTCGGGTCCCGAAATTACGTCGCCGTCTAACGGAAGCGAATACCTCATCAACACCAAAGATCCCGAGCCTTTGGAGTTGGCTTGCAACACCAGCCAAGATGTCAACCGGGTATATTGGTATATCAATGATAAATTTTACAAAGCGGCGAATGTCAAAACCAAGCAGTTTTTTATTCCTCAGGAAGGGCCTATTAAGATATCTTGTACAGATGATCAGGGGCGCAATAAAGACATCCGAATCAAGGTAAAATTTGTGTCTTTATGATGGCGCCACCTTTCGCGCCCGGCAATTTGAGTTGGTGATGGCCCGGAGAAGGATTTGCACCGAACTATTCTTTTTATTTCGAGTCGTTAGCGGCAATTTCTCCAATTTAGGGCAACTGCGCGTTCGGCGGCGCCTGTCCATGTAGGCTCTCTAGCTTGATTGGCCAAGGTAGTTCCCGCGTGGTATTCCGTAAGATAATCTCCATGGTGTATTCCCATTTATCAGGAAATTATGCGTCCATTTTGCCTCATTAAAACATTCCAGCACCCAAGATCCTCGCATTATTCAAGCTGGTTGCCTGCAGTGCCTGTTCCTTGGTTAGCCCAAAGGCTGATGCGGTGCATGTAAGCAAGCATAATCTGAATTAAGGGAGATTAACCTAGGCCTTGTGCGGAGTTGGTCTCGCCGTCGTGGATTTCCTGCGGCTCCGCAGTGGTGGCATTACAATAGAGATTTGGTCTCGGTAGGGATGGTATTAGACCTGACGCTTTTCAGGTGGCCGTAAGCGTTTTGATTATCAACCTTATGCGCGCAGAGCCCAGACCGTCAATCCGTCGAGCACCTCTCATATTTCGAGCAGTTGGCCCAGGCTAATGCGTATTGGGAGACCGAGCAACGAGAGGGGACGAGGTATCTTGGGCTAGCGCTTTGGTAATCGCTGCAAGCAAATTCTCCTCCGTAAAAGGCTTATGCAAATTGCCATCCCTTCCCGCTTTCAATCTTTTCTTAATATGAGGGGGCAAAGAGCCCGCAGAAAATAGGATGAGGGGGATATTTTTGACCGTCAGGTCGCTTTTTGCCAGATTTAAAAATACCTCACCCTCCGTATGCGGCATCATCAGGTCACAAATGATGAGGTTTGGAACAGACTTTCTTGCCAGGTCATATCCTTCCTGGCCAATTTTCGCCTCAAGCACCGTAAAATTATGCAGGGCGAGCAATTCAGCAATATTATCTCGGATATCGCCATTATCCTCAATAATCAAGATTTTCGTCATAGCCTACAAACTTAGCCGTCTGCTCTGGGAATGCAGATGAGTTGAATCAGTCTTCCGACTGACTGTGGACAGGCTAGCCGGTGGATGGTAAACGGAACAGATCGAGAGGTCCGGGACGGTGGCGCTCCCTAGAGCGGACCCGGGGCGAGTCAGGCTAAGGGGAACCTAACCATAAATACCGATCCTTCATTAACCCGACTACTAAAGTCGATTGCTCCCCCGAGCAAATCGACATATTTTTGAACGATATTAAGCCCCAGGCCGGTTCCCTGAATATGGCTGACGTTTCCAGCTCGGAAGAACTTGGAGAATATTTCCCGTTGTGCATCTTCCGGAATGCCGACCCCCTCGTCTTTTACCGATACGGTTACGATGGCGCTACGCTACGGACGTGGCTAGATGGATGGATTTGCCATGGGCAGAGTACTTGGAAGCATTGGAAAGAAGATTTAGCAGGATATGCCGAAGGATTTTCTTATCCAGAAAAATTTCTGCCTGACCCTCGTAGGTGGAATTAATTTTTTGGTCTTTTTTCGACAGCATACCTTCCATCTCACTGACAATATCCTCCATAAATTCCTGCAGATTAAACGTCGTTCGGATTACATCCACCTTGCCCTGTTCGAGCTTTTCCAGGGAGAGGAATTCGTCCAGTATATCGGTTAGGTGACCGACCGATGATTTAATCCGGTTAATGTGTTTTTGTCTTTTATCATCCTGATCCCACTCTTTATAGTGGCCAATCAAGGAGGCACTGGAAAGAATGGCGCTCAAGGGTGTCCTGAATTCATGAGATGCCAAGGCAACAAATCGGGATTTCAGCTCGCTGAGTTCCTTTTCCCTTTCCAGGGCAGCCGTTAGCTCCTGGGTTCGCACTTTAACCTTGCCTTCCAGGTCTTTGTTGATCTGGATAATTTCTTCCTCCGCTTTTTTACGTTGAGTTATATCACTTCGGATCGCCAGATACTGATAAGGTTTGCCTTGTTCATTCAGAAAGGGTACAATGGTTGTATCGACCCAATAATAGGAACCATCTTTTGCTTTATTCTTCAGTTCTCCTCTCCAAATCGTGCCGTGGGCAATTGTCACCCAGAGGTCCCGAATGAAATCTTTAGGATGGTATCCGGAATTGATGATGCGGTGATCCTGCCCCAACAATTCCTGTTCGGAATATTTGGAAATCGTGCAGAAATTCTCATTGACGTGCGTAATAATTCCCTTCTGATTGGTAATAGCAACAATGGAGGATTCGTCCAGGGCATGAATATAGTCAGTCGTCTCCGACCTACTCTTAACCAATTGATCCGTAAGCTTTTTGTTTATAGTCTGGATTTCCTTTTCCGCCCGCTTTCTAGTGGTCATGTCTCGGGTGACTTTGGCAAATCCGATAAGTTCTCCTTGCGCATCTTTTAAGGCAGTAAAGACCACATTTGCCCAAAATATGGAGCCATTCTTACGCATGCGCCAGCCCTCGGATTCAAATCGCCCTAGGTCTCGGGTTTTTTGTAAATTTTTTTCCGGTTCATTAAGCTCGATAGCTTCCGGAGTATAGAAAACGCAATATGGGATCCAATAATTTCCCGGGCTTTGTACCCTTTGATCTGCTCGGCTCCTTTGTTCCAGGTGCTGACTCGGCCAGCTAAATCGATCATGAAAATGGCGTAATCTTTTACGCTATCGACTAAGAGCCTGAAACTTTCCCGATCAATTTGTGAAATGTCTTTAACCATGTTTCGTTGATTAGCCCAAGTCAAAAAAGTAGGTCACGCAAGATGACCGCCTATTCTTGCCTAGTTGAACTCTATGCCTAATATCAAATGCATGCCTGGTTCGCAGAGTACTTGCTTCGATAATAATAAGAAAGTAGGTGCTATTGGGTACACCAATAGATTAGCAGGCAGTTTCCAATGGAGAATCAATAAAATACACGAAGACTGCAGAGACAGACAACGCCTTTAGCCAACCTGCGCTACCATTGCCCGGGATGCGGAACGGAATCCGCATCGAAGCAGCTGAATAAATAAACCTATCCAACCTGGCAGGAAAAGTTTCTTTTATCCCTCGGGTACGCCTTAGTGGTCAGCCAATTTCCTAATTCCCGCGACAGCGGCTTTATGTCCTCTTTTTCTTGCCATAATAAATATATGCGATTTTATCTTGTCCCTGGAATTTTTATCTGCTGGACACCATAACCTACCGATTCATCTTATTAGGTCGCAATTCGAGCCACCACCTCAAACTATTCGATTTTTTTTTGGGTTTTCTTGCGGTTGCAACTCCAGTGGGATTTTCATTATGAAAAATTTGGGCGTGGTTGGATGGTGTAGCCAGAAGTGCCGCTTCCATGCATGTCTCATAGGCTTCATTGCCTTCTCTTTACGTTACCCCGGCCCGCAGGGATAATCAAGTGTTTTCGCATTATAGTACACTCTAAGCCGGAAATCTTGCGTTCGTTGTTTTGCAATGACATGTTTATGGGTACCTCGCATCGAGCGGACTACCAGCGAAGACAAATTATTTCCATGACGAATAGTGTGGAATTGTGGTTTGCTAAGAAGTCAGGCAGTACAGGAAATATGTTCAGTATCTGGACCGCTGTCAGTTTGCCGGCTGCTTCCTTCCGCCTCCAATGCAGACCCCCACCTTGAGTCCCAGGTAGCTGGCATTGGCCCCTACAATGTTATATTCAATCCCCAGTCTGAAGTGACTAGCTTCAAAACCTGCTCGAGCCATAAACCCAAATCGGGCAGTAGTGGGTACCGGACCGGTGTTGGTACCATTAATGTAAGAGGAATCCACATTTTCCACAACGTATACACCAGCGCCGGCTCCCGCAAAGGGACGAAAACCTGTATTGGTAAAATAATAGTCGCCGGTGGCGAGAAAGGAGATATTGCCTACTCCATTGCTTGGGTTGGAATTATTGGAGTTGTTATTAGTGTATTCATGAACGATCACGGCCTCTTCAAATCGTAATCCAATGGCCAGTGGATCAATAACGGCGTATTTAGGTTCAATGGCAATTAAGATGCCGCCATTGAAATTGGCTCCGGGGGTTGAGCTGGTTGGGACCGTATAACCGAGACTTACATCTACTTTGAATTTCTTAAATATAGGATCCGTATCGCTTCCTTGTGCAAGGCAGTATTGGGCGATGGCCAAAGCCACCAAAAAGCAGATTAGTCTTTGCATAACAATCGTTTAGAGGTAAAAAAATGGCACTAAGGTTAAAAATAATAATAATTCATACGGAGTCGAAACTTTCAGGCTCCTTTTTATGCGGACTTTCTTTTTTGCTGGAAACTCTTCGATCTTGCGTTAGCGTGAGGCTCCTGTAGTATGCTGTGCGGCTTGGCCAAAAGCTTTTGCTTCCCGATTTGGGACTTTATCAAGTTCTTGCAGATATCCGCGAGATTTTCAGGTGCCCATGGGCGTGATACTGCGCTTGCTCTCCCGACCCGTTCCATCTATAACCAGGTCATGGCATCGAGGATCGTTGGCTCCGCCCTAGAGACTCGTGATGGCGATCTAGCTGGTCGCAGAATCTGTTGAAACCAAATCAGCTCTCAGTACGCGTAGCTAACGGAAAACTTTTCCGCACCTCCGAGCCAAGGCGCTTAGGCGGTGCAAAACTCCATAGTTAGTTCTTTATGAATGCAAGGGCCGATTGCTGGTATTTGGGTTGCTGCACCAGTATGGCTAGATACTTAAAACTCTCCATGGGAGCTTTGGCAGCAAAAAGATTCGCTAGCCATCCAGGCATTCCTCCACCTGGGTCGATTTGCAGGTAATAGGTGATCCTCAGATGGGACGGATCAAGGGGAATTACGGTCCATGTCTCGTTGGAAAAAGGAACGCGGACGATGTCTTTTTTCGGGGGAATGAAGTTAGGTACCCCGACCTCTTTTATGGTCACCACTTTAGTTTCTGAATCTTGCAAAATCTGTAGGTGCACGACCAAATCGCGGTTGAGGGCAGGCCATGGAGAATTTACTTCGGTATAAAAATATAATTCATTGGAACTCACTTGCTTCAATACATAGGACATTTTGAGGTTGCGCGACCATTTGGTGTAATTATCGACGTCCAGAACAAGGGAAGCGATTTCCGTGAGCTTGGCTTTGAGCGTCAGTTCCACCTTTATTTCATTGACCTTGCCTTGATCGCTGCTGCGGGTGTATTCCTTGATGCCGTCCGTTTCTTTGGTAAGTTCCCAGCCATCTTGGGCATGTGCGGACAGACTGCTACAGGCAACAGCAAGGTTAATGAACATATAAATGAGTTTCATAAACATGATATTTTCGATTCCAGGCAAGTCGCCCGGTGAATGAATGAAGCGTGGGCAAGTCAATTGTTTCGGGTTGGTTGCCGTGGGCCTAGGCCAATTCTCGTGCTGCTTGACCCATTTTGCCGGCCCAGTTCGAATGGTCGTTTCGTTAGGGCTCCACTATTCGCATAGCCAGCAAAGCCCTTCATATTAAGGTAGACGATTGACCTTGGTGAATATTTTAATTGAACGTGATAAATCTTGGGAGAAAGCTGGCATGGCTGCTGGTGCATGGGTAAATCTTAGGTGGGAGGATAATTCTTCGAATTGATGTCGAGCTTTGACTTAAAGACCCAACATACACATCAGTCATAGGCCTGCTAAAGGCCCCAGATTTGAGCGCAATATAATTTTTCGAGACCTGGTCCAGCTCCTATTGTAAATGTAAAGGACCGCTCTTCGGCAGAGCGGTCCTTTACATATAAAATCAGCCGATTTTGGTAAACCAATTGTTGGGATTACTGATTTGCCAGTTCAGCCAACAGCTCACCTTCCTTTATTTTCTTGCGGTCCGATGCACTCAAATTGCTGCCCTTTAGATCAACAGTTAATTTGTTCAATTGGCCAGTAAATTTGAAAGGCGTTTCATAGATGGTGAATTCGACCGGAGTACCCGTATCCTCACCGACGTCGAAGGTTTCATCCAACGAGAATCTGATGGGGATCGTTCGTTCCGTTCTTTTTTGGGCGACCTGCTTACCGTCTACGGACAATATTAGGTTCGCGCCTCGTCCAATGCCTCCACCATCATACACAAAATCGAGGGTGATTTTATGGGGGCCTGAGGAGAGTTTTTGAGGCCCTTGAACTGTGGTAAGCCATTTCGGCTGATTGGTTCCCCGATATATAAACATAGGCTTGTCATCTTTTATCAACAGGGCGAACCCTCCGAAATAACCACCCATGGTAGCGAGAATTCCTTGCGAATTGGCGGTGGTATTTACGTCTGCCGTCATGGTCCAGGACTGGTTCTTAAAATTAGGAGCCGAGCCTTCCGGAACTCTGGTAGCGCCTGGATAGTATTCAAAATGCAGTCTACCCGTAGTCAAGCTTGGACGAATGGCGGGATTGAGGCGCGGCGCAGCAGATGCGTCTAGAGGGAGCACATTATTTTTTTTGGCTTCTTCATAAAACAGATTCTGGAGGTCCTTCAATTTCTCCGGGTTCTTACCCGCGAGATTATCTGCTTCACTGAAATCGTCAGCGATATGGTACAACTCCCATGCAAAATCGCGAGATGGGTACTTGGATTCCACTCCAATGGTCTCCCAAGGCTTTCGGAAAGGAGTAGTACAGGCTACCCAACCGTCATTATAGATCGCCCTGTTCCCCATCATTTCAAAATATTGCGTATCCCGGAGCGATTTGACCTGTGCATCGTTAAATGAATACACCATACTGACCCCATCCATCGGTTTTTGATCCACGCCATTCACTCGCTTTGGCTGTGGTACTCCGCACAAATCGAGAATCGTGGGAACAATATCGATTACATGATGGAATTGCGAACGAATTTCCCCTTTGGCCTTAATCTTTTTGGGATAACTAATCACCATACCGTTTCGAGTGCCCCCAAAATGCGAAGCTACCTGCTTGGTCCATTGAAAAGGGCAATCCATGGCATTGGTTCATCCGTAGGAGTAGTGATTGTAGGTATATCTGGAACAGTTTATATACTGGGGCATTAGGAAAGGAATATCTTCTGCGAATCCATTGGCTGCTGTTCCAATTTCATTTGTCGTTCCCTGTGCCGAACCTTCCGCACTCGCGCCGTTATCTCCCATGATATAGATGATAATCGTGTTGTCCAGCTGCCCGGTTTCTTTTACGGCATTAATTACCCGAGCGATTTCAAAATCGGCAAATGACAGAGCTGCTGCATATACTTCCATTTCATGCGCATACAATTTTTTTTGGTCTGATGTCAGGCTATCCCAGGCAGGGATACCTTCGGTGCGGGGAGTAAGCTTGGTGTTTTGAGGAATGACGCCCATTTGTTTCTGGGGCGCGAATTTGTTTGCGAACCTTATCCCAACCCTGGTCAATTTGCCCTTATATTTCGCAATCCAGTCTTTGGGCGCCTGGTGGGGGGCATGTGCTGTTCCCGTACAATAGTAAGCGAAAAAAGGCCGCTGTGGTGAGATGGAATGGTGCCTGTGGATATAGTTCACTGCATTGTCAGCCAGGTCGCGGTCCATGATATAATCTGGTTTTCCGATGGAAGGTTCGATGGGCGTGGTGTTCTCAAACATGACCGGTTGCCATTGGTCACAGTCTCCTCCCAAAAAGCCATAAAAATATTCAAAGCCTAATCCATTGGGCCAAAGATCGAAAGGTCCGGAAGTGCTGCTTTTCCAATCTGGTACGTTGTGCATCTTACCCCACCATCCGGTGTTCCAGCCATTGTCTTTTAAGATTTCTCCCACACTGGCGCAGGACTTCGGGACCAGGCTGCTAGCCGTCGTAGCCCGTGGCCATTTAGGTAATCACGCCGCTAGCTACGTTATGGTGATTGCGCCCGGTGATAAGAGCAGCCCTGGTAGGTGAACATAGTGAAGTGGTATGAAATTCATTGTAGCGCAGTCCGTTGGCCGCGAGGCTGTCAAACGTGGGGGTAGAAACAGGCCCACCAAAAGTGCTAGAAGCGCCGTAACCAACGTCATCGGTCATGATTAACAGCACATTCGGGGCATCGGCAGGCGCAGCCACTTCAACAGGGAAATCGGGTTTAGAATCAAAGGCATTTGTGTCGACCTTTCCTGCGAAGGGATGGGTCAGGATGGGCAAAACGCTGCGATCGAATCTAGCTGACACGGCTGTGCTGTCCGTGGTTTCGGCTTTCTGCTCCGGCTGATTGCAACCGTACGCCAGTCCTAGGAGCAAAGCGAAAAGCGGAAGTGTGAGTTTGTGTGTTGACATGTGTATTAGTTTATGCTGTTTACAAAATTTCCAATTATTGGGTCTGACCACGGGTGAGGCGCGGATATTCACTCCTGCGATGACAAGATTTACCTGCTGGACACTGCGACTCTGGGTAACGAATCAGTTGGGCTGGAACATTGGTTGTGGAGCTACTTGCGCTCCCCTTAGGTTTTGATGTAGTCCGGATTTCCTAAGCGAATCTATGTGTAGGTTGTCTGCAGGGTGAAATAGCTAAGCGAACTAAATATGCCATTTTCTACTAGGTGAACTAGGTTGGACCAACTGAAAGGTACAAGATCTCAAGCCGTGACATATAGTTAATGATTTCATGTCACGGCCGTCTACCTATCATAACTTCGGCCGTACCTGCACCTCGGTGTCACTGTGGGAGACGTAGTGTTTAAACATAATGGTCGTTATAGATCAGCAATCCCAAGTGGCATGTCACGGGCAAATTTCTAAGCAGCTAATCGGCTTTTTTACATTGCGTTATTGTCTTTGCAGGGGCAAGTCTATTCCTAGGGTAGCCGTTTTGGTGTAGTTCATTTTTGCGGGCTTGCTATGTACTTAACGCCGCCGAGACCTGGGGGACCAGATGGAATTAGCGTGATGAGGGGCCGGATAAGTCTCCCTTCTTCTGAGATGAGAGCTAATTTGCCTTATTTACACTGCCCACCCCGCTCACATGTTGGGAGACACTGCTGGGATTGCCCATATAGCTTACGCTTCCGGCGCCGTTTACGGTGGCATCAAGTTTCTCCGAAGCATACACTTCGGCACTGCCCGCCCCGGATATTTCCACTTTGGTATTTTCGGAAAGCAGATTGTAGCAGTGCGCGTGGCCGGCCCCGGTGAGTTCCAAATCAGCATCCTTGGTCTGGCCTTTAAGGTCGATCGATCCTGCACCACTGATTTCAGCCGTCACTTTGGGCGCATCGAGCTCCATTTTTATATCGCCGGCTCCCGAGGCATGGAGTTCCAGCAATTCGGGATTGACAATTTTGGTCTGGCCGATAATGTCTGTGGCCCCGGAAACTTCAATTGATCCATAGACCGGTGAAGTCACAAAAATTTTCAATTCCCCAGAAGGTTCGAGATTATAGCCTTCCCGGGGTTTGACGATAATCTTATCGTCTTCCTGGATCAGCTGGACATAGGAAAGGAGGTTTTCATCCCCTTCAATACGCACGGGCTTGGTTTCCCCCTGCGATACGTACACCTTCATACTGCCGTCGACTTCCACGTTCTTAAACGAGGACACGCTGCGCTCCTCTGTTTTGATCACCCCATTGCCGCGTACTCGTTTGCCCCAGATTTCGTGGCAGGAACCCAATCCAAGGGCCAATGCCATCCAAAGCCATGCCTGGAATTTCATATTGATGCTTGTTTAGGTGGCAGAAAAGTTACTCCTTTTGCCCCATTTAAAAAACATTCTGTCGCTTGGCCGGCGCTGGTCAAACAAGGCTCGTGGAAGAGCGTGGCGGGTGGTTTTGGCGCGTGCTGTTTTGCGGCCGCACCAGCGCCAGCCAAACTAGCGAGCCTTTTCTTATCTTCGCACCACCATGGCGGAAAAGATTCTCATCCTGGATTTCGGTTCACAATATACCCAGCTGATTGCCAGAGCGGTACGTGAAGCCAACGTCTACTGTGAAATTGTTCCCTTTAATAAGAAATGGAAAACGGATCCTTCCTTGAAAGGGATAATCCTTTCGGGTTCACCTTTTTCCGTGAATGACCAGCAGGCGCCCGTTGTCGATATCCGCAAGATTCACGCCGAGCTGCCCGTGTTGGGCATTTGTTATGGCGCCCAATTGACGGCAAAACAATTTGGTGGCCATGTGGCTAACAGCAGTAAGCGTGAATACGGTCGTGCCTTACTGCATAAGGATACGGACGATATTATTCTTAAGGGCGTGACGGAGCTCTCCCAGGTTTGGATGAGCCATGCAGACACGATTTTGGACCTCCCCCAGGGATTTAGCGTTCTGGCTACGACCGAATCCATCCCCTACGCAGCCTTTAAGAGAGACCCTACTGAAGGTTTCCCATTATATTGCTTGCAATTCCATCCAGAAGTCTATCATACGGTGGAAGGCAAGAAGATCATCAAGAATTTCCTGGTTGACATCTGCGGCTGCTTGCAGGACTGGACGGCCGCCCACTTTATCAACGATACGGTAAGTGAGCTCCAAAACAAGATTGGCGACCGTAAAGTGATCATGGCCCTAAGTGGGGGTGTGGATTCCACGGTAGCGGCTACCTTGATTCACCGCGCGATCGGCGAGCGACTCTATGGGATCTTTGTCGATAATGGGGTATTACGCAAAGATGAATTCGAACAAGTCCTCGAGACTTACCAGCGAATCGGCCTGAATGTCAAAGGGGTGGACGCAAGGAAATTGTTCTATGCCAAACTCAAGGGCAAAACGGGGCCGGAAGAAAAGCGAAAAACGATAGGCAAGCAATTCATCAAAGTCTTTCAAAAAGAAGCGAAGAAAATTGAGGAGGTAGAACTACTCGGCCAGGGGACGATCTACCCGGACGTCATCGAGAGCATGTCCGTGCATGGGCCTTCACAAACCATCAAGTCACACCATAATGTAGGCGGGCTGCCCAAGAAAATGCATATGGAATTAGTGGAGCCGCTGCGTCTGTTGTTCAAAGACGAGGTGCGGCGGGTGGGGCTCGAGCTGGGCGTCCCCGAAGAGATGCTGCAGCGTCATCCCTTCCCTGGACCGGGCCTGGCGATCCGTATACTTGGCGAGGTGACGCCAGAGAAAGTTCATTTGCTTCAACAGGCAGATAATATCTATATTCAAGGACTCAAAGATCGTCATCTATACTCCAGTGTCTGGCAGGCGGGGGCGATTTTGCTTCCGGTCAAAAGTGTTGGGGTGATGGGCGATGAGCGGACCTATGAATTTACGGTAGCCCTGCGGGCGGTGACTTCGGTGGATGGCATGACTGCCGATTGGGCTCATCTGCCTTATGAATTTCTAGCGGATATTTCCAATGAAATCATCAACAACGTCAAGGGCATCAACCGGGTGGTGTACGATATCAGTAGCAAGCCTCCAGCCACCATTGAGTGGGAATGAGCTATGCAAGCCAGGGTAACCGGCATTTTGGACATGGTATGAAGGCATATTTTCGATATTTATTTCCTCTTATTTCATGTGTCTTTCTGTGGGAGACTTCTCCGGCTCAGACCGATAGCCTGAAGCGCCACCGCGTCGCCATTTTTGCGCCACTGTACCTGGATTCGGCCTTCGATCCTTCCGGCAATTACCGCTATGGCGCCAGCTTTCCCAAATTCATTAACCCCGGCCTTGAGTTTTACGAAGGGGCCAGGCTAGCCCTGGACACCTTGGAATCGGAAAAAGTGCCTCTCGACGTCCATTTTTATGACACACGCTCTTCGTCCCAAAGCGTAGCGCAGATTCTGGATAGTGCCAATTTCCAGGGTACTGAATTGATCATCGGAGAGGTGAATCTTTCTGAAATGCGCGAGCTGGCCCGGACGGCGGCACATCTCAATGTGCCGTTTATCAACGTATCGTATCCCAATGACGGGGGGATTACCAACAACCCCGATTTTGTGATTCTCAATTCCACGCTGCTTACCCATTGCGAAGGCATTTATAAATTTCTGCAACGCAACTACCCCTTAAGTGATATCGTGGTTTTTCGCAAGCGTGGATCGCAGGAAGACCGCCTGCAGAATTATTTCGAGGAGATTGGAAAGAGTACCGCCTCGGTTCCTTTGAAACTCGCCTTCGTCAATTTGGATGAGCCTGTGACGCTCAGCGAATTGACCCCACACCTGGACAGCTCGAGAAAAACCATTGTCGTAGTGGCCAGCATGGAGGAAAATTTTGGCAAGGCGATCTGCGCCCAGCTGGCTTCGGTCAACAAGACCTATGTCACGAAGATATTTGGTATGCCCACCTGGGACAATATCGACGCCTTCTCCCAGCCGGAATTCGAAGACCAGGAAATCTACTACACGACCCCCTTTTATGCCAATCCTAACGACTCCCTCGTGTCTTCCATCCAACAATATTTCAAAACCCGTTTCTATTCCAGACCTAGCGATATGGTGCTCAGGGGCTATGAGACTGTTTATCATTTTTGCAGGCTGCTCCAGGTTCATGGCCATGACCTGGGTAGCTATATCGCCGACAGGAAATTTAGTCCATTCAATGATTTCGATATACAACCCGTCTTTCTAAACAAGCACGACATGACGCTCGATTATTTCGAGAATAAAAAATTATTCTTTATCAAAAAAGTGAATGGGAATATCGTGGCTGTTTACTGAGTAAAGCATTACTTTTTCTTTTCTCCAACCGAGCCGCGGCTGCACCGCGGGTTGACCAAACACGAAAAGCCTGTCCATGCGCTATTGGCGCCATGGATCTGGATGAATGGTTGCGGGGAAAGTGTTTGGAAGGGCTTCTTGTCTTATTTTTAGGTTGCGAAATGATTCTCTATGAATAAACTCATCGTGCTTATCGCGTTGGTTGCTGGGGGACTGGCCTTCGGTGGAGCGATCCGTTACTTGGAGGAGGACAAGCCGGTTTTTATTCCCTCCAGCCCGCAGCGCCAGGGGGACGCCCAAAAAGGATTTTCGTATCTGACGACCGGCGATTACTTGAAAAGCGGGGTTCCCTACAATTATTTTAAGTTGGGCTTTGGAAAAAGTTCGGTCAATTACCTGAAGCGAGACGGCTATAACCGAGATATTCCTTATGAATATACGGCCGTAAAGGCACCTAACGGAGAGATTGTGGTCGCTCCCAACTGCCTGCAATGTCACGCTCAGGTATTTCGACGGGAAATTGTACATCGGCTTGGGCAATTCCACCGTAGATTTTGCCACCAACCGCAAACTGGATCCCCGGGTGGCGGAGGCTTCCGAACGCATATTGAAGAACCTGGATCCGCAAAAGTATGAGGCTGCCGAACCCTTCTTGAAAGTCGTCAAAGTGATCGGCGACCAGCTGACCACCCAGGTCCGAGGGGTCAATTCGGCAGACCGGCTGGCAGCTCTGCTGGCGGCCCACCGCGACCGAAACACATTCCGTTGGAGTGAAAAACCCTTGTTGGATGTTCCCACGGAGGTGATACCCACCGACGTTCCGGCCTGGTGGATGTTGAAAAAAAAGCACGCCATGTTCTATAATGGATTTGGTCGAGGGGACTTCAGCCGTTTTCTCATGGCAGCAAACCTACTTACCGTCAATGGCACCGCCGAATCCCGCGAAGTGGACAGCCATTTCAACGACGTGCTCGCATATATCAATTCCATTAATCCTCCACCGTACCCTTATCCATCAATAAAAAATTGGCGGCCCAGGGCGGGACCCTGTATGTCGAGCATTGCTCCAAGTGCCATGGCCATTACGGCAGCGATAGCGAATATCCTAATCTGCTGATTCCGGAATCCGTCATCCAAACCGACTCGATGCTTTTCAAGAGCAATTACCAAAGCTCCCAATTTATCGACTGGTTCAATACCAGCTGGTTTGCCCAAGGAGATCATCCAGCCCGGCTGGAACCCTTTGACGGATACATCGCCCCGCCACTGGATGGCGTTTGGATTACGGCTCCGTATTTGCATAACGGTTCCGTACCGACGCTGGAGGGCGTCCTGGATTCGAAAGCCCGTCCCAGGTATTGGTCTCGTGATTTTGACGACCCGCAGTACGATTACGCCAGTCCGGGATGGAAATTCGCGGCGCACAGCGCGCCCGATGGCAAAAAAGTCTACAATACGGATTTGCCCGGCTACGGTAACCAAGGGCATTATTTCGGCGATCGGTTGAGCAGTGCGGAGCGTAAGGCGATTGTCGAATACCTGAAAACCTTGTGACCGACGCTGAGTCAACCTGCGCAGGTGGCCAGCCGCCCAATTCTGTTCAAGCAAAACGTTATTGAAAGTCCAATCGACCATAGGATATAGCCTCATTCGCCAATGGTTTGAGGCCAAGGGTTTGCAGCCTTTTGCCTTCCAGGAGCAGACCTGGCAATATATTGCGGATGGCGAATCGGGTGTAGTCAATGCGCCTACGGGCTGCGGCAAGACCTTCTCCCGTTTTTTTGGGCGTACTCATAGATTTCATTAACCGGCACCCGCAGGACTATCTATCCAGGTCCCGAAACCATCTGCAACTGCTGTGGGTAACGCTCTTGCGCGCCCTGGCCAAAGATATTGGCCGGGCGATGGAAGAGGTGATTTCGGAACTTGGCTTAGGCTGGAAAGTGGCCATTCGAAACGGGGACACCGAGATGGCCGAACGACAGCGGCAAAAGAGGCAAATGCCAGAAGTGTTGATCATCACTCCGGAAAGTCTGCATTTGCTGCTGGCACAAAAAAACTATCCGGACATATTCCGGTCGGTCAGACTAATCGCCGTGGACGAGTGGCACGAGCTGCTGGGAAGTAAGCGGGGCGTGCAGGTTGAACTGGCGATTGCCCGGATTGTCCATCTTGTCAAGCAGGACCCTCTGGACCGTGGGTCGGAACAAGAAAAGGCCCCAGGGTCCAAACCAGGTAAAGCGCCCAGCCTCTGGGGGATCTCCGCAACGATTGGTAACCTCGAGCAAGCCAAGGAAGTCTTACTTTCTCCACTGCAGGTCCCGGGCATTATTGTCAAAGCCAATATTCATAAGTCCATTGAGGTGGAATCCATTTTGCCGGATGAAATCGAAAAATTTCCCTGGTCCGGGCATCTAGGCCTCAAGTTGGTAGACAAAGTGGTACCCATCCTCCAGCGGAGCCGGACGACGCTGGTCTTTATCAACACCCGGGGAATGAGCGAGCGCTGGTACCAGGAATTGCTGCGGGTCTGCCCAGAGCTGGCCGGTGCTATCGCCCTACATCATGGTTCGATCGACTATCAGCTTCGGGTATGGGTGGAAGAGGCACTTCATTCGGGCAAATTAAAGGTCGTTGTCTGTACGGCGAGTTTGGACCTGGGTGTGGATTTTGGCCCGTGGAAACCGTTATACAAGTTGGGTCCCCCAAGGGGGTGGCCAGGTTTTTGCAGCGGGCAGGACGCAGCGGCCACGGACCTGGAGAGGTGAGCAAGATTTATTTTCTTCCGACCCATTCGCTGGAACTGGTGGAAGCAGCCGCGCTTAAGGAGGCCATGAAGATCGATTTTATTGAGAGCAGGGAGCCCATGCTTTTGTGCTTTGATGTGCTGGTGCAGTTCCTATCGACGCTGGCTATTTCCGATGGATTTTACCCCGATCAAATTTTTGACCAGATCAAGACAACCTTCTGCTACCGGGATATTACCCGGCAAGAGTGGAATGATATTCTGCATTTTATCACCCAAGGTGGAGTGGCTCTACAGCAATATGATGAATTTAAAAAAGTGGAAATTATTGCAGGACTCTACAAGATTAACGGCCGAAGGATCGCCATGCGCCACCGTCTGCATATCGGGACCATCGTCAGTGACGCGATGCTGAAAGTCAAATTCATAACAGGCGGCTATATCGGGGTGATCGAAGAATATTTTATTTCCAAGCTCCAACCAGGAGATGTCTTCACCCTTGCCGGTCGTAATTTGGAATTTGTGATGATCAAAGATATGACGGCGCTGGTGAGAAAGTCTACATCTAAAAAATCCATTGTTCCCAGCTGGCAGGGGGGACGTATGCCGCTGTCGGCTAATCTGGGTCTGATGCTGAGACGAAAATTGGGTGATGCTCTCAGTCCACTGTTGAATAAGACTTCCATGGTTTCTTTGCTCCTCAAGGCGGACGACACCGATCTGGAACTTCGGGCTCTTGAGCCCCTCTTTGTCCTGCAGCAGGCCCTATCCCATATCCCCCGGGTAGATGAACTGCTGATCGAACATATTGAAACCAAGGATGGGTATCATCTTTTTGTCTACCCCTTTGAAGGCAGGCTTGTCCATGAGGCCATGGCCGCCTTACTCTGCTACCGGATCGGACGCCAGAGGCCGATTACCTTTTCCTTTGCCATGAACGATTATGGCTTCGAATTGCTCAGCGACCAACCCATACCCGTAGACGACACGAACGTCTACGAACTTTTCTCTCCAGACGACTTATCGCTCGATATTCAGCGCAGCGTCAACAGCGCTGAAATGGCCCGCCGCAAGTTCCGTGACATTGCAGTGATAGGGGGATTGATTTTTCAGGGGTATCCCGGAGAAACCAAAAAAGCCAGACACCTGCAATCCTCGGCATCGCTGCTTTTTAACGTCTTCAGCGAATACGATCCTCATAATCTGCTGTTACGCCAGGCTTACCGCGAAGTGATGGAGCAGCAGATGGAAGAGGCGCGGCTGATGAATATGCTCCAGCGGATCGAGCAAAGCAGAATCGTGATAACATTTCCCCAGCAGCTGACACCCTTTTGTTTTCCACTCAAAGTCGACAGCATGCGGGAAAATGTATCGTCCGAAAACCTGGAGGACCGAGTACGCAGGATGCAAATGCAACTAGGGCGATAATATTTTCTGCATTGGAAGCATCCGAGTTCCCAGTGATTCCCTTATTTTTGGCACAATAAATTTCGAGAAACATGATCAAAAAAATTTTGCTTGTTCTGCTGGCCATCCTGGTTATCCTGCAGTTTTTCCGGCCTAAAAAAAATATTGCTACGACGCCGCCCACGGGGGATATGGCTGCGGCCTTCCCCGTGCCCGACGATGTGCTCGGTTCGCTGAAGCGGTCCTGCTACGATTGCCACAGCGACAACACGACCTATCCTTGGTATTTTGGGATTCAGCCTGTAGCCTGGTGGATGCAAAACCATGTCGACGATGGAAAGCGGGAGTTGAATTTTTCGGAGTTTAGTACTTATGAACCCAAGCGCCAATTTCGCAAGTTTAAAGAAATAAGCCGCCAGATTAAGGAAGACGGTATGCCGCTGGATAGCTATCTGTGGATTCATAAAGATGCGAAACTCACGGAGGCCCAAAAGACCTCCATCATCCATTGGGCCGATAGCCTGGGATCACAGATCAAGGCCAAATATAATCTCCCCGATCCCCCCGAACGTAGGCGAGAGGACTAACTGGCCGGGCGCAGAAGCGCTTTCCTATTCACTCTACCAGGTATTTTCGCTGGGTCGCGTACAGGATGATGAAGACGGCCGAGATGACCACCCCAATCGAAAAACTCCAGCCACTCAGCGAGGCCGCACCGGTTAAGGCGATGGCTGAGACCACTGGCAACAGTTCACCCACTACATACATGGAGAAGCCCGTTTTTTTAAGTTTTCTCATCTGTATGGCCCCGATCGTGCAGCAGGCCAGTCCTGCCAGCGTTACCAACAGGATGGGAACTCGGTTCACGTAGGTCCTGCGCGCTATTTCCACGGCGTCGGGGCCCGCCAGTTTCTGGACAAAGGCCGGGGCGTCTTCGATCTGTGATTGCATATTGAGCATGTCATCGTAGGAGCGTTTCGCGTGGGAGAAACCCCAGATCGAAACCAGCAGACCAAAGCTGCAAGCGATAAGCGTGAGTATGGTCAGCACATTGAGTCTATCCGGTATTTTTCTATCCAAGGACGGGTCCAAAATATCTTCGTTTTCCATGGTGGTAGCTTTTGTGTTGAGCATACTAAGTACGCATATATTCCGATAAATTCAAGGAGGGTCGGATTTTTAGATAAATTGCGTAGGTATGCAGGCATGCCTTCCATATCGTACCAGAGACCAGCAATTGTGGTTATCGCCAGATCGCTGCGTGTTCTGGGAAGAGGAAAAATGCCTGATTGTATCGGATGCACATTTTGGCAAAACAGGACATTTTCGAAAGGCGGGTATCGCTGTTCCTCAAGCTGTGTTTAAAGAAGATCTGCAACGACTGGTTGCGCAGGTGCAATATTTTCAGCCGACTCAGATAATCTTTGTGGGTGATCTTTTCCATAGTCGGGAAAATAAGGAATTGGATTTCTTCCAAAAATGGCGAGATAATTTTGCTACTGTTGGGATCCACTTGGTCCGAGGCAACCATGATATCCTGGACTTCGCCTGGTACGCGTCCGCAGGTATCGAGGTGCATGAAGGCCAGTGGAAAAGGGGGCCATTTACGTTCATTCATGATCTTGACCAGATAGGGGATACGGTAAACAGCCCGGAGAATTATATCTTATCGGGCCACCTGCATCCCGGTATTCGGATCAATGGATTGGGCAGACAGTCGCTCAGTTTTCCGTGCTTTTATTTTGGACGGGAGTTTGCGGTATTGCCGGCCTTCAGCCGCTTTACCGGGGTGGCTTTGATTGACCCTGGACTCGGGGAGCGGGTTTTCGCGATCATGGACTCCAACTACGGGAACAAACGTTCGGGCGCCATCCTCGAAATCCAATAGGCGGCTAGCGGCATAATTGGAGAAAACCAGCAGGCCATGACATGAGATGGAGCATGCTCCCGGTACACTGGGCATGCGCATTGCTCTTTGACCAAGGGTTCATCGCTCTCCCGAATAAGGCGCAAGGTAGTGGAGTAGGCAGCCGAAGATTTTTTTTTTCTAATTCATTTTCTTCTTAAGCACCGTGACCTGGTCCTGCAAATTGCTGACCAAACTGGCCAACTGGTTAACGTCCCAGCGCTGGCTGGTGTTGGCTTTACTCAGGATCATTTGCGCTTTCCAAATTTCGATCACGTCCTCGGAGCTTACCTGGTAGGGTTGATACGCAGTATTGTCGCTGATGAGGGTCAGCTTGTTTTTGGATTTGTTGTTTTTCATGACCCGTTTGTACACGATCCCCTCGTGGCGCGAGACAACGACATAGGTCTGGTTGCTTTTTAAATCTTCCATATCATCGACTTTTTCGCCGATTATCACCGATCCACTTACCGTAGGCAGCATCGAGTCCCCGACGATCTCAAAGGCGCGGTAATTGCCAGGCGCAAGCATGGGCAGGGTAAAGGTATTTAGCTCATCTAAAAAATCCGGATCTCCATAGCCTGCCAGATAACCCGCCGCCGCTTTCACCGGTACGAGCTGAATTTCGTTGCTGGCTGCCGACATCTTGAGCGCCCTTCGTTTGGCCAAGTAACCTCCCGGCTTGGACTCACCCAAATCTTTAAGCAGGAGCTCATCCAGGGATAGCTTGAAGGTATTGCCCACCAGTTCCAGCACGTCGATGCGAGGTTCGGCGCGTTCTTCTTCATAGGCTCCGAGCAGCGACCTTTTGATTTTTAATTTGGCGGCAAATTCTTCCTGCGTCCAACCCCTGAGTTTGCGCAAGTATTTGAGGTTTTTTCCGGCTATTGACATCGCTAACTTATTTAGCCATAAAATTACTAATATTTTTGACAATCCAAAAAATTGATTTTTCCCGTTCCCCACTATATGGTTATATTGTTGAAAGCTAAAGGAGGAGCAACGGCTCCTTGTTTGGACCAAATCAGCCCCTTGCCAGTGATCTTCCCTTATCGATACCGGATTCTGATGTTCTTGTGTTCGCTAACCACGCTTACCTACTTGGACCGCAGTTGTATTTCCCTGGTTAGCGTGAGGCTCAAGGCCGACCTGGGCCTGAATAACGAACAATTTGGCTGGGTGGTAGCCTCTTTCGCTCTGGCCTATGCGCTTTTCGAAATCCCTTCCGGAGCATGGGGTGACCGGATCGGGCCCCGCGCCGTGTTTATCCGCATTGTCCTGTGGTGGTCGCTGTTTACCGCGTTAACCGGACTGGTCACGGGTCTGATTAGCTTGCTCGTGGTCCGGTTCTTATTTGGTATGGGGGAGTCGGGCACCATGCCTAACAGCATCTTGGTCGTTTCCCGGTGGTTCCCGCTGAGGGAGACGGGTCGGGCCCTCCCCTGGGTGGGGATAGGCACGCAGATCGGCGCTGCCATAGCGCCTCTGGTCGTCTTGCCCCTAGCCTCCAGGTGGGGCTGGCGCATGCCTTTTTTTGTCAATGGCCTGATCGGCGTGGGTTGGGTGATGGTTTGCTACGGGTGGTTTCGCAATTTCCCGGCCCAGATGCGCCTGATGCCAGAGAAGGAAAAACACTATATCGAAGCCGGCTGCCGCCACCGTGAGCAACAACGACTGCTTCCTTGGTCGCTGATTTTTCGCAACCGTACGATCTGGGCTCTCATGGGCATGTATTTTTGTTTTCAGTGGGCCAATTATTTTTTTATCGCTTGGATGCCCGTCTACCTACAGGAAAAGAGAGGGTTCAGCGAAGACCAAACCAAATACATCATATTTTTCTTGTTTGCAGCGGGCGCGGTCGGCCTCCTAGTAGGTGGGTTTTGCAGTGACTATCTGGTAAAGAAAAAAGGCCTTCGGTTGGGCCGGCGGCTAATTGGGATGCTGGGCATCGGTCTTTGCGGAGTGTCGATTTTGGCCGCAGGTAATCTCCTGGGGCGTTACCCTGCAGCCTGGAGCCTGGTAGCAGCCAATTTCTTTTATTCCTTTGGGGTGATGACATCTTTTGCCGTCTGTACCGATATTGGGCGCAACAACGCAGGCACAGTGGCCGGGGCTATGAATTTTTTTGGCCAGATAGGGTCCTTTTTCCTGGCCTTGGTTTTTGGCAGGCTGGTAGAGCAGACCCATGACTTTAACCTGCCCTTGCTGGTCATTGCGGCGGTGCTCCTGGTGGGTACCTTGCTTTGGTTACTCATCGATCCTCTGGACCAACTTCCCCAGCTCGACAGGCCGGAGTCCGCTGGACTCGGCGCAAACACTCACCCCGAACAGCGCCTCACAGCCTGATGGTCGCTGGAAGATACTTCGCAATCAGGGCCTCGTAGTAGGGCTTGAGCTCTGATAATACGGGAGGCTTTGGACTTTTGGAATACAGGTCGTAGGGGTTGAATTTCTTTACCCATTCGAACATCTCCCGGTCATGATCATCCATTAAATGATCGTAGGCCTGCTCTCGGTGCTGAGCGTAGAAGGAGTGGTAGCGGATCATGTATAAGGCAGGCTCCGGCAAATGATTCTTCATCATCTGGTAGAGGTATTCATCGTGTCCCCAAGAAAGGTGTACCTGACGCAACCCACACCCAGGCTTATATACCCCATAAGTCGTGTTGTAGCGCTCATCGGAGTTGTCGGGGTTATCCTGGAAAAACTCGGGGTAAACGATCTTGTCTGAAAATTTACAGCCTACCGGGAACGTATCGCCCACGACTGCCCACTGGGGTTCGCCGAACAGGCAAAGCACCTTACCCATATCGTGGATAAATCCTGTAAGGACAAACCAATCGGGATGCCCATCGGCCCGGATTGCCTCGCCGGTCTGCAGCAGATGCTGCAGCTGGTCCAGATCGGTATCCGGATCGGAGTCATCCACCAGAGTATTGAGAAATTCCATCGCCCCCCAGACAGGCATTTGTTTGCGGTTGAATTGCAAAAACTCCCTTTCCTTTTCGCGCACAAAATCGTAAGTCTGGTATTTATGGTTCAGGCGATAAAATTCCCGAACGGTGTCGCGGCCGGGATTGTCGTAATCGCGGAACTGCTCTTTGGTCTTAGCCGGCTGGCCCTCTTCGGGGTAGCGGACTAGCACGTCTTCATCCCATTGCTCAAGACTTTGCAATGGATTTAACTCTTCTTGCGTATAAGCTTCCTTGTTTTGCATCTGGCGAGGAGGTCGGTATTTTGATCGTACCGGACCCGAGCCATGAAGTTAAGTTTTTTTGGGTACCCAGACAAGGCGACGACGGAGGCAAACTCCCAGCCCCGACCCCCTTTACCGGGGTCAAGCTGGCTATTTACCATGGCTTTTTACTAACTTTGCCCCCTCTGTCAATTTGGCTCATTACCAGCGGGTAGCATCATATTTGACAGCAGAAGGGATTGGCATCATAAAAAATTACTAATAGGCATAATATGTTAGGCTTCATTTCGAAAATATTTGGCGGCAACAAGTCCCAAAAGGATATTAAGCTCATACTCCCCCTGGTGGACGAGATCAACAGGCATTTTGACCAGGTCCAGGGCCTCTCCAACGACGCGCTCAGGGCTAAGACGACCGAATTCAAGGGCCGGATCAAGGCGCATTTGAAGGAAATCGACGAAGAAATTGCCCGGCTCAACCAGGCCTCCGAGGATCTTCCGTTCAGCGATATTGCAGGCAAGGATGCCATGTACAACCAAATTGACCAGTTAAAAAAGGATCGCGACAAACAAATCGAAGAGGTGCTCAAGGAGCTTTTACCCGAAGCCTTTGCCGTGGTGAAGGAAACGTCCAGGCGGTTTAAGGAAAACGCAGAAATCCGGGCCACGGCCACCGATCTGGACCGGGACCTGAGCATCCAAAAGGACCATATCCGCATTGAAGGAGATCAGTCGATATACAAAAACACCTGGATAGCCGGAGGAACGCTCATTACCTGGAATATGGTGCATTACGATGTACAGCTGATCGGGGGAGCGGTCCTGCATGATGGGAAGATTGCCGAAATGGCCACCGGGGAGGGAAAGACCCTGGTTTCTACGCTACCAGCTTATCTCAACGCACTGGCTGGCGAAGGGGTACATATCGTCACGGTGAACGATTACCTGGCCCGTAGAGACTCGGAATGGAATGGTCCCATTTTCGAATGGCTGGGTATTACAGTCGACTGCATCGATAAGCATGAACCCAACGGGGAAGCTCGCCGCAAGGCATATTATGCGGATATCACCTACGGAACGAACAACGAATTTGGTTTCGATTACCTCAGAGACAACATGGTGCACTCGCCAGACGAAATGGTGCAACGCAAACATCACTATGCCATGGTCGATGAAGTGGATAGCGTGCTGATCGATGACGCCAGAACGCCCCTGATTATTTCCGGGCCGGTGCCCAAGGGGGACGACCAACAATACCATATTTTAAAAAGCCGGGTGGAGCGCCTGGTCGAGGCCCAAAAGCGGGTGGCAAATCAGTTTCTCAACGAAGCGAAGAAAAAAATATCCGAAGGCAACGACGACCCCAAAGATGGCGGTCTGGCCCTGATCCGGGCGCATCGCGGACTACCGAAGTTTGGCGCACTCATCAAATTCTTGAGTGAGCCGGGGATCCGGGTAAAATTGCAGAAGACAGAAAACTATTACCTGGCCGATCAGCAGAAAGAAATGCCCAAGGCGGACGCTGAACTGTTTTTTACGATCGACGAGAAAAACAATTCCGTGGACCTGACCGATAAGGGAATCCAAATGATCACCCGGGAAGGCGAGGATCCCGAATTTTTTATTTTGCCCGATATCGCGATCAAGCTCGCCGAAATCGAAAAAAGTGAGCTCTCGACGGACGATAAGCTGCAACAGAAAGAGGCCTTGCTCAACGATTACGCCGTCAAGGCCGACCGCATTCACACGGTGCAACAATTGCTTAAAGCCTACACTTTATTTGACAAAGATGTGGAGTATGTGGTGCTCGACGGCCAGGTGAAGATCGTTGATGAGCAAACGGGTCGTATCCTCGATGGGCGCCGCTACTCCGACGGATTGCACCAGGCGATCGAAGCCAAAGAAAATGTGAAGATCGAAGCGGCCACCCAAACCTATGCCACGGTGACCTTGCAGAATTATTTCCGCATGTACCACAAGCTTGCGGGCATGACCGGTACCGCCGAAACGGAAGCCGCCGAACTTTGGGATATCTATAAGCTGGATGTTGTAACCATTCCCACCAATGTGCAGGTGATCCGAAAGGACCATCAGGACCTGGTCTACAAAACCAAGCGGGAGAAATACAAATCCGTCATTGATGAAATCGAGAAGTTGCGCACAGAAGGCAGACCCTCGCTGGTAGGAACCACCTCAGTGGAGGTCTCGGAATTACTCAGCAAGATGCTGCATGTCAAGAAGATTCCCCACAATGTACTCAATGCCAAGCAACACGCACGGGAGGCCCAGGTTGTAGCCGAAGCGGGGTTATCTGGCGCGGTGACTATCGCCACCAATATGGCGGGTCGTGGTACCGATATTAAACTGGGGCCTGGTGTAAAAGAGGCTGGCGGCCTGGCGATCATCGGCACCGAGCGCCACGAAAGCCGTCGCGTGGACCGGCAGTTGCGCGGCCGTTCAGGACGCCAGGGCGATCCCGGCACCACGCAGTTTTACTCGTCGCTGGAAGACGATCTGATGCGGATGTTCGGCAGTGAGCGTATCGCTTCGCTGATGGATAAGATGGGCTACAAGGAAGGAGAGGTGATCCAGCACAGCATGGTGACCAAGAGCATCGAACGGGCCCAGAAAAAAGTGGAAGAAAATAATTTTGGAATTCGTAAGCGCCTGCTGGAATACGATGATGTCATGAATAAGCAGCGTAATGTCGTCTACAAGAAGCGCAACCACGCGCTGTTTGGCGAACGGCTTGCGCTGGACCTGGACAATGCCTTTTACGTAGTAGCCGAAGGGTTGGTGAGCTCTTTTAAGGAAATGGACGACTTCGAAGGTTTCAAACTGGCAGCGATTGTCAATTTCGGCATTGACACCGAGATCGAAAAGGAAGACTTACTCAAAGGCGATCCTTTGCCACTGACCGAGCGGCTGTACTCCGAGGCCACGCGCAATTACGAGCGGAAAATGGAGGAACTGCGCCGCAATGCGGTACCGGTGTTTAAGAATATATTGCTCAACCAGGGCCGGCATGTCGAAAATGTGCTGGTACCCTTCACCGATGGAAAGAAATCCATCAACGTACTGGCTAATCTGCAAAAGACCCTCGACACCCAGGGACGGGAACTGATGAATGCCGTGGAAAGGCAAATCACACTGGCGATCATCGATGATGCCTGGAAGGAGCACCTGCGGGCTATGGACGATCTGAAGCAGAGTGTCCAGACCGCATACCTGGAGCAAAAAGATCCCCTGGTCATCTATAAGATGGAAGCCTTCGAGCTGTTCCGTCACATGGATGCCGACATGAATAAGGATATCGTCAGTTTCCTTTGCCATTGCGCCATTCCCGTGGAGCAGGGGCATGGACCGATCCGGGAAGGCAGAGAGCAAAAGACCGATATGAGCAAGATGAAGGTCCGAAAGGATGATCTGGTGGCTGCCGGAGGACCCAACGGCCAAGTCATCGATGAAGGAAGGGATTATTATGAACCCACAGAGCCGAGCAAGCGGGAACCCATTAAGGTCGGACCCAAGATTGGGCGCAACGATCCATGCCCTTGTGGAAGCGGCAAAAAATACAAGAATTGTCACGGAAAAGAATCGTAAAGATCTACTGGAGGGCCTTGTAGGGATTCGCGGGGCGTTTTCCTTGCCATGCCGCTGGCTGCCGAAGGTTCCAAGCAAGGCGCAATTTCACAAACCCTTCGCCTTTAGCGGTCCCGGGCCTGTTCATTTTGACCTATTTTTGGGCCGGATTTGCGAACTGGGTAAGTTGGATGAAAAAACTCGACTGGTACATACTGAAGAAATTCCTCAGCACCTTCGTCTTCACGATGATGGTCATTACGGTGATTGCCGTAGTCATTGATACCAGCGAAAAGGCCGACGACTTCGTTAAATCAGGCCTCACCTCCTGGCAAATTGTTACCCATTATTTTATCGGCTTCGTACCCTTTATCATGTCCATGATATTCCCGCTGATGGTATTTATTGCTGTCATCTATTTTTCTTCCAAAATGGCTGGCCAATCGGAATTCATTGCGATACTGGCTGGCGGCGTGCGCTACGACCGCATGCTGCGCCCCTACCTGGTGGGTTCGATATTTCTATCCCTGCTGTTTTGGGTGGCCAGCCAGTACTGGGTGCCCAAGGCCAATGAGATCCGGACTAATTTCCAAGCCACGTACGTGGACCGCAACAGTTCCTATAACGGCGATCCCTTCCGAAACAACAACTATTACCTGCGGGTGGATTCGATAACTTACGTGGGCATCAAGTACTACGACACCTCACGCAAGATGGCCGGCAATTTCTTCATGTGTAAAGTGAGAGACCACAAGGTCTTTTATAACCTGCGCTCCGAATCTATCCGCTGGGACGATATCAAGAAAAACTGGATAGTGTTCAATGCCATCGAACGCACCATGAACGGCCTGCAGGAGACGATTCGTAAGATTCCCGATACAAGCCTCAACCTGAATGTCAAACCCGGAGAACTCAGGCGGGATGATTACATGAAAGACAAGCTCTCGACGCCGGAACTAAAGGAGTTTGTGAGTCTGGAAGAAATCCGCGGAACCGAAGGGCTGAACAATTATAAAGTAGAACTCTATCACCGCGACGCTTCACCGTTTTCGGTGATTATCATGACCCTCATTGGAGCCATTATTTCCACCCGCAAAATCCGGGGTGGCAGTGGCCTTCACCTCGCCATTGGCCTGGTGCTGGCCTCGACCTTTGTGGTCATGGATAAGTTTTCGGTCACTTTTTCGATCAAAGGCAATTTCCCGCCCATTTTGGCCGCCTGGATACCTAATATCATTTTCAGCGCGCTGGCGTTGTTGTTATATAGGCTAACGCCCAAATAGGGTGCAGCCCGGTTTTCCTATTGCCGCCCAGGGCCATTGTCCAAACTTTTCTTGCTGCCTGGTAATCTTTGCGCAATTCCTTTGCCATGCGATGGCCATGGCCTAACTTTATCTCCTCAGATCTGTCGGCACACCGATCCATCCATCATACGACAAAATAATTCCATTATGGCCCTCATCAAAGACCGGTTTAAGGAAAAATCCGAAGCATTGTCCAGTGAAATCAAGGATATTCTTAAAGAACATGGCAACAAAAAGATAGGAGAGGTTACCCTGTCGCAGATTTACCATGGCATGCGTGGTATGACCGGCCTGGTGAGCGAAACTTCTTTATTGGACGCGCAGGAAGGAATTCGATTCCGGGGCTATTCGATCCCCGAATTGCAGAAGCGCCTGCCCAAGGCACCCAAGGGCAGTGAGCCCTTGCCCGAAGGGCTGTTTTATTTGATGCTGATTGGCGAATTACCGGAAGAAAAGGACGCACATGACTTATCGGCTAACTGGCAGCGTCGCAGCCATGTACCCAATCACGTCTTTGCCGCCATCGAGGCCCTTCCCGTGTCCACCCATCCGATGACCCAATTCGTCGTGGCCATTATGGCCTTGCAAACAGAGAGTCAGTTTGCCAAACGCTATGGCGAGGGCATGAACAAGAAAGATTATTGGGAAGCCGTCTTCGATGATTCGATGGATCTGATTGCCCGTTTGCCCAGAGTGGCCGCCTATATCTACCGCCGTAAATACAAGCAAGAAGATCATATCCATCCCAATGGTCTGCTGGACTGGGCTGGCAATTTCGCCCACATGCTGGGGTATGAAGACGAGACGTTCAAGGAATTGATGCGTTTGTATATGACCATCCATGCCGATCATGAAGGCGGCAACGTGAGTGCGCACACGACACACCTCGTCGGTTCCGCACTGAGCGATCCCTATCTATGTTTGGCGGCTGGGATGAACGGATTGGCCGGTCCTCTGCATGGTCTGGCCAACCAGGAAGTAATCAAGTGGATCTTGGAGATGCGCCAGGAGTTGAAAACCGAATTACCCACCAAGGAGCAGATCGTCACCTATGTCAAGAAAACCCTCAGCGAGGGCAAGGTGGTACCTGGATATGGTCATGCCGTGCTGCGCAAGACGGATCCTCGGTTCACGGCCCAAATGGAATTTGGAAAAAAGCATGTGCCCGATGAGCCCCTGGTCAAGACGGTGTGGAATATATATGAAGCGGTCCCTCCGGTGCTGCAGTCCATCGGCAAGATCAAGAACCCCTGGCCCAATGTGGACGCCCATTCGGGCGCCTTACTGGTGCACTACGGGTTGGTGGAATATGAATTTTATACGGTACTCTTTGGCGTAAGCCGCGCCCTGGGCGTGCTGGCAAGCCTCTGCTGGGATCGGGCTCTGGGCTTCCCCATCGAGCGGCCCAAGTCAGTGACAACGGAGCTGGTCAAGCTATGGCTTGAAGGCAAAGGCGAAATCTGGGGGGAATAAAAACAATACCCTCCCTCCGGCAACCGGGTCAGACTACACGTCTAACATTTCTCCAGCGTTTGCAAGATATCGTTTAAGATATCGTCTCGAAATTCCAGACCTACAGATATGCGTATGAGCCCAGGCGTTATATTTACCGCCAGCCGTTCGGCTTCCGTCAGCTTTGCGTGCGTGGTGGACGCGGGGTGCGAAGCGATCGAGCGGGTGTCGCCCAGGTTGGCCGTCATCGATAGAATATTTAGGTTGTCCAAAAAGCGCCGACCGGCCTGGAGCCCTCCGGTCAATTCAAAGGAGATGATCCCCCCGCCGTTTTTCATTTGTTTTCGTGCAATCCCATACTGAGGGTGACTGGGCAAATAGGGATATTTCAGCCATGAAATCCGGGGATGATGCTCCAAATGCTGGGCTATATGCAGCGCGTTGGAGGCATGACGATCCATACGGACATCCAGGGTCTCCAGGCTCTTACTCAAAATCCAAGCATTAAAGGGCGATAGGGCTGGTCCTGTACTGCGGCAAAACAGGTATACATCCTGGATTAGTTTTTTGCTTCCGAGGACTACCCCACCCAGGGTCCTGCCCTGCCCGTCGATCCATTTGGTCGCTGAATGGACCACCAGATCGGCGCCGAATTGGATGGGTCGCTGACCCAGCGGAGTGGCAAAGCAGTTGTCTACATTCAGCAGCAGGTTGTGTTTACGGCTAAGCTTACCCGCCCAATCCAGATCGATGATATCCAGGCCGGGATTGGTGGGTGTTTCCAGAAAAATCATTTTGGTGTTAGGACGAATGGCGGCTTCCCACAGTTCGGGCTGATTGGCCGGGACATAGGTGTATTCGATACCGTAATTGGGCAAGTATTTGGAAATGATGGAGTGGGTGCTTCCGAATATAGCGCTGCAGGATATCAGGTGATCTCCCTGCTTCAAGAAGGTCATGAAGGAGGCAAAGACCGCACTCATGCCCGATGAGGTGGCATAGGCCGCTTCCGCGCCTTCGAGCACACACATCCGGTCGCTAAATTCTTTGATGTTGGGATTAGAAAAGCGGCTGTAGATATTGTCGTCGTTCTCGTCGGCAAAGGCGGCCCGCATTTGCTCCGCATCATCGAAACAAAAACTGCTGGTAAGAAAAAGGGGGGAGGAATGCTCGTGTTCGTCCGTTTGAGGGATTTGAGTGCGAATCATTTCGGTGAGTGGATGAAGAGCCATTGGGTAATTCGTTTTTATGGTTAATGATCCAGCATCGCCACAGCGATCTGGTCTACTTGGAGGTGCGGTATGGGTACTGGGTCCGCTGCGGGTTTATACGCCGGGGTCCACATGGACTTCCCAATCGATTTTGCAGCCCGCGGCCCGCAGGGTCGCCGCCACCGAACAATACTTATCTATCGACAGCTCGCAGGCGCGCCGGGCCTTTTCCGGGTCGATCTTGCCCTTGAGTTCAAAGCGGATTTTCACGTATTTCCACAGTGTGGGTTCTTTGCCTTGCTCGCGTTCCCCATCGATGAGCATGCGGTAGGCCGTCACCGACTGGCGCTGCTTTATCAGGATAGAAATGACGTCGATACCACTACATCCACCCAGTCCCATCAGCAACATCTGCATCGGGCGCACACCAAAATTTTCCCCCCCTGTTTCGGGACTGGTATCGAGGGTTACGGTATGCCCATTGGAATCGGCCGCCTCAAATCCAAAGTCCCCGTGGACACGATTGACTTCAATATGGATCATAGAAAAGATTTTTGCAAATGTAATTCATGCAAGGCCTTATTTTGCATCCTAAATCGGGAATTTGATCGATGGAGTATTTTGACTACAACGCGCCGTTTGAGCTGGAATCGGGGAAGGTCCTTGCTGGTATACGGGTTGCCTATTGTACCTATGGGCGGCTTAACCAACAGAAAAACAACGTAGCCTGGGTCTGCCACGCGCTTACGGCCAACGCCGAGGCCATTCGCTGGTGGCCGGGCGTGGTAGGTATCCACGCGCGGATCAATCCCGAAAATCATTTCATTGTATGTGCCAATATCCTGGGATCCTGCTATGGATCCACGGGACCGGTAAGCGCGGACCCAGAGACTGGGGAGCCCTACTACAGCAGTTTTCCCACCGTCACGGTAAGAGACATGGTAAAAGCGCATATCCTGCTCCGCAAGCACCTGGGCATCACCCAAATCGATTTGCTCATGGGCGGCAGCATGGGGGGATACCAGGTATTGGAATGGGCTGTTATGGAGCCAGATGTTATCCGACAGCTCTTCCTGGTGGCAACCTCGTCTTCGGAGAGTGCTTGGGGCATTGCCGTGCACACCGCACAGCGATTGGCTATCGAAGCCGACTCCAGTTGGCGCAACAGGTCGCCCGATGCGGGATCCAAGGGTCTGAAGGCGGCTCGCGCCTTTGGTGTACTCACCTATCGTAATTATGGAATACTGGCACATAAGCAAACCGATCCCGACACAGAGAAGCTTGACCACTACAAAGCATCGTCTTATGTCAATTACCAGGGCGATAAGCTGGCCCAGCGCTTTAACGCCTACAGCTACTGGGTGCTCACCAAATCCATGGACAGCCACCATCTGGCCCGGGGACGGGGCGGACAGCTTGAAGCGGTGCTCTCCTCCATCCGACAGCGAACCCTGATTATGGGAATTAACAGCGATATTCTGTGTCCTGTAGAGGAGCAACGATTTATGGCCCGCCATATGCCCCACGCCTCGCTAGTGGAAATCGATTCCGCCTATGGTCATGATGGATTTATGGTAGAGGCGGAAAAACTCACGCGCCACCTTGGCCTGTGGCTGGCCAGTGCGCCGGCCTAAGACTCTGCAAGTTCAACACTTAAAGGGAAAGGCTTCCTTGGTAATAATCCAGAATTTTGGACCGCAGGATATAAATGTATTTGGCCTGCGAGAGGTTGATATGCGCTCGGTCGATGTTGTTTTTGGCAATAACATAGGTGTCGGAATTAATGACCCCTTCGTTGAAGCGTATTTCGGTCGTTCGAAATGATTCTGCGTAGGCGGCGACCTGGTCCTGGTAGAATTTATACTGTTTGTACGCTGCTATCATATTCTGGAACGCCACTTCCACATTTTGCTGGAGCACAAGTTTGGTCGAATTGGCATTGTATTCTGCATTCTGCAGATTTACCTTAGCCTGCTTGACATTGTTTCTCGCACGTAAATAATTCAGGATCGGCACGGTAAGCGACAGGCCGATGGCGGTATAGCGGTTGTTCGTGAACTGGTTTCCAAAGCTCAAATACTCGGTCTTATAATTCTGCTGCGGCGAGATTACGTTGTAATTAGTGCCACCTACCGTCACGTAATCCGCCGTCGGCACATCGACCGTGTTACCTGGAATCGAAGCGGTGGCTGCATTGGAAAAAGTAGTGTTCACGTTGGCGTAAAAGGACAAGGTGGGGTAGTATTGCCCCCGGACCGCGGCGAGGCCTCTTTGAAAAGCGCGAATTTTCAAGTCTGCCGATTTGATCTCTGGCAGCGTCTGCAGCGCCGTCCGGTATATGGATTCTGAACTTGTGGTAGTATCCGATGCCTGCAAATCGAGCATGATGTCCTCGAGCTGGATATTTTTATTATACGGGACATTGAGCAATTGAAAAAGGTTGACTTTGGAAGTTTCCAGGTTATCTACGGCGGTGGAAATATTAACCAAGTCACCCGCATATTGCCCCTTCAGGTCACTCAGATTAGACAACAACAACAGAGCCCCCGCATCGCTTTGCAGCTGCAAGCGGTTCACCTGCTTCAGGTCGACGTCTGCCTGTTCGCGGCTGATGGCGAGCAGGTCCCGGTTATTGAGCACCGTGAGGTATCCCAAAATCACTGACAGGGTGATAGATTCCTTTTGCTGCTGGAGGTCCAGTTTACTCGCGTTATAGGCGAGAGCATTCTGCTTAAGCGAATTCAACAGGCTCAGTCCGCTGAACAAGGTGAGGTTGGCGTTGGCGCTGTAGCTTCCGGAATTGAGTTGTTGGTTTAAATACGTATACGTGTAGGTATTCAAAATTCTACCAAATCCCAGCTGCTGGGATGCCTGCCCGTAAATCTGGGGGAGCATATTGCCTACCGACTGATTGTACTGGACTTTGGTGGTCTGCATGGTGATATCGGATTGCTGGACCAGCAAATTGTTCTTGATGGCGAGGTCTACGCATTGTTTAAGAGTAACCTGCGACACCGAGTCGGTGGAATTCTGCGTGTGCCCAGCGAGACAGCACAGGACCAGATAGACGAATAAAAAAGGAATAACTTTCTTTTGCATAAGTCGGCAGATTGTGATTTTCTGGGTAGTTTTCGGATCAATTCAATTTGTCAATTCGTCCGTCGAGCAGATGAATGATCCTGGATCCATACTCGGCATTCTTTTCCGAATGGGTGACCTGGATGATCGTTACCTTGTCTTCTTTGTTGAGTTTGCTGAACAATTCCATAATTTCCTCTCCTTGTTTGGAATTCAAATTCCCGGTGGGTTCATCGGCCAGGATGAGTTTGGGTTTGGCCACCAAGGCACGGGCAATGCCCACGAGCTGCTGCTGGCCACCGGACAGTTGCGTAGGGAAAAGGTCTTTTTTGCCCACGATCTGGAAGCGGTCGATGATGTCGGCCACAATTGCCTTGCGTTCCGATCCCTTGATGTCCTGGTAGATCAGGGGCGTCTCAATATTTTCATATACCGTGAGTTCATCGATCAGGTGGTATGCCTGAAACACAAAGCCGATATGGGTCTTATACAGATTGGAACGCTGCTTCTCCCTGAGGGCAAACACGTTGTGATCCAAGAACCGGTAGGTTCCTTCGGAGGCATCATCCAGCATGCCGATGACGTTAAGCAGCGTGGACTTGCCCGAGCCCGAGGGGCCCATCACGGAAACAAATTCGCCTTCTTTAATACTTAGGTTGATGTCCTTCAAGATGAAGGTTCTGATTCCACCGATGGTAATCCATTTCGAAATATGCTCCAGTTCTATCATAATGACCCCTCTTAAGTTATTTCGGTGCTATTGATTGGCAGCACTGATGTTTTCTGGTGATTAAATATATCCGGCTGAGCCATTCGGCTGCTTGGCCTCCATTCATTATACCAAGGTTGTCGCCTGGTTTTCGATGTTGCTTTGACAGCGCAAATATATATTTTCCGGTACTGGCTAGTTACCTAATCACATGCCGGAATACCATGTAGGTGATTTACAAGGAACTAAGTGCCATATAGATAGGAGCTAGTTCGTTTCCGATACAAAACCTGTCCGGTTTCGATACAGTATGTGTCGTCCTAGATTAACTATACAGATGAGTGAATAAATCCTGAGAAGACTATACGAAGTCGATAATTAAAGGTAATTCTTTGTTTTTTGTGCTGTTTGGAAGAGCCGGAGGCTTGCTCTGTGGTGGGAGCCGCCCCGCCTCTTCCATAAAGTTCTGGTGTTGTTTTTGAAGTTGGTATTTCGAGTAATTTTTCCATCTTTTTGTAAGTTCTCCCTCTTTTTTATGCGCTTGACAGGGGGTTAGATTATCGCAACTGCCATGGGGTCGGATTTGATTATAAGCTGTTACGCTTTTTACAATGCGTTGGTAGGTGTTTTCAAAACTGTCCTGGCTACTGTATAGATTAAACTCACCCTTGATAATCCCATTCACCCGCTCGGCCAGGGCATTCTCGTAGGGGTCACCTTTTTCGGTCATGCTGATGGCCACGTTTTGGGAGTCCAACAGTTTAACATAGGCTTCGCAGCAATACTGGCTTCCTCTGTCGGAGTGGTGGATGAGCGGGTGCTGCCCGTAACTTCGGTTGTCATAAGCCATTTGCAGCGCCTCCAGGCAACCCAGGGCGAGCAGGTCGGGGCGAAAGCAAAATCCCATGATCTTACGGGAGTAGGCATCTGTAACGAGGCTTAAATAGCCCCACTGGCTCTGCATCCTGATATAGGTGATATCACTCACCCACAGTTGTTCCGGGCGTGTAATGACCAGGCCCCGGGTCAGGTTGGGATATTTACGCATCCAGTGCTTGGAGTCGGTGGTGAAGACTTTTCTTTTGCGCCGTCGTATCAGAAGCTTATGCTCGGCCAGCAGATCAAATAAATAATCGCGCCCTACCTGGATTTGGTGGGAGTCCAGCTCCGGCTTGAGCAAGGGCAGTAGTTTACGGGTTCCCAGCTTGGGCAAATCGGTGTTCCTGATTTTTTGCACCAGTTGCAGGATGATATCGTCTTTTAGGCTTTGATCCTGGTGACGCCACAGGTGATCATAATAGGCATGTCTTGTCTTGCCAAACAGTCTGCACAGGACTTCCTTACTGATAAAGGGGTAGTCGTGTTTCATTCTTAGGACTGCCTGGCACCAGCTTTTTTTCTGATCGCGATTTTAAACTGCTCTTCGGCTACATCGATGAGCGTATTTAATGCCTTTACTTTCAGTTCCGCTTCCTCGAGTTTTTGGAGCGCTTCGTCAAGCGCCTTTTTCGTATCGGGATCCGGCTGCTGGTCTTGCTTTTTTTTGGCCATAAGCGCTGGGTTGGACCCTACAAGTTCCGCATTTTCCCGCTTGGATTCCTTTAACCATTTGGTGATCGTCACCGTAGAGTTCACCCGGTAGGCTAGCCGGGCTTCGTAAATGGTCATCCGACCCTCTTCAATGGCCCGGACAATGGACCTTTTGTCCTGCTGACTAAGATGGCCTTGCTTACTGGCATGATACGCTGGGGAGCCGTGGTCCCGCATCCAGTAGGCTAGCACACTTCTGGCTATCCCATGCTCCCTGGTAATATGGCTTCTGGGCACCCCTCTTTCAATAGACTCCACGATCTCCAAAATAAAGCTCTTGTCGTAGATTCGGTGAGGTCTCTTATACCCTGAACCCCCCTTTTTGTCGAGATTTGTTGACATACACTAGGTTTTTAGTGTATAGTCTTTTTAGGACGTGACAGTAAATGTGCTACCTATCCAAGCCCGGAAATCGCCCTGGGGCCCTTTGAATGACCAGAATTTGCGAATAAAATTCCCCTGGCTAAACCAAATCGTCCCCGGCTTCGTAATTTACTTTGGTTCCATGAAATACATTCTACCATTACTATTGTACGCCCTGCTGACCCTACAGGTTACAGCCCAGCGCAGGTTTGATGACAGCCTTGCTATGGCCCGAAACCGCCTAACCGAAAAAGCCATGCTGGCTTTGGGCAGTTGGGCCGTGGTCAATATCGGCTCGGGTTTTATCCTGGCTGCCCAGACATCGGGGGAGGCCAAATATTTCTGGAGTATGAACGCTTATTGGAATTTTATTAATCTCGGTCTGGCCGGCTTGGGCTACATGAACGCCCTGCGGACTACGCGTCGCAGCTTCAGTTTTTCGGACAATATGGAAGCGCAGCAGGCGATCGAAAAGCTCTATGTCTTTAATATGGGCCTGGACCTGGCCTATATTGCCGGCGGGTTTTATCTGCGGCAGCGAGGGTATAACCAAAGCAGTGAGGACAGCCGGGACAGGTATATTGGTTACGGAAGCAGTATTGCTGTGCAGGGAGCCTATTTACTCGGCATGGATGCGCTCATGTATATCCTGCACCGCCGCAACACACGGGTCATGAACCAGCGCCTGCGACAATTGGAATTCGGCGCCGGTCCGGGAGGGTTAAGCCTGCGCTATTCCTTTTGAATCATTCTGTCCTCAGGCTTTTCACGGGATTCGCCAGGGCCGCTTTCAAGGCCTGCCATCCAACGGCCGCCAGGGCAATGGTGAGCGCAAGCAGTGCAGCCAACCCATAGACCCACCAGGTTACCTTGATGCGGTAAGCGAAGCCTTCCAGCCATTTGGAGGTCGCCCACCAGGCAATGGGAAAGGCAATGAGTGCAGCTAAGGCAACCAGGCGTAAAAAATCTTGGGTCAGCAAGGTGGTAATATGCAGAGCCGAGGCACCCAGTACCTTGCGAACACCTATTTCTTTAGTCCGCTGCACCGTAACAAAGGCAGCCAGCGCGAACAGCCCCAGGCAGGCAAGCAGGATGGCCGTTAGCGAAAATGCGCTAAACAATTGGGCGGTGCGTGATTCGGACTTATAGAGCCCGCTAAAATCCTCATCCAAAAAGCGGTATTCGAATGGCCGGTAGGGCACACGCTCTTTCCAGGTAGTTTGTAGTCCGTTTAAGGTGGCAGGCAGGTTAAGGCCTGACACGCGCACAAACAGTTGATTTACCCACTCGGTGTCCAGAAAAATGGCCAAAGGACCGATCGGCTCATGCAAGGAAGCAAAATGAAAATCCTGCACGACTCCTTTAACTGTCCCGAGTGCTCCCTTGGTGATGGTCCGGCCAACGGCCTCGTTAGGCTTCCAACCCAACGCCTTGACTGCGGATTGATTGAGTATAACGGAGAGGCGGTAATTTTTGTAATAATTTGACGTATCCATGCGGGCAAAATCGGAGCGGCTAAAATCCTGGCCGGCGACGAGTGTCATGTTCATGGTGGAAATGAAATCCAAGTCCGCGGGGATACACTTGATTGACATCGTTTTCTTTTGACCGCCGTTGTCTGCCTCCAGCCCGTCAGTCCAACCGACAAAGACCGGACTCTGATTGGCGCCACCCAGGGAAAGTACGCCCGGTGCCCGGCCAAAAGCCTGTTTCATATCATCGTAACCGCGGTGCATGCGCGCGTCTACAGGCAGAACCAAGACGTGGTCCTTATCGTAACCCAGTTTGACCGTTTGGATGAAGCGCAATTGCTGCACAATGACTAGGGTGGCTATGATCAAAAAAATGGATATAACAAATTGTAGGACGATCAGCGATTTGCGCAGACCTTGGCCTGACCTAGACAAACTGAATCCAGATTTGAGGATGTGGTAGATTTTTGTTTGCGACAGGATGAAGGCCGGGTAGCCGCCCGCCAAAAGACTTACTACCACCCAGAGCAGGACCATGGCCATTAAGGGCTGCGGACGAAAGAGCACGGAAGCCGAAAAGGTCTTATCGGCAAGCCGGTCAAACAGAGGTAACAGGATTACGGAAAGGACTAGGGCAGCGACCAGCGCCATACCAGTTACCAGGACCGATTCGCCGAGGTACTGACTGAACAGTTGTGTGGGCCGGGCTCCCAAAACCTGACGGATGCCAATCTCCCCACTTCGGGTAGCCGCCTGGGCGGTGGCCAGATTGGTGTAGTTGACGCAGGCGATCGACAAGATGAGCAAGGCAATCGCACCGAGGATATAGATATAGGTGATATTGCCGTTTGGCTCCCATCCTGCAAGAGGCGAATAGAGGTGCACTTTTTTTAGCGGTTGCAGGTGGTAGGTTAGGTAATCACTTCCCTCCACATGGGCCTGGCGGCGGGTGTCTTGCAGATTCATGAAAGCCGTAATCTGCTTTTGGAGCGGCTCCAGCTGGTCGGCTTGGTGGAGCAGCAGATACGTCACATAATTTGCTGTCCACCACTCTTCTTGGTGGGAAGCATCCAGGCTACTAAACGAAGCCACAAAATCAAAATGGAGTTGAGAATTTGTGGGCACGTCCGCAAACACCCCCGTCACGGTAAGATCGCGTGCATTACCAACGTGCAGGACTTTTCCAATAGGTTCGTCTTGACCAAAATACTTTTTGGCCATGCTGGCGCTGATCAGCACCTGATCGGGGAAACGCAGCGAAGTGGAGGGATCGCCTTGCAGAAGCCTGAACGAAAACAGCCGAAAAAATCCGGAATCGGCGTAGAGGATCGCCTTTTCATTGAAGTTCTTCTCTGCGTAGGTTAGTACCCGGTGGTATAGGAAGGTGCGCGTAAACGCTTCGACCGCTGGAAACCTGCGGCTGAATTCTGGGCCGACCTTGGTACCGACTGTGGCGGCTTGGTCAACCGTCCCGCCTATGCGGTATTCCATGCTTACCCGGGCGATACGGTCCGCATTGCTATGGAACTTGTCGTAACTCAGCTCGTGCGCCACGTACAGTCCAATGAGGATGAAGCTGGTAAGTCCGATCGCCAGACCCAGCACGTTGATAAGGGTATACATCCTGCGCTTAGTCAGGTTTCGGAGCGCGCTAAGCAAGTAACTTCTGAGCATATGCTAGAATTTGCGCTGGATCGATCGGTTCGCTCCAGCTGGTTATGGGTGGTCGGCTACGGCTATTTATTTTCCTAGAGATCATTCTGCCCTTAAGCTATTAACGGGATTGGTGGCGGCTGCTTTGACGGCCTGGAAACTAATCGTGCCCAGTGCAATCAGCACGCTGATGAGTCCGGATGACGCAAATATCCACCAGCTAATGTATGTCCGATACGCGAAATTCTCCAACCATCGGTGCATGACATACCAGGCGACCGGCGTGGCCAGCACAAAGGCGACCAGGATGAGCAGAATAAAATCTTTGGAAAATAATACGACAATGCTAGAAACGGATGCCCCCAACACCTTACGCACGCCAATTTCTTTGGTGCGCTGTGCGGTGGCGAAAAGCGAAAGCCCAAACAACCCCAGACAGGCAATGAAAATCGCAAATCCGGAAAAAATGGCAAAGACCTTACCGAATAACTCATCGTCGGAGTAGAGTTGGTTGAATTTCTGATCCAGGAAAAAATAGTCAAAAATATTTCCGGGAAAAAAGCGATCATATTCTTTTTTGATGGCACCCACGGTTGATTTCAGATCCGTGCAATGTACTTTGACCGAAATGGTATTGTAGGTGGAATATACAGGGACCATCACGGTAGGTTCCATCGGATACCGAAGAGATTTTTGGTGGTAGTCATTGACTACTCCGATGATATCCCAATTTTTGTCCCACATAAACATTTGGGATCCGATAGCAGCATGTGGCGTGGAAAATCCCAAAAATTTGGTAGCACTTTCCGTTAGCACAATATTATGCAGTTTACCAAAATCCGGGTTGAAATCGCTTGGACCATAGCTTCTGCCGGCAAGAATTTTCAAACCATATAGTTCCATATAGCCCAAGCCTACCTGGTTGAAGCGCATGGTAAGTTTGACGCTTGGATCGTCCCCTATTCGGCGAATGTTAAATGTTCTACCCATTTCTTCCCCTGCAATTCGGTTGCGACATGGCCGTTCCCTGTACGCCCGGGATATTTTTTAATTCCTCGGCGAAACTGTGCTCTTTGCTAATAAAGGTGGAGTCCCAGTTGGTGAGTTGGGGAGCCCTGACCATCAGCATCTGGGAAATATCAATCCCCAGTTGTTGGCCGGTAACAAATTGTATTTGCTTGTACACTACTAGCGAACCGATGATGAGTATGATGGTGATTGCGAACTGACCGATCACCAAGGCTTTGCGCAAAAATATACCCTTGTTTGAACTGCAAATTTCCCTTTCAGGACGAGTATGGGCTTAAAGGAAGACAGCACAAAGGCAGGATAAAAACCTGAAACGATTATACCTGTGAGAATCAGCGGGCATAAAGCTATCGTCATATTGTAACCACGCTGTCCTCTTTGAAAAAGATAGGATAAGGATAGATTATGCCCGATAAGTTGGTTGAATCCACCTTGGGCAATCAGCACGATCAGGACTGCCAGGATTAATGCTACCAAATTGATGAGCACCGATTCGGTTAAAAACTGGCGAATCAATTGGGATTTGGTGGCACCCGCCACTTTGCGAACTCCCACCTCGCGGGCCCGCTCCATAGATTTAGCCGTAGCAAGGTTGATGTAGTTGACCCAGGCGATGATGATGATCAGCATAGCTACGATCAACAGTCCCCAGACCACGGTGGCGCTTCCGGTTTTACCAATTTCGTATTCAAAATCGGAATACAGATGAGCCTTGGCTAAAGGCTGGAGGTAGAATTTTTCCACGCTTCCCGAGACCTTATTTCCATCAAAATGGCGTTGGCTGAACGCCCCAAGTTTGGCTTCCACAGCTTTATAATCGGTCCCATGCCGGAGTTTGATATAATGCCAAAAATCCGAATCCTTGAAATCATAATCTGCTTGCTTATACTGGTTCTTCCCGGAGAACATGCTGATATAGGAAGCTAGATAATCAAACTGCAGGTGCGAGTTTTCCGGCGCGTTTAGGCAAATACCGGTTATTTTATAGGGCATGGAGTCGGTACCCATGGTAATCACCTGGCCCATCAGCGACTGCCAATCTTTGGTTTGCAGATCGAAGATCTTTCCCGCAGCACGCTCGGTAAGAACAACGGTATAGGGCTCTTGGAGCGCTGTTTTTGGATCTCCGGCAAGGAAGGGATAGGAAAACATGTCGAGAAAGGAATTATCCACGGCCAGCACTTCCTGGTCAGCAATCTTCTTGTCGGCATGGATGATGATATTTTTTCCAAATGGCTCTACCCGGGCGTGCTCGACCACTTCCGGATAATCATCCTGCATGGCTTTTCCAATGGCTGAGTAGGTGATCGTGCCGTGCTGGATAAGTTTTCCATTTTGATACCGGTCATTATACACCCGATAGATGTCAGAAGCTTGCTTATTGAATTGGTCAAAGCTCAATTCAAAGCTCACGTACTGTAAAATCAGCAGGCAGGCCGCCATGCCAATGGACAGGCCGGCGATGTTAATGAGCGAAAAGGCTTTGTTCTTAACAATGTTGCGCCAGGCTGTCTTGAAATAATTTCTTATCATGGCATACTTTTTTTTGTCCGTCCCGCCAAGCCATAAAAAAGGTGGCGGGCATATGAAACTATAAGTTTGTACTCATTCTGTTCTTAGACTCTTGACCGGATTGGAGACCGCTGCTTTGATTGCTTGGATACTCACTGTAGCCAGGGCGATCGTCACCGACGCCAGACCAACCAGAGCGAACACCCACCAGCTTATAGCAACATGGTAGGCATAATCCTGGAATGCGCGATACAGGGCCAGATACACCAGGGGCCAGGCAATCAGGTTGGCCACCAGCACCAGCACTAAAAAGTGTCTGGATAGCAAGGTCACCAGATCCTGGACCGAAGCACCCATCACTTTGCGGATGCCAATTTCCTTTACCCGTTTTTCGGCTGAATAGGAAGCCAGACCGAACAGGCCCAGGCAGGAAATGATGATCGCCAGGGCCGCCAAGACGCCCACGATCTTGCTGACCTGGTCGTCAGCCTGGTACAATTCTTTGAAATGGTCATCCAAAAACTGATATTCAAATGGATGGTCGGGGAAGAGGTCCTTCCAGACGGATTGAACGAAGGCGATGGCTTCGCTGGCCTTTTGCCCGTTGATCTTAACCGAGACCGTATTGAAGCCCCAGCTCTTCTGGTTGAACATGAACATCGTCTCAATCTTGTAATGGAAGGAATTAAAATTAAAGTCTTTGGCGATACCAACGATGTAGCCAAAGGAATCAAATCCAAAATGCTTGCCGATTAAGGACGCAATCTGGTCTTTTGAACTATCAGTCTTGAGTAGCTGTCTGGCCAGGGATTCGTTAATTATATATTCCCGGCCGTTGGCTTGTTTTTCATCGGAGAAATTTCGGCCATAGGCCAGGGCGATATGGTAGAGTTTGAGGTAGTCCGGGTCCACAATAAGCCGGGTGGACGTCAGAGAGCGCAAGGGACCATCTCCCCGGAATTCCATGCCTGATTGGTCCAGATGGCTGCCGAGCTGATCCTGGGAGGCCGTAACCCCCGAGACCAGCGTACTGCGACGAAGCTGGTCTTTAAATACATCGTATTTCCGGTACGTGATGTCATCCAGCGGAATAGTCAGCACCTGGTCGCGGATAAAGCCCGGATCACCCTGCTGCATGTACCGCAGCTGCTTGACCACAAAAAAGGTAGCGATCATTAAAAATATGGCACTGGCAAATTGACTAACTACCAACAGATTTCTCATCCGGCCCTTATTTTTGCCGGTTTCGACCGAGCCTTTAAGAACCCGGGATGGGAGAAATGAACTTAGGTATACGGCAGGATAAAGGCCGGAAACGAGTCCCACCAGCGCCGCACCCAACAAAATGGCTAGCAGCAGGCGCCAATTGGTAATCCATGGAAAACTCAAATCCCGGTGACTTAGGTTGCTTGCATAAGGAAGGGCAAGCTCGACCAATCCGATAGCCAGGATCAGGGCTATCAAGGCCAGCAGGATGGACTCGCCAATAAATTGCATGGCCACCTGGGTGCGGTAAGCGCCCACGGATTTTCTGATCCCTACTTCCCGGGCACGTTCAGCCGAACGGGCAGTGGAAAGGTTCATGAAATTAATGCAGGCTATCGACAGCACGATGAGGGCGATGATCGAAAAAAAGCTGGTATATTTTTTGTCGAATTTTTGGTAATTGACATAATCTAAGCCAATGTCGGTCGAATTCGAGTGGACGTCTTTAAATGGTAACAAGAATAGTTCATATTGCTTCCAGCCGTCGTTTTGCGCCAGGTATTTTTTCAGGTAGCCAGGGAATTTCCTCTCCAGCTGGGAAGGATCCGTATTCGGGGCCAGTTCAAAGTAGGTGTCGAGCCAGTTTCCTCCCCACCAGGTCATCCAATCGGGTTTGTAGATTGAATTGAATGAAATCAGGCCATCAAATTGAAGTTGGGAGTTTTTGGGCACATTTTGGCAGGATTCCCGTTACCCGGGCACTGAGGGTGTCGCTCGCATAATGGGTTATCGTCTTTCCCATGGGGTCCTCTGTGCCGAAGAGGCGCTTTGCGCTTTCTTCGGTTAATACGATGCTGTTTGGTTGCAGCAGCGCGGTTTTGGGGTTCCCGCGAAGCATCTTAAAATCAAACATGTCCATGAAGGCCGAGTCTACAAAAAAAACCTGGGGCAGGAACAGCCGCCGCTCCCCGTAAGTCATTTGTTCTTTGGTCTGCCAATGGACTCTGGGATAATTGAGAATTTGGGGAAATTCGTTTTTTAACGTAGGCCCATCGGAAACATGGAAAGCGCCACTTTTTGCGAGGAGACCATCCCTTCGAACTTTTGCACTTCATTCAGACGGTAAATGTTCTTGGTATGGAATTGATCGAAGCTTCGTTCATAGTGGACAAATATCAAGATCACCAGGCAAGCCGCCATACCAATGGCCAGGCCAAAAATGTTAATGGCTGAGTATACGCGGTTCTTTCTAAGGTTCCGCCAAGCGATTTTTACGTAGTTCCTGAACATGGGTTTGTATATTTTGGGTTTGATATGCTGTTGTAACGCTACAGCCTGACTTCCTCGACGGTGTCGCCAACCTGGCAGTATTCACGTTTCCCTTCCATTTACTCCGTCTTCAAGCTTTTGACTGGGTTCATAATGGCCGCCCGGATTGCCTGGAAGCTGACCGTCCCTAGCGCGATAAGCAGGGCAATCAATCCCGCCAGTCCGAATACCCAAGCGCCTATGGAAATCCGGTCGACGAAGTCTTTGAGCCAGGATCCCATCGCCCACCAGGCCAAAGGGGCAGCAATGACAAAAGACACGATCACCAGGATGATGAAATCCCGCGAAAGCAGCAGGACGATCCCCCGTACGCTGGCGCCCAATACTTTACGGATACCGATCTCCTTGGTGCGCTGCTCGGCGATAAAGCTTGCCAGGCCAAACAACCCGAGGCAAGCAATGAGTATGGCGAGCACAGAGAAGACCAGCGCAATCTTTCCAACGCGCTGCTCCGACTGGTACATGTGCCCGAAGGCTTCATCCAGGAATCGGTAACTGAAGGGCATGCCAGGGGCCATAATTTTCCATGCTGCCTCGACTTGAGCCACCAGCGGTGGTATATTCGTTGTGCTCACCTTGAAGGAACCTTCATCTCCCCTCGAGCTCAAAAAGAAACTCAGTGGGCCGATGTTTTGGTGAAGGGTCTCAAAATTAAAATTCTTCACTACGCCAATGATGGTGTAATTGATCATAGTGTTGTTGTCCCCAGTGGTATATATTTTTTGCCCTACCGGATCTGGGTAGCCCAGGAATTTGGCGGTGGTTTCGTTGATGATCACGGCCGAGGAATCGCTGGGGAAATCCCTCGAGAAATTCCGGCCCTTGGCCATCTGGATCCCGATGGTCTTCATGTAGTCGTAATCAATATACCAGGTTTGCATGTCGATTCCAGAGGTGGCGTCCATGACTGCCCCTTTAGAAAAAGTCTGGTCACTGCGCGCCGATTCGGTAACCGGCAGGAAGCTACTGAGTGTTCCTGAGCTAACTCCACTGAGCTGAAGCACTTTCTCTTTAAACGCATTCACGTTATTATTCAGTGCATGCAGGCCGTCCACGATCAGTACCTGGTCCTTATTAAATCCCAAGTCCTTGGTTTGGATGTAATTTAGTTGCCTGTAGATGACGATCGTCCCGATGATAAGGATAATGGAGGTAGCAAATTGAAAGACGACCAGCACACTTCTCAAGCTTCCGCTTTTGGCACCCAGATTGAGTTTGCCTTTGAGGACTTCGATTGGCCTAAAGCGGGATAAGAAGAATGCGGGATAGCTTCCGGCAAGCAAGCCCACCACGAGGGGTAAGGCAATGAGCAGCGGAAGGGCAGTCGGTGACAGGAGATTTTCCATGGTCATTGTTTTGCCGGCAATGCTATTAAATAGCGGCAACACCAGCCAGGCGATGGCCAGAGCGAACGCCAGGGAGAGAACTGCCATCAAAATCGATTCGATCAAAAATTGGGCGATGAGATCCCGCTGCTCGGTTCCGAGTACTTTGCGGATCCCCACTTCTCGGGCCCTGCCAGCGGAGCGAGCCGTAGTGAGGTTCATGAAATTGATGCAGGCAATGAGAAGAATGAACAGTGCCACCGCGGAAAAAATGTAGACATATTGAATGTTTCCCCCGGGAATGATTTCAAAGGGGCGGTCTGAATACAGATGAATATCGCGGACGGGAATAAGCGAATATTCCAATTTGTTGCCCGCTTTTTTGAATTCATCCATCGAACTCATCTGCATAAATTGTTTGGCCACCGGCAGGCAATACTTGTCTATATATTGCACGAAATTCTTTTCAAATATTTTGTAATCGATTCCCGGTTTGAGCAAGAGGTAGGTCCGGAAATTGTGGCTGAGGAATTGCCCCCAATTGTAATGGAGGTTCTTCATGGAAAAGAAAAAGTCGAAACGAAAATGGGAGTTCTGAGGCTGGTCCTGGACGACGGCAGTAACCTTATATATCGTCTTGGTATTGTCGTTGGTCTCCAAAGTCTTTCCAACGGCCTGCGTGGAGCCAAAATATTTTTTAGCAGCCGATTCGCTCATGACTACTGTATTCGGCTCGTCCAGTGCATGTCTAGTGTCTCCCTGAATGGGGCTTAGTGAAAGACCCGGAAGAAGGTGGAATCGACGTTAGCGACAAACTGTTCGTTAACATATTCATTGCCTTTCTTAACTAATTTCGAACCATTGCTGTTGTAGATCCGGGTATAGTCTTCGATCTGCGGATAATCGTTTTTTAGCACCTGGCCCATCATGTCGGAAGTGAATGGCATATCCATGTCGGCTCCCCCAAAACTTATATCTGCATTGATTCGGTAGATCCGCTCGGAGTTCGCATAGTACCGGTCGAAGGTGAGTTCGTCCAGGACGTAGAAGGAAATCAGCAAAAAACAAGCAAGACCGGTGGCTAGACCGACCACGTTGAGTAGAGAAAAGACCTTATTCCTAAACAGGTTTCTCCAGGCGACTTTGATGTAGTTTCTGAACATATAATTGACTTTAATATTTTTAACTATGCCACCCGGGTGGCAAAAATCCTGTGTTCCTTCCCATGGCATCGCGCAGTTGGTCAATGTCATTCTGTTCTCAGGCTCCTGGCCGGATTAGCCAAGGACGCTTTGATGGTTTGGACACTGATCGTGGCCAGGGCAATACTTGCCGCTGCCAGACCCGCAGCGCCAAAGACCCACCAGGCAATCTGGATCCTAAAGGCAAAATCATTCAGCCAGCGGTTCATGGCCATCCAGGCGATCGGAAAGGCTATGACGGAAGCGATAAGGACCAAACGCAGAAAATCCCGCGCGAGCATTCGGACCAGTTGAGCGACCGATGCGCCCAGAACTTTTCGGATGCCGATTTCCTTTATTCGTTGCGTAATGGTAAATGCCGAAAGGCCGAATAGGCCTAGACTGGCAATGAATATCGCGACACAGCCAAAAACCATAAAGATGGTCCCTTGCCGCTGTTCGGAGCTATAAAGCTTGCCCAATCGCTCGTCCAGAAAGGAGTATTCAAAGGGCGTTTCCGGCAAAAAGCGCTTCCAGGTTTGCTCCACCAGGGCTAGTGCCTGGGTCGTATGGGAGCCAGCTATTTTAATGGACATTCGGCTGAAAAACCCATACTGAGCTGGGGGCGGCAAGACAAAGACCATCGGCACGATGGGCTGCGCCAGGGACTCAAAATGGAAATCTTTGACGACGCCGATCACGTGGCCCTTGGTGGTACCGTATTGAAAGACTTGGCCGATGGCCTGCCGGGGGACGGCCCATCCAATGACCCGGGCCGCGGCTTCGTTGAGCAGGAAGTTGGCCGTATCGGTCTTGAGCAGGCGAGAAAAATTTCTTCCGGCTGCCAGATGTATCCCAAAGGCATCCACGAAATCCTCATCAATCGCGATATATTTAATATCCGTGGTAAGCGGCCGCATGGAATCTCCTGACAAAGTATAGGCGTTTTCGTCGTCCAAAAGTCTGCCCGAAGGAATCCGGGACGATCGGGTAATAGCAGTGATACCTGGGTGTTGCAACAACTCGGACCGAAAACTTTCATACCTATCTGCCAGGGCATTGTCGTATGGCGTTACGATCAGGTGATCTTTGTCGAATCCCAGGGTGCTTTGTTCCATGTACTCAACTGCTGAAAGACCACCACAGAGCTAATGATCAAAATAATAGAAATGGCAAATTGGGTGACGACCAATGCCTTTCTAAACGAGATGTTGGATCCTTTGGCGGGCTTCAATAGCCCCTTTAGTGTCCTGATTGGCTGGAACCTCGACATGAACAGGGCGGGATAGGATCCCGCCAGTACACCCAGGGCCAAGGGCGTCAACAAAATAGCCAGCATGGTGGGCCATGACGCCAGCATTTCGGCACGCAAAGGCAACCCGGAGAGGTCCTTGATCAAAGGCAGTACCAGGTGTAAAAGCCCCAGGGCCACCAGGGTGGCCAGGCAGGTCAGCAGAACCGATTCGGTGAGAAATTGTAAGATGATCTCTTTTCTGTCTGCTCCTATTACTTTACGGATCCCGATTTCCCGGGCCCTCAATGTGGATCTCGCCGTGGACAGGTTCATGTAGTTGATGCATGCAATCAGCAAGATGAACAGGGCAATGGCGGAAAAAATATATACCCGACTGGCGTCACCATTTTCTTCCGCCTCATCATCCGTGTGGGAACGCAGGTGGATATCGGTGAGTTTTTGCAGTCCCAGAGAAGTAAATTTCGAGGGATCCATGCCGTTGAAGTCTTGCCGGTTCATGTACTTGCTTACCAGTGCCGGGAACCGGGCAACCATCGATTGCACATTATAATGGGCTGGCAAAAGCAGGTAGGTATAGAAAGAATTGTTGCCCCAGTCGGTGCGCAGGTTTTCGGCGCCGTAGATCGCCGTATCATTAAGTGTATTAAACGACAGGAGCATCGATGGATGCATGTGGGCAGTGGGCGGATAAGCCTGGTAAATGCCGGTTACTTTGAAATCGTATTTGTTGCGAAAGCGGATGGTCTTGTTCATCGGGTCCTCGGAGCCAAAATATTTTGTTGCCATTTCCTGCGTCAGCATGACGGAAAACGGATTTTTCAAGGCATCCTTGGGGTTGCCTTCCAAGATCTTAATCGAGAAGACGTCAAAGAGATGTTCATCGGCGTAAAAGACGCCGGATTCGTTAAATATTTTTTCCCCGCATCTTATGGGCGTCGTGCCAATGTCGAGGAGCCGGGTAATTTTTTGAATATCCGGAAAATCGTGCTGCAGGTAGGGTGCAAAAGGGGGGGAGATCGTGCATAGGCGAAGCGACAGCGAGCCGTTCTGGTTATAAAAATCACGCGTGACTCGGTAGATGCGGTCGGCGTTGCTGTTGTAGCGGTCAAAGCTCAGTTCATGGGTAAGGTACGTGCCAATCAGCAAGCAGCAAGTCAATCCTCCGGTCAGCCCGAACAGGTTGATGAACGAGATCATTTTGTATTTCATCAAATTGCGCCAGGCAAGGATCAGAAAATTCTTGATCATAATTCATGGGTTGACAAGTAAACCAATAGCTGTGTCCTGGCCCCCGGTTATTTCAGGGTCAGGTCAATATTGCCGCTTCCACCATCCACGTGCACGGGTATTCCTCCGCCGTTTAAGGTGCCTTCGATCTTATGTTCATCCGACGTGCCGCTGAAATTATTCAAGGCATTAACCGATACGTGGTCTGCGTGCAGACGCAGGTTGATTCCTTTTCCTGCAGGAAGCGATAAATTCACGTTGCCTCCCGAGTTATGGATGGTCACGTATTGGCCGAGAGTGGAAATGGATACGTCAATATTGCCACCGCTGGTGGACGTTTCCAGACTGCAAGTGAGGTTATTCATCGTTATGTCGCCCCCGGAGGTGCGGGCGATCAATTCTCCAGCAATTTGTTCAGCCCAAACGGAACCTCCACTGGTCGTGGCCTCGGTGCTGCCTTGCAGAGATTTCAAGGACAGGTTTCCGCCCGAAGTCCTCAAGGATAGTTTTCCCTTACAATGGTCGGCTTCGATATTGCCGCCGCTGGTGGTCAGATCGATCTGATCGCTCGAATTATTGACTACGATGTTGCCGCCGGAGGTTTTCCCATCGATCGTACCCGTCACGTGATCTACATCCAGGTTTCCGCCGCTGGTAGTAAAATCCTGGGTTCCACTCACTCCCTCGAGCGAGATATTGCCACCACTGGTGTGCAAGTCCGTGGAGACCTGCTGGGGAACGTACAACTTAAAAGAAATGTTCAAGGCATTGGTCCAATGCATCAAATGGTCCTTGCTTTTGGCAGTGGCCGTGAGCTTACCCCCGCTCAGACTGATATCGATCGTATAGAGTTCATCGAGCTGCTTCTGGATCTCGGCTTTGGAAGGGGATTTGACGATCCGAGCCTCCATTGGGCCACACATACATTTCGACATGTGCCTGCGAGGCTGCGACAGCGGCTACGGTGATATTGCCACCCTGGGTCTCGGACTTGACCTGCTGAATGGTGCCATTGGAAAATGATTTGGTCAGAAAGGGTTCGCGCTCATCACCAGACTGCGACTTCAGGGCTAGTGTGGCTATAACCCCCAGCATAAACAACAACATCTTATACATATGAGTAAGTTTAGGTTTTAATTCTGTTTTTATATTATGCACTCGGAAACCCAGGACTTCGTAATTGATCCACAAGGCCTCGAGTTTATTCGGTCCTGATGCTCTTCACGGGATTTGCCAAGGCAGCTTTGACCGCCTGAAAACTCACGGTAGTCAGAGCAATCAGGATAGAACAAGCGCCACCGAGGCCAAAAATCCACCAGCTCATCTCGATCCGGTAGGGATAATTCTGGAGCCACTGGTGCATAAAGTACCAGGCAATGGGGCAGGCAATCAAAAAAGCCAGGGCTACCAGGACGATAAATTCTTTGGAAAAAAGGTATACAATCTGTGACGGCGACGCTCCGAGCACTTTGCGGATGCCCACTTCTTTAATTCGTTGAACGGCCATAAACGAGGCCAGTCCATACAGACCAAGGCAACTCAGGAAAATGGAAATGACCGCAAAGACCTGATACAGATCGGAGAGCTGTCTTTCCTGTTTGTAGAAACCGGCGATTTTGCTGTCCAAGAACTCGAATTCAAAGACAAAATCCGGGTACGTCCCGCTCCAGATCTTTTCAACGGATTTCATGGTCGGGCTGATGTCCTGGGTCGAGAGTTTAATGGCCACGTTACTATATGCTCGCTTCATAGACGCGATCAAGACGGGAGCCAAGTTATCGCGAAAGGAGCGGGAATTAAATTCCTTGAGTACCCCCACGATCGGACCCTTGATGTGTCCGTCCCACAGGCTGATTTGTTTGTTGAGCGCCTCTTGCGGGTTCTTAATGCCCAGGTTCTTGAGCAGCAGTTCATCCACCAGAAATTCACGAGCCGTGTCGCTAGGCTCCAGGTTACGACCAGCCACCAGGGGCAACTTATAGGTAGGCAGGTACTGGTCATCGGACCATTTGATGATGGCCCAAAAGTCGGTTTCCTTGGCCGCATGGTCATAATTGAACGTCGTCCAGTTGTCGTTGTCGTCTTCTATCGGTGTATTGGAGTTGAAGCTGAAACTCTTAATGCCGTTGATTTCGGAGAGTTGCTTGCGCACAAAATCCAGCTTGCTGATCCCCAGGCTGTCGCCTGGAAACGGCACGTTGACGACGGCCTCTTTGTCAAAACCAATCGGACGGGTAACAAAAAAATTCATTTGTTTTACCATGATCAGGGTTCCGATGATCAAACCTTGTGCGATGATGAATTGAAAGACGACCAGAGCTTTTCGCAGGGAAAATCCCGAAGTAGCTCCGGGCTGAAAGCTTGCTTTTCAGGGCATTGATCGGACTAAATCCGGCAAGGATAAGGGAGGGGTAAAATCCAGCCAGCGCTGTCACGGCCACCAGAATAAGGACTAGGAATGGAGCGACAGCCGACCCGGTCAAATTGGTGTACGAGAGTCTTAGGTCAAGCAGTCGGCTGATCCAGGGCAACGTGAGCAGCACCAGCGCTACAGCCAGCATTTCTGCCACCAGGACAATCATTGCGGTTTCTGTCAAGAACTGTAATTTCAATTGCGTACGGTTGCTTCCCAATACCTTTCTGACGCCTACTTCCCGCGCGCGGTTGACGGCCTGCGCGGTAGATAAGTTGATAAAATTCACGCAAGCTATCAGCAGGATAAAAGCCGCGATCATCCAAAGCGCTCGGATCAGTTCAGGGCTAATGGATTTGCCACTCCAATTTCCGGAATGGGTATCAAAATGCACCTCACTGATGGGTTGAATGATGTGGCTATCCTTGTCGTCGGCAGGCTGCATTTGTTTGGAATATTCCCTCAGTTGGCTGTTGAAGGCGGGTACGGACATCCCCGGCGGCACCAGGATAAAACAACCAAAATTGCCGCTGGAGCCGTCCCATCTCGTGGCTTTGGCAAAATTGGCGGTGTAGCCGGTGCCATAGGAAAGAACCACTTTGAGCGGAAAGTCGGTATTGGCAGGAATAGGCGCCAGGATACCGGTTACTTTAACTAGATCATGGTTATTCCATTTGATCGTTTTGCCCATCGCTCGCTTCCAGTCACCAAAGTATTTTTGGGCGGTTTCTTTGGTCAACAGGGCGCAGTTGGGATTGGCCAGCGCTGTGGCGGGATTGCCAGCCACCAGGGGGAAATCAAAAATGTCAAAAAACGAGGGCGTGGTCACGAAAACGCCGGTTTCTTCCTTAAATTTCTTGGTCACCTGCCCGTTGTCGTCCAGCACCAGCAACTGGTCATTGCCTTCGGTATAAAAAGGGGCCACTTTTTCCAGCTTTGTAAAATGCGCCTTGAGCCCCGCGGGTAGTCCGAAAGGCAGGCCTTTACCATAGAACACATTGGCTGCATCGCTGTGATGGTATTCGGAAAGTACCCGGTAGATACGGTCTTTTTTCTGATGAAAATCGTCAAAACTTCGCTCGAATTTGATGATGATGAAAATCACCAGACAAACGGCGATGCCCACGGAGAGGCCGCTAATATTAATGAGCGTGTAATTGGCGTGGCGGACCAGGCTCCGGTAGGCTGTTTTCAGATAGTTCTTAAACATGACTTTAGTTGGTTGGTGTCTAGAATTTGCACGGTCCTTGCCCCGTGCTCGGGGCCGGCTAACGACCTAGAGCTCATTTAAACGACAGAGATACTCTGCCACTGCCTGCGTCAACACTAATAGGTACTCCACCTCCGTTGACCTGTCCCACCAGCTCTCCTTCCTTGGTCGACCCGGAGAAATTTTTCAGTTCTTCGGTCTTCACCTTACCGCCATAGAGCTTTAGATCCAGTCCTTGGTTAGCTGGAACCTGCAAATCCACATGTCCTCCGGAGTTATTTATTTTTACATATTTGCCCAGTTGGTCGATCGAAACGTTGATGCTTCCCCCACTGGTGGAAGTTTCCAGACTACAGGTAAGGCTGGAGAGGTTGACGCTGCCGCCCGAGGTATGGGCTGCGAGCTCTCCTGCGATGGCGTTGCCGTGGATTCCTCCGCCGCTGGTATTGGCGGTGATCGTGCCTTGCAGATTGCTCAAGTTGAGGGACCCACCCGACGTGTTGAGTTTGATTTGGCCCAGGCAATTTTCCGCATCGATACTGCCTCCACTGGTGGACAGGTCGATAATATCTTTGGCTGTCGGATACGTGGATGCTCCCGCCCGAGGTGGTGCCGGTGATCTTGCCCGTAACCTCCATGACGTGCAGGCTGCCACCACTGGTGCGAAAGTCTTCGGTGCCCGATAAATTCTTCAGGTGGATGCTCCCTCCGCTGGTGGACAGTTCGGTAGATACATGATCGGGGGTGAATATCTTAAAGGAAATGGACAAGGCGTGTTTCCAATCCATGTCGCGGTGTTTTGGTCTGGCGGTAGCCGAGAGCTTGGTGCCATCCAGGGAAATGGTGATGTCGTAATCGGCTTCAATGCGCTGGCGGATTTCCTCTGTCGACAGCTTGTTGTTCCAGCCATTATTGGATTGGACGTACATATCGACATGCGCCTCTGCGGGACTGCCACCGGCTACTTCGATGGAACCGCCCGAGGTTTCGCACACGACGTCCGCAATAGATTGGTTAGCAAAGGACTTAGTTAAGTAAGGTGTGGCATTATCTGAGGACTGGGCTTGGGTTAGCATAGCCATACTTCCCAGCCATACCAACAAAAGGATTTTTTTCATGATGTTTTATTTTATGATAGTGTTCTGTTTACTCTGTTCTTAGTGATCCCGCCGGATTGGCCGCGGCGGCGCGGATGGCCTGAAAACTCACCGTGATCCACGCGATCGCCAGGGCCATCGTCCCGGCCAATACAAAGACCCACCATTGGATCTGGATTCGGTAGGCATAATTCTGAAGCCACTTGTGCATGGCAAACCAGGCTACCGGAAAAGCGAGCGCGGCCGATATAGCGACTAGCATAAGAAAATCTTTACTCAACAACCGCACTACCGCCGCGCCCGATGCGCCTAGCACCCTTCGTATACCGATTTCTTTGGTTCTGCGCTCGGCCGTATAGGCCGCCAAACCGAATAGACCCAGGCAGGAAATGATGATGGCCAGGGCCGCGAAGACCTGGGATAGTTTGCCGAACAGCGATTCGGTTTTGAACAGCTCGTTGAAGTCGTCGTCTACGAACCGGTAATCAAAAGGATAGCCAGGATTATAGGTCTTCAGCACGGCCTGCATGCTCGCCAGCGCCGCCTGGGGATTAGTTTGAGGTTTTAAGCGAACGTACATGACGTTACCCGCGGGCGGGTAACAAAAGAAAATTAACGGATCGGGTTTACCGTACATATCCCCATAGACAAAATCTTTCACGACCCCGACGACGGTATACTTGGACGTGTCTTGGCGAATAATTTCACCCAGCGGGTTGTCTTTACGCATGAGTTTAGCCAGCGTCTCATTGATGATGATATTCGAACTGTCTGCATTGGTTCTAAAGTCCCTTCCCTTGACGATCTTGGATTGGGTAGTGGCGATGTATTCGGGACTCACGTAATCCACCGTTATTAAAATTTTGCTATTGGGATCTTTGCCCTGCCAGGTAAAATTGGCGGTGTTGCTACCCATCCCGAGCATTTCCAGAGAAGCCAGCGCCGCATGGTCGACCTGACCGGTGGCGTAGAAGCCCTGCTTGATGGCTTCAAAATGCTTTTGCATATCGCCTTGGACATCCAGGGAGATAAGCTGATCCTTGCTGTAGCCCAGATCTCTGGCTTTGACATGGACTAGTTGCTGGTAGATGATGATGGTGCCGATGATGAGGGTAATGGAAATGACGAATTGAAAGATCACCAGACCTTTGCGAATGGCCGAGGCGCTTGAGCCCTTCATCTTAAGCCCCTTAAAGACAAATATGGGATTGAAGCCGGAAAGATAAAACGCGGGGTAGCTACCGGCTACCAGGCCGCAAATGATGGTAAGGCAAATCAACGCCAGGATATGGGTCGGGGAGAGCAGATCCAATGCAAGGTGTTTTTCCACCAGTGTGTTGAAGGACGGCAGTGCTAGCGTGATCAGGCCAATAGCGATGCAGACGCCCAACACCGACATGATCATGGCCTCGGAGATGAATTGACCAACGAGGGAGGATTTAGCCGCCCCAAGTACTTTTCTAACGCCCACTTCGCGCGCCCTTTTCTCCGAACGAGCCGTTGCCAGGTTCATGAAATTGATACAAGCAATAGCCAGGACTATCCAGGCGATGATGGTGAACATTTGCACGAATACGATGCGTCCGCCGGTTTGCTTTCCTTCTTCGAATTGGAAGCGCAGATGCCAATCCTTCATCGCGAACAAAAAGGGTCGGGGGACTGCATCTTTGGACCTTTTCTGTATAAACCCGTAGAGCACTTTGTCCACCGATGTCGGCTGGGTACTGGGTAAAAGTTCCACGTAGGTCTTGATGCCATTGTTTCCCCAATCCAGCAGCCAGTTGTTTTGGCTAAGGAAAATGTCAAAGGGCGCTATCCAGTCAAATTGGACAGAGGTGTTTTGCGGAAAATCCTTGACCACCCCAGTCACGACATAGTCTTGGCTGTTATTCACACGAATCGTCTTGCCGACGACTCGGGACTCGGAGCCAAAATATCGTTTCGCTGTTTTTTCAGATATTACCAGGGAATGGAGCTGATCGAAAACGTGGGCGGGGTTCCCTTCGACCAAGGGCATCGTAAACATGCTAAGCATAGACGAGTCGGCGTAAAATCCCTTTTCAAAAATGGCTTTGTCGCCTACCTGAAAAAGCAAGGTTTGGTTCCAGGTAATGCGGCAGCTGTTGGCTACGCCCGGTATTTCGGATTTGATGGCCGGGCCCATCAACCCTGGGGTGGAGCTAAACGTATAGGTCTTGCCGTCATAGGACTGGTTTTCCAGGACGACATACAGGCGGTCTTTTTTGAGGTTTACCTGGTCGAAGGAGATTTCGCTTTCTACCCAAAGGAAAATCAAGGCAGCGCACGCCACGCCGATCGCTAGCCCAAAAATGTTTAGGAAGCTATAACCCTTACTAGCCCAGAGCGTACGCAAGGTCGTCTTGAAAAAATTATGGAGCATGGCGAGTCGTTTAATTGTCCTAATCCCAATTTTCGGCTGGCGGTGATCGTTTGGTTGGTCGCATCGCCTGCGGTATGCACACGTAACGCTTGCCCTTGCCCGTAGGAAGGAGACCCAGCATCGCCCAGGAATTCCCCTTAAGGTCGGACGAGGTGACTATTTGTTGCATGGGTTGAAGGGGAGCCGGAATTTATATTCTGCCATAGGGACCAGCTGTCATTTTTAGTCCATTGCGTACGGGCGTGATGCCAACCTCCCAGCCGAAAAAAACGTTCGGTTGGGCAGTCCTCTCCAGTTTTCTTACCTCTCGCGCATCCCTGGCGAATTTAGGCCAGGATGTTTTGGGTCACGGTCTGGCCATCCAGCATGCGGATAACCCGGTGTGAATACCGGGCGTCGTGCTCGGAGTGGGTAACCATGATGATGGTGGTTCCCTGTTCGTTTAGGTCTGTCAGTAAGGCCATAACTTCATTACCGTTGGAAGAATCCAGGTTTCCCGTAGGCTCATCGGCCAGGATCAGCTTGGGCTTATTGACAACAGCCCGGGCCACGGCAACGCGCTGCTGCTGACCACCGGAGAGTTGTTGGGGATAGTGGTTTCGGCGGTGCATGATTTGCATTTTATCCAATACCTCTTCTACGCGCTTTTTCCTTTCTTCGCCTTTCACGCCCAGGTAGATCAGGGGCAGCTCCACGTTTTCAAATACCGTCAGTTCATCAATAAGATTGAAGCTCTGGAATACGAAGCCGATGTTTCTTTTGCGTAAGTCTGCTCTTTTGCGTTCGTTGAAATGAGCGACTTCAATGCCGTTGAACATAAAGCTGCCTTCATCGGGATCGTCCAGCAATCCGAGAATGTTAAGCAGGGTTGATTTGCCGCAGCCAGACGGTCCCATAACCGCAACAAATTCCCCTTCCTTGACTTCAATCGAGAGTTTATTGAGCGCTATGGTTTCTACTTCTTCGGTCCGGTAGATTTTCTCGAGATTGGTAATCTTGATCATTTATTTTTTGTTTAAGTTTATTGTTTAAGGTAACTATATGTGTTTTGATTCAGTTTGCCAAGCGGATCCATCCTCCGCTACCAGGCTTTAAAAAGCAAGCGTGTGAGCGGAGTCAGGTCGCTGGATCTATCCGGATCGCACACCTGATCGCAAACCCCCTGCTTCTCCACCGCAATGGGTTGACGGCCCAGCAGATTATTTTCATGAACACGCTTAGCGGCCAAACCGGCGACAAAGCCGACAAGTCCGATAAGGACCATTGCATACAACAGGTTCTTTTTCATAAAAAGGCTTATTATGGTTTATCCCTAGGCTGATCGACCCGGCGCGTGGCGATGGATTTCTAGGCCAATCTTTTCCCACCAATCCGATCCGTCGAGGCTGACCTGGTCCTATTTCTTAAATACCAGGATCTGCATGTTTCCGTAATTCTCATAGCTGCTGGTAACCACTTTGTCTCCAGGCTTCAGACCCTGCAATACCTCGTAATAATCCTGGTTTTGGTTGCCCAGTTGGATGTCCGTCTTATAGGCAGTCTTCCCATCCTCGCTCACCTTAAATATCCAGTTGCCCCCTGTCTGTTGGTAGAAGCCTCCCCTGGGGACCAGGATTGCCTGGCGTTCATCGCTGAGCGCCAGCAAGATTTGTAGGGTCTGCCCCCGGCGAATGCCGCTTGGGCACCCTCCCTACAAAATTCATCCACACCTTGAAGGTCCCACCCGCCGTGACTTGGGTAAAGACTTTGACGATTTTCATGGTATAGGTGGTATCAGCGAAGGAAAAGGTCCCCGTTAGACCGGTATAAATCCGGCTCAGGTAATGCTGGTCGATATCCACACTGGCCTTAAATCCACTCAGCACATCGATCTGCCCCAGGCTTTCCCCCTTATTCACATTTTGACCCGACCTCCGCCGTCAGCGACGTAAGCTGACCATCAATGGGAGCCCGGACAATCAAATCACCCACTTTTTCGCGCATGACGTCCAGCGCGCGCTGGGCTCCTTCGGCCGTTTGTTTGGCTTGCAGCAGTTGCTGGGCTGTGGATACGGAGTCTTTTTCCAGAATCTGGTTACTCAGATCCTTCTTTTTGAGCAGGTAATTGTAGTTGTTTTCTGCCGATTGATATTCCTGCAACCCGATTACTTTCTGTTCATAGAGTTTCTTATCCAAAAAATAGATACGCTTGGCCTCGGTAAGCTGGCTTTGCACGTCCGCATCAGTCTGCAATTTGGTCACCGTGTTCTGAGAAGCCGCATTTTGGGCAATCTGCATTTGGGTGATGTTGTTGTATACCTGCGTTTCCTGGGTGACCAGTTGCAGGCTTAAATCCGTATTGGACATTTCTAAAATTGGCTCACCAGCCTTCATAATGGCCCCGTCCTCCACGAACCTTTTTTTCACCTGGCCGCCTTCGGTGGCATCCAGCAGGATACTGGTCAGCGGAAGCACCGTACCGTTTACCGGAATGGTTTCGGTGAACGGCCCCTTGGTCACTTCGCTGATCGTCGTGCGGTCCAGTTCCACATTAACGGCGCTTTTACCCGACGTGAAATAATAGCTACCCCCGATCAGTAAGACCAGACAAACCACCCCTGCGATTGTTAAAAGCCTTTTGGTCGTCCATCTCTTTTTCTTTAGAATCCTATCTACCATGTCTGGATTTTTGAATATTTTTATTTGAGCCACCCGAGGACCAGGCTGCCAGGGGCGACCCGGTGTTGCCACAGGTTATTAATATTCAAAATTGCATCAATCACATGCCAGAATGCAATGGCTATGATATACAATAGGTTAAAAAGCCAAAATCCACCCCTCGGTTCGTTTCCGATACACCATCTGTTCGTTTTCGATACAGTCGGTTTTTCGCTGAATTGGAGATAAAAAATTAATTGCCATGGGTTTATAATTAAGGTATACTTGTAGCGTCGATATGTTGCATTCGACGAACCAATTATTTTATTTGTTACATATGCTGCTCAAGAATTCATCTATTCTGGTTATTGATGACGATACTGACGTGCTGACGGCGGTCCGCCTGTTGTTAAAGACCGAAGCGCGGGAAGTGGTGACGGAAAAGAATCCGGAGAATATCCGCTCGCTGCTTAGCGCGGCAGCATTTTGAGATGGTTTTACTGGATATGAACTTCAACAGCACGATCAATACGGGAAATGAGGGTTTGTTCTGGCTCAAGAAGATCCGGGAGTTTGGCTCCGACGCGGCCGTCATCATGATCACAGCCTACGGGGATATTGACCTGGCGGTCCGTTCGCTCAAGGAAGGGGCAGTGGATTTTGTCATCAAACCCTGGCATAACGAAAAGCTGCTGTTGACCATTCGCGAAGCCCTCAAAAAGAATGAGAACCGCAAGGCTCCCTTCGACCTTCCGGCTTCCGAAAGCCTAGGCCTGGGTTCGCAGCTGCTGGGCGAGTCCGAGGCCATGCGGGACATATTTTATAAAGTGGAAAAAATTGCGCCGACCGACGCCAATATCCTGATCCTGGGTGAGAACGGCACGGGAAAGGACTTGATCGCCGAGGCGATTTATGCCAAGAGTCTGCGCAAAGACCAGCTGATGATCAAAGTGGACGTGGGGGCCCTGACGGAAAGTTTGTTTGAAAGTGAGCTTTTTGGCCACAAGAAGGGAGCTTTTACCGATGCTCGGGAGGACCGGATGGGTAGGTTCGAGGCCGCCAGCGGAGGCACCCTGTTTTTGGATGAAATAGGTAATATTTCGCTGCACCAGCAAGCCAAATTGCTATCGGTCTTGCAGAACCGCCAGATCACCCGACTGGGCACCAACCAGGTGATCCCTATCGATATCCGGCTGATCTGTGCCACCAACCTGCCTCTCAGTGAGCTGGCCAATGAGAACAGATTCCGTAAGGATCTGGTCTACCGGATCAATACGGTGGAGATCATGGTCCCCCCTTTACGCAAGCGGGGCGAGGATGTTATCCTACTGGCTAAATATTTTGCCCGCATCTACGCAGCCAAATACATGAAGCAATCCAGTGAATTTGACCCACGGGCCCTGGATAAGCTCAAGGCATACCATTTTCCGGGTAATGTCCGGGAACTGCAATATACCATTGAGCGGGCGGTGATCATGTCGGAAGGAGACATCCTACAGCCCAGCGACCTGATCTTTTCGCCGATCGAATCGAAAACCGAAAGAGCCAGAGCGAATCGGAGGACTATAAATTGAGTACGATTGAAAAAAACACCATTCTGCGGGTGATTGAAAAACACAACGGAAATATTTCTAAGGCAGCTAAGGAACTGGGGCTGACCCGCACAGCCCTGTACCGCCGGCTAAGTAAGTACGATATTTGACCAGCACACTAACCCGAAGGCCTGACTGTCTCTGCCCAAGTCCTTTTACCTAACCTTATTTACCCCAGTCGATATGCTATTTGAACGATACCATGGACGAATTTTGATCCGCGTTTTGCTGATGTTCCTCACGATGAGCTGTGCCTCTTACCTGTTCGTCAAAGGCAGTTACATCTACCTCACCGTCGTGATCCCGGTGATCGCCTATCAGCTGATCGACTTTTACCGGTTCCACCGCAAGGCCCAGGATGAGGTGGAACAGTTCGTCGAATCGGTGCACTACCGGGATTTTTCGCGGTACTTTGACGTCAAGCAGGCTCCTTTGGAACTGCAGCCCCTGCGCAAAGGATTCAACGAGATCAACTCCACCTTCAAGGTTATCAGCAAGGAAAAGGAAACCCAGTACGTGTATTTGCAGAAAATCCTGGAACTGGTGGACACCGGCATCCTGTCCTATGACCACAAGTCGGGTGATATCGGCTGGATGAACGAAGCTTTCCGCAATTTGCTCGAGATACCTTACCTCAAGACGATTCATTCGCTGGCCCGACGAGATGACCAGCTTTACCACGAGGTCATCAATTTGCGCCCAGGAGAGAGCAAAGTGATCTCCATCACGAAGGAAAATAGTGTTATCAAGGTGCTGGTGTCAGCCACCGCATTTCAAACCGACGAGCAGGTCTATAAGCTCGTTGCCTTTCAGAATGTCAGTGAAGCGTTGGACGAAACGGAGGCCAAAGCCTGGCAGAAGCTGCTGAGTGTCATGACCCATGAAATCATGAATTCGGTAGCTCCCATCTCTTCGCTGGCGGAAACTATGCTGCACCGCTTGCACAAATCCGCAAGCCAGCTGAAGGATCATCCCGCCGCATTTGAGGACCTAGAGTTGGGCATCGATACCATCCGCCGCCGCAGTGAGGGCCTGCTGAAGTTTGCCGAGACCTATAGGAACCTCAATAAGATTACTTCCCCCAACCTGAAGCGGACCTATGTGCGCGATTTGTTTGAGAACCTCCACCAGCTGATGCAGCCTACCTTGGACCAGAAAAATATCGAGATGGAAATCCTGCTCAAGGATCCTGACTTGTCACTTGAAGTCGACGCGAGTCTGTTGGAGCAAGTGTTGATCAACCTCGTAGTCAATGGCATCGAGGCGGTGAAAGACCGGGAGAAAGCCGCGCCTCATGCTCTCCGCAACCAACGTCCACAATCGGGTGAGTATTCGGGTAGCCGATAACGGAACGGGCATACCCCCGGAACTCTTGGACAAAATCTTTATTCCTTTTTTCAGCACCCGAAAAAACGGCAGTGGCATCGGCCTCAGTCTGTGTAAACAAATCATCATGCTACACAAAGGCAATATCCAGGTACAATCCATCGAAGGGCAGGGTACGGCGTTTATGATCAATTTCTAGCCGCGATGGGCTGGATCAGTGCCGGTTATTTTGCTAACTTCAAGCCTCAAGCCTCGCTCATGAATGAACAGACCTCTTCCCCCGCGCTTTCGCGAAGCCTGGGTCCTGTGATGCTGTGGGGTCTCGGCGTGGGCTACGTGATATCCGGGATGTATTTCGGCTGGAATCTGGGCCTTGCCGAAGGAGGGACCCTGGGTCTGGCGATTTCTACCGTAGCCATCATCATCTTGTATATCACCTTCACTTTTTCCTACGCCGAGCTGGCCTGCGCCATCCCCCGGGCCGGTGGGGTTTTTGATTACGCCTTGAAGGCCTTGGGTAAGCAGGTTGGATTTGTCGCAGGCATGGCCCAGATCATCGAATTTGTGTTTGCCCCGCCGGCGATTGCCGCGGCCATCGGAGCCTATTTCCACATTTTTTTCCCTTCCCTGCCAGTTTCTGCAATCGCCATTGCGGCTTACATCGTCTTTACCGCGCTCAATATCTACGGCGTCAAGGCAGCGGCAACCTTTGAGCTGTTGATCACCGCGCTGGCGGTATCGGAGTTGTTGTTGTTCTCGGCCATAACCCTTCCGCATTTCCAACTTTCCCATCTGGAGCATAATGCCTTTCCCCACGGATGGATGGGTGTATGGGCTTCGATTCCTTTTGCCATTTGGTTTTTTCTTGGCCTCGAGGGCGTAGCCAATGTGGCGGAAGAAACGAAGAATCCCCAGCGTAATATCCTGCTGGGCTTTGGATCGGCCCTGGTGACCCTGGTTGTCTTGTGTGTGCTGGTCTTTGTGTCTTCGATCGGCGTATCGGGTTGGGAGGCCATCGTATATCCCTCGGCGGGAGCGGCTACTTCCGACTCGCCACTACCTCTTGCTTTGTCCAAAATTACGGGTGGCACCACCTGGCTTTACCGCTCGCTGGTCACCATTGGGCTGATGGGCCTGGTTGCTTCCTTTCATGGGATAATCCTTGCTGGTGGACGAGCTACCTTTGAATTTGGTCGCGTCCGCAATTTGCCGGCTGCCCTGGGTCGGATTCACCCCCGGTTTAAGACACCGGCCAATGCCCTGCTGGTGAATATGGGTGCGGGTATCCTGGCCCTGCTCACGGGCAGCACCGCCCAGATTATTACGATCAGCGTCCTGGGAGCACTCACCCTATACATCCTGTCGATGGTGTCGGTGCTCGCACTGCGTACAAAACAGCCCGCGCTGCCCAGACCCTTTCGCGTGCCTGGGTACCCATATTTTCCGATCATCGCCTTGGTGATTGCAGTCGTCTCGCTGGTCGCGATGGTCACGCTGAATATTATTTTATCGGTGATTTATTTTCTGATCCTGGGTCTTGCCTATATTTGGTTTCATTTCTTCGTAAATACAAAAATGGATGAGTAACCAAGTTTCTCCCCCGGATCTGCTACGCTTGTTGAGCCAACAGGAGGTGAGCAAAGTCAAGCTGGCGGTCACCGACATCGACGGCGTGCTGCGGGGTAAGGTGGTGAGTTTTGACAAGTTCCGTTCGGTGGTGGAGAAGGGGTTTGGGTTTTGTGACGTGATATTCGGATGGGATTCCTCCGACCTGGCCTATGACAACGTCCAGTTTACGGGGTGGCATACCGGCTATCCGGATGCGCAGGCGGTGGTCGATACAGAAACGTTTCGGCGGATACCCTGGGAAAATGGGATCCCTTTTTTTTTGGCCGATTTTCGTGACGCAAACAAAAACGATTTAGCAGTTTGCCCCCGGTCACTGCTGCGCAAAATAGCCAACCAGGCCGGTGCACAGGGTTATCTCCCTTTTTTCTCTCAGGAATTCGAGTGGTTTAATTTTGTCCGCAACGAAGACCAACTCCAGGCCGGACAGTTGCGTAGTCTCGAACCGCTCACTCAAGGGATGTTCGGTTATTCCATCCTGAGAGCCTCCCAGAAATCGGCGTATTTTCAGGACTTATTCGACCAGTTACACCAATTTTCCGTTCCCGTGGAAGGTATTCACACCGAAACAGGGCCTGGCGTGTACGAGGCGGCGATAGGTTACGCGGGATTGCCTGAAGCGGCCGATCGCGCCGTCCTGTTCAAAAGCGGGGTCAAAGAAATCGCACACCGACATGGCATCCTGGCTACGTTCATGGCCAAGATCTCCGAGCATCTTCCTGGCTGCAGTGGCCATATACACCAGAGTCTATGGACCAAGGACAGCAAGAAGAACCTTTTCTACGACCCCCAGAGCAAGACCGGCATGAGTCAGGTCATGGAAAGCTATATTGCAGGGCAGCTGCACTGCATGGCTGAACTGCTCCCTTTGTATGCACCTACAGTCAATAGTTACAAGAGGCTGGTGGAGGGAGCGTGGGCTCCCACCACCCTGACTTGGGGAATCGATAACCGAACCACTGCCCTTCGGGTGCTGTCCCCAGGACCCGAATCCACCCGTCTGGAGACCAGGGTGGTTGGATCGGATGCCAATCCCTACCTGGCAATGGCCGGATGCCTGGCTTCGGGACTCTACGGGATTGCCCGGCAGATGAAGCTGCTCACCCCCGCGACAAAGGGCAGCGGCTATCAGGACCAGGGCGCTGGCCGGTTGCCCAAAAATCTTTGGGAGGCGACCGAAGCGATGCACCGGTCCACACTTGCGCGCGAACTTTTGGGAGACGCGTTCGTTGATCATTTTACGTCTACCCGCCAGTGGGAATGGAGGCAGTTTTCCAAATCCGTCACGGATTGGGAATGGAAACGCTACCTGGAAATAATCTAACCCGACCCCTGGAGTTATGCGAACCTCTAGGGGGTGGAGAAGGAAAAAATTAGGTTACTTATTTGATGGTTGATTTTACTACGATACGTCAATATAATTTTCCTACCGTCATCCGTTTTGGCGCCGGCGCGGTGCGGGAGCTGCCTGCCTACCTTAAGGCTAACGGTATTGCCAGACCGCTCCTGGTGTCCGACCCGGTCGTCGTTCAACTCCCCTTCTTCTCGACCATCCTCTCGGAGCTCTCGGCCAACTCGCTGAGCACGGAGGTATTCTCGTCCATCCACAAGAACCCGGTTAAGTCCGATGTCCTGCTGGGCGCTGACCAGTTTAAAGCCACCGCCAGAGATGCGGTGGTAGCTATCGGTGGCGGTGCCGCCATGGATGTCGCCCGAGCCATCGTACTACGGATCAACCATCCGCGTGACCTCTTCGACTACGATGATCTGATTGGCGGGGACAAATACGTTACCGAAGAAGTACCTCATTTTGTGACCATTCCCACGACCAGCGGCACCGGCAGCGAGGTAGGGCGAAGCGCAATCATTTCGGAGGACGATACCCACCGCAAGCGCATTCTTTTCTCCCCCAAGCTGCTGGCCAAGATAGTGTTCGCAGACCCGTTGCTGACCATGGAGCTTCCTGGATTTATTACGGCCGCAACGGGCATGGACGCCCTGACGCATAATATGGAGGCGTATATTGCCAAGGGATTTCATCCCCTGTGTGAAGGGATTGCTTTGGAAGCCATGGGGTTGATCAGCCGCTCCATTGGCCAGGCGGTGAACAAGCCTGACCTGGCGTCGCGAAGCTATATGATGATTGCCTCGCTCATGGGCGCAGTCGCATTTCAAAAGGGGCTTGGTGTGGTCCATTCGCTGGCCCATCCCCTTTCTTCACTGCTCGACACCCACCACGGTCTGGCAAATGCCGTAAATTTGCCCTACGGTATGCGGTTTAACAGCCCAGGCATGGAGGATCAATTTCGGAAAATGGCGAGGGCCATGGATCTGGAAGCCTCCGCCAGCGATGACGTGGTCCAGTATTTGTTTCGGTTGAATCAGCAGATTGGCCTGCCGGTGAAGCTGCGAGATATCGGCGTAAAACATGACCATATCGAAACCCTGGCTGATCTCGCCTTTGCCGATTTTTGCCATCCCAACAACCCCAAACCGGTAAGCCGCGCAGATTTTAAACACTTGTATCTCGAAGCACTCTAAAAACCGGTCGCTTGAAAATCGCGTTAACAAGAACGGAAAATCCCGAGAAGCACCAGTTCTATGTCAACTGGCTGGCCACTTCAGCGCAGATCGAGGTGGTTACCCTATCGGCGCCGGAGGACAACCTGGATGCATTAACCCATTGTCAAGGCCTGGTGCTGTCCGGTGGTATTGACATTCACCCTAAATTTTATGGAAGCCAACGCCTCGATTACCCTGGCGCGCCTTCCCATTTTGACCCCGCCCGCGATCAGTTGGAGATGGCTGCCTTTCAACTCGCTTCGGATCGGCGGTTGCCTATTCTTGGGATTTGCCGCGGCTTGCAGCTGATCAATGTCATTTGCCAAGGAACCCTGATTCAGGATCTGGGGGACGAGCCTCCCGAAAACCAGCATCTCGGCAATCCCGATACCTTTCATCTGGTCCAGGTAGAGCGGGGCACGCTGCTGCACGATCTGGTCGGCAGCGACGAGGAGCGGATCAACAGCGCACACCACCAGGCTGTAAAGCAGCTGGGGGAAGGCCTCTTGGTCAATTGCCGTGCCGAGGACGGCACGGTGGAAGGGATAGAATGGCTACGCAAAAAAGACAGACCCTTCATGCTGGCGGTACAATGGCATCCGGAGCGCATGTTCAAGTTCCAACTCGAAAACGCTCCGATGGCAAAAAAAATCCAGCAGCGATTCCTCGAAGAAATCAACAACGCAAATTCTTAACGATGCATATTGTCAATCCGACCACCGAAGAACTGATCATGGAGATGGCCGAAGACAGCTGGCAGGGGGTGCAGGACAAGTGGAAGATTGTCCAAGAAGGACAGCGGTCCTGGGCTGCGATCCCACTGGATAAAAGAATTGCCTGCATTGCCAGGTTTGCCCGGCTATTGGAAAGCCAGCAACAGGATTTGGCTACGACCCTTACCCTAGAGATGGGTAAGCCCATCTGGCAGGCACATAACGAACTTTCCGGCGCCCGGGCCCGGATCCAATACTTTGTCGAGCATTCGGAGAAATACCTGTCCGAAGAATGGATTACTACCCAGGGGGTAACCCGGGAAAAAATTGCCTACGAGCCGCTGGGGGTAATCGCCAATATTTCCGCCTGGAACTATCCCTATCTGGTAGGAGTGAATGTGTTCATTCCCGCCCTCCTTGCCGGCAACGCTGTGCTCTACAAGCCGTCGGAATATACCACACTAACCGGCCTGCATATTGCGCGGCTTTTGTATGAATCCGGGGTGCCCGAGAATTGCTTTCAGCTCGTCACCGGAAAAGGTCCTACGGGTGAGCACCTCTTGACCTTGCCGCTGAACGGCTATTTTTTTACCGGCAGTTATAAAACAGGCCTGCACATCGCTACCGTGGTGGCCCCGAAACTAGTACCCTGCCAGCTAGAGCTGGGGGGCAAGGACCCACTCTATGTGATGGACGATGTGGAAGATATCGCTAAAACCGCAGCAGATGTGCTGGAAGGGGTGGTCTACAACAATGGACAGAGTTGTTGCGCAGTGGAGCGCATCTATGTACATGAAAACACTTACTTGCCTCTAGTGGAGGCGATGGTCAAGCAGGCCCACGCAATGAAAATCGGCGACCCGATGGATCCGTCGACACAGGTTGGCCCATTAGCTCGTCTCGGACAACTGGAGTTCTTGCTCTCTCAGATTGGCGATGCGGTTCAAAAAGGAGCGAAGGTCCTTACCGGTGGGCGAAAAGGGGGGCAGACGGGTTATTTTCTGGAACCCACACTCCTGGCGGATGTCAACCATACAATGACACTGATGACGGAGGAGTCCTTTGGTCCCGTGGTGGGAATTCAGCGGGTGTCGAGCGATGAGGAGGCCCTGAGTCTGATGCAGGACACACACTACGGACTTACTGCATCCATCTATTCGAAAAACTACGATCGGGCCGACAAGTTGATGAGGCAGATGAACACGGGCACCGTGTATTGGAACTGCTGTGACCGGGTATCGGCTAGCCTACCTTGGTCCGGTAGAAAGAACTCCGGTTTGGGAACGACGCTTTCCTACCAGGGCATACGCGCCTTTGTCCAACCTAAGGCCTACCACCTCCGGGGTTAAGTAAATCATTGTGCAGAAGTTTTGCGGGTTGGCCCACCAAAGGACTATGATCCGGGTTTGGTGCAGACTAACGGGTCAAAGTTTTACACATTTGCGCTGTTATTTTTGCGTAATACCTTAATCATTTGGATTTTATTTACTACTTTGCCAACCAATTAAGTCCCATCCTTTTTCGAATGCCGATTGATCTCACCCCCGGAAAGCTGTACGCCAAATACCAATTCCTGGACTAACCGGCTAACTGAACACCACGTAGCCATGCATTTTATTAAAATTATTTCGCCAAATTTTAAATCATTTCGCGGGCGAAGTCATTAATTTTCTTGACCATGAAAAAATTTTACTTACCTTTTTTAGCCACTGCATTTAGCATCTTTTGTTTTGCAACTTCTTCCGATGCGCAGTTTACCGGTGGTATTTATGCGACCAATGCAGTCTTAATTTCAGGAGGCGATTTAAGCGTAGCTGCAAACTGGCAAGGTTTCCCCTACAATGGTCAGCCCAATTTAACGATGCCCTGCAGCAAATGCCAGATCACCATCAACGGCAATGCGGTAATTACACCCAGCTTTCCCGGAGTTACTGTTCGCGACAGCAGCCAGGTCATTATCAGCGGAGGATCGTCCTTAACGCTAAACGCCTATTCCATCATTAGCGACAGCACCACTGTGTATGTTGGAACGGGCGCCGTGATTAACGTCAATGACGAGCTCGATTTGGATAGCGGATCCACCATTCATATCGACGATAACACGGGATCCATCAATACATTCAATCAAGTGTCTGTTTCCAGTGGACCCTTGTTCAATGCCATTGCCGGGGCTGGCATCTATGCCGTGTACAACACCTCCTTTACTACATTTGACATTGTCTTGAGTGATTTGGGCCAGGGAAATCAAAATGGTTTCATTTTCCCCACCTATACGATCAACTGTGCAACTCCGATAGGTAACCCGAACTTATGCACAATGGGTCAGGTCTTCGGTCCCGCGGTCAACGTGAACCCCGGGCCGGACGGTATCAATGAGTTTGTCTCGACTTCGCCTCTTCCTGTAACGCTTATCCGATTTGCGGCTCTGCTTAACAGCAATAAGACCGTTACTCTCTCCTGGGCAACTTCGCAGGAAGTGAACTCCGATTATTTTGAGGTCGAGCGCAGCTCCGACCAGGTAACCTGGAGCGATTTGGGCCAAGTGAAGGCCAAGGGCAACTCCGACGTTGTTACTAATTACTCCTATGTCGATGCCTACCCAGCGCCGGGGATGAATTATTACCGGCTCAAGATGGTCGACCTAGATGCCAAATACCAGTTTAGCTCCATCGCCCATGTGTCCTTGACAGGTAATTCGGTTCCGCTCGTTATATACAACAATCCTTTTGTGGATGAAATCAATGTTAAGGTGAACGTCAGTATGGCCGATAACCTATCGCTGGTCCTGACGGATATGACGGGTAGGACCGTCCTGCGGCAGAACTATAACGCCATTCCTGGAGATAACCTGATCACCATCGTTCCCGCATCGGCAACGGCGGGCGTATATATTCTATCGATCAAGGGCAATACCTATAACCAGGCAGCCAAACTGGTGAGGACGCAATAGCGGCCCTCCCGACCGAACTTTATTTACACTGATTGAACGTGGATTCACCTCCATCTTCAATCAGTTTTTTTTTGGGGATTTGCTAGATGGCTACAGGCGGACGGGAAGGATAGCTGTCCAAATGAAACAGCAGGGCAAAAAAATGCCTGCTTTTTTGTTTTCATTCACTAAAAGTCGAACGCACAAAAAAAAGCAGGCAAATCTGTTTGAGTCAGCCTTTCCAGGGTAATTCATTGGATTGGAATTCATTAAGGATTTGGATCCGGGTCAGTATAATTCGGGCAAACGGACGGGATTTTCAAGAGGTAAGACATAGGACTCTGCGAAGTTCTTGGAATTCAGCAGAGAAAGTAAAATAAAGTTGATTGACATTGGACTTTGCACGGCATTCATAGAATATTGGAAACTCTTTATGGACGGTAATCTAGGACATTGGATAGTCTGAGGTTGCTAATCCTCGTCAATCAACTTCAAAACAAAAATATTTGTGAAATACTATGAATCCAATAGGAGTAATGCCCGATTTTAACTTTTCAGCTTTTACGCTCGCGGTAGTAAGATTCACCAAACTGGTGCGGGAAACCACGATCCCAACGGCGTAAAACCCCGAATTAAGAATTGTTTTTAGTATAATCCGAAATGGCATAATTTCGTAATAACCCTATAGTAACTCTTCCGAATTATTACCACATTTGTAGGAGTTTGGAAGTAGTTTTCCAGTGCCCTAAATAACCACCGTATGAAAAAACCGGAAATGAATAAACCCATTCGTGTTATAATTGCCGACGACCACGCCCTGTTCAGGGCAGGGGTGAAGACGGCCCTATCCATAAAAAAAGACATTGAACTCATCGCCGAAGCAGATAACGGCATGCAATTGCTCAATTTGTTAAAACATGTTGAGCCTGATGTGATTCTGCTGGATATCCAGATGCCCATCATGGATGGGATTGCCACCCTACCGGAAATCCGCAAACTTTACCCGCAGGTCAAAGTGATAATACTATCCATGCATAACGATCATTCCATGATTTCCAAGCTCATGGAGATCGGGGCTAACTCCTATTTGACCAAGAATTCCGATTCAGAGACCATTTACAGCGCCATCAAGACCTGTTACGAGCAGGAATTTTTCTTTAATGAACTGACAAACAAAGCATTGCTAACGGGTTTGCGCACCCGTCGTTCGGATGGTTCGGCGCCTATGGAGGTAAACCTGACCGATAAAGAACTCACCATCCTGAAGTTGATGTGTGAGGAGAAGACTACCAAGGAAATCGCTGATCTGGTGGATATTAGCCCACGCACGGTGGAAGCCATCCGCGATAAGCTCAAGACCAAAACAGGAGCTAAGTCCATGGCGGGTCTGGTTATGTACGCCGTGAAAAACGGGATCATTGCCCAGCCCTAACGGATTGGCCGAGGGCGCAACTCGTCCCTGGCCACTTTTTTCCCTTCCATGTTTATAAACTTCAATGGCGATATAGTTGCTGCAGCCAGCCCGTTGGTCGGTGCGGAGAACCGGGGTCTACGCTATGGTGACGGAGTTTTTGAGACCATGCGCGTTAAAACTGGCCGGTTACTGCTAGCGGAGTATCACCTCGAGCGCCTATACAACTCCTTAAGTCTCTTGCAATTTGATCTGCCTGGGTCGTTTACCCCGGACTTCCTCGTGGCACAGATTTTGGCCATTTGCGAAAAAAATGGGCTAAGTGAGGCCGCGCGGATCCGGTTGAGCCTCTTTCGGGGCGATGGGGGGCTGTACGAAACTGGCAATAATCAGCCCCTGTACCTTATTGAGTCTAGACCGATATCAACCCAGGTCAACCATGGTCCTATTCGCCTTGGCATATTCCCGGACGCAAGAAAGGCCGTGGACCGGTTTAGTGGCGTTAAATCCAACAACTTTCTGATCTACGCGATGGCGGCGAAATTCGCGATCACCCATGACTTCGATGATTGCCTCATCCTCAATAGCAAGGAAATGGTCTGCGAGAGCACGATAGCCAATCTCTTCTGCTTTGCGGATGGCAAGCTCTACACGCCTCCGCTTTCCCAAGGCTGCGTGGCGGGAGTCATGAGGCGCTGGCTGCTGAGCCAACTCGAGACCCTGGATTATCCCGTGGTGGAGCAACCCATCAGCGTCGGATTTCTGCAAGTCTCGCAGGAGATTTTCCTGACCAACGCTGTCCAAGGCATCCGCCCAGTCGGGTTTTTGGATGGGCGCCGGCTGGGAGAGGCCAACACGCAGCTCCTGCAGCAGCGCCTGCCGGATATTGTCTAGCGTACTGAACCTTTCCAGCCTCCTGCACGTTTTGAAGCTTGCCCTTGCAAGGGGTAAGCAATGAAACCTTCGGTAAATATTTTTTGGTTTAGGCGGGATCTGCGCCTGGATGATAATAAAGGCCTGCATTTCGCTCTGCGTTCGGGCCTGCCTGTGGTTCCCCTATACATCTTTGATTCGGACACCCTGGACCGGATAGAGGAGAAAAGGGACAGGCGTGTATGGTTTATTCATTCGACGCTGCAGGCGCTTCAAGCGCGCCTTCGCGAGATGGATTCGGCGCTAGAAATTTACCAGGGGCAGGTGTGCGATATATTTCAGGAGTTACTGGGCAAATACGATATCCAGAGCGTTTTTATAAACACCGATTACGAACCGTCTTCCACTTTGCGGGACATGCAGGTTGAGCAGTTGCTCAAGGCTTCAGGGATAGTGCTCAACAGGTATAAAGACCTGGTGATTTTTGAAAAAAGCGAAGTGGTGAAGCAGGATGGCCAGCCCTACACGGTGTTTACTCCCTACTGTAAGCGTTGGAAATTGCAAGTGACTCCTATGCACCTGGCGGCCTTCCCCACAGCACACTTAACGGAGCAGTTCTACCGCCAGCCTGCGCAAGAAGTTCCGACCTTGGCGTCCCTTGGGTTTAAAGAAGCATCTTTTATTATCCCTAGTGTACGAGATGGTAAGGCGCGCATCGCGAGCTACGGTGCTACCCGTGATTTTCCTGCCCTTTTGGGAACCAGCCGCCTCGGACTGCACCTGCGTTTTGGGACCCTCAGCATACGCGAGCTCGTCACTGTTGCCCAGCGCCAAAGCGAGGCCTACCTGTAACGAACTGATTTGGCGCGAATTTTATCACATGATCCTCTGGCATTTTCCCCGGGTCGGACAGGGCCGATCCTTCAAACCAGAATATGAATACATCCACTGGAGAAACCATGAAGGTGAATTTGCTCAGTGGTGCCATGGCCTGACTGGCTACCCTCTGGTCGATGCCGGCATGCGGGAACTCAACCAGACAGGATATATGCATAACCGGGTACGGATGATTGCCGCGTCTTTTCTTTCCAAACACCTGCTCATCGACTGGCGATGGGGTGAGGCCTATTTTGCCGAAAAGCTTTTGGATTATGATCTGGCAGCTAACAATGGGGGCTGGCAATGGGCCGCAGGCAGTGGCTGCGACGCGGCTCCCTATTTTCGGGTATTTAACCCGCTGTTGCAAGCCCAAAAATTCGATCCGGAGTCCCGGTACATCCGCTGCTGGGTACCGGAGGTTGACTCGCCCGACTACCCAAATCCAATCGTTGAACACGCCACGGCCCGGACCAGGGCCTTGGAGACGTATAGCCAAGCGCTTCGCCGTCGATTATCTCACTAGGGAAAGGGCACCCACCGGGCTTTTCGGGTAAACGGTCTTGTATACCCGAAGAAAAGTGTCAATCGCTTTGCGGCCGTCATCACCCAGGGTCAAGGAATAATTATTTACATATAGCTCGATATGCTGGCGCATTACCGATTCATCCATTTCCTGGGCATGACTCTTTACGTAGGGGGAAAGTTCGGGGTAGCGCGAAAAGGCATATTCTAGGCTGTTGCGAATCAGTCTGGAAACTTTGGATTGGGTAGCCTGGTCGATATCCGTGCGTACGACAATGCCGCCCAGGGGGATAGGGCAGGCGGTTTTTTCTTCCCAAAAGGTTCCGAGGTCCAGTAGTTTCACCAAACCCTTCTGGTGATAGGTAAATCGGTTTTCGTGGATGATAACGCCGCAGTCTACCTCGCCGGACAAGACTGCCTGCTCCACCGCCGAGAAGACCATAAACTCTTTGTTGGTAGCTTTTGGGAAGGCCAGGGAGAAGAGCATGTGCGCGCTCGTGTTTTTCCCCGGGATGGCAATCTTGCACTCAGGCACTTTGGACAAGTCGATGGCTGATCTGGAGATGAGCAGGGGGCCAACACCCTTACCCAAGGCACCACCGCTATCCAGCAGCCGGTAGTGGTCCATGACCAGGGGGAGCACGCCATAACTGATTTTGCTGAGCTCGAGTTTGCCTTCCAAGGCCCAACGGTTGAGGGTCTCCACATCCTCCAGCCTCGGCTTGAAAGCGAGTCCTTCGGTATCTATTTTGCGGTTTACCAGCGCGTCAAATATAAAGGTATCGTTGGGGCAGGGGCTAAACCCTAAGGTAAGAGTCATTGTCTTTTTTTTCGAGTTGATTGAGCAAAGTATTCACGCATGCATTCAGCTGCTGGATGGCTCCGGTCAAATCCCACTTGGCTTTATCCCGCTCGCCGATATCATTGGATACGGCCCGAATCTGGATGAAGGGTATTTTTTCTATCAAGCACACATAATGCAACGCAGCACCTTCCATGGATTCAACAACGGGGGAGAAATTTTGTTGATGCAGGTCAATGGTTTCTTCGTCGGTGGTAATGCTGTTGACGCTGATGCCCCTGACTTGGGGCAACCCACTGAGAGAAAGCAGGTCTTGGTAGGGGTTGACCAATAGCCCGTGGTGATAAGGGGGTTCATCTTGGCTAGCCAGGCCGAGGCTGAAAATGGTTTTAAACTGGCTTTCTTCGTATACTCCCATATCCGCCACCGCGTCTTCTTTCACAGCAAGTACCTGGCCTTTCAAGCCCTGGCGAAAACATCCCGCGACGCCGGCCTGGATAACCAGTCCCGGACGGTGGCGATAGATCTGCCGAGTGAGGGCATGGGTGGCCGACATCAGGCCGATACCCGAGATCAACACGTCAACTGTAACGGAGGTGCCATTCTGGGAATATGCTCCTCCCTCGATTCGCTCCATCGTTAGCCGAATTTCCCCCGCAGTAGCTGCCGTTAACAAGATATTCATTAAGCGAATTTCACCATTTCGACGAATAATTAATAATTCCTAATTTCAAAGACGCAAGTTGGATGCTGTTTTAACATTTCCTTGTTCCCATGCAGCGTTCACGTCTTGGCCTAGCCAGGCAAAGCCGGCTGATTTTACTCACGGTCATAAAATAAACCATAAGTTATGAAACACATCCTGCTGCTCATTTTTGTAGTCGCTGCCGTGGTTAGCTGTACCAACTCCTCCACCTCGTCCGCGGCCAGAACAGACAGCTCAGCCTCGAAGACTACCTTGGATTATCCCTTTTCAGCCCGGTATTCCATAACCTGGCAACCTGGCAACGACAGCAATTCACTCGTGGTGCTCAATTGCCTGAAAAAATACGTCGATGGTGACGTCAAAGGATGCGCGAGCTATTTCGCCGATACCGCAGAATTCGTTGCGGATAAGCTGCATTTTAGAGGCTCCCGGGACGCGCTGGAAAAACTGATCTCGAGTATGCGCAGCGCGTCAAAGAGCCTGTCCAAGGAGTTCGACAGTTGGATGTGCTTGTATTATCCGGACAAGGATGCCAACTGGGTCACTCTTTGGTATACGGAAAAAATGACGGATCTGAAAGGGAAGGTCGATTCCATATACTATACGGATGATGTGCTGGTAAAAAATGGAAAAATTCTGGTCTACGACGAGAAGCAGCGTCAGTTTCCGTAGGCTCAGGAACAGGTGAGTCAAACTACTGATGGAACCATCTGAAATAACATCTAGGCTAATCATTGTATGTGGACTTCCGGGATCTGGAAAGACCACCTTGGCCAAGGCGCTTGAACGCAGATATCGGGCGGTTCGACTTTGCGCGGAGGACTGGTTAGCTGCACTTGGGCTAAATATATACGATGAACAAAGCCGCGGAAAAATCGAAGCCCTGCAGTGGACCCTCGGCCAGGAACTACTCCGGCTCGGATTGGTCGTCATCATCGAATGGGGAACTTGGGGCCGATCAGAACGGGACGCGTTGCGCCTCGGTGCCCGGGCTCTAGGCGCGGCCGTGGAGTTGCACTATCTGTCGGCTCCCGCCGACGTACTGTTTGAACGGATTAAGCGACGAGGGATGGAAGATCCACCGATCGAGCGGGAAGCTATTTCCCAATGGCAAACAATTTTCCAGCCACCGACTCCCGAGGAGATGTCGCTGTTTGACAAGCCTCGGGCGCAGGACTGAGGGACCAGGGCAAATTAACATCAGGGCGCCAAACAAAAAGATAACGCCATAGTCTATTTGCGGCCCGCCTAAAGGACGGGCTTTGGACAATCTCCTTGATTTGTCCCCAATCTATAGGTCAAGCCAAGGGTGATGCTATAATAGTGATCATTGGTAGTGGGGTCAGCGGCATATTTGAACCCATCGATGTAGTCGGATGCGGTGATTCGATAGACCCCTTCCAGGTTCACCCCGAGTTGGTTCGTTATCATGTACCTGATACCCAGACCTACAGGAATGACGGGAATGACGCTCGGCGTTTTATGGATCGTGTCCAAGCCAAGACCTACGGTAGCGCTTGCCTTCGGGCCGAAGTAAGCCTCATTAAAACCACTCCAGTCCCGGTGGACACTCAGGACCGCCAAGCCAAGACCGGCAAATAAATAGGGGGAAAAACGACGAAACCCTTCTCGGTAGGTTTTTCCATATAAATCCCAGACTAGCTGGGTCGAAAACTCGACGACAGGTGAGCTGAATTTGAAATTTCGTTCTTGTCTCCAAGCGGGGCTTGTGTACGTGGACTCATCGGCCCCAATATGCCCAACCATCAGGTTTGCCCGAAGGGAAAGATAATCGTCCAGATAGTCGCTGGCGCTTAGGCCGAAGGCAGGCTTTGGCGACCGGGTGTATCCCAAATACCCTTGCGAAAGATCACCTTGGTAGATCATCGTGCCTCCGCTCAGACCAAATTCAAATTTTGAAGGAATAAACTGTGCTTCTGATTGCTGGTAGCATAGCCCCACAACCAGGACCATCAGGAAGAGTGTCTTAGATGTTGAATCCATAATAGACCAATTAACAGTAAACTAAAAAAAGAAGTCCTCTAGCGTAGAATTTGTCTATTGTGGGATGATGGTTTGGTTGAAGAACGAAATATTGTAGGAATTGGTATTATCGAAAATGTTAAATCGTGTGTGGCCCGATCAAACACGAAATAATACTTATGCGGGTTCCCTAGGAAGGAGCACTTTATCATAGTACGGATCACTCGCGAGTAAGGTTGCCCCAAAACTTCTACATAATGGACGGGATTACGTAACTTTTATGGCAATTTTGACCCTACTAAAGTGACTCCCTTCTGTGCAGGTGCAGATACTGTCCCTCTGAGCGCTCACATATTGATTTATTCGCATACTTTAAAAACCGTAGTTATGTCAAGTTCTGATCATTCGAGCACAATTTTTTCCAAAGGTGAAAAGGCGTCCACAGATTATTTTACCGGAACTGCCTGGGTCAACACCTTTGTCCCCAGTGGTACCGCGTTTAATTGTGTCATTGCCAACGTCGTGTTTGAGCCGGGTTGTAGAAACAATTGGCATACCCATCCGGGTGGTCAGGTGCTTATTTGTACAAGTGGCATGGGTTATTATCAAGAAAAGGGCAAGCCCATCCAATTACTGCATCCAGGAGATGTCGTTCAAATTCTCCCTGAAATAAAACATTGGCATGGGGCTTCTGTGGATAGCGAGTTTACTCATCTGGCCATCAACACCAATAGCGATAAAGGATTGGTCCATTGGATGGAACGGGTAACGGACCAGGAGTATCATAGTTTCAACAAGAAATAGATATGCAAAAAGTACAAGGACTAGGCCAAGGGTTGTTGCTGCTCCTCCATCTGCTTGGGATGACCCTGCTATTCCAAAGCAACACGCAAGCCCAGGACCGTACGCCGCTGGTCCGGATTGCCAACTTGCAAATAGATGCAGCGCAGCTGGATAGTTATAAAGCTGCACTAAAAGAAGAAATTGAAACTGCTGTTCGCGTCGAGACAGGAGTCCTGACTTTGTACGCTGTATCGGAAAACGATCATCCTACCCACGTGACGGTATTCGAAATCTATGCTAGCCAGGACGCCTACCAAGCCCATTTAGCAACTCCTCATTTCAAAAAATACAAAGCCGCGACCAAAGACATGGTCAAATCCCTGGAACTCTCGCAACATCTGCCCATCGTCCTGGCGACTAAGCCCAAATTATGATTTTACCTGCGTTGTTCACCAAGCTCATGTGTAGTTAGGAGCTTACACTTAGAAAGAATAAAGATGCGTGCCGAGTTAAGTCCCAGCCATTGGAGAATATAGACCAAATCAACAATTTGACCGGGTAAAAGGCGTTATCAAGTTGAACGTCCCGAATGCTAACGGGATTGGTCAGGTCTCAAAAATTAGAGCTCGAGACTAGGGGGATTTAAAACTTGTCTGTATTTTTAAACGAACCTAAAGCATCAATTCAAATCTATGATAAAACACTTCAGCAACCAGCCGACACGTGCCTCCCATTTAACCATACCAGTACTGGGAGGAATAAGCCTCGTCTTGATTCTGGCATCATGCAGCAAGACCAACTCGTCAAGTAATTAAACACCCAACTATTCCTCCCTGGTATCGTCCATTAGGGGCTATAGTCCGCAAGCACAAAACATTGATTCGTTTTCCTACGACCGCAGCCATCGGATAGCAACACTCGCTTTTTATGACTTTGATACTACCAGCGGATCGCCTATTGCAGATAGCCAATTTGTGCAATTCTCATTTGCGGCCAATGCAACAATCCCCAACAGCTATACGCGAACAGACGCAGGGTTTGGTGTCTATAATGATGTGCATCAATTGAGTTATGATGCGCAAAACCGGATCACCAAGGACACCAGTGTCAGTGGATCGGGATTTGTAGCCTATTTTTCCTATCCCCCTAACCAGATCGCCATATCGGTTTATTTTACCCCCGGCTCCCAGAATTACATCATCGACACGATGTATTTAAATAGCGGTGACATCAGCTCAATCCATATTTACCTGCCTAATTCCGCCAGGAACAGCCGATTCGCTTGATGCTGCCCCTGTTTACAGCTATTCTGCATACGCCAACCAGCATACAACGCGAATGTGAGTGCCACGGTGGGTCCGCGGCTGTATGTATGCACCTTAAATGCCTACCATGGCTACGGTGATTTCATCTCGAGAAACATCGTGGAGAAAATCACAGGCATAGGAGACGGAATTCCTTTGCCAGGAGGACTAAACTTTACTGCAGTGGCTGACGCATCCAATAAAGTAATCAACCTCGAGGGTAATACCGGAGGCCTAGGGAATTACGGGTTCCTATTCTCGTACTACTGAATTCTAATAATCCAGGATCGGACGTAGATTTCGACTCCATATTTGAAGTGGTCTTCTTGAGCTATAATATGAAAGACGCTCCCTTAGAATTCGGATATGTCATCGGCGACTTGAGTTGAGCAGAAATCTTGCGAAATTGTTCTCAATGGATTATAAGGTAATTTGATCACACATTATCTATTTGGTTTTAATGCACGCGTGGTAATTTGGCTTCCGGATTTTCCAGACTAGGATTTCGCAATAGCGCACCAGACGACACTGCCTAAAAGTTTGAGTAAATAGAAATGAAGAAACAGATCTTCCTTGAAATAAATCAGAATATTCGATAGATCGAGCTGAATCCTTTATCTGAATGAACAATGTGATGAGATTCTTTGCAAGAAAGGAATTGAGTTACAATATAGATGTGGCAGAATGTTTACACAAAAGACCCTAAAATGGGGAATAAGATCTTGTTACTTGAAATAACCAATCCTAAGACACAGATATGGTTTGAGATCTTGGCTAAAACTTGCCGACCGGTAAAGTTAGCTTTCAAACAAAGACGCTTACCCAAAGTCGGGTAGATTTGCCAATCCTTGGCGTTGTCTTACCTTTGCCAAAATTTTTTGTAGATCATGCTGTATCTCACGCGTGTGGAGCATTTCAATGCGGCGCATAAATTATATAACCCCCAATGGAGTCGGGGACAAAATGAGGAAGTGTTTGGCAAATGCGCCAACGAAAATTGGCATGGCCATAATTATGAATTGCTGGTAACGATCAAGGGGGATCCGAATCCGGAAACGGGTTTTCTATTTGACGTAAAAAAATTGAGCGTAATCATTCAAAAAAGTGTCATCGAGAAGCTAGATCATAAGAACCTGAACTTGGATGTAGAATTTATGCAAGGCAAAATGTGCTCGACCGAAAACCTGGTGCTTGGTATTTGGCAGGAGCTGAAAATCGCATTTGCCCAAAGAAGTGCAGTTGCACCGGATTCGGCTGTATGAGACGCCCCGGATATTTGTCGAATATTTTGGCTAAGGCCGAAGAAAAATAGGAGGTCGGGGCTAGCCGTTCGAACAATTGGCTTATCGGTTTGTTAGTCTAAGTCTGCCAGCCCACTTAGATCTTTGGCGCCAAAGTTTGCTGATTCTTGGGTTGGTTTAATTGCAAAAAGATACCATGGGTAAAAAAGTAGCCATCTATCGCAAAGAACATTTTAATGCTGCCCATCGGCTCTACGTACCCGATTGGGATGACCGGAAAAATGACGCCACCTTTGGGAAGTGCAATAACCCAAATTTTCACGGACATAACTACGATCTGGAAGTGAGGCTTGTGGGGGAGCCCGATCCGGTAACTGGCTATGTGATGAACTTACAGCTGCTTTCGGACATCATCCGCGAGCATGTCCTGGAGGTCTTTGACCATAAGAACTTGAATCTAGATACGCCCTATTTTAAAACCCTCAATCCGACGGCGGAGAATATTGTGCTGGTGATCTACGACATTTTGCGCCCGCTGATCGATCAGCAATTGGATCTGCTCGTGCGGCTCTATGAAACGGAACGGAATTTTGTCGAATATCCTGCCTAATTTCCCTGCGAACACAGAAGGGAAATACGTCAGCCGCTATTAGCATTACCGATTTAGTAGCCTTAACTTGAACTTAAATCTTTGTTACATGGGGTATAAAAAACTGGAGCAATACGACGATACAATAACTGCGGGCTTGATGGACAATTATCAAAAAAGCCTTCGGCTGCTTGGCGAAGACCCCGAGCGTGAGGGATTGCAAAAGACGCCGGAACGTGTGGCCAAGGCCATGCAATTTTTGACCCAGGGCTATGAGCTCGATGCCCATAAGATTTTGGAATCGGCTAAATTTCGGGAAGAAGTGAGTGAGATGATCCTGGTCAAGGATATCGAAATCTATAGCCTCTGTGAGCACCATATGCTCCCCTTTTTTGGTAAAGCCCATGTCGCGTACATTCCCAATGGTTGGATCACGGGACTCAGTAAGATTGCCCGTGTTGTAGACGTCTATGCCAGACGTCTACAGGTCCAGGAACGACTCACGACGCAGATCCTCGCCGCCATCCGCGATACCCTGGATCCGCTTGGGGTGGCCGTTGTAATCGAGGCCTCTCACCTCTGTATGATGATGCGCGGCGTGCAAAAACAAAATTCGGTAACAACTACCTCGGCGTTCTTTGGTGAATTTGAACGCAACGAAACCCGCAGCGAATTTACCAAGCTGATTTCCGGCAAGTTGCACTAACCCTGGAGGCTACCGCCGACAAAAGTTTTCTTTGCTGAATCGGGGCTTTGTGGCATATTTGTTTGTAAATGTCTAGGTTGTATGAAGCATGCTTATGTTTTCCCGGGACAGGGCTCTCAGTTTCCGGGGATGGGGAAGGGTCATTACGAGAACAGTGTTTTTGCCAAAAAGCTTTTTGAGCAGGCCAATGACATAGCAGGCTTTAGAATTTCCGATATCATGTTCACGGGCTCAGAAGACGATCTCAAGCAAACCCGGGTCACCCAGCCGGCCGTGTTTCTGCATTCCGTTATTGCCTTTAAGAGTATTGACAACATCAAACCTGATATGGTCGCCGGCCATTCCCTCGGCGAATTTTCGGCCCTCGTTGCCAACGGGGTACTGAGCTTCGAAGATGCATTGGGCCTGGTGTTTGTTCGTTCGGCGGCCATGCAAAAGGCCTGTGAAATTACGCCATCGACGATGGCGGCCGTACTCGGCCTGGACGACGCCAAGGCCGAAGCGGTATGTGCCCAGGTCGAGGAGCAGTCGGAGGAAATCGTCGTGCCAGCCAATTACAATTGCCCAGGCCAGCTGGTTATTTCCGGCACTATTCGAGGTGTTGAGCTGGCTTGCGAAAAAATGAAAGAAGCTGGTGCTAAAAGGGCCGTCGTTCTGCCAGTGGGCGGTGCCTTTCATTCTCCGTTGATGGAGCCGGCCAAAGAAGAGTTGAAGAAAGCCATTGAAAAAACGACCTTCTATAACCCTACCTGCCCGGTGTATCAAAACGCCGTGGCTAAAGCCGTATTTGATAGGGAAGAGATCAAAAAGAACCTCATTGACCAATTGACCTTTCCGGTTAGATGGACCCAAAGTGTACAGCTGATGATTGCCGACGGCGCATCGGCGTTTACCGAAGTGGGTCCCGGAAAAGTATTGCAGGGGCTGATTGCGAAAATCAATAAGCAGGTGCAAGTGGAAGGCGTGAATTAGTGTCCGTCCTGCAGGCTAGGTTTTGCCCTTCAGTTCGATCGTGCAGTTTATCCACTCGTCGTCAAATGTCGCCTGGTATTTTTTGTAAAACCTAATCGCAGATTCGTTCCAGTCCAGTACCTGCCACATCATGCCGGAAAATTGCTTCTCCTTCGCCTCCTGAATTAACCTGTCCATCAGCATCGAGCCGATTCCCCGCCCTCGGGCCGTCTGCGTTACGAGGATATCTTCCAGGTACATGCGCTGGCCTTTCCAGGTAGAATAGCGGATGTAATAGAGGGCAAAGCCTAGAATGTGCGCTCCGGATGACTCGTCTGCTTCAGAGTCCGTCGCCACAAAAGCCCACCAGACAGGGTGATCACCAAATCCACTTTGGGTAAATTCATCGAGCGTCACGGTGACGGCCTCGGGTGCACGCTCGAATTCAGCTAATTCCCGGATAAGTTCCATCAGCCTGGGGCAATCGGTCACTTGAGCCTTTCTAAGAACAATGGACATAGTGCGGTCTATTTTGGTATATTATCTATTGGAGGGCCTGGTCCAGGTCGCTCAGGATATCCTGGATGTTTTCCATGCCTACGCTCATGCGGACCAGGCCGTCAGTTATGCCGAAGCGGATCCGCTCGTCTCGAGGCACGCTGTAATGGGTCATGCTGGCGGGATGGGAGAGCAGGGTATCCAGCGTGCCCAGGGATACGGCCCGGACGCACATCTGTAACCGATCAATAAAGTGCATGCCTGCCTGTAGCCCGCCTTTCAGTTCAAAGCTCATCATCGGACCCGGATGGCTCATTTGTTTTTTGGCAATGGCGTAATCGGGATGTTGGGGCAGGCCGGTATAATTCACTTGGGCGACCGCTGGATGATTCGATAAAAAAGTCGCTACGGCCATTGCGTTAGAGCAGTGGCGGTCCATACGAATCTCCAGCGTCTTCATGCCTTGCGTCAGCAAAAAGGCATCGAAGGGGTTAGCGTTACCCCCAAGCAGGGCATGCCATTTCCACCCCTTGGTTTTCATGAACTCGATGTCGCGGCCGACCAGCACGCCACCGATGGCCGTGCCATGTCCATTGAGAAATTTCGTGGTGGAATGGAATACAAAATCCACCCCGTACTTAAAGGGTTGCTGCAGGTAAGGCGTGGCAAAGGTGTTGTCCACCGATACGGTGATTCCATGGGCCTTGGCGATGCGGGTCACCTCTTCAATATCGACGCATTGGATGGTCGGATTGGCGGGCGTTTCCAGGTGCATTAGCCGGATCGACGGATTTTTTTTGATCGTATCTTCTACCAGGTTTAGGTCACGCATATCGGCGATGATCGGACGGATGCCGTTTTCTGCCAGGACCTTATGCATGAGTTCATATGTACCACCATATAGGGAGTAGTGGGAAAAAAGACTGTCGCCTGCTTTCAGGTTGCTCATGAATAGCGTCGTCATGGCCGCCTGACCGCTGGCGTGCAGCAGGGACTTAAGTTTAAGCGGCTGACCATCCTCTCCCTTTAGTCCAAAGGCTTCCAGCGCGGAGATGGTTGACTCAGCAACTTTGAAAGTAGGGTTCCCCCAGCGGCTGTAAATATTTTCTTTGTCTTTGCCCGAAAATCGCTCCATGCCTTGCTGAGCCGTATCGAAGGTGAAGGTGGAGGTAGCGTAAATAGGGCCCAGGTGGGCATACTCAGCGTGGTTGTTTCCGGAGGCGTGCATTGCGACGGAGCTGATACCGGTGAGTATTTTTTGCTTATCTTTCATTTGAGTCGTAATTGGCCAGGGCCGTCTAAAATCTAAAAGTAAAACATTATCTTCTATGAAAGAGATCTTCATGGACTACGCAAAGTATAATGGATGGGCGAATGCCCGACTTCTCGACCAAGCACAGGAGCTAAGTGAAGAGCAGCAGTCGCGCGTAATCGTCAGCAGTTTTCCCGGCATCTACAAAACTTTTTTACATCTCTGGAATGCGGAGCGGGCCTGGCTTCGGCGGATGCAAGGGCAGGAGCAACTGTCTATAACAGAGGACCCTTTCGGCGGATCGTTTAGCGAGTTATCGGCTGGACTCAAGCAAGTAGATCAATCGTGGAGCGAGTGGATCGCAGCGGTGCCCCCGGACCCCTATTTGGAGACAACGATTACCTATCGCAATTCGAAAGGTCAACAGAACACCTTGCCTCGTCGTGTGGTCCTTATGCAAATCATTAACCACAGCTCTTATCACCGTGGGCAAATAACGACCATGCTGCGTCAACTGGGTATAGAAAAAATTCCAGCCACCGATTTTCTGGTCTGGACTTTTCAGCAATCTGCGGCTGCAGCATCCGCCCCGGCCAAACCAAGTTAAGCTCCCCACTTGAGCCAAGTGGCTCCCCAGGTAAATCCACCTCCGAAAGCGGAGAGCACCAGGTTATCTCCCTTTTTAAGTTTACTCTCCCATTCCCATAAACACAGTGGAATGGTAGCTGCCGTAGTATTGCCAAAGCGCTCGATATTGATCATGACTTTGTCGCTGGAAAGTCCCATGCGACTCGCCGTTGCGTCGATAATCCGTTTATTGGCCTGGTGGGGCACCAGCCAAGCGATGTCCTGGCCTGTTAAGTTATTGCGCTCCATGAGTTCGGCACTGATATCGGCCATGCCTTTGACGGCAAATTTAAAAACAGCCTGACCCTCCTGATAAATGAAATGTTCTTTGTTTGCAACCGTCTCAAAGCTTGCCGGCCGAAGGGAACCTCCGGCTTTCATATGCAGGTGGCACATGCCACTGCCATCGCTGCGCAGGATGCTGTCCAGCACGCCAAAACCCTGGTCATTGGGTTCCAGCAGAACGGCCCCAGCGCCGTCTCCGAAAATAATGCAAGTGCTGCGGTCCGAGTAATCCACGATCGAACTCATTTTGTCGGCTCCCACGACAATTACTTTCTGGCAGCGGCCGCTTTCAATCAGGGCCGCACCGGTGGTCAGGCTATACAGGAAACCTGAGCAGGCCGCAGCCAGGTCAAAGCCCCAGGCGTTTTTAGCTCCAGCCTTATCGCACACGAGGTTTGCGGTGGAGGGGAAAAACATGTCGGGGGTGACCGTGCCAACGATGATGCAATCGATTTGGTCCGGTGAGATATTCCTTTTTTTGCAGACTTCCAGGACGGCGGGAACACAAAGATCCGAGGTGCCTTTGCCCGGCTCATTGAGGATGCGTCGCTCCGCAATACCGGTCCGGGCCCTAATCCATTCGTCGTTGGTGTCTACCATTTTTTCCAGCTCGCTGTTGGTCAAGCAATATTCGGGAACAAATCCTCCTACGGCAGTGACCGCGGCGGTGATTTTCTTTTGCATGGGTCAATCTATCGGTGAACAATTTTTTTAAAAGTGGCGTAAAAATACATCAGTTTCGGTATTTGGCTCATTTGCTTTCCTTTAGGCGGGGTAAACCCAGGATTTTTCCCCTATTTTCGCAACCTATGATCGCTTTTTTGCGCGGAGATTTTGTCCACAAAACACCCACCGTCGTGCATATGGACGTGGGGGGCGTGGGGTATGAGGTCCAGATCACCCTCGGCACCTATGCCAAGATCCAGTCCTTGAGCCGGGGGCTATTGCAGACCCATTTACTCATCAAGGAAGACAGCCATACACTCTATGGGTTCTTTGAACAGGCTGAAAAGGACATGTTTATCCAGCTAATCAGCGTATCCGGAGTCGGGGCGGCTACGGCCAGGATGATGCTTTCGTCCCTGCGTCCCGAGGAAATCATGCGGGCGATCCTGCAGGCAAATACCCAGCTGCTGGAATCGGTCAAGGGAATCGGCAAAAAATCGGCCGAACGAATCATTTTGGAACTGAAGGATAAGGTCCATAAAAATACCCCCGAAACAAATATTTCCCCGTTGATAGACAATACATTGGATAAGGATGCGTTGAATGCTTTACTGGCCCTCGGAATCGCCAGATCGGTGGCGGAACAGGCGTTGAGAAAAGTGCTTGTTTCTATGCCTCCAACGGCCAAAGTGGAAGATATCATTAAGCATGTTCTAAAAATCCTCTAGCCTATCGCATTCGACGTCTACCTAACTAATTCTTGGGGAAAGAGTGATCCGGTATTTGTTTCAGTTGTTGTACGCAACGGGCATGTTGGCCGTCGTAACGGTTGGCGTTTGTGCGACCGCCTCGGCGCGTTCGATCTATCGCCCAGACAACATCAGATCCCCTTGGAATTACTTCGCCGCTGACACCGTAGTCCCGCAAAAATCTCTCGATTCCCTGCGCTTTCCCATGCCCGACCGACGAGGCGACTTTTACACCTACCAAAACAACAATCCTTTTAAGCTCAGGGATCCGCTGAATTTCACCGACTCCATCGCCTACGACTATAAGACCAACCAATTTTACATCATCGAGAAGGTGGGCGATCACTACGTCCGCACGCCAACCTACCTCACCTTTGAGGAGATGATGGGGATCAGCGAAGAGCGCTCGGAAAACTATTATTTCCAGCAGCGGGCAGACATGCTTTCGGTATTGAATCGCAGACTCTACCGCCCCAAACTAGCCGTCACCGATAACCTCTTCAACCGGCTGTTTGGTAACGGCACAGTGGACATCAAACCGCAGGGCAACGTGGATATTCTGGCCGGCTACCAGGGACAAAACGTGCAGAATCCCACCCTGCCGGAAAGCGCCCGCAAGACCGGTGGCCTGGACTTCAACATGGACGCCAACATCAACGTGCTGGGCAATGTGGGCAGCAAGCTGAAAGTGCCGATTGCCTACAATACCCAGTCCACCTTCGACTGGATGAACCAGCTCAAGCTGGAATATACCGGTACCTCTGACGATATCGTTAAGAAAATCATCGTCGGCAATACGTCCTTTACCACCAAGAGCAGCTTCATGGCCAGTGAACAGTCCCTTTTTGGTATCAAAACGCAGCTGCAATTTGGCAAGCTCTACGTGACGGGGGTAATTGCCAATCTGTACTCCCAAAACCAATCCGTCGGTTTGCAGGGCGGCGCTGCTGCCACAGCCTATCAGTTCAAGGCCGATGATTACGATGAGAACCGCCACTTTTTGCTGTCGCAATATTTCAAAGCAAACTTCAATAAGGCGATGAGCAATATCCCGATCGTGACATCGCAGGTGCAGATCCTGAATATGGAAGTTTGGGTAACCAACCGCAACGGATTCAATGCGTCGGCCCGTCAAGTGGTGGCGCTTATGGATCTGGGTGAGACGACGCCTTACAGTAAGGTAATCCATTCGCAGACCGCAATTCCATACCCGTTCAATAACGCCAACAGTGAGTACTCTACCCTGGTAAATACGCCAGGAAGTCGAGATCCCTCGCAGATCATCAGCGTGCTCAATAATATCGGCCTCACGCAGGTGCAGGACTTTGAAGTGGTCTATGCCCGTAAATTAACTTCCTCCGATTATTCCTATAATCCCCAGGTGGGGTATATTTCACTTAACCAGCCCTTGCAGCCCAGCGACGTACTTGCCGTGGCTTTCCAGTATAGCTATAACGGCCAGATATACCAGGTGGGGGAATTGTCGACCGATGTGACGCCGGATACAACCCAGAGCTTTAACCCAGGTGCCCAACAAAATATTTTTCTCAAGCTGCTGAAAGCTACGGCGCAACGCACCAACCTACCCATCTGGAACCTGATGATGAAGAACGTCTATACCCTCAAGACGGGCACAGGTAGCTACCTGTCCAACCTGCAACAGACCGGTTTTACCTTCAACATCCTATACTCAGATCCCAGTAAAGGAAATAAGAATTATTTGCCCGCGGGCGATAAGGCGGGCGTTCCGCTGCTGAGCGTACTAAACCTGGACCGGCTGAACGCCAGAAACGATCCGGGGCCGGATGGCATATTCGACTATCTGGAAGGGCTGACTGTTGTATCCAGTGCGGCCAGGATCATATTTCCCCTGCTGCAACCTTTTGGTAACGACTTGGACTCGCTGGCCTTCAAGAACTCCCAGAACCTGGCGCCGAATTATGTCTTTTACCAACTCTACGATACCATCAAAACCGTAGCGCAGACCTACGCCAATGTGGACAGGTATATTTTCAGCGGCTTGGCCAAGGGCCAGACATCTTCCGACGTTCAACTAGGCGCCTTCAACGTACCGCAGGGATCGGTCGTTGTGACAGCCGGCGGCCAAACGCTAAAGGAAAACGTGGATTACACGGTCGATTACAATATGGGCACCGTCAAGATCATCAACCAGGCCATCATCAACTCGGGTGTACCGGTGAACGTACAGTTTGAAAACAACGCGGCCTATGGCACGCAGCAGCGAAGTTTTATGGGACTACGCTTTGATTACCAGGTGACCAGTACGACCACCCAATCGCTGGCGCTGGGGGCCACTATTGAGCGGCTCAATGAACGCCCCTTCTTTACCAAGACCAACTACAACGAGGATCCGATACGCAACACCATGTACGGGGTGGATGCCAATTACCGTTCCCTGGTACCGCAACTTACGCGCTGGCTCAATAAACTTCCGAATTATTCCACTAAGGATGTCAGCACGATAGCTGCAGTAGGTGAGGCAGCCTTCTTAAAACCGGGCCATCCGCCCCAGATCGGCAAAGGCAGCAGTGGTACCATTTACATCGATGATTTTGAAGGATCCACCAGTTCTATTGACTTGCGCTATCCGCTGACCAGCTGGGCCCTGGCGTCTACCCCCCAAGGTGATAGCCTGTTCCCGGAAGGCAGTTACAACGACTCGTTGCCTTATGGGTATAACCGGGCCAAAATAGCTTGGTACAATATCGAACCGACACTGCAGGATAATTCCGATCCCAATAATCCGGTTCGTAGTTACCAGAATTTTGCGGACCCGCGGATAGCTCCCATCAGCGTGCAGAATATATTTCCCCAGCAAACTCCGGAACTTGGCCAGGCCCAGCTCATCACCTTTGACATAGCCTATTATCCGAATCAAAAAGGCCCGTACAATTTTGACGCCCGACCGGGAAGTGTCACGACGGATATCACGGGAACGCACCAGATCTTGCTCAATCCCCAGAAGAGATGGGGTGGCATCATGCGCTCATTGGACCAGACGGATTTCGAGTCGGCGAACGTGCAGTATATCGAGTTCTGGATGCAAAGCCCATTTTTGCTGGATAGTTCTGCCGGGGCAGCCGGGTCGATGTACATCGACCTGGGTAGTGTCTCCGAAGACGTACTCAAGGACGGTAAGAAGCAGTTTGAAAATGGCCTCAATACACCCAACATTCCTGCCGCTATTGACAGCAATACGGTCTGGGGCCGCGTGCCGGCCAACCCAATTCAGGTCACCAACGCCTTTAGCAACAACGCCTCCGACCGGCCCTACCAGGATCTGGGTTTTGATGGACTGGACGACCCGGGGGAGCAGATCAAATTTCAAAGCTACCTGACGCAACTTTCGGGGGTTATTTCCGGATCGGCGTACGCCAGTGCGCTGGCCGATCCCTCCTCGGACGATTATCTGTACTACCGCGACCCCTCCTATGATGCATCGCAGACCGGTATCCTGGGCAGGTACAAGAATGTGAATAATCCGCAAGGCAATTCCCCCATCGCGCAGCCTGGCCAGAATTACGTCTCCGCCTTTACGCTTATCCCCGATGCCGAAGACTTGAATCAGGACAATACCTTGAATGAGCTGGAAGCTTATTTTGAATATCAGATCCCCTTGGTACCCCAGACTGCCAATTTGGGAAACCCATACATCACCAATACCACCAGCTTTGCCGTTACCGGTGGGGTAACGCAAACCTGGTATCAGTTCAAAATCCCTCTTAGCGCATACTCTAGGGCGGTAGGTGGGATTCCGGATTTTAAGTCCATTCAGTACGTCCGGGTATTTTATACCGGGTTTCAGGATTCGCTGGTCTTTCGGTTTGCCGAATTTCAATTTATCCGCGATTCCTGGCGCAATTTCACCTTTGTGCTCGATACAACTGGAGTGTATACCGTACTACCCAGTCCGGATCCCACGAGCTTTAACGTGACGGCTGTGAATATTGAGCAGAACAGTACCCGATCCCCTATACCCTATGTTATTCCACCAGGCATAGAACGCCAGCAGCAGATCAGCGCCAACAACGTCAACGTCTTTCTCAATGAACAGTCGATGAGTCTGCAATTATGCAACCTGGCCGTGGGCGACGCGCGTGGGGTATTCAAAAATACCAACCTGGATTTACGACAGTATGGTCACCTGGATATGTTTGTCCATGCCGAAAATGGTCCGTCTACTACGCTGCCGGCGATAGTCGACAGTCAGCTTTATGCTATCGTGCGGTTGGGGAGCGATTTTATTAGCAATTACTATGAGATCAGAATCCCTCTGGTCGTCTCCCCATGGTATACTTCTGTCACGGCCACCGAAGTGTGGCCAACGGCCAATAACCTCAATCTGACGCTGAGCCGGCTGGTCAAACTCAAAGAGGACCGGAATATTCAGAATTTATCACCGACGGCCTATTTCAGCGAAACTGATACCTCGGGGAAAGTCTATGGGATCTATGGCAATCCCAACCTGGGTCAGGTGCAGGCCATTTTCCTGGGGGTCCAGAACCGAGGTGGGCCGCTGCAGATGCCGGCCTGTACGGAAGTATGGTTTGATGAACTTAGGTTATCGCAGATCAACGACCGGGGAGGGTTCGGCGCCAACGCGCGGGTGGATGTCAAACTCGCCGATCTGGGATCACTCTATGTGTCCGGGGCCTATCGGACGATTGGCTTTGGCAGCATCGATCAACATATCGAACAGCGATCGCTGGACGATAACTTGCAGGTAAATGCAGCTATTAACCTGGAGATGGGCAAGCTATTGCCCAAGAAGATGCGACTGTCCATACCATTTTATTCCAGCGTCTCGTCGATCATCAGCTTGCCGGAGTACGATCCCTTTGATCTGGACATCAAGCTCAGCGACAAACTCAAATACGAGCCGGCCTCTGAGCGGGATTCCATCAAGCAACAGGCGATTGATGCGGCGATTATATCCACCTACAATTTTACCAATGTCCGGGTCAATAACCCCTCCGGCAAAAAGCTCCATATTTGGAGCATCGAGAACTTGAATTTCAGTTTTTCCTATACCAATTCCGAGCACCACAGTCCCATTGCAATCGAGGATCAACTCAAAGATTGGAAGGCATCCCTGGGATACAACTATGCGGGCCTGCCCAAATATTGGGAGCCGCTCAAGAAAAAGATTAAGTCCCGATCACCCTGGCTCGGCCTGATCCGGGATTTTAACCTAAACTATGTGCCCAGCATTCTTGCCTTCAACGCGGACATCAACCGGCAATTCGGCGCCTACCGCTCACGCAATATCGATGGTCCCCCTGGCGCGTTGCCGGAGACGTACGATAAATTCTTTAAGTACAATCGCCATTACGCTGTGGCGTGGAAAATCACCCGGAACCTGAGTTTTGATTTTACGGCCCTAAACCAGGCATGGGTAGACGAAGACAGTGGCCGCTTGAATAAGGCAGGCCGACAGCAGATGTGGAGTAATTTCTTGCACGGCGGGCGCGGTATCTTGTACCAGCAGGCGGAGAACCTGACCTATACGGTGCCAACGGATAAATTTCCGCTAATCGACTGGACCACCTTCCGCGCTGGCTATGGGGCAACCTATCAATGGTCGGCGGCATCGCTGCTGGCCGCCAGCTATGGCAATACCATCAGCAATACACAGAAAATTGATTTTACCGGAGACTTCAATTTCCGGCGATTGTACACCAAACTCAAGTTCCTGCGAGGTCTGGATCCACCGCCTGCCAGGCCGAATGCTGCGAACAACCGGAATAATCAGCCCAACAATTCCAAGAACCCGCCCAAGCCGCCTGAGGAGCCACCTCCCAGCACCGAGCTGCACGGTTTGCTGAAAGCCTTGGCAAAAATCCTGACTTCAGTCAAAGATGTCTCGCTGAACTATTCGGAGAATTCGGCCTCTACAATTTATGGGTATATGGACAGCGCCCAATTTTTGGGAATGAATCTGAAGAGTGGAGAACCCGGACTAGCCTACATTTTGGGTAAACAGCCGGACACCGGTTTCGTCAACAGGCTCGCAAGCCGCGGGGTGCTCACGACCGACACATCCTTTAACTACCAAAACCAGGCGAGCTTTAACCAGGTCTATAGCATTAGTGCGCAGCTGCAACCCGCCCGGGATTTGAATATCACCCTCAACCTCAACAAGACCTTTGGTAAAAACTATACCGACCTGTTCAAGGACACGACCAGCATGAGCGGCTATTCGCACCTCAATCCCTATGTGGCGGGTAGTTTTTCGGTGAGCTATATCTCGGTCAAGACCCTGTTCGAAAAATTTAATCCGGATCAGGTTACGCAGACCTTCATGACCTTCCAGAATAACCGGGTTTTCATTTCCAATCGCCTGGGACAGATCAATCCCTATTCCGATGTACAGAACCCCGATGGATTTTACACCGGCTACGGCAAGTATGCCCAAGATGTGCTCATCCCTGCCTTCATTGCCGCCTACAGCGGGGAAAGTCCCAATTCCGTGGCCCTGATTAAACAAGGCAACGCCAATATCCGTTCGGATCCATTTTCCGGATACCTGCCTAAGCCGAACTGGCGTATCACCTACAATGGCCTGAGCAAGTTGCCGGGGATGAATCAAGTCTTTACCAATTTCGCGGTGTCTAACGGGTATACGTCTTCGCTCAGCATGAACAGTTTTACCACCGCGCTCAACTACGGAGACCCATTGGGTATTGGCCATCCGGGATTTGTGGATACCGTTACCGGCAATTTTGTGCCCTTTTATCTCGTGCCCAATATCACCATCAGTGAGCAGTTCTCACCGCTCATCGATATTGATATGCAGTTCGTGAACCTCATGCAAGCCAAATTCGGCTACAGCATATCGCGACAGCTGAGTCTGAGTCTGGCCAATTACCAGATGAGCGAAACCCGGTCAACGGAATATACGATGGGACTGGGCTGGAAAAAGAAGGGTGTGCCGCTGCCTTTCCATATCAAGATACCGGGGAAAAACGGCCTTCCTACCAGTCGCCTGGAAAACGACATGACCTTCCGTTTGGATTATAGTATCCGGGACGATGCGACCACCAACAGTTTTCTGGACCAGAACTATTCCACGCCGGTGGGTGGGCAACGCGTGCGGGATCTCGCCCCGTCGATTGAGTATGTGGTCAATAACCGGATCCAATTGAAATTCTATTTTGACCAGCGCCGTATTGTGCCCAAGATTTCTACCTCCGCGCCGATCACCACGACCCGCTTTGGCCTGCAGATCCGAATCTCGCTAGCCGATGTGGTGGCCGCACAGGCCAAGGTGGGTGCGGGGATAGGTACTGGAAGCGCCCCCGGCGGGCTGCCCGGAGGTCTACCTGCCCAACAACCACCGCCCGGAAAATAGTGAATTGAACGGAAGAATTTCAGTAGATCAGACGGGGTCCTTAAACAGGTAGAAGGAATTTGCCTGCGCCAGGCAGGTCACGACCAGTTCGTTCACGCAGACATGCGGGGGAAGGCTCGCGCAATAGTAGACCAGATCCGCCACATCCGGTGCGGTAAGGGGAGCGTACCCTTCATAAACTTTTTTAGCCTGACTCTCGTCTCCTTTGAACCGGATGACGGAGAATTCCGTTTCGGCCGCTCCCGGATGGATGGCCGTCACTTTGATCCGTTTGCTGAGCAGATCGATTCGCATGGCCTTGGATACGGCGTCCACCGCGGTCTTGGAGGCGCAATAGACGTTTCCTTTTTCATACACTTCCTTGGCCGCCGTGGATCCAATATTGATCACATGACCACGGCCTCGGGCTTCCATCAGGGGCAGAACGGCGCGGGAAACATAGAGTAGCCCTTTGAGGTTGGTATCGATCATCGTTTCCCAGTCATCTAGACTAGCCTGGTCAAAGGAGTCGCGGCCCAGAGCGAGCCCAGCGTTATTGACCAGCAGGTCGATCCCTCGCCAGGCCGTGGGCAACTGATCGATGGCCGAAAACACCGCTTTGCGGTCCCGGACGTCGAAGACCAGGGCCAGCACCCGCAGGGCAAATCTTTTTTCCAGATCCTGCTTTAGTGTTTCCAGTCTGTCGCCTCGTCTGCCGGTCAGGATGAGGTCGTATCCATGGGCTGCGAACTTTTCGGCGCAGGCTTTACCGAACCCGGAGCTGGCTCCGGTAATCATGGCAATCTTATTCACGGAATATGTAGTTTTTGGTTTTTGCAATCTAGGGGAAAGGCCAGGAAGAAAAAAATCATTTCAAGGCAGTGGGATAGACTTGCCGCTCACATGGTCTGCAAATTCTTGCAGGATTCGGCTGCTCTGCTCCGGGGCTTCCAGCATGCCCATATGGGCCGCCGATTCTAAAACGTGAATGACGGAAATTTCCGGCAGCTGGCTTTGGCGCAGCATGTCTTCCATGGGGATCAGTTTGTCTTGTTCGCCGATGACAAACAGAACGGGCACGGCCACGGCTTTGAGTACGGCGCTGCGGTCGGGCCGGTCGATCATAGCCTGGTAATAGCTGCAGAGGGCATCCGGGTTAAAATGCGCATACCGCTGGATGAGGCTTCCTACCCAGTCCGGGTGTTGGGAACTATAGGTTGGAGAAAAAAGATTGGGGATGGATTGCGCTAGAAAAGGGGCGGAGCCGTGGGTGCGAATAAACTCGATTGCCTTGCGGCGCGTGTCGATTTTTTCCGAGCTGTCCCGGTAGGCCGTGGAATGAAAAAGTCCGAGACCTGTTAATCGACCAGCATACCTCTGCGCCAACGCCAAGGCGATGTATCCACCCATACTATGGCCGATCAGGATCGTCTGGTCCACCTTTTCCGCGTCCAGGATCCCGACGAGGCAGTCGGCGTAACCCTCCATCCCGGCCAACCGCCCGTTGAAGGGGGAGCGGCCGCTTCCCGGCAGATCCGGGATGAGCACCCGAAAGTGGTCCTGCAACTTTGCTACCTGCTTTTCCCAGATCCAGCCGTCTTCGGCAAATCCATGGACCAACATCACGGTGGGGCCGCTTCCTAAGGACTGGTAGAAAACCTCCGATTGGTCAAAGCGTAGTTTCTTTTCCACGGTTGTTCTTTGATTTTATCAAAACAATCAGATTCCAGATAACGATAACCAGGGTCAGCGCCGTAGCCAACTTAAAGAGAATGTCCCCATGCGAGACGTAAAAGGTCATATTGCCTGCTGTCGGCACATCCCATTTGATGGCAGTAGCCTTATCCCAGGGTTGGGGATCGATGACCTCACCCAGGGGATTAATGAAACAGGAAATGCCGGTATTGGCACTGCGCACGATCCATCTTCTCGTTTCGATGGCGCGTAGCCTCGCGTAGCTTTCATGCTGGCGGTATCCGGGGGTGTTACCCCACCACCCGTCGTCGGTGATAATCGCGATCAGGTTCGCGCCACCCAGGACATAGCGGGTCATGAATTCCCCATAGATGCTTTCGTAGCACACGGCCGGCGCGATCAGGTAGCTGTGGTTATAGGCCCTGAGAACCGTTCGCTCCTTTTGCGTGGCGTAACTACCCGTGGTGCCGCCGAATTTTTCAAAGATAGGCTCCAGGAAACGCAGGAACGAAGGGAGTACTTCGGCTCCCGGTACGAGTTTGGATTTGTGGTAGACCTGAAACCCTGTGCTGTCCATCAATACAGCGCTGTTGTAGCTTTCGGCATAGAGCGGGGAACCTGGGATTTTTTCGGAGTAGACAGTTTTTTTGGCCTCGGTCAAAAAGCGAAAGCCCTCTACCCCGGTGAGCAAATTGACCTGCGGATGCTTTTTTAGAAAGTCCCATACGGGCTGCATAAAATAGCTCGTTTTCATCGAGTCCTCGTCAAGGGCTACGGGAACGGCCGTCTCGGGCCATACCACCAGCCGGGTATTGGAATCCATCTGGGAAAGACTTAAACGGATGAGCTGGGCGAGCTGAGCCTCTTGCTTGCCAGCTGCAAACTTATCATCCCAGGGGTCGACGTTCGGTTGAACGATAACGATGTTGGCTATGCGCTTTTGGGCTTGTTGGGCCTGCTCCGCCGTGCGGGCAGTAGCCACCAGGTGTGAAAGTCCAACCGGTAGGATTAGGCCAGCCGCTAGCAGCAAGCCCAAAGCGGCATAAGAGGAACGCTGGGTAATTTTGCGTATCAAACCATAGGCCAGTAGGTTGATCCCGAGGACCCAGAGGCTGCCTCCGGCTACTCCGGTAAATTCATACCATTGGACCCAGCCGGTGGAAGTGGCAAATACATTACCCAGGGTGAGCCAGGGCCAGCTCAGCTCCCAATTGAGGTGGATAAACTCAAAGCAAAGCCAGAAAGCAACCAGGGAAGTGTATCCGATCCGCTCGCCCATCCTGCGCTTCACGTTATAAAATCCGACCCAGGGTATACTCATCAACAGCGCGTTGGCAAAAATTGCGGCCAGCCCACCGGGGACGGTCGAATTGCAGGTCCACCAGGTAGTGGCCCCGTTCCAGAGCAGCAGACTCAGGTAGATCCAGCCGAAAAATCTGGGGCGACTCAGTCCCAGGTCCGCCATCCAGAGCAGGGGGACGAAGCCAAAGAAGATGAGCGCAGTGAAGGGGGAAACAGGCCAGGCAGCAAATAAAATAAGCGACGAAACGACCGATAAAATGGAGGGATGGACTTTTTTCAAGCGGGAAGCTTTTATGCAGTAAAAACAATTCGCGCGGACTAGCTCACTCCCAGGCCAGGTGACCCGTGCTCGCCCATGCAGGTCCAGGTTAGCGACTGTAATTGGGCGCCTCGCGGGTGATCTCGATATCGTGCGCATGGCTCTCTTTCATGCCCGCGTTGGTAATTTTAATGAATTGGGCCTGTTGCAGGGCATTTAAGTCCTTTGCGCCACAGTAGCCCATGCCAGCCCTCAGGCCGCCGACATACTGCAGGACCACTTCGCTCAACGCGCCTTTGAACGCAACCCGTCCCTCGATCCCTTCGGGCACCAGTTTTCTGAGGCCGTCTTCTACGTCCTGGAAATACCTGTCGCTGCTGCCCTCCGCCATGGCTCCGATAGAGCCCATGCCCCGGTATTGCTTAAATTTTCGGCCCTCATATATTATAGTGTCTCCCGGGCTCTCTTCGGTTCCGGCAAATACGCCCCCCATCATGACGGTGTCGGCGCCTGCGGCCAGGGCCTTGACCATATCTCCGGTATACCGGATGCCCCCGTCGGCGATCAGCGGAATCCCGAGCGGTTTAAGGGCGGCCGCGGTCTCCAGGATGGCCGTGATCTGCGGCACACCGGTTCCCGTGACGATCCGCGTGGTACAGATGGAGCCGGGCCCGATGCCCACTTTAACAGCGTCGGCTCCTGCCTCGGCCAGCGCCTTGGCCCCGGCGGCCGTGCCGACGTTGCCGACAATGACCTGCAATTTTTTGATTTTACTTTTGACACTTTTCAGCGCCTCAATTACCCCTTTGCTGTGTCCGTGGGCGCTGTCCAGGCAAACCACGTCCACCCCAATTTGCTGCAGCGCGGCGGCCCGGTCCAGGATATCGCGGGTGATACCGAGGGCAGCGCCCACGCGAAGCCTGCCGAAGGCGTCTTTGACCGCATGGGGGAAGCTGGTCAGTTGTAGGATATCTCTATACGTTATAAGCCCAATCAGCCGGCCGGATTTACTCACCACTGGCAATTTCTCAATCTTGTATTTTTGCAGAATCTTCTCGGCTTTTTTCAGGTCCGTTCCTTCTGGGGCGGTAATGAGGTTCTCTTTGGTCATCACTTCCCGCACCTTACGGCGGTTATCGTCTTCAAACCGCAGGTCGCGGTTGGTGAGTATGCCCACCAGTTTTTGGTCATGATCGATGATCGGGATGCCACCAATTTTATTTTCCCTCATGAGCCTGAGGGCGTCGCCGATCGTGGCCTCTTCGTGCAGGGTCACCGGATCGATGATCAGCCCGCTTTCGCTGCGCTTGACCTTGCGGACCTGCTCCACCTGCTGGTCGATGGTCATGTTCTTGTGCAGGATGCCCATACCCCCTTCGCGCGCCAGGGCAATGGCCAGCGTGGCCTCGGTGACGGTATCCATGGCCGCACTGAGCATGGGTATATTGAGGGTGATATCGCGGGTGAGTTTGGCCCGGATATCGGTTTCCCGGGGCAGGACCTGGGAAAATGCAGGCAGCAGGAGCACGTCGTCAAACGTGAGTCCTTCACCAAAAAATTTTGCGCGGGGATTTTTTTTGCTAGCGGGAGAATTTATTGTTGCCATGTGCAAAGATAGGGCAGCCCCAAATTGGCTCCAAAATATTTTGACCGGCCCTCCCATAGGAGGATAGGGCCCCGGGACCGGCAAACCCGATGGCGATTATTTCACACTCACCACCTTGAGTTCGGTTCTGCGATTCTGCGCGCGCCCTTGCTCCGTATCGTTGCTCGCCACCGGACTGGATTCACCGAGGCCTTTAAAGAAGAGGCGCTTGGGATCGATGGATTTACCCATCAAGTATGTCACTACGGCTTTGGCCCGATTTTCCGAGAGACTCTGGTTGTCTGCAGGTTTTCCGGAGTTGTCCGTATAGCCGTTGATTTGAATAACCAGCGAGGGGTTTTCTCTCAACAGCGAAACAACCTGGTCGAGTTCGACCTGGCTCTCCGCTTGGAGATCATATTTATTGACGTCGAAGAAAATGTTCTTAAGTACCACGGCCGCGCCTGCTTCGATCGGCTCCAGCGCAATATCCAACAGGTAGGTGGAGTCCGGCGGCTGGTGGCTAAGGGGAAAATTGCCGGAGAAAAATAAATATCCTTTGCGGTGTACGTTGAATGCCCAGTCTTTACCCTCCGGCAGGGTGATTAAATAATTACCGGTTTCGTCCGTCTGGACCTGGCTCAAGACCATATGGGTATTTAAGTCTGTCAGCTCCACGGTGGTGGGTAATCCTTGATGGGTTTTTTGGTCAAACACTTTGCCTTTGACCCAGAGGGTTCTTGCCGGCCGGTTTTCCTCCCTCAGCTCGAAGGTATAGAGGTCCAAACCTCCCCGGCTGTCCGAGCGGTCGCTGGCGTAAAAGGCCGTCTTGCCGTCGGCGGCAACAAACAGACTGAGTTCGTTGCCAATCGTGTTCACGGGGTAGCCCAGGTTCTGGACCTGCCCCCACCTGCCGTCCGGCCCTTTATGGGACAGAAAAAGGTCGTCACCTCCATATCCGACGTGGCCATTGGAGGTAAAATAGAGCGTTTGGTTATCGGCGTGAATGAAGGGTGCACTTTCGTCGCCCGCCGTATTGATCAGGGGGCCAAGGTTCTCCGGCGTGGACCAGTGCCCGTCGGCCATGTGGTGCGACACATATATATCATTGCCGCCGTAGCCTCCGGGCCGGTTGCTGGCAAAATACAGATCCCGCTTGTCGGGCGAAAGGCTGGGGGCGGTTTCAAAGAATTCGGTATTGATAGGCCGCCCCAGGTTTTCCGGCGCGCTCCAGCCCTCTGGCGTATTGTAGGATATATACAGGTCACAGCTGCCCAGGCCGCCCGGAAAATTGCAGCCGACAAAGATGAGCCATTGACCGTCCTCGGAGATACTTTGGGCGGCTTCATTGAAATTGGTATTGAGGTTTCCAGCCAGGGGTTTGGCCTGAGTCCAGTGGTCGCCTACTTTGTCTGACTGGTAAAAATCTTCGTTGTCGTTGTTCACCCGGCGCGTAAATACCAGGCTCCTGCCATCCAGCGACAGGGTGGGCCAGTACTCTGATACCTCGCTGTTGACACTGTCTCCCAGGTTCTTGGGTTCGAACCGGTAGATCGAGCTGTCGTGGTCTCGGGCGTATTGGACGGCAAACAGGTAACACCTTCGCCGGTATTGTCCGAGTTTACGGCTGGTCTCGTTTAGCTCGGGAATGGCTAAAAATGCGTCCACGGCGTCCAGGGCCTGGCTGAATTTGCCCAGCCCAGCGAGGCTGATGGAATAGGAAAGGTTAAATTCATTAAAAAACACGCTGTCGATCGATTTGGCGCGTTCAAAATTCTCCACTGATGCTTGGTAGTTTTTCACCTCATTATATAGGCCTGCCAGCGAAAGATAGGCTTCTTCGTATTTCGGGTCGGCTTTTATCGCTTGCTTCAGCACCTCGATGCTGGCATCATACTGGTCGTCGTGGGCCAGATCCATGGCCTTGGCGAAGAGTTGGGTAGCTTTCTTAGCGACATGATCCGGTTGGTATTGCGCCTGGGCCGAACTGCCGCAGGTGAGCAGACAGGCTGACGTGGCGACTGCGAAAAAATGCTTCATGCGTTGAATTTAATCCACCGAGGCTAAAACGAGTGGGGAAAGTATTTTATTCTTTATCCTACTTATGTTCCGGCCGATCCATCGCCGCTCAGGGCACGTGGAGGTATTTATGCAATTGCAAGGAGAACTCCCACTCGGGGTGCTGACTGATGTACTCTACGATCAAGGGCGTTACGGCCGCGGATCTTCCCCATTCCGGCTGCAAGAACTTCTTGCACCAGCCAGGGACCTGCGCCCCGTGCTGCTCCGCCCAAGCGAAGTCTGACTTGTTATATACGACTACCTTCAGTTCCTGGGCCAGGGGCAGGATAGCTGGCAGCGGTGGTTTGAACTTTTTTGGCGAAAGGCAGATCCAATCCCAGCTGCCACTAAGGGGGTAGGCTCCCGAGGTCTCCAGATGGGTTCTGAAACCCGCCTGTTTTAGAGCGTGGGTCAGCTCGGTCAAGTCTTGCATGAGGGGTTCTCCCCCCGTAATAACCGCCAGTCGTCCGGGATGCCGGCTCGCCTGCTCGACCAGGCTTGAAATGGATTGGCGGGGGTGGTGCGAAGGGTCCCAGCTTTCTTTGACGTCGCACCAGGGGCAGCCCACGTCGCAGCCCGCCAGGCGGATGAAATAGGCAGCACTACCTTGATAAAATCCCTCACCCTGAATCGAATAAAAGGTCTCCATTATGGGCAGGGTTGCTGCAGAGGCGGGGCTTTGTACCGACATAGGACACAAAGTTCGTGCATTTGCATGGATCAACCGCTCGACTCCTGCAAGCCACGGTAGGCCTGGATACAGATGGAGGAACATTCCCCCATGCAAAAAGGCATGAGTTTGTCCCCAAGCAACAGATTACACAAAATGATCATGGACGCCCCGGCAAGACGTATAGTCCCCCCGCGGGGCAAGAATGTTGATTATTTTGCAGCATTTGGCCTCAAAAGGTTGTCTACGGTTCAGGGGGCTTCTTTATTTTAACAATATTTTTGAAAATATCGAAAGTTCCTATATTTGGTGCGTCAACCTAAATCAAAACTTTCAGACACATGAGAAAATTCCTATCACTGTTTGCAGTGCTGGTAATGTCTACATTATTGGCATTTTCGCAACAAAGAACCGTTTCAGGCCGAGTAACCGATTCACAAGGGCAGCCTGTACCATTTGCTTCCGTCCGCATCAAGGGAAGTAAATTGGGCGTAAGTGCAGACGCCGATGGAAATTTCACCATCAAAGCAAATTCCTCAGAAACTTTAGTTGTGTCAGGTACGGGGATCACGCAAAAAGAGGTCCTGATAGGAGACCAGAACAACCTAGTCATTGCCGTCGTACACCAATCGAGCAATCTCTCGGAGGTGGTAGTTACTTCCTTGGGTATTAGAAAGGAAGCCAAATCTCTTGGCTATAGTACTGCGACGGTGAACGCGGAAGCATTGAACGTTTCAAAACCCGTAAACGTTGCCCAGGGCCTCATTGGTCAGGTATCTGGTGCGCAGGTGAGTATTATCAACAATGGGGTTGATCCGCAGATCAGAATTCAGCTGCGTGGGGAAAGGCATATTTCCTCCGACAACCAACCCTTGTATATTGTTGATGGAGTCATTGTCTCCAGCGATTTTTTGCCGACCATCAATCCAGAAGATATAGAAAATGTGTCTATCCAGAAGGGAGCCAGTGCAGCTGCTCTGTATGGGTCGGAAGCCACCAATGGGGTGGTGATTTTCACTACCAAAAGAGGCAGCAAGAATGGCAAGCCGATCATCAGCTTGATTCAAACGACCACAGCCGAAAAGCTGGCTTATTTCCCGGCCCTGCAGACGACCTACTCGGGTTACGGAGGTGAACAAGGAACATTTTTTCCAGGCACGCCATATCAGTTTGTGGCCACTAATCCTTACACGGGTTTCACCAATTATATTCCTTTTGAAAATCAGCAATTCGGCCCTGCCTTTAATGGCAACCCGGCCAATGGATTCATCGGAATTCCTAACCAGGATACGATGGTTGAGGCGGTTCCTTTCCAAGCACAATCAACTGACCCAAGAAGGCAATTTTTCCAAACAGGTGTTACCAGTCAAACCGATGTTACTCTATCCAGCGGTGACCGCAATAACTCCAACTTCGTGGGCATGCAATATGTAAACGTTGCGGGTGTGGTTCCTAAAGACCAGTCCACGAGGTCAGCGATTCGTTTCGGAGGCAAGAGGACGCATGGTATTTTCTCCTATGATTATACCATGAATTACACCTACAAGTACATTAACACAGTGGGCAATGATATGACCCAGGGATTTCCGATCTATTGGACCTTGCTGAATACGCCAGCCAATATCCCCATTAGCGCGCTTAAAGACTGGCAGGATCCCAATTCCTGGGGAAACCTCAGCCACTATTATAACGCATACTATATTAACCCGTGGTGGCAAGTGGATAATTCTCGCCAGATCACGAAGAACGATAACCTATCAGGAGCTGTTACCCTCAACCTGAAGCCAACCAGCTGGGGGCAAATTACCTATCGGTTAGGTGGACAGTTGTCCAACACGACCTTTAAGGCGTACAGAAACCAAGCTACGTTTTCACCCTGGGCCCAGCAGGCTTACGGACCTCCAATCTATGGTACTCCATTTAGTGGAAATATAGCTGGCGCAAATGAAGACAAGAGTTCACTCACCAAACGCATCCAGCAGGATGTATATATTACTCTGCAACATAAATTTGGAGACTTTAACGGGACCTTGATTTTGGGTAACACGATTTGGGACCGCTACCAGAATGTGCAGATTCAGAGCGTGGGTAACGGCGTTGGAGATATTGGTGGATCACCTCAGGCTCAAACCAGCGGTCTGATCCTGCCCGACATCTATAACATATCTTCCAGTTTTGGAATTCCAGCCGTGGGATCAGCTATCACCTCCTCGAATACTCCGCAAAATAACGGATCCGCGCAGGGTGTGCAGGAAACCAGGCTCATAGGTTATTATGCCGATGCAACAATTGGATTCAAGGATATGCTTTTCCTTCATGGTGATTACCGAAAGGACCAATCCTCCTTGCTTGCTCCTGGTAACAATTCCTATAGCGTATACGGTGTGGATGCCTCCTGGGTATTTACCGAAAGCATTTCAGCTTTCCAAAAAAGTGGCCTGATTTCTTACGGTAAATTGCGTGGTGCCTATAGCCATACCGGCCAGATTACGCTATCCCCCTACGCCACGGTAAATACATTCGGTGTTCCTGCTCCCTACCCCTATGGAGGACTGGCAGCACTGGCATTAAGCTCAACGTATAACAATCCAGCTAATACGCCTGAGGCAACCAACGAAAAAGAGGGTGGAATAGAATTTGGTTTATGGAACAGCAGGTTAACCCTGGGCGCTACCTATTATAATGACGATAACTACAACCAGCTTTTCCAGGTAGCTCTCTCCAGTTCGACGGGTTTCCAATCGGCCTTTGTCAATGCAGCCAAGACCAACTCCACAGGTTGGGAGTTTGATGCACATGCGATTGCCGTTAAGAACAAAGACTGGACCTGGAATATAGGTGCGAATCTGGCGATCAATCAAACGACAGTTAAACAACTCTACGGATCCGGAGCCAATGCCACTACCCAAGTCGGCATCGGAAATTACAATGAAGCCATCGTGGGTATGACCTTTCCGCAGATGTATGTAGAGGATTTGGTTCGGGATTCGGCAACGGGTAAAGTCATCGTCAATTCCCAAACGGGCTTGCCCAGTGTAAGTTCCACGCCCGTAGCCGTTGGCCGCACCACACCCAAATATATTTTGGGACTCACCAGTACGTTGATATATAAGGCGTTTACCCTGAATATCATCGCCGATTATCGCGGAGGATATGTGTTCTTCAACCAATCGGAAAAGTCACTGGACTTTACGGGAGCTTCTGCGCACACGGCCGAGAATGGCAGACAGAACTTTATCTACCCGAATTCTGAAGTCATGCAAGGCGGGAAGCTGCAGCCCAATACTAATACCTACGTCCAGGACGGAAACATCGGTTTCTGGGCCTATTTTATGTCCAATGGATCCGTGCAAACGCCCTATGTGGAAAATGCAGCTGCTTGGAAAATCCGCACCATTAGTCTTTCTTATGATTTCACGAAGTTGCTGGCCAATCAGAATGTGCTGAAAGGAGCCAAACTAACGGCGCTTTGTAATAACGTTGCTATGTTCAGACCGAAGGAAAATGACTTTACGGATCCAGAATTCAATGCGAACAATTCCAATGGTCTGGGATACAACACTTATTACCAATTGCCGCCAACTAGGCAATTTACTCTAATAGCAAGCTTTAATTTCTAAAATTAATCCGGATTAATTTTAAAAGAACGTCTAAAATGAAATCAATGAAAAAAGTACAAATTATAGTAATAGCGTTAGCCTTGATAGGAGCGGGCTGTGGCAAGAGCTGGCTGAGCAGCCTGCAAAACAACCCCAATGCACCAACCACTGCAGCTGCGACACCCCAATTGGTGTTACCGAGTACTATTACCGGACTGGCCAACATTGTCAATGGAACGGGGCCAAATACCAGTTATGAATATCCCGCCGTATGGGAAGGATATTGGAACTATGCACCAGGCTATTCCTTTAACCCCACTCCGGCCAACTATATCATGACATCTAGCAGCCCACAGCTATGGGATCCGTATTTCGGCGTATTGACAAACTTGAATTTTATAGTGCAGCAGGCAGCAGCCACGCCCGCATATGGCAATTATGCAGCCATTGCGACAATTCTAGAAGACCTTAGCTTTAAGAATCTGGTGGATCTCTACAATGATATCCCCTACAGTAAAGCCCTGCAAGCACAAAAGGATTTCTACCCATCCTATGATGATGCTAGTGGTATTTACGACAGCATTGTGATTAGCCTGGATAATGCTATGGCCACTTTGCAAGCGAATATTAGCAATGTGAATATAGATGTGCCTGCCAACGACGATGTGCTCTTCGGAGGAAGTTTGATAAGCTGGATTCAGTTTGCTAACACCATCAAGTTAAGCATGCTGGTTCAACAATCCAATGTCAGCTCCAAACAGGCTTTTTTGAGTGCGGAAGCATCTAAGACTGCTGCTAATGGTTTTCTTACCTCGGACGCATTGGTAAACCCTGGATACACATCAGCGCAACCAAGTCCGATATGGGCAAATTTTGGCCTCAGTCCGTCGGGCGCCATTAATACCTATTTCACCTATGTAAAGGGCAATCAGGCGTCGATAGATTTTTATTTGTCTACTAATGATCCTCGCGTAGGTTATATTTATTCGATACGGGATCAGGCCCCCAATACGCCTGGTTTTAATGCACCCTGGCCAGTCCAGGATACCAATTACCAGGCCGACTACACCGGCACCCAGAACCAGATTTCTGTCCCAAGACAAGGAGTTTCCGGTCTCGGGCCCGGGGTGATCGTTTCTCCTAATACTTCTGCCGTGATGATGACGGCAGCCGAAAGCTACTTCCTGCAGGCCGAAGCCACCTTATATGGTTGGCTGCCTGGTGGCAACGGAGCAGCACAAACTTTATATCAGCAAGGAATCACAGCCTCCTACGTATTCTTAGGCGTGGGTAATGATGGTGGCGGACCGGGTGCGATTGCCGCAGCTCAGGCCTATTATGGTCAGAATATAGGTTGGGTAGCCTTCCCGGTAGGTGCGACTGTGGACAGTTTGGATCATACTATAATTGAGCAGAAATGGGCAGCCTTAAACGGCATAAACAACGCCGTCGCCTATAATGACTGGAGAAGGACATATTCTTCTGCCATGAATTCCGGATGGCCGATTGTTCCCGTTTCTATTTCGAACTCCAATTCCAATCCGCATATGCCTTTCCGGTGGCTTTATCCCACGGAAGAAGCGAACAACAACAACGCGGCCTGGACAGCAGCAGGAGGACCTTCTATTGATCCATTCAACAACAAAATATTTTGGCAGCCGTAAAAATAATACCATCATCAGTCCCGCTGACTTAAACTTGGTGAATAAAAAAAGAACATTATGAAAAGAATAAGAAGTGCAAAAAAAATAATTTTGGGTACAACCCTTGTGGCAGGCTTGTTTTCCCTAAGCTCCTGTCTCAAGAATGGTCAGTACTACACCAATTTTGCTGCTGTCGCCCCGTCGGTTGACCTGCCGCTAGCCGCCACCAACAACAATGGGGTGGTAGCTTTCGCATATCCGGCTACGGTAACGACAACCAGTATACCGGTATACGTGAACCTGGCCTCACCAAGTGTGCTGGGCACGGCCACGACCGCTACGCTGGCTGTAGACACTGCATACTTGAACTCCTATAATACGAATAACAGCACCAATTACTTGGTGTTGCCCGACTCCGTGTATACGACTACCGGATGGAACCTGACCATTCCGGCCGGACAGCGCCTGGACAGTATGAACGTGACCTTTGATTTTACCAAAATGGACCTCACGCAGAGTTATATTCTGCCGATCACGATTCAAACGGCTTCGGAGCCGATCGAGCAGTGGAATCATTTGCTGATGTATATCTCTGTCAAAAACCAATGGGATGGGCAGTATACAGTTACCGGTACCTTCCAGGATGTAACCAATGCCGGCTTCACCAACAATTATCCGATGACGGTAGATCTCATCACTTCCGGACCCAATAGCGTAGATGTCTACAACACTCTTTTGGGAGCCGTAGGATATGTGTTCCTAAATGGAGGCAACGCGACTTATTACGGAAGTTTTGGTATTCGCATGTTTATTGATCCAACGACTAGTAATATTACCAGCGTCATCAATACCTTTGGCCAACCTGCTGCCAATACCCGGTCGGCCCAACTGGATCCTTCCGGAATAAATAAAGTGGACGCATCCGGAAATTTTGACGTTAAATATTGGATGATACAGCCCAGTGCGGTTCCTGCCCCACCGAGTATCCGTTCCTATTTTAACGAGCACTACGCGTACGTAGGACCAAGATAACCAGAGCAAGCAATGAGCGAAACATATCCAGGCTGTCGCAGCAAGCGACAGCCTTTTTTTTACCCATATTGCGGCTAGATAGTTAATAAGCCAAACTCCCAAAGAAGGCCGGAGGGTAACCCGACCAGGGGGCTGCGAACAGCAATGGAGCGACTCCTAGTTTTTGTTGAGGCAGGCTTTGAGGGTATTTTTTAACAGGGCGGCGATAGTCATAGGACCCACTCCTTTCGGTACCGGTGTGATGAAACTGGACTTGGGAGCGACTTCTTCGAAGTTGACGTCCCCTTTGAGTGAAAAGCCACTTTTCTTGGAGGGGTCAGAGATTCGGGTAATGCCGACATCGATGATTACGGCGCCTTCCTTGACCATATCTCCCCGTACAAAACCAGGCTTTCCCAGGGCCGCAACGACAAGATCCCCCTGCAGGCATATCTGTTGCAAATTTCTGGTTTGGGAATGGCAGATCGTGACGGTGCAATTGCCTGGGTTGGAGTTGGCGCTGAGCAGGATACTCATCGGCCGGCCTACGATATTGCTGCGGCCGATCACGACCGCATGCATGCCGCGGGTGTTTATTTTATAGTGATCTAGCAGTAACATGATTCCATGGGGTGTAGCGGGAATAAAGGTGCTCAGACCTTGCACCATCCGCCCCACGCTGACCGGATGGAAACCATCCACGTCCTTGGATGGGTCGATAGCGTTGATCACCTTTTCGTCCGAGATGTGGGCTGGCAGGGGTAGTTGCACCAGGATGCCGTCAACATCCGGATCTTGATTCAACTGCTCAATCGTGTCCAGCAGCCTCACCTCTGGGGTGTCTTCTTCCAGCCGGATTAAAGTCGAGCGGAAGCCGATTTCGGTGCAGGATTTTACCTTGCTTGCCACGTAGGTTTCGCTGGCTCCGTTTTTGCCCACCAGCACCGCCGCCAGATGGGGCACTTTGCGGCCTTCGGCAATAAATCCTGCCGTTTCCAGCTTCAGGTCGTCTTTGACGAGCTGACAAAGGAGTTGTCCGTCTAAAATTTGCATGGCGCAAAGGTAATATCCTAAGGGATTCGCCCAGCCTAGTGGACTAAATCATCCCTGCATCAACTGTATAGGTGTGCATCGTCAACTCCCAAGCTCGCTCACCCAGGAGGGCTGACCCGCCGCGCTCAATCCATAACCCCAGGGGATCAAAAGCCAGCTTTTCGTATTACACAAAATCATATTAAGAGCAGTAAGACAAATACTTGGAGATTTGATGTGCGTTCTCTGTGCTAAAGAAATATATTAATATTTAACATTTATTTTGGAAAGAGATATATTTCCCTCTAAATTCGTACACAGTATCACCAAAACTAACACTCACATGAGAAAATTCCTACCACTGTTCGCAGTGCTAGTAATGACGTCATTACTCGCATTCTCTCAAACTAAGAACGTCTCCGGTCGAGTTGTTGACGCCAAGGGTCAACCGGTTCCTTTCGCTACCATCAGGCTCAAAACGGGCAAAAGCGGAGTCTCCGCAGACGCAGATGGCAATTTCATTGTCAAAGCGGCCAAGGGTGATGTGCTAGTAGTTAGTGGCACAGGAATCACGTCCAAGGAGATTACCGTAGGCGATGTCAGCCCCCTGGTCGTCGCAGTCACCCGCAAGGAGTCTAACCTGACGGAAGTCGTCGTTACCGCTCTGGGTATCCAACGCCAGGAAAAAGAACTGGGCTATTCCACGGCCAAGGTTACCGCCAAGGAGTTGACGGTAGCTCAACCGATCAGCGTAGCCAACGGCTTGACGGGCAAAGTATCCGGTCTGAACATCCAGACAGTTAACAATGGCGTTTTTGCTCCCACACGTATCACCCTTCGCGGTACCCGGTCACTTACGGGGAACAACCAACCGCTGATTGTCGTGGATGGTGCGATTTTTTACAACGACATATCGACCCTAAACCCGCAGGATATCCAGGAAGTCACTATCCTGAAAGGTTCCAGCGCCTCGGCCGTTTATGGTTCGGACGCATCCAATGGGGTCATGCTCATTACGACCAAGCATGGCACGAGGGGAAAACCTATCGTGACCTTCTCCACGACCCAGCAACAGGAATCGGTTTGCTATCTGCCGAGCTACCAAACGCAGTATGGCAACAGCGGGGGTGAGGAATATTTTTACAACTGGAATAACATCTATGGATATATCCCCTTTGAGAACCAAAGCTTCGGTCCAGCCTACAGCGGGCAGACCGTACCACTCGGGCGCATTCTGGAAAACAATGCGGTACTGGACATTCCCTACAGCGCTGTGCCTAACCAGAAGAAGGATTTCTTTAATAAAGGCTGGACCAGCCAGTATAATTTCTCCTACAGCGCAGGTGACGAAAACAGCCGGTTTTTCCTCAGCGGCCAGGACATCACCACCAGCAACGTCATGCCCTACGACGGTGGCAAGCGGGATGTGCTGCGCGTAGGTGGGTCCAGGACCTATGGCATATTCTCTGCCAATTTTTCGCTCGCCTATACGTACAAATATTCCAATGTCGGCAATACGGGCAGTGTATACGACAACGTGATGGCGACCACGGCCAATGTTCCCCTGTCTACGTTCAAGAACTTTCAGGGCTACCAGTTCGCCACCACCGATGGATATTACAACGATTATTTCCAAAACCCCTATATGCTGGCCGCCACGCAGCGTAATCTGACGACGGATAATAATTTGACGGGTAATGTGCAATTGAATTTGAGGCCCACCAAATACCTCAATTTCTCCTACCGGTTGTCGATGAATAGCCTCAGCCGCAAATACGAGTACACGCAATCCCAGGAGAACTATTCACCTTATTCACTCTCGGATCCGAGAGCCTTCCTGATGAATCCTGATGGAACGGTGGACACGGTCACTTTCTATGGCCCTAAATGGATTGCGACCAACAACGGCCTCACCGCGCCGGTCTACAATACCTACAACTACAGCAATTTTCTACTTACCTCGGATTTCATTGCCAGCTTTGACAAGGATTTAGGCCAGGATTGGAACCTCAAAGCCAATGTGGGAACGACCTATATTGATAATAGCATTACGGAGGTCGGCATTAACGCAGGACCGCTGTTTGTACCGGTTTACAATGTGCAAAACAGAAGCTCGATTCCAGCCTTTAACGAGAACTATTATGAAGAGGCCCGTAAGCTGGGTTTCTTTGGAGAAGCGACCGTCGGATATAAGAACCTGGCCTTCGTCCACGGATCCTACCGGACCGATATCGATTCCAGGCTTTCTACAGCTAACCGGTTTATCCCCTATTACGACGTCGATGCATCCCTCATACTTAGTGACATCTTCCCCGGCATTGCCCGTGGAGACGTGCTGGACTTTTTGAAGGCATCGGGTGCTTATTCGGTCACGGGGAATGCTTCGGCCCTGGCCAATGGCTCGCCCTATATAGCCGACGGAGCCTATCAAACCGTCCCGCAGGCACTACCTGCCGCAGGACTCGGATTCCCTTACGCCGGTCCTTTGGGCGGTTATGCGCTCAGTACCAACCTGGCCAACCCCAACATCAAGCCGGAAACGGTTACGGAGATTGAAGCCAGACTCGAGTTCGGACTCTTGAAAAGCCGGATCAATTTCGGCGTAACCGGGTACATGCAGCACCTGACTAACGGTATTGTGTACGCTCAAATTCCACGCTCTAGTGGATTTGACCAGGCCCTGCTCAATGCTGCGGAAACCAAGAACAACGGGGTGGAAATGGATTTGAAAGCCGCAATCATTAAAAATATCGACTGGGTCTGGACCGTTGGTGTGAACTATACCTATTATCATTCAACTGTTATTTCCATCAACGCCAATACCCAATCGCTGAATATATCGCAAGGGTATAATGGAACGACTGGCGGGTTTGGTAACTCGGGAACTACCAATGGTAATTACGGGTTCAACGGTCAAAATACGGGAGGCATATTTGCCATCGTAGGTAAGGCTTATCCCAGCATCGAAACCAACGACTGGGTCCGTGATCCGTCCAACGGCAAGGTCATAGTCAACCCAATCACAGGTAACCCCTCCTTTGGTTCGACCTATGTATACGAAGGCAATTCCACACCCACCAGCATATTGGGTATAACCACCAATCTCAACTACAAGAATTGGTCGCTGACACTAACGGCGGATTACCGGGGAGGCTATAAGATTTACAATGCCATCGGGCAGTTCATGGATTTCTCCGGTATCTCCTCGGAGACGGCAGCTGCCGGCCGCCAGCCCTTTGTTTTTCCCAACTCGGAGTATTCCACCGACGGGGGCAAGACCTATGTGGCTAATACTAGTGTAACGACCAACGACGGGAACTTCAATTTCTGGCCCGGCACGTATGATGAAGTAGGTTCCAACTATGTAGTCAGCGGAAATGTCTGGAAACTGAGGGAAGCATCGATCGCCTATAACCTGCCGCATAAGACTTTGGCACCGCTCAAGGTGGTTCAGACTTGTACCATTTCCATCTCCGGGCGCAATTTGCTGATGTTTCGTCCCAAGGATAACAAATGGACCGATCCTGAATTTGCCGATACTTCAGGGAACGGGGTAGGAGCTACCACCGAGAACGAACAACCGCCAACCCGGATCTTCTCAGGTACTATTGCCCTTACCTTTTAGTAACCCAATCCAAAAAAATCTAAACGAATCAATATGATCAGCAGATTAAAAATAATAATCATTGTAGCTCCTTTTTTGATCTACGTGATGGCGGGATGCAAGAAAGGGACATTTGATATCAACAACTCAAATCCTAACTTTCCCTCCTCAGCACCTCCGGGTCAGCTGCTCTCCGCGGCATTAGCTGGATCAGCTTACGCCCAATATGGGCCGGGCTACACCGATATCCTCAACACGTTCATGGGATATTTGTCTATCTCTGCGGGATATATTCCCAACGCAGCCTGGGAGACCTACAATTTCACCTCCGACTTTGGTTCCAACAATTGGGATGGCGTCTATCCGGTGCTGGAGAATTATGTGTCCATTCAGAATACGGCTGCATCGGATCCCAGTCAAGCCAATTATGTGGCGATCGCCAAGATCATGCTGTCGTACCATTTCAGCCGGCTGGTGGATGTCTATAACGATATCCCGTACTCCACGGCCTTGCTTGGATCAGCCAGCCTGTTTCCTACGTATGATTCCGCATCCGCCGTGTATTTAAATTGTATAAAGCAACTGGATAGTGCGGTCATGATCATTAACAATAACCCCCTGGCCGTCAGCCCGGGTGCACAGGACATCATGTTTGGTGGCAATATGAGTGAGTGGGCACAGTTTGCCGAATCCGCCAAACTGCGGATCCTGATGAATCTCACCCAGACGCCCTCGGGCCCTGCACTTATCCAAGCCGAACTGTCGGGCCTTACTCCGGGCAGTTTCCTGGGGCCTGGAGAGGATGCTATCGTGCAGCCTGGCTATTCCAACGGAAGCGGCACCCAGCAAACACCCATGTGGGTCAATTTTGGTTGGACTACTTCCGGTGGCGCGCAGAACAACGAGAACTACCTGGTTGCGTGCAGTTATGTGGTGAATTTTTGGAATACTACGAACGATTCGCTCCGGCCACCCCAGGTATTTTGTTTGAACAACAGTGGTATTGTACAAGGTCGTGCCTTCGGCTCCAACAACGGATCGGAGACCAGTCCCAATATCGTATCCCTGGTAGGCTACCCAGCTAACCCACCCTCCGGCGGTCCTTATACCAGCGGTATATTGATTTCACCTAGCGCGGGATCAGTCCTGTTTTCGGCCTCGGAGAGTTTGTTTTTGCAGGCTGAAGCAGCCCAGCGCGGATATCTGACCGGCTCCAATGCGAACCTGCTGTATCAGGCTGCCGTTGCGGAAAATTTCCGGATCCTGAACGTAGGTGGCTCGCCGACAGCAGCGCTAGCAGCAGCGGCGGCTTATACCAGCCAACCTCTTCAATTGACCAATTTGAGCATCTCCACCAACCCGATAAATACCATCATCATGCAAAAATATGCGTCCCTGGTCCTGTATGATCCGCTGGAATCCTGGTGTGATTGGAGAAGGCTGGGTATACCGACGGATTTGCCCGTGTCCATCTATCCGGGCACGACGGCTACGCATATCCCGTACCGCTTGCTGTACCCGACGAGCGAATACAAATACAATACGGCTAACGTCAATAAAGAGGGAACCATTGATCCTCTGACCAGTAAGATATTTTGGATGCCTTAAACCAACCACACTAAACAAAATTAAAAAAGCATGAAAAAGCTAGTAATCATATTCTTTGGGGCATCTGCGGTACTGCTGAGCGGCTGTTTGAAAAGCGATCCGCCTACGGACTTTAGCACCTTGGGTGTGGTCGTGGAAGTCGAGAGCCCACAGTTTGCCGGAAACGCCGGCATCGGCAGCGGCTTGGAATACTTTAACGACGCCCAGTTGCAATACCCGGCCTCCGATGCCTTGGATTCGGTGCAATGTCTAAACAATATACTTAGCCCCAATACGCTGGGCCAGCCGGTAGCTACTACCGTCACGGTGGATCCCGCCGCGCTGGAAGCCAATCTGGGCAACGATTCCATTACCTATACGCTGATGCCCGATTCGGATTTTACCATCCTGTACCCAACCGGGGTTATCCCCGCTGGCACCCGCCTGGATACGTTTACGCTGGAGTTTTTCCCGGGCAAATTTGACCAGACGCAGAACCTGATGCTTCCCGTTACGGTGGCTACGACACCTAACTACACCATCAGTGGAAACTTTGGTCACATTTATTTTCACAACATTGGCATCGCGGGCGTCTATAGCGTGAGCGGAACTCGGTATACGTATACGGGCTCTTCTGGCTGGACTGGCATGGGAGCCTATCCTACGCCGACCTCCACGGTCAACCTCGCTACCGCCGTAGATTCTTCGCTGGCACCGGTACTGGGCACCGGTCCACTGGCAATTGGACTAACTTACGCCGATCTGGGCACCACTCTCGGGTATAATTGGAACATCACCTACAATGGAGTTACCAGTATTACCCCTACCCCGAATGCAGCCCTGGGCGCAGCCACCAACTTCAATATCTGGACCGCGACCCTGAGCTTCTCGGGTAAGGCGATTATTCACCTGGTGACCAGTTACACCGATGCGGGAGGCAACGACAATATAGTGGATGAAACCTATACGCAGCATTAGCCCCGCCCTAAGTCGGGCGAGCAGATAGTAAAAGAGGAGCCTTGGTATCTACGGGGCTCCTTTTTTTCATAATATTGTAGCGCGTAATATGCCGGATACAGGCCTCGCATAAAATACAAAATTCTACAAGCTGGTGGAAAAGAAATGGACGGTGTCCCTGGTGATCGCCCTAGTGGCAATCAGCCAATCTTTGGTGGCCCAAAACTTCGTATTTACTGGTGCGGTGGTGGACGAAAAGGGACTACCCATTCCATCCGCGTCCGTCCTGCTAGCTGGGACAAGCACGGGAACTTCGACCGATTCCGTGGGTCAATTTAGCCTCAAGATAGCGCCCGGCACAGCGATCATCGTGTCGGCCGTGGGCTTCTTGCCCGATACGCTCCAGACGACGGTAGGAAGCCGGGTCACGGTGGTGTTAAAAAAGGGCGACCCGACGGCCCTCACCAAGGTCGTCGTACCGGCTACGACGGGCTCCAGGCCAGCTAATCCGAATGATCCATCAGGCGCCGTGGCCGGTTTGGAGATTTCCTATATCCTGGATGACTACACCCACGCCTCGTCTTCCAATTTCGCCAGCGCCACCCATTCCTCGGATATGAGTTCCCTGCCGGAATTCATGCCCAAGGAAGACACCAAGGGGTCGAGGTACTTTTTCGCCAAATGGGTGGGAGGCGTTGTCGTCGATAGTGGCAATAACATCATTGTAAATAAATCCTACCAGTTCAATTACGATAAGATTACCCGGGCTTTGCTGCTGACTACCGATATGAAAACAGCGATTGAAATCGACAAAGAGACGGTAAAGGCATTTGACCTGAAAGATGAGGAAGGCAAAGAATACCTCTTCGAGGTAGTAGCTGGGGTCGCTAGTGGCAATTTTGTGCAGCGCCTGGCGGGTAAGACGCAATACCGGCTGTACAAATACACGACCACCAAATTTGTGAAGGCTAATTACCGCACCGATGGCCTTACGGAATCGGGTAACAACTACGACGAATACGTGGATGAATCCAGCTACTTTCTGGTGGATATGCAAAGCAAACTGGTGAAAAAAGTGGAGCTCAAGAAAAAATCGATCAAGGAAGCCTACGCTGTGCAGGCGGATAAGACGCAGAAATATTTCTCGGATCACAGCGACCAAGACCTCAACGAGGATTTCCTGGTCGGCCTCACCGACTACCTCAACAAGTAAATTAGACGACCCAGGACGCGTCCGTACTGCACCGCTTGACCTGGCGGATCTATGCTGAGCTGGCCAGACTCCGAGATCTATCTAATCAGCACCACGGTTCCTTTTTTTATCAGGGGCTTGCCCAGATAATCAACACCCGCCACCTGCCATACGTAGGTGTCGCTGGATGCGGGCTTGCCGTTAAGATTGCCGTCCCAGCCCTGGCCAGGCTGCGAAGTCTGATAGACCATTTGGCCGTAGCGGTTAAAGACCCGGAAATATTCCATCGTGGAAATCCCCACCATGACTGGCCTGAAAATATCGTTTTTACCATCACCATTCGGCGTGAAGGCATTGGGCACATAAATATCGGGCCCGGTATAATATTTTATTATGATAGAATCCTCCAGACTGCATCCATTTTTGTTGGTCATCAAGACATATAAGGTATTGTCTTGGGTCGAGGTGAGGACGGGGTCATAGCTCGTGGTGCTGCTGAGTCCCTCTGGCGGAGACCAGAGGATTTGGCCATTGAAGTTGAAGTTGCCGTCATTGGCGTGAAGCTGGAGTGGAGCGCCTCGGGCTAGTATCGTGTCATGGGAAGCTAGTGGATAGGGGCTTTGCCAAATGGTCACCGATTGGCTGTCGGTCGCCGCGCATCCCTTGCTTGTTTCGACGGTGAGGTAAACTTCATAGGTAGCCGGCGCCTTGGTGAATACGTAGGACGTGTCAAATGCATTGGACCGGAAATAGGTCGTACTGTCGATCATCACCTTCCACTGGTTGGACAGGATGGTTCCAGATGTGCCCGACGTCGAGGTTGTATTCAGAAAATTGACAGGGACATCGGAGCACATTGCGCTCAGGGTGAAATTCGGATTTACGAAGGGATAAATCAGCACCTTGCTTTGGGTCGTATCGGCGCAGTATAGGCCAGGGAAGATAATCAGCTGCACGTTATAGGTTCCCGTGTCTGCGTAGGTATGACTTGGGTAGACCTGGCTGGACGTATCGCCGTCGCCGAAATTCCACAGAAAATTGGTGTAATTCCAATTGATATTTGTGTAAATGGGGCTGCTGTTATTGGGGAAAAGCACGGTAAAATCTGCGCAACTGTTTATCGAATCCGGCAGCGAAGCCACGGGTTTGGGAAGCAGGGCGCAGTCATAGACCCGGACATATAAGTCTTGGGTGATAGAGTCCAGGGGTTGGCCACCCCGGTATTCCAGGGCGCTCACTGTAAGCAGGTAGGTGCCCGGAGTGGCCACAGACCCTTGGAGCAGCCCGCTGACCGGATCGAGCGAAAGGGGGCCACCCGTCTGGTCCTGTTCACTATATCCGGTGTTATAATAGAGTTGCGTATAGTTTCCGAAATAATTAATAGATCCGCTATTGTAGTTGTAGGTTCTGGGCGTGGTAAAGTGATAGGCGATGGAGTCTCCATCGGGGTCATTGGCTTTTATGGAATAGGAAAAGGGCCTATTGGTGCAAACAGACAGGATGGTATCCGTGGAGGCAAATTGCGGGCTGCTATTTAGCAGGGTCAGGGGTGGCAATTTGATAAAGCTCAGGATTCCGTTACCGGCAGTGGCAGGGTACAAGGCTGCATTGGCCGTTGCAGGACATGGGTAGCCAGCCGGGGGCGGTGGAGGGGGGTTTTGGTAGTTTAGATAAGACGGCTGATAATTTATGTTGATCGCGTTAATGGGACGACAGCAGGTAACCGATGAGGCGATAAAGCCATTGCCGAATCCCGCGACACCGATGTCGGCATGATAGTAATATACGAGGTAGCAGGGAGCGTCCGGCAGATCCAGGCAGGGGTCAATAACCCCGGTAATTTTATCCACGGAATCCATCTGCCAGGGTACGTCGACCGCAGCGCCTGGGTTTCCAATGGGGGTAAAATGCAGGCCATCCAGGTCTGAAGGCATATTGTCACAGGTCACCAGCACGCGATAATAGAATCGAAACATGGGAAAGCTGCCAAGCGGCGATCGCTGGTAGCTTAACGCGGTGGACTCCAGACTGGTAGGCAAGGTGCAATAGGGGGGTTGCGCATCAGACCTTAGATGAACCAGGGCGAATACTATCAGCAGGGGGATTAACTTCAGGTTCAAATATGCAGGATTGATTTAAAAAATGCAGTGTAAATTTACGCTCTTTCCCTTTAGCATGTTGCTTGAAGGAAACCTAAATCTTGCATATGGCAGACCAACAACCCAGTACACAGCTCAATATTGAAATCTCCGAAGAAGTGGCAGAAGGTGAATATGCCAATCTGGCGATTATTACGCATAGCCACGCGGAATTCGTCATCGATTTTGTGAATGTGATGCCGGGTACACCGAAGAGCAAGGTAAAGTCCCGGATCATTTTTACGCCCCAGCACGCCAAGCGCTTTATGAAAGCCTTGTTGGAAAATGTGACCCGCTTTGAGGCTTCCAACGGGAAAATCCAGGATTTGGAAGAGGTGCAATTGCCCATGAATTTCGGAGGGCCGACCGCCCAGGCCTAAATAAGGGGCGCAGGGGTGCCTATTTTTTCTTCCCCAGGCCCAGACCACTTTGGTTATTTACCACCGCTAAAATTATGCTCGTGATGTCCAAATTACTTGCCGCCATCCTGCTACTTAGCCTGTCTTTACCGACCGTCGCTCAGCGGGGTCATGCTGAGCCCTGGAAGCTCGCCGTCCAGATGTGGACCTTCAATACCACGTCGTTTGTCGATGGCGTCCAAAAGGCGGACAGCTGCGGATTTAACTACATTGAAGCCTATCCAGGTCAGGTATTGGGCGGGGACTTTTCAGGGTCGATAGGTCCCGGAATGGACCAGGCGCAGCGCACTAAACTCAAAGCCTGGCTAAAACAAAAGGGTATCACGATGCTGGCCTATGGCGTAGTGGACGGCACGGACGATGCGAAAACAGACCAGGACTGGCGCGATTGCTTTCAATTTGCCAAGGACATGGGGATCAGTGAACTAACGGCCATGCCTACCGCCTCGCAACTGGATCTCGTGAACCAACTGGCGGGGACCTATCATATACGCGTAGCGATTCATGATGAGCCTGGTCGAAATCCGTACGACCATCCCGATTCGGTGGTTCGGGCGATCAAAGGCCGCCAGAATCTGGGCGCTTGCGTCGATATCGGAAACTGGGTGCGTAACGGAGTCGATATTGTGTATGCACTAAAAAACCAACTCGCGGGCCGGGTCTATTCCATCCACCTCAAAGATGTTAAGCAGGCCGGGGTAGTCAATAGTCCGGACGTGGTCCTGGGCCAGGGCGTATGTAACATCCCGGCTATTCTGGCCGAGTTGAAGCGGCAGCATTTTACGGGCTTTTTCTCGATTGAACACGAATCGAAGGGGCCAGCCAATCTGAGCGATATTAAGGCGGACCGAGCTTATTTTTACGCCCAGGTTAAAGCCCTATAACGGAGGTCTTCACGCGAAGCTAGCACCTGGTCCCTCGGGCTAACCAATCCGGGACTCTATTTGTTTCTTAACTCCAAGGAATTTGAATCACAAACTCAGCGCCCTTACCTTCCACGCTTTCTACTTTCAAATCTCCGCCGCTGGCGCGCATAATTTCGTAACTGAGCGATAAACCCAACCCGGTTCCCTTGCCCGCCGGCTTGGTGGTAAAAAAAGGTTGGAAAATCTTATCCATGACTTTTGCCGGGATGCCATTGCCATTATCGATGATTCGGATTTCTATTTTATCCATAAGTTTTTTTGTCCGCACGGAAACGGTCGGCTCATAGCCGGGAATTTGTTGTTCTTTTTTTTCGGAAACGGCGTAAAAGGCATTGTTGAATAAATTCAATAGGACGCGACCGATATCCTGGGGGGCGACCATGATTTTTCCAATACGCTCGTCGAAATCTGTGTTTAGTTGGGCATTGAACGATTTGTCTTTAGCTCTCAGGCCATGGTAGCTCAATCGCAAATATTCGTCGGCTAGCGAATTAATATCGACCATCTCTTTATGCCCGGTGCTGGTTCTGGAGTGTTGCAGCATGCCTTTTACGATCGAATCCGCTCGTTTCCCATGGTACACGATCTTTTCCTCGTTGCCTATGATATTGGCTGCCAATTTATTTAGCTGGCCGACATTTCCGTGATCCACTTGATCCTTCATTTCTGCGAGTAATTCCTTATTTATTTCTGCAAAATTGTTGATGAAGTTTAACGGGTTTTGGATTTCATGGGCAATGCCGGCGGTGAGCTCTCCTAAGGAGGCCATTTTTTCCGATTGGATGAGTTGAGCTTGGGTGGAGCGCAGTTCCTCCAGGGCGCTTTCCGCTTTGGCCCGCTCGAGCTCGATTTCCTTTTTCTGCGATTCAAGTACTTTGTTGGCAATCTCCTTATTGCGGTTATTGCGATATAGGATGAGTGCGAGCAGTAAAAATATGGCTGCCGTGGCGATAAGGGCATAATACCTGACCTGGTTCCTATATCTTTCTTGGGCTTCCTCTATGGCCCGCTGGATTTCTTTTTGCCGTTGGCCTTCATCAAAATTGAGCAGCTGAATCTGCAAAAATTTCGCCTGATTAATGATCGTATCTCTGGTGGCTATAAATATTTTCTTGTACTTAAGTGCACTGTCTGGTTTGCCTTCGGATTCAAACCCTCTGGCAACCAAATCGGCTGCGTACGTGGCATGCTCGCCAAATTGGTTGTTGTTGCACAATTGAAGAGCCATTTTAGCTATGTAAATACAGGAATCCTTATTACCCGTTGTTAAGTAATATTGAGCCAGGTTATTTAGAAATCTGACCCTGAGTAAAGGGGCATGGTAATTCTTCTCAATCTCAATTGCACGCAAGAAATAATCATGCGCAAACAGCATTTTTCCCGTCCGTAAATAAAAAGTGCCAATCGTGGTGGCTGATATCGCGGCATAAATCTGCTGGCGCGCTCCAGCTTGTAAGGCAATGGCATAGCCCGTTTTGGCATAGTACAAAGCAGAATCCAGCATATTCCATTTGGCATAAACGCCTGCGATAACGACGCATGAGGCCCATGCGATTTTGTCTGGGCTTGCTCCGGACTCTCGGTAAAGCAGTATCGCTCTGCGGGCCTCATTTAAGGCTAAGCTGTCGTTTTGATTGCGCTGGTTAACACCTGCCATAAAACTATAGCTCCCTGCCATAGCGTACTGCCTACCGGTCTGTAAAGTTTCGGCTACTTTGAGGCTATTAAGCGCCATCTCCATTGCCTTATCGAGAATGCTCGCTGCATTTAAGACCCAGGACATCTGCAAGTACCCCCAATAAACGCCATATGTATCGTTAATTCGTTCTGCTAGTTTAATGCTTTGTTCGAAGTAATGCACCGCACTATCCTGTCGAATAAACATATAATATCCACCCAGGGAACTGAGTAGTTCCACTTTGGCTGTATCATCAGAAGTATTAGGTAGTATCTTGAGAACGCTGTCGGCATAATTCTCCTTCACAAATGCCGCCCCAAAATCAACCTGGGAATACAGCAAGGCTTACTTGTAATGAAATAAGGAGGCTGAGGAGTAGACCTTTCATTAAACCGGGGGTATAAACAATCTGGCGAATACGAAAACAAATGTAGAAAAACTTACGCTTTTGGTATCCGAAGCTTCGAGCTATAGTGTGCTCTTATTTTACGAGGGGCCTCTTGTAGGGCCAAACGTTCATCTATATCTATCCCTGGTAAATTGCATTGCATAAATCCCAACTTGCTAATTATCACTTCGTTATGTTGTTATGCCTTACAAGCACACGGCCTGCTCGACCATTAAGGGCGAGGCAACGCAGCCATGGCAAATTCGATTGACAAAAGGGGGCACCCTTTAAAGCGGACCGGAACAGTTGTACTTAGGTGGAAGTGCGAGCATCCGAAATAGTCGCTAATGGTTAACCATTAGGCAGCAAAGAAGGAGCATAACGCAGAGGCGCAAACTGGCCATGGACATGCGCATAGGTTGCCTTTTTCGCGATGGATCCCCCCTTGAAAGCTGCCGAGAAAAGGGGCAATAATTTCCATATTCAGGTGTTATATATTATATTGGTTGAGCTGACTGCTCAGACCCATTTAGACCCGCTACCAGCAGCGGAACTAACCAACAGCCGATGAAACACCACCTTTGCCCGCTCCTTCTGCTTGTGCTTAGCTGCCTGTCCGGGCTTTCTCAAACCAAAGACTCTGTCCCCGCATTTGGCCAACTGGACAAGGCCGATCTGCTTTTAAACCAATGTGATTTCGACAAGAATGCGGAAGCCGTCGTACTCTTTGATGCAGAAGACCTTGTCTGTAAAGAGTAAGCCTACTCGATTTACGCAGAATACACGAGGCATATCCGAATAAAAATTTTACGGGACAAGGGCCTGGATGAAGCCAACGTGAAGATCCCCTATGTAAGTGGTCAGGACGGAGAAAAAATCGATATAACCGATGCCCAAACCTATAATCTAGATCCCTCCGGCAACATCGTCGTTTCCAAGCTGGACAAAAAAGCATCGTCGACAAGGAGATGAATAAGAAGATCTCGGAGAAAATCTTCATTTTCCCCGACGTAAAAGCAGGCAGTGTCCTGGAGTATGCCTATAAAGCGACAGGTCCGCTCGAGATGGGATTACAAACTTGGAATTTCCAGACTTCTATTCCAGTTAAATTCAGCCGGTATTCGACCACCTTTCCCCAGAATATTGAAATGGTTTCCGAGGCACACTGTACCCTGCCGGTAGAGGTGAAAAAATCGGCCAACAGCTCGGATAACATCAAGGTGTTTACGATGAGCAATGTGCCAGCTTTACGCGACGAGCCTTATATGACCTGCCAGGACGATTACGTGCAGCGCGTGGAATCCGATATTGTATCGGCTACCATCAATGGACATTGGATAAATCTGCGGCGCTCCTGGCCTCAGATAATTGACATGCTGCTCAAGGATGAAGATTTTGGTCTGCAGCTTACTAAAAATATACCCAGGACGGGTGACCTTGATGACATGGTCAAACATGTCACTGATCCCTACCAGCGCATGAGCATTAATTACCGCTACGTCCGAGACAACATGCATTGGAATGGGCGCACCAACATTTGGGCCCTGGACGGAGTTAAGTCCGCCTGGAAAAGCAAGAAAGGGACCAGTGGGGAGATCAACCTCATCCTGGTCAATCTGCTCAAAGACGCCGGCCTGGACGCATCACCTGTGCTGGTGAGCACCCGTTCTCATGGACGAATCAATGTCGCCTCACCAAGCTGGCAACAGTTCAATATGGTCATGGCTATGGCGGTGATCGGTGACCACACTTATGTGTTGGACGCCACCGACAAATTTGCACCACCCAAATTGATCCCCTGGGAAGTCATGTATTCCTCCGGACTGGTGATCGAAAAATTCGAAACCTTCAAATGGGGGTGGGAGTCCATCTGGGACGAAAAGCAGCAGTTCAACGACCTCATACTCATCCAAGGCAATATCGACGACCAGGGCGTACTTTCGGGACAGGCCACGGTCAGCAGCTACGATTATTCGAGGTCCCAGCGTGTGGCCGATTTACAGCAAGGCAAGGATCCATTCGTCGAAAAATATTTTGGTTCCAAAAACGCTTCCGTCCATATCGACAGTTCCTCTATCGGGAATGAACAGGTGGATTCCCTACCACTTAACCAAAAAGTTTGGTTCACTACTAAGCTCAGCTCCTCGGGGAGTTACCGGTATTTCTCGACCAATATGTTTACCGGCCTGGAGGATAATCCGTTCACGGCGGACCGGCGGTTTTCTGATATATTCTTTGGCGCCAACCAGAAATACACCATTGCCGAGAGTATTTTCATACCCGAAGGCTGGGCCTTCGATGAGATGCCCCAAAACGTCAAGATGATCATGCCCGATACCAGCATCGTTTTTACCAGGCTCATTTCGGCCAAGGATGACCTGCTCAGCATGCGCGTTACCCTGGAATTCAAAAAGCCGGTGTTTCGGGTCGATGAATACGACGCGTTCCGGGAATTTTACAAAAAACTCTTTGCTATGCTGAACGAGCAAATCGTCATCAAGAAAATCAAGTAATCTAATTAACCTCCGCTACTATGAAATCGCATCTCGTTATCATGTTGTTGCTGGCTCTAAGCGCCGGGTCCCAGGCCCAGCCCTTTAATCCCGACACCTCCTCGATCCCCGCCCAGGTACGCAAGGATGCGTCGCAGGTGGTGCGCAGTGAGGCGATTGAATTCGAGGTGTCGGATGTCGATCATGCCAAGTACCATGTACACCGAGTGGAAACTGTGTTTTCGGAGAAAGGTGACCGGTCCCTATTTTTCCTGCAGCAGACCGACAAGTTTGTATCCCTGGACGATGTGGAAATAAAAATATACGACGCTGCGGGCAAAACGATTCAAAAAATTAAAGAACACGACATTCAATCGATCGCGGGAGTCCAGGAGTTCATCGACGACTATAAAACCTATTTCTATCAGGTCAGGGTTGGCTCCTTTCCCGTAACCATTGAAACCGATTACAAGATCAAGTTCAAACAAACCATGCGCTATCCGACCTACCAAATCATGGTGCCGGGAGAGGGAATCGAAAATTCGAGCTATACCGTCAGGATCCATCAGGATATCGATCTGAGGTACAAGACTAAAAATATCCACCTGGACCCAGCGATAACTCAAGATGGCGACTATAAAGTATATACTTGGTCAGTGCATAACCTGAGCCCGATCCGGTATGAAGAAAATGCGGTGAGTTTTGAAAGCCGGTATCCTTCGGTCCTGCTTGCTCCCAACAAGTTTAAACTCGACGAGTATGAAGGCGATATGACGTCCTGGCAAAATTTTGGTCTCTGGTACAATGGCCTGTTGAGGGGAGTAGATACCCTGCCGGTCGAGCGAAAAATGTTTTACCGAAGGTTGGTTAAAAACGCCAAAACGGACCGCGACAAAGAAAAGATCATTTATGACTACCTGCAAAAGAATTTCCGGTACGTAAGTATCCAACTCGGCGTGAGAGGCTTTCGGCCAATCCCGGCTGATTTTACGGATCAGAAGAAATACGGCGATTGCAAAGGCCTGAGTAATTACCTCGTGACGGTGCTCAAAGCCGTCGGGATCAAGAGCTATCTGGCCCTAATCAACGCGGAATCTAACCGGGAGCCCGTGGATCCTGCTTTTCCTTGTAACCAGTTCAACCACGTGATCGTTTGCATCCCGTCTGCCAAAGACACCGTTTGGCTGGAATGCACCAGCAAAACCACCGATTTTGGAGTCCTGGGCAGTTTTACCGAGAACCGCAATGCCTTACTCATTACCGAAAATGGTGGCGTGCTGGTTCCAACGCCCCGCAGCCAGGCCACGGAAAATGTCGTCAAAGCCTACACCACGATCGACCTGCACGACGATGGCTCGGGCAAGACCAGCACCCTATTTACCGCCTGTGGTCAATATAAACTGGAGATGATGGAACTCAAGGATGAAAAGAGTGACGATCAAAAAATGTTCATGATCAACCAATGGGGCTTTAAGGATCCCGACCAAATCCGCTTTGACAGCAGCGACCGGAGGGCTAATGTCCAAATTGCTCTGGATCAGGATCTGGAAACGATACCTGACCTGAAAACGGGAACGAAGATGTTTTTACGGCCTTCCATTCTGGATCTTTGGGCGGTGAAACTGCCCAAGGCTGAGAACCGGACGCAGGACTTCTATTTCAAATGCCCGTTTGAAAAATTTGATACCACCCTGATCAAACTTCCCGAGGGGTACGGAATAGATGCGATGCCTCAGCCTGAGAACGACAGCTGTAAATACGCCAGCTACAGCTAAAGGTGCTGGTATGACGAGAAGACGCATCAGGTCTATTCGGCGGAAAAGGTCGTGTTGCGTCAATATAAAATCCCGGCCACTGACTACAGCGCCGTGAAAACGTTTTTTGATTCGATACTGGAGCACAACCAGGAACGCATTGTAGTCAAAAAGCAGTAAAAAGACGGGTTGCATGGTACTCTGCGTCCTTGTTTCTGATCGCTGCTAACGCCTTTTGAAAAACTTTCTACAAGCCAATATTTCCAACCCCTGCCTTCACTTTAGGGGGTACACTTTTTTGCCATGCAATTGGTACAAACAGTTCGTCTTCGCTTTAACCCCCTTTTTTTGTAAATTTGATAGATGTACACAACACAACAAATACTTGACTTGCTTAAACGGAAAAAACCCGAATTGCAAAGTCGTTATCCCATTTCTGAATTAGGAATCTTCGGTTCTTATGCTCGTGGCGATTATAACGAAAAAAGCGACATCGATATACTGGTGGATTTCAATGACCGTATCGGGATTGGTTTTATCAAATTAGCACACGAATTGGAAGACCTATTAAACCAAAAAATTGATCTCGTTTCCCGCGACGCCATTAGGCCAAGATATCTTCCGTACGTAGAAAAAAACCTGATTCATGTCTGAAAGGGATGTCCGGCTGTTACTTCAAGATATTCTCGAAGCGATCGGCAACATTAAGGATTTTACAAGAGATCTTACGCTTGAAATTTACTTGAACGATCTCAAAACGAAACATGCGGTAGAACGTAATTTTTCAATTATTGGTGAAGCTGTCGCAAGAATTGATAAGTCGTTTAAGGATAAACACCCCGATATTGACTGGCGGGAAGTCAAGGACTTTAGGAATATCCTTATTCACGATTACTTTGGAATCGATGATGCGATCGTGTGGGACATAATACACCTAAATCTAGATCAGTTAGAAAAAGACATTATTGTTATTCTGGCACATACTTCATGAGAAGTCCCAAAACCTGCTCCTAGAAATTAATTTCTGAAAGACGAAAAACAGCACACAACGTTCTGCTGACTATAAGGCATCATGCCTACAGCCCTAGAATTTTTAGCCGCAGAATCAAAGGGCCTCAATTGGCTAATTTGCATGATTTTTCATGTTACAGAATACTGTTAATAAGTTGATATACAGCCTAATATTTAATGATAGTTATAAAATCAGAGGCTTTAAAGTTCGAACCACGGCTACAAAGGTCTACCCAGCGGCTTAGGGAGATCGGCCTGAGAAAGACCCTGGGAGCCTCCACGCAGGATACCGTGCTGTTATTAAGCGGGGGCTTTGTCCGGCTGGCATTGATCGGGCTCGCCATTGCTTGCCATTGGCCTGGTGGGGAATGGATCGCTGGCTTCAGCAGTACGCCTACCGGACGCCTCTGGGCTGGGGTGCATTTCTGGCGGCGGGGCTTCTGACCCTTGTTCTTGTGGGGTCAACCATAGCGCTCCGGGCCCTGCAGGCAGCCCAGGCTAACCCGGCCCGGAGCCCGCGGTCTGAGTGACGCCCATTTCGGTGAAGGAGGAAATGGCAGTACCTGATCAATTTTATAAATGATTAATTATCAAATATTTATATCTAGACGGCCCGCTTCTTCCTTTTCACCCGCCAGGTTATCCTGTCCTTTCGGGGCAGACCCGGCGTCCCGCAGGGGCATTCGAGGGGGATATACTAGGTAGATATCCTAGTTAGTATTCTACTTAAAAACTAGGGCTGTCCAAGTAATTTTTCGTTTGCGATACCGTTTATAGGTATTACTTTTATCTCGTTCGATATCCTATAGGCGGCAGAAGTAGACTTCTTAACAAAAATTTATCTCTGCAGCTTAGGTCACTAAACCCTAGAAAAACTAAATCTAAGATCCCATGAGCACGAAAACTACACTCACTGCAATCGGCGGCTGGCAATCCTTTCTTTTTTGCGTTGGCATGTATCTGGTAGCCCTGGTTTTTTCCATTTTTGTGTGTTCGTCCATTTTTTATGTAGTTAATGCTAAGCGTGATGCTTCTGCTGCAACCTATGCGGATAAGAGCGTAAGTTCCAAGCAGGTGCTGGCTTCGGTGAACCACTAACCGCTACGTTTGCGATAATCTGTCCTTTGGCGCAAGGCTGTAAATCTTGCTAAAGGGCTCGGCGCGTGCGCGCGACCAGAGGATTAATTATTTTCCTACTCTGGGGAGCTGACCAATTAGGTTAGATGTATATCTTCGTTGCATATTTACGATATGCAAAACACAGCTAAAATATTTGCCGGAACAGCATCCCATTATCTGGCCGAAAAGATCACCCGCCAGTTTGGCAATACCCCCGGAAGAATTTCCATCCAACATTTTAGTGACGGCGAGATCCAGCCCATGTTTAACGAATCGATTCGGGGAGACATGGTTTTTTTGGTCCAGTCGACCTTTGCCCCGGCCGAGAATCTCTTGGAGCTTTTGCTGATGGTGGATGCCGCCAAGCGGGCTTCGGCAAGCAAGGTGGTGGCAGTGATTCCCTACTACGGATATGCCCGCCAGGACCGCAAGGATAAACCCCGCGTGGCTATTGGTTCCAAGTTGATAGCCAATATGTTAGTTGCAGCTGGCACGGACCGGATCATCACCATGGATCTGCATGCGCCGCAGATCCAGGGCTATTTCGACATCCCCGTGGATCACCTCGACAGCTCGGCCATTTTTATCCCTTACATAGAGCAATTAATGCTGGAAAACCTTACCTTTGCGGCCCCTGACGTGGGAAGTGCCAACAGGATACGGGAAATCGCCCAGTTTTTCAATGCAGAAATGGTGATTTGTGATAAGCACCGCAAAAGGGCGAATGAAATTGCGAGTATGGTGGTGATTGGGGACGTGACGGACCGGGATGTGGTCTTGATCGATGACCTCTGTGATACGGGAGGGACGCTGGCCAAGTCGGCCGGCCTCTTGAAGGAGAAAGGGGCGCGTAGTGTGCGGGCGATGTGTACGCATCCGGTGTTAAGCGGTAACGCCTACGCCAATATCGAAAACAGTGTGCTGGAAGAGCTCGTGGTTTGCGATACGATACCTCTTCGTCAGATCACGTCCAAGATCAAGGTCCTCAGCGTCGCGGAACTTTTTGCGGTAGCCATACGCAACGCTTTTGAGAACAAGAGCATCACGGGGTTGTTCATCCACTCCCAGCTGCGTAACAAGTAAGCGAGTAATTTATAAACTAGATATACATGAACACGATTACAATCGAAGGACAACTCAGGACCGAGCTAGGCAAACAAGCCGCCCGCCAAATTCGCTCTGAGGGTAAAGTGCCCGGTGTAATTTATGGGGGTGCTCAGGAGATCAGTTTCACGGCTCCTGTTATTGCTTTCAAAACACTGGTATACACACCAAATTTTCAGTTCGCAGAAATCAAGATTGACGGCAAGACCTATCCCTGTATCCTGAAGGATATTCAGTTTGACAAGGTCACCGACCGGCTCAATCATGTGGATTTTATGGAACTGGTACAAGATAAAAAAGTGATTGCGACGATTCCGATCCGCTTTACCGGCGTGGCTGCCGGCGTGAAGGACGGAGGCAAACTCATCGCCAAGATGAAGGCCCTGAAGGTCAAGACCCTACCCAAGTATTTAAAGGAAAATATTGTGGTGGATCTGAGCGGCCTGGAACTCAATGGCAATATCCGGGTAGAAGACGTCAAGGAAGAGCATTTTGAGATCCTGAATTCACCCAGAATTCCGATCGCATCCTGTGTGCTTACCCGGGAACTCAAGCAGGAAGAAACGGCTGCTGCCGCCACCCCTGCTGCGGGTGCCGCCGCTGGTGCTGCTGCTCCGGCCGCCGGTGCTGCCGCTGCCCCTGCAGCCGCCGCTGCTGCTCCTGCTGCCCTGCCAAGGGTGCCAAGAAAAAGTAACGAGAAGGTTAGTAAGAAGTATATATTCTAAGAGCCCGGTCCACGCAGGACCGGGCTCTTGCATTCAGCCCCCACCGGGAGCCATGGAAAAACCTTTACTTTTGAGCCTATATCACGCGAAACCCTGTATGGCGAAGTTTTTAATTGCCGGACTCGGCAATATCGGTCCCGAATATGCGGGTACCCGGCACAATATAGGTTTTGATGTCCTGGACTTCCTGGCCTTCAAGCATGAGGCCAAGTTTTCTACGGCCAGACTAGCCCAGGTAGCGCATTTCAAATTCAAGGGGGCGACGTTTATCTGTATCAAACCCTCGACCTATGTGAATCTGAGCGGCAAGGCCGTCAAATACTGGATGGACTGCCGAAGGGGTGCCGATCGAAAACCTGCTTGTCGTGCTGGATGAAATTGCCCTGCCCCTGACCCGTCTACGGCTTCGGCCTGATGGCAGCGACGCCGGCCATAACGGCCTCACCAGTGTGGAGGAGTCCCTGGGCAGCCGGTCCTATGCCCGCTTGCGCTTCGGGGTGGGTAACGATTTTCCCCGGGGGATGCAGGTCGAGTACGTGCTGGGCATGTGGAAACGGAGGAGTTGCCCCTGGTCCGGCGCAAAATCGAAAAGTGCGTAGAAATCATCGAATCTTTCGCTCTGGCGGGCCTGCAGAGGACCATGAATACCTACAATAAATTAGAGATAACGCTATGATTTGTAATTGGGAATCTTTACATTAGCGGAATTATTAGCCCCGGCGGAGACCCGCCTCAGACCTACATATTTTGATATTCAATATGCCTATGCTGTACCTGTCGCCTTTTTAGGCCTTTTGAAAACACAGAAAAAAAGAATTTTCTATTTAAAACCCTTATTGAATATGAAAATATTCTGCGTCGGTCGCAACTTTGTTGCCCATGCCGTTGAATTAGATAATGAAGTTCCCGATGAACCGATCATTTTTATGAAGCCTAAAAGCGCCCTGCTTCAGGCCCATACCCCATTTTATTATCCCGAATTCACCAACGAACTGCACTACGAATGTGAACTGGTCCTGCGCGTGTCCAAGAATGGGAAATATATTCAAGACCGTTTTGCCAGCAAATACTATGACGCCCTCTCGGTGGGGATCGATTTTACCGCCCGCGACATCCAAAACGAATTAAAGGAAAAGGGCCTGCCCTGGGAAAAGGCGAAGGCCTGGGATAATTCCGCCGCGGTGGGTAAATGGTTACCCTTACAGAATTTCAAGAACAAGAAAGACATCAACTTTTGTCTCTACAAGAATAAAGAGCTCGTGCAGCAGGGTAATTCCGGGTTGATGATTACCTCCTTTGACAAGGT
>CAVULD010000006.1:0-575393 GCA_963742225.1 uncultured Chitinophagaceae bacterium | reverse complement strand
CGACGAAGGCGGCCACCTATTCCAATCTGATCGCGGCCACCGTTCCGATTTGATGGCGGCCAGTTTGGTGTCGTCTCGTGGGCCGGTTTTGGTCATGTCACAGCGGTGCAGTCGTGGTCAAGCAGTGGCGCACGGGTCGGGTCAAAAAATCCGCTCGCGATCTGCCAAACAAAGCTGACTTGCACCGTTCTTTTCATTGGCGTTGCTAATCGCGGCCGTAGCCGCGGGGCAGTTCGATCTCCACCAGATCGGTCAGGTCGAGATCGACGATGGCTTCGAGCACCTCCGCGATCCGGCTTCCACGCAGACCTTCGGGCAGAGCCGCGAGCCAATCGGCATATGCGGCCTGTATCGCCAGCAACACGCTGACGGCGTCGCGCCATTGCTGGGGGCGGCTTCGTCGGTCGGCGGTGCGGCGTGGGTGCGCAGCCACCGGCGATGGTGGCGTCATACGGCGTGCTCGATAGCGCGCCTGCCGTTCCGCGTTGCTCAAAGTCTGTTCGCCTTCGGGTTTACGACCTCTCGGCATGGCTCTGTTCTCCGTTACGTAACGCATTGCAATGGCTTGACCGGCCCGTTTGGTTCGCTGGTGCCGACGGGCTTCATTCGACCGCCTCCGGTTTGCGCCGGCTCTTGCCCGTCAATGCGATGCGGTGAGAATTGTGGACCAGACGGTCGAGGATGGCGTCGGCCAGCGTGGGATCACCCACGATCTCGTACCAGCGATCGACCGGCACCTGGCTGGTGATGATCAGGGAGCCGCAATTGTAGCGGTCCTCGACAATCTCCAGCAGATCGCGGCGCTGCTCGGCAGTCAGTGGCTCCGGTCCCCAGTCGTCCAAAATGAGCAGGTTGACCCGCGCGAGCTGGCGCATCAGACGACCATATCGGCCGTCACCACGCGCCAGCGCCAATGCTGCGAACAAGCGCGAGCTGCGTTGGTAGAGGACCGAGAGATTTTCCCGGCAAGCCTTGTCGCCCAATGCGCAGGCGATGAAGCTCTTGCCGGTGCCGCAGGCGCCGGTAATCAGGCAGTGCCGGTGCTCACGGACCCAATCACAGCTGGCCAGGTGCAGGAACAGCGTCCGGTCGAGGCCACGCGGCTTGCGGAAGTCGACATCTTCGACCGTGGCGGTTTGCCGAAGCTTGGCGGTTCGTGTGCGTGCCTCGAACCGCTTTTGCTGACGCAGCGTGATCTCCTGGTCGACCAGCAGACCGAGCCATTCCGCGTGCTCGAGGGCATGGCTTTCGGGATTGGCCGCGAGGTCGCGGAACCCCTTTGCCATGCCGTCGAGGCCAAGTTCGTGCAGGCGATCCAGTGTTGGATGGTTCAGCAAGGTGTTTCTCCTCAATGGAAATAGCCGGAGCCGCGGATGTTTTCGTGCAACAGGGGCGCACCGTCCGCAGCTTGCGGCGACGCCGATTGGTCGAGCCGGTGTTTGAGGATCGAGGCGACACTGGCGTAGGTCAGCACCCCGACCTCGATGGCGCGGCGGCTGACCGCCTCCACCCGCGCTGCGTCGAGACCGCGGAACAGCCGCAACACGCCCAGGCAGGTGCGAAACCCTTGTTCCGGATGCGGCCGGCGCGCCAATACCGCCAGGATCAGCGCCTCGGTGTCGGGACCGATGCCACGCGCCTGGCGCGCGAACCGCTCCGCCGACCATTCGGCATAGCGTCGGTGCGCACTGGGCATGTGGTCGGGCAGCGTGCCGTGACGCTGACCGCCGTAGCGCCGCGCGTGGCTCGCAACCCGCTTGCCACGGTGGAATACCTCGATGGTGCGCGTCGTGATGCGGGTGTCGACCTGCTCGCGGATCAGCGCGTGCGGCACCGAGTAGAAGAAACCCTCGACCTCGACATGGTAGTCGATGCCGACGCGGGCGAAGTGCCATTCGGCATACTCATATTCCTGCTCTGGCAGCGACTGCATGGCCGGCCGCTCGATCGTCTCGAACAGCTGGCGCCGGCTGACGCCCAGACGGCGTATCTCGCGCCCGTTCATCCGCTCGAGTGCGACGCCAATCGCAGTATTGCATTCGGTCAGGGAAAAGAAGTTGACGTTGCGCAGGCGGCCAAGAATATAAGACTGCGCAAAGCGGACTCCAGCCTCCACTTTCGCCTTGTCTTTTGGCTTTCGTGGTCGTGCAGGTACAACACCGACATTGTAATGTGTCGCCATTTTACCGTAGCTACGGTTTATTTCTGGATCATAGAACGAGGACTTGTTGACCCCGCTCTTTAGATTGTCCGGGATCAGCAGCCGTGGCGCCGAACCAAAGAACCGGAACATCCTTACATGTGCACCAATCCAGTCCGGCAGGCTCTGCGTCCAGGTAGCGTCGGCATAGGTGAGGTTGGACGCGCCGAGCACCGCAATGAACAGCTCCGCCATCCGCACCTCGCCGGTCAGCGGGTCGACAATCGGCACCTTCTTGCCGGAATAGTCGACGAACGCCTTATCCCCAGCCACGTGCGTCTGGCGCATCGTCGGCGATAGACGCCGCTCAAACTCGCGGTAAAGCTGACAAAAGCGACTGTACGCGTAACCGTCGGGATGAACACCCTGATATTCCTCAAATAATACGGACAGATTGACCCCGGGGCGCTTCATCTCTCGCACCAGCGCCGACCAGTCGGGCTCGACATAGCGGCGCGCACCGGGTCTGTTGCGGGAAGTCGGGAACAGAAGCTGCTCCAGCGTCTCGTCCGTCAGTTCCGGCGGCAACGGCCAGACCAGCCCCGTCGCGGCGGCGCGCGCCAGATAATCCTGCACCGTGCTCCGCCCGACGCCGACCGTCCCGGCGATCACCCGCGCGCTGGCACGCCCCCCAAAATGCAGCTGTAGAACCTGGCGTATCCGCCGCATGGACAGTCTCTCCGTCGGCATCCCGTGCTCCCTTCATCGATTGCGATGAGGCAACACTGGACCCAGGTGAACACTGACCCGCGAGACGATCTCCTTCCCCGACCGCCCTCCTTGCTTCCTCGGAGGGTGGCCGGGATCAGATTGGAATGGTGGCCGCCATCAAATCGGCAGCCTGGCCGCGATCAAATCGTAATGGGTGGCCGCGATGCATTGGAATCTGCACGCTGATCGAGACGGGGCTGATCACCATGAAGGACAGCCCGAACGGCAAGCGCTACGGCGTGCGTGACCGGGCGGGGCGGATCACCGAGGCGTACGGCTTCGACCTCTCACCGATCGCTGCACGGCACGCGGAGTTCGTCCGGTTGGCGGAGGAGGCCCAGGCGGAGCGGGCGGCGTTGGGTCGGCTGCGCCGGCGGGCGACGATCGCGCGGAAGGGCATCACCCAGATCCTCGAAACGGCGGGCGAATACGGGTTCCTTTACTCAAAGGTACGTAAAGCGACATGGCCCTCCTCGGAAAAGCGCTGATACCCGCCGTTTATGCGGTTTCTTGTCCCCCCCATTTTTGCTTCCAACTCCAGGACGGTTTTTGGGGGTGACCATCCGGCGGCATTCTGGCGTGTCCTGACCCGGCGAGGTTGTTGTGTTCCCAAATCCCTGGAATTCGGAACAAATGGATATAGGTGCCCGGCGACAATTATCCTGAGCGGTCGCTCACGCTAATTGACGCGCTATATATAGGCCTGCAATCTGGGAAAAGCCTTGAATAAGGTGTCCCTGAACTGCGTCCGGAAACCTGTATTCCGATATCACCCGGTGAGAGCGTTTAAGGAATACACCTGATCGCCAATGTGCGAGGTCTTTTTGGTCTGAACGGCCGCGCCGGCCCATGTCGTTTCACGTACCTTTGAGCAAGACAACCCATCATTTCGTACGAGGGTAGTTCTGCTGTATTCGAGGGCTTTTTGATGCGAAACCATGGGCAATTCAGTGTTGACGCGTCCATCATCGATATCACCCCCGCGAAGCATCTTGATTCCACTCTGCACGAACGCTCCAGTCGTCACTATGCCATACGTTGCCGGCTGAGACAGTAACTCCCTCATGCGAACGTTCGTCCACGCCTCATTGAATCCCGGCAGGCGCTTCTTGCCAGTGAGCAGTTCCTGCATGACGCCTTGTTTGATGTCGCGCTTCTTGGCAAGGAGTTCCTCTATGCCTTCGATGAGGGCCTCGGAATCTCTCACCGACCTTGCGATGGCTTCCTGTTCGGCCTTGGTGGGTGGAAGCGGGATCAACATATTCGCGATCATCTCGCGACGGACCGAGTCAACTGAGGATTTGGCGGTCATCTGCATGATGCGGTTGTAGAAATGGCTGCTAAAATATAGATAAAAGAAGTAACCGTTTAGGCGTTCAGAAAAATTGGATATGCAGTACACGCGTTGATGTGCGTCAAATTTACCATTGATGTAGTGAAACACTTTTCCGGTTCCAACTCCATCACCCGCTGTCAGAACCGCCTCGCCATCGAAGGCGTAACTGTTAATGCGTTCCACAGTTTGCGATCTTACAAAGAACGGATACTCACCGTCTTGGACACGATCTTGAGTGTTTCGGCTCCCAGTCGTGATGTGAGCCAGCCTTTCCAGACGTTCGAGATCCCAATCCGCTGGGATCATCCCTATCTCTGTCTGCTTCAGGCCCAGCATTACATCCATGAGAAATCCATCCGCTCCAGGTGTCGGCCAACCTTAACCCTCAGTTTGGCGACACGGTTCTGTATCAGCGGCATTGGGGATTTCGTACCGCTCGGCTAGCTCCTTCACCCGCTGGGTAATTCGTTGGCTCACCCGGTCCATCTCGCCACGTACCGACCGCGCCAAATGCGGCCATCCATTTGTCGTCCACCACCAGCGTCTTGATCTCAGTCTCGGTGAGCTTGGGATATTGAGCATAAGCCTTGGCATCGAGCGCGGCCTCGGCCTCCTTCAGCCGCTTCTTGAGGTCGGCTCTCCTCAGCGTTCAGCTTCAGCCATTCGTTCAGCACGGCGGCCTCGTCCTTCGCCTCCTTGTCGCCCTTGATCTCCTTCAGCCGCGCGGCGACGTTGGCCTTGTTCACCTTGTCGAGTTCGGAGAACGCGCCCTCCTCGCCGCCATGCTCCTCCTCCAGTTCGGCCAGCTTGGCGCGTGACGCTTTCCAGCTCGGCCGCGAGCTGGTCGATGGCCGCCTGCTCCTTGGCGAAGTAGCGGGCGACGATGAGTGGCTTGGGGACCAGGTCGCAGGCCCACCCTTGTCCTTCTCCTTGCCCTTCTTGTCCTTCTCGATGATCGCGGTAGGTCTCGGCCTTCCAGCCATCGGCGGCGATCAGGTAGCAGTCGTCCTGCATCGTCTCCGCCCAGTAATCCATCAGGTGCTGGTAGATGTCGTAGGGGTCGATCAGCGGCTTGCCGGTGTAGTGCGCCAGCAGGTCTTCGGACAGCTCGGCGATGACCTGCTTCGGATGGCAGCCTGCCTTCAGTGCCTTCAGCGTCTTGCGCGTCTTCGTCGCGCCAGGCGGCGAAATGCGCGTTCATGCCGGCGATGAAGGCGGCGAACTCCGGGTGCTCGTAGATCGTGGTCTTGATCGCCGACTTTTCCACGGCGAGATCGAGATAGCCGGGGCGGTTGGCTTGAACAAGCGTGCTTCGCAGCTTCGGGCAGACGGCCCAGTAGCGCTGCAGCGCATCGATATCGCGGTCGGGAATGCCGCCGCTGCAGGTGGCCTTCGATGTCCTGCAGGTCCTCGGGCCTGCTGGCTGTCGATGTAGCGCGGCAGGTTGAGGTTGAAGTCGTTCTTCTCGATCTCCTCGACGGCGACCATGCGCGAGTATTTCGGGCACTTCGAGCTGCCGGTTGAAGACATCGACGATCTTGTGGATGTCCTGCGCGCGCAGGCGGTTCTTGGGGCCGTCCTTCATGAAGCCGCCGCTGGCGTCGATCATGAAGATGCCCTTGCGGGCGTGGGCGTCCTGCTTGTCGACGACGACGATGCAGGCGGGGATGCCGGTGCCGTAGAACAGGTTGGCGGGCAGGCCGATGATGCCCTTGATGTAGCCCTTGCGGACGAGATTGCGGCGGATGTCGGCCTCGGCGTTGCCGCGAAACAGCACGCCGTGCGGCAGGATGCACGCGCCCTTGCCGGTGCTCTTGAGCGAGCGGACGATGTGCAGCAGGTAGGCGTAGTCGCCCTGCTTGGCGGGCGGCGTGCCGAAGGGCTTGAAGCGCTCGATAGGGATCGTTCAGCGGATCGAGGCCGGTGCTCCAGCGCTTGTCGGAGAAGGGCGGATTGGCGACGACGTAGTCGAAGGTCTTGAGCGTGTCGCCGTCCTTGAACTTGGGATCGGTCAGCGTGTTGCCCTGCACGATGAGCGCGGTCGGGTTGTTGTGCAGGATCATGTTCATGCGGGCGAGGCCGCTGGTGGCGGCGTCCTTTTCCTGCCCGTAGAGCGTGACCTTGGTGTCCGGCCTCGTCGCGCCACCTTCAGCAGCAGCGAGCCGGAGCCGCAGGTGGGGTCGTAGACCGTGGTGTCGGCGCTGGTCTTCGCGTCGTGGATGCCGAGGATCTGCGCGATGATGCGGCTGACCTCGGCGGGGGTGTAGAACTGGCCCTTGCTCTTGCCGCTCTCGGTGGCGAAGTGCCGCATCAGGTATTCGTAGGCATCGCCCAGGATGTCGTCGCCGTCGGCGCGGTTCTTCGAGAAGTCGAGCGCCTTGTTCTCGAAGATGGCGATGAGGTTGGTGAGCCGGTCCACCATCTCCTTGCCGCTGCCGAGCTTGGTGGCGTCGTTGAAGTCCGGCATGTCGGACAGCTTGTTGGCGTTGGCCAGCGGGGCGATGATCTTCTTGTTGATCTGGTCGCCGATGTCGGGCTTGCCCTTGAGGGCGACCATGTCCTTGAAGCTGGCGCCCTGCGGGATGGTGATCGGCGCGTAGGGCTGGCCGGCGTATTTGTCGCTGACGTATTTGATGAACAGCAGGACGAGGACGTAGTCCTTGTACTGGCTGGCATCCATGCCGCCGCGCAGCTCGTCGCAGCTTGACCAGAGGGAGGAATAGAGTTCGGATTTCTTGATCGCCATGACTACTCGTTCGCCTTCCGATCCGCAGCCGAGCCGCGCTCAGCCCATGCCAACTTCCGTGGCCCAGCGATTGCGTCGGGCGGCGACCTAACAGTGGCCGTACTGCGAATGTTGGCTACCTCATTTCTCTTGGTAAGCACGTTTCCCTCTTGCTTCGTCACCGGGTTCTGGGCCGTACGGGTTGGGCGATGGCAAGCCGCGCACGAACTTCGTCATACAACTCGACCACGGCCGGCATGGCGAGCGTCGCCGCGAGTGCGAACGGAATCGGATCGTCGATCGCCTCGCCTTGGTCGGGTTCACGCTGGACCGTTAGCGAGACGAACATCCGGCTGTGGACGATGGGAGCTCGGTCCCCTGACCACCTGCGCGACAACAAGGTTCCGCGCTTGGCCTGGTTGGCATCCGGCTGTTCCCGAGCTGCCGCCACCTGGAGGTCGGCGACCTCCTGAGGATCAAGGAGGCTGAGCCTCACCGTGCGGTATGACTGGCGACCGGGCAGGATCGGAGTGAACCAAGCGAGGGTTGCCGCCAACTCATGAGGTTGCGCCTTGCCCCCCATGCACTGTGGGACGGGCACCTCGATGCGAACCGCTTCCTCTGGGCCGATGGTTCCCGTGGCCCAGAACGTCGCCCGATCCGCCGCGCAGGCGACCACATCCGAGGGATCCACGACGCCGTAGCCGCAAAAGCGCCGGACGTTGTCTTTCTGTTTGGGGGCTTGGCCTCTGCCATGCGGGCCGAGCGTAGCGCGGATGAGGTCAGCGGTGGCATCCGGCCATCGGGCACCGTGAGCAAACAGGGCTTTCAGAACCAGTGCCCGACGTGCGTGGGGAAGGCCGAGGAAAATTCGGCCGTATGCCTGCTCTAGCGCGTCGTGGATGAGGTGGCAGGTTCGCGAAGCCAGCGCCGCAGCTCCGCTGGTCCCTCCCGTGAAATGTTCCGCCGCCTGGCCGCCATCTGGCGCGGCGACCTTCAACCCGAATGCCCGAGCGGCGCTGGCCGGCTGCACCTCCAGTCGACCGCCAGTGGCGACCGGTCGCACATGCTCGCGGCCACCTGGCATCAGCGCGTCCGGCTTGACGGCGCCGGCAAAGCCGGGGCCGAGGCGACTGCTCGGATTGGCCATGCGCAGGCCCGGATAAGGGTCGACGTTGATGGCGGCAGCGCGGCGTCGATTGGGATCGACGGCATCCTCGTTGGAGGCACCGACAGTGAGGCCGTTGACGGTCTCCGCCGGCGAGATGATGCGGCGGTCCGGGGTGAGCGAATTTACCGCGCGCAAAGTCGCCGCGGCGCGGTCGGACGGTGGCGCTGCTTCGAAGGCCGTGGATGTGTGGAAGTCGTTGATCGGGAATCGCTCCCCGGCATTGCCGGCACTGACCACGAACAGAATCCCATGCACCCAGGCGAGGTGGTCCAGAAGACGCGCCCAAGGCGACATCCGCCCGTGGAAGGGCCGCCTAAGGTTCCCCAACGATAGGTTCACGATCAGAATGTCCGGGGCGAGCGGTTCAGGCTGCGCGCGAAGCGCCCGAACGGCCTGGTGGATCACGTCGACCACGAGCCTGTCCTCGGGGAGCGATTCGCCGTTCCCATCCCATGCCATTACCGGAACCACCGCCACAGTGCGGCCGAGGGGCGGCTCGTTGCGGTTGCGGTCGCCATGAACGAGCAGAGATGCCATCGCCGTGCCATGCCTGCGATCGCGTACCTGCACAACTTCCTCGAAGCCGAAGAGGTCTTCGACGCGCAGACGCCCCGCCAGCAATGGGTGTTCTGAGACTGGCACGCCGTCCAGTAGCGCGGCGATCGGTGAGCGCGTCGGCAACGAAGGCGGCGCGGCGAGCGAAGGAGCAGGATCGGCCGTCTCGATCGAGAACGATACCGCCTGGGGACGAATGTGCATTACCGGGTCCAGGCCCGCGATGCTGCTCGGTACGAGCGGCCGTGATTGAGCGGACCTCGGCGGCTGGGAGGTGCGCCAGAATGGCGTGATAGGCGATGCTACCGATCCTTGAGCGGTCAACGACCGAACCGCCGGCTGCGCTCACTGCGTCGCGAAGTGTGGATTCCGCCTGTTCGCCCGCAAGGGCCGCAGCGCGGAACACCAACTCGATCTCAACCCGCACCATGTCGGCATCGGCAAGCCCCGCAGCCTCTTCCGCAAGAGCTGCGCGATCCTCCTCGATCACTCGGTCGCCCAACCCATAACAAAGATCAAAAGGGCGAGGCCATGTTGGCGGCCATGTTTATCTGGCCTCGACTTCAGCATATTGCTCGGCAACAGAACCAATGATACCGCCCTCAGCCAATGTCGGAGTAGCCATGAACAGCGGCACCCAGGCAGCCAAAGAAGCGGGCAATATGGTTGACTTGGATAACGATCCCACCAAGCTGATTGAGATAGTGGAAATTGGCAAGCAGCTACTAATGACCCGGGGAACGCTAACCACTTTCTCCATAGCCAACGACGTGGCTAAATATTTTGCCATCGTTCCGGCGCTGTTCATTACGACCATTCCTGCGCTCCAGTCCTTAAACGTGATGAACCTCAAAAGCCCACAATCGGCGATCCTTTCGGCGGTCATTTTTAATGCGATTATCATTCCCATATTGATTCCACTGGCCTTGCGGGGGGTAGCTTATAAACCGATCGGAGCTAGTGCGCTTTTACGCAGGAACCTGTTGATTTACGGCATCGGTGGGGTAATTGCGCCATTCATTGGCATTAAACTCATCGATATGTTGCTGGCTCCATTTATGTAAAGACTTAATCATCGAAGACCATGAAGAAATATATTTTGCCCGCGCTGAAATTGACCTTAGTCTTACTTATTATCTGCTCGGTGCTTTATCCCTTGCTGATCGCGGCCATCGGCAGGCTGACTCCTGGCCATGGCCAAGGGGAGACCGTAAAGGTCAATGGGAAGGTGGTGGGCTATGCCAATATCGGTCAGAAATTTGACCAGGACAGATATTTCTGGAGTCGTCCGTCGGCGGCTGGATATAACGCAGCGGGCAGCACCGGCAGCAACAAAGGTCCGACCAATCCCGATTACCTCAAGGACGTGCAAGCGAAGATCGATACCTTTCTGGTGCACAATCCAGGCGTTAAAAAGCAGGATATCCCAGCCGAACTCGTCACCTATTCGGGAAGCGGCCTGGATCCGGATCTATCCCCCCAGGGCGCTTATGTTCAGGTCGCCCGGGTGGCCAAGTCTAGAAACCTGCCTGAGGATAAGGTCCGTGCCCTGGTAGACCAACACGTGGAAAAACCTTTCCTGGGGCTATTCGGACCCGCAAAAGTGAACGTATTGAAATTGAATGTGGATCTGGACCGATTAAGTTCCCATTAAGTAGATAAAACGGGACGAGGGTGGCTGATTTTTGTTTCAAGCGTAGCGGGTAGTTGTCCTGAACGGTCTACCCGTCGCGGCCTTTTTTTGCGGATTTTTTCCTCAGTTTCTTTCGATATATTTAGTAGAAATCAAGCCAGTTGAGAACACAAGGTATGCCGGACCAAGAAAAAAATGTGGAACATTTTCTTGACCTTATCCGAAAATCAAGACGCGGAAAGTTTAAAATATATATCGGCATGAGCGCCGGGGTGGGCAAGTCCTACCGCATGCTCCAGGAAGCGCAGACTTTGCTGCGCAATGGCGTGGACGTAAAAATTGGCTTTATTGAGACCCATAAGCGTCAAGAAACCGAAGCCCTGATGGAAGGCCTACCCCTGATTCCCCGCAGGAAGCTTTTTTACAAAGGCAAGGAACTGGAAGAACTCGATGTCCAAGCCGTGCTCAACCTACATCCCGAAATAGTCATCATCGATGAACTGGCTCATACCAACATTGAAGGGAGCAAAAACCAGAAGCGCTGGCAGGATGTCATCGAGATTCTGGACAGCGGTATCAACGTCATCAGTGCGGTGAACATTCAGCACATTGAAAGCCTGCACCAGGAAGTAAAACAGATCACCGGAGTGGATGTGGGCGAGCGAATTCCCGACAGCGTGCTGAAGCAAGCGGACGAAGTGGTTAATATAGATTTGACCGCCGATGAGTTAGTCACACGCTTGAAAGAAGGAAAAATATACACCGCCGACAAGATCGAATTGGCGATGAAAAATTTCTTTCAGTCAGAAAAGATACTGCAGTTACGAGAACTAGCCCTCAAGGAAGTAGCCTCGCAGGTCGAGCGAAAGATTGAAATTGAATTACCCAAAAGCGCGCACCTGAAAACGGAGCGATTCATGGCCTCCATCAGCAGCAATTACCAAATCGCCACTAAGGTAATTCGGAAGACGGCCCGACTGGCTTCCTATTATAATTCCAAATGGTTTGTGCTGTACGTGCAAACGCCCCGGGAAGATGCCAACAAAATTGGCCTAGCAGCGCAGCGTCACCTGATTAACAACTTCAACCTGGCCACCCAACTGGGCGCAGAAATCGTCCGCACCAAGCACAGCAACATAGCCAAGGGTATCATTGAAATGACCGAGGCCAAAGAGATTACCACCCTGTGCCTGGGCAAACCGCATTTAAACCTATTCAACCTAATTATGAACACCGCTGTATTTAACCAGCTATTGAATAAATTATCGGAAGCGGACGTAGATATCGTAATTTTTTCCTGACATGACCATGCGATTAAAGACCAAATTATCTCTAGGCCTAGTATTTCTGTTTATCGTGATTGTTTTATTTGGCATCCTAGGCATCGTAAACATCAACCGGCTAAGTCGAGACCTAAACCTAGTGCTCAAGAACAACCAGGAATCTCTTTTGTACTGCAACAACATGCTCAAAGCATTGGAAAATTTCCAAATCCAAAAGGATGCAGCCCAGGTGTTCGAAGAAAATTTGAAACGCCAAGAGAACAATATTACGGAGGTGGGGGAAAAGGAAGTCACGGTGGAGCTACGCAAGCGATTCGACTTGCTGCTAGCCAATCCAGCGGACTCCTCCAATTATCCAGACATCAGAAGATCCCTGTTCCAAATTCAGGATCTCAACGAAATGGCGATAACACGTAAAAATGCGGTGGCCCAGAATACGGCCGAGGATGCCAACTTATGGTTAAGCATCATTTTTACTGTCCTGACGTTAATATCGTTCACGTTCATATTCAATTTGCCCGCCATCATATCCGATCCCATTAGCAGCCTGTCCGAAGGCATTCGAGAGATTGCCAAAAAGAACTACAAGAAGCGCATTTTTCTTAAGCAAAATGATGAGTTTGGCGACCTGGCTTCCTCGTTTAATATCATGGCTGAAAAGTTAGATGAATACGAAAGCAGCAATTTGTCCAAAATAAAATTTGAAAAAAGTCGCATCGAAACCATCATCAATCAGATGAAAGATGGCATCATTGGTCTGGACAACGACCAACACATTCTTTTTCTCAATGTGGTTGCCGAAAACCTGCTGGGGTTGCATGAGAAAGAGATTATTGGCCAGTATGCTCCCGATGTAGCCTTGCGAAATGACCTCATGCGAACTCTGCTACAAGCGGACAAAGAAAAGAAAGATCTGAAAATTTACGCCGACCGCAAGGAGAGTTACTTCAGCAAGGAAATCCTCAACGTAACCGCCAATGAGGAGGTGATTGGCCACGTTATCGTGCTTCGCAACATCACCTTATTTCATGAACTTAACCAAGCAAAGACCAATTTTATCGCGACCGTTTCGCATGAATTAAAAACGCCCATTTCATCGATCAAAATGAGTGCCCAATTGCTAAATGACGGACGGACCGGAGCGCTCAGCGGTGACCAAAAAGAGCTCATCCAATCCATCCGAGACGACGCCGATCGGCTGTTAAAGATTACGGGGGAGTTACTCAACATGACGCAGGTAGAAACAGGCAATATCCAATTGAATTTGGAAGCGTCCGCACCCCGCCATATCGCCGAACTTGCGCTTCAAGCGGTGCAACTGCAGGCGCAGCAAAAAAATATCGCCCTGAAAGTTCGCCTGGAGGAGCCCCTGCCGCAAGTTACGGTGGACGCGGAAAAGACGACCTGGGTGCTGATCAATTTTCTCACCAACGCGATAAAATATTCTCCGGAAGGAAGTTCCATTGAGGTCGCTGTAGACAAAAAAGGCAGCTCGGTCGAATTTTTGGTCCTCGACCAGGGTGTGGGCATTGATAAGAAATATCTGCCCAAAATATTTGATCGCTATTTTAAGGTGCCGGGCGTCCTGCAGAGCAGCGGGACGGGTCTTGGCCTGGCTATTTCCAAAGAATTTATAGAAGCCCAGGGAGGCACCATCTGGGCACAAAGCCAACTGGGCAAAGGCAGCACCTTTGGGTTTGCCTTCAAAGCCGCCTAAAATGTGGCGCAACCCGTAGGTGCCAAAACCTGCCCTCCCCTACCTAGGCCCGGGGGAGACTTTGTTCCCGACGGTATCTGGCCAAATTAATCAACAGTACGCTGCTGAGTACTAGGGTGAGCCCTATCCACTGGACGAACGACATTTTTTCGCCGGCGAAGGTGATCCCCAACAATACGGCGACAACTGGATTGACATAAGCATGGGTGCTCACCTGGGTCGCCGGACGAACCTGCAAGAGCCAGATAAAAGCCGTATACCCGGCTAGTGAACCTAGAACTATCAGGTACAGCAGAGCCAGCCAGGATGAACTGGGGACCTGGTGGACATGAAAATCTTTCCATTCCCCAATCAGCGCGCTGACCAAGCAAAAAGCGAGCCCTGCGCTGAGCATCTGCCAGGCCGTATTGGCGGCATGTGATTTCCCGCGGGAATGGTATTTGGAAAAAAGCGATCCTCCCGCCCAGCACATGGAACCTACTACTAATACGCCCAAGGCAACAACCTGCATACCTTGTCCGGTAGTGGCCAGTGCGCGTCTCGCGTTTTCGCTGAACAGCAGTACCACCCCCAAAAAACCAATCACCAAGCCCAGCAAAGTTTCCCGGCTGGAGAGGTTAACCGGCCATAACCGTCGGTCCAGGATGACAAACCAAATGGGAGAAGCCGACGTGAGTACCGCTACCAGGGAGCTTGGCAAATATTTCTCGGCCCATACGACGGCACCGTTGGCCAAAAAAAGCAGCAATATTCCGGTTACGACCGCGGGCTTAATATGTTGCCAGACAAACATGGATTCTTTCCTAGCTACGCACCAGATAAACATCAGCAAACCTGCCGATGTAAAGCGCATCGCAGCCATCAGCATGGCCGGTATATGAGCGATCGCCACCATGATAAAAAAATAGGTAGACCCCCATACGAGGTAGACGGTTGCAAAAGCCAGCACAACTAGAAAAGTCCTGGGGTGTTTGGGGCTTCTTTCAGACATAATTCGTGATTTGCCCCGAACGCGATCAAACGCAACAGGGCCTGCAAAACTAGGGTTGTTTTGGGAGGAGGCAATCAATTCAGGGGCGGGAAAACTGCCCGGAGCCCATGGCCGGGCAAGGCTCCGGGCAAGTCATGACGGTTTGATGGAAGATCAACTAAGATACTATTTATCAATACGTTGCATTCAATAGCTTAGGCCCATCGTCAATTATTTGATTATCTTTCCAAAAGTCGTAAATTACAAACAACGATTGTTCACCAAATAATGCTGTATGAAAAAAGTATCCGATATTTTCTCTCACAAGGGGAGGAAAATTACCGCGGTATCCGCTACCACCACGGTATTGGAAGCCCTGAAGATTATGGCCGACCAGAATATTGGCTCTGTCATGGTCATGGACAATCAGCGGTACTTGGGCATTATGACCGAACGGGACTATTCTCGCAAAGTGATACTAAAGGGAAAATCGTCCACGGATACGAAGGTGTCAGAAATTATGAGCGATAACCTACCCACGGTCCAGCCATCGGATACCATCGAATTTTGCATGCAACTCATGTCGGACAAAAACATACGCTACCTTCCGGTATTTGAAAACGATAGGCTGTGCGGTATTGTATCTATAAACGATTTGGTCCGCGAAACGATATTGACCCAACAGGAGACCATTTCGCAATTGAAAGATTACCTGCATGCCAGTATGTAATCCGTGGCTTTTGAATCAGACTTCACTTTACCAATATAAAGCAGCATCCCAAAGGACAACCTTGGGGTGCGCTGCACACATTCCACCTTTTAATATCGATTGACTAGCCTTGATTGCTGGGCCTGTATGTTGCAATGGATTTGAACTTGATGAGCCCGAAAACCCGTTACGGCCGGTTCTTTGCCAAGCAGTTGCCAGCAGGCCATTTTACCTTTGTGCTAAATTCAACAAAGAGACTAGATTATTCATGAGATCAGGCTCCTTCTTACTCGCCCTATTTCTTTGCTTAGCGCGCCAGGCCATGGCCGCCGATGTGTATGCTCCAGGCTATATCGTCACCCACGCCAACGATACCGTTGAATGTAAAATAGTCGTCCCGATTGATTTTGGCCGGTTCAATCAACAGGCCTGCTTCTACAAGGTCACGGTGGTTGATAGCCTGGGCAAAACCAGAAAATATAGCCCGAAAGACATCAACGGATATGCATTCCAATATGCGCAAAAGACCTACCTCTACCTTTCCAAGCAAGTCGATGAAGACGGAAGGCGGATGTTCGTTTGGCCGATGAGCCTGGGAAAGCACATAAACGGATATTACTACTACTATTATAATTCGGCGGACAACTACAAGGGATCTATGGGCTATGATGCCGAGGTATATGTTTTGGAAGATCCATCCACCAAGGAAACGGTTTCCATTACCCGGGGAGGTTCCCTGAGTAACAGCTACAAGGCGCAGTTGCGAAAATTTTATGAAAACGATAAAAAGTTGTTGGCCTTGATCGTCGAGGATGTTAAATCTTTTCACGACATACCCAAGTTTGTCAAAGACGCCAATCGACTGCCAGATTAGCCAAAAAGTTCAGGCTGGTCCTCGCTGCGTTTCTTTTGCTCCCACTGCATTTCCAAGCTTTTGGAAAAATCAGCGAGCTTGGACCCCACGGCTTTCCAACCCATGACTTCCACCATTTTTTCGACTTTAAATTTAGCCTTTCGAATCTGCGAACCGCGCCCGGTCTGCACCACCAACACCGGTTCCGACACAGTCGTTACCGTCTCCAGCCTGTTGCCCTCCCCCTCCTTGATAAAGAAGAATTTATTATGTAACGTAGTGGTCTCGATCCGAAACCGCTTGATGTTGTATTGCAGCTTGTCCTTTTCTAAATATACGGCAGTGATAATCTTTTCGGGGACAAATTTTTCAATAAGGAGCACCTTATCTGCTTCAATCCGTTGGGTCAACTCCTGGTCCGTTATTTCGTAGTTCCCGTCGCTGTAAACGACCAGGATCCTGTCTTCGGCGTCAAAATTTCCGAGATATTGGCCCTTTTGATCCGTATTTAGGCGTCCAAAAGTGTCGTCAAACCAGATCTTGCGGGCACTCAAGGTGGCTTTGCCTGCTTGTTTGAATTTTACGGAACGGATGGGATATTTAGTCACCTGATTTCCCATGCTGCCCCGGTTTTTGATCTCTAGAGTCTCAAAATAAAAATCAAACTCTTTGATCCGGGCCGAAGAACTGGGGCTGAGGATCACCCGAACGGACTCAGCCTCCCCGTTGGGATTGACGGAAAAATAATGCACTTTGCTCTTTTCCTCACTCTTGGTCAGTTCATATTCTTTGTCCCTGGTTACGCTGGTCACATTGAAACGCTTGGCATAGGCGATGCCCGACTTGCCGTCGGTGTAAATCATGTTGTATGTGGTCCGTTCGTCATTTTTCTGAAATACGGCTACGTGAATGATATCCTTCCCAATAAAAGATTTCTCTGCCACTTTCACCACTTTCATTTTCCCCGCCTTGGTAAAGGCGATAATATCATCCAAATCGGAGCAATCGGTCACGAATTCATCTTTCTTTAACCCCGTGCCGATAAATCCTTCCTCTCGGTTGACGTACAATTTGGCATTGGCGATGGCGACTTGCTTGGCTTGGATTGATTCAAATAATTTAATCTCCGTCTTTCGCTCCCGGCCTTTGCCGAATTTCTTGTTCAGGTCTTCATAATAGGCGACCGCAAAATCGGTGAGGTTGTTCAGGTTGTGTTTGACTTGCTTGATCTCCGCTTCCAGCGCCTTTATCTGGGTGTTTAATTCCTCGATATCCAGCTTATAGATCCGGCGAACTGGCTTCTCTGTCAGCCGGACAATATCTTCCCGGGTGATGTCGCGTTTTAGCTGTTTGCGAAAAGGTTCAAAAGCTTTGGCGATGGCGGCCAAGACCTTTTCCCAGGTTTCATGTTTTTTCTCCAGCTCCTTGTAAATCTTTTCTTCGAAAAATATCCTTTCCAGCGACGTATAATGCCACTTATCCTGGAGCTCCTTCAAGCGTATTTCCAGTTCTTTTTGCAGCAATTCTTTGGTGCGGTCCACCGATATTTTCAGCAATTCGGTGGCTCCTAAAAACTCCGGCTTCTGGTCATTAATGACGCAGGCGTTGGGAGAAATACTCACCTCACAATCCGTGAAGGCGTACAGGGCGTCAATGGTGATGTCGGGCGAAATGCCTGGAGCCAGGTCGACTTGGATTTCCACCTCAGCTGCTGTATTATCGGTCACCTTTTTGATCTTGATCTTTCCCTGGTCATTGGCCCGAATGACTGAATCAATCAACTGGGTACTGGTCACTCCGTAGGGTACATCGCGGATAATCAAGGTTTTTTTATCCAGCTCTTCGATATGTACCCGGACCCGCACTTTTCCGCCTCGCTTGGCGTCGTTGTAGTTGGTGACATCGATCATCCCGGCAGTCTGAAAGTCGGGATACAATTCAAAACGCTTGCCCCGCAAGTATTTAACCGATGCGTCGCATAACTCACAAAAATTGTGGGGCAATATTTTCGTCGCCAGACCCACGGCAATGCCTTCGGCACCATGTGCCAAGAGCAGGGGAAATTTCATGGGCAAGGTGATGGGTTCGTTTTTACGGCCATCGTAACTAAGCTGCCATTCGGTGGTTTTGGCATTGAAGGCCACTTCAAGGGCGAACTTGCTTAAGCGCGCCTCGATGTAGCGGGCTGCCGCTGCTTCATCCCCGGTTCGGATATCTCCCCAGTTTCCTTGCGTTTCGATAAGCAGGTCTTTCTGCCCCATGTTAACCAACGCCTCTCCGATTGAGGCGTCTCCATGGGGATGATACTGCATGGACTGCCCGATAATGTTTGCTACTTTATTGAAGCGGCCGTCATCCATTTCCTTCATGGCATGCAGAATGCGTCGTTGCACAGGTTTTAACCCATCTTCGACGGCCGGAACTGCTCTTTCTAGGATTACATACGAGGCATAATCTAAAAACCAGGTCTTGTATTGGCCGGTTACTCCCGATTCCGAATCAAAAAAATCTTTCTTTTTGCCTTTTGTGTCCGCCATGGTTGCAAAGATACTTGGTCAATGAGATACCGGCTGATTATTTGTTTTTCCTATCGTACCCAGATGCGTAAAGGCAAACCCTAGGTTATATTTCAATCCATAACCCAGCAGTCGGTCCAAGCAGGAATGTCCAAACAGAATCAACCCCGCCAACTGCCAGGTTTCCAAGCTCCGGACCGTTCCATAGATCCAGACCCCCAGGCCTAGGGCCTTGTGATGGACAGTGTTGTAGACCAAGGCCCCGACCCTGGGGCCACCCAGGTAAGCGACCATGCTGAAATCCGGAGTGAAGGTCAGCAAGGGATACCACCACCAGGAGAAATGGAGCTGGCTGAAGTAGAACATAGTGGTCAAGAACATCGCCATTTCCTCCGATTTTGGCAGGTATTTCATATTGCTATCGCATTTTAAGACAAATAAAATCTCCCCCATTCTGGTGGAGGACCAATCGGTTGATATGGCCATCTTCATCACTCAAGAACTCAAATTGCGAATCCATCACTTTGGTAAAAAACAGGTTTTCCTTTTCGGCAAAAAGCTCTACTTTACCTTGGCCTGTCGCCTGAGCAATCAACGATCCATGCTCCACGGTGATTTGGATGATGAAACCGGCGGCCAGTTGGAAACGTCCAATATAATGGCCCAGAATCAAGGGATCGAGTTTTATTTCTGTTCTCACCACGGGCCATTCATAGGGTTGGTTTGTCAGAATCGCGTTGATGTCCTGGGCGATCCGCACCAGGGCTTGGGATTGGTGATTATCCAAGAGGATAATACAAATCTGTTCCTGCGGAACCCTAGCCATGAAACTGGCGTAGTCTAGCACGATCCCCTCGTGCATTTCGACTTTCGATCCGCTGGAGGAGTCGATGATCCAGCCAAAACCGTAGTTTGCCTTATGGGGAGTAAAAGCCTTTTGCAAGGAAGAGTCATGCAGCAAACGACCGCCATACAGGGCCTGGTCCCAAGCATAGAGGTCTGGCGCCGTACTGAAAATACCCTGGGAGGCAAACAACACCGAGGAATCGGCGATGAATCCTGATTGTCCAAAATACCCCAAGGCCTGGCGGGCGGAGGGAAGTGCCCTAAAATCAAAGCCGGAATGGGTCATGTGCAAGGGACGAAATATCTGGTCCTGAACCACCTGAAAATAGGACTGGCCAGTCACCTTTTCGATGATGTACCCAAGCAAGACATAACCCGAATTGCTAAACGCAAAACCTTCGCCAGGCTGGAAATCCAGGGGTCTGCTCTTAAAAAACTCCAGCAGGCTGTCAGTCCGTATGGGCAGCACCCATCCCCGTCGCAGAAAGGCACTGTCGTGCGTGTAATCGCTAATTCCGGACATATGAGTCAGCAGATTCTCAATAGTAATATCCCCTCCATGGGGGTAATCGGCAATATATTTAGACAATTTGTCCTGCAAATCAAGCCGATGCTTTTCCGCCAACTGCAAAATGACCACGGCCGTAAACTGCTTCGTGAGTGAGCCTATCTGAAAGGTAGATGTCGAGTCGTTGTGGGTTTGGGATTCCAGGTTCCTATAGCCGTATCCCTTCAGCCAGACGAGTTTTCCGCGCTGGGCAACCAAGGCTACCCCATTGAACGCATTCTGGCTGGCGAAAGTCTTAAGCAGTTCGTCAATAGTTTCGGAAATGGTCTGCCCAGCGACTGGCGAGCCATAACAAAAAAATATCCACAAAAATGCGAAGTGTAGTATCTTTTTCATGCCAACGGCTTAAGAAGAGGCTAAGGCCTCGGAGAGGGGCGCAACCATCCGGACTTTGATTTCGAAGTCTTTCATGTGCTTCATTTCACCCTGCACATCCGCTCGCCCCGATTCGATCAGGTGCTTCAATCGCCAGAGTAAAAAGGCATCCCCTGTATGCTGCCCAGATTTGGACAAGAAATGATGGATGACCTTGCTGGCCCGCTGCCAGTCCTGGGACAAGAGTCCGGTAAGTTGGTGATCGAAATAGTCCACGTCATATTGGGAAAGTTTTCGCCCTCCCTCCAATACGCGCACACCCTTGTCTTCGCCGGCTAGTCTCAGCCATTCGTCTGGATCAACCTCGAATTCCGATGGGGTCACGAGCCTGGCCAATTTTTTAGCTTTCAGGAATTCTTTGGGCGGTATATCGAATAAATTTGTCGGATAAAATATATGGCCCTTGAGGTTAATGAAGGGCAGGTTGTTGAGGTACAGGATAAATACCCTGCCCGCCTGAGGCTTAAGTTGTCCGATAAGCCAGTAATAACCCGAAACGTCGTGGCTGTTTTGCGCAGCCCAAATCCAGACCGTCTCCGAAGGATTTTCCTGCAGCCGCTGGCTTAAGTCAAGAACAGTCTGGTTATCGTTTGGGTGGGTGGAATCTTCCAGCAGATGTTGGTAGTCTCCGCCCCGGAGCACTTCGGCCCACCAAGCCCTGCGGTTTTCGATTCCTTGAGTCGAATACAAATCCTGGATAGGACCCACGGCATAATCGTCGGCGATGAGTATAACTTCCCCCTGTAGGGAGGGGTCCAGTTCTATCGCTTGCTTTAACACGCCCATGTCGCTGCGCTGAAAAACAAGGTGAATCATATGCTATCAATTTTCAATCCCATCGAATTAGGCATACCGAGCGTCCGCAGTTGAATGGCGCAGGTCGGGACTACCAGCAAAAACTGCCAACCCACGACCCTCCCAAAGGAGGGCAGATCCATCGTCAAGCGGGCTATCCCGCCGCCTTGGTCTGATCTACCAAATCAATTTCCACCCTCAGATTCCCGATAATAAAATCTTGACGCTGGGGTGTGTTCTTACCCATATAATATTCCAAGATTTGTTGGATATGTGTCTCCGGCATAATCAAGACAGGCTGCACGCGCATGTCCGCGCTGATGAACCGCGCAAACTCCTCCGGCGATATCTCCCCCAAGCCTTTAAAGCGCGTCACCTCGGGTTTAGCGCCAAGTTTGCCCATGGCCGCCTGTTTTTCCTGCTCATCGTAGCAGTACAAGGTTTCTTGCTTGTTTCTGACTCGGAAAAGCGGGGTTTCCAAAATATACACGTGACCATTTTTGACCAAATCAGGAAAAAATTGAAGGAAAAAAGTCATCAGCAGCAGTCGGATATGCATGCCATCCACATCGGCATCCGTAGCTATGACGATGTTGTTGTAGCGCAACCCTTCGATGCCGTCCTCGACGTTGAGGGCGTGTTGCAGCAGGTTGAACTCTTCATTCTCGTACACCACTTTTTTGGTCAGCCCGAAACAATTCAGTGGCTTACCGCGCAAACTGAAGACGGCCTGAGTCTCCACGTTCCTAACCTTGGTGATGGATCCACTCGCTGAATCGCCCTCGGTAATAAAAATGGTGCTCTCCTTTTGCTTTTCCAGGACAGCATCTTTGTCTTTACCGGTTGCTTCGTCATTGAGATGAAAGCGGCAATCCCGAAGTTTTTTATTGTGCAAATTGGCCTTTTTGGCCCGTTCATTTGCGAGCTTTTTGATCCCGGCAAGTTCCTTGCGTTCTTTTTCACTCTGCTCAATGCGTTTTTTCAATGCATCGGCGGTGCCGGGATTCTTGTGCAGGTAATTATCCAATTCCTTGGCCAAAAAATCGTTGACAAAATTCTTCATGCTGGCCCCGCCCTCCCGGATATATTGGCTGCCCAGCTTGGTCTTGGTTTGGGATTCAAAGACCGGTTCTACGACCCGAACCGAAACGGCCGCTACGATGCTTTGGCGGATATCGGAGGCGTCAAAGTCCTTCTTATAAAAATCGCGCACTACCTTGACAAACCCTTCCCGGAATGCCTGCTGATGCGTTCCTCCTTGGGTGGTAAATTGCCCATTGACAAAACTGAATATTTCTTCGCCGTAATCATTATTGTGTGCGATGGCCGCCTCGATATCTTCCCCCTTGATGTGGATGATCGGGTAACACAATTCATCCTCGTTGGTGCGTCGCTGCAACAGATCGAGAAGCCCGTTTTTGGAAACGTATTTTTTTCCGTTAAAATTGATGATCAGCCCCGCATTCAGGTAGCAATAATTCCAGAACTGGTTGTCGAGGTATTCGGAGATAAAATGAAAGTTCTTGAACACGGTTTCATCAGGCACAAAGGTGACCAGGGTTCCATTGGGCTGGTCTGTCTTGGTTTCTTTGTATTCTTTGACCAGCACGCCACGGGTGAATTCAGCCGTTTTCTCCTTTCCGTCCCTAAACGCCGATACGCGGAACGAATAACTTAGGGCGTTAACGGCCTTGGTGCCAACTCCATTGAGCCCGACGGATTTTTGAAACGCCTTGCTGTCGTACTTGGCACCTGTATTGATCTTGCTGACCACATCCACCACTTTACCCAGTGGAATGCCGCGGCCGAAATCGCGAATGGCTACCGTCTTGCCCTCGATAGCTACATCAATTTGTTTCCCATAGCCCATGGTATGCTCATCAATACAATTGTCCACCACCTCCTTGACCAAGACGTAAATCCCGTCATCGGGACTTGAGCCATCTCCCAATTTACCGATATACATACCTGGACGAAGCCGAATATGCTCCTTCCAATCAAGGGATTTTATGGATTCTTCGGTGTACTCAAATAGTTCGCGCTTCGCTTCTGCCATAGGTCAATCGGTTCAAATCCGGCAAATATAATGAAACCACCCCAGAAGATTTTTTTGGTACTTATACACTGATGTGCACAAAATCTCCTGGGTGGATCGCTTTTTTTTAAGGAATCTCGCTCGCCCTTGGCCCTGTGCACAAAAAGTGAACCAGTATTTTGCCTATAAAACCAAGTAGTTTTACCTATACTAAACCGAGGTCTTTCTTCGCTTATATACCAAATGTTTATTCCGTGAAAACGCTGTTTTCATTTCTTAACCCCCCTATGTCGTTTGTGAATGTGGTGCTGTGCTTCGTCCCCTTTCTGTTAATTTGGTACAAGAGGCTGTTTCGGGTAACGACTTACCTGCTATTGGGCATATTTTGGCTTGCCAATGCCTTGGAAAATCTTCCCGATATTTTGGGACAGATCCATAACGTCGAGTTTGAACATAAGATTACGTATTTCTATAACCTGCTGGATGCGCCCCTGGTACTGTTGCTTTTTTTCGTTTCGTCCACCGGTGTAAAAAAGAAGATCATCCTGTACGTGTTGATGTTCTTTGTGATTTTTGAGCCGGTACTACTTATTTGGAAAGGTCACAACCTCGATTCCAATACGATCGTCGTGGGATTCGACAGCATTGTGGGACTTATTTTCAGTGTATGGGGACTGGCCGGATACTTTCAAAAGATTGAACATAGCGAGTTGGAAAAAGCCATGGGGTTTGCCTATGCCGGATTCGTGTTCATTTATGGGGTATCTATCGTCACTTTTGTGTTTAGCTACCTGAATTACGATATCCTCATCCGGGATGCCAACCTATTTGTGTATTATCTGAGCATGATCCTGGGCTCGATGCTCACCGCCTATGGATTATGGCGCCACGGGCATAGGCCACTATTGAGCAGATCGTAAGGTTCCCAGGCATTGCCGCCTCCACCCCCCCCTCTCTCACGTTATTCTTCGTCTTCTTCGTAGTTATAGGAGCCTTGGTTATCGTTATAGATGGATTCCCAATCTTTCACCTTTTCGTCTCCCAGCAACTCCAGAATATCGAAAATAGGATCGGATTTCTTTTTCCATTCCACCAGGGTTCCATCCGTATACTTGGATACATACATACAATGATCCGTTTCCAGGTTAACCTTGATTAAACTGATGGGATCCTGTTCTTTCTCCTGAATGAGGTAATAGCAATTCTTCTCCAGCAACGCATACGAGTACATACACACCTTTTTTTAAAGTAAACCAAAAGATTAAATGGGCAGTAGGCTCTGAAAATAATGGGATAGCTGAACGGGGCTAAAGAAAACTTCCGGAGATTTCTGGATCAGAAAAACCCTTTAGATCCGAAAGCATAGCAAATTTAAGGCATTTGACCCGATTTGGAAGATGGGAGCCACCGTCCCTAATATTAATTATTACAACATGTATATATAATTGATTTAAAGCAATTTATTAGCTTAACAATAATTTTATGGTATTTTTTTGCTGGGTCCATTTTTTTCCCAATCCTCCTTGCCCTTAGCAGCCGCGCAGAACCTGTCCGTGTTCCAAAACCAAAAAATGGTTTACGCAGCTGGGAATTTCAGCCGGATAATGGCTCACATAGACGAGGGTCGCTGCCGTCTGCGTGCAATACAGGTCCAGGAACCTGCGCACCCGCTCCGTTTGCTCCTCGTCCAAACCCTGACAGGGCTCGTCCAGTATCAGTAACGGTGGGTTTTTCACCAAGGCCCGCGCCAATAAGGCCATGCGCTGTTCTCCCAACCCCAGCTGGTGCATCCATTTTTGCTGCTGGGGGCTCAAACCAAAGGCATGAATCCACTGCTCCACCTGGCTTATCTGTTCGCCGGTAAGCCTGCGGAATAAGCCGATCGTGTCAAACAGACCAGAGGCAACGACTTCAAAACACGTCGCAGAGGGTTCAAAATACAGATGCAGCTCGGATGAGACATAGCCTATGTTTCGCTTGATGTCCCAAATACTTTCCCCCGTGCCCCGTCGCCGGTCAAACAGGTAAATTTCGTTGGCGTAGGCCTGAGGGTTATCCCCCACCAGCAGACTGAGCAGGGTTGACTTTCCTGCCCCATTGGCCCCAGACAAAGACCAACGCTCGCCCCGGCGAACTTCCCAATCGACGTCATGTAAAATGTATTTGTCGTGGTAGGTGATCGTTACTTTCTTTAACTGGACGGCATAGGTAAAATCTGCAGCCGGCCCGGGCCACGTGGATACCGGAGGAATGACCAAGTGAGTTGGCTTGGCATAGGCAAACGAGGAGGACAGAAACTCGATTTTGGGCATGGCGGCTACCAGCTTTCCCCCCTCCAAAACAGCCACATGTGTGATGTAATCCGTCAGCTCCACCATGGACGTGATCAACAGGATTCGCACCCCCGCACGACTGAGTGCTCCCAACAATTCGTGGATCGATCGGCGTCCTTGCGGGTCCAGTCCGGCAAAGGGTTGGTCGAGGATGAGCAATTGCGGATGTCTTAGCAAGGCCTTCAGGATTTGGAGGCGCTTATTTTCCCCACTGGAGAGTTGAATTAGGGGTTCTTGCATCAGCGGCCCCAACTTCAATACCTCTACCCATTGCGAAAAACGGAAAATTCCGTCTTGCTCGCTACCCTTCAGTCCATGCTGCCTTAGGTCCTCCTCCACGGTCATCGTTTGATCAGCGCCGTAGGAATTATAGCGTTGCTGATAGTAAAAATCGCTGCGGTTGGCCAAGTTCCTAAAGCGGTGCTGCTGTTCCACCACCGCCACTTGCAATGCCAAGGCTCCTGGGATGGCAAACGACGCGTTGATTTTGCCCTGGTAGGCAATTCTGCCGGCCAGGGTGTGGGCGAGTGTAGTTTTGCCGCTACCGGAGGAACCTACAATCGCCCATTGCTCGTCGGCCTCCATGCGCAGGTTGATCGACTGTAATATCGGTACACCGCCTACAAAGACGGAAAGTTCGTGAAGGGAAAGTGAATACGTTGACATACCAAACGGCAAATTCATCCTAGATTGTGGTCCCGGTTTTGTCTTGGGCCTACTCGAGGCCATAGCGCACGCAAGGTTGGCACGGAGATCTCAAGTCGAGCCTTAAATTATTGGGTATTTCTTAGAATGGATTAAATTACGCATAATATTTCTTGATCTCTCAACAGACCATACAGCAGATCTTAAGCCGTATCGATATTACTGAAATCATCGGTGGCTTCGTAAAACTCAAAAAAAGGGGGGCGAATTACTTAGGGCTTTGTCCATTTCATAATGAAAAGACGCCGTCCTTCACCGTATCCCCCGTGAAGGAGATTTACAAATGTTTTGGCTGCGGCCGCAGTGGCAACGCCATTGGGTTTTTGATGGAGCATGAAAAATATTCCTATGCGGAGGCCTTGCGCTGGCTCGCCGCCAAGTACAATGTAGAAATCGAAGAATCGGAAATATCCCCGGAGCTCAAACTGCAACAACAGGTTTCTGATAGCCTGTACATCATCAACGGTTTTGCCCAAAAATATTTCAGCGATATATTGTTTAACACCGAACAGGGCCAGGATATCGGTCTGAGCTATCTGAAAGAAAGGGGATTTAGGGAAGACACCATCCACAAATTCCAGCTGGGATACTGCCTGGAAGATCGAGATGCATTTTCCAAGGAAGCCCTCGGGGCGCAATTTAGTCTGGAAAACCTCCAGAAAAGCGGTTTGGTTGTCCTGCGGGACGCAAAGCCCATGGATAATTACCGCGGACGCATTATTTTTCCCGTACATAATCAAAGCGGCAAAATTCTGGGATTTGGTGCGAGGGTGATTAAGAAAAACGATCACGCGCCCAAATACATCAATACTCCAGAGAATGAAATTTATGTCAAAAGCAAGATCCTCTATGGATCCTATTTTGCCCGACAAGCCATCGACAAGCTGGACGAATGCTTGCTGGTAGAAGGTTATACCGACGTCATCTCGCTATTTCAGGCCGGCATCGAAAATGTCGTCGCTAGCGGCGGAACCTCCCTTACCATGGACCAGCTGCGGCTCATTAAAAAATATACCAATAACCTAACCATCATTTACGATGGCGATGCACCGGGAGTCAAGGCCGCCTTGCGCGGCCAGGACATGGCCTTGGAAGAGGGCTTGAATGTACGCTTGGTGCTGATTCCGGGTAATGAAGACCCCGATAGTTATGTGCATAAAGTCGGAGCTAGCGCTTTTCGCGATTTTGTGGCGGCCAAGAAGCAAGACGTGGTCCTGTTCCAGGTAGACTTGGCCCTCCATGATGCCGGCACCGACAGCAACAAAAAAGCGGCCCTGGTCAATCAAGTGGCTGAAACCATCTCCAAGATCAACAAAACTGAGGATTTCACCAGACAACAGGATTACATTCGACAATGCGCCGATTTACTCAAGATCGATGAATCGGGTTTGCACGCCCTGGTCAACAAATTCATCCGGGAACGCATCGTCAAACAAGAAAATCGATTTGCGGCCGATGAAGCCGCCCAGCAGCGGGCCGAAACACCTGAATCCGGTGACGATCAACAGGAAATGCTCCTGCTGCTTAATAAGGATGAACAACAGGAACGGGCCATTGTCAGGTCTTTGCTTGAATTTGGACTCAAACCCTGGGATGAACAAAAGACTGTTGCGGATTTTATGCTGGACGAATCTATGGACCAGGACATGATTGATAATAAAGAATTGATCAAGATCCTGGATATGTACAAAGAATGGTATAGCCAAGGCTTGGAACCTTCCGCCAAGACCTTTTTATATCATCCCGACCAGCAGCTCAGCCGGCTGGTCGTTTCCATTTTGGATTTCCCTTATGAACTAAGCCCTAATTGGAAAGACCATTACGAAGGAAAGATTCCCACACGCGAAGAATTATACAAGGAAGAGGTACTGTCCACCTTAAACTACCTCAAGCTCAGAAAAATCAAGCGCCTTATCGAGATGAACCAAAACGATCTGGAAAAATCCCCCAGCTCAGCAGAACAACTGATGTTTATGCAAACGCACCAGCACCTCAAGGATATGGAAAAAGAATTGATGCGGCAGGTGGGGACAGTGATTGTGAAATAGGGCAGCCAAGGACGCTGCCGTAAATCCATGGGCTGGCGAACGAAAGTACAGCTGCTTCCTATTTGGCAAAGGAAGCACTCCGGTCATCTTTTCGAACCAAATAGACGGGATTTTTTGGATCCAGTGCGGCGAGCAATTGCTTAGCCTGAAAAATATGGCGTTCACTATTGGCCACCATATAGCGAAGGTTATCTCCCATCCTAACCTTGATTAGATGCAAGCCATCAGAAATGGGGACTTTGATCCGTTCTAAGTCCTTGGTAGCCGCGTGGCGGATGATATCGTGCAGGGTATCGAGTTGTTGGCCAAAATGGTCGAGTATGCCTCTGCCATCCAATTCCAGGGAAGGGGCATGGGAGGACTTGGCCGTAGGCATGTGGTATCCCTCCAGTCGATGCATAGTACGCTGGTACACCCAATCGCCCAACCAACCACTCTTGTACAGCTTCTCGCGGGTATCCGCTGCTTTGGTGATCTGAGCTAGGATGGCGTCAATATACAGTTGATGGGCCTTGGTAAGCTGGTCAAAAATGGCCGCAATAGTATAAGTGTGGGGGGCAACCTGGTAATTGAGCTGCTGGTTAGATAATTGACGGAAGGCTTGCAAACTCGAAGTTATGCAATCGGTTCGGTCTAGAAGGTCAGACAATAGGTCTTGTTTGTCGAATGTAGGCATAGGAGGTTTAATTAAGATCTGCTGTAGGCATGCCGAAAGCCGATTTTCCTCGGTTGTGGGCCTTCAGACGGAGCAGTAAACCTAGTTTGGCCTGTCCGTCAGGTCATTTCTTTAGCTACTCTGCTAACAACTGATCTGAACAAATGTACCCAATTTCGCCAGCTCGTCTAATTGGAAATTTACGTTTTGGAGATAGTAAATTTTCACGTTGATTAACGAGTATTTAATTAAATATCAATAACTTACGATGGATTTAGCAAGATTCCGGGGCCGTACCAAACGGAGTAGTCAAGAGGTCCTACAAAGGGACTAGGGGGTTGGAAAAACTATGCTCCCGGACCAGGGCGCTGTAGGGCAGAACATGCCCGAAAGATACCCTTGCCGGCAGTCCGGCCTTAGCACTCGGAAGGAGTGCGCTTGCCTTTAATCAGCTTGTTGATCGCTTCTTCCAAACGTTGGGACCTGGTTTCTTCTTTCTTGGCCTTGGTGATCCAGGACACATATTCCTTTTTATTGGAGGAGGAAAGTTTGTCGAAAAAATGGGACGCCACCCGACTTCTGTTGAGTTCCTTGATAAAGTCATCTGGGGGATTGACGACGTCCAAGCGCTCCTCGATTTCGCTTACAGATGTAAGCGCCATCGACAGGCTCTTGCGACCCGCCGAGGCGCGGGCTAAGAAGGGAACGGGTTCGACCCTTTTAAACCCCATGGCAATCCAGACGTGGTCAAGGGCAACCTGTCTAATGCTTTCATACCCCGATTGGGCCATACAGGCCCAGCTACAATCCCGGTTGAGGGTAGTAGCAATTTTAGACGTGAGCTTAGGGTAGGCTACCCACAATTTTCCATCCACGTGTAGCGCAGGGAGGACTTCCTCGATGATGCCTTTGAGCTGCGTCTCGTTGACGGCAAACACGAGTGCAAAATCAATTTTCCGGCTCTTTAATAAGGGCGTTACGTTTTTGGCAAAGGCCAGCTTGGCAAATTGCTTTTCGATGGACGATGGCAATCCCTGGATCAAAAGACTTTTCTCATCCTTTAACTGAAGTTTCTCCAACAAAGTTTCTGACATGCCAATGGAATTTAGTGATTAGACCCTCTGGGTTACGAAGCGGTGGGGCTGCAAAGGTAAAAAAAAGGATGCCGGGTGCAAAACATTTTATAGGATAAAACGAGCAATTTTAGAGAAAACTCAAAGGATGGGTCCATAAACCGACCCGCCTGGCGGCTTTTGGCGTCCCCGGGCCCCGTCCGGGCCCAATTTACCCGGGAATTTCAACCTGCCGGTTACATACTAAGCCAATTGGGAGGCCCACCCCGAGATAAGCAGAGGTGCATGGGAGCAAATTAATAGCTTGGGCGGATCATATCAAAAGCGAAAGGATCTGTGCATCTAAATGGGCCGGGATCATTTCTCCTCCTGATCCAACTGACGTCGCCGACGCCGACGATCCCTGAATTTGAGGATGGGAACCTTACTTTCATTACCCCTGAGTAGCCGACTTATATTTTTTTGGTGGGTAAGAATGACCAGTAAGGCCACGGCAATGGCAAAGCCGCGGTAGAGCGGTTCCTTTTCATTAAAAATAAAAAGGATCAATACCGCAAAGGCAATGCTGGCCAGAATCGAACTCAGGGAAACAAAACGTGTGAGGTATAAGACAAGTAAAAAGACGGACACGCAACATAAGGCGACCAAGGGTTGAATAGCCAGGACCATACCAAATAGTGTGGCCACCCCTTTGCCGCCACGGAAATCAGCCCAAATGGGAAATATATGACCCAGTACTGCGGCCAGGCCAAGACCTAACATGAAGTTGGTCCGCTCCCAGGTGTATTCGTTGTGTAAGTAGTAGGGTATTAAAATGTACAAGCTCGTGGCTGCCGCTCCTTTAAGCACATCGGCTACCATCACAAAGGCGCCCCATTTAGGGCCCAGGACACGGAAAGTATTGGTTGCCCCGGAATTGCCGCTACCATATTCCCGAATATCGATCCCAAAAAAATACTTGCTGACCCACAAAGCAGTCGGGATCGAGCCGATCAAATAGGCTAATACGATAAACAGAACCTCCTTCATGCTAATGCGTTGAGTTGGGCGCCAAAAATAATCAAAAACTAGATTGGAAGCGTAATCTCCCTAGCTTATGATGAGGCCAATTTTTAGTGGTTCTTATTCAGCTGCAGACAAAGCCAGTCTTCTCGCATTTGGCTGGCCGTTATATCCATCCGGATTTTCCGGACTTTCCTCTCTATGCTCTCCATATCCTGGACTAACAAACCACTCACTATTAAAACGCCCTGCGGGGTCAAATGTTGCCGCATGGAAGCCAGATTTTCCTCAATGGTCTGTCTATTTAAATTGGCCAAAATGAAGTCGTAATCTCCTAGTCCGTCCAGGTGGCTGCGCTTCGCCAGCCTAATCTTATTGCATTGATTTTCAGATACATTATCTACCGCATTGGCCATGCTACTGTCGTCGTGATCGATCGCCAGGACCAGGGCCGCCCCCATTTTTTCGGCCAGGATGGCTAGCAGGCCGGTTCCCGTACCGTAATCCAGTACCTCCTTGCCCCGCATATCCTGCTGTTCCATCGCCTGAATCATCAGAACGGTGGTAGCATGGTGGCCGGTCCCAAAGCTCATCTTGGGCGTGATAATGAGGTCATGGATTACTCCTTGTGCGGGCGGGTGAAACGATGCTCGAATAGAACAGAAATTGCCGATTCGTACGGGCTGGAAATTCTTTTCCCATTCGTCATTCCAGTTCTGTGCAGCTAAAGATTTTTTGGAATAAGCCACCTGGTGGATAGCCAGCAGCTGCGCGAGACTCGATTCATCGAACTGGTTTTCTGAAATAAACGCATGCAGGCCATGCTCCTCTTCTAGGAATCCTTCATAGCCTGCCTCGCTCAAACCCGCAATAAGGATGTCTGACTGCTGTTGATCTTTGGGATGGATGGATATCTGAATATAATTTCCCATAAGAATCAATATAGCCCGGAGGTCAACCTGCCCAGAGTCTTGGTCCAGACCGGTGCAGCATAATCATGATTATTCTTTGGCTTCGGAAGGATGGCCCAAAGGTTTACCTTCCGGCTTGGGCATCAATATTTTTCGGCTAAGCTTGAATTTCCCGGTCTTGCTGTCTACGCCAATCAATTTTACCTTTACTGAGTCTCCCTCCTTAAGTACCCCTTCCATAGTCTCCAGGCGTTTCCAGCTTACTTCACTGATGTGCAACAAACCTTGTTTACCGGGCAAAAACTCCACGAAAGCTCCATACGGCATGACAGACTTTACTTTCGATTCGTAGACCGATCCCACTTCAGGAACCGAGGTGATTCCCTTGATCCAGGCCACAGCTTTTTCCAATCCTTCTTTGGCCGGACTAAACACGCTGACTTCTCCAAAGTTTCCAACCTCTTCGATATTGATGGTCGTGCCAGTCTCGCGTTGGATCTCTTGGATCACCTTGCCTTGAGGCCCGATGACAGCACCTATAAATTCTTTATCAATAAACAGTTTTTCCATTCTGGGCGCATGAGGCTTAACTTCAGGACGAGCTGCCGAGATGCACTCATACATCGCATCGAGGATATGCAAGCGCCCTTTGCGCGCTTGTTCCAATGCCTCGCGCATGGTATCCATACTCAAACCGTCTACCTTGATGTCCATTTGAACACCGCAAATTCCATCGCGAGTCCCCGTTACCTTAAAGTCCATGTCACCGATATGGTCTTCATCACCCAGAATATCAGTCAGTATGGCGTTTTTGCCGTCAGACTGCCGCGTAACTAAGCCCATTGCCACTCCGCCAACATGCTTTTGAATCGGCACTCCGGCGTCCATAAGCGCAAGAGAACCTGCACAAACCGTTGCCATGGAAGACGAACCATTCGATTCCAGGATGTCGCTCACAATCCGCACCGTATAAGGATAGTCATTGCCGGGCATCATTTGGTTCAGGGAGCGCATGGCCAAATTACCGTGGCCCACTTCGCGTCGGCCGGGGCCACGCATCATTTTCACTTCCCCGGTAGAAAACGGCGGAAAGTTATAGTGTAAAATAAACTTGGAATAGTCGGATTTGGCAGCACTTTCAATCAAAAGTTCGTCCAGCGGCGTACCCAAGGTCACGGTAGTCAGCGATTGAGTTTCTCCGCGGGTGAATAGGGCCGAACCGTGAGGAGCCGGCAAGGGATCTACCTCCATGGATAGGGTACGCACTTGATCCAGTGCGCGTCCGTCCAAGCGAATGCGGTCGTCCAGAATCATGTGCCGCACCACTTCCCATTTTAAATCCTCGTAGTATTTTTTGACCAATTTCTTATCACTGTCTTTAGGATCTTCGCCCAGGCTGGCAATCAACTCTTCTTTGAGCGCATCGAAGGCATCACTGCGCTCATGCTTGGAGGAGGAAGACTTGGCAATCTGGTACACCCGGTCCTTAGCCAGCTGGTTAACCTTGTCTCTGATTTCGTCGCTGGATTCGGGTTTTTTGTAATCGCGTTTCGTTGTCACACCCGCTTTTGCCCGCAGCTCCTCTTGAGCCTTGATGTGCACGCGGATTGCGTCATGGGCCAGCTGCAGCGCTCCGATCAAATCTTCTTCCTTACACTCCGCCGCCTTACCTTCTACCATCATGAGGTTCTTTTCCGTTGCAGCGATGATGAATTCCAAATCCGCCGAACCCAGTTCGGTACGGCTCGGGTTTACGATCATCACCCCGTTTACACGAGCTATACGAACCTCACTGATGATCTCTTTAATGGGAATATCCGAAACGGCCAGGGCGGCCGAGGCAGCCAAACAAGCCAGTGCATCGGGCATGACTTCCGGGTCGCTGGACACGAGCGTAATCAAGACCTGCACTTCACACAAATAGTCTTCAGGAAACAGGGGCCGCAAGGCGCGGTCAACCAGGCGGCTGGTCAAAATCTCGTAATCGTTCAGTCTCGCTTCGCGCTTGAAAAAAGATCCGGGGATGCGTCCAGCGCTAGCAAATTTTTCTTGGTAGTCTACCGATAAGGGGAAGAAATCCTGGCCTTCTTTGGGGTCTTTGTTCGCTACCACCGTAGCCAGTACAATACAATTGCCTTGTCTGACAGTGACCGAGCCATCGGCCTGACGGGCCAGCTTGCCCGTTTCGATGGTGATGATTCGGTCGCCGCCTGTATTAAATGATACGCCAATAGGTTGTGATAACATATAACCACTGAATTTTTTGATTCATAGATTAGCTCTGGCCTAGACGCTGGGCAATCCACAAATCGGTTTAGAATGAATGAATCAATTTTTTATGGAGGAAAAAACTATTCCCAACCAGGTACTAGTTGGGAATAATTCTCATATACATAAAAATGCAAGTTATTTTCTGAGTCCAATTTTTTCGATCAGCTGGCGGTAGTTCTGCAGGTCATGTTTGCTGAGGTAATTGAGCAAACGCTTTCTCTTTCCTACGAGTTGCATCAACCCGCGGTGAGTGGAAAAATCTTTTTTGTTGGCTTGCAAGTGTTCTGAAATCCGGTTAATGCGCTCGGTTAACAAGGCAATTTGTCCTTGCGTTGAACCGCTGTTGGTGGCTGATCCACCAAAATCTGCAAAAAAACCAGCTTTCTTCTCTTTTGTCAAATAAGGCATCTCAATTTTTTTTTAGAGCATCCAGGTAATATTCCGCTAATTTCGGCGCAAAGTTAATAAAAAAAAATCAACAATCTGGGCGTAATTGGCTTTTTTTTCGCGTTGGCCCCTGAAATACAGGCCTTCCCGAGGTGCCGCGGGACCCCGCTGGTCTGTTGCCAACTGCCTGCTGCTGGTGCTCTTAAGGGCGCTACCCTCGCAAGCTTGGCCGCCTGCTTTTCTTTATGCACCGCAAGCCTGCCAGTCGACGATCGGCAAATTCTGATAAGGCTTCGGGGCATGCGCACCATAAAACCAATTTTTGATTGATAATCAATTTGCTACTGATAGCCAGGGCATCAGCCCATGAGACAAGGCTCGGCCGGGGGAATCCCTTTTGCCAGCCCTGCCGGGGGGCTAAGCTGCATCGCCAAGTCCCGGGATTGCTTCCTGATAGAAGAGGTGCAGGCTTCACGGGCAATCGTCCCTGGCAATAAAGTCGGCTAGCAAGATAAATTTATAATTTCGCTGCGACACGGAACAATTACCAGAAATGGCTAAACGAATTGTGGTTACGGTGATATCGGATCTGGCGACGGACCAACGTGTCCATAAAGTTTGCCAAACCTTGCACGACAAGGGTTACCAGGTTAAGTTGATTGGGGCCAAAAGGCGTGGCAGTCTTCCGCTTGCGCCCCGAGATTACTCCGCCCGGCGTATTGGTATACTTTTTCAAAGCGGGTTCCTCTTCTATGCGGAGTTTAACGTGCGCTTGTTTTTGCGACTACTGGGTGAACCTGCTGATGCCTACCTAGGCAATGACCTGGATGTCATGGCCGCAACCTTCGCGTCCGCAAGGATCAAAGGTAAACCTGTCGTCTACGATACGCACGAATATTACCTCGGCATGGCAGGCCTGGAAAATAAACCTCGGACGGCCAAAATCTGGAAGGCCTTGGAGTCTTTTATTTTCGCGCATGTACACCATATCTATACGGTATGTGACTCGATATGCGCGCTGTATAAGAAAGATTACGGCAAAGACTTGGTTGCCGTACGCAATGTTCCCTACCTACACCCCAAAGATACCGAGGCGGATTTCGGCGCCTTATTAGGACAAATCGACCACTCGATTCCCCAAGGCAAAAAGATATTGCTTTTTGAAGGCGCGGGTATCAATCCCCACCGGGGGGTTGAGGAATTGGTTCTCGCCATGCAGTACCTGGATCCGCGCCATTTCCATTTGCTCATTGTCGGAGGAGGAGACATACTTGGGAAAGTGAAGTCCCTGGTAGTCGATCATCAGCTTGGCGACCGGATTACCTTTATCCCGAAAGTGCCCTTTGAGGTACTGCGGCACATCATCCGGCAAGCCGATTTGGGACTGGCGCTGGACAAAACAGATAACCTCAATCACCGTCTGGGTCTGCCCAACAAGATTTTCGATTACCTGCATGCCGAAGTCCCCGTACTTGTCAGCCGATTGGTGGAATCGGAAAAAATCATAACTACCTATCAGGTGGGAACGTTTATTGAAAATCATGACCCCGTCCACATAGCCCGCTGCATTGCCAACATATTTGACAATCCGGACCGGATGGTGGAATGGAAAAAAAACACCGAACGGGTGCGCCAGGAATTAAATTGGGAAACCGAAAGCAAAATTGTTTTGCGCATTTTTGAACAACTTGGAGCTGAAACGGTTAATTAATCAGATGCAAGAAAAACACCTCCATATCATTTGTATGGATGTCCCCTATCCCGCAGACTATGGAGGTGTCATTGATGTATTCTATACAATCAAAACACTCTCCCAACTCGGCATTCATATCCATCTGCATTGCTTTGAATATGGACGGGGTGAGGCCATCAAATTGGAAGGATTTTGTGTGGACGTGCATTACTACCGCCGGAAGCAGGGGCATAAAGGATTCTCGCATAAGCTGCCCTATATTGTCTGCTCCCGTGCCGACGCTACGCTCTTGGATAACCTGTTGGCAGATGACTATCCCATCTTAGCCGAAGGCGTGCATTGCACCTACCTGCTGCAGGATCCACGTTTTGGGTCCCGTCGGATTTTTCTGCGTCTGCACAACACCGAATACATCTATTACCAACGACTTTGTCAGCACGAGAAATCACTGCTTAAAAAAATATATTACTGGCACGAGAGCCGCTTGCTCAAACAATATGAACGACGCATTTCCAGCCAATGCGTGATCTTGCCGATGTCCAAGCAGGATTTGTCCAGATACCAAAAAGAGTTTCAAGCCGATCGGATTGCCCTGCTACCAGCCTTTGTCCCCACGACCGTCTACACCTGTTGTCAACAACAGGGTTGCTATTGCCTGTATCACGGCAATTTGTCGATCAGTGAAAACGAGCGGGTCGCACTCTGGCTGATTCAAGCGGTTTTCAACGACTTGGGCATTCCCCTGGTCATCGCGGGGAAGAACCCGTCGGCCCGGCTGACGCGCCAGGCGCATCTGAACGAAAATACCTGTCTGGTGGCAAACCCATCGGAGCAGGAAATGCATGACATCGTCGGAAAGGCGCAGGTTCACGTACTTCCCTCCTTCAATGCAACCGGAATAAAATTTAAACTGCTAAACGCCCTGTTTAACGGAAGGCATTGCATAACCAACGTGGACGCCATTGAAGGCACCGCGCTGCAAAGCATCTGCCATATCTGCAGCAGCGCTGATTCGTTTAAACGCATGATCGGGCAACTCTATGAGCAGCCCTTTACCCAAATGGAACGGGAATCAAGAATGGCGATCTTACAACTGGAGTTCAACAATGAGAAAACGGCTCGGCAGCTTATTGCATCGATATGGTAGCGTTATCAAACACCTTTCCTTTTTCGGTTCTGAGCATGCGGGCTCCAAATTTGTTGACCACGCGGTAGTCGTGCGTAGCCATGATGACGGTGGTTCCGTAATCCCGGGAGATCTGAAATATTAACTGCATAATCTCGTCCGATGTTTCAGGATCCAGATTGCCGGTAGGCTCATCGGCCAAAATAAGTTTGGGTGAATTTAGCAGGGCCCGGGCGATATCCACCCGTTGTTGCTCGCCCCCACTCATTTCAAAGGGCATCTTGAACCCTTTGGATTTCAATCCGACTTTATCCAGCACATCGGATATTTTTTCGTCCATCAGTTTCTCATCCTTCCAACCCGTGGCCCGCAGCACAAATTTGAGGTTCTCGTTCACGTTACGGTCGGTGAGCAATTGAAAATCCTGGAATACGACGCCCAGGTTGCGGCGCAGGTAGGGCACTTTTTTCCAATTCATGTCCTGCAGATTAAATCCAACGACCTGGCCCTCCCCTTCTTTTAGAGGCAAGTCACCATAGAGGGTTTTTAGCAAACTGGATTTGCCCGTTCCAGTCTTGCCAACCAGGTAAATGAATTCTCCTTTTTGCACTGTTATGTTGACGTCTCCCAGAATGAGGTTTTCGCCCTGATATATGTTAACGTGCTTAAGTGTAACGATAAAATCCGCCATAGTCCGTAGTTAGAAGAGCCAAAAGTACGCATTTAAATCAGCTGAGGGAGTGGCCGGCCTCTCAATGTGCATAACCCAGGGCTAACCCAGGAGGCCATCCGCGCCGCGCGGTACAGCCCCACGAACCTAGCACAGGCTCATCCAAAACGCTCCACCGCAAAGGGTGCCAAGTTCATGCTCGCGGGCCGCCCACAAACTACCTCATCCACCAATTTACCCGTGCCCGCACCCAGACTCAACCCAAGCATGGCATGTCCCGTGGCAATCACCACGTTTGGATACGCGCGGATGCGACCAATATAGGGAAGGCCATCGGCCGAGCAGGGGCGAAATCCATACCAAACCTGATCTAAGGTGGGCATCGGGACGTCGAACTGTGGGAAAAATCGTTGGACGGCATCCAGGATGCCACGCACCCGACTAAGTCGGGGTGGCGTCTGGGTAGAGGTGATTTCCATCGTGCCGCCAAAACGAATCTTGTTGCCATCCATGGGCGTGAGGGCTACCCGGCCTTCGACCAATACAGCCGGGTGATTTAACCGGTAGGGAGAGTCTTCTAACGTAATCGAGTAGCCGCGACCTGGCACCATCGGAATCGACGTCTTCAAAAGCGAAGCCATCGACCGACTCCAAGAGCCCGTGGCCAAGACCAATTCGTCGAGCCCGTAGTGATTGTCTTGAGTGTTCACCTGAGTAATTCGACCAGCTTGGGAGGCAAAACCCAGGACCTTCTGGCCAGCCATCAGCCTTACGCCGAGGCGCCTGAGTTGGGCCAACAGGGACTGCATCAGGCGATTGGGATACAGGTGCGCGTCCCCCCTAAAATAGATGGCACCCAGGGCATTGATCTTTGTCTGCGGCTCCATCAGCTCCACTTCCTGTTTGCTAAGCAGGACCGCATCCAACCCCAATGCGCGGGCTTGATCCACGGTGTGCTGCGCATGCTCAGCTTTTTGTTCGGTTTGAAAAAGCTCCAGCAGACCTTTGCGCTCATAGGCAAAATCAAAGCCCGGCTTCTGCGTCCAGGATTCGTATTCCCGCTGGCTGATCAAGGCAATATCGCGCAAGGGAATTGCAGCTGCCTGTACCTGGGCCGGATTGGCACTGCGGATGAATTTCCTACCCCAGTCAATCAGCGACCAGTCCAGCCTCGGTTGAACATAAAACGGACTCCTGGTATCGAACATCCATTTGAGGCCCTGACGGACGATACCCGGTGTTGCCAAGGGGATAAAATGGCTGGGACAAACGTATCCGGCATTACCGTAGGAACAATTGTCCAGAAAATTATCCCGCTCCAGTACCGTAACCTGGTAGCCGGATTGCTGTAAGTAATAAGCGGAACTTAGTCCAATAATGCCGCCTCCGATGATGATTACCTGCTTCATGGTAGCTGCAATAATAGCAATAAATTCGGTTCAGTTGGACCGTCGAGGAAAGCCCACGCTAGGACCTGCAACGGCCACAGGAAATTGCCTGCTTTTACTTATTTTTACTGAGCGACGAAACCCATTTGGTAGCTTTTTAATCTGCAATTACTATGGTCATGCCTTCCCATCCCATCTCGAGCGTTTTGGTTCAGGCTATTTTGCTGTTTTCCGTCCTGAGTCCGGTTGAGGCCTCACCCCCCGTCAGTAGGAATTTTTATCAGATCAAAGTCTATCTGCTCGCCAATAAGGCGCAGGAAGACAGGGTTGATACCTACCTGCAGAACGCCTTTCTCCCTGCCTTGCACCGGGCCGGCATCAGCAAGGTAGGGGTCTTCAAGCCCTTGGCCAACGACACCGCCTCGGTGCGCCGGGTATACGTATTTATTCCCTTCTCCTCGCAGGAGCAATGGAAAAACCTTGCCGTCTTGCTGCAGAAAGACAACCAATATCAGGCCGATGGCAAAGACTATATCGATGCCCTCTACAACGACCCGCCCTACCAACGCCAGGAATCGATCCTGTTGCAGCCCTTTGATGGTATGCCCAACTTTGCAGTGCCGGCCTTAAAAAGTGCGCCAGGGGAACGTATCTATGAATTGCGCAGTTATGAAGGAGCTACCGAAAAAATTCATCAAAATAAAGTGCAGATGTTTAATAAGGGAGATGAAATAAGCCTGTTTAAAAGGCTTGGATTTAATGCGGTGTTCTACGCCGAAGTGCTGTCGGGGGCACATATGCCCAACCTGATGTACATGACGAGTTTTGAAAATATGGCTGACCACGATGCCCATTGGAAATCTTTTGGCAGCGATCCTACGTGGAAAGCCCTTTCGGCCATGCCTGAATACCAAAACAATGTTTCCCATATTGATATAGTCCTGATGCACGCGGCAACCTATTCCGATTTGTGAGGTAATTGGGTAGAACGGCGCTGGTAAAACTCGACTCGCGGCGCCCACCGGGGACTTACCGGTAGCTAGGGAAGTCCGGAGGAAAAAAAAATAATCCGGGCCCTTGGCTCTCCAAAATATTTTTTTTAACTTGACGTTAGGTAAGTGTCCAAATCCATATGAAAAATTAATCCAACTATGAAACGAGCAGATAAACCATTCCTCGCCGTCATCATTGTTTCCCTGATTATCTTGTACAGTTTAGCCGCGATTCTGAGCTAGTCGTGGGACGTTTCACGTCCGATCCTGGGCAGGTGTACCGGGCCATAAACAGGCCTGCGCACCCGAACAGCTTTGACTTGCAGGTCAGGGGGAGACGATAGGCTAACTGGTCTGAAGATGGATGGTGAAAAAAAAGCCCAAGCAAGACCCCCCCCGGCAGGTCCGCTGGTCCCTTCCCCCCCATGCGGATGGGTAGACAGTACCGGCTACACGGCCCTGACCTCGTAAATTGGGCTAAACAAATACAACTTACCCGTTGCCACCTCTTCGCATTGGATGCGTGTGCGTATTTTTTTTCCTTTCTTAAAAACCTTACCGTTTTCGACGCGGAACAAATTCCCCTCCTGGAGTTGCTCGACAAGAAGCAAATCGCTTGCACCCACATCATGTTTTTTTAACACCCGCATGAGATCCTCGTCCCCACAGCTGGTCGCGGGCAGGTTATGCAGTGACTTTTTCAGGGCACCTAGGATATCCGCCGGGAAAATATGCAGGGCGATAAATTCCACCAGCATGCTACGGTATACGCCCTTCCACTCCCGACCATGGGATTGCACCCGGTTGCCCCAATGCATAAACGTCACTAGATGCGCCAGTTCATGGATCAAGGTGATTAGAAACGCGTATGGGTTGAGGTTGCCATTAATGCTGATGCGGTGGTTGCGATCGTGCGTCGCATGGCGGTAGTCCCCCAGTATGGTTTTGCGTTCCCTAGTGATGGTCAGATGAATCTTGTGCTGGTGGAGATAGGACATAATCAGGGGAACGGATCCCTGGGGTACAAACTGCTGCAGGTATTCAAGCGGGGCTTCTTTCTTAGGCATCTTTCGGCTGCTTACTTCGTTGCATCAATATGTTTACTTCGGCAAAAGTATAGACTAAATACAACCCGAAGCAGCCCAGAATCGAGATCTTGTTCACCGAGTGGCGGGCCAGCAGAACATACAAGAAGGCGGCTGCCATGCAGATGGTCATTTTGAGCAGCATGCCGCTGTATACGGCACGCAGGAATCCATGAACCTGGTTGTTGCGCAAGGCGCGCTGGTAAAAATAAAATGAAGTCAGGGTTGCTAGCAGCAAGATGGCGTTTCCGATTAACAAGACATTGTATTCCAGGGGGCGAAGGCCCAGCAGAGGTCCGGAAATCGAGTTCCCTTGGCTGGGAGCAGAAATCCCGTTTGACCCATTTTGCCCAGGGTGATCGGCTTGGATCAGGGAGCCCTCGGATGAGACAAGGGGGGGTCTGTTGCTTACTTTCAGAGCCAGCAACACACAACTCGACGCCAAAAAAAGAATAAAGAAAAAGGTAATAGGCCGCCCGCTAACCAGATTTTGCATGTTGTTTCCCGCTCAGTTTATGCCCGCCTAAAAAGCCGGCGAAAAATCGCTCAAAGATAACAACAAATTACCATGGGGCAATAGCCGACCGAGAGCCACACGTGCTGGCATGCGTGCCCTAAAACCAAACGCAGGTTTTGGCTATATAGCACTCCGTCAAGCTTGGTCTTTTAATCTAAGACATGGCGATCGATGAGGAAGACAGGACGACATCCTTTTGTGCGCTGGAAACCGACTTGCTGCCAGAATTCTTCGAAACTTCGGGCTCGATCATATGGCATTGGCCATTGAAGCTGGCCGATGGTTCGATTTGCAATTTCGCCGCGTGCAGGTTACCGTTGACCGAGCAGCTGGTTTTGAGTTGCAGCAGGTCTTTCACTTTGATGGTGCCCGTCACTTTGCCCATGATATCGGCTTGTTGACCGCTGACATCGCCTTCGACGACGCCACCTGCCCCGATAATCACCTTGGCCGTGCAGTGGATATTGCCAATCAAGGTCCCATCGATGCGCAGATCGCCGTTGCTGGTAATGTCTCCTTTCAGGGAAGTTCCTGCACCGATCAAGCTGGCGCTAGTGCCACCTGGAGCCTCGGTTAGCCCCTCAGATTTGGATTTTGCATTAAACATGGTATCAGATTTTAGTCGTTTATTTTCTCCGTTTTGGGCACTTTGATCGTCGTGGTGTCCAATTTGACCATGGTATTTCCCTGAAGAACGTTTTTCAAGCTCTGGAAATACTGGTCCTTGTACATCATCTCCTGCTCTAACGAATCAGTACGTATTTTTAGTTCACGGAGCTCCTTAGTATTATTCACATCGCCATAACCCGGGATATAAAGTTTCAAGGGCGTGAACACAATAAGGGCCACGGTGAGGCCTGTAAGCAGTACAAAAACCGTGCTCAGAAATATGTAGACACTGAGGCGGGAAAGCTTGAAAGTCACCACCTCTTCGTAGGTGTCGTCATTCATGACGACCAGGCGGTAGCGGTTTTGGAGGCGTTTGAAGGTAGAATTGGCATCGAATTTGGCCATAACCGGAATTGGAATTTTAAAGGTACCTACTAAGTTCGATTGTTGGGTGAAATTAGCAAGTATTTTATAATATATTTCTTGAAAATCAGTTATTAAGACATTAGTTTGCGGGGCAAACCCAAAAGGATTCGGTGAAACGCATAATCTTTTTATCTATCATTTTTATTGGCCTTTTTGTCCTGGAAGTTTCCGGGCAGGAAGGTGTTGACTACGACCTAAAAAAACCCACCAAATACGAAAACCGCCAATTGGGGTACGAGAAGACTTTCACGACCAAGTTCAAAACGCCTCGCCATTTTATCCAGAACACCGTTACCCATTACAACTACTACTACAACGCCAACGTCAAGCTTAATACCATCATCGCCCAGGCCAAATTGCAATTCCGGGATGATTACACCAGGTTGCTTCCCTTTTACAATTACAGCCTAGACGCCACGTCCCGAAGCCGAAAGGACCTCGATTCGATCATTTCCAAGGCAACCATGGGCATACTCATCCACGACTTGCGCAACGACTGGATCGACAATTTGTACCTGCTGATGGGGGAAGCCTATTATTTTCGCAAGCAGTTTGATACAGCCTATATCACCTTCCAATTTATCAATTGGGCCTTTGCCCCCAAAGAAGAAGGTGGCTACTTTAAACCCATCGGCAGCAACGCCAACCACGAGGAAGGCGGCAACGCGTTCAGCATTTCCACCGACGAGAAATCCAACCTGACCAAACGCATTTTTTCACTCCCTCCCAGCCGAAACTCCGCCCTGGTTTGGGAAATCCGTACCTATATGGCGGTAGGCGACTGGAGCCGCTCGGGGATCCTGATCGATATCTTAAAGCATGATCCCCTGTTTCCACCTCGCCTGGAGCCCGATTTGGAGGAAGTGCAAGCCTATTGGTTCTACAATCAGGGGATGTGGGATAGCTCGGCCGTTCATTTGGAAAAGGCGTTGCCCAAAGCACAAGACATTGCAGAACAGGCTCGTTGGGAATATCTCATTGCCCAGCTCTATGAACGGTCCTCCAACCAGGCCATGGCCGAGCTCTATTACCAAAAGGTCATCCGCCACACCTACGATCCGGTGTTGGATGTCTATGCGCGGCTCAATGCCATCCGCCAAAACAAAGGGAACGGCAAAGACGACGACTACATCAATGAAAATATTCACGCCCTGCAAAAGATGTCGCGCAAGGAGATCTATGCGCCTTATCAGGATATCATTTTCTTTACTGCGGCTGAAATGGAATTGGAGCGAAACGATCAGCCGGCGGCAATATCGTTCCTGCTCAAGACGGTCCACAATTCCCCACCCAGCAGCCATCTGCGCAACCAGGCCTTTATGCTGCTGGGGGATTTGTCTTTTGAACATAAAAAGTACCAAGCTGCCAAATACTATTACGATAGCGTGTCGGTGGCGGACCTGCACTCCTTTGACAACGCCAATGTGTTTTTGGATCGCAAAAAAGCCCTGGACCGAATCGTCGCCCAATTGGTCGTGATCCAGCGCCAGGATAGCCTGCAACGCCTGGCGATGATGAGTGAACCAGACCGGACGGCCTATATCAAGAAAATGCTCAAAGCCCTCCACCGCCAGCAAGGCATCGACGAGGAGGAACAGCAGCAAGCAGGAAGCTTCTCGTTCAACAACAGCACCGCGGCGCCCGACCTCTTTGGCACGGGGGCTGACAATGCGGAGTGGTATTTCAACAACAATTCCATGAAGGCGAAGGGCTTTACGGACTTCAAGACCAAGTGGGGTACACGCTACAATATCGATGATTGGGCAGTCGGTAGCCTGGCCTCCAGGCAGCAACGGCAAATTAACCAGCCAGGAGGTGCCAACCAGGGAATCGCCTCGGAAAGTAATGCCAAGCAAAACGGGGTGCCGGCGGCCACCTTTGAATCCATGTTAGCCAATGTGCCTACAACACCCGATAAAATGAAAAAATCGATGGATTCGGTGGAACGGGCCCTCTTTGGACTGGGTAAAGCCTACCAGGACGGGCTACCAGATTATTTGGCGGCCATTGGCAGCTACGACAGCCTGCTGCAGAAATTCCCCAACACCCATTACCGGGAAGAGACCTTATTCGATTTGTATTACTGTTATAAAAAGTTGGGCCTGGATGCCAATGCAGTCGGGTTCTTGGATCTGCTCAAGCAGCAATACCCCGCAGGCAAATTCACCCTTCTCATCGTCAATCCCGATGCCGTCCTGAATACACCAGAAAACATCGCCCGTTCCGAGGCAACCAGGCTGTATGAACAGACCTACAATGCCTTTATTGAAGGGCATTTTGACCAGGCCTTGGAAGGCAAAAAGAAGGCCGATAGCCTATATGGTGAAAAATATTGGACGCCCCAGCTGCTGTATATCGAAGCGGTCTACTATGTCCATACCCGCTACGACAGTATCGCTATCTCCAAATTAAACGCAATTATCAAAAAATATCCCGGCTCAGCTATTGGAGCCAAGGCAAAAAATATGTTGGACGTCCTCACCGAACGCAAGAGACTTGAAGAGTACCTGAGTAATCTGAAGATAGAACGCGAAAAGGATGATTCCTTTGCGGTCGTGCAGAGTCATCGCCTCAAAGCCCAGCAAGGAGAAATGAGTGCAGATTCTCTGCATCGCAAAACTGCCGCTGACAGTAGCCGATCGCTGGTTAAACTGAACAAAACGGATTCCACGATACAAGCAGCCAAAAAACTGCCGGAATTTAAATCGGTCTTTCGCTTCGAGCCCGAAAAGACTCAACTGGTGGTTGTGTTGCTCAATAAGGTAGATCCGGTCTACGTTACCGAGACACGTAACGCCTTTACCCGGTACGACCAGGAAAATTATTACAGCAAGACCATGGACATTGTCAATGTGTCGATCGACGACACCAATAAACTTGTGGTTATCAACGGATTCGATAGTACTGCGGAGGCCCTGGACTACTTGGACAAAGCGAAGAAGTTGGCCCCCAGGCTGATCGTTCCCTGGTTGCCTGTCGGCAAGTATTCGCTCTTTATCATCTCCAGTGATAACCTGGATCTGCTAAAGGCCAATAAGGACGTTTTGGGTTATCGTAAGTTCCTGGGCTATTATTTCCCGGGCAAATTCTAGCCCCGGTTCGGGTTTGCCTTTTTTTCGGGTAAGGTTTTTGCACTGGAAGGATGCAGGGTTGGCTCACAATAAATTCAATCGCGCTATGAGTAAAGCCGTTCGTATTTTTTGGAGGATTTTTTTTGTAGGTCTGGCGACCTTCATGCTCTTTATATTACTGATCAATATTGGCATGTTGGGTCCCCTCCCTTCCCTCAAGGACCTCGAAAACCCCTCGATCATGCTCGCCTCCGAAGTTTATGCCGACGACGGGACCCTGATGGGAAAATACTATTTAGACAAGAGTAATCGCAGCAACGTAGAATATAAAGATATCTCGCCCAATGTCATCCATGCCCTACTGGCCACCGAAGACAAGCGGTTCTATGAACATTCCGGAATCGACGGACTGGGTACCATGCGGGCCCTGATCAAGCTCGGACGGGACGGTGGCGGCAGCACGATCACCCAGCAGCTGGCCAAAAACATGCTGGGACACGGATCGCACAATATGGTCCTTCGGATCATCGAAAAGATGAAAGAGTGGATCATCGCCATTCGGCTAGAAAAGAATTTCACCAAAGAGGAAATCCTGGCTCTGTACCTCAATGACGTCCCTTTCGGGGATAATATTTACGGCATCCGCAACGCATCACGAACGTTTTTCCAAAAAGAACCCGATCGGCTTAGCCCCGATGAGGCAGCCGTACTCATCGGCATGCTGAGCGGCAACTCGCTGTACAACCCCAGGAAGAATCCCAAGGCCGCCATAGAACGCCGAAATCTCGTGCTCAACCGCATGGTGGAAGAAAAATACCTCTCGCCGGAAGATGCAGCTTCCCTCAAACTCAAACCCATCGACCTGAACAATTACCGCAAGTTGGATGAGAATAACGGTCTGGCCCCCTATTTTCGGGATTTCATCCGCGAAGAACTTAAAAGGTGGTGCAAAGACCATAAAAATCCCGCTACAGGAGAGCCATACAACCTCTATGAGGATGGGCTCAAAATATATACGACCATCAACCCCCGGATGCAGACTTATGCGGAGGAGGCCGTTGCCAAGCAAATGCCTTCCCTGCAAAAGATCATGAATGCGCAGAACAATATCCGCAAGGGATCGGTCTGGAAGGAACGCGTAAATACGCTGGAGTCCTTTATCCGCAGCAGCGATCGCTGGCAAAACTTGGAGGACGATGGCATGAGTGAGGCGGACATTAGAAAGAGCTTTGATCAGCCGATCCCGATGAAGGTCTTCGCCTGGAACGAACGCCGGGAAAAAGACACGGTTATGACGCCACTGGACTCGATCAAATACAATCGGCAGATGCTGGAAACGGCCTTTATGGCGATGGATCCTATGACCGGGGCCGTAAAAGCATGGATTGGAGGAATTGATTTTAAGACCTTTAAATACGATCATGTCAATATAAATACGAAGCGACAGGTTGGTTCTTCCATCAAGCCCTTGCTGTATTGCGATGCTATCGAGGATGTGGGATTTTCTCCGGAAACCCTGGTTGCCAACGAAGCCCAATATTTTGACGGCTATGGTATGGTTCCTGCAAGCGGAGAGTGCAAGGGCAAAGGAGGAGACACCGTAACTATGGCCACAGCTCTGGCCTATTCCTTGAACTGTGCGTCAGCTTCGATCATGAAGCAGGTCACGCCGAGCCGTTTTGTGGATTTCCTCAAGAATGCCAATATCCAATCTCCGCTGGAACCCTACCCGTCCATTTGCCTGGGTGCGGTAAATATTTCCATGTATGAAATGATGTGGGCCTATACTATGTTCCCTGCCGGAGGATTCACCACCAAGCCCTATTATATTTCGCGTATCGAAGACAAAAACGGCAATGTGCTGGACAGGTTTGATACGGAAAGAAAAGAAGTTATCAGCCAGAATACGGCCTATACCATGAGCCGAATGATGCAGGGACCAGTCGATATTGGCACGGCTGCAGGCCTGAGGAACAGACTGGGTATAACCGAAATGGGCGGCAAAACGGGTACTACGAATTCCAATGCCGACGCCTGGTTTTTCGGCTATACCCCCCAGCTGCTGGCCGGCGTTTGGGTCGGATGTGAAGACCAATTCATCCGGATGGAAAGCAAATTGGGGGAAGGTGGGAAAGCAGCGCGGCCGATTTGGGAGTATTTCTTTGCCAAAGCGCTAGCCGACAAAAACCTGGGGTTGAACCGGCAGGCTAAGTTTATCCAGCCGGAAACTTTGAAGAGTAACCAGATGTACGACTACATAAAAATCATTGATAAGACCCCTCCTCCTGGCGCCGAAGGCAACGACCAGGGCAATGGCAGCGCTAACCAGTACTTCGATACCAGTTCGCCCAAGGTACCAATTGATTCGAAGCTCTCGGGCGAGGAGCAGTCTGTCTTGCGCGAAGCCAACTCGGATCAAAAACCCGGCTCAACCAATGGCCCTTCGTCGGGAACACAGTCGTCGGCTCCCAAAAAAAATAAAGGCGGATTCCTCAATCGACTTTTTGGAAAAAAGGATAAGAACTAGGCCCACACTGGAAATTAGTTGACCCCGCATAATCTTTCTGGTGGCCTGGCCTTCGGACCAGCCACTTTGCCCCAAATTATTGGAGCCCCACCCTTCCTAGTGCTGCCGATACTGATTAGACAGCAGCAGTACCTAGGTCTGAAATATGCCCAGGGGCGGAAAAAAGCCGCCATTTGCCCGAACTATTCCCAGGGCCCGGATGTATGAAGATCAGGTGTGCCGGGCCTTGGATACCGGCTCGCCCCTGGGCTCAGGACAGCACCCATGGGCTAACGGCCGGTGTTAATTAAGGATGATTTTTTGCTGGTTTCGTTTGGAGAAAGACAGGAGTTTGGTACATTCGTTGTTTAAACATTAAAATACATCTTTATGGCAACAGTAAATTGGACCATGGACCCAGCCCATTCCGAAGTGGAATTCAAAATCCGGCACTTGATGATCTCCAACGTGACGGGTCAATTCACCAAATTCAATTTGGAGGCGGAAACGGAAGGCGAGGATTTCACAAAGGCCAAAGTGACCTTCACAGTGGACGCGGCGTCGATAGACACGGGAAACGAGCAACGGGACCAGCACCTGAAATCGGCTGACTTTTTCGAAGCAGAGAAGTTTCCCAAAATAACATTCATTCCTACCAAATACGTCAGTGTGGACAACGACGGTTCCTACGAAGTAACCGGCAACCTGACGATTCGCGATGTGACCAGGCCCGAGAAAATGGAAGTCGAATTCGGAGGCGTTGTCAAGGATCCCTGGGGAAATACCCGCGCCGGCTTTACGGTGACCGGAAAAATAAACCGCAAGGAATTCGGTTTGCAATGGCATGCGGTCACCGAAACCGGCGGCATCATGCTCAGCGATGACGTTAGGCTTCACGCCAATTTCGAATTAATCAAAAAAGCCTAAGCAAGTAGCTAGTGCCTTGCACCGAGTGAAATTCCCACGCGGTGGTTAAGATGAGTACCAGGGTAGCTTGACGTAATGCAGGCCGCCCTGAGTCTCATCACGCCTGTCCCGGCGGGGTCAACCTATCGGGACGAAACTTTTCGCGCGCAGGCCAGGGTAGGTAGTAATTGTTTAACATATCCCTGGTTCCCCGGGGATTGCCGCTAGCCCTGAGCGGCTTATCTTTGCACCATGCATTATGTTTCTGTTGAAGGCCTGAGCAAATCCTATGGCATAAAACCTCTCTTTGAACAAATTACCTTTCACATCGAAGAAGGCGATAAAATCGCGCTAATTGCCCGCAACGGGGCAGGTAAATCTACTTTACTGAAGATTCTTTCCGGCACAGAGACGCCCGACAAGGGTCAGGTCTGGATACACAAGGACCTGACGGTTGCACTGTTTGAGCAGGAACCTGTATTCAACGAAGAGGCCTCGATCTTGGACAACATTTTTCAGCACGACCATCCGGTCATCAATGCCATAAAAAAATACGAAGCGGCCAGTGAAGCCGAGGACAGCACCGCTATGTCGGAGGCCATCGTACGCATTGATGAACTGGGCGCCTGGAATTTTGACAGTCAAGTCAAACAGATCCTGGGCAAACTCAATATTCACCATTTACAGCAAATCGTAGGCACCTTATCCGGGGGACAGCGCAAGCGCGTGGCACTGGCAAAGACCCTCATTGACATTGGCTTTGACCACAAGCACGTCCTGCTGATTATGGACGAGCCCACCAACCACCTGGACGTGGACATGGTGGAATGGCTGGAGCACTACCTCAACCAAGAAAAGATCACCTTGCTGCTGGTCACCCACGACCGGTATTTCCTGGACAATGTCTCAGACGAAATTTGGGAACTGGACCGAAGCGAACTGTTCGTTTACAAAGGCGATTACGCGAACTACCTGGAAAAAAAAGCAGCCCGTTTGGAAAGCGAATCCTCAAGTATTGATAAGGCCAAGAATACCTATCGAAAGGAATTGGAGTGGATGCGTAAGCAGCCCAAGGCCAGAACGACAAAAAGCAAGAGCAGACAGGATAACTTTTATGTCGTCGAATCCAAGGCCAAACAACAATTGGACGACCCTCAACTCGAACTGCAGATCAAGATGAGCCGCCTGGGCGGCAAGATTGCCGAGCTCAAGCGCGTCTATAAAAGCTATGGGGACAAAGTGATCCTGAAAGGATTTGATTACACCTTTAAGAGAGCCGAACGCCTCGGACTTATTGGGAAAAACGGCGTCGGCAAAACCACATTTACCAATTTACTCCAAGGAATTGAGCTGCCCGATTCAGGAAAAGTCAATGTGGGCGAAACCATCCTATTTGGTAATTATTCCCAAGCGGGCCTGGTGATCAAGGAAGACCTTCGGGTAATTGAATTTGTCAAGAACATTGCCGAGCACTTTCCCCTGGCTGGTGGTGGCACGCTCAGCGCATCGCAATTTCTCAGTTTGTTCTTATTTCCCCCCGAACAACAATATACCTACGTCTCCAGCCTGAGCGGAGGGGAAAAAAGAAGACTGCATTTGCTGAGCACGCTGTTTCGCAACCCCAATTTCCTGATCCTGGACGAGCCGACTAATGACCTGGACCTGCCTACCCTGGCCGTATTGGAAAATTTCCTCAGCGACTTCCCCGGATGTTTGCTGATTATTTCGCATGATCGATATTTCATGGACCGTCTGGTGGACCATTTGCTGGTCATGGAGGGCGATGGTGTCGTCCGAGATTTCCCGGGCAATTATTCCAAGTACCGGGAAGTACTTAAAGCCGGAGGCCAAATCGCTGCGATCGAAGAGAGAAAACCGCTGCCTCAGGCCGAATATGTCAAAGGCCCGGACGCCCCCGCTGGCGTAACCGAAAAAAGAAAACTGTCCTTCAAAGAGAAAACTGCACTCAAAACCATGGAGCAGGAGATAGAATCCCTGAGTCAAGAAAAACAAGCGTTAACTGCGCAATTGAATTTGGGCAATCTGTCCTATCCCGAGCTGGATTCCCTATCGCGTCGCCTGGTTGAAATCTCGGCCCTCTTAGACCAAAAGGAACTGCACTGGCTGGAACTTAGCCTGACAACTTAGACAGAGCAATCGAACGAAAAAAGCACCAAAATCCATTTTTGAATAAAAAGTCTATATTCGCATCCGCAATCCTATGGACCTCCTATTGACCACTCCGAACCACCAGCTCAATTATTTTTATTTAACCTTTCAAAATTTGCCAACATGAAAAGAATTTATTTTTTCGTGGCGTGTTGTATTGCATTAGTTTCCTGCAATAGCAATTCCGCCGATCAAGCAGCGACCAAAGACACCACCTCGATGGCCCAAGCAAAGCCACCAGCACCAGTCGAATTTGCCGACATGAAATACGCTGACATGGCTAAAAAAGCTGCAGCCCAACTTAGCAGCGGCGATATTGATGGTTGGCTGACCCAATTTTCGGATTCTGCCGCCTACCGCTGGTCAAGCGGTGACAGCCTCATAGGCAAGGCTGCTATTTCTAAATATTGGAAAGACCGTAGAGGCAATGTTATTGACTCTCTTTCCTTTATCAATCAAATCTACTTGCCAATCAAAGTCAACCAACCTCAATCCGTCGAGGCTCCGGGCACCTGGGTCCTAGGTTGGGTCTTTGTCCATGTTAAATATAAAAATGGAAAGAAGCTCGCCTTCTGGGAACATGTAGATTCGCATTTCAATAGCAACGATCAGGTCGATCAGCAGATCGCCTATCTAGACAGGGCTCCCATCAATGCAGCTATGAAAAAATAAGCCTTTGGAACTTTGCACTTGGCCTAGTGCAAGTTCGACTATTAACCTCCTTACTTAACCCTTAGACCAGTCATGCGGTGCAATAAATCATTGCGCCGCTTTTTTTTGCAGGCCTGTCAAGCTTGTCGGCCGGCAGGGCTTGCTCTTAGTTATATTTGATCCATTAACCCACTACTCTGGATATGAAATGTTGTCTTGCACTTCTGATGTGTTCATCCCTGGTTACGGCCCAAGGCCAGACGCCGGCAGATGCCAAGGCCTTTGGGCGTCTCATTTCCCAAGAAATGCTCAAAAAGCACCTATACACTGTGGCCAGCGCGGAGTTTGAAGGCCGCGAAACGGCCACCCAGGGTCAGCGCCGTGCAGCTGCTTATATAGAAGCCCAGTTCAAGAGCTTTGGTCTGGCTCCTGGCGCCCAAGGCCATTACCAAATGGTGTTCCCAGTCTTCCAGGACTCCTTGGCGGGGGCAAGCGTGCAGGTCAATGGAGAGTCTTTTCTACTGGACCAGGACTTCACCGTTCACCCGGCCGAAAGTTATTCGGCAACTTTACTAGCCCAGGAAGTCATGTTCGCCGGCTATGGCATTTCGGACTCCACCCGGGACGATTACCGGGGACTGGATGTGCGGGGAAAGGTTGTACTGCTGCTCAATGGTCTCCCCCCGGACCTGTTGCAGGCCCAGATCAACAGCGGACATTTTGATCCTTATGGTAAACAAAATGCCGCCCAGGCGCATGGGGCGATAGCGCTACTCATTATACAGGATGGATTTCCCCGGCCGGCTGTTCCTGCCAAAGGCAATATGTATCTGGATGGGTTTCACCAAAGGGTCCGTCCAAACAGCTTTTTTATATCGGAAAAAATTGCCCGCGCTATCATGGGCACGGATTTAGACAGCGCCAAGACGGGCAACTTGGGGGCAAAACCGTACCCGGGCCGATTGATCTTGCAGATCGATAAGACGACCAGCTTACTGGAAAGTAGCGACGTGCTTGGTTATTTGGAAGGCTCCGACCTGAAGGATCAATTACTTATCCTCTCAGCCCACTATGACCATCTGGGCAAACAGGGTGACACGATCTACTTCGGAGCGGACGATGATGGATCCGGAACGGTCAGCGTGCTTGCTCTGGCGGAGGCTTTCTGCCAAGCTAAATCGGCCGGCCAAGGGCCGAGACGTAGTATCCTTTTTTTAGCCAATTCCGGGGAGGAAAAAGGATTGTGGGGCTCCGAGTTTTATACCGACCACCCCTGCTATCCCCTGGCGAAGACTACGGCTGACCTCAATATAGATATGATTGGCCGCATCGACCCAAAGCGCCATCATGGTGATTCGACCAATTACGTCTACATCGTAGGGGATGATAAAATAAGTTCGGACCTGCGTCCCATTTCGGTGGAGGCGAATCAAAAATATACCCACTTGGAACTCGATTATCAATTCAATGACCCGCATGACCAGGCCAGGATTTTTTATCGCAGCGATCATTACAGTTTTGCGCGCTTTGGTGTTCCCATTATTTTTTACTTTGATGGAATTCATCAGGACTACCATCGACCCAGCGATACGGCGGATAAGATCGATTATGGCCTGTTGCAAAAAAGAGCCCAATTGGTGTTTTATACGGCTTGGGATATCGCTAACCGGCAGTACTTGCTGAAGCGGGATATCCCCATGCACTAATGCAATTGATGAGCTGCGAAGGCAAAGGCTTTACTCAATCTAACTCTTGTGGCTTACCGCCAGGCTCAATCGATCGAAACCCGATAAATAAAAGGGGCAGTCATCTTTTTTTTTGGTATTTTCAAATCCGTTGCTATTGGAATGAAAGCCGCAAGAATCACCTATATATCTACTCTCGTAACCGGCGTCCTGTTGCTGTTTACCTCCCTGGTTCACCTGTTGGGTATTAACGATACGGTAATAGCGCTAAAGACGGGAGATATTGCCCGCGCCTACGAAGCTAATATCATCATCATCTGGATATTCAGCGGGATCAGCTTTTTGCTTCTGGGTGTTTGGCTTCTATTTTTGTCCCGGGACCTGGCTCAGCTGCGTCGCAAAGCCTGGTGGCAGACACTATTGATTGGGCTGGCCCTTGCAGCATTTGGCCTGGGTTGCTGGATAGCGTACCCCAAAGTTTTCCATGTCCTGTATTTTTTTGTTCTAGGGATGATCCTGGTGGTTCCTTTATTGCTTTTTGCCCGACCATTTTTCACAAAACCGAAAACCAACCCGTAGTTTGGCCTAGCCAAACCGGTACCGCCCATGCGCTACTACAGAATGCCCATAGAAGAGGAATCTCCGGAAGAGACCGGCAGCGATTCGATTTTCTGTAATCTGGCCGAAAGCTCCGTGGCAGACCTCAAATTCTCAGATCTGGGGCTTCACCTGGAACAGCTCTCTCTTGGCTATGGTGATCACCGGGGTAAGCGGGCATTGCGAGCGCTCATCGCCCAGCAGTATGGTGGCCTGGCAGAGAACGAGATCTTATTAACCTCGGGTGCCGCTTCTGCCCTATTTATCGCCCACACGGTCATCCTGAAACCCGCAGACCACCTCATCGTGCTGCGGCCCAATTACGCCAGCAATCTTGACGTCCCCCGCGCAATCGGTTGTTCGATATCTTATATTGACCTGCAGATGGACAATCGCTGGAAGCCGGATATAGAGCAGATTCGCAGGTTGGTAAGCCCAGCAACCCGTTTGATCAGCATAACGACGCCCCATAATCCCACGGGTATGCAACTTGAAGAAACACAACTTGAAGAGCTCATCCGTTTGGCTGAACGTTCGGGAATCCTTTTGCTGGTCGATGAAACTTATCGCGATATCCTTGTTCAAACTCCGTATCCCCTGGTGGCTTGCCGCAGTAAGCAGGTGATCAGCACTTGCTCCGTTTCCAAGGCTTTTGGGGTGCCGGGCTTGCGCACAGGTTGGATGGTCACGCGAAACTCCCCAGTAATGGAGCAATTCCTAGCCGCCAAGGAAATGATCCACATCACCAACTCGATCCTGGATGAAGAGATTGTGTATCAGATCCTGCTGGAAAAGGAAAAATGGACCCGTCTGATCACCCACAAGGCCGAGATCAACCTGGATATCCTGCGCAGGTGGTTGGACAGGGAAGATCGCTTGGAATGCGTCTTGCCCCAGGCAGGGGTCGTGTGCTTTGTTCGCCTAAAGCCGCATTTTAAAATGGATCTACCATGTTTTTTCCACTTGCTCTTGAATACCTACCGGACAGTAGTTGGTCCTGGTCACTGGTTTGAACTTCCCGACAGTTATATGCGAATCGGTTTTGGGTGGGTCGAGCCGCAGGTCTTGGAAGCCGGACTCCGTCACATCAGCCAAGCAATGGACGCTTGCAGCTAAATCTGCCCAGGTTAGAAAAATTGTGGCCTACGATGTGCTTGACTCCGTGGCCTCGGTCCGGGGAGGTACAGCATCAACCCATAAAGCGATGATAAAACAAGCCATTCCTGTGATTTATGTGTCTGATTCCCTTCAGGCAGAATCATTCTATTGCGATTTGCTCGGGTTCAAAAAAACATTTACCCATCGACCTTCCGCTCAAGCAGACCCTTGTTATTTGGGAATTTCCAGAGACGGCGCCCATTTGCATCTTTCCTCCTTCTCGGGCGACGGCGTGTCGGGCAGCGTGGTAACCCTGATCGTGGATAAAGTCGATGACCTATACCAGGAATTCTCGGCGGCCGGTGTGGAGATTGCCCTCACCCCCACCGACCAAACCTGGGGCACCCGGGAAATGTATGTACATGACCAGGATCACAATTGCCTGCGCTTTCAGCAATAAAAAACGTACTAAACTACGCCACGTGTTACTCAACCAACTTCCTCAACGATGCGCCTATCAGCTGGGTCCATCCCTCGACAAAATTAGGTCTGGCAAAGTCCGGGTTTTCTTGCGGAAAGGTTTCCAGGCCAGCATGCGTCAACTTGATCCTGGTTTTATTCCCTTCTTCGAATAGTTCCGTTGTTACAGTGGAATTGCCCTCGTACCCTTCAAAGCGCCAACTATAGGCAAGCTTTTTGCCCGCTATGACTTCCAGCACGCGGCACTGGTGATGGTAAATTCTGTTATCCGGGCCCCCGTCAAAACTAAACGCAATTCCGACTTCAGGCTTGAATGCCGGGATGACAAAGCTCCATTTCTTTATTTGGTCTTCTTCACTGATGGCTAGCCACACTTTAGCAATGGGAGCGTTCAGTATCTGTTCGATGACTACAGGAGATTGGTTCATATTGAAATGTTTTATTTATTTCTTTCCGAATACTCGATCCCAGACCACCACATCTATCGTATGATCCGGTAACAGCAGCGATAGAGTTTGCCTTGAAAATCGAAGGGCGTGGTAGCTTTGGTGATGTCTTTGATTGAGCTGGAATGAATTCCTTCGCGGTCCAATTGAAATTTTCGGTAGTTGCTGCTAAAATACAGAACTCCCTCAGGATTCATCGCCTCCAGAGTTTTGTTAATTAAATCGGTGTGATCACGTTGGATGTCCAAAAAATCCTTCATCCGCTTGCTGTTGCTAAACGTGGGAGGATCCATGATCACTAGGTCAAAGGTTTCCCCGCGTAATTCTTCCAGCCATTGCTTCACGTCGCCGTGAATAAAATGATGCTTTCCCGGACTTGCTAGTCCATTGAGTAGCATGTTTTCCTGGGCCCAGGCCAGATAGGTCTTAGACAGATCCACCGAATGGACGGAGGCTGCACCGCCGGCTGCCGCATAGACGGAAAACGACCCCGTGTAACAAAACAGGTTGAGCACCCGCTTGCCCAATGATTCCGCCCGTACCAGACTACGGGTAAGACGATGGTCGAGGAACAAACCCGTATCGAGGTAATCGGTCAGGTTTACTTTGAATCGCAGCCCGCCTTCATGCACCGTGAAGAATAGCTCTTCGGTGCTTAGTTTTTCATATTGGCCGAGCCGACCTTCTTTGCGCTGGCGCTGTCGCAGGTAGATTTCTGGCGTTGGAATCTGCAGGATATCGCTGATCGTCTCGACGCAGGCTTGTAGCCAAGCCTCATGCTCCTCATCGCTGAGGTGATGATGGCGCTTATATTCCGCCAGGCAGATCTTATCCTCATAGCGCTCGATGCAGAGCGGAAATTCCGGCAAGTCGTGGTCATACACCCGGTAACAGGTAACCTGCTGCTTTTTAGCCTGCTTGACCAAGTGGCGGATATTCTTGGTCAGGCGGTTTCGAAACATCACGATTTTTTCCTCACTCATGGGGACTGTTTTGGTAAACCCTTCCACCTGCGCCATCGACTACAAAAAAATTGGGCCGCGATGGCCACAATGGAGCTACGTCGACGCCATAGCTTAGAGATTTAATTGCGCGTAAATATAGTTTTATTGCCTAAATTCAAGGTGCTTTATGACCCGGCCACTTGGCGGGCTGAGACTTGGCTGAAGACCTGGGTCGTGGAGCAATTGTTTAGCTCTCTTCTTCTGTCAAAACAACGCCATATGCAAGAATCTCCAAAGACCATGGCGGCCTCAATGGCCCCTACCATGGCCCCCGATCAAGCGCACAAGGATATTCCAGGCAATCCATCCACCGCGAAAAGCAGTGAACAGAAACTTAACGATCGCTCCAATGGTGTCCCCTTGAAGGTGTTGAGCGAAGCCGACTGGGCCTTCTGGGTGCAACATGGCTATATCGTCATCCATGATGCTGTGCCCAAGGAAAATACCAAAAGACTGGCCGCTTTTCTGTGGGAATTCGAGCAAAAAGATCCCACAGACCCGCAGACCTGGTATGCGCCAGCGTTGCGCGAAATACAGATGAAAGAACTGACCAATAGCGGTATGGTGGAAGTCTATAACCACCAATACCTCTGGGATAACCGGCAATATCCGCGCGTCTATGACGCCTTCTGCGATATCTGGGGAACAGAAAAACTCTGGGTGACTATCGATCGGGCCAATCTGAACTTACCCATGCGGCCCGGTTTTGAATTCAAAGGCTTTATTCACTGGGATTATGACCCAGAAACCAGGCCCCAAAATGTTCAGGGTGTACTCGCCCTGGCCGACCAAGACGATGAAGAGATGGGCGGTTTCCAATGTGTTCCTGAACTGTATCGCCGCTACGACCAATGGAAGCAAACGCAACCCGCGGACCGGGATCATTTCAAGCCGGATACCACGGGGATGGACATCGTAAAAGTAAAAATGAAAGAAGGTGATCTGTTAATATTCAATAGCCTGCTTGCCCACGGCATTCGACCAAATCGCTCCGCAAATAAGGTCCGCCTGGCGCAATACATCTCGATGATGCCCGCGCAGCCTGACAACGAAGTGCTTCGCCAATGGAGGATAAGTTCCTGGCAGGAACGAAAAGCTCCCGAAGGGTACGCCTTTCCTGGTGACCCCAGGGAATGGGAGAAGACAAAATACGCGACCGCCCGGCTGACAGAGTTGGGCAAAAAACTACTCGGCCTGGAAAAATGGTAGTCCAAAGTCAAAACCAACCAAACGTATTGCTCAACAACGGGGTTTCCATGCCGCTGCTTGGCCTGGGGGTTTACGCCATGCATGGCAAGCAGGCCGAGCAGGCTGTCGAAGAAGCCTTTCGTATCGGGTACCGGCTCATCGATACCGCAGCCATGTACCACAACGAGTCCGAGGTGGGCCGAGCATTTACAGCTAGCGGATTGCAGCGAGGCGAAGTATTTATCACTTCCAAAGTAGATAACCCAGATCAAGGGTTCGATTCCACTCTCCGAGCTTTTGATAAGAGCCTCAAGAATCTGGGGATGGATTTTATGGACCTCTACCTGGTGCATTGGCCGGTGCGCGGCAAACGTCAAGCAACCTGGAAGGCCCTGGAAAAGCTATACGACCAGAAGCGGGTTCGGGCCATTGGTGTAGCCAATTACCTGCTCCCCTTCATGGTGGAGCTCTTGGACTATGCAGTGATCCCCCCAGCGGTAAACCAGGTAGAATTTAGCCCTTACCTGTATTTGGAGACCCTGTTGGACCATTGCCAAAAGCACAACATTCAATTACAAGCCTACTCTCCACTGGTTCGCGGCAAAAAGCTGAAGGACCCCAGGCTGATGGAGTTGGCCTCCAAATACCACAAGACTACAGCGCAGATCATTTTGCGTTGGGATCTAGAACTAGGAGTCTCGGCCATTCCCAAATCGGTTACACCGGAACGTTTGAAGGAGAATTTCGACATTTTTGATTTCTCGCTGTCCCCTGCGGACACCGACTATATGAAAGGATTTAATGAAGATCTTCGCTTGGTTGGGGACCCCATGTCCAATTGGTAAGTGTGCAAGCGTGCCGTAGGGTTGCCTGCTACAGCCTTGTAAAAACTTAAACTAAAATGCCATGAACCGATGCCTGACGTTGCTGCTCGTCACTCTTTTTTGCACGACCGGAATTCTAGCACAGGCTAGAAAAACTGAATTTCAGATCAAAGAAATCCCCAAACCGCTGGCCTGGATCAACGATCCCCTGAAGTGGACTTATGCCAACGACTCATTACGGATAGTCGGAGGTGAGAAAACCGACCTGTTCATCGATCCGCAGCACCAATACGCCGTGGTCAATTCCCCCAAGGCGGTCTTTTTGCCTGCGGATACTTTTTTACTTGCTGCCCATGCGACGGTTCACTTCAGGACTGATTACGACGCAGGGGTACTGGTCGTTTACGCTGGCCGGGACCAGTGGGCTAAACTCTGCTTTGAATATTCTCCGCAGAAAATACCCTTTGTGGTGTCGGTGGTCAACAACGGAATTTCGGACGACTGCAACCATACCCAGATCAACGCAAACCAGGTTTACTTGCGCATTGCAGGCTTGGGCAGTCACGTCTATGCTTTTCATTATTCCACCGACGGACAATTCTGGCACCTCGTGCGGTATTTTTACCTCAATACCAATAAAGACGCCTTGGTAGGCTTTTCCTCGCAAAGCCCTACCGGCAAATCCTGTCAAACCACCTTTACCAGTATCTCCTATGCGGTGACCAAACTTCAAGACATTCGCGGTGGAAAATAATTAGCCGCGTTAAAAATCATTAGGCATGAAATCTACCATCACACTAATCACCTGTTTCCTGACCCTGGGCCTAACGAGCTTTGGCCAGCCTGCTGGCTTTATCTATACAGAGGGTAGCCATATCATCGGTCCCGACGGTCAGGAATTTTTAATCCGGGGTACCAACCTCGGTAATTGGTTGGTTCCGGAAGGATACATGTTCGGATTCAGTAAGACCAATTGTCCGAGGCTTATCGATGAGGCCCTGAAGGAACTGATCGGTCCGGATATGGCCGCTAGGTTCTGGCAAAAATTTCAAGATGGCTATATTAGCGAGCAGGATATCCATTATATCAAGAGTCTGGGGATGAATACGATTCGTGTCCCCTTCCACTACAAGCTTTTTACGGACCAGGACTATCTGGGTGGTCGAGGTCCCAACCGGGGGTATTTGTTGATGGACCGGTTGATCACATGGTGTCGCCGCCAGAAGCTCTACGTAATACTGGATATGCATTGCGCGCCGGGTGGCCAGACAGGAGACAATATCGACGATGGCTATGGCTACCCCTACTTGTTTGACCAGGATTCAAGTCAGGAGTTAACGATCCAGATCTGGCGCGATATCGCTTCCCATTACCGCAGCGAGCCCATGATTTTGGGTTACGACTTACTCAACGAGCCCATTGCCCACTACTTCGACACCGCACATTTCAATCCGAAACTGGAGCCACTGTACCGCCGGATTGTGCACGCTATTCGAGAAGTCGATACCAACCACCTGGTTATTCTGGGGGGCAGCCAGTGGGATTCGAATTTCGGCATTTTCGGTCCTCCCTTTGACCATAAAGCCGTGTACACGTTCCATAAATATTGGACCGCAACGACCCAAGAAGTCATTCAATCTTACTTGGATTTTCGCAGCCGCTACCAGGTACCCATTTATTGCGGTGAGACTGGTGAAAATAAAGACGAATGGATCAAATCCTTTAGCGACCTGCTCAACCAAAATCATATAGGATGGACTTTTTGGCCTTATAAAAAAATAAATAACCAAAGCGGTTTGGTGACTTTCTCGGCGCCCATAGGCTATGACCAAGTAGTAACGTATGCGGAAGCTGACCGCGGCACCTTCGCATCCATCCGAAAAGCCAGGCCCAAGGATATGGAATCAGTCCGCAAATCGCTGGATGGATTTTTAGAAAACTTAGTGCTTAGCCATTGCAAACCCAACAGAGGCTACATCCTGGCACTAGGACTGGCCTACCCTTGAAGGAATCATCTAGCACGCGGGAGCTGCATGATCAGCCTACCCCAAGAGGCTTGCCTGCGGAGCAAAAAAAACCTGCTTCCTTGAGTGAAGCAGGTTCCGTTCCATGTGCAAGCAAGATCATTTAACGGTCACGTTAATCGTAGCAGCCAGTTGGCTACCATAAGAACGGTGAATCCCGTCCGCAAACTGCAAGGTAAGTTTATACTTGCCAGGGGGCAGCGTAAGTTCTGTTGATGTCTGGGCTTTCCCAAAATGGATGTGTTTCTCATCTTTAGGTACCACTGTTCCGGAAGATAGAGAATCTTCCGAATTAACCAACAAGTGGTGGTGTCCGGATCCAGCCACAATGGCCCCGGCGGTATCAACTTTCATTCCCTCAACTCCGAATTCCACTTTGAATGGAGACTTCACGCTTTGTCCATCTTTTAGATTCTTAAAGAATACTTTAGCCCCGGCAGGAACGGGCGGGATCGGTGGGATCGCTTTTACGGTATCGGCTGCGTGGGTCGTGGTATCCGGACTCATGGCAGCGGTAGTGTCTGTAGAGGAAGCGGTCTTTTCGCTTCCGTTGTTGCAAGCCATTAGGCAAAGCAAAAGAGCAACTGGAAACAGATGTAATGTGCGCATTATCTATTTACATTTAAAGGTTAATAATCGGAATTTGTTTACGACGTGCAAGATAGGGCAATTTATCAAGCCAAGACCCGCTGGGTTCGGCGGGGGCCCTACTGGCTTACCCAGGTAGTCTTTTCCGCAACCGGACCCCGCTTCGAATCGCCGGAAGGTATTTGCACATAGCCCAGGTAGAAAAAGCCCATCAGCCTGTCGGTGTCCTGCAGTCCGAAATAGGATTTGGCTTCCGGTAAATAAGTCACCCCGCCTGTACTCCAATAGCCTCCCAGACCGTGCGGGGCTAGGGAAAGGTATATGTTCTGAACGGCGCACGCAACGGCCGCGATTTCCTCGACCTCGGGAATATGGTCCCCCGCGCTGCGCTTCATGCCCAGGGCAATAACATGCGAACATGCCATAATGGTTCGGACCAGCTTATCACTCTTCTCCTGGCTGAATTTTGCCGCTGCATTCCGCCGGTAGAGGTCTGCCTGGAATGCGGCCAGTGTAGACAGTCCATCGGACGTGAAAACGGTAAACCGCCAGGGTTCGGTACGTTTATGGGTAGGCGCCCAGTTTGCATTCTCCAACAATTGCCAGACTAGTTGATCTGGTATTCGCTTGCCGGGTACAAATTGGTTAGTAAACACGCTGCGTCGGGAGCGGATGAGCAGGTCCAGTTGGTTGGCATCCGGGAGGGTTACTTGGGTCATATAAGGGAGAAGTTGTGAGGGATAAAAATATCGAGCTTTTCTGGAGGGTAAGAATTTTTGCATACTCGTCGGACAAGATTCAAAAATTCTTTCCTATGGCATGCTCTAGACCGGCAGGACTCCAAGAGCCGGGTACAATCATCCGCCGAATGGTAAATAGCGGATCCTGATCGTCCCGTTTTTCAATCAATTGGAAGGCTGCCACAAAGCCTCTTTTCTTCAACTCCTGGATCGCGGCCTTATTCCAGAGGCCAAAGGGGTAGGCGAAATACCGGATTCTTTTGCCGGTGATCTGCTCCAGTTCCTTGGTTGGCTTGTCAATTTGAGTGGCCCAATCGGAACCCCCATATTTTTTGACGTTGTGGTGATCCCAGGTATGGGAACCGATGATGTTGCCCTGGTCTGCAAGTTCCTTCACTTGTTCTCGGCTCATGTAATGCGGTTTTCCCAAGGAAACGGTCATAATAAAATATACGCCCTTAAACCCATGTTTAGCTAGCTCGGTTCGAGCAACATTCCACTGGTCCACGTCCGTGTCATCGAAGGTTAGCATGATGGGTTTTGGGGGAAGCTGAGCGCCCCCTGTGAGATAGGCGAGCAGCTGATCGGGTAAAATACTGTGGTATCCAAGCTGCGCCAGCATCTCTATTTGTGCCTGGAAATGATCGGGCGGGACAATGTAGTCTTTGGCTGTCTTGGAATCCGTTGGCTTCCAGTCCCTGATCTGATGGTAACAGAGGATGGGAACCTGGGGCAAGGCGAGTACCTTTTTGGCGTCCACGGCACCTGACACAGGGACGCTATCCTGCCCCTTTGGTGCGAAATCTTTATTTGAGCTTGCCGCGCTGTCCTTGACCGCCGGCGTAGACGTCGAAGGATTTGAATGACAGGACATCAGCTGTCCGGTGATTAGCCCAAGAGCCAGGATCGTGTTGCACCTCATCGGTTTTTGGGCGAAGATAAAAAGAAAGGTCCGGTAACGCGGTTGATCCAAGGCAACTAATTGATATTCTATTTATTAGGATTTCGTCGGCAGCATGCGCAAATTTATGTATATTGCGCTCCATTTTATTACCAATACCATTTAACAATGAACACGAAAACAACAGGCACCGTAAAGTTTTTTAACACGGATAAAGGCTTCGGCTTTATCAAGCATGATGATTCCGGAAAAGAAACTTTTGTACACGCCAGCGGGCTAATTGACCAGATCAAACAAAATGACCGGGTAGAATTTGATGTACAGAACGGTAAAAAAGGCCTGAACGCCGTCAATGTGAAAGTGATCCGATAAAACTGATCTTTTTACAACTTGCAATCGGGTGGGCTCCTCAAGCCGACCCTTTTTTTTTATGTTGCCGGGTCAACGCGAGTTGGGTGACCAAGACGAAGTCCAGGGGATGATAGCCGTGAGGTCATGAAAGGACATAGGCAGCCACACATAGCGGGAATCCTCCAGATTGGTTTTGTCCCAGCGGTCTGCCATGAAGATAAATTGCCCGGCTTTTCCCGGGACAGCTAACACGAAATTACTTTGGGCATGAAACGTGGTAGCGGAGTCGGCACCGCTACATGGGTTGCCTTTTACGGTCCATGGGCCCAAGGGACCCGCATTTGACTCGGCAAGCCAGGCGGCATTAGGATCCCAACCGCTACAGAGTGAAGTGATCAAATAATAGCGACCCTCATACCTAAACATTGCTGGCGCTTCCCGATGGGCGTCGATCAGGATCCGCTGGTATGTGGTCGTAGGACGGAGGTAATCCTCGGACAAAAGACAAACCTGCATGGTCCTGTTGTCTTCCGAGGCGTAGATCAGGTAGGCCTTTTTGTCCAGGTCTTCAAACAGGGTCATGTCGCGGCATTGTTGGCCATTGGGTCGCAGGCTACCCAAGTAGCGAAAAGGTCCCTGAGGGCTTTGGCTAACCGCCACCCCCGCCCTCGCTAAGCTGTAATCGGCATGGTCGATATGGATCCACATCACAAATTGATTCGTCTTACTATTAAATAGCACCTTGGGGCGCTCAATCACTTTGCTGGGGTGAAGATCGCTGCTGCTGTCCGACCGATTGGGCTGCAAGGCCACTCCCAAATAATTCCAATGTACCAGGTCTTTGGATGAATAGCATGACACCCCCGACGCATCGACCCGATAATCTTCCCAGGTACGCACATCCGGAACCCGCCATGTCTTGCCTTGTTTAATCTCTCCATACCAATAATAAGTTCCTTGGTAATACAGAATCCCTCCACCATGGGCGTTGATCGGGTGCCCTTGTGTGTCAAGCAATACTTGTCCGGGATGTATAGATGCTCGCCCCGGTTCTTGACCTCTAGCGCATACCCAGCCTGATAGTAGGGTTGCGAGGACTAAAAATTTTCTTGTCATAAGAACCAATTGCAAATGAGAACTACAGGGACTCGCTACCCCCTTTTTCCTGCCATATCAATAGGGTGGCAAGTCGCAGCATCAAACGCCCGCCGCGGTTCGCCAATTATTTCATCCAATTCTCGCATGTGGCTACCTGCCAATGCGTAAATTGCAGCTGCATCCCAATAAATAAATATTTCTTCTATGCGATTCATTTTGCCATTCGCGATGACCCTGATATCCTTCAGCGCCTTCAGCCAGCACTATTATTTGTTTGTCGGCACTTACACTATGAACAACAAGAGCGCAGGTATCTACGTATACGATTTCAACCTCGCGAGCGGCCGGGCGGTTCTCGTCGATTCGGCCGAGTCAAAAAACCCCTCCTACCTTACCATCTCACCTAGCGGCCAATACCTGTATGCCGTCAACGAGAACGGAGCCGATCAAAACGGAGAAGTTAGCGCATTTAGCTTTGATAAGACCAGCGGCCGGTTGCATTTTCTCAATAAGCAGTCCAGCGGAGGAGCCGATCCCTGCTACATCACGGAAAATCATCAAGCGAATTGGGTCGTGGTCGCCAACTACAGCGGAGGCAGTCTGTCGGCGATTCCGGTACGCGCCGACGGGAGTTTGGCCCCCCTGGCCGAAAACATACAACAAGAAGGCAAGGGCCCCAATCACGAGCGCCAGGAAAAGGCCCATGTCCATTCCGTTGTCTTTTCAGCAGACGAGCGATTTTTGTTTGCCGCAGATCTGGGTACCGATCAGGAAACCATTTATCGATTTAGCCCGTCGAGCTCTCGGCCACTCACGGCAGCCCCGGACTCTGCAGTGAACACGACCCCGGGCAGCGGCCCCAGACATTTTGTCTTTCACCCCCAAAAACCCTTTGCCTACCTGATTGAAGAACTCACGGGAACGATTGACGCATTCTACTACCATAATGGTAACCTGACGCATGTGCAACGCATCAGTACCCATCCCGCTGGATTTACAGGAGCCAAAGGTAGTGCGGATATTCATATCTCTCCGAACGGGAAGTTCTTATATGCATCCAACCGAGGCGATGCCAACAGCCTTGCCATATTTTCCATAGATTCTGTTTCCGGCAAACTGACGCACCGCGGGTTTCAATCGGTTTTGGGATCAACACCTCGTAATTTCCTGATTGACCCTACGGGTAAATTCCTGTTGGTGGGGGACCAAGGTTCGGATAAGATCGTGGTGTTTTCGATCAATGCGCAGAACGGATCGTTGAAGCCAACCGGTTTTCACCTGGATGTGCCCAGCCCCGTGTGCCTGAAAATGTTGAAAAAATAGACCTTGCTGTCCTGCTCGCTAAGGTCGTGCTTGCAAATTCCTGCTGATACCCAGCTCCAGCCCTCGAAGTTCAGCCAAACCCCGCAACCTGCCGATAGCGCTGTAGCCAGGGTTGGTCTGCTTGGATAGGTCGTCCAGCATGACGTGTCCATGGTCGGGACGCATGGGTATGGACACCGCTCGCCGGTCCATCAGCATGACGATTTGCTCTACTACCCTGAAAATATCCACGTCCCCTTCGAGGTGATTGGCTTCGTAGAAATTGCCATGCTCATCCCGCTTGGTGCTACGCAGATGCAGAAAGTGAATATGGTCTCCCAGGCGGGCAATCATCCCAGGCAGATCATTATCCGCTCGAACGCCATAGGACCCGGTACAAAAACAAAGCCCGTTGGCCGGCGAAGAAACTGCACTTAGCAGTTGTTTGGCATCTTGCTCGGTGCTGACGATCCGGGGCAATCCAAGAATAGGAAACGGTGGATCATCCGGATGGATGGCCATCTGTAATCCATTTTCTTCCGCCACCGGCACAACCTGTTGCAAAAAGTGGAACAGGTGTTTTTTCAACTGACCTGCGTCGATTCCTTCGTAGGATTTTATCGCCTCCAACATTTGCTGAGGGGAAAATTTTTCCTCACTACCCGGTAACCCCATTAGCGCTGTGGTCATGAGATCTTTTTTCTCGCGGGCACTCATCTCGGCTAAGCGGTTCTGTGCTACGTGTAAGTCCTGGTCCGAGTAGTCCTTTTCAGCCCCCGGACGCCCGAGTAGAAAGACGTCAAAGGCGATAAAGGCCGATCTTTCAAAACGAAGTGCCTTGCTTTTATCTCCCAGCTCAAAGGAAAGATCCGTCCGCATCCAGTCTAATACCGGCATAAAATTGTAGGTAACCACTTTTAAACCGCAGGCGCCGATATTGCGCAGGCTTAGTTTATAGTTTTCGATATACTGTTTTGCCTTGCCTGCCGTTGCTTTCTTGATATCTTCATGAACAGGCAGACTCTCGATCACGGTCCAGGTCATTCCTGCTTGTTGAATCTGTAGTTTTCGCTTCGAGATCTCCTCCACGGACCAGACTTCCCCGACGGGAATGTGGTGAAGTGCAGTCACAACCCCGGTGCATCCGGCCTGCCGGATATCCCATAATCCGACCGGATCTTCCGGACCAAACCATCGCATCGTTTGTTCCATCAACATGTCTAGAGTCATTGGTGTTTGTACATCAAATAGCAGGTCTTTATTCGCTGCGCTCACTGCATCCGGGACATCTGGGATGTCGATTCGCAACAAGGACGGGGGAGCGCTATACTCGTGCGTAAAAGTATGGAATTATCCGTAGGCTTGTCAGAAGGGTGTTGCCCCGGGAAATCGGTAAGCCATGGGGCTAGTTTTTTTCAACGGATGCAACCCTGTAGCAACTTCTACTTCGAAGGGCTGTTGCCAGATGGCCCGCTGGTCGCCTTGGAAATGGCCACTAGCAGTAAAGAAAGCAACAGGAAGGCTACCAGGAGGGCAAAACTGTTCCATGCCGCTTTGGCCCAACCCAGATCGGCCGCATTAATAAACGGATACGGGTAGTCCTTCGTCAATGCCCCACGAGCCATAACATAGAACAAATAGAAGATTGGGTAAATAAGCCATGGCAACGCATTTTTCCAGTGGAGATCGCCCTTGGCAACAAAGAGAAACCAGAACAGTAAGCATAACAGGGGGTCAGCCGAGTGGAGGAGCTGGTCCACGATCAACTGCAATCCTTTGGGGTCCCAAATTTGACGAAGTAGCGTATGGTACACAATGGCCACAAAAACGATATACGCTGTCACGGAAGTAAGCACGGTCGTTCGGGAAAAAAAATGAGCACCTAGTGCCCCGGAGCCGAACGCGAGTGCGGTAAAGCAGTAGGCGACCAAAATGTTTGTGAGAATAGTAAAGTAGCTAAAAAATCGAACCACCGTTTCACCGACTGGCTCCACGTGACTGCCCATCATCAAGTAAAACTGGACCACCACGGCCACCCAGCCGCAACTGGCTATAAGGCCTGAAAATAGTCGTTTCAATCGCTCTGAATTCGACCCCATAGCTACCTATTTTGATTTCGCCAATCGATGCAGAACTGCCCCTGATTGCCGCAAGTCCGACAAAGGTACAAGTACCGCAACACATAGCCCAGGGCTGGTCAAAATGAGCATGCCAGCGGGTCCTGAACCGGCCAAGCAACGCCTGTTGGACCTGACTGTTGTAGGACATTACTCGGACTCTAAATCGACGGAGGAAATATCCACTACTTACTCCTTCCTAAATACATAGGTAGCAACGGCCGCCAGAAAAAGCGAAAAGAAGATCAGGGAATTGCCGGACATCATTGAATACTGCACGTTGCCGGCTTTTCGACCAAAATGATGGGTAACGGTTACCACATCGCCGGAGTGTTTCTCATACAGTCCTAAAAGCAAGAATGATACGATAATAATGACGCATAGGGGTTTAGGATTAAGCATGGCTTATTTTCTTTATAGGGTTCGGATTTAAGAGACTCGGCTGAATAACCAGCAAAAGTCAGTCCATATATAACGTCCTCGCATAGGTTTATATTTCATCTTGTAAGGCCTTCAAAACCAACGACGACATAAAGACCTGGTTATGAAATATGCAATTTTTCGCCTGCATGGGGTTATCCTGTTAATCCCAAAAAGGGAACAGTTGGAGAGTGTATTCTCCCATTTTTGGAGTGATTGGGATGTAGCGCAGGCCCGATAGGTAGCGTTGGTATGAGGAAGAATCTTTGGCATTATAAGGGTTCCGTAATCCACCAGGTATTGCCGAAGGGATCCAGGACGCCACCGCTTCTGCCGTAAGGCTGATCCGCAACTGGGCTAACCGATTTAGCCCCTGCGGAAATCGCCTTGGCGTAAGTCAGGTCCGCATCATCAACATACACAAACATGCCGGCCGGGCGCGGTTCGTATTTTGCCGTGCTATCTGCAAACATGATGGTGCACTCCCCGATCATGAGTTCGCCATGTTGGATGAGCTGATCGTCGCGCATGGCCAGATGCGTCTTTTGGGCATCAAATACCGTTTGCGTAAAGGTTAAGAATCGGGATGCATGCGCCAGAATTAAATAGGGCATGACCCGTTGGTAATGATCCGGAATGTTGGCATTTTTTTTCATGATATTTAAATTTAGGTATCAGGAATTACATAGCATCAGATCAATGGAATCGGTAGCCTAAAATAACTTTAAAAATCGCGTTTCCTGTGCTTGGCGAATTGCCTAGTCCGTAGCCGCAGTTGAATTCCCAGTCTGGCGACCAGTCCAAGTCGATTGCAAAAAACAGTTGCTCCTGCTGTTGGGCCCAGGGGTAGATGTCATAGAGCGGTCCAATTGAGCCATAGTATTCTAATCCAGCAGCAATAACCTTGGTGATATTGTAGCTGACTTTCACGTTGGGGGAAAAGACGAAGCCAATATTTTGATTTACTCCCTTAAAGGATTTATCGAAAGTCGGGTTTACGGATACATAGAATTTGCCCATCGTTTTGTCGACAATCGGACGCACTTCCATGGTCCATGTGTCTTCGCAATACTGGCTTTTTTGATAGCCGCCTTCCAAGGACAGACTAACCCCCACGGGCCAGTTCCAGGATTTGGGTACCATAATACGGGGCCGGATATGACTGCCCACATAGGCCGTGCGGCCATCGTCTCCTATGGCATTGAAAAAATAAAAGCCGACCTCGAATATATTGGTAAACCCGTGCGTTATTTCCACCGTTTCATGGAGCATGTGGTTGGTAGGCAACACGCCCTGCAAGACCTGGGTGGTACCGTCAAAGGTGAAATTGCTGTGCAACTCGACCATCGTATTGTTTTTGGCTACGGTTTCTGATCCATATACCTGAATCTCATAATTGTCCTGGCTAAAAGCAATCGGGCGGGAAAAAAACAGCAGGACAATACCGAGAGTCAATTGCCTGCTGCAGGTCGACGTCCAGTTCATATTATTTGTTTCGTCATGTCCAATCGGGTTGAGTCTTGCTCACCCGACAAAAATACTTATTGCCCCTCGGATCCAGCGGCTGTTGAGCTAATTCGCAAAGGAAAATTAATAGCGTTTACCGGTTCGCGAGTCAAATCCACCGACAGGAGCGGTTTTAGGCTAGGGCTGGGGGCCCGTCCATTGGAACAATTATTGTTCGGAACGTTATTTGCCGGTTAAGTGTTCAGGTTTACTATGTTTGTACGGCTAAACCCTGGAATTTCACCTTAGAATGCCTAAAATACCATGACCATGAATAAAAAAATGCTTTTCGTTATTGTGTTTTTTGCGGCCAGTCTTCAAATCGATGCACAAGTTCGTCGCATTGATAGCGTGGCCGTGTCCATCCTGGACCATATGAGTTCGGTGATCGGAGAATTGGGATCCTGCAGTCTTACGGTTAAATCCAATTACGATATCGTTAGTCGTGATCTTGGCCTGGTCAAGCATACCGACGACGAGCAACTCTTCTTGCACGGACCCAATAAGCTTTTAGTCCGGGCCGAAGGAGACAAAGGAACCAGGTACCTGTCTTATAATGGCAAGACACTCACTTACTTTTCTTTGGACAAGAACCAATACGGCCAAATCGAGTCCACGGCTCCGGTGATGAATATGATTGATACCGTAAACAAGCTCTATGGAATTGAGTTTCCCGCCGCAGACTTCTTTTATCCGACTTTTGTAGACGATATATTAGCGGATGCAACCAACCTCATTTACCTGGGCATAACCAAGGCAGACGGAAAGGATTGTTTCCACATCGCCGGCACTGGAAAGGACAAGACTTTCCAGTTCTGGATTTGTGATGATGCCTTTTACCTCCCAGTAAAAATGGTTATCGTCAATACGGCTAACCCATCTAAACCTCAATTCGAAGCCGTACTCACCGATTGGAAAGTAAACCCGGACTTGCCGGACGCGCTGTTTGAATTCACGGCCCCACCCAGAGCAAAAAAAATCAAGATGGTAGCCCTTTCGAACAAAAAATAAATTAATCCCCCACTAATCATTAGTCATGAAAATCATACATCAAATCAGCTTCCCCCTATTGACCTGCTTTCTTGCCGTGCTGGCGACGGGTATTTCCCTGGATGCCGAGGCACAACGATTTGGCCACCCAAGTTTCGGTGGTGGTGGTGGAGGCAGGTCGGCACCTTCCCGTCCCGCCTATACACCTGCCCCAGCTGCGGCTCGGCGACCAGAAGCGTCACCGGAACCCGCCAGAACCATCAACGGCGGCAGCCGCAACGTGGGCACCCATGTCTACACCAGTAATGTCAATGTGCATGAAAATGTCAACGTACACAGCAACGTTAATGCCCATGATAATGTGAACGTGTACCATACCGGCGGATACCATGGACTTCATCCCTACTATTACCACCCGTACCACCCTTTCTATTGGGGTCCGCGTTGGCATCCATTCGGATTTTTCCTGCCTGCGTTAACTGCAGATGCTGTCTTGTTATCACTTGCCGGTGGTCAGTACTATTATGATGATGGTTGTTATTACCAACCTGCCAATGGAGGCTATTCGGTCGTCCCGCCTCCAATTGGGGCAGTCGTCAGCTATTTGCCACAGGGCTATGAAACCACCATGGTCGGAAACCAACAGTATTATTACTACGGAGGCGCATTTTATGTATACACCGGCAATGCGTATCAGGTCGTCGCTGCTCCTCTCGGCGCCGTCGTTACCCAAATTCCGGTAGGTGCCCAGGACGTAAACATCAATGGTCAGGACATGCTGGTGTATAACAACACGTACTACCTGCCGATTTCCCAGAATGGCGAGGATGCGTACGAGGTGGTGTCACCTAACTGAGGCCATGGGCTTTCGAAGGTAATAGCGAAGAGCCGTTGAGCAATCGGTGGGGTGGAAAATCTCCCGGTTTGGGCGAGCTTCCAACCAGATGCACGGCCTGATGTTAATCAAGGAGTCAACTGAGGGAAATTAGCTGATTTCTGCTGCCACCTTGGCAAATTGCAGTGAACTAGCTTATTTCTATGGAACAATTTGACGCGCTCACTAACCAGGTCACCTTTCCCAGGGACTTAGTCCACTGGGAGGTCCAAAAAATCACTGCGGATCCCATATTTGCTGTATCCCATATCTTAAAGCAATTTCTTCGATTTGTCGTGGAAGAAACATTGCAAGGGCGCTCCAATCAGGTCAAGGAATATACCATTGGAGTGCAGGTTTTACACAAACCTGCTGATTTCGACCCCAAGCAGGATGGGATCGTAAGGATTCATGCCTGCAGACTCCGTCTTGCCTTAAGCCGGTATTATGCGATTAGCGGAGTAAACGACCCGATCCGCATTTCGGTGCCCAGAGGCTGTTATGTCCCGGTCTTTACTTGCCATACCCAGCAAGAAAATATCGAACAACGATGTCTGCATGCGGCGCTTAATGAACCTGGAAGCCTGGTCCAACAAGCCCCCTTACCCAGCTTGGCTGTCTTGCCGTTCCACTGCCTTGGTCATGCAATTGCATCCCTTTCATTCGCCGCGGGGCTGGCTTCCAAACTCAACACCGAACTGTCGAGCTTGAGGGCAGTTTCTGTTGTCGCCTATTATCCGATGCGCCACTTGGCCCACACTAATGCCAAGTTTAGGGAGGTCTTGCGCGAAGTGGGAGCAACCTATGTTATCACCGGCGATATCCAAAACGTCCATCGCTGTTACCGGGTCAATATTCAACTAATCCATGCCCAATCGGCGCACCAGGTCTGGAGCCAAACGTTTGACAGTGAGCGAAACCACCATAGCCGCTTCGCTATCCAAGATGGGCTCGTTAAACAAATCATTCGTGGCGTTACCGCTATCGTAGGCTCGACAGGAAAGCCCCTCTCTCGAAAGGTATCCATGGCCGTTGCCTGAACATTCAAGCCCACCGCCAAGCTCCTAATAGTCCCCCGGCGCTGCCAGGCGGTTGGAAGACCAGCCGCTTCCCCCGGGTCCCAGGCACATTGCGTTTGAGCTAAGAGAAAAATGCCCAAGGAGTAAACCCGGATATTCCAGTGCTGGATTATCCCATTGCGGATTCGATACGAACATCTTCTTTTGCCGCTCCCTTCCAGCCCTCACTACATCCAGTAACATGTTAAAATGACGTCCCCGCCAGCACAAAAAACCGTTAAATAGTGGGTACCTAAGGCATTTTTTGCGGGCCCTGATTTAATTTGAAAATAAAAAATGCATCTAGTCCTGCTTGTCCTGTTCACCAAGTATTTAGCACCGGGCACACCTGATCTGCTGCAGGTGCAGCCCATGCCTATGGTGCTGGCTACCACCCAAGGTAAAGCGATCGATACCAGCTACTATTATAGGCTGGTTGGAAAGGCGCAGGCCAGGACCAATTACAAAGGCAATAAAAGGCTGAACAAACTGGTATTTGTGAGCGGTCTTATTGGTTTGGCTGGAATCATACCTGCCACGATTACCCAATTAAACCGGACAATACAAGAAAAAAATTTGAATTACCCGGATCAGGCATTATGGGAAAACCGGGCCTATCAGGAAGCTTACCTGAAAGAAGCGCGCAAAATCCGCCGGCATCAAACGTGGAAAGCCTTGGCGGAAGCTCTCTGGATCTTGATGTTGGTAGTTGGCGCTGGCTTAATGGTATGGGCGATCATCAAAAATCCAGCCGAAGCGTTTGCAGACTTGCTGCAGGCTATCTTCTCATCGTTGCAAAGCTGAGCGTGGAACCAGGACTTGGATCTAAGATAGCGAGGAAAGTGCCCGGTTCGCTTCTGCATCCAGGCAAGACACCCCATATCACATGCAGCCAGATGAGATTACACAATGCCCCGCTTATTTTGATTAATCAGTTTTAGGATCAGATCTTTACTGAACAGCGAATGGATTTCGTGGCGTAGTTCGGTATTTTTTTCCAACAATTGCCTGAGTTTGGTTTTCTCCCAGCTCAGGATCTTTGAGGGCGTAACGGTCAATACATTGGCAGAAGGCAATTCCCCGCTAAGAAAACTCATTTCTCCAATAAAATTTCCTTTCTGTATCGTCGAAACGTGCTTGTCGTGAATCCGCACTTCGGCTTCGCCTTCCACCAGCAGAAACAGGCGTTCCGTAGCCTCGTTCTCGGTAATAATCTCATGGTGTTGTCCATATTCATGCCAATGGCCGGCCCGCATAAATTTCTTAAAATTGAGTATGTCCATTTTAGTTCCAATCATATCGAAGACTTTCTCTTCGTCTTCGGATAAATTCAAAAAGCGCTTTTCGTACAGTATCCTAAGGACCTGATAGATATTTATGGCGACCACGGCCATGCTCCAGAGCAGGGGAGTCCAAAATGGCTTGTCTTGATCAAAAAAATAATATATCACATCAAAGAAGGCGGCCAAAATGAAGCAGAGTCTGAGGTATACCATATTTCTGAACCCGGAGCCTATGGCATAAAGAGCGTTCGATACATGACCCACTAAGCTGATTAAACTGAACATGATTATATTGATTTGGAGAAAAGTTAAGACAAAACCAATTACATCCTAGTCTAGGAGAGAAGGGTATTCGAAGGCCTCCTGCCATGTCTGGCAAACCTAGGCGCCGCTCGCGACACTCCGGAAACACCCCCGATCCAGGCAAAAGATGACCCAAACGATAAGCCAAGGCCATGAAGGACTTTGGTGTACCCCTGGCGTGCAACAAGGCAAAATTGTTCAAAGAGATTAAATTTATCCTGTACTCAATTATTAGAAAATAATGACTTATGAACTCTATATGAAATTTAACATCAAACTACTTAAGTAATCTTCAGCTTTCCAAACCAGTTTCATATAGGGGTACTCCGCATGGTTCACAGCATGATTTTACGCCCCTCCTTAGCCGACTTGCGTGCGGCTTCCAGGATCTGGACCACAATCAAGTTATTTTCCAGAGACGATAAATCTTGGACCGGATGGATTTCGCCTTTGAGTAGAGCGGCCAGGTAGCTGAGATTATCCGTATACGGAGTCGGCCTGACAGTAACGGGATAATAGGTATTGAGATTTCGCTCCTGCAGCTCGTTTGCGTTCAGGGCATGCAAATACCCCTTTTGACCGTAGACTTCCAGATCTTTAATCGAAAACGGCCAGTTCCAAGAGGCCTCGATGATACCCATCGCGCCTGGGTATTCCAGCAAGATGGTGGCGTCGTCGTCCACTTGGGGATAGAGATTCGGCTTAATGTGTCTTGAAATCGCCGTGACGGAAATGGGCGTTTGACCCTGCATCAGCCAGGTCATGAGGTTGGCGCCATAACATCCAAAATCCATAATCGCCCCGCCCCCGTTTTTTACCGAATCCGTCAGCCAGCTGAGAAAGTCCGGGCTGCAACCAATTTCACGAGGACCTTGATGACCTGAATGAACGATCATTTTACTGATCTGACCAATCACCTGCTCCTGGTGTATCATACTGTACACCTGCTGGTTTGTGGGGTACCAGGTTGTTTCATAATTGGTGAGGACCAGGGTGTGGTATTGTTTGGCTAAAGCCGCCATGCGCTGGGATTGATCGGTAGTCGTAGCCAGAGGTTTTTCCACCATCACGGATATCCCTTTGGGCGCACATGCCTGCACCACAGCCAGGTGCTCAGCAATGGGATTATAGGCAAGCACGACATCTGGCCTGATATGTTCCAGCATTATCGACACCGTGGTAAAAAAAAGCGAGTCCGCTAGCTGATATTTTCTTTTATACTTCTCTACCAGGCTTGGATCAGCCTCCGCTATTCCTACGATAACCACATTCCCTTTTTGGAATTGATTCATGATACCGATGACATGATCGTGGCTAAGACCGGCGATACCCACCCGAAGCGGTTGGGCAAGTAGCCTAAAGCCAGCCAGGGTCCAAAGAAGTAAGCAGGTCAATAGCAGGAGCCGCGGCCTTGCACGAGCAATACGGGGTTTCGCAATAAAACTTGGTTGAATGTGCATTGAACTGGGTTTAGTTAGCTGAGCTGGACAATTCGAATCGCGTTTCAATCCTAGGAAATCTCAAAAAAAAACTCCACGATGGCGCAGGTAGGTCGGCCCACAAAACGGAGGCAAAGCGCCCAGGCGGGTATTCTTTTAAACCACCAAAAAAATCGCCACTTACATATTGGGTTCGTCTGCACTGGGGCCGTAACTCCCGGGTATGGGTACGTCGAGCAGGCGAAGAAATACGCCGAGTTGCGCCCGGTGATGTACCGTTTGACTAAACGCCGCCCGAAGCATTTCGATTTTGGGCGAAGTGGAATAAATCTTCTCTCCACTGCGCATGGTCCACTTGCGCATCAGTTCCTGCTCCGATGTATTTGCTAAAGCGTCACGGCCCAGGGAATAGGATTTTTCAAAATAATCCAGCAAATCCTGGGTGCTGTGCACTACATGGGGTTTGTAGTCTGCTTTGGCGAAATCCAACTCGTCGGTGTTAATTACCATATTTACCCAGGAGGGCAATTCAGCCAGGTGCGTGGCTAGTCGCTGCAAAGTCATACTCTTGGGATGGGGTTGCCAACTGAACCGGTCAGCGGGAACCCGGCTAAGCATCTTTCTGGTAATAGCCGCCTCTTGCTCCATTTCCTTTAATAAAATGGGGATGATCTCCATGGCCTAATTTTTGGCTAAGGTACAGTAAAAGAATCCCTGGGTCCAACGTCCGGGTGTTTAGCTAGGACAAATTCGCGTATGGATTGAGCCGAGGACCCAGAGTATCCCTTGGAGCCATCTTGGCGGCAGCTCAGACCTGTTGAGCCAAGGTCTACGCCATAAAATAGTCTTTCGCCCAAAAGATCAGACCAGCCAGGGTGCGCTGGAGATTCGGGTTGCCATGGGACTTTGCTTTATACTCTTTCGTATTGGTGGCAGCTGGCAGGCTAAAAATTGCGAGGCAACCTGCCAGGCAAGCCGAGGGCTCGCAGATGACTCCATCACGGTGCTTACTTTTCGAATCAAAGCAACACCCTCACCTGGATCGGATAAAGGAAGGGTAACCTAAATTTTGACGCCCCTGTACGCATTGGCTACAAAATGCAGTAATTTTAGTGGCTTCGCTGCAAAAATAAAATGATGCTATATGAAAAAAGAATTGGATCACGCTATCCCTGCTCCGGAAAATACAGCTGACCAGATCCCCGCCCAAGATGGGAAGGCAGTTGGAATCAACCGGCGGAAATTCGTGGAATTCATGGCCACCTCTACGCTTGCCTTCACGATCGTACCTAGGCATGTGCTTGGGGGTAAAAATTTCGTCGCTCCCAGCGATAAGATAACGCTGGCCTATATCGGTGTCGGGACCCAGGGTATCCGGGAATTGTTACCCTTGCTTGCCAATACCCAATTTCAGGTCATCGCCGTCTGCGACCCCAATAAGGAAGCTATCGGGTACCGGGACTGGGCTAAGGATTGGCTGAAAAATCAAATTCGAACGGCCATTAAAAAAGCAGATTGGGAGCCCGGAGGGGATAACTCGATTCCCGGGGGACGGGACAATGGCAAATCCATCGTAGACAATTTCTATGCGAATGTGCATCCGGAACTTACCTATTCGGGTTGCAATGCCTACGCAGATGTCCGCGAGCTTTTGGACAAAGAGAAGGACTTGAATGCCGTTAAGATCATGACGCCCGATCACCTGCATGGGGTGATTGCCATGGCTGCCATGAAAAGAGGAAAACACGTACTGGTCCATAAGCCGCTTTCCAACCGCTTACTCGAAGGCAAGAGGGTCATCGCCATGGCCCGGAGCAGTAAGTCTATCACCCATTTGATTCCCTGGGATTCCAATGGCTCCATGCAGACCGTCATGAGCTGGATTAACGCGGGCGCCATTGGGACACTCAAAGAAGTGCATAACTGGACCAACCGCCCCGTGTGGCCCCAATACGCCACACTGCCCACCGACACGCCAGCTGTTCCAACAGGACTGGACTGGGATTTATGGCTGGGGCCGGAAGCCAACCGACCCTACAGCCCCAACTATACGAATATGGTCTTTAGGGGCTGGTACGATTTCGGTGGAGGCTCCATGGCCGACATGGGACATTATAGTTTGTGGACCGTCTTTAATGCGCTGCAGCTGACCAGTCCAACCATGATAGAACCCAACCTGAGTCATATTTGCGGCATGCACGATCCTATACCTTTTCAAATCAAAAATGATTTCTCTTTCCCCATGGCCAGTTCCGTGCGGTTCAAGTACCCGGCCAATGGCGCCAGACCCGCTGTGGACCTATGCTGGTATGACGGCGGCATGCGGCCTCCCATACCCAACGAATTACTCGAACAAAACAAAGAATTGCCGGCCGAAGGCATGATGTTCGTTGGCGACAGCGGCAAAATATTGGCGGGGTTTAATGTCCAAAATCCGCAAATTATCGCCGGGAAGAAAATGGACCCGCCGGCGGGTGCCGGAGCAGATACTCGAAGCCAGGTGGAGCAGACCTCGGCTGCCCTGCCACTGTTTATTGATGCCTGCAAGACAGGGAAGCAATATCCGGGTAATTTTTCCGAAGCAGAATTCATCACCGAAGCGATCAACCTGTATGCGGTGGCATTACGGACGGGGAAGTTGCTCAAATACGATGCGGCCAATCTAAAAATTACCAATATCGCGGAGGCGAATAAATACCTGGATCGAGAATACCGCACGGGCTGGGATCCTGCCACTATCTAAGCGGGTTAGATTGACCACCACAACTACCAAACTTGCAGCTACTTTAGGATAAGGAGCCACCCTAGTGGTCTAGTTGGCCACAGGAGACGAAGTGGATCGCAACGTGAATCTGTGTGTGTCCCGTTCGCGGACACCGGGCTGTTATGGAACCGGACAGCAGAGAGTGGTGCTATTTAGCTAAGCTATTGAAAATCAAAGTTCAGGTAGTTTGGCATTATCCTAGCCCAAAGAAAGCATGGTTAGGAACTACCTCAAAACGGCTCTACGCATCCTGTGGAAAAACAGGGGCTTTTCGGCTATCAATATCGCCGGCTTGTCCTTGGGCATGTCCTGCTCTCTGCTGATCATGCTCTGGGTACTGGACGAGCGCAGTGTAGATGCGTTTCACACGCGGGCAAACGATCTATACCGGGTTGTCGAGCGTCAATATTTCGACGGGAAAATCGTGGGCCAGTATTATTCTCCAGGAGTGTTGGCCCGCCAGCTCAAAAAGGATATCCCCGAAGTCGAACTGGCCTCCCCCTTGGAAGACATTAGCGAGCATACCATGGAGGTGGGAGATAAGATCGTCAAACAAAAGGGCGCTGCGGCAGATAGCGATTTTTTCCGCATGTTTAGCTATCCGCTGCTCGCAGGACGCGCCGCGGACGCGCTAAGCGCCCCGCAGACAATTGCCATCTCCAAGTCTATGGCTGCTATATTCTTCGGAGGACCGCAGGAGGCAATGGGAAAAACGATTCGCTACGATAATAGAAAGGATTTTCAGGTCAGTGCCGTTTTCGACGACCTCCCCTACCACGCTTCCGAAAAATTCGATTTTCTTGTCAACTGGAACTTTTATCTAGCCGACAACGATTATTTAACGGCCTGGGATAATAACGATCCGGAAACTAATATTCTGCTCCATCCAGGGGCGGATCCTGAACGGGTCAATCAAAAGATCCAGCATTTCCTGAATAAATTCATTGAAAAAGAAGACGGGATAATTCCTGGATGGCGAACGGATCTATTCCTGCAACGCTACCCGGACGTTTATTTACATAGCCATTTCACCGATGGTGTTCAAGACGGTGGACGGATTGAGTATGTCCGTCTCTTCAGCCTAGTCGCCCTGTTCATTCTAGTGATTGCCTGCATCAATTTTATGAACCTCACTACGGCTCGCGCCATGAAGCGGGCTAAAGAAATTGGTGTAAGAAAAGTCATCGGTGCGCAGCGCAGTCTATTGGTCCGCCAATTCATGGGAGAAGCGATGCTTTTTGCCCTCATGTCCGCTGCCGTGGCCCTGGTGATGGCAGCTCTCGCACTGCCTGCCTTCAATCAACTTACGTCCAAACAATTGACGCTGCCCCTAGGACATTGGACCTTTTGGGCATACCTGCTTGGCCTGGTGCTGGTAACCGGAACCTTGTCCGGGAGTTATCCAGCTTTAGTGCTCTCGTCCTTTAATCCTATCCGGGTTCTTAAAGGAGGGTCTCTGCAGGCGGGACCTGGGGCGCTCTGGTTCCGTAAAGGACTAGTGGTCTTCCAATTCATTTTGTCAATTGTCCTTATCATCTCGACCCTCTTGGTTTCCCAGCAAGTAAATTACGTGCAAGCTGTCAATTTGGGATATGACCGGGAAAACTTGCTCTATGTTCCCATTGAAGGGGATCTATCCACCAAAGCAGATCTATTCAAACAGGAGGCGCTGCAACGACCAGGAATTGGCATGGTGAGTCTGGTGAGTCAACCTCCGACCCAGGTCAATAATGGAACAATCGGCGTCCAATGGCCGGGTAAAGATCCCAACTCCAAACCCATGTTTGCCCAGCTTGCCGTGGGATACGACTTTATAAAGACCATGAAAGCCCGAATGATACAGGGGCGAGAATTCTCGAAGGATTTTGCCACCGACTCGGTAGCCTATATATTAAATCAGGCAGCTGTCGAGAAGATGGCCTTTAAGAATCCAATTGGACATGAAATGACGCAGTGGGGCGTCAAAGGCATGATCATCGGTGTCACCAACGACTTTCATTTTCAATCTTTGCACGATCAGGTTAGACCATTAATTCTCCGGTTGGAAGGAAAGGACAAATTTGGCGTGTTACTGGTTCGTACCCTGCCCGGACAGACCCATCAGGCCATCGCCAGCCTGGAAAGGTTATGCAAAGAGCTAAACCCGAAATTTCCTTTTTCTTACCAGTTTTCCAGTGAAGAATATTCGAAGCTATACAGGAGCGAAGAATTAGTGGGACGCTTGTCGGTCATCTTTGCCATCCTGGCTATTTTCATTTCTTGTTTGGGTTTGCTTGGGCTTTCCATCTTTACGGCTATTCAACGCACCAAGGAGATTGGGATCCGCAAGGTGCTTGGTGCCAACAGCAGCAGCCTGTTTCAACTCCTGTCCAAAGAGTTCCTGATCCTGGTGGGTGTGGCATTTCTGATTGCCGCTCCTCTAGCCTGGCTTGCGATGCACCAATGGTTGCAACATTTTGCGTACCAAACGCCAGTCCGTTGGTGGATTTTCGCGCTGTCGGGGATCTTGGCCTCGCTCATTGCCCTGGGAACAGTTTGCTTTCAAACCATTAAGATTGCTAAGGTGAATCCAGCGAAAAGTCTCAAAACAGAATGATAACATCGAAACAAAACAGTGCGGGAATCATGCAGCAATCGCGGCGGCTCGAGGCAAGTTTTTGCTTGCAATCCACGCCGTTAATTCATCGATATTAATTTGTTCAACTACCTCATCAGGCACATCGATGGTGAAATCAAACTCAGGAAGGAGTAACCGCAAATTCGGAGTTAGAGTAAATCCATCAAACAATTGGATAAACTGCTGCGCAACCAAGGGCAACGGGATGCGCAAAGCCTGCTCTTGGCGGTGGTCAATACCAAAGGGAAAAATAAAGTAACTGGTAACATATACCTGAGGAAACATCTCCATCAGGGCCGTAGCCACTGCACAGGTGGTGGGAATAAGGTGCTCTTGGTTGTCTTTGCCACAATGGACGCAGCGGGCAAGGATTTCTTTGGTGATAGATATTCTTAATGGGGTAGGCATGTCCTCCAATTTACGATAAAAAACAAGATATTTCAATATTGAACCTCGTCGTTAACGGCTAAATAAAGTTACCATTCTTGAGTGAATTACGAGCTAAAGAAATGGGCACGAAGCCCAAACGCGTGCGTTCATTTATCCTGCAAACCGCCTCGAGCGATCCATTGTGCATACCATAAACCCGGGTGGTCATCCATCCCCATAATATGGATGTCACCAGAGTGAACAACTCGTGTATAGGTTCTGGGCAATCGGGAAGGCTAGGAAAACAATAAATACTTGATTTTCAATTTATGGCAATCGTGTCATTATTTTTGTGCCGCAATAATAAAGGTATCACGTCAATCTATTGGCTATGGTCAAGAACTATTTGCTTATCACGGTAAGAAACCTGCGTAGGAACAAAGCAGTATCGCTAATCAACCTTTGCGGACTCAGTCTGGGATTGGCCTGTTGCATGACTATTCTGCTGTATACTAGGGACGAGCTGAGCTACGACCGCTTTCACGGCGCGAAAGCCCAGATTTACCGGATCACGGCCCGGGTCACGGACCAGAATGGCCAGGAGGAATTTAAGACCGGCAAGACCAGCTTGATCGAGGGACCTGCATTCAAATCCGAAATTCCAGAAATTAAGGATTTCGTGCGTTTGAGTAGTGGGGAATATGTCATGCGGCTCAACAACCAGACGTTCATGCAGGACGTCAAATTTGCCGATGACAATTTCTTTTCGGTTTTTTCCTTTCCCCTGATCAGTGGTGACCCCCAGCAGGTGTTGAACGATTTGCATTCCCTGGTCCTGACCGACCAGGCAGCGATCAAGTATTTTGGCACTACGCAGGTGGTTGGAAAGACCCTGGAGATCCAGGTCAACGGAAAATTTGAACCCTTTAAAATTTCTGGACTGGCCAAACGATCGCCGCAGAATTCAACAATAAAATTCGACATGATCCTGCCCATGCGGTTTCAAGAAAAAATTAACCCCGATGACCATTGGCTGAATTTTTTCATGAGTACTTTTCTGCTCTTGGATCCGGCGGCAAACCCGGCCGAGGTGAGCAAAAAAATGGCCCGGGTTTTCCGGGAAAAGGCAGGTAGGCAACTGCAAGAAGCAAAAGAACAGGGCCATTTCAACGAAACTGTGGCCTGGGGACTGCAGCCTCTGCTGCAGATCCACTTGAGTCAGGATTATGATGCGGAAGATGAGCTTTCCGACCCTAGCAGCCCCTCCTATTCGTATATATTGAGCGGTATTGCGCTTTTTATCCTGCTCATCGCATGCATTAATTTTATCAACCTGACCATGGCCCAATCCATAAAGCGCAGTAAGGAGATTGGTATTCGCAAAGTCATGGGTGGTCAGCGTGCCGAACTGGCCCGTCAGTTTCTTGGCGAATCCTTTTTCCTCTGTCTAGTAGCATTTGCCTTGGGACTTGTCCTAACTTCAGTGATCTTACCTGCGTTTAACGAACTTGCCAACAAGCAGCTTAGTATCTCCTACCTCCTAGATGCCCCTTTGGTGGCCGGATTTACCGGACTATTCGTCCTTACCGGATTTGCAGCTGGCTTCTATCCCGCCCTGGTACTCTCCGGTTTCAATCCTGTAGAGACGCTGTATCGACGTGTGAAATTGGCGGGAAAAAACTACCTCGCCCGCAGTCTCATTGTTATCCAATTTGCCTTAGCTGCAGTACTGATCATAAGTACCTGCTTCCTCTACCAACAGTTCCAGTTTTTAACCCATACACCGTTAGGCTACAACGACAAAAACCTGGTGGTGGTCAATGCCGATTGGGACAGGAGCCCGGCGTTTGCGGATCTGATCAAGACCAAGCTGAACCGCCATGCCTCAATTCTTATGGTGGGGGTTCATAACCGGGGCAGGCAGGGCACGGTAGCCCGCGTGGATGGAAAGGAAATATCCTTCGATTATGAGCATATCGATGACCAGTACCTACCGGCCCTGGAAGTTCCCGTGGTACAGGGGAGAAATTTCTCCCCGGATTTCCCCTCCGACAGTACCCGATCCGCACTAATCAACGAAACCTTTGCCCGAGAAGCCGGATGGAAAGATCCCATCGGAAAAACTGTTGACCTATTTGGAAAAAATAGGAAGTTAACCGTGGTTGGTGTGGTAAAGGACTATTATTACCGGCCACTCAACGAAAAGATAGGAGCGCAACTTTTTTCCTGCGAACCCGATGGCAATGCCTCGCAGTTCTATATTAAAATTGACCCCTTCCAAACATCGCAGGCCCTGCAATTGATTGAATCCACGTTTAAGGCCTTATCTCCATTTTATCCATTTGACTACTATTTTAAAGACCAAAGCAATCTAGATGCCTACAAGGCCGCGCAGAAATGGGAGGAAATTATTTCCTTTGGTAGTGCGTTGACCATCTTTATTTCCTGCATTGGCTTGCTTGGTCTAACCGCCTTGACGACGGAACAACGCGCCAAAGAAATTGGGATCCGAAAGGTATTGGGAGCCACCGTAGGCAGTATCATAGAGCTGGTGTCAACCCATTACCTAGTCCTTGTCCTACTAGCCAACCTAATCGCCTTACCCGTAGCCTGGTGGTCAGTGCATACATGGCTTCAATACTTTGCTTACCATATTGACATCCATTGGTGGGTATTTGCCTTTGCAGTGATCTTCACGATGGGCATTGCACTGGTCACCGTGGGACTTAGAGCGATGATGACAGCTACGACTAATCCGACGAAAAGTTTAAGGACAGAATGAGGCTGCCTGTAAACTAGCAGAAATTCTTTGGCCCGGAATATTCGGTAGTGTAGAAGTAAAATAGGTTTTGGTCCAGGTTATTTTGGACGTGCCTGCCAGGGGCGCGGAAATGTCTAGTCGTCCAATCCTTTCCCTTCGAGAATCGCGGGAATATATTTCTTGACCCTGGATTCGCGGGTTTGGGAGAGTTTGGGGGCAGAAAAATAATAAAGGTAGGCCCTTTGCCTTCCTGGTGTCAAACCTTGAAAGGCTTTTTTCAACTTGGCGCTTTTATCCAGTCGCTTTTGAAATTCGTCTGGAACGGGAAATTCCTCCGTCTTTTTCAATTTGACTTGCAAACCCGCTCTTTCCACCTCAATGGCTTCATAAATATAGGCCTTCACGATGGGTACCAGCTTTACTAATTGCTGCAAATTGGTAAACCGAATCTGCCGCGCGGACTGCACCAGCTTGGTTTGTTGAACTAAAATACCATGTGTATCACTTAACAATACGCCTTTGAAAAACAAGATTGCGCAGTAGTCCTTAAACATATGTATCAGCACTATGTTTCTGCCATCAAACGTGTAACATGGAACTCCCCACTTTAATTCTTCTGTCAACAGGCAGTCAAGCAAAATTGTTCTCAGCTTCCTAATTTCTTTCTGCCACTTACAGTCTTTGTTAAAATAAAAATCTGCTTTGGGATTCATACTATTTGTTTATCGATTAACGGCAATCATTTTTCGATCAGCTGGCCTGTAGTACCAGGATACGACAATAAAAACCAACAATACCAGAGCGGGCAATAATTGCATCACAGTATCCCCAGCAGTGATATGGGAAAACAGCGCTCCTGACATGACAAAGAAAAATCCAGCATACGCCCACTCCTTAACAAGGTTGAACCGGGGTACTAATATAGCTATTACTCCAAATATTTTCCATAGTCCGATGATGTTAAGGAAATACTTGGGATATCCTAAATGAACATTTATAATATCCACATACCCTTTGCTATGAAATATTTGAGCAAAGCCTTGGGACAACATTCCAAATGCTAAAAAGCCTGTGCAAACCCAATAAATTACTTTATTTCGCTTTGTCATGGTACATTATTTTAGGTTAAAAAAAAGTCGGATTCATCTCAGGCCGTAAAGAGCCAGTCCTAAGGCTGCTCGCATTGTCGAGTAATAACGATGCCTTGGACTCTGCCTCGGCCCAGATCTTAATTATATTTTCCATAAAAGGTTTTATTTTTTTCCTTTTGCCGGCTAAGGTGTAAATCCAGCCATCCCGATTTTTGCCCAATAACTCAATGAAATCCGCCAGTTCTTTTAATTGTTTAGCATTGGTAGCAAAATAAATTTCTCACTCAAATTTTTTTTCCCCTGCCATTCCCACCCAGTCCCTATCTGCAAGTGTTTACAAACCGTTAGTCTTGCGATGTTGAAGTGGGAGCCCATGGCACCAGCTATCCCAGTATGAGAAGCTGTCAACATGAGATTTGCTCCTCTGGTTGGATCTGTAGTAGCTGGGAAAACATCCCATCGTAAATCCATTGTGTAGCTATTTGACTACAAATATAAATGTAGTTATTTAACTACGCAAATATATTTTGCGCGTCAAGGATTTTTTGCGGATCCGTCGTATTAAAATGATACTCAATTAAATATAATAATCTAGGTCACACACTATCCCTATTTACTGGCCAAAACCTGGTCCGGGATTGGGGCATAAATAAGCAACCTGCCTTACCAGCAAAAAACTGGTTTGACCAAATAAAAGCAGACGCTTGCTAGTGTGGTAGAATTAGGCACGAGCAAGTTGCAGCATTCAGGAACCTTGTCAAGAATCCCACAAAACAATCCAGGGCCTCTCATGCATCTAGCAGATAGCATGCAAAATTCCTGCAAGGACAGACGAAGGCTGACAATAAGGTAAGTGTCATTTTGTAACGCTTTTTAAGTACATTCGGGGCAAGTAACAAGTTAATAGACCACAGATGCCTACCGGAAAACTCTTATTCTTTCTGCTTCTCATAGCCTCCGTCCTGATGTCTACTACTTGTTCCAAGACAAGCAATAGTAGCAATGCCCATAACACGTACAACGGCACTCCCGCAATTTTCTCCTACACCGTCACGGACACTTTAGGTGCCAGGTACATCTTTGCCGATACGTCCATCGCTAAAGACACAATTGTTTTCACCGCTAACGACAGCATTGTCTATCAAAATAACGAAGTTCCTGGCAACCCATCACCCCTTGGGTTTGTATTTCCTGCAAACATCCCCGTCAATCCGGTCAATCTGGTACAATATGTTTTTACCGATTCTAAGACTTCCAGCTTGAACCAATTACGCTTTTATTTACCCTACTATAAATTTAGTTTATCACAAAGCAATCAATTGGGAAACTCACCCATTTTCCTTGTGCTCAATAACACCAATTATAACGCCAATACCAACGGTAACCTAGGAAATAATGTCGGACTGTCTAGTATAAATATAAACACCAACATTGGCGATAGCACGGGTGGGGTCTGTAGTGGCACCTTCACCATGGCACTAACTACCTACTCTTCAGCAACTCTATATATCAACGGTACGTTTAGCAACATACCGATAGTAACCTGGCAATTCTAGGATGCCTGGCTATTTCAAGGAACGCTAATTTGAAGTAATGCATTTATAAAAGGGCGTGGCAGAGGGGCGCCGAAAGTTTACCTATATATTGAAGATTGAATTTGCAGCTACTTGCAAGTGCTAATAATGACTTAATGATTTAATTCATGGCCTTAATTGATAAAAATCAATACTATCATGACAACGGGTTGAATACAAAATGGTTCATCTGTGCACTCGGATAACGTTTTAGGTATGTCTTATAAAAGTGAAACTGGCGCTACGTGAGAGGGAAATCGCTCGAGTCAGGGGAAAATATATGGGCTGCCCCGTACCGGTTTAGTGATAGCTTGTGTGGGATTTCTGACAAAATAATAACTCTACACATAGCACTGCACTTGCTGCAGGCTGATTAACATTTACAATCAAAAGCCGCCTCACTAATTTGAGGTGGCTTTTTTTCGAGTGCCAGAACATAACAGAAGATCGTGGCCTCAAGAAATGCAAAATGTCTTGTCCTAAAATCACGAGACTGCGCGGAACAAGTAAGGAAGGCCGCAAAGCTGTAAACATTTGAATGGAATGATGGTACCTGAATAAGTGTTCCCATCTACGTCGATCCTTATCCGGAAGGAACTAATGTGATTCTCCATAACCGCTCCATTGGCAATCCATGCTAACAAAAAACCGCATAAGCAGCCATTTAGACTGCTCCGCTGGTTTTGGCAAACCATTTTTGAACAGGATTCTTTAACTTTATCACAGGTAATCCATATCGTTAAGATATGCGTTTCTATTTTGCTCATCTAGAAATGATAAGTAGGGCATGGTTGAAAGCTTAACGGTGCATTAAAACATACTCAAAATGTTTGTGCGTTCGAATTTCGGAATATTACTGCTATTGTGTTTTATAACAATCAATACTCTTGGCCAAGATGCCCAAATTCCTTCCTTAAACATTGGTGATCCAGCCCCAGCTTTGCTCGTAGGCGGGTGGCTAAAAGGCACACCGATTCAAGGATTCGAAAGAGGTAAAGTGTACGTGGTGGAGTTTTGGGCGACGTGGTGTAAACCATGTATCGCAGCGATGCCGCATCTCTCGGCTTTAGCTCGTGAATTCAAAGATAAGGTCACAATTATAGGTATTGATAGTTATGAAAATAAAACTACTTTTCTGCAGAAAGTAAGAGCTTTTGTTGATAGCATGGGGCATCGAATGGATTACAATGTGGCAGAAGATGATAGCAATTTTATGGTGGCTAACTGGATCGATGCGTGTGGAGAGAAAGGAATCCCCAAATCCTTTGTTGTGGATGCAGAAGGCAGAGTGGCATGGTTCGGACACCCTCATAATCTTGCAGAAGTTTTGTCCAAAATAGTGAACAAAACCTGGGATATCAAAGAAGCATTGGCTAAACGGAATCTAGAAAGACACTTAGGTGAGCTGGAAGAATCGGCAGGTTACGAGTTGATCGGTTATAGCGCTGATCTTGAAAAAGACTATTTTGGGAAACCAGATTCCGCGCTCCGGGCAATTAATGAAATAGTTAGAAAAGAACCAAAATTGAAATTTGCGCCTGCCATTGTTTCCTATACCTTTTCAGCCCTACTCATTACAAACCCGAACAAGGCGTATGAGTATGGAGAGGTTGCGCTGACGACTTCTGCCTATGATGATCCTGTCTATCATATCATTTTTGGGCAAATCAATGCGTTTTCGGACAAACTAAGTCTTCCAGCTGAGATTTACGAGCTAGGTGCTGAGGCATACCAGGCTCGAATTAATGTTTACCCAGAAACGGCTGACCTTCTCAATTGGTACAGTAAAATGGCAGAGTGGTATTGGAGGGCAAACGACAAGTCTAAGGCAATAGATGCTCAGGAAAAAGCAATTGAAGCACTGCGAAACCAAAAGGACTATTCTCAGATCAAAATGGCGGGACTTCAGTTTTGGCTCAAGCGATACAAGGACATGTAGCCGGCCGCCTGGATTATTCCTTATAGAAGCTAACAGTCATCTCTATACGAACTAGCATTTTTCCCGTCACCAAACTCTTAAAAATCAGCTGCTTTTTCTGCTACATATCGCAAAAAATAAACCACAACTATTTGAAAATTAATAAGTTGTGGTTTAAATTTGTGATCCCGCTGGGATTCGAACCCAGGACCCCTACATTAAAAGTGTAATGCTCTACCAGCTGAGCTACGGAATCTTGGAACCAGCCCGAACCGAGCGCTGCCTAAGATCTTGGTAAGGCGCGCCCGGCACCCGAAGTGCCATAAATTTTAGGGAGTGCAAAAATACTGGAAAATACCCTTACAGCAAATTTTTGAAAAATTAATTTATACCATCCGGATAGCTCCCCATCAACATTACTTTTCATCCCCCACTGCAAGTACCCTATTTTTGCACCATCAAATTCGAAATATGTCTTTTTTTACCAATAAAGTGGTGGTGGTAACCGGCGGAAGTGACGGAATTGGTAAGGCCTTAATTGATGCCTTGATCCAGGCTGGTGCACGAGTTGCTACCTGCGGCAGAAGCTATGATAAACTCTATGCGATTCAGTTGCAGTACAGTAATGTCATGCTTCATGCCGTGCTCTGCGACGTCAGCCAAGAAGACCAATGCAAGCGATTTATTGAATCCACCATCGATACCTTCGGGGATATAGATATACTCATCAACAATGCCGGCATCAGCATGCGAGGCTTATTTGACGGCACCGACCTGGACGTAATACGTCGGGTAATGAATGTCAATTTCTTAGGGGCCGTCTACTGCACCAAATATGCACTTCCTTTCATTCTCAAACGCGCGGGCACCATTGTGGGGATATCTTCCACCGCTGGCTACCGCGGACTGCCTGGCCGAAGCGGGTATTCGGCCTCTAAATTCGCCCTGCAGGGGTGGTTGGAATCTCTGCGCACGGAATTGTTGGACAGAGGGGTGAACGTGATGTGGGTGGCTCCCGGGTTTACGGCCTCCAACATTAGAAATGCTGCCCTTACCAGCCAAGGGGAAAGCCAGGGAGAAAGTCCCTTGGACGAAAGCAAACTGATGACGGCTGAGCAGTGCGCCCGACTGATCCTGCAGGCCATAGCGAAGCGAAAACGTACCCTGGCCATGACTTTTACCGGTAAATTCACCATTTTTATCAATAAATTATTCCCGTCCCTCGCCGATCGACTTGTTCACCGCCATTATTTTAAAAATGGCGAGTTGGTTAGGTGACGATTGGTTCGTTTTTTATTTCACTTTACCAAAACCCCACGGTTTTATATTCAAACATGCCTTTACTCACCCTCACTTCGGATATCGGCCACCAGGACTACCTTGTTGGAGCGATTAAAGGCCAACTGCTTCAAATAAACCCAGGATTTGCCATTGCCGATATATCCCATCAGCTTTCCCCCTTTAACTACCCCCAAGCCGCCTACGTTTGCCGCAACGCATTCAAGAATTTCCCACCCTACACGTTTCATTTGGCACTCATTAACCTGTTTGAACGAAAGCCCGAACAACTCTTGCTGGCCTACCACCATGAGCAATACCTGTTGTGCGCCGATAACGGGCTCTTGCCCATGATCGTGGAAGGCAAACCCGAGATGATCATTGGGCTCCAGTTGGACAAAACCTCCTCGCGAAACACACTATATTGCGCCCGAGTCATGGGCCAGGCCATAAACGATCTGGCCGGCGGAAAATCCCTGCAAGAAATCGGGGTCCCCGATGTGGCCATCGTGGAAAAGAATTACCTGCGACCTCTGTTGGGCGACAATTGGATTGAAGGCCAAATCATCTTCATTGACAATTTTGAGAATGTGATCGTCAACATCACCCGGGAAGAATTTGAACAGCAGCGCAAAGGGCGGAGTTTTCGGATCGTTTTCAAGCGCGATGAAGTGATCGACCGGATCAGCGACAGCTATGCAGATGTACCTGAGGGGGACAAACTGGCAATTTTTAACGCGGCGGGGTATTTGGAAATCGCCATCAACAAAGGCAACGCCGCTGGTCTTTTCGGACTCCAAGATTTCACCGAACAATCCCAGAACCAATACCTGCAAAACAGGCTGTTTTACCAAACCGTTCGCGTATACTTTGAATGACGCGGATTAGCCTTCTCGCTTACCAAATAGCCATCCCAACCGATCTCGGGTCATCTCTACACTGCTTATGGGTGGTGGCCGCTTTGCTCCTTTCTGCAATCCCGAGTCCGGCTCACCCCTTGAATTAGGCCTATTTTCTCGTTAAAAAAACCTCCCGCCGGGGGCGATTATTTCCATACCCTTATATTTGCCATTCTTTAAACCCCTGTATATGAATTTTAAACGTGTAAACAACATTGTGGGATGGATCGTGTGCTTGGTAGCCACAACCGTTTACGTTATGACCAAGGAGGCCTCGGGCAGTTTTTGGGATTGCGGGGAATTTGTTTCCAGCGCCTACAAACTCCAGATCCCCCATCCCCCAGGGGCGCCCTTATTCGTCATGATGGGGCGAATATTTATCATCCTTTTTGGCGACAATCCCCATACGGCGGCCAGGGCCGTCAATTTCATGAGTGCGCTGGCTAGCGGCTTGACCATCTTGTTCTTGTTTTGGACGATTACCCATTTCGCACGCAAGATTGTCCAAAAAGGCGCTGTCGAGGTGACGGGGCAACAGTTGTTCACGATCATGAGCGCGGGTGTAGTCGGCGCTCTTTGCTATACGTTCTGCGATTCTTTCTGGTACAGCGCCGTCGAAGGAGAAGTATATGCTACCTCCGCCTTTTTCACCGCCCTGGTCGTGTGGTCCGCCATTAAATGGGAAAACCAAGCCGATCAGCCCGGGGCGGACCGTTGGCTAATCTTCATATTCTATATGATGGGGCTATCGGTGGGCGTCCATCTGCTGAGCCTGCTGATCATTCCAGCCGTAGTCATGGTCTATTATTTCCGTCGCTACAAAGCCACTACCTGGGGTACGGTTCTGGCTTTTCTTATCGGTTGCACCATAACAGGCCTGGTACAGAAATTTGTCATCCAATATACTATCAAGGGAGCAGCCTGGTTTGACATCCATTTTGTCAACGACCTGGGTATGCCCTTTTTCCTTGGGTTTGGCTTTTTCTTTGGGTTGCTGGCCCTGGCGATTACCTTGGGTATCCGGTTTGCCGTTCGTCGAAAATACTACTTCCTTAAATTGGGTCTATGGTCCCTGGCGTTCATGCTCCTGGGTTATTCCACCTACTTCACCACCATCATTCGCTCTAATGCCGATCCAGCTGTGGACATGTTCAACGTCGACAATCCGGTGAGCCTGGTCGGCTATCTTAGCCGCGATCAGTATGGCGACTGGCCCATCGTATATGGCCCCGATTTTACCGACCGGCCAGCACGCGTGGATGGAGGTGACCTGTACGTGAAAGGCAAGACCAAATATGAAGTGGCCGGTAAGATTTATGGACAGGATTGGAACAACACGAATTCTTCCCATATTTTCCCACGCATGTGGGACAGCCAGAACGACCGGGGGCAGATCGATGCCTACCGGGCATTTTCGGGCCTGGCCGAAGGAGACCAGCCCACCATGGCCGACAACATCAAATATTTCATGAAGTATCAGGTCGGGTGGATGTACATGCGCTATTTCTTGTGGAACTTTTCCGGTAAACAAAATGACCTGGAAGGGTTTGGTAACGTCCGGGATGGCAACGGCATCACCGGCATTCCCTTTATTGATAATTTTTTCCTGGGGGATCAAAGTAAAATGCCTGACAGCATCCATACCAACAATAAGTCTTACAACCGCATGTTCATGCTCCCCATGCTCTTGGGGCTGATCGGCCTAATATTTCATTACCGCAGAAACAAACAAGATTTTCTGGTGGCTATGCTACTTTTCTTTTTCACCGGGGCAGCCATCGTGATTTATTTGAATCAGGCTGGCTACCAACCTCGCGAAAGGGATTATGCTTTTGCCGGGTCTTTCTATGCCTATGCCATGTGGGTAGGCCTCGGAGTGATCTGGGTGAAGGAGCTACTGGAGCGATACATCAAAGGTCCTAAGGCCAATTACCTGGCGGCGGGCCTATGCTTCCTGGCCGTTCCGGTGCTCATGGGCCAGCAGGAATGGGATGATCACGACCGAAGCAAAAAGACCCTGGCTCGCGACTTGGCCAAGGATTATCTGGAAAGCTGTCCGCCCAACGCCATTTTGTTTTCTTTTGGCGACAACGACACCTACCCCCTGTGGTATGCCCAGGAAGTGGAGGGCATAAGACCCGACGTACGGGTAGTAGTGAACAGCCTCTTGGGTACAGACTGGTATATGAACCAGTTGAGGTATAAGATTAACCAGAGCGCTCCCTTTGATGTGGTGTTATCCCCCGATCAAATTGAAGGCAACAAGCGAGACATCATTTATTACACCGAACTGCCTGGATTCAACCAGAACAAATATTACGACCTCCTGGGAATCGTCAAAGACGTCATAGGCAGTGATGACCCGAAGTTTACCCGTTCCACCGAAGATGGAGACGTCATCAACGTCTTCCCGGTGCATAAATTCAGCGTCCCTGTAGACGTGGAAAAGGTGAGAAACAACGGTCTGGTACACCCTGGTGACAGCGTGGTGAGCGAATTGCATATCGATGTTCCATCCAAGCGAAATTACCTGCTAAAAAATGACCTGGCGATTTATGCCATCATCGCCTCTAGCAAGTGGGATCGGCCCATTTGCTTTACGTCCACCCAGGAATTGGGCGATTTGGGATTAACTAAATATGTCCGTTTGACGGGTCTCTCCTATCAGCTTGTGCCGGTGGAAAACAGCGGGGTAGACAACGACATGGCCTACAAGAACATCATGGAAAAATTCGGCTATGGTAATGCAGATAAAGAAGGCGTGTATTATGATGAAGAAAACCGCCGACACCTAAATAGTATCCGTCTCGCTCATGCCCAGGTGGCATTAAGCCTGGCCCAAGCCGGAAAGAAAGACTCCGCCAGGCAAATCCTGGAACATTTTGACCACAACGTCCGGGAGTCTAACTTCCCCTACGGGATGACCAGCAACCGGGGAAATCAACAGGACGCTATGTCCTTGGAGTTTCTACAAGCCTGTTATCTATCCGGTGATAGTGTCCTAGCCAAAAAAGTGGCCACTTCGCTGAGAAAAGACCTGACGCAACAAATGCGCTATTACAAGGCGTTGGGCGATGAAAGCATGACCGATGAGCAGCTCGCCAATAATGCGTATATGATCCTGGAAGGCAAGGGTGGCACCCTGTCGGAGAGGCAAGGTGAATTTACTCAGGACATATTTAGCTCCTACCGCATGCTTTTGCAAATGACGGAACTGGAAAAACAATTCGCATCGACCCGACCCGCTGGGACCTCGGAACGTTCGCCAACCTTCATCTCGAGCCCCGCGCAAGCGGCCCGATCAGACTCGAAAAATACTAAGCCAAAATAAAAGCCACTGTAAAGCCCCGGATGCTTCCGGGGTTTTACGCATTTTGGAAGCATCCGGTACCTGCTAGACCTTCTCTCGACCGTAGTCTGCCTTTGAACAAAGTCAAGCCAGCTCAGACCCCAGGGTGGACGCAACCAAATCGAGGGGTCAATTGTTTATATTGGGTTAGCTCCATGGGGAGTATGCTGAAGTTGGACGGGAAATAAAATTATGCTTAACTTCATTTATCCCTGTTGTAGTTAACCTTATTCAATTTGAAATTATGATAGGCTTTCATTTCCGTAAATATGATCCAACCGAGGGGGGCAAGTCAAAATTCGAACAATTGCTGGATTTGTTCATGCAACTGCTTAGCTACACCAACGGCGATGTTGCCGAGGCGTTGCAGTGGATGAACCAGCTGGATAAGGAATACAAACTTACCGACGACCAATACGGCATGGGCGACTTCATCGAGGAGCTCAAAGACAAGGGATATATTGATGAAAACCGCCAGACCGGATCCATTTCCATCACACCCAAAACGGAACAGGGCATCCGCAAGAGGTCGCTGGAGGAGATTTTCGGGAAACTGAAAAAAACCCGACAAGGCAATCACACTACATTTAAGCCCGGATCAGGTGATGAACAGAACCCCGAAACCCGGCCTTTTCAGTTTGGCGATCAGCTGGAACAGATCGATTTCACCGAATCGATACGAAATGCCCAGATCAACCACGGGATTGAAAGCTTCCACATGCAGGAAGATGACCTGGAAATACGGGAAACCGATTTTAAGGCACAGACCTCTACGGTTTTGATGATTGATATTTCGCATTCCATGATTCTGTACGGCGAGGACCGGATCACGCCAGCCAAGAAAGTGGCCATGGCCTTGAGCGAACTGATCACGACCAAGTACCCGAAGGATACGTTGGACATCGTGGTGTTTGGCAATGACGCCTGGCCCGTGGAAATCAAGGACCTCCCCTATTTACAGGTGGGCCCCTACCACACCAATACGGTGGCCGGTCTGGAACTGGCGATGGACATCCTGCGCAGAAGACGCAATCCCAACAAGCAGATTTTCATGATCACCGACGGCAAGCCTACCTGCCTGAAAATGGGCAAGCGATATTACAAAAACAGCTTCGGCCTGGACCGGAAGATTACCAGCCGCTGTTTGAATCTGGCGGCCCAATGCAAGAAAATCAAGATCCCCATCACTACCTTCATGATCGCCAGCGACCCGTACCTGCAACGATTTGTCAATGAATTCACCGAGACCAATAACGGAAAAGCCTTCTTCGCATCACTCGACCATCTTGGCGCATTTATCTTCCGGGATTTTGAGAGTGGAAAAAGAAAGACCGTGTACTAAGTTCCTGAGCGCACGGTGACCTAGCCCAGGATTTGCAGGAAAAAATCATTCGAAAATCAACAAACATCGTCCTTTCGGCGGCGAGCCGGAAGCACACAGGAGGATCACATGGACTGGACAAAAATCAAGACTTTAGCTGAATTGAAAAAAGCAGGATTCACGCGCAAAACCGTCAAACAGGAAATCCGGGACAACCTGATCCGTAAGCTCCAACATAAAGAGAATACCTTCCCTGGTATACTGGGATATGAGGATTCCGTTATTCCGGATACCGAACGGGCCCTGCTGTCTCGGCACAATATCCTGTTCTTAGGCCTGAGGGGCCAGGCCAAAACCCGGATGGCCAGACAGATGATCGACCTGATGGATGAGTACGTCCCCTTCGTCAGCGGCAGTGAAATTAATGACGATCCCTTTCATCCCATTTCCAAATTCGCCAAGCATCTGTTGGCCGATAAAGGAGATGCCACCCCCATCAGCTGGCTGCATCGCACGGAGCGCTATGGGGAGAAACTGGCTACCCCTGACGTGAGTGTGGCCGACTTGATCGGTGACATTGACCCCATTAAGGCCGCCAATCTGCGGCTGAATTTTGCCGACGAGGAAGTCATTCATTTTGGCATCATACCCAAGAGCAACCGGGGAATCTTTGTAATCAACGAGATACCGGACCTCCAGGCCCGGATTCAGGTTTCGCTGTTCAATATTCTGGAGGAGGGCGATATTCAAATCCGCGGGTTCAAGTTGCGGATGCCGCTGGACATTCTTTTCGTATTTACGGCCAACCCGGAGGACTACACCAACCGCGGGTCGATTGTCACGCCCTTGAAAGACCGTATCGAAAGCCAGATTTTGACCCACTACCCAAAGACCATTGAGACTGCGCTGGCCATCACCGAACAGGAAGCTGACGTTCTGGAGGAGCAGAAAAAGAAAGTCCAGGTGAGCGATTTGGTAAAACGGCTGATTGAGCAGGTAGCCTTCGAGGCAAGGACCAGCGAGTTTGTCGATAAGAAGAGTGGCGTCAGCGCCCGGCTCCCTATTGCGGCCTACGAGAATGCCGTCAGTGCCGCCGAACGCCGGGCCATTCTCAACGGCGAAAAGGAAACCCAGGTTTGGATGAGCGACCTGATCGGCATCGTACCGTCCATCACCGGCAAAATCGAATTGGTCTATGAAGGCGAACAAGAAGGACCCTTTCAGGTAGCTTACAACTTGTTGGAAAAGGCTTTTAGGACCCAGTTCATCCAGTATTTCCCAAACCCCGAGCAACTCAAAAAACGTAAAGCGGGTGAGTCCAAGGAAGAAAATCCTTTCAAATCAGTGACCAGTTGGTTTGACAAGGGCAACCAATTGAATTTGTTTTTCAACACCCGGGATGAGGATAAGGTCCATCAACTCTATAAAGTGGATGGGTTGCATGCGCTCATCAAGAAACATTTTAAGCACAGCAACGAGAAAGAAGCCGCCCTGCTGATGGAATTCGTCCTGCACGGACTGGCTGCTTATTCCCTGATCAGTAAGAAAGTCGTCGAAGGCAAAATTGAATTTAAAGACCTGATAGGTTCCATGGTCAATTTGGGATCGGGAACCTATTCTACGGATGAAGACAGCGACGGGGATGATTTCAGGTAACTGGTGTGCTAGCCCTGCACCGAGCAAGCCTATATATAAATGCCGATCATGAAAAAAGAGATTCTCCTTGGGATGATCATGTTTGCCCTTGGCGCACCTGCCTGGTCACAGGACATGGTTTCCTGCCGGATTTCCATTGGTATCCACCACGCCTCCACGCCTACCACCTACGTTACCACGGATGCCGTTTTCTCCTTAAACTCCAATACGCAGGAGTTTACGGGGACCATCAATTTGTTTCCGATTGTCCCCTCCCCGGACGTCCAAGACTCGCTGGCTATGCAGTCTAGGCCCTTGCAACTCAGCCTTGATGGGCAATTCGCCGGCGGCGACATTTCCTTTCTCACCACCCAGGACAACGACCGCACCTATTCGATGCCTTGCACCTGTAAGGTCTATGACTCGGCCAAAAGCTGCACCATCTATTTTCGCCTTTTCACCTTCGCCAACCAACCGGAATTGAACACCACCGGGGGATCGCTTTATCAGGCGAGGTTAAGTTTTGAAATGATGATCAATCCCACTGATTACGGCCTGGATTTTCAACCCTTTGCCATCAACGAACCCATCCTGATCGTCGTGCAAAATGTGGTGCTCAATAAAGTGGTGATGTAAGTTTGTCCCATGACCGGGGCGACGCATCAGATCACTTGTACTTCGCGCGTCAACTCGACGTCAAATCTGGTTTTCACACTACGGGCGATTTCTTCGCCTAGATCCAGAATATCCTTCCCAGTTGCCTGACCGTAATTGACCAGAACTAAGGCCTGCTTCGCATGGCAGCCCGCATCGCCTTTTCGATATCCCTTCCATCCACACTGCTCGATCAGCCAGCCGGCGGCCAGTTTGACGCTTCCGTTCCCATTTGTATATCCGACGATGGCCGGGTGATCCCGCTGGAGCCTTTGAAAATGGGCCTTATCGACCGTGGGGTTCTTAAAAAAACTGCCTGCATTAGCAATCTTGGCGGGATCCGGCAATTTCGCCTTGCGAATATTGATCACGGCCTGGGCGATAGCCTGGATGCTCATGGTGCGCGTCCCCATTTTTTGTAGTTCCTCCTCCAGGCTCCCGTAGCTTGTCTGGAAACTGGGGATTTTATTTAGCCGGAAGGTTACATTCAAAATGATGTACTGGCCCTTGAGGGTATGTTTAAAAACAGAGTCCCGGTATCCAAACCCGCAATCATTCACGCTGAATGCGTAGACCTTTTGGCCCTGCAGATGATAGGCATCGAGTTCGTAAAAGACTTCCTTGAGCTCGACCCCATAGGCACCGATATTTTGGATCGGACTCGCGCCCACGTCCCCGGGGATCAGCGAAAGATTTTCCACGCCTGCCCAGCCGCGCTGGACGCAATAGGCGACGAACTGCTGCCAGTTTTCTCCTCCCCCTGCCCGCACATAGAGGTGATGCTCGTCTTCGCGGATTAGTTCTATACCCTTGATGCCATTGACCAGCACGAGCCCATCGAAATTGTGTGTAAATAGGACGTTGCTGCCACCTCCCAGCACCAAGATAGGGGATGTGCTGCACTCGGATAGTAGCTTCGACAGCTGATCCAGATCCGAAAACATGGCAAAACGCCGGGCTCTGACGTCGATACCAAACGTATTGCGGGATTTTAATGAAATATTTTCCTGAATTTGCATCTGCGGTTCAATTCAAGGCAAATTACATAAATTATGCACGGCAATTCCGCTCTGGTACTCGGCGCTACGGGCATGGTGGGTCGCCAGTTGGTAGACCAATTGCTTTTAGATCCGGCCTACCAAAAAGTAGTCATTCTGGTTCGCAGACCGTTAGCGTTGAGCAATCCAAAACTGGAGCAACGGGTGATAAATTTCTCGGACCCTGCGAGCTTTAAGCAAGCGATCCCCGAAGCCGAGGTACTGTTCTGTTGCGTGGGCACGACGATGAAAAAAGTGCACGGTGACAGGTCCCTATATCGACAAATTGACTACGATATCCAGGTCCAGGGTGCCCGCTGGGGTAAAGAAATGGGCATTACGCAGTGCGTGTTGGTTTCGGCGGTGGGGGCAAGTGCGGCGTCGGCAAATTTTTATTTACGCCTCAAAGGTGAGGTCGAGCAGGCCATCAGCGCCATCGATTTTCGCAGCGTCTATATCATGAGGCCTTCCATGCTCCTAGGTAAACGGACAGAATCCCGGCCAGGCGAAGCCCTCGCGCAGAAATTATTTGCCGGACTTTCGAGTCTATTTCCTTCGACGCTGCACAAGTATCGGGCCATAGCCGCGCTGGACCTGGCCCGAGCCATGGCATCAGCTCCCCGCCTCCAGCAGTCGGGAGTCCATATCTATACCTACAGTGACATCATGAAACTTATACCGGATCCACATCGGCCTGGATGATCACACTGCTGAATTTGCGGTTATGGAGCAAGATGGAAGATTGCTGGTGAATCATCCGCTTGGCCAGCTGAATCTTGCTCCCATCACGGGGCAATTTGAGGAGTAATTCCATGAGGTATTGGTTTCTGATGCGATTTACCACGGGCTCTGCTGGTCCAACCACCAGGTCCCCAAATTCCTTTTTCATAGCCATGGAGAAGACCTGGGATGCTGTCTGGGCGAGCTCCTGATCCTTATGCTTGAAGGTGATCAAAATTAGCCGGGAAAATGGGGGGTAGAAAAAGCGTTGCCGCCCTTCCAATTCCTGGGAAAAAAAGGCGACGTAATCGTGAGCCTTCACATAGGCCAGCACCGGATGACGGGTGTTGGCTACTTGGATCAGCACCCGGGCGTCGGCATCCTTTCTTCCGGCCCGGCCACTGACTTGTTCCATGAGTTGGAAAGCCCGCTCATTGACCCGGAAATCGGCGAAACTTAACAGTCCGTCCGCGTCCGGGATACCCACCAGGTTGACGTGTTCAAAATCCAAACCCTTTACCACCATTTGTGTTCCTACCAAAATATCGATTTTCCTTTTTTCAAACAGTTCCACCAGGCTGTTATGGGCGTTTTTCCCCCGTACGCTATCCACGTCCATACGGGCGATCCTGGCCTGGGGGAAGCTTTCTTCCAGCTGCTCTTCAATGCGCTCGGTACCAAAATTGCGCTGTCTGAAATCGTGGCTGCCGCAGGCGACGCAGGTAACGGCCGGTGGGTAGACGGTGCCGCAATAATGGCAATGTAGTTTATCGGTAAGCTTATGGTAAGCGAGGGACACATCACAGTGGTCGCATTGTGGTATCCAGCCGCATACTTTGCAAATTTGATAGGGACTATAGCCACGGCGATTTTGAAACAAAATGACTTGTCTTTGCCTGTCCAGGGAGGCCTGGATGGCCTGGGCCAGCTCGGGCGAGAGGATGGCCTTATTTTTATCCCGGTCGAAATTCTTTTTGTTGTCGATGATTTCGATAGGTGGCAGCGGCATTTTCCCAAAGCGTTCGCTAAGGGTAGCCAAGCCGTATTTATGGTGGATCGCATTGAAATAGCTTTCCAGCGACGGCGTAGCACTGCCCAATAATACTTTGGCCCGGAATAACGTTGCGTAGTAAATAGCTGCATCCCGGGCATTATACCGGGGGGCTGGATCTTGCTGCTTATAGGAACTGTCGTGCTCCTCATCGATGATGATGAGGCCCAGGTTGTCAAAGGGCAGGAAGAGTGCGGACCGGGCCCCCAGAATGATTTTTAATTCGCCACTTTTGATCTTATTCCATATTTCCAGGCGCTCATTTTGGCTGAATTTGCTGTGGTAGATGCCAATATATCCCCCAAAATGCTTTTCCAAACGCCGGATGATCTGAGAGGTCAGGGCAATCTCCGGTAAGAGATAAAGTATTTGGCAGTGCTGTTGGAGAAACCTCTCGATCTGGCGTATATATACCTGTGTTTTACCACTGGAAGTCACCCCGTGCAACAAGCAAACCTGCTTTTCGGCGAAAACCATGTTGACTTGGTCGAAAGCCTGTTGCTGCAGGGGGGTCAATTGGAAGTCAATGTCAATTTGTTTGGGTAGATAGCGGATGCGGTCAACGGAACGCTTCTGCAGCTGCAGGATATTTTTTTGCTCCAGCCCTTTGAGTTGACTTTCGCTGGCCCCCGATTTTTTTAGCAGGGCCGGCTTGGTTACTTCGCCCTCGGTCTTGAGCAAATGCAGGTAGCTCAGGAGCAATTCCATCTGTTTTTCCGCTCGTTGGAGTTTTTTATCTTCATTTAGCAGAAGGCTCAGTTGATCCTCCTGCTGATAGACAGGGTTTAATACCACGAAAACCTCCTGCTTAGGTCGGTAGGTTTCTTTGAGCGATTCCCATACGTAACATATTTTTTTTTCGATCAGTCGCTTAATTACCGGATAGGCACGGGCCGAGGACAGCAGTTCCTGGACTTCGGTAAGTCGTAGTTCCTTTTTTATCAACAGGGCTTCGGCCACCAGGAACTCATCGTTATCCAGGCCCGAGAAATCCTCTCCATACTCCTGCTGAAAGACCAGGATGGATTCGCTGTTCAATTTAAAATGGGCCGGCAGGGCGGCGGCCATCACTTCTCCTTCGCTGCAGAGGTAATACTCCGCGATCCAGCGCCAGAGTTGCAGCTGCTTGGCAAAGAGCATGGGTTCGGCGTCCAGCTGGTTCAATATGTCCTTCGGCGCAAACCCCTCGGGTTTGTTTGCGTGCACTACGCTGACTATCCCCGCATATTTCTTATTTTTTAGCGCAACTTCTACCCGGCAACCCGCTTTAAGCGAAGAACGCAACTCTTGCGGAACCAGCCAGGTATAGTTCTTTGGCAACGCCAGTGGAATAATGACTTCAGCGTACATAATGACTGGGGGGATGCCGGAAGGCGGGCCATAGCGATGAAACACCTATGATTGGGTTGCAGCGCACATAATCATACCCTCACCACTCCTGTTTGAAGCCTCAATTTACAACTCCTGCTTGGATTGTGGTTTAATCCAGGAGGCCCGGTATTGCAGCAGTTTGGATGCCATCTGGTCGTATACCTTCTGCTTTAAATGGCTAACATCGCTAGCGGAGAGACCATCGACGGGAACGTCATCCAAAAAAACGGCGCGCGACCTGCCTGGGTTCAAGCTAAAGATGGACTGATACTGCATCCGGTCATAGGTATCCAGGAATAGAATCGGTTTTATGGTGGTGTGGGTGTCGATGGCAATGCGAAAGGCCCCTTCGTAAAAATCCTTCAAGGGTTGCCCCGTTTCGTTGAAAGTCCCCTCCGGAAAAATCAGTACCGATATGCCCTTTCGAAGGACAGACGTTAGGATGCGGACACTTTTGATGCGCTGGTCTGGGTTGTTGCGATCCACCATGACCACCGAACTGGCATAAATAAAGCCAAAGATCGGAATCTGTTTCATTTCCGCCTTGCCAAGCACCCGGATGCGGTGATCGCGGATCGTGGCTAAAATGATAGGAATGTCCAAGTAGGAAATGTGGTTAGCAACAAAAATGTACTGCCTGCCGCTGTGTGGCTCGGATTCAAAAATATTCTGGTGGTGGATGCCAATCAAAACCAACCAAGTGTCGCTCCACAGGCGACACAGCTGGTAAATTACGTCTCCCCCTCGAACCTTTCCCCACAATGACGCAACCAATACCAAGGGGAAAACCAACAGCATGAGGGCGACAAAAAGCAGCATGGCATATAGGAAATACAACCATTGCATAGGCCTCAGAATGGAGTGCATGTGGACAAGATGAGGGGATGAAAAACGAAAATAAGTAAATCTGCGGGCTCTGCTTAATGCCGATCCTGAATCAATTGCAGTTGCACGACCAGTCGACGCCCAACTCAATACAGGTAACCACCACCAGTCCTCTGGCCGATGTGGCAAAAACTACGCGCAGGTGCTGGCCTTCCCGGGTGTAGCCATCCAAGGCATACTTGGGATCCGGACGTCCGTAAGCATCGCTTTTGGCGTAGTTGACGGTGCCATCCTGCAGAATTTCCTTGATTTCCGTTTCGGTGATGTGGCGGCAGTCCATCCGGCAGCGAGCATGCCTGGTGTAGATGAGGCGGCTGTCGTGGCGGTCAATAGGGTCATTAGCGCTTGGCCCTTGGACGCAGTGCGCCAACAATAGTAAGGCTAATAGTCCCGCCTTGACTATCCGGCTCATCCCATGACAAATTTTGCGCATAAACTCTTGTATGACCCGTCAAATATACCCGTTCGGTCTCATTTTGTACAGCCAAGCAGTATCTTTACCAATCGTATGAACAAATTCAAAACAGTCGCTTTTCATACGCTGGGTTGCAAACTTAATTTCGCGGAAACTTCCTCCCTATCCAGGTTGGTCGAAGGAGCAGGGTTCACCAAGAAAGACTTTGAGGATCTGGCGGATATTTATGTGGTGAACACCTGTTCGGTCACCGAGAACGCCGACAAGGAATGCCGCCAATTAGTCCGGCGAATCCAGCGCCGGGCGCCAGGGAGCATGGTGGTGATTACCGGTTGCTACGCCCAGTTAAAACCCCAGGAGATTGCGCGCATTCCAGGCGTGGATCTGGTGCTGGGGGCGGCCGAGAAATTCAATCTGGCCCACCACCTCAAAGAATTGACTAAGGGAGATTCTTCCAGGATTTGCAGCTGCGATATCCAAGACGTGGACGACTTCCATCCCGCCTTTTCCATCCATGACCGCACCCGGACTTTCCTCAAGGTGCAAGATGGGTGCGACTATACTTGTTCCTTTTGTACGATCCCGATGGCCCGCGGCAAAAGCCGAAGCGCCTCCGTCTCCCGTGTCGTTGCCAACGCCCAATGGCTAGCCAGCCAGGGGATTCGCGAAATTGTGCTCACGGGGGTCAACTTAGGAGATTTTGGCCACAGCCCTCTAGCAAGTGCAGACGGTGAAGAAAATTTCTTCTCTTTGGTGCAGGCCCTGGACAGGGTAGATGGGATCGATAGGTATAGAATCTCCTCGATCGAACCCAACCTACTGACCAACGAAATCATCGAACTGGTGTCGAAAAGCACTAAGTTCATGCCGCATTTTCATATCCCGCTGCAAAGCGGAAGTAACCGCATCTTGGGCCTAATGAGAAGGCGCTACAAAAGGGAATTGTACGCCGACCGGGTCAGGACTATTCTTGCTGCCATGCCCCATGCCGCCATCGGTGCGGATGTAATCGTAGGTTTTCCCACCGAGACCGAAACGGATTTTCAAGAAACCTATGCGTTCCTTTCCTCACAGCAAATCGCCTACCTCCACGTATTCACCTATTCGGAACGGGACCATACTCGGGCCCTAGACCTTACACCCCAAGTTCCGATGCGCGTCCGACACGAACGTAACCGGGTCCTGCGCCACCTATCCTGGGAAAAAATGCAGCAATTTACCCAATCGCAGGTGGGGGTCAGGCGCAAGGTTCTTTTCGAAAGACAATCCAAAGACGCCATGATGGAGGGATACTCCGACAATTACATCAAGGTCGTTACTCCCTATCGACCCGAATGGGTTAACCAGATTGTCGATTGGACACTCTGACAAGATCGTATCTTTGTGTAATATTCTTTGTATGAAAAAATTCCAAGTCACCATACAATTTGAGATGACAGATGAGTTCATGGCTCTCGTCCCCGAGCACCGCACCTATATCAATAAACTCATAGAGAACGGTTGTATTGACCAATACGCTGTATCGATGGAAAGTCAGCAGGTGTGGATCACGTTTAGCGCAGAAGATAAAGACGCGGTGGAAGCGTATCTAGCCAAATCCCCCCTATATAGGTTTTGGACCTATGAGATTGATGAACTCTTTCTTTTTGATGGCCAGCATTACCGGCTACCTACCTTACAGTTTAATTGAAGGAATGGGCCCCGGCTATTTTGCATGCGTTGCCTAGCCGCCGTTCACTATTAGCCCAATCATTGGCTTGACCACCTAATATGGATATTAGTATTCGAAAGACTCTGCCCAAGCGGGTTTATGGGCGAGGACTTGGGAATAGATGGGACAGGTTTTTATGTGTGCGCCAGGCAGATAGCCCGTACTCATCAGAAATTCGTTCACGATTTCACCTCCCGTAAATCGAAACTGCTCTTTAAACAGCTTTACCCAATCCTGCTTATCCAGGAAATGGTGCAGATCCAGCCAGTTTTTAAAAGACCCATATTCTGCCTGCAAATCGAGGATTCGTTTGGCATTTTCTATTGCGGCTTGAATCTTAAGCCGGTTACGAATGATGCCCGCATCACCAAGCAAGCGGTTGACTTGCTTTTGTTCATACCTCGCCACCCGGGAGATATCAAATTGATCATAGGCATCAAAAAAATGCTGCTTTTTATTCAGTATGGTAGTCCACGATAGTCCCGCTTGATTAATTTCCAGCACTAGGCGGGCAAACAAACCGTTATCCTCTGCAATGGGAAAACCATACTCGAAATTATGGTAGGACACATGAATATTGTCCTTATCCATCAGCAAGACGGCATCACAATATGTTTTTGGTTTATCCATATCTCAAGGTAATTAATTGTGGACATTCGGTCAATAGATGATAAAGCGCTGTAGAGTTCACGCGAGGCAAAGCCTCCCCTTTTTTCGAAATCATGTCTGAATCGCTTGCTCACTAATATTGTCCTAGATCTTTCGTTGATCTACTTCGATAACTAGGGTAACTATGGAACGGGGTCTTACCAAAATGTTCTTGATTGACTCCAGGGGATACTTTTTCATGTTATCCTCCTCCGCGGCCGATGTTACATATTGGCTAAGGGACTTTACTTTTTCCACGCCATCAAGAGCCAGGCTTATTTCCTTTTGCTGGTTAGCGTAATTAATGATCGTTACCACAATTTGCCCCTTGCTGGCGAAGGCTCCAAGCATAATATCCTTTGCAGCCTGCGTATTCGTCAACCCGTCGCTTCTGCTGGTGAGGACCCGTTGCATGCCGGGTCGGATAAACCGGCTAAAATGACCTAAAGCCCAAAGGTTTTTTGTAACCGTAAAATCACCCTCCGTATTTGACGCATTATTCTGTAAAGCAAGTAGATAAAACCGGCTATCATAGTCCGCTCTGCCAGGTTCAAATGAATTCCAGAAATGCCATGCCGAAGCATTCGCCACCACCAAGTCGGTGTAAATAATTTTTGCCAGGAATAACGCACAATCTATGGCAGGAATTTTTCCTTTTACCCCTTCGGTGTAGCCATTACTCAACATGCAATATTCGGATTGCCAAAAGCCAACATGATATTTAGATGCGGTATCCTTTACTTTTTGCCGGACAGCAATACTGCTTGTATCGCTAAAATCGGTAAAGTAGCCGTGGCCTTCTATAACAGAATACACATGGTTCAAATTGCCCAGGTATATGGGGCTTGCGGGGTCGAAGAATCCTTGTATTTGCTTGGATGCTTGGTTGCGCCCTTCATATAGGGCGGTGAGAAGGCCCGCTTCTGGAACGAGTATCTTAGCGGATAGTTTTTTTGCCGTTAGAGAGCTATCAAGGCAAGATGCGATTTTATAGATATCCTCATTATGCCAGGGTGAACCTTCCTGGCTCATGTGGCCGAATTTGCCCGACCAATCCCATTGCGGTTCATTTACCGGACTAATATAGCGAAAGTGGACTCCCTCCTGGTCAAAGTGTTGAATAACGTTGACCAGGAAAGATGCATAGTCTCCGAATTTGTTGTCTTTTAGATTGGTTTGGTAATCCTTATCTGTTTTAAAGCCCAATCCATTTTTGGTAAACTGTACTGGGGGGGTGTTGGAAAAAGCAATGAGGTCATGTACACCATAGGAAGCTGCCTTTTTGACAAACCACAGATAGCCTTGCTGCTTATTCCAGTCGTAGCTGCCATCCGCAGAAAGAAAGCATTCTACGCGCTTAACAGGATTCTCTATTCCGCTACTATCACCCTGTTCAGCCGTGCCGCCTCCAATGTTAAATCTCCAGGCTGAGAGGCCGATACCCAAGGGGTTGCCTGTTTTATCGAAATTTCGGCTAAACAGCAATTCAGCAATTCGCTCTTTTTCTGTGTCTGGCCAGTACTTCCCAATGCCTTCGGAAAACCAGGCACCCGAAGCCCCGATGTTTTCCATAGTTTGCGCAATCGAATTCAGGTGGATAGTAAAATTGACCGCCTGTCCAACTACAGGTTGAGATGAACAAAAGGCAATAAAAAGGATAAGAACAACATGTTTGACCATCAGGAAAATATTACTATCCTTCCAATCATTTATTTCAACAACCCGCAGCGAGGTACTATCGACCCGCTCTTGAAATATATGTCTCCCTCCATTTTGCCATCTCTCTAAACTAATCCGCCTACTTCCTGGGTCAATCCACTGGGAGCAAGAGCTTGGCGAATTGCAACCGATTCATTCCGGAGGGACAAATCAATGAAAGTTGAAATAGTATGAGCAAAATAATGGATTCACCAAAGCTAATAACTTCAACAAACAAAAAAAGTTCCAGCTTTCGCTGAAACTCCTATTTGTATTGAGTGGGAGCACACGGGATCGAACCGCGGACCCTCTGCTTGTAAGGCAGATGCTCTGAACCAGCTGAGCTATGCTCCCTTTATTGGGTTCGCAAAGATAAGGGCTTAAGGAATTCTGCAAAATTATTTTAACCCTGCATGTAGCCAACTAAGGAGGCCGATGTCCCTTAAAGATCGGCTTTCACGCTGAAACTAAGTTAAGAGAAGAAAGTAAGGCGGTTTTACCAAAAGGAGTTTATATTTGCACTCCATTTTCCGACTCCGTAGCTCAGCTGGTAGAGCAATTGACTCTTAATCAATGGGTCCAGAGTTCGAATCTCTGCGGGGTCACAAATATAAGCTACAACTTATTGTTTGACAAATAGTTGTAGCTTTTTTATTTTGGGTCAAGTGCTAGAAGGGATGCATATTTTTAGGGATTGGGATAATCCACACATTCAACAATTTGAACGAAATATCTCCTTAAGGTTGATACGTTATATTTCCCACCGTTCCAATTTGCGGATAGCAAAAGTCATTGGGGTTTATGATGCTTGCTAGGATCATGCCCACATTCAAATAACCTCCCGGACCAATCAGCGCAGAGCCATTATAAACTGGGGGGGCGCACGGAACTCCACTACCTAGATTTGCAAAGTAAAAACCATAAGAAAAAGTGATTGTTTTGTTAGTACTATTGGAAATATACAAACTTACATAGACCGAATCCGCAGGACAATTTGATCCACCCACATGAATCACCGAGTCGATTGTAAGATTAAACGAACCTATCGTTTGGTTGTAGAATGGGCTGCTGGTAAGGACGTCAATAATGGAAGTCTGGTAATATCCATCATTTCGATTTGTCGTACACGAAGGAGCGTTATTGGAGGTCTTCTTACAAGTAGTTGATGTCAAGCCAAATATCAAACCAAACAGCAGAAAACATGAAATAATAGTGTTTAATTTTTTCATAAATGGGATTTAATGGTTATGACGATTTTAGATGCGGATTATTAAAGATAACCAGCGGAAGTAGTATGGCTATTCCCTGAATCATGATTGAGCCTTACAGTCAAGTTTATGAGCTTTTGGGTTCATGACCGAATTTACCTCTCACGGGATGGGAAACATAGGATAAATGTCGACGCACGTACAACTACTTACGCAAGCACCATCACATCCTTCAATTTTTTTTTCTTGCTGTTTGCCTTATCTGTTCCAATTTGAATTCAGCGAACGCTATTTGTGGGGCGTAAGGCGGAAGGATAGCGCCGAGAAATACGAAGGGAAGGAGTTGAAGATAGTGGAGGTGATTTCTGAGCCCGTGGTTTTGTGGTATCTATTATTTTCAAATCTGTAACTTTATTCCGTGCTAAGAAGGATGGGAGAATTAATAGTTGGGTTTATTACAATTTCGATCATGGCTCCTTGAAGTCGGAACGAAATAAAAGGATTGGGAAAAAGGGTTAAATACCTCTCAGGTGCATCTGTAACAGCCAACGCCTAATGTAGTTTTGCCAATGTGGGGAGGCGACGAATGAGTGTTGAGAAGAAATAGAAAATAGAGAAAACTATATGAAATACAAGTCTTTGATCGTCATCACGTCTTTGCTCTCGATACTCTTGATTACTTTTCACATAACCGACGACATTATCCTCGGCATGGAGAATGGAGGGCCCTCAAACCTTATAGTCCTGCCCATACTGGCGGTCTGGCTCTATGGAACTCTAGTGCTAACCGAACGGCGATCGGGGTATGTCATCACTCTCTTGGGGTCGCTCATTGGTTTGTTAATTCCCGTAATTCACATGACAGGGGCCGGAGTCAGCGGCGAGATCGTTAAGTCCAGTGGAGCTTTTTTTTTCGTCTGGACGCTCATCGCGCTCGGCGTGACCTCGCTCTTCTCCGTCATCCTCGCGATACGTGGACTATGGAGTTTGCGCCGACCAGCGCAGTAGTCCAACGCCGTTGTCCAGGCATTTAGGGCGCTAGATCGCCAAAGCTTGCATTTTTTATCATTATTCGACCTTTTGAAGCTATCCCTTGGTGCAAATGGAGATAGCCTCTCCCCTGCCAATTAACGCCCCGATAGCCATTGGAACCCAGCTAGAATTTCACCATTTAACTTAAGGCAATGCTATAATCAGCCTTAAAGCGCACGTGAAACTGGGCGCCAAACGATAGTGACCAAATTTCTTGTCCCAATCGCCTGAGATCAATTCCTTTCTAAGACGATCGACAATTTTCTCTTCTTCGCCTTTTGGCAGAAATCCCCAGGCAGACTGAGCTTTCCTGACCTCTTGGTGTAAAAATGCTTCCGGCCGCCCGTAAAAGGCTTCTTGAAAACCATCGCGACAATCCAGTGGTACCGGTATGGACTTACATTGCGATTTGCCTCCCAAGACTTCCGTAAGTAACCTAATCGATGGATAGCGCGCTTTTTCAATTTCTATCACTTCCGGAAAATATTGAGCATTCCAAAAATCGTCCAGCCCATCGGGGTCAAAGGTCATGATGATTACCTGGTTCCTGGTAACCCTTCGCAACTCCTGTAGTCCTTTTCTGAGGTTCGTCCAATGATGGACCGTTAGCAGGGCTAGAGAGGCGTCGAAAGCATCATTATCAAAAGGCAGGGCTTCGGCCGAAGCGATTACCGCCGGTACCTTGCGGTTACTTGTCCGCTGCGCACGCATGACAACTGATGGTTCAACGGCTACCACATACCGGTCCTCCGGTTCATAAGAGCCCGCACCGGCTCCTACGTTAAGTACCGTTCTGCTGTCCCCCAAAGCAGCCTGGATATGGGCTGCAATACGCGGATCCGTCTGTCTATGTCCTGAATATTCTTGGCCAAACTGATCATAATTAAACCCCGGATTATTTAGCTCCATATATTGCAACTCTGATTTTTACCAAATGCGTAGAGTTATTGGAATGTCAACAATTCTTGGCAGCAAGTTCAATGAGGATCCATTTGTTTGCGGCTCTTTCTTTTATGGGAATGCACTTAGTGGTCAAAGAGAGCGCTCTAGAGGCAAGACAATCGACGTGATGCATGTGCATGGCCTGTCAATGCAATATTCGTGGAAGGGCACGTACAATTTTTTTGAGGCTCGGTGGGTGTTTGTACCGGTGCACCGTTGTGTCATTCTTTTCATACGAAGTATATACGCGGTTGTCTTTGGCTTCAGCATTGAATAAAACTAGGATATCTGTGCGGCCGTGTGTGGCATTTACATATTCATTTTGCTTAGTCACCGTATTGGTTCTTTTGTCTTGAACTATGAGCAGGAACGTATCGCTTTGAATATTTTGAAACTTGAATTTAAACCGACCCTTGGAATCTGTTTCGGTTTGAGCCTGGATGGGGCTGCTTATTCTAACTACTGCATCTACTGGGGCTATGCCATCTTTATTAGCTGATACGATTCCGGATATCTCAGTGGTCTTAGCCGTCTTAAATTGATTGTAGAGCGTTATGGTAAATGTTATAACCGCAGCAACTGTTGCAAATATGACCTTGCCCTTGCTAAAAAAGTCTATTATGCTAGATTTGGAGAGCATATGATACCATGCTGCATTAAAGCATTAAAGTAGATTAGGGCTACACGGTGATGTACGACTTGTGCTTTGGGTGGTTGCTAGAGGACTTGAAGTAAAGGACTATTTAAAATTAATTAAAATAGCCAGCACATTCAAAAAAACCTTCCTGCTAGCGAAGGAATTAATTAGCCTATCCAAGCAGATCAAGATCAGGCAAAATCTACCAGCTTTGCTACGCGCAGCAGGTTAATCGGAAGCAGAGTGGACAGCAAGTCATGGCTGCGCGTGAAGGTAACCCACAAAGTCAAGATGCATCCCGAACTGAGCCGGGCTAGTCTGATCCTTTCTCTAATATAGTTTTCATTTTGTGGTTGATTGCAAATCTTCGGGCAAATATGAGTTTGTAACTGCCGGAGGTGACCCGGTAGCGGTAATCGGTCGATTCACCTTGGGTATTGATTTCACCCGCCACCCACAGTAAACTTAAGCCCCATTTGGTTCCATTGTACCCTCCTCCAACCCGGAAAAGGTAATTAGGTGAAACGCTCACTTTACCTGCTTCTGTTTTCCCAATTTCCACGCCATAGCAGAGATTTAAATTGAGATTTAAAGAGGCAAGCAAAAAATAGTGTTTTTCAAATACGAAAGTATAGGCATATCCCAGACCCGGTCCAAGTTCGAAAAAGTGCAGTTTATGGATCCCTGTGCGGCTGTAGGAGGAATCCACAGCGGCCGGCGCCAACGTGCTGTCCGCATTGGTCGAGTTGTAAAATGCTTGAAATCCAATCAGAAAGGAGCCTGCCGATTTTTCTTGCCAGGCATTTTGCGAAAGGCCGGCCCCGTAGGAAAACCTGGAACCGTTCAAAACCCGCGTAACCGAAGCGCCAAATGTTTGTACATCCATGTCCGGCCGCTTATAATAGGATTGACCATCTGTGGCCGCAAGCCCTGGCGGAGTCAGGTAAAAACCCCGATTAAAATCGGCTACCGCATCGATGACCCATTTTCTTCGATACAGGTGCGCCTGGAGATTTAGGGAATTGGTTGGGCCTTTGGTTTGATCCGATGTAAGGAAGTTTAATCCTTTGGAAATACTCAAACTCAGGGCACGAAAGGTAAGGCCAAGGCCAATACTCAAGGGCGTATTCGCGTGGTAGGCAAAGGTTCCCAAGCCGGGCGGTGGCTTCATGGTAAATATGTCGTAGTCCCGGGCCAAAAAAATCCGGGTGATGATCGTGCCCTTATAGGATTTATAGAATGCCGTGTCGTAACCGGCCGCGCGGTTGGGTTGGGCTCGAAGTCCGATAAAAGAGCCTACCATCAGGCTAAAAAGTATTGCGTATTTTATCACCGGCGATCTAAATTGTTGACAGCACCGCATTAGCGGGCGCTCCAATAGTATTCCTTTATTTGGACTTTCACTGCTGAATTTATTTACCAAATTCGAAGCCCACCGTAATGTTGATGCCATAGTCGTTTATAGATGTGGCGCCTTTAGGAGGTCGGTTATCAAAATTGTCGTACAAGTTCAGACCAAGAAAAAAGTCTTTGAAGAGTTCAAAGCTATTGGTAACATCAAATTCCATCCTCACTCGACCCCAATCCGAAAGGCTGGGGTAAACGTAGAAGCTGGCGTCTATATACATTTTGGGAGTCGAATAATAAAATCGTTTGTACATGATCTCCGCCAGCGCCTCCAAATTCGAGACATAGGACTTGCTTTCAATAGATTCCTCTTCGTTAATCGAGGCTCCAACGCCAGTCAACAATCGGTTATGGTTATCTGAAAGTAGGACTTTTCCTACACCGGCACTGAATAAGAATCGATTGGCCAAACCGAGCTCGGTGTTCTGCTGCCAACCCAGATTGCCCCCAAAGAACAATTGATGGCCAAAATACTTAATGGTATTGAGCGTAACATCTTGTTTTTTGGTTATGGCGGTGTCGCCGGCCCGGTCCGTAATAAAGGAGTTTACCGCTATCCCGATCTCCAACTTGGGAACCCGGTAGGTTACTGAACCTCCAAAGTTGAATTGCAGTATCTTACTGGACTTGGTATAGTTGAATCCCAGGCTTACGTCGCCGCTGAGCCGCCTAATAAATCGATCACGAATCGTTTCCAATTCCACGATATCATCGATTTTGATATGATTCTGCGCAAAAAACGAACTGTCCAAAGGTCCTACATGAACCGTTCCCGTCTTCATCATGATCTCAAAGATTTGATTGGATCGAATACCAATTACCTTCTCCCATTTAATACTAATCGTACCGGGACCGTCCAAATCAAAACTTAATTTGGCCAATTTCATGTTTTTGATCTCTCCGGTAAGGATATCACCATTGATCAAATACACCTTGTCTATTTTTTGTGCAGGAAGCAAGGTGACTGAAACAAGAGCCAAAGCGACACAAATTGCTTTTTGAAAGCGTTGTTGATAATTTTTTGTGTTCGTGATACTCATAAGTAGAAAACCTGATAATCCAAAAAGGGCTCCGAACGATTCCCGGGCCTACCCAGCAGAAAATCTGCCAAAACCTGTATCCAGCGATAACTAAATTGGCGGTTCACGGATAGACTGGCTCAGCTGGAGGCTGAGTTGACTGGCTGCAAAAAGTAGCAGACAAGGTTTTACATTAAAAATAGTTGTTTTTTTTGCATTGAATCCAAATGAATTATGAAATTACCGGCATGCACACTTGGCTGGAAAAATTTTTTTGGGACTTCCATTCGATCCGTAACCCTTCCACTAAGAAAATGGTGCTTTGGAATATTGGCCGTACCCTAGTGGACCGCTGCTAAGGCAGTGTTTGTCCATTCAGGCCCCGAAATGGGAATGAATTGCACGTTCCACCCGAACACCCCGTAAATAGCGTACCAAGTGATAATGTACATTGAAAAAGTGGCCAAGCAGATTTTACCGTTAAATCCCCAATGGATGGCGACTGGATGCATAGATTGGAACGGAAAGAATACCTTTCATTTGAATCATGACCTGTTCTACGGAACCCTTTGTACCCGGTATTTCGGTATTGGCTTTCCTAAAAATATCAATCGATCACAAAATACGATTTCGCATGAAAAAGTTTTGTACCATGCTCCCCTTGTTGCTGGCAAGCATCCTTCAAGCTGGGGCTCAAGTAGAAGTCGCCACTGATCCCGGATGGCCCAGGCAGATCACTAACAGCTCCTCCGCGCAGTTAACACTATACCAACCCCAGGTAGACGAGTGGAATCAATATGTGAATTTGTCCTGTCGGATGGCTTTTTCCCTTAAGCCCTCTCAAGGGAAAGAAACTGTTGGCGTTGTATACATCAATGCCCTGACCAATGTCAACCTAAACAATCGCATGGTAGAAGTTTACAACATTTCTGTCACGCAAACCCATTTCCCTTCGATGGACGAGACTACCGCAGACGAACTGGGTCAGCTGGTGAGGACATTCTTCAATTCCAATCAGGTTATTGTGGTGTCCTTAGACCGCCTAGTAGCATGCACCCAGAAAAAACAGCCCACCAGCACGGTGGCCGTGAATAACCAACCCCCATTGATATTTGTCAATTATTCGCCATCCATTGTATTACAACTGGAAGGCAAGCCTCAGCTTTTCAATACTTCGCAGGATGATTTGCAATTTGTATTTAATGGCAACTGGCCGCTTTTCTTTGACAAGAAAAAGGCGACCTACTATCTTTTTGATGACCAGGAATGGCAAACGGCCAAACAGATTACAGGCCCCTGGGCCTTTACTACAACCCTGCCCGGGTCGCTGGTTACTCTCGCCCAAGATCCCCAATGGGAAAACATTAAATCGGCCGTTCCTGCGCCCAACAACACCACCCTACCCACCCTCAATGTGTTTTACGCGGAAAGACCGGCGGAAATCATTCTGTTTGGCGGACAACCCGTATATCAACAAGTGCCCGGCACAAGCCTCCAATTGGCCACCAATACCCAAAGCGATCTATTTTTCTGCAACAACAATTCCTTGTATTATTATCTTACGGCAGGGCGCTGGTTCAGTGCCCAAAATATTAGTGGCCCCTGGACCTATGCTAGCACCAGTCTTCCCGCGGATTTTTCCCAAATCCCCCTAACCAGCCCGGCGGCCCGCATCCTGGCCTCGGTTCCGGGCACTGATGAAGCGGAAGATGCCGTTATGATCGCCCAAATTCCGACTAAGGTCCAAGTTAATCCGACTCAGGCTGCGGCGCAGGTAAAAGTGACCTATTCCGGGTCTCCCAATTTCCAACCTATCGAAGGCACTAGCTTAGCCTACGCGGTCAACACACCCCAAAAAATAATTCAAGTCAGTGCCAACGAATATTACCTCTGCTATCAGGGGATCTGGTTCTGGTCCACGGTTGCTCTCGGTCCCTGGCAGACGGCAACATCCGTGCCCACGGTTATCTATACCATCCCTTCTAATGCCCCTTGTTACAACCTGACTTTCGTTACGCAAACTATGACTTCGACTGGGTTTGTGGAGGCCAGTTACACATCCGGGTATATGGGAGCCTTCGTGGTGGGTGCGGGAGGTGGCGTGGTAGTTGCTTGCGGCACCGGATTTTATAGCCCTCCTTTCTTCTATTATCCCCCCGTTGGTTTTCCGATTTGCTATGTTGGCGCGATGACCTATGGTGCTTATGCGTTTCATCCCTATTATGGGGGAGTCGCTTTTGGTGCTTCATACAACCCGTACACCGGAAACTTTGCACGCAGCGCAACGGCTTATGGCCCCTACGGGGGGCATGCCACCGGATATCAATCCTATAATCCCCGAACCGGCACCTACGCCCGCGGGGGAACGGTTTCCACACCGTACGGTACTCGTAGCGCTGGCCACGCCTATAACCCATATACCGGAGGCGCGGCGACCACACGCCAAGGCTCGGGTCCTAACGGGCAATGGGGCGCCACCTCGGCCACCAACGGCCGGGGTCAATATGCTACAGCGGGTCATGCGACTACTTCCCAGGGATCTGTGGCGGGAGTCAAAACCAATTCGGGTGATATGTATGCATCCAAGGACGGTAATGTGTATAAAAATAACAACGGAAGCTGGCAGAAATATGGTGAAGGGGGATGGAATTCTGCAGCCTCTCATTCCGGAGGTGGAAGTCAGGGGGATGGGTCCGATGAAATGAACAGGTATTCCCAGGATAGGCAGCGAGGCGACTATTCCAGCCAGCGCTTTGGCGGAGGGGGCTGGGGCGGTGGCGGAGGCTGGAGAGGAGGAGGAGGATTTCGAAGATAATTTTTTCGGTGCCCGGTGCCCTAATGTTTTTTCAGCGGCATATAAAACATGAGTTTGAATCCGATGGCGTTGAGGGCCCCCACTTTGGGCTCATGTTCAAATTGATACAAATAATAAGGCTGGACCACAATCAGGTGAGATACTTTCAAATTGACGCCCAAAGCCACGCTGGTTCGGTTGCTGGGTGCGTCGTTGAAATACAAATAGTATTCCACGTAAACAAAAGCATCGAAGGTTAGGTAGGCAGTGCGGAAATTCTTCTCCCAAGTCAGCCGGGGCATGTACTTGACTGTGACAAATCCCGTCTTATCGACAAAGTCAAAGCGGTTCCTGAAGGTCAACATACTTTTCCATCCCGGATAAAAACGGGTATTGCTTTCCGTGCGCAGCGTAAATTCCGGCGCCGAGTCCTTGTCTAAGGAATCTGCCGGGCTATATTTAACCCCCAACCGAAACCATTGATAATACCCACGCGTTGAATCCATGTCTATACCCGGTCCGTCAGGGCGCAGATGATGCAGCATGAAAAAATCGACGTTCAGGCCAAGTGCCCCGTCCTGATAATAGGTATTCGCTTTGGTGGCAGAGGCCAGCGCCATGAGTCGAAAAGCCTGATTGAGCTTATAGTATGCGTCGGCTTCCGGCCAAACTTCCTGTGTAGCCCCAGCTGGACTTTTTATTTGCGCCTGGGATCTAAAGGGGGTTTGAAAGAATAAAAATAGTATACCGAAAAGAACAATTGATTGATAAAAACGACTAGTCGAGACCAACTTGCCAGAATTAAATGTTATGCCTGATCTACCGGCTTCTCCCCGGGAGGAGCCCAATCTCGGTCCATGGAATTATTGCTGTTTTACATAGCTGTAGTTTTGAACCACTGCGGTAACTTTCTTCGCTGTGCAGGTTACCTGCGTTTGAGCAGCATACCTCAGCCCATCGGCCGTCATACCATAGGTGACAACACCCGTAACAGCATCACTTTCCAAGGTCGTCGAGAACGTAAACTGCTTGGGACTGTTTGTTGTAGGATCAATAAGAAAGTACACGTTATCCCCGGGTTGGAGAAAGGCCGTTCCGCTTACCTTGATCATGCCCGATGGATCTGTTTGGCTGGTGGATTTCGAATAAAAATCGAGCATCGTACCCGCGCTAGGGGCCATATACTTTTTTACCAAATCGGCGAGTTCATCACCCCATTCCTTAAATTCTTGAATTTTCTTTTCTTTTATTCTCTTGCCAAGACCGCTGGGAGGAGCTGGTGGGGCAGTCATGAGGGTTTTCACCAGATTCCCATTGAGGTCGAACCGCATTTGGTAGACCGCAGCTGGTTTTTGATCCCCGTCGATCGTAGTCTGGACGCTCATTTGCCAGCTGTATTTGTGCAAGAGCGCCGCATTTTTAGCTGCTGCTGCAGAAAAGGCTTGCGTTTGCTGCATGGCATTATTCTGGCCCTTAAGGACCAAGCCCAGGCTGAGTAGCGCAATCGCGCAAACCAGAGGCTTTACATAGAAACTTCTTTTCATGCAAAATGTATTTAGGTATTCTGAATAGGCCAATACTAGTACGCCAAAAGATTAAAGGTCACTGCAAAATCGAGTTGCGGGATTCACATGCCCAACCTTACCTCACCAAAAATATTTATAAATCAAGAGAAATTAGATGGTACGCATGCATTATACGGTTAAACGGCTCAGCCCATGTTGGTCAATGAATAAATGCGCGAATGGTCCACCGGATGCCCCAGCTTTGCCAAGCCCAGGAATCCCAAGGAGCAACCATTCGCGCAAAATTTCTTGATGCAGGTACCTATTTAGCCTTCATCATCCCCGGAGGAAAGCTCGCCATGATCTTGTTAACAATCACGGGAATTTGATTGGCTGGATCGCTCAGTGGCTTATCAATTTCCTGATTTCCAGTGCCAGTCCAAACCAGCTTATTTGCCTTAGTATCCACGATATCGATAATCAACGACCCCTGCTTGTCGTCTTGAACGCTTACCGTAGTCTGCGAAAAACCGCCTCCCCACGCATATGGCCGGTAAAAGCCGCCGCTGCCATAGGTATTGGCACTAAGGTATTTCTGGTCTTTTATAACCGTTACGATGTTGACTAATAAGTCCGCCGCATCGCCCCCTTCGGAAAATCCCTTGCTGGTCAAGTTGGCAGAAACTGCCCCATAAATTCGCTGCTGATTCAGCGAACTTATGGTCTGATGCTGAGCATCCGGTTGGTAAATCTTGAACGACTTATACGTAGTGAAGGTAGCGTTATGGTCATAATCAGAAGTAACGGTCAACGTTGGCCCACAGGATTGAACCAGAAGTATGGCCCCTATCAAAATGGTCAGGCGAAAAAAAGAAGTCATGATGTAAGTGTTTAATGGTGAAAAATGGATTTAAAAGGATAATATGCTGATCGTTGCAATGAGTCGGGACAAAAGCAAACCGCAAATAACCACATACATAGGGAAAGAACCAAAGCTTTTAAACTAAACAGAACGCAAATCTCCAACAAAGTGGTTCAAAAACCAAACAAAATAGTGGACTAATTTATCCTGAATTTAGAACAGCAATTACAAACACGCCCATTTTACGGTTAAAGGGCTTCCGCAAAAATGATCATCCCTCCTACAATCTGCCTCGGACCAAAACCTACATTAAACCGAGGTTGCTGCGGGGCTTACCAACAACCCCCATTCTCTGCCCACCGTTATAATCCAAATAGATTGCCTACCAAGTGGTTATACAAAGGCAATAGAGCCGGAAGGATCATGCAGAGAAGTTAGGCTTTTAAAGAAAATCAATCAAATTTGGGCAGGGGTTTAAACATTATCTTTTTTATCGCTGGCTTGGATTGCCTTTTTGCAAGATCGTACTACAGGATTAATAAATCTCAAAAAATCCTTCAATTCTTCCTAATCGATGCCCTAAAAAAAACGGCAACCGATTCCTGCTGGCTTTATCCGTTGGTAGTAAATCCTGGATAGAGCGTCATTCCTCCATCTACAAACAGGGAGGTCCCATTCACATAATCGCTCTCGTCGCTGGCTAGCCAGACAGCGGCTTTGCCAATATCTTCCGGTTCTCCGATGCGTTGGTAAGGAATAAGCGTAAGCAATGCCTTCAATGCCTCCGGAGTACTCCAGGCTTGCTTATTGATGGGAGTTTGTATGGCTCCTGGACAAATAGAGTTGATCCTAATTTTTTTCCAGGCAAATTCCTGTGCCAAGGTCTTCATCAACATCATGATCCCTCCCTTGGATGCGGCATAGTTCGCGTGACCGGCCCATGGAATGACTTCGTGCACACTGCTCATCATGATGATTTTGCCGGCCGCTTGCGATTTATTCGGATCAACCCCCCTTCTCAAAAATTCCTTTATTGCCTCCCTGGAACACAAAAAATAACCGGTCAAATTGACCCCCAAAACAAAGTTCCACTGCTCCAAAGTCATTTGCTCAAAAGGTGCGTCCCGCTGCAGACCCGCATTATTAACCAGAATATCCACGGTACCCCAAGTTGCGACCAGGTCAGAAAACATCTTTTGCACCTCCACTTCCTGGCTTACATCGCACTGCGCTGCCATGGCCGAACCACCCGCCGCCACTATTTCCGATACTACGGCTTCGGCCGATTCCTTGGCGGCCGCAACCGGGAAGTTGACTACGACCCGAGCTCCAGCTGCCGCTAGCGATTTGGCCACGCCCGCTCCGATGCCACTGCTTGCTCCGGTCACCAGGGCAACTTGCCCCGCAAGTTTTCTGTCCATAAAAAAACTGTTTTGGAGCACCCAAAGTACGACATCTTTCCCTTGGTCAAAGCTCCAAAACAGCCATTTTTGTGACGCCAACTTAACTGCACATCTATTTTTTTCTCTCCAGTAACTGGAAGAACTGGTCGAGTTGTGGAAGGATAACAATACGGGTCCTGCGATTGGCCGCCCGTCCATCTGGTGTATCATTCGTAGCTACAGGATCGTATTCACTGCGACCCGCTGCCGTAATATGGGTTGGCGGCAAGTTGTATTGATATTGCAGAATCCTGACCACGGAGGTTGCGCGCTTCACACTCAGATCCCAGTTGTCAATCAAAACTCCTCTCTTAAAAGGGATGTTGTCCGTGTGGCCTTCCACCATAAATTCGATATTGGGTTGGTTGTTAAGCACCATGGCCACCTTGCCCAACACGGTCTTCGCCTTGTCCGTCACGTCGTAACTGCCACTCTTAAACAGTAGCTTGTCGGAAATATCAATAAACACTACTCCCTTTTCGACCTTAATATTAATATCCTGGTCGTTCATGTTGCCGATCGCACCTTTTAGGTTCATCACCAGCGCCATGTTCAGTGAATCTTTACGCGCCATGGCCTGCTGTAGGTCCATGATATAGGCATCTTTTGCACCGATATTGTCCATGGACTTTTTTATGCTTTCCGCCTGCGAACTGGTGATCACAGAAAGATCCTGCAATTGTTTCATGGCTTGCATGTTGTTGTCTTTCAGCATACTGATCTGCCGGTTGAGGTCCGTATTCTGTCCCTGCAATCCAGCAATTTGGACGTCTTTATTGGCACTTGCGTCCTGGCAGGATTTCAATGCAGATTGTAATCCGGTGTTGACGGCGTAAACGGAATCGTACCTGACTTGAGCTGCCTTCTGCGCGGCGGCGAACTTCTTATTGCTGACGCAAGAAACGAACAGAAGAGAACTGGCCCCTGCCATCAACAAATGACTTAATTTCATATTATCTGGGTTTTACGTTAAAAAATGCAAGTGGGTAATCAGGACCCCTTCATGCGAGCACAAATGTAGCCAAAATGCACTTCCCTAAGCATGACTTTGATCAATATACGCTAAGTGGCCATGCTATAAAAAAAGCTTCTTAGAAGGTCTCTCGAATATTGAAATACACTCCACTGGAAGCCTGACCCCTGCCGTAGTCAATGCATATATTGGTCCTGTCCTTCTTATTCATGTTGATCCGTAGGCCCAGCCCATAGCCCGGTGCGATAGCAGCGAAAAGGCCTTGATTGGTGTTTGGGTTAGATGCTGTTGTCGCATTGAGAAAGGCAACAGCGCCAAACAAACCATCCCGGGAAATCGGCAGGCGGAATTCCGTTTCTCCATACATCATGTCCTTGCCCCGAAAACGCCCTTGAATATAGCCCCTGCCGGAGCGATTGTAGGTGTCCCAGGTAATGGAAGGCAACGCGAGATAGGGCACATTGCCGCTAGTCACAAACTCCCCCCAGGTCCAAAAAGCCAAGACCGTGGCGGGCCTACGCGCACTTAGGCTGATATAATGGCGCCAATCGTAAAACAGCATGCTGCTGTTTTGAGATCCCCCAAATATCTGCTCGTTAACGCGAAAACTAATGTTACAGTAGTATCCTTTGTATGCAGAAATAGGATTATCTCGGTTGTCCTCAATTAATTGCAGGGACAAGCCATTGGTCGAATAATGCAGTGGATTAAATCCATATTTCGTAGAATAGTAATAATTCGAGGTGATGACCGGATTGGGGGTATCCAGTTTCAGAGACTGATCTTGGATATCAAAATGGTCATCAATATTTATTCCTAACCCAGCGTAGAAATGCGGGATCACTTCTCGAACCACGGATTCGTAAACCCGGATGTAATTGAACCGCATCGGTTGTTCTAATACAGAACCACTCACATTGGTGCCATCCAGATTAAACGTCTGCTGGGAATTGAGTCCATAAATGCCCAATCCATAAGTCGGCTGTGCAAAAAACAGCACACGCACATCACCCGGAATAAACCATTTGTTGTCGGGCAAGAAAAAATCGGAACGAAAGCAAAGCAAGATCTGGTCTTTTGTCGTAAAGGAGGCTGAGAGCAACGCCGAAGACAAATCCGTCGTTTTGCGATTTCCCAACAGTTTAGTAACACTTATAGCGGCACCGACGACAAAGCCATTGGCCGGTCCATACCCTATAATGGGAAGTAACGAAAGGTTTAACACGCCCTCCACGGGCTCATTGCCACCTTTCGTCCCTGGTTTGTGTAACATCTTACGGATAACATCGATCAGGTCTACCGGATTGACTACATTTTGTGGAGCGGGTTCAACTAGGTGCTCCTGGCAATACACAGTAACGCTAAAAAATAGAAAGAGCCCAATTGCCGGAACGATTTTTCTACCGCAAATTCCAAATGAAATACGATTGGTGAATATGAGAAAGTTCATCATGCGCGAGACGTAAAAAAAAATTAATCCTTGATCACAGACATGTGGTTGATGCTGAAATTTTGGTTATACTAGTCAAGTTGACCATCCACAATAAGTTCATTCGTTTCCGTTCCTAATGGCCCGAAACCTGATCTAGACAAGACTTTTAACGAAAGGCAACATTCACCATAAAACCGACTTGGTCCTGGAGCAAACGTTCACTACAGGCAAATTACTCAGGCCATTAGATCCCGCATCGAATGTTGGTCTTTCCGGGAAAACAAGTTCTGTTCGCTCCCAGCCTTATCTCCCATCCTCTTCTGGGATAACCTCCCAATTTTAACATGGTATTAGACCTAATTCTTTACAGATAACCCCGAGCCAAGGCATCAAATTAAGTATTCCAATACTTGTTTTCAGATGCATAAATCTATCATAAATATTTGGTGCTCGTTTCTCCAACTTTCATGTATATCGGCAAATTCTCAGGATTGTGACCCTGGAGGTGGCATCCCTGCCACTCAATTGGTTTGGTTTAATCTATACAAGTTGGGTGTTCTAAGGATATTCCAGATTGGCTAGTGCCCAGCAGTAACAAAAGTACTATCCCACACATTCCAAAGCAGCAAGATTGTGATACTTTGTTCCATAACCCTGAACTACGCATTCTGGTGATACTCCCTAGGGAGTAGATGCGAGTCTATGACAGTTTGGACTTTAGGCAGAGTAAATCCAAATCAGGAGACAATGTAATCTTTGAGCTCCAGTTCGAGGTCTCGACAAATCTCCTGGTATTGTTTTAGGTCGTTCAGAATTTCCCGGCACTCTTCTTGCAGCTCTTCCAAGTTCTGGGTGGTCAAAAAATAATCCGCACACAGAGCCCTAAATTCCATGTCGATGGCGTACAGCTCCTCGATTCGAGCCGTTTCATCGGGGAATTTAGTCTTGATTAATAATAGGTCAGCTTTATATTCGTCCATTGCGTCCGATTGATCAGTGACAATCCTAGCTGTTGGTTGCATTTTGGTGTTCGATTCCCTTTGGAAAGTTCCCTAAGTTCTTTCGAAGGCTGCACCCAAAGCTCTATTTCTTTTTATGGACCAGTTCCACTTGACTTAAACTAAAGATATTCTACCTTTTTGGGAATCTTTGTATATTTAAGTGTTTAACGGTAAAACACTGGCCGAAAACACCAAAACCTGCTTATCCCATGACTAGTATCCCCAATGCTCTGATCGCTCGAGCTTTACAAAAAATTTTGGCGTCACCCATTTTTGCCGTTTCGGGCATTCTTAAGCGGTTCCTTTCCTTCGTAGTCGATGAAACATTGCAAGGGAGGGCAAATCAGATTAAAGAATACACCATCGGGGTTCACGTTTTAGATAAACCTGCTGGATTTAAGCCACAGCAAGATGCCATCGTCCGCATCCATGGAGGCCGGCTTCGCCGAGCCTTGCACCAATACTATATGCATGACGGTGCCGAAGACCCGATCCGGATCGGCATCCCTAAAGGTGGTTATGTCCCTGTTTTCGAATCGAATATGCAAGTAGCAGATAGCTTGGTTGCCCCTGCATTTTCGAATCAGCTACCAACCAGGAAGGCCAATGGCCGCATCCCAAAAAATAAACAGGATACTAGGATCGTGGTTGCTGTTATGCCGTTCACTTATTCAGAGAATAACCGGTTTAACAAAGTCTTTGCCAAGAATCTGGTAGAACAGCTAAATACCGACCTTTCCCAATTCCAAGAGATTCAAGTCATCGGACAATATTGCGCCCAACAGGTAACCTCGAAAAAAAATAATTTCACGGACCTGCACCAGGGTTTTTCTGCTCAATATATGATCACGGGACATATCCAAGAGGCGGACCATACGGTTCGCTGTTGTGTCCAACTGATCTCGACCAAAACCAGCGAGCAGATCTGGAGCAAAGTGTACAATATGGAGCTTGAAAGTGGTCAATTGCAAGTCCAAGATGATATTGTTAGAAGCGTCCTGACGTCCCTTTCTGGATATTATGGAGTAATCGTACGGGATGTAGCCAAAACCTCGGAAATTATGCACCTTCGCGATAGTGCAAAGCACGAATCCATTTTGTGGTACTACTATTTTCACGCCGAGTTTACGGAACATGCCTTTAGCCGTTCGATGCGCGCGATGGAATGCGCCGTCCGCAGAAATCCGTCAGATTCTTTTGCTTGGGCTTTTTTAGGTGAGCTTCATTTGTCTGCTTTCTTTTTCACCCAGCGGGTCAATACACATGCATCCGCATTGGCCAGAAGGTATGCGCAAAAGTCGCTAGCCATAAATCCTCAATCTGCTCAGGGATACATTACTCTGGGATGGGCGAATCTACTCCTTGGCAACCAAGGGGCTAGCGTGGAATGCTTCGAAAACGCTCTAGGACTGACATCCTTTCCAACCACCAGTTTAGGGCATATTGGATTTGGACTTATCTGCTCGGGTAACTATGAACAAGGTTTTCTGCTGATGGACAAAACCATTGGACAAAACTTATTTTATCCCAAATGGTTCAACCTCGGGATTAGCTTATTTTATTTCAAATCAAAGCATTACGCTCTTGCTATTGAATGGGCAACCAAGGTAAACTATCCCCACATCGCCTGGGACAAGCTTATTATTGCCGCTGCTTTGGCTCATTTGAACCGCAAAAAGGAAGCCACAGTATTCATGCGCAAATTGGTCAAACAAGTCCCCAACCTTCCGTTGCTAATTAGCCAATATGGGCGAATCCTTCCCTTCGACCCGGCGATCCGGGAGGATCTGGAGGCCGGTTTGCGTAAGGCCAGTGTGGCAACTTATGCTGTTGCCTCGGCCGGGGCTAAGAAAGTGGCCAAGACTTCTGTGACTTTTGTACTCAATTAACATGCCAACGGAATCGATCCTTCCATTAGATAAATTAAGGGCATTTTCTTTTCGATGCCACTAAGCCCACTTGAAGACTGGGATCAAAAGCCAAGGGGGTAGTACATGCCGCACGTGTACTACCCCCTTGATATTTCATCGTCAGGTCGAACCAACTAATAGAATGTAGTCCTGCAATCCCCTTCCTATTGCTAAGGGTACCGCTGCCAAGTTTGAGATCGGGGTCTCTCGTGAATTAAGGATGCAACGGACTGAACAATGAAATGTCATCATTTTTGACCGAACCTGAAAATGATGCCCACATTGCCTCCAAATTGCCAAATGGAAGAATAGGTAGTCACACCAACAGCAGCCCCGCCGGTGCCAACGCCTACACCAAATCCGCCACCGTCTACTGGAGCATCCAATTGTATTTGGAAGCGGATACCGACGTGGTCGGATGCCAGGATCTTAACTCCGGCATGCAAATCAACGGCAAACTTGTCGGCTGTTGCATAGCCAGAGGCCGCGAGGATGGCCATTCCAAGCCCAAGTCCTCCAAATCCTTGTACTTTATCCTCACCGAAATACCGATTTCCACCCACCAGAATATAGGAGACGTGCATCGGAGCGCTCAAGGTGCTGTATCCCGATTTGCCATACAAACTAGCCGTAGTCGGTTGTTCCTGGTAGGAGAGGGTAATACTAAAATACTTATTGGGATAGAAATCTAGTGCGCCACCCCAATGCCAGCTCCCCGCAATTTGGGCCCTTGTGTAGTAGGTGCTGTAATTATTGATCCCCGCGGCAAAAGTTCCCCCTGCAAAGGGTGTAAGCTCAATGTGCTGGGCCTTTGCGGCAGTACTTAAAAAAAGCAGGATCACAGGAATAAGCCATCTGAATGTTGTTCTTTTTGTCATAGATTTTTTTTAATTGGTTTCCAAAGTTTATGTCATTTTCTGAATTCTGAACTGCGAATTACGCGAGATGGATTGCAAGTCTAAGCTGTTGATAACAGATACCGCATGCCACCGCGTGGGCTATCTTTAGCGTCGCCCCCCACCCCCGCGAGCCGGTGCACTTCGATTGGTATTCGGTGCAGGTCGCGAAGCCCGATTGCTCTGATGAAAATCATTGGTCCGGGTAGCCCCTCGGTCACGCATTTGCTGCTGGCGGTCGAGTGATTTAATATCGCCTTGCCGGCTCTTGTCCACACCTTGCCAATTGTTGTTATTTCGCTGTTGCCAGTCATTGCCGTTTTTCTGATAGACATTACCTTGTCTATCCGCCAAGACATTGTTGGAGTTTCCAGGCTTCGTTTGCCCTGCCGGAAGCCGATTATTGGTGGAAGGTTGTTGGGATGGCCTTTCCGTCGGCATCGGCCTGGTTTTATCCATTGTGGATACTCCTTTCTGGCTATTGTAAATATTGTTCCCCCGATTGTTGTTCATCTTATTGCCATCGTAGGGAGTAGGGCGACCCGGGTATTGTCCTCCCTGTCCCGGAGGTCTGTACCCGGGATTGGGAGGCCGGTATCCTGGCGGAGGGTAATAAGGCGGGCGATAGTGGGGTGGATAATAAGGGGGCCGATAATAAGGGGGCCGGTAATAGGGAGGTCCCCAGTATCCACCATGGTATCCTCCAAAAGACACCCCCATACTGAACCAACCTGTACTGTAATGAAAACCCACGCTCCAACCCATCCATGGATTATAATGCATACTAAAGCCGTACGTATAGGGCCTTGGGTAATAATAGGGTCCATACCAGGGATTGTAATAGAATCCGGTACCATACACGACCGTAGGACCTAGAATATAAGTACATGTATATCCGGGCGTATACCCCATATACACATACTGGGGAGTCACGTCATAGACATACACATATTTTACACTGTACGCGGGATTGGAAGCTGGAATCTTGCTCACATCGGCGGGTCGGCTTGTTGCCACCGCCCAGGGGCCCTTCGGAGCTTTGGATTCGAACCAGACCCCATTTTCTACACAGTAATACTTGGCTTCGGTGAAAAGCACGGTGGAGGACGTATTCACAGCGTAAGACATATTTGTACCCTCAATTGCCAAGAATTTCGGTTCCCCATCATACACCACCTTTGCTGTTGCTGTTTGACGGTCTACTTTGGCTGTTTGCGGCACCATGGCGTCCAGCACTGCGTCGCGGGCGTCATCGGTACCCGCCACACTGGCCAATACATTGCTTTTTACGGAACTGTCCGGAATTTTTGCAAAATCGCCGGGCAGTCGATCCGACGCCACATATGTCCAAGGTCCCTGCAGACTCTGGGCCGAATACCATCTTCCGGATAGCAAGACAAAATACAGCTGCGAGGTAATATCCTTAAACAAGTCGTTGTTGGTATTGGTCATATACAGCAAAGCACTGCCGGGCAAGGTGGCAAAATTGGGCTCCCCGTTGGATTGGATGAGCTCAGCAGGTTTGGAACTCAGGATAATTTGTGGAATAACCTGGTTCAGGCTATCGGGTACACTTTCTCCTTGTTTAGCATCATTTTCTTTAATCGCTTGATCGATGCTTGTTAAGCTCTTGGGAATAGATTTCTGATATACCCAGGGACCGGCAATACCGTAGGCACTGTACCATCTCTTACTTCCATTGAGGTATAATTGACCAGACTTATCCCGCACAATCGTAAACGGCGTATTGATCATCAAATCAAGTCCTAACTCTTTATTTTCTTTCCATTTGGGATCTCCGTCCACCAGCACTAGGATGGAAGGTTTGTCCGAATATAGGATCAAGGGCGGTGTGGTGCTCAGGCTATCTGAGGATCCGCCGGTGCCGGTGCCCGTATCTTCCAATGACGCCAGTAGTTCGTCCAAGGGTATGACCATATTCCATTTGGGAATTTCTTTTTCCAGAGTGGATATCAAGTTTTGAATTTTGGAGCTATCCGCTTGGCCTGGCAATTTGACATCAGGCACGACCACTTTTTTCAAGACTACCGTACGCGTCTTGCGGTTGGTCTCCATGGTGGCGACCACCCATATGGCGCCAAACACCGGTTCGGTTTTACCCCTCTCTAGTACCGAAACGGCAGCCCGGGCTTTGAGCACGTCATTATCGAAGGATTCACTTTGGGGTTGATAAATTTTGATGACGTCGCCATTAGCGGCCGTAATCACTTTGGGCCAGTTTTGCTGCGCCAAACCCGGAAGCCAAATCCAAAGCGTAAACAACAGGCCACCAACATTTTTTCTAAGTTTCATAAGTAAGAGTTAATTGGTCTGGTTATTCGGGAACTGATCCCCTGTCGCTCCCAGACGAATAACCAACGAAAAGCAAAAAGGGATATGGCACGTGTAAACGGCCACCTCCATCAGCTACAAGCAGCAGCTCCGGATGAGGACTGCAAATATAAACGAATCTTGGCTGAAGCACCATTTGTGGCCATTCTTTATGACTAGTAGACCAAGTAGGGGCGGCTTGGCCCGAAATCGCCTTCTGGCACCCTATCAAGGCAACCGATAAGCGGTTCGTGGTTTACCTAATTTGTGCCACCACGCCCACGTTGAAATTCAATGTTTGTATATTGGTCAAATTATACTGCGCTTGGCTGTTGGTCGAGAATTTATACCGCACACTGAGGTTCATGCTCCATTTACTGTACGGACTAAACCGCAAATTCGCACCCACTTCCGGAATAGCCACAAATCCCCAATCGTCGTTGGTCGTCTGGTATATATTGTAATATAAATTTTGCTGGCTAAATTGGGCGCCCAGTCCCAATTTGACATAGGGTCGAACGACCTTGCCCGCTTTGAAGGTGTGCATCACCGTGGCAGTTATAGGAAGGGTGAATATATATTTGTACAGATCTGTGGTCACAGCCCCGTCGGCATTGCTATACGTTTTAGTCGACGCATACTGGTAATAACTATTCCATCCCAATTCCAAGCCTACACCTAAGTTTTCCTGCACAAAATAAGAAAAACCCACATTACCGCCCCATCCCGAAAAACTGCTTACGAAATTATTGCCCACAGGAAAACCAAAATCCCAATTGGCGTATGCGAAAGAGCTGCCTTGCGTTTGTGCGAAAGAGCTAGCGCTGGATAAAACGATCACGGATATAATCAAGAAAGATTTCATGACAAAAATTTTTTTTTGGGTTGATGCAATTAGTTTGCTTTGAGGTAAGGGGACTGGGTAAAGGATTGGTCCACCGTGAGCAAGCACTGGTTCTGGATAAAGGATTGTGAGCTGCCCACCTGGCCGTTACCCACTCCTGTCCATAAGATGTCAATTTTACCCAGGTCGCCGGCATCTTTGAGATCAGCCATCTCAATGACCAGGGTGCCTGTGCTGACAGAATAAGAATACCAATAGGGATACCAGTAGCCGCCTCCACCGCAATATCCCCAATAACAGGGTGAACCATAGCCCGGATACCCCCACCAATAGCCTGGTGTAAAAGAATAAATCGTGGTATTTCTAATACCGATTAGTTGCAGACCTAAATCGGGATGCTGGCCCATGGTGACCTGCGTATAGCCTGCTGCAACCATGTTTTTGGTGACTTCACTTATGATGGCCTGGGCATTAGCGTCATACCAGAGCGTATCGTTGGGATTACTTGTGCTGACCGTTATGGTATCCCGCACGTAAAATGTCTTGTAGGAAGAAAAACTAACTGAGGTATCGTATTTGGTGTAGACAACAAAATTGGTGGACAGGTTCCCAAAGGGGGGCAATTTTCTACATGCTGTTCCGAGCAATAGGGCCAAGCCAACAGGAAAAACTAAACATTTCATTGTGTGTTTCATGATAAAAGGTTTGGTAAATAATGATTGCTTTTTGCTACTATTCAAAGCATCGTTAACCCTACTATAAACGCAGACCAACCAATAGCCTACTTTACCACAGGCATCAGCCAAGAAGGTGCAACAAAAATACCGTATTAAGCTTGTGCATCCGGATCTCCAACATCGGTAAAAAGCATTTAACGGTTAAACAACGATTCCCATGGACAGCCACCTGCCCACTCCCCTGGTGGCGGCTTTTCAGGGCCCGGCGAATGCTAGGATCTGGTAGTCTCCGAGCAAGAAAAATGGTGCCATTTTTGCGTCAGTTTTTTTTGAGTCAACGACTACATAGTGTTGCATACTACCTGCGGCGCGAACCAGTTTTGTCCAGCACATCTTGGAACCCGCAAGAGATTTTGTACTGGCTGGAATGCCTATCAGATTATAGCAATAGATAGACTTTTTATTTCCCAAGTTCGCTGCATCAAGGGGTGTATTTAATGTCCCTCCCGCTTAAATACATACCGTAATTGGCCTAGGGGCGTCCAACGCGTAAAGTTGGTCGTAAGCGCAGCAAAATACTTTAGGAAAGACACCAACCGGATTATCCGGACCGTTTTTTGTAATTGAGGATGGCCCAGCCATTGAAAAATACTGCGAATCCAATAATAGCCAGGATATGGTATTTGATATCGGCCAGTCCGCTACCCTTAAGCATAACCATACGCATAACCTCAATAAAGTAAGATACGGGATTAAACCGCGTGATGATTTGCGCCCAGCCAGGCATACTTTCAATCGGCGTGTACAACCCACTCATGAGATTAAAAATCATGGTGATAAAGAAGGAAACCAGCATGGACTGCTGTTGGGTCTGTGCATACGTTGACATCAGCAGGCCCAGACCGAGGATGGCCAACAGGTAAATGGACGCAAACAAGTAAATCGTCACGTAATGGCCGACCGGGACGATACCATACACCAATCTGGCAATGATTAGGCCGATGGTCAGCACACTCAGGGCCATGATCCAGAAAGGAATCAGCTTGCCCAAGATGAATTGGGACTTCTTGATGGGGCTCACGTTGATTTGCTCGATAGTCCCCATCTCCTTTTCCCGTACGATGTTGTTGGCAGCAAAGGTAGAACCGATCATCGTCACCAACATCACCAAAATTCCAGGCACCATGAAGACCCGGTAATTCATATTGGGATTGAACCAATTCGAAAAGGTTACCCCGATTGTAGGCTGTGGATCAAATCGGGGGTATTGGATCCACTGGGTCCGCACGTCTTGATTATATTCCTGGATGATTTGCTGGATATATGCCCCTCCGAGGCCCGCCTTGACGCCATTGATCGCGTTGATCGCAATAAACAAAGGCGCCTGGTTGTCCTTGACCAGATCCCGCTCAAATTGAGGGGGAATCTCCAAAATCAAATCCGTTTTATCCAGTTCAATCGCATGCATCCCTTGGGGAAAGGTGGCCGAATAGTCTTTAAGTCGGAAATAGCCTGAGGCGACGATCTTATTCACCATTTTGCGTGAATACTCGGAATGATCCTGGTCCACCACCCCCAAGTTAATGTTCTTTATCTCGTAGTCAGCAGCCAGCGGCAGAATCAACAGTTGAATCATTGGCATGATAAACAAAATGCGTAAGATGGACGGGTCCCTAAAAACCTGCAGCATTTCCTTACGCAATAAGAATTTCAGCGTTCTCATGCCAATCTGATTTTGAAGTTTCTAATGCTGATGGTTAACAACAGTAGATTCATGCCTAATAAAATCAAAGTCTCTTTCCAAACAGCGGAAAATCCTAGCCCTTTAATCATGATCTCTTTTACGATGATGTAATACCATTTAGACGGCACCACATTGGAGATGATTTGTAGGGGTATCGGCATGTTCTCCACCGGAAACAAAAAACCGCTAAACAGCAGCGTGGGTAAAAAAAGACTCATGATGGATGTGAACATGGCCGCTTGCTGGGTTTTTGCGCCATTAGATATGAGAATACCGATGGACAAGGACGTAATGGTAAACAGGATGCTTTCTCCGATCAGTAGCCACAAGTTGCCAGCGACAGCCACTCCCAAAGCGTACACGCTCAACAGCAGGATGCAGGCGATATTTACCACAGAAACAAATAGGTAAGGAACCGTCTTGGCAATAATGATCCGGAACGGTTTGAGCGGAGAAACCAAGATCACTTCCATCGTACCCATTTCTTTTTCACGCACAATGGCCATGGAGGTCATCATGGCACAAACCAGCATCAACACCATGGCCATTACCCCGGGTACAAAATTGTACGCGCCTTTGAGTTCCGGATTGTAGAGCATACGCACCTGGGTGGTGATAGTGTAAGGCAAGGATTGGTCGGGTGTCAGCGACTGCTGGTAATCGTTGATGATCGAGGTAATGTAATTGGTCAGGGTGTTGGCCGTATTCGGATCAGAGGCATCGGCGATAAGCTGAATTTCTGCCTGGTTGCTGTGCAGCAAGTCGTATTCGAAATTCTTGGGAAACACTACCGCAAGCCTGATCTTGCCTTGCTTGAACGTGGCTTCGATATCTCTATAAGAATGTAAGTAGCGAACCACGTGGAAATATCTGCTGGCGGAGATTTCGTCGGATATTTTGGCGGTGGCGTGGTCCTCGGACTGATCGAAAATAGCGATTTTAGAATCCTTTATTTCGTTGGTTAAAGCAAACCCATACAGGATGATCTGGACGATGGGCATCCAGATCAAGATGAATAGCGTCCGCGGATCTCTCCAGATGTGCAGGCACTCTTTTTTTACAAAAATCAAGAATTGCTTCATATGCGATGATTCATTTTATGCAGCCTGCCAGTGGCTGCTTTCAATCTCCGGCCCGGGTAGCCTTGCGGGCCAACTGCAAGAAGACTCCATCCATCGACGAACAATTATAGGTCTTCATCAAGCGGTCAGGGGAATCGAGAGCCTCGATTCGTCCATCTACCATGATGGTCACCCGGTTGCAGTATTCGGCTTCGTCCATATAATGGGTCGTAACAAAAATCGTTATCCCGCGAGCCGAGGCTTCGTAAATTAACCCCCAGAATTCGCGCCTCGTGATAGGATCCACGCCACCGGTTGGTTCATCCAAAAACACGATGGCTGGATCATGCACAATGGCGATAGAGAAGGCCAATTTCTGTTTCCATCCTTGCGGTAGAGCCCGAACCAAGGTCTTGGCCTGGCTCTCGAGGTTCAGTTGCGACAAGAGCAAGTCAGTTTTCTGTTTAATCCGATCGTCCGAGAGACCGTAAATGCCTCCATAAAAGCGGATATTTTCCCGCACCGTCAAGTCTTCATAGAGGGAGAACTTTTGACTCATATAGCCAATACTCCGTTTGATCAATTCGTTTTGCTTGTAGACATCGAAGCCAGCCACCTGGGCCGTGCCTGAGGAAGGGAGCGAAAGACCGCATAGCATACGCATGGCCGTAGTTTTACCTGCGCCATTAGCTCCTAAAAACCCGAAGATCTCACCCTTATCCACATCAAAGGAAATATTGTCGACGGCCGTAAAATGGCCAAACCGTTTAGTCAGTCCGTGGCATATAATGACTTTTTCTGCCTGCATAATTTATTCTTTCATGAGTGCCATAAAACAATCTTCGATATTGGGTTCAATGGACTGAATGGATACGTCGGTGAATCCGGCTGCACGGGTCAATTGCCCCAGTATTTCCTCCTCCCCTCCCGGTTTTTTAAATACCACGTGATGGACCTGACCAAAGGGATAGCAGCTCTCCACCTGGGGATCTGCCTTCACCGCCTTCATGAGTCGGAACATATCTTTGGCCCGCACAGCCCACAGGGGTTTGGCGAATTGATGGATTACCCCACTGGGCGTATTGATCGAAAGGATTTGTCCCTTTTGTATGAGTGCAACCCGGTCACATAAACTAGCCTCATCCATATAAGGAGTGGACACCAGTATGGTGATACCTTGATCTTTTAAACGGTGCAGCATCTCCCAAAATTCCTTACGGGAAACGGCATCCACCCCGGTGGTCGGTTCATCCAGAAACAAAACAGAAGGTTTATGGATCAACGCACAACACAAGGCCAGCTTTTGCTTCATGCCGCCTGACAACTGTCCTGCCCTTCTGGACTTGAAAGGTTCGATTTGCACATAGATTTCCTTGACCAGGTCATAATTTTGTTGAATACTCGTATTGAAAATACTAGCAAAAAACTCCAGGTTCTCCTGGACGGACAGATCCTGGTAGAGAGAAAATTTTCCCGGCATATACCCCACCCGGTTTCGAATGGCTTTATAGTCTTTGACCACATCAAAACCATCCACCCTGGCCGTTCCACTATCCGCAAATAGCAAGGTGGTCAAAATCCGAAAAAGCGAGGTTTTCCCTGCCCCATCCGGGCCGATGATGCCAAAGATCTCCCCATGATCGACCGAAATGGAAACGGCTGCAAGGGCTTGCACCACCTCTTTTTTGGCTCGGTAGGTCTTTACGATTTGGTCTACGACAATGGGTTGCATACTCATGGATTGAATTTCACTTCCCCGTACATGCCTATTTTCAAGTACCCGTCGTTTTTGACGTGAATTTTGATAGCATACACGAGGTTTGCCCGTTCGTCTTTGGTCTGGATTGTTTTGGGGGTAAATTCCGCCTTGTCGGAAACCATTGTGATGATGCCCGGGTACCGCCTATAGGTTTTGGCAGTGCTATCCACCAGGACGGTCACAGTTTGGCCCAGCTTAACTTGCGCCAACTGTGTTCCGGTGATATATGCCCGCAAGGTAATAATGGACAAATCAGCAATTTTGTAGAGTGCTTTGCCTACAGCCGTTACTTCCCCCGCCATGGCGTACTTAGTCAAGACCGTACCGTTGATAGGGTTCACCACATAGGCTCTTTTGAGTTGGTCCTCGATCTGAGCCACCGATTTTTTCAGGGGCTTAAATTCGCTCATCACGGTGGAATTCTGCGTACCTACGGTCGTTTCCTGGACCTTGATCTGCTGTTGATTTACGTCAATTTGCTTGCGCAATACGTCTATTTGGGTATTGTAGTCGTCCAGTTGCTTGGTGGTAGCCGCATCGGCCTTGATAAGCCTTTCGGTCCGATCTTTTTCGTAGACCAGGTCTGCCAATTGAATTTTCTGCGCGGCGATTTGTTCTTCCAAGACCTTTACCTGGGGACCTACGTCCATCGTTTTTTGACGCAAGGCGCCAATGGTGGCTACTATTTGAGCTCGTTGTAACAGCAAGGGAACCGAATCGATGATGCAGACGATGGAGTCTTTGGTGAGCACCGAACCTTCGTCCAAATTCAGCGCCATGATCTTACCCGGCACTTCTGAGGAGACAATCACTTCATCGGCTTCAAAGGTCCCGGAGGCATCCGACTCCTGGCTGTTCCAGTTGCAACCTGCCAGTGTGAGGACGAGAATGGCAGCCCCTACGCGTAGCTGAATTTTCATATGCATTAATTTTTTGGCTTTACTCATAGTCCATTTATTGATTTGATTCGGTTCATTTCAAGGAAGTCACGCTGCCCACGACGGATTGATAGGCGTATTCCGCCTGTAACAGCTGCATTTCGTGCACGATTCGACTTTGCCGAGCCTGGTCTTCCAGATTCACTTCGGTAATGTAATCGCGGGCACTTAATACGCCATTTTCCAATTGTGCGCTGGAGGCTTTTTTCACCGATTCCCGCAGTGCCACAATCTGGTCGTCCTCTTTGACCAGTTCCAGGTATTTTTGAATATCCGTATAGCCCTGTTTTTGGGTGATTTTCGTATTGAACAGGAAAGTTTCTTTTTGCACATCCAGATTCTGGCGACTGATCTGGGACAACTGGCGTGAATTTTTTAAGGAATATAAGCTTCCCAAGTTCCAGCTGAATCTTACCCCACCGTAATAATAAAAGGCAAAATTGTCGCTCAGAAAATTCAGTCCGGGCCGGGCATAACCGCCTTGGACGAAGAAACTCAATTTGGGTCGCAGTTGTACTTTTAAAAGGTCATCCTGCAGATCGTAGGCCCTTTTTTGGTAATCGTAAAAAAGTAATTCCGGGCGGCTTATGCTGTCGGCCAGCTCCGGAACGCCAGGCCTTTGCAACACCGAGTTTTGGTCCAACACACGGCTGATAAATATCCCCAGCATATCCAGATAGGCTTTTCGGTTGGCCAACAGTTCCACGCGCGACTGCTCGGTCTGCAGCAATTGGGCGGAGAGTTCATCCACACTGCTTCGATAGGCCGTACCGTTAGCTACCTGCGACTTCGTCTTGTCGATTCCGTTTTGCAAGTCCTGCTTGAGCAGGTCATTCAAACTCAGCTGCTCATCAATCAGCAGGGCGCCAAAATACAGCTGGTTAACCCGGTCATACAACGCATATAAATCTACCTCCAGACTCTGCTGCTGAATGGCGGCATTAACCTCGGCCGATTGCTTTTGGTTATGGATCTGCCCGCCATCATAAATCACCTGGTCGAGCTCTGCGTAGAACTTATACTGGTCTTTACTAAAGACTGGGAAACCCGGCTCCGGGAAATAGGTTACCGCAGACTGGTAGGTTACCAATCCACTGACGGAGAGGGCCGGCAGATATCCCTTGGCCGCATTGGAGACGGAATATTGTTTGGTCTTGCCGATGAGGTCTTGTTGTTTAATCAGGGGATAATTTTGTCTAGCCAGTCGGTAGGCCTGATCGATGGTTAGCCGGGTAACCACTTGGGCTTGGGAGGCCACGGCGAACAAATTAATCCCTAAAAGAAGGGCTATCCCTGGGTTGCCCATAATGTTCCTTCTCGTACCCATATCATATTTTTATAGAATCATAAATAAATTGCGGGACGTCTTTCTTACGCTCTTGTATAAACGACAAAAAAGCGGATTCATCCATGCCCGTCGCAGCCATCCACAGCGGTTTGGCCAGGAAGGGGAAAATGCACATGGACAACATGTTGATAAACAATTGGCCCGGATGAATAGGCCGAATATTTTTCTTCTTGACCTCCAGCTCAATTTGTTGGGCAAATTGCATATAGGGAGAGGGGCGATTTTTCCACATTTTCTTGGCAAATCGCTCCGGCTGCCTGTTCAGTTCATTTAAGACAAACAACGGCAGATAGGGGTTTTGCACCATCATGTCAATGTAGGTTCGACAGAAAAGTTCAATTTTCGCATCCAGTGTAATGTCCGCATTGATTACCGCGGCAATTTTCGGGAAGAATTGGGAAAACGCGTCTTTGAAGATCATTTCAAACAGCTTCTGTTTGCTGCTGAAATAATAATGCAACAGGGCCTTGTTGATACCCGCTTCATCGGCGATATCCTGCATCCGGGCCCCTGTCATCCCCTTGGACTGAAATACGTTTTTGGCAGCGGCCAGGATGCGCACTTGGGTGCCTTCATTTTTCGTATTAACCATTCAGTTTAACCAGATAGTTAAAACAAAGATATTAAACCTCCGGAAGCGAGAAAAATTTTTTTTGACCTGATTTGGAAATAACGCGCGACAGCGCTGGGCATGCGTAACACTTGGTGCTCTCGGGAATGGTGGGCTTAGCGGATCAGTACCACGGTGCCCTTGAGGTCATGCTGGACTCCTTGGTGGTCCGTGTATTGAATAGTCCAGGCATAGGTATCCAATGGCTGTGGTGCACCCTTGAGGGTGCCGTCCCAACCTTGCGAAGGATCGGCGCTCGTAAAGATCTTCATGCCGTACCGGTTGTAGACCGACATGGAAAAATGCGTAGGGGGGTAAAAATACAGGGCACGAAACACGTCGTTATGTCCGTCCCCATTGGGGGTAAAAGCGTTGGGGACAATGACGTCGTAATTGCATTTTTTAAAGGACACGGTCTCTTGGACCACCGCCGTACCGCAGGCGTTGGTTATCTTGGCACTGTAGGTCCCGGGGCCGGTCACGACGAAATACGGCTTGGTAGAACCATCCTGCCAACTGTATTGAAAGGAAGTGTCGGATCCGGGTTTTAGCACGAGGCTATCGCCGTCACAGGCCACGGTATCGGGCTCCCCTAGCATGGACGAATTTGGGGTAGGTATCCAATTGAGGTATACGGAATCCGAATTCAGACAAACCGTGTCGTTTTGCACTTTACAGAAGTACCAGCCGGCCCCTTGGGTACCAGCGTTGACATTCAGGGTGCTAGAAGAACCAGCAGTGACTAAGGTGTCATTTCTAAACCACTGTATGGAGGAGGCGGCGTAAAATGCAGCCGGCTGCATTTGCAGCGTGGACGAAGAGGAGCATGGGGTCCCGGCACTAATACTTACTACCGGAGCGGGCACGCTGGCTTCCATGAGTTGCAGGTCATTCAAAAAATAGGAATAATCGATGCATTCCAGCTCCATTCCCTTATAGTAAAAAGAGTCGGGAACAGCCAACACGGTATCGCAACTGGGTCCCAGGGCAATGGCCTGTATGTCCTGTCCTGGGGTAAACTGAATGGATGTACTGACCCAGCTGCCTGGCTGCCCCCCCACCCGTACGGTGCCCAGTTGGACCCATCCGGTACGTGTGGGACAGCCGATAATCGGCTGCGAAGTAAGCAGGGTCGAACAATCGGGTGTGCCGAACAATCCGAATTCCTCTACCGGCAAAGAGGGCTCGGGTCCCAAATAATACCCATTGCTTGCCTGTACCACGTGATTTCCCTGCTGCCCAAATCCCACATAAAAGCTCAACCGGTACAGCGTATCCATGACCAAGGGACTGCTTAAACACGTAGCTATATAGGATTTATGAAAGGGGTATAGGTAGTAGGCACCGGTATACCCATAGTCACTGACAGCCGCAACTCCCGTCCCACTCGGAATTGGCAGGGGCACTATTGGATACATGCATACATTGGGCAGCACGACGGATTCATCGAACACGGTCGTATCGGGAATGATAAACTTGGTGCAGGCGTTTAGAAAGGCAACAGGAATCTCATTGGTGGGCACCGTCCAACCTGGAACCACATTGTAGCCCGAGGTGCAGGGTAGGGATGAATTTTCGAACGTTGGGTTGCTGATCGCATTAATGGGCTTGACGGGCACCCGAAAACAGGTATCCTGGCCAAAAGCCTGAGCAGCCAACCCGAGCATCCATACCAAGTGCATCCCTTTTCTCATCAGCGCGCAAATTGCTCTTAAAAGATAGTAATTATTAACTGCAAATCAACCGACTCTCCGGGTTCCTTTGCGATGGGCCGTGGGGGCGGCAGTACCCCTGCGTTGATCGAAAGTATCTGTATGTGCCCCGGCCCTGAGCTAATAACGCAGCGGCAAAAAATAGGTTTACCAGACGACGGGGGCCCGAAATGGGGGCAAGGAGCTTGCGTTCGGTAGCCAGCGATTGGATTATCCTTCGTTTGATCTTGGGTCTCCCCCTAGCGCTAAGCTAGGCGTTGGCTGCGCAAACCCACAAAAAACTGTGTTGGACTCCTTTGTAGTGGTTATAAATCAGGATGTTTTTGATTTGGCCGGGACTTGGACGGCCCAGACGCTTAACCATGTGGCTGGGCAGCCGCTCGCTTTGAAGCAGGTGGCAGGCTAACCACAAGGCCATGGCCGAAGCGCTGGGATGTTCTCCTGTCATGTGCTTAAACCGGGCGATCGAAACCTGGTCCCCGACCAAGGCTTCACACCCTTGCGAATAATGGGTAAATCGGTTGTCGCCGCTGTCCCCCGATAACAGCAAATCGACCTTCTGGCCCTGCGGCATCTGATCATGCAAAAAATCCTCCAGTACCCCAGTCACTTGCTGAATGTCGTTGCTATGCAGAGTACGCAGAAAACCTATCCGTGCAATCGCCCCTGCCGGCTCACAACCCGCCAGAAACATCGCAGCCCCCTCTCCGGCGAGGGTTCCTGGGGTATCTGTTTCGTAAAGCAGTCTATTGGAGCACTCGAAGGCCTTATAAGCTCCAGCCAGCCGCTCAATATTGAAGTTGTACGCAGAGATCTCATCGGCTGCTCCAACCAGGTATTCATGCTCGGGGTTTTGCTTGGCCCGTGTCCAGGTGTCCAGCAGGGCGTGCTCAAAGGCGAGGCCTCGATGGACATGGGTAATGTTGCAGTAGGTGTTTTTGGTTACCAGAGCAATCTGGGAGGCAATTGCATTGGCCGTGCTCTGGACGAAGTTGGCGGGGGCCAGAATTCCTTCGTCGTAATCCTTGATCTGGTTCAAGAACTTGATCGAGTCTTCCATCCCGCCAATGCCTGTTCCTATGATAATCCCGGCTGGAACAGGCTTGTTTGCCAGCAAGGGTAAGGCGGCACTCAGACTGATCTTCACCGCTTTGCCCAGTCGCCGCATCCCCCCTGACGCGTTCGAAACTGAGGGGGGCTCCAGCACCAGCAATTTATTGCCTTGCGCCAGGTGGAGCGTATCAATATCCACCTGCCCAAAGGTGTGTTGGGGGCAAAGGCAAGCCGAGTGATGGATATACAGCATGGCGAGTCAGGTTTTTGAAAAAATTAAGGACGTGCAATTGCCCCCGAATCCAAAAGAGTTGGACATGACGCGCCCAAGAGGCATTGTCGACATACTGCAAACGGGTACCAGGCCTTCGCTTAGGATGGGTTCGTCAAAATTCAAGTTGGGGTACACTTCCTGGTGTACGAGGCTCAGGATGCTGTAGGTAGCTTCAATAGCTCCTGCCGCGCCAAGGGTATGACCGACGTAGGATTTGGTCGAAGCAAATGGGGGCGGCGTGCCAAATAACCGAATCATGGCGCGGCTTTCAACCTGGTCGTTATTTTCTGTCGCCGTTCCATGTGCATTGATAAAATCTATGTCGACCGGCGCAAGACCTGCAGACGCGAGTGCTCGGTGCATGGCCAGCCAAGGCCCTTCTCCTTCGGGCGACAAAGACGAGGGGTGGTAGGCGTCATTGGCATTACCAAAGCCGACCAAGGCAGCATAGTAGGGCCGATCCTGCAGATCCTCTTCACGCTCCAACACCAAGTAGGCGGCCCCCTCGCCGAGGTTTAAACCCGTTCGTCCAGCATCGAATGGCCGGCATGCCTCAGAGGATAGAATATGTAAGGCGTGGAATCCGTTGATGGTGTACTTGGCCAAGCTGTCCACCCCGCCCACAATCGCTCGACGAACCAGGCCACCTTGGATCAGCTGGGCACCAAAGGCAATGGCATTGGCCGAGGACGAACAAGCGGTATTGATGGTGTCGACGACCCCGCGCAAGTAGAAACGTTGTTGTAAATACATGGCGACGGATCCGTAATCGTAGGACTCCAAGAATTCACTTCCCTTGGAGGGCTCGTTGGCGTCTTGATATAAGGCGTCCGTTAGGCACATGCCCCCGACCGTAGTACTGCTGATCAGGGCCGTTTCAGGGGAGCTGATTTGCGTTGGGGATAGTCTGCTGTGCGCTACAGCTTCCTGAAATGCTTGCAAGGCCAGCAAGCTAGTCCGCGTCAGGCCTTTTTGCTGGACCTCCAATTTCTCTTGCAGCTCGCTGGTAGATAGGCTGACTTCTCCGCAAGGCAGGACGCCCGCAAAGCGAGAAGGAAACAAACCCAGAACTTTGATGCCACTGCGGCCCTGCCGCAAAGACGCAAGGTTCGTGGCCAAATTTTCCCCAATCGCACTTACTACACCCATTCCTGTTACCAAAATCCTGCTCAAGCCAAGAGATTTACTTTGTTCTGTGCTTTTCGATATAGTCTGCCATGGTATTGATGTCGGTCAGAATCTTGCGACCTTCTTTGGGATCTTGAATGTTGATGCCGTATTCGCGGAACAGCAGAACGATCAGTTCAATCGAATCAATGGAATCCAACCCAAGGCCCTCCCCAAACAAAGGTTCATCATCGCGAATATCGTCGGGGTTAACGGAAGACAAATTCAAAAACTCTACGATTTGCTTTTTCAGTTGCTTTTTTAACTCCAGGGTATCCATATAGTGCAATTCAAATTAAATTTTTCCTTTTCAAGCCGCCAAGCGCCAAGACAAGCAAAACCAGGGTTATGACCAATAAAGATAGAATATTCGACAAAATATCCGCGAGTTTCCCGCCTTCCAGAAACAATCCATAGTAGGCTTCCAGACACCAATGCAGAGGCGAAATTTTCATGACCGTAGCAAAAGAGGCGGGCATGGCAAAGGAGGGAACAAGCAGGCCTCCTATGGCAGCCAACAGGATTATGGCAGCCGACCCAAAGCCATTGGCCTGTTCTTGAGTCTCTGCAAAGACACCTACACAGAGGGCAAAACTGGTCGCACACAACCCGCATACGAGCGTGACCAACACCAATGCCCCCACATCCTTAGGCAAATCCAGTCTGGGCAGGCCAAGCAGGGGAAAAAGCCAAATACCCAGGGAAAAAATGACAGCCGCCTGCAGCAACGTGACTCCCAGATAGGTAATCTGTTTGGAAAATAAAGCCACCAAATAGGATGTCGGTAGACTCTTGAGTCGCAAAAAACTGCCATTCAATTTCTCCCGCACCAGGCTGCTACCCAGGGAGACCACAACAAAAAACATCGCAAATATGGTCCAGGCCGGCACGTTGTGCTGCGTGGCATTGGGCGTGTTCCTGGTCCCGTCCCTGGAAACAGGGATCTCACTGATCGGCACCTGGCTTTTTAAGATTTCTGATTCTAGGGAGTCGGATATGGCTTTATCGTGTAGCGCGTGATAGAGGCTGCTTACAATCCGCCTGTTTTGGACTAACTCCAATACCCCTCGAAGGCCTCCTTCAATAGAGCGTCGGAAGGATGCCTGCAGCACGGGATGATAAAACAGAAGGATCGAATCCGCAGCGATAACGGTCACCACGGAGGAGTCCTCGTCCAAACCAAAGCCTTTGAGTGCATCTTGGGCGATTTGCGTGGCCCGGGTGTCCAGCGTGCGGGAAAAATTTTGCGGAATAAAAATCGCCACGTAGGCGTTGGATGCCCGCATGCGTTCAGCCGCCTGTTTGGGGTCGAGTCCCCGATCGGCTTGGATCAAGCGAAACATGCCTGTACGCTGCAGTCCATCCACGACCGCGATTCCTTCTGCACCTTGATCCCGATTGCATAGCAACATCGACAATTTGTTGTTGTTTACCAGGTCAAAGGTGCTGTTCTGCACGCTCGTGATGACGACCACCAGAACGATCGGCATCGCAAACATCATAAGCAGCCCCACCCGGTCGCGAACCAAGATCAGGATATCTTTTCGTATCGTTTGCCAAAGTTTGAACATAGCGGTTCACTTAATCTCTATAGGCCTTCCCGGTCAACTGCAAATACAATCCCTCCAGGCCAGCTTGGCGGTGCTCGCTGAGCAATCGGTCCATATCACCATGAACAATGATCTTGCCTTCATCCATTAAGGCGATGCGCTCACACAGGTCCTGGGCTTCGTTAAGCTGATGAGACGTGTAGATCAGGGTGGTGCCCCGCGCATTGAGTTGCTTGAGGTAATCAATGATAGCGTGTCGGGTCTGCACATCCACCCCTACGGTGGGCTCATCCAGAAACAGAATCCGAGGATCGTGCAGCACCGCGATGGCCAGATTGACCCGTCGCTTCATCCCCCCTGAAAAATGCTGGACAGGGCGGTGGCGCACCTCAGTGAGGCCGAGGATCTCCAGCAGTTCCGAGGAACGAGCCTGGATCCGGCGACGATTCAAACCAGCCCAGGATCCAAAAAAAGCCAGGTTCTCCCATGGGCTTAATTCTTGATAAAAGGAAAAGTCCTGCGGCACAAAACCGAATGATCCACGCAGCGATCGATTGTGCCTTTGCATCGGCTCACCGAGAAGTCGGATGCTGCCCTGCTGCATGGCCGACAACCCGGTCATCAGGTACATGAGCGTAGTTTTGCCGGCTCCATTGGGGCCAAACAAACCAAATCGCTCCCCTTCGGTTACTTGCAAGTTGAGACCACTAAAAAAATTGCGGGAATCCCCCGGATGATGAAAGCTTAAGTTTTCTATCTGCACAGCAGCCCGTGTCATAGGCGCCATTTTATTTTCGACAGGGCGACAAAGGCCTCCTTCTCCAGCGCGGCCGCCTCGTCCAGATAGTCTCCCATAGTATTGAAATCCTGCTGGCTGCCAAGCCGTCCTTTGTAGATACCTGCGGCCTGGACGGCGGCCTGGCGCCACTGGTCGCCCGCACGGGTAAAACTATTGGAAATTTCCAGTAGCGCATCCAAGGGGTAATAGCCATGAGCCTCTTGCAAAAACGCGGCATAGATAAATCGAAACCCGCCACCGCCCGTTCCGATTTCTTCCTGCATCCGTACCAATTGGGCCAGATAACTCCCGGCCTTGGGCAACCCGAGTTTGTCACGCCAGGTGCGTATTTTCCTGGCCGTATAGCGGATACCACGGACACCGGCAATATTGCCGGGAATATGCAGCATATCGCGGATATTTCGCTTGATACCGCTGCGGATGGCCGAACGCATTTGGTCGTCTGTGACCCCTTTCTTGTCTTTGGGATAATACAATTGTCCCCGGGGTGCGAGGGCCCCTTTGGCGAACCGCACACGCTCCAGTTCGTATGAACTTAAACTCGTGGCTTTCTCCATCACCGGGTCACTGACCAGATATTGGTCCTCTTGTTTACCGAAAACGATGATGTTGTGTGCGTTGAAATGAAAGCGGTATTCTTTGGGAAAATACGTGAGATAATAGACGCCCACCTGGCAACCTACAGGCTGGCCAGCGCGCAGGCAGGCTTCTAGTACCTGCTCGGCCTGTTGCCTGGAGGAAAATTTCTTGCGAACCACTTCAATATCCAGAGCCTTACAAGTCCTTTTAAAAATAAGACCTGGCTGCGTTCGAAAGGCAATGGCCGGTCCGTTATTAATCTTCATGAAAGGAATGTAGACAAAGAATAGCCCCGAGCCGATGCCAAATGCCAGGGGCTCGGTAATCCGGTCAACCCCGCTGTGTCGAAGCAGACTAGTTGTCACGCCATTCTCACAATGTGCCGCCTGGAGGTGCTGAAAATCAAGCTTCATGTGTGTGCATGGTTTTAATATCGGCTACACTACACTCAAAAACCTCGGCATAGCGCTGCAAAGTCCGATCCGATAATTGCTTAAATACCGACGGCTTGAGGTGTCTTTTTACTCGCCATTGCCAAAATCCCGTATAGGCCGCGACGATAGGAACATCCATCAATTTGAGTTCCATAAAAAACAGTAAGGGACTGGCCTGTTGATCTAACACGCGCTGGCGAGCCTGCTCAATGCGGCGGGTGACGTCGTCCCAGGCCACTTCAAGGGCTTCGGATTTTATTTCCCATCCTTCACTCAGCTCCGCGCTGTATTGGCCACGCTCGTCCACTGCATAGCAAACTTCTTTGGTGATTTTGCCCAGTGCACCTAGGTCGTGGGGGATTTCTTCTTTTTTCATAAAGGCTAATTTATCCCGGACTCGCAGATTTTCAGCCGACTGCTGCCATAAATGTAAGACAAGTTCGCATACCACCGGAGGTTCCTGTCGCCGACTGGCGCCATGCTCCGAGTCCATCAACAGACGGTAAATAGGCCAAATACGTAGGAGAACCGGGCGCTTTCAGGAACCATTAGCAGGATCCGCTGGCCTTTTTTGAGCCTGTTGCTTCGAAAGAGTTCGTCCACCATAAAATAAATGGAGGCAGCGCCCACATTACCCAAACTCGATAAATTCACCACCCATTTTTCGTACGGTATGGCAATATTATTTTCTTGTAGGTAATCGTAGATCTTGCTTTTGAAAAATTCGCTCGATATATGAGGCAAAAAATAATCGACTTCGTCCAAGTTCAAGCCCTTTTGCTGGATGAGCGACTGGAGCTTCTGCCCACCCAGTCTAATGATGTTCTCACTGAGCAGCTTAACGTCCTGCTTGATGCTAAAAATCGATTTCGAGGAGATTTCCTCCGGACTGTACTCCATAAAACTCTTCAAACTTCCGTCTTTGAGCTTGTCACAACCCATGTACATACAGGCTTCCATTTCGTTGGCATAGGACGCTCCTTCCAGCCAATCCACCCGCAGGCTGATGCCATGTTCATTTTTCTGGTCTGAAAGTAAAAAGGCCGAGGCCCCGTCGCTCAGCATCCAGCGTAAAAACTCCTTTTCAAATCCTATATAGGGATTTTCTTCGAGCTGTTTCAGTTTTTGCGCCTCATCTTCAAATACCTCGGAGCGCAGGGCGCCCGAAAATCGTTCCGATCCCGTCGTTACCGCACGGTGGACGTCACCGGTCTTTACGGCCATATACGCATATTTGAAAGCATGCATACCAGCGCAACACACGCCCGAAGGCGAAACCACCTCAATGGATTGTGTTTGCTTGAGTTCGCCGTGGACCATAACCCCGTGAGAAGGCATCATCTGATCGGGGGTGGATGTCCCACAGGATAACAATTCTATGGTTTTCAGCTGTTCTACATCGCCATCAAAGAGTGCCCTAACCGCATTGGCGGTCATTTGCGCATTGGTGTGTGTGATTTTTCCACCCTTGGCCAAGGCGTAGAAACGTCTCTTGATACCGTTGTTGCGCAGTACTATCTTCTTTGATTTGGAAGGATGATCGTTGATATATCCTAAGTATTCCTCCATTTCATCATTGAGGACCGGATCATTGGGGAAAAAATTTGCTGTTTTTACTATATAAACCTCATTAAGGGGCATCTTCTTCAAGGATTAATTCACGTCAGAATAATATTGTTTTTGCTTTCTTATGCGCCCCGCCAAAAATGGCTTAAATAAAACTGCGTCAATCGTCAGAATAATCGGAGCGGCTATAAAAAGCGCAATTAAAAGATAATATTTGAATACAACAAGCCAGGCTGTCCTTTTTTTCCTTTTGGAGATAAAGCCAGCCCATAGCTTAAAAATGCGCTTGGCCTTGGTTTCAATGAACATCAAATTGTATTTTACAACGACGGCCTGGTGTTGCACCAATTCGCGCTGCAAATTCTCCCAGTGGCCATGATCCAAATATTTTTGCACGATCTCTCCATACACGCGGGTGTATACAATTTGGTCATCTGACACGCCAGGCTTGGGAAAAAGGTTCAAATACCGGTCCTTCTTGCCCGAAAACATCCAATGAAAAATTGTGACGAAACTGATCAAGTTTGGATGGTTATCCACCAAGGCGATATTGCCGACAAGTCGAGCACCCATCTGATGCAAGGATACCTTCATACTCTCCATCGCGCTAAGCCACATGTTTCTGGCACCCGTAATGGTCACCACCGGCGTATCTTTGGCTAGTTGGCGAAACGCTTGATCTACTAAGATCGAATTTGCTGGGATACTCGGTGATAGAAACCAGGGCTGGTAACCCAGTATAATGAGGTCGTAGGATGCGTGTTGGAAATGAAAGGGCACCAAGGCCGTTCCCTTACCCAGAACCGAGTCGGGCATTACGGCAAAGAAGCTCCCCCCCGTCCAGGGAAACGGATACTCGGTAAGCGGCTTGACTTGAACCCTTTCCACGGAAGCGCCCGCTTGGGCGAGCGGCGCGGTAAATTGATTGATGATTTCTTCCAACTGGCCGGATTGCGAATAATAGAGGGCTAATACTTTCTTGCTCATGAAGTCCAAATATTAGAAATCTTCTGGCTTGATAAATTTCGATGTTCGACTGTACTCCACAACAGCCTGTTGAGTTGCAACTGGCAGGGTCGAGAATTCTTTACGAATATAGTCCTTGTCGCGCTGCAAATCGCCCCCATACCCCACAATGGAGGGCGCATGCTCCTGAATCATCAGTCGCAAGAAACGAAATTCGGCACTGAGGCTGTCTTGGTGGATGGCCATTTCCAATTTTTTTCGACCACTCTTGAACAGGCTCAATTTTTTTTCGGGGTTGGAAATCAGGCTCGCCTTCTTCATGAGCAGCGTTCCCAAAAACGCATCCCGGCCATCGAAACTAACCGAGCCAAGCAGGACTACCTCGGAGTCTATGGCCATGGCCGTACCCGAACGCATGACACCGAAAAACTTGGATCTGGAAAATTCAGGCTTTTTATCTTGGGCGAATACTGGACCTTGGATCCAAACCACGAAAAAAAAACAGGCGGTTGCAAAAACGATTTTACCCTTCATCCTGGTCCCAAATATACGCATATTGTCCCACCCTGCGCGGCAGGCCCAGGTGTACCTTGGTGCGTGTGCGCTGCCGGCTCCCTCCACCCAGGAAACCGCTTTAGGGTCGCGAAATTTTAAAGAAAATTTGGCTAACGGGGACGCCCTGCCGCATGATTTTTGACAGGACAAGATGCGCAACTACTCATTTTGTCCGCCTTGGTGCGCACCATTTTGAACACAAAAAGAAATACAACGATGAAAAAGATCATCAGCATCGCTTTGCTTACCCTCGGCCTGGCAAGAGCTGCAACAGCGCAATCGACCTACGACAATTCTATCGGAGTCCGCATAGGCACCGGCTACTACGATATTTTTTCGGCGTCTTTCAAGACCTTTCTATCTTCCGGCCCAAGCGCCCTGGAATTCGATCTGGGTTTCAAACCGCAAACCTATGGCTACGGGGTGGATGCGTTAAACTTGTCTTTCTCGGCGGCCTACCAATACCATTTTGATATCTCTGCCCTGCCCGGGTTAAAATGGTTTATTGGTGGCGGATTGTCAGGCTATAACACGTTTGTCAACGCCAACCAATATTACCATTCAGGATTCGGCCTGGGCATATTCCCGACCGGCGGAGCGGACTATAAATTTGGTAAGATCCCGCTGGCTATTTCCCTGGACTTCAGGCCCACCTTTGGACTCATACGTCCCAATGACTACTACAGTTTGAACTTTTTTAGTCTGGGACTCTCGGCGAGATATACCTTCTAAACCCAGCATACTGTACACAAGGCCCAGGGCAACAGGCTAGCCCAGATACGCCCTCATTCGGCTGGCCGGCTCTCGGGTTTGTTGTGGTGCTTTTGCGCCGGCGTCGGCGGCTGCTGGTAGGAATTGTCGTAGCCCTTAAAATAGGGCTGAGCGAGCAGTTGGTCGAGGCTTATTTTGCAATCCATGTATTGAGTCATCCCGCGGAAGGCCGCTGGATTTTCTTTTTTGAGGATGAGCAAGGTGGCATTGGAACCTGCTTTGACGGCAATGGGCACGCCCCCTCCTAATTCTGCCCAGTGTCCCCCCAGCAGCAGGTTTTTTACCGGCGTCCGGTAGTGCGCGATTTTTCTCTGCATGTTGTGCCTGCCGGGTTTTGCACCCATCATGGTGCCGTTTCGGTTGCCTGTATACCGCCAATGGGTAACGGGCGTCGCGACTTCGTAAAACAAGATGTGGTCTTTCAGCCGGATGCCCAGCTTCTGTTCCACACGGCGGATCAATATTTCCGCAATTTCCGTTTTAAGGTTCCTGTACTCTTCCCCGCGGACTACATTGCCCTGCTGATCGCGCTGGGTCTTCCAGGTATCCTGGTATTCCATAAAGGCCGGCATATACAAGGTCAGCGTGCCCTGTCCTTCGGGAGCGAGGGACTTGTCCCGCAGGGAAGGTGCCAGGATACTGATGTCGCTTTGAAACGGATCCCCGCTGCTGTGGGCATTATAGGGAAGGTCTTCGCGAACCAGGTGCACCAGCTCTTCGTTGAAGCCGAGCTCCTCGGCCGGGCAATCCAGGGCAATGGATACCGTAACAGACGAGCTGTAAAGCTCCGCGTTATGTAGACTTTTTTTCAATTTTCGGGGTACGGCATGCGCGGGGAGCATTTTTTCGTAGAGCGCCTCTACATCACAGGCCGCAATGACGTATTTACTGCCGATCCGATGCTCCTCCCCCCGGTGCTCGCAGAGTACTCCAGTGGACCGGTTTCCTTCCAGCAGAATCTCTTTGACCTCGCACTTCAGGTAAAGCACGTTATGGTAAAACTGAACGATGTGGTGCAACCAATCTGGAAATACCTGACTGCCTCCGCGAGGAGGGCTTTGGAAGTCCTTATAGTACGCCCATCCGATGGGCACCAGGCAACCCAACAATTCGGATTCGGAGGCAAATATTTTGTGCATGCGGTTGTCTTTGAAAAAATGCGACAACCCGCGTTTCAACCCCTTGTCCCCCGAATACATGATATAAGGCAGGAAGGGGAGGCCGAATTCCAGGAGCCTGAATTTATTGATAACCCGCTCCCAAAGCGACATCGTTTCTTCCGAACGAAATATGTTGTTGAAATTTTTGAACGAGCCGCCTAATTTTTTGGCCGCACGAAAAAATCGCTCAATCCCTTTTTTTTCATGAGCAAACTCACGGATTAGTTGGTCCCTCCAAACGTCCGGATCATTGGTCAACAGGTAGTCGAAGCTGTCCCCCATATAGCGGCGGATCCGCGTCTGGGGAATGGCCACCGGATGGTCTGTGCCCAAGATATCAAAAATTTTGCCCACCAGACCATCGGCGGCGCATTGATTCAACCAATGAATGGCGGTGTCGAACCGGAAATTCTTTCTTCTGAACCCCGCCAAATAGCCGCCTACATGTTGTTCCTTTTCCAAAACACAGACCGAAAAACCCGCCTTGCTTAACAGCGCAGCAGCCGTTAGTCCTCCGATCCCGGCACCGATCACCACCACGTCATAGTAAGGTTTGAAGGCTGGCTTGTCCATGTGGAGCAAATTACAACTTCAAGCCCTAAGTTGTGCAAAAGGAATGATGCGCCCCTTTTGCTAAAGGCCATTCCAGACCACCGGCTTCCAGCCTGGCGGACCTGAACAAACTGCTGGGCTTTTGCCGCATAGTGCTAAATTTGCCAGCTAATCCACTCATCGGTTATCCTATGGCTTAGGCAGGGATAGCTGAGTAACTATTACGAATGACCAATTCAGCAATATGGCAGGACAATCCTCAAGGACCCCATACCTGCGTCATCATCCCTACGTTCAACAATGCGGCCACCCTGGGCTCGGTGATTGCGGACGTAGCCCGGCACACCCATCAAATCATCGTAGTCAACGATGGCTCTACGGACCAAACGGCTGAGGTATTGGCCCGGTTCCCGTTTGTCACCCCGCTCAGTTACACCAACAATTTGGGCAAGGGATGGGCGCTGCGAATGGGATTCGCCATGGCGCTCGAGCTGGGATACCGATTTGCAATAACCATTGACGCCGACGGTCAGCATTTTGGTCGGGACCTACCTGTCCTGCTTGACGCCTTGAGCTGGGCCGGTGAAGCGCTCGTTGTCGGAGCCAGGAACATGGACCAGGAGGGAATTCCCGGTAAAAGCAATTTCGGCAACCGCTTTTCCAATTTTTGGTTTTGGTTGGAAACGGGGCAACGCTGCCCGGATACTCAGTCGGGTTTACGCCTCTACCCCATTGCCCAAATGCGCGGCATGCGGCTATATACCCGAAAATATGAGTTGGAGATTGAAGTCCTGGTGCGTGCAGCCTGGCGAGGTATCAAAATTGTCTCCGTTCCCGTGGGGGTATATTACCCACCAAGACAAGAACGGGTGTCGCATTTCAGGCCGTTTTGGGACTTCGCCCGGATCAGCTTGCTCAATAGTCTGCTGGTACTGATCGCCCTATTCTATATTAAACCCCGCGATCTACTGCGTTACCTGAGCCGAAGAGACAACCTTAAACGCCTGATACGGGATGAGTTGTTGCACCCCCACCAATCCGACCAAATAAAGGCAGCATCCATCGGGTTTGGCTTGTTCATGGGGATTGTGCCCATTTGGGGCTTTCAACTCGTGACGGCCATTGCCCTGGCCATCCTGTTTCGCTTGAATAAAGCCTTGGTCATCGTGGCTGCCAATATATCGATACCTCCCATGATTCCAGTGATCATCTATGCCAGTTACAAGATGGGCGCATTTTGGCTGAGTGCCCAGGGGGACCCCATGGCCTTCAGCCACCATATTTCGATGGCGTCAGTGAGCGCCCATTTCAAGCAATATCTTCTCGGAAGCATCAGCCTGGCCTTGCTCGTAGGCGTTTTGGCCGGCCTGATCGTCTGGATATTACTCAAAACGTTTAAGAGAACCCGCGCATTTAGCGGTTAAGCGGCACATAAATGGAAACTTTTTTCATAGGTATTTATAACTATTTCGAGAAAAGACGCATAGTTTTTTATCTCGTGTTTTTCTTGAGCCTCTTGGTCACCGGCTGGTTTGCCGCCCACGTGAAATTTGAGGAGGATATTTCGAAAGTACTACCTAAGGACAAGCAAATTGAAAAACTCAACCAGGTCTTCCAGAATTCGAAATTCATGGACAAGCTGGTGGTGATGATCTCATTAAAAGACAGCAACGCGCCTGCTCAGCCAGACAGCCTGGTCGAATTCGCCGGACCTTATGCCTCTGCTATACGGGCCAAGCTTGGACCCCTGGTAGGCAAACTCTCCGACCAGGTAGATGACGCCATCGCTATGGACCTACTCAACACTATTACCGATCACCTGCCCGTATATTTAGACCAAGCAGATTATCAAGACATAGATTCGTTGATCACTCCAGCCACCGTGGCACAATCCTTGCGCCGGGATATCAATACGCTAAATTCACCGGCCGGCTTCGGCTTGAAAAAAATAATTCTGCGAGACCCAGTCGGCATCTCGTTTCTGGGCCTAAAAAAACTCAAGCAGCTCCAATACGACGACAACTTCGAATTGTACGACAGCTACGTTATGACGAAGGACCATCGTCATCTACTGATCTTTCTCACACCGGCTTTTGCACCCAACAACACGGGCAAAAATGCTGAGTTGCTCCAAGGTCTGGACCAGATCGCCGACAGCCTACAGCAAGTCCATTCCCAGCGCCTGGAAGCGGATTATTTTGGCGCGGTCGCAGTGTCCGTAGGCAACGCGCTGCAACTGCGAACCGATACTTTATTCACCCAGGGGATAACGGTGGTTTTCCTGTTTGTGTTTATTGGTTTGTATTTCAGAAAAAAAACGGCTCCCTTTCTGATCCTCATTCCCGTCGGCTTCGGCACCCTCTTTGCCCTGGCCGCGATATACTTTCTGCGCGGAACGATTTCGGTTATTGCACTGGGGAGTGGCTCGGTGGTACTGGGCGTGGCGGTGAATTATTCCCTGCACGTATTTAATCATTACCGGTACACCAACAACATTCGGGAAATGATCAGGGACCTCACCCTGCCGTTAACCGTGGGAAGCTTTACCACGATTGGAGGTTTTCTGTGTTTGGAATTTCTGGCCTCCGACATGCTCAAAGATCTGGGTCTGTTTGCTGCATTCAGCCTCATTGGAGCTTCCTTATGCTCGCTTATCTTTCTGCCGCACTTCATCCGGTCGCGGCCCGGAGCAGCTTTGCCGCAGCTGCCCAGAAGTCGGTCCTGGATTGATCGGGTGGCTGCCTACCGGCCGGAATACAACAAATATCTGGTCTTAGCCATTGTCGCGCTGACCTGCGTATTCTGGTTTACTGCCAATTGGGTGAGTTTCGAATCGGACCTGACGGACATGAATTTCATGTCGGCCAAACTGAAGCGCGCGGAAAATAAGCTGAAGCAAATAAATATCTTTTCCCTGCAATCCGTCTACCTGGTCTCTGACGGGAATACACTGAACGAAGCGCTGGCGAACAACGAAAAAATGATTTCGAAAATTGAAGCTCTTCGCAGTCAGGGAATCGTCAAAAAATTCTCTGGGGTCTCCTCCTTGATCATTTCCGATTCCCTGCAACGGGTGAAAATTGATCGATGGAACGCGTTCTGGACCACGGAGAAAAAACAAGCACTGATGAGCACCTTGCGCAAAGAAGGCAGCAGGCTCCAATTTAAGCCGGATGCCTTTGACCCATTTCAGCATTATCTACAATCCTCCTTTTCGCCCGTGGATACGGCCGCTATGAGCACGGTTCGGGAGAACTACCTCAATGATTACATCACCGAAAAACCGGGTGGAACCACCGTGGTGACGCTGGTCAAAGTAGCCGCTGAAAATAAGCCGGTCATATACCGCACGTTTGAGCATGATTCAACAGTCACGGTGCTGGACCGGCAGTATCTGACCCATAAATTTGTGGACCTCATCAATTCGGATTTTAACAGCATTGCGCTGATGAGCTCGCTGTTGGTTTTTGCTGTGCTGTTACTCACCTACGGACGGATTGAACTCACGCTGGTGTCTTTCATACCCATGGTCATCACCTTCATCTGGATACTGGGAATCATGGGGATCTTTGGCGTACAATTCAACATTATCAACATCATCATTTCGGCCTTTATTTTTGGATTGGGTGACGATTACAGCCTGTTCATTATGGACGGGCTGTTACAAGAATACAAGATGGGAAGACAAAATCTCTCTTCCTTCAAGTCATCCATATTTCTATCCGCGATCACGACGGTCGCAGGCCTGGGGGTATTGATATTTGCCAAGCACCCGGCCCTGCGTTCCATCGCCATCATATCGATGGTGGGAATCATATGCGTGGTGATCATGTCCCAAATCTTGATCCCTTTTTTGTTTGCCTTGCTGGTCGGCAACCGGGTGAAAAAGAAGCGCTTTCCTTGGACCCTGTGGGGTCTGATCAGGAGTGTATTTGCCTTTAGCTATTTTGCCATTGGAAGTGTAGTGCTCACCCTAGCGGGGGTCCTGCTAGTCAAACTCAATCCGTTTAGCCGGGAAAAAGGTAAATATCTATACCACCTGTTCATTTCCAAATATTGTTGGTCCCTAGTCTATATTATGGTCAACGTCAAAAAAAGGCGTATAAATCCGCTTGGCGAAGACTTTTCCAAGCCCGCCATCATCATTTGCAATCATCAATCTTTTCTGGATATTCTCTTTACCGTCCTGTTGTATCCCAAGCTCATTCTCTTTACCAATCACTGGGTATGGAATTCACCGGTTTTCGGAGCCCTGGTCCGCATGGCTGATTATTACCCAGTGATGCATGGCCTAGACAGCAACCTGGACGAGCTGGCCGGCCGCATCCAACAAGGGTACTCCCTGGTGGTTTTTCCGGAGGGAACCCGTTCCGTCGACGGGCAGATGAAACGCTTTCATAAGGGCGCTTTCCTACTGGCAGAAAAACTTGGTGTGGATATTCTACCCCTCGTCATTCACGGCAGTGGATATACGCTTTCTAAAGGCGATTTTTTGTTGAAAAACGGTACCGTTACTCTGAAATTCCTGCCCCGAATCCATCCCTTAGACACGCGCTTTGGCTTGACCTATGCAGAAAAGGCCAAACGCGTAGGCCGCTATTTTAGGGAACAATACAACCAACTGGCCAGACAACTGGAAGAGCCAGCCTACTTTCGCGAACAGCTGCGCTACAACTATTTGTACAAGGGCCCTGTGCTGGAATGGTATTTGCGGATTAAATTGCGCTTGGAAAAAGACTACCAGGTTTTTCATGAACTGCTCCCTCGACAGGGCCATGTCCTGGATCTGGGGTGCGGGTATGGTTTTCTGACTTATCTGCTGCATTTTAGTGCCCCCGAACGACAGCTAACCGGGGTGGACTACGACCAGGAGAAAACCCAGGTGGCCAGTTGCTGTTTTAGCCGCAATGAACGAATCCAATTCCGGCACGCCGACGTGAAGGATTTCGCCCTGGAGACCTACGACGGCATTGTACTTTGCGACGTGCTGCATTACCTGGAACCAGAAAAGCAAAAGCAGCTGGTCGGGCGATGTATCCAAAGCCTGCTTCCCGGAGGCATTATGCTGATTCGGGACGGCGACACGGACCAACCAGGCAAGCATCGAAAGACGCAGCTTACGGAGTTTTTCTCCACCAAAATGTTCCAGTTCAATAAAACGAACGGCCATGCCTTGAGTTTCTTTTCCGCGGGCACGATCCGCCAAATAGCGCTGGAGCACAGCATGCATTGCGACGAAATAGAGTTGTCGAGGTATACGTCCAACAAATTATTTGTGATTTCCCATGCACCTAGGATCCATCTCCCGGCCCTTTGATGTGGTCGTCATAGGCAGCGGCATTGGCGGCCTGGTCTCAGCCAACCTGTTGGTTCGCCAGGGATATTCGGTGTGTGTCCTGGAAAAGAATAGCCAGATCGGAGGGGCTTTGCAAACCTATGCGCGCGATAAAGTGCTCTTCGATTCAGGAGTCCACTATATTGGCGGCCTTGCCCCTGGACAGACACTTTACCAAATATTCAAGTTCCTGGGCGTAACCGACCAGCTCAGGTTGCAAAAAATGGACCAAGAAGCATTCGACAAAATCATAATCGAGGGAGACGACCGGGAGTATGTGTTTGCCCAAGGCTATGAGCGGTTTATCCAGCGGCTGATACAGGATTTTCCGGACGAAGAAAAAGCGATCCGCTCCTATTGCCTAAAAATTCAGGAAATCTGCAGCAAATTCCCTTTGTATAATCTTCGCACGGGAGGAAGCGCCGAGGAAAAAGCTGGGGTTCTGGAGACTGACACCCGCGGCTTTATCGCTTCTCTTACCAACAACCCAACGCTCCAAGCCGTGCTGGCGGGCAACAACATCCTGTATGCAGGCCAGGGCGATAAGACGCCCTTTTATGTCCACGCGCTTATCCTCAATAGTTATATCGAGAGTTCCTATAAATGCCTTAGCGGAGGATCCCAGTTGGCTAAATTGCTCGCCCAGCCGATTCGGGCACAGGGTGGCGTAGTGCGAACGAGGGCAGAAGTGCTCCAGATCGTGGAGGTGGATGGTCAAGTGGTTTTTGTCGAACTGGCCGACGGATCCAGGGTATATGCCAAGCAATTCATTTCTAATCTACATCCCTCCAAGACGCTGGAGATGACGCAGTCTGGACTGATCAGACCTGCCAGTCGACACCGTATGAAAAGCTTGGAAAATTCAGTGTCTTGCTTTAGCCTCAACCTAGTACTGAAAAAAAATGCCTTCCCGTATTTTGCGCACAATTATTATTACCACAAGCGGGGACTTATTTGGTCGATGACCGATTACCCACCCGAGGACTGGCCCCTGGGTTATGCGTTGTTTTGCTCAGCTTCCAAAATCCCGGGCCGGTTTGCCCACGCGGTGACGATCATGACCTACATGAAATACGACGAGGTGCAACCTTGGCGGGATACTTTCAATACGGTATCATCCAAGAGCCCGAGGGGCGAATCCTATGAAGCCTTTAAGCAAGCTAAAATCCAGCGGTTACTGGATACTGTAGCCTTAAAGTTTCCCAGTCTTCCGGGTTCCATTCAGTCGGCTTATGCGTCCACTCCCCTGTCCTACCGTGACTATCTGGGCACAGAGGACGGGTCCATGTACGGGATTGTGAAAGATTACAAAAATCCTGTTAAAACACGGGTGGCGGCCCGCACCAAATTGCCGAACCTGTATTTAACAGGTCAAAATCTCAATTTACATGGTATATTGGGATCGACGATTAGCGGGCTTGTGACTTGTACGGAACTGCTGGGCACGGACGAGCTAGTGGAAAAAATTAAACATGCGTAAACGAAATAAATTCTGGAGAATACTGGGCTATACACTGGCGGCTTTTGCGCTGTTGCTGCTATCAGGCTGGGGTTACCTCAGTTGGGTCTCCAGGGTGTCTCCTCCCCACATTGCGGATCTGCGCCCCCTACAGTGGGAGCCTACACAACGCAGTCCCGGTTTTTATACCCTGAACAATAATTGGTTTCGCAAAAGCAAATCCGGCTTGTATGAACTGTACGTAGAAGGAGAACCTTTTGAACGAGGAGTAGTCAACGGTAAACTGACCAAAGACCTGATCGCAAAGCAGGAGGATTATTTCAATCAGCAGATCAACCGGATGGTCCCATCCAAGTTCTACCTCCATTTTCTAAAATATGTAGTAGGATGGTTCAACCGCGACCTGGACCACAACGTGACGCCGGAGTATAAGCAAGAAATCTACGGTGTATCTGAATCGGCCTCAGATAAGTATTTGTATATCGGCAGCAACTACCAGCGCATATTAAATTACCATGCCGCTCACGATATTGGTCATGCCCTGCAAAACCTGGCCTTGGTCGGCTGTACTTCATTCGGTACCTGGGACGGTGATTCCGAAGACTCCACGATGATCATCGGTCGGAATTTCGACTTTTACGTCGGAGACCAATTTGCCGAAAACAAAATTGTGTGCTTTGAGCGCCCTAGTCAAGGATACAAGTTTATGTCGGTAACCTGGGCGGGATTTATCGGCGTGGTGTCCGGGATGAACGAAAAAGGCCTAACGGTGACCATTAATGCCGCCAAATCCTCCGTTCCGACCGGATCGGCCACACCCGTTTCCTTGGTTGCCAGGGAGATCTTACAATATGCCCAAAACATCGATGAAGCCGTTGCCATCGCCAGGAAAAGGACCATGTTTGTCTCCGAATCCTTTTTGATCGGTTCGGCCCAAGACGATAAGGCAGTGATTATTGAAAAGACTCCTGACTCCCTGGAAGTCTATGACCCCCACCGGCATTTTATCGTATGTGCCAACCATTTCCAAAGCAAGGGGTTGGGAAATTCGCCGGCCAACCTGCAACAAATGCAACAAAGTGCGTCAGTCTACCGCTATGCGCGCCTGCTGGAACTGCTGCGGGCAGATGGGCGAAATACGGTGGAAAAGACGGTGCGCATACTGCGTGACCGCCGCGGACTGCACGACAGCGATATTGGCTTGGGCAACGAAAAAGCAATCAACCAACTCATTGCCCATCATTCCATCGTCTTTGAGCCCCAAAAATTGCGGGTGTGGGTCTCTACCTCGCCCTGGCAGCTGGGTGAGTACGTGGCCTACGATTTGCATACGGTGTTTGGCTTACGCGGGATGGCTGCGGACCGGGAGATTTGCGACTCAGCCCTGGCCATCGCTGCGGACTCGTTTTTATTGTCCCCCCAGTTTCATGATTTCCAGGCCTTCCGTACCTGGAAACAACGCATGGATCAAGGCGAAGCCATTGACCCCGACAGCTTGGTGGCGGACAACCCGGAATTTTACCGTAGCTACGTGCTGGCTGGGGATTACCGGTTTAAACAAAGCGCATATGGTCAAGCTATGCGTTATTATCAGCTCGCCCTTACCAAAGTAATTGCCACCCAAACGGAGCAAACCTATATTGCAAACCAGATAAAAAAATGCGCCAAACACCTGGGGCCTTAGGTGTGCCGCGCCCCACCATCGGGTGTCTCGACTAAGCCAAGCACCCGGTTCTAAAACTGGTCACTATGATTACAGGTATCGGCATCGATATGATTGAAGTGAAACGCGTGGGCGAAAAAATGGGTAAGGAAATAGGGTTTCGTGAGCTGGTCTTTTCTGCTCAGGAGATCGCTTATTGCGAACCCATGGCCCGTAAGTTCGAACATTATGCAGCGCGGTTTGCGGCCAAGGAGGCTTTTTTCAAAGCCCTGGGCTCAGGATGGGCCTCCGGTACCCAGTTCAATGAAATCGAGATCACCAACGACTCCCAGGGCAGACCCATACTTTCCTTGCTGGGAAAAACGGCCATCACCCTAAGTGGTCTGGAGATCGCTAAAATCCACGTGTCCCTCTCGCACCTCCAATCGATTGCCTCGGCGGTCGTAATTATTGAAAAAAAAGACCTCTAACCAGCCATGATCTTTCCTACGCCAGCCGAGATAAGGACCATCCAGGAGCAAAAACTGGGGGAATTACTCCATTACTTGGACCAATGCTCTCCTTACTATAGGCAAATGTTCCTTTCCCGAGGAATTGACCCTAAGGCTATCCGGACGCTCGAAGACCTGCAGCAATTGCCTACGACAACCAAAGAAACCCTGCAGACACACAACGATCAATTCCTTTGCGTTGCGCGTAACCAAATCATCGAATACACCTCAACTTCCGGCACTCTGGGGACTCCCGTCACGGTGGCCCTAACCGAAAACGACCTGCAACGGCTGGCCTTGAACGAGCAGCAGTCCTTTGGCTGTGCGGATGGAACCTCCGAAGACATTTTTCAGTTAATGCTCACGTTGGACCGGCAGTTCATGGCGGGCATGGCCTATTATTCCGGGATTCGCAAACTCGGGGCAGGTCTGATCCGTGTGGGTCCGGGCGTGCCATCTCTGCAATGGGAGACCATATTTCGTCTCCATCCCACGGTGATCGTAGCCGTTCCCTCCTTCATGGTTAAGCTGTTGCAATATGCGCAAGAGCATGGACTGGATCCCAGTAGCTCCTCGGTAAAAAAGGCCATCTGTATTGGCGAGAACATCCGCAACCTGGACTTTTCGCTCAACGTGCTGGGCCGCAGGATTACCGACCATTGGGCAATTCAACTCTATTCCACGTACGCTTCCACAGAAATGCAAACGGCGTTTACCGAATGCAACCAGGGTCGAGGCGGACACTTGCAGCCCGAGCTGATTATTATCGAATTGTTGGATGAAAACGCTCAAGTCGTCGCGGCCGGACAACCCGGAGAAGTAACCATCACTACCTTGGGCGTTGAAGGCATGCCGCTGCTGCGTTACCAGACGGGAGATATCTGCCAGGCGTTCCACGAGCCTTGCCCTTGCGGAAGAACCAGCCTTCGACTTTCGCCCGTCATTGGGCGGAAAAAACAAATGATCAAGTTCAAGGGAACAACGCTGTTCGCTCCGGCTCTTTTTGATTTGCTCAACGGCATGGAGGAAATTCGAGACTTCGTGGTAGAGGTCTATTCCAATGAAATTGGCACAGACGAAGTGCTGCTTCATCTGCTGGCCACCACCCATTCAGTCGAGTCTGATCACCAGATCCGTGCCTACCTTCAAGCTAAGCTTCGGGTGACCCCACAGGTTAAATACGTGACTGCAGAAGAACTGCAGCGGATGCAGTCTCCAGAGACACTTCGCAAATCAACGAAGTTCATAGACCGCCGACTTTGACCCGGCGAATCGCCGTACCTGCCAAAAACGGAACCCGTACTAGGGCTTCTTCAGTGTGGATTGGAGTACCCGCAGATTGCCGTCAATCGGGTCTTCCGAGTCCAGAGCCAATATTTTGGCGATAAGCGGGTATACGTTGACGTTTTCAAACCCTTTTATGTGTTTATGTACCTTGAAGGCGGGGCCCCAGGCATAAAAACAGGCATGCATATGCTCTAACTCGGGATCGTAACCATGCTCGCCCGCAGGTACGTGGCGGTGGTAAACATTAAAGACTATATGCTCATGCGCAACCAACAGAATGTCTCCCGTCCGACCCCGGGAATCCTCTGGCTTTCCGTAATGCCAGCGGGCCGGCAAGTCCTGAGTCAGGTATACATCGTAAGGTTTTCCTTTCGATTCCTGCTTGAGCGCTTCAAAGGCCGGTTGCACCGAGCTAGGGTCCTTGGCATACAAATGGACCAAGGTGAGACCCGGCAGTACCAAGAATTTATTGGTATCGACAGCCGCCGGCAACCCGAGCGTGTGGGCGGTATCCACCGCAGTCATTCCGTGGTCGGATAAAAAGATGAAATTCACAGCAAGACCAAGGGAATCTACTATCCGCACCATTTTTCCTACGCTTTCATCCACCAGGTGGACGGCTTGTTCAGCTTGCTTGGAATCGGGACCGAATCGGTGCTCATCATGGTCAGGCTGGGGTAGATAGAAAGCGATGAAATGGGGGCGCTTTTCTTCGGGCAGTTCCAGCCAGTTTTTCAATATCTCCAGCCTATGGTCCATTGGTATCAGGTCGTTGTACAGGTAGTAATAGGTAGGGCGAATGCTCTGAATGGCGCTCTCCGATCCTACCCAATAAAAGCAGGCACTAAGCATCCCCTGCTTTTCGGCCAATACCCAAAGTGGCGTCCCTGCATACCAGGAGCTGTCCCCGACAACCAGATGGTTGCCCAGGCTATAGACCGACCTTTTGGCGGGGTCAAAAAAAACATTGTCCACGATCCCGTGGTGTGCGGGAAACAGGCCAGTAGCGAGGCTGTAATGATTGGGAAAGGTTAGGGAAGGAAAAGCTGGCAGCATGTAGTCGGCCGCGATACCCTGGTCGCGCAATCGCAGTAGGTTTGTAGCCTGGTATTTTTCGGCCAGATCATAACGAAACCCGTCGGCGGAAATCAAAATAACATAGGGCTTTTTCTGCTGTTCTGTACTGTTTCGGCGACCCGGAACTACCTTTTGGGTGGTGTCTTGCCCCACGACGGCGAGTGCGGCCAAGCAGCACCCAAGAATCAGAAGATGGCGCATGCACATATTTTTGCAATGATAATCTAGGTCCTTGGGATTCGGCGCTATTCATAATTATTTCATCCCAGATATTTTGACTACGTACGCGAACCGGCTCTTGATTTTGGCCGGGTTAAAAGCCGGCAGAATGATCGCGACGTCTTTGCCGTGATTTTGAAACTTCAGGGGCTGTCCTGTTTCCAGCAGGCTCACTTTTTGGTCACTTAGATGCATCTCGCGCAAAACCAGCTGCCCACTGGAGGGCCAGCTGGGCATAATGGCATAGAGCGTTCCCTGTTTATAGGTAAAAAAGACCTCGCGGACGGCAAAGCCCGGATCCGGATCCAAAGTCAATTTGAGCATGACGTCCCCTGCCGTTCGCCAGTTGTCCGTTTTTGGCTTATAGCCCCTGTTGCCTGCGCTCCATTGGAAGGGGTGTTTCCAACGCTGGGTGCCGTAGATGGCCTCCCCATTTATCTTTAGCCACTGGCCAATATCCAAGAGGCGTTCCTGCATGATGGGGGGGATCTTACCGTCAGCATCCGGTCCAATGTCTAATAAAAAATTGCCCCCTCGGCTCACCTTGTCCAGGAGATGAAAAATCAACACCTGGCTGGAGTTGTAATCCCAGGCATCTTCCTCTCGATTGTAGCCATAGGAGAAGCCCATGCCCCGGCTTTCTTCAAAATCATGGTTTTGAAAATCCAGATCCGGCTGGTATTCGGGTGTGTAAATGCCCCCGTGGTGAAAGGAAATACCCCTTCCCCACCGGTCATTCACTACTACCTTGTCCCGAACGGAGCTCTCATTAAATAGCCAAGCCAGAAACTCCCGGGAACGCCAGACGGTATCGGAAGCATCCCAATCCCCATCAGTCCAGAATACGTCGGGTTGGTAGCGCTCGATGACGTCCTTCATTTGCGGCCAGCAATGTTTTTCCACGTACAGATTTTTGTCGTAGCGCCACAAGGGATTGTACCACTCGTATAGGGAATAATAGATCCCAGCATGTACGGAGGTCTTTCGCACGGCCGTAAACAGCTCACCGAGTAAATCCCGGTGAGGACCGACCTCCGCAGCGTTCCAGGGGAAGCCCCAGGTTGCAGAAGCTTCCTTACTTGGCCACAGCGCAAATCCATCGTGATGCTTGGATGTGAGTACGATATATTTTGCGCCCGATTGTTCAAACAGATGGGCCCACTGGTCCGGATCAAATAGTTCGGCTTTGAATAAATGGGCGAGCTCATAGTAGGTAACTTCCTCGCCGTATTTTTTCTTATGGTATGCATACACTTGCCCTGCGTAATCCTTGGTCTGCAAAGCATGCTGGTACCATTCTGCGTATTGGCCCTTCGGGGCCCAGGCCGGAACGGAGTATACTCCCCAATGGATGAAGATGCCAAATTTTGCTTCCTTATACCATGCAGGCGTGGGTCTGGCGTCCAGCGATTGCCAGCTGGCTTGGTAAGGTTGTCCCATGACCGGCAGGGAGCAGACGATCAAGAGCAGAAATCCCATGTATTTAGGTGGCATAACAAACGATTGGGTTGGTGAAAAATATCTTTAAGGTAGTGAATTCCGCTGGGGTCAGGGGCCAATCATTGCGGCTGTCCGCGGTCGCAGAAGCCGGTTCCCTTTGTGGCTGTCTCTTGTCTAAGAAGAATCCCAATATGCGCGGGTCTTACCACGGAATGCTGGGAGAGTTGGTTTTGCAGATAAAGAGCCTTAGAGGCAACAAAAATTTGATACCTTGCTTATATTTTATTTTTTTTGCTTGAGCGTGTAAGTTAACGGTAAATCAATTCTGTGGACATGATCAATCTCGGTGGCAGGGCATTTTCAGCAGACGATTTTTTTGATGTGCTTTTTAAGGGTCAGGCGCTGAACCTGGAGGCTTCTGCCTTAAAAAAAGTAGATACCAACTATCAATTCCTGAAGGACTTTTCGGAGGATAAATTGATTTACGGGATCAATACCGGCTTTGGACCGATGGCCCAATACAAGGTCAATGAGCAAAATAAGCTCCCCCTACAGTACAATTTGATCCGCAGCCATTGTTCGGGAGGTGGACAACTGCTCTCTCCGCTGCTGATTAAAGCCATCATGATCGCCCGACTCAACAGCCTGATGCAGGCCTATTCGGGGGTCCATACGGATCTGGTGGAATTACTCAAAGAGTTGATCAACCGCAATATTCTTCCCTGTATTTATGAGCACGGCGGTGTGGGTGCAAGCGGCGATCTGGTGCAGTTGGCACATCTGGGCCTTGCCTTGATTGGGGAAGGGGAGGTTATTTTCGAAGGGCAGGTTTGTCCCGCCGCAGAGATTTTCAAACGCGTTGGCCTGCGGCCCCTGACCATCCACATTCGAGAAGGGTTGGCTGTCTTAAATGGGACATCGGCCATGACGGGTATCGGGATGGTTAATCTTGTCCAAGCGAAAAAACTGCTGCTTTGGTCCGTGCTGCTGTCGGCGATGACCAACGAAATCGTAGAAGCCTTTGACGATCATTTTTCTTACGAGCTCAACATCGTCAAGCACCACCGCGGCCAAAATCGCATCGCTTCATTGCTTCGCGATATCTTGCGCGATAGCAAGATGATCCACAGCCGTTCCGACCATCTTTATAATCCAGAAAACATAAAAAAGGAAGTGTTCGAGGACAAGGTCCAGGAGTATTATTCCCTGCGCTGCATCACCCAGGTATTGGGTCCGATATATGACACGATCAGCCAGGCGGAAAAAGTTTTAACTGATGAGTTGAATTCGGTGAACGACAATCCGGTGGTGGATCACGAAAACCAGAATATCTTTCATGGCGGTAATTTTCATGGAGACTATGTGGCGCTGGAAATGGATAAAGTGAAAGTATCGGTGACCAAATTGTCCATGCTTTCGGAGCGTCAACTCAACTACCTGCTCAACGATAAACTCAATCAGATCCTGCCCCCTTTTGTCAACCTGGGAGTATTGGGCTTTAATTTTGGGATGCAGGGCATGCAATTCACTGCCACATCCACGGTGGCGGAAAATCAGACCCTGTCATTTCCGATGTATGTGCACTCCATACCCAACAACAACGACAACCAGGATATTGTGAGCATGGGGTGCAATGCAGCACTGATGGCCAAAAAAGTCATTGATAACAGTTTTGAGGTCCTGGCCATTCAGTTGATGACCGTGCTGCAGGCAATTGATTACCTAGAATGTGCAGATAAACTGTCATCCGAAACGCACGCGCTATATGCCGAGATCAGGAAGATTTTTCCCCTCTTCGTAGAAGACAAACCTAAATACGAGGACCTGCGGAGAATAAAAACACATTTAGAAGAATCGGACCCGGTAATTTCCTTTTATCCATCGATCAGCCAGGTCAGCATCCAGCAGCGGTAGGATGCTGCCAGCGAAAAGCTAATGAGTTAAACCAAGAACATGAAATGTGCATTAGTTACTGGCGGATCTAGGGGTATTGGCCGCGCCATTTGCATCAAAATGGCTACGATGGGCTATTTTGTCCTGATCAATTACAAATCCAACGGGCAAGAAGCCGCCAAAACACTGGAATTGGTCCAGGCAGCCTCGGGATCGGGCGCGTTGTTGCCCTTTGATGTCTCGAGCAAAGAACAGGTGCAGGCTAGCCTGGAAGACTGGGCCAAGAAAAACCCCGACGATTTTATAGAGGTCCTAGTTAATAATGCGGGCATCAAGGATGATACGTTGATGATGTGGATGAAGGACGAGCAATGGGATCGGGTCCTAAGCACCAACCTGGATAGTTTTTTTTATGTGACCCGCCACATCTTGCAGTCGATGCTGCTCAAGCGATTCGGTCGAGTCATCAACATCGTGTCCGTCTCCGGGCTCAAAGGGGTCGCCGGTCAAACCAATTATTCTGCGGCTAAAGGAGGGGTAATTGCTGCCACCAAGGCCTTGGCCCTGGAAGTGGGAAGAAGGGGTATTACCGTCAATGCGGTGGCGCCGGGCTTTATTGTCACGGATATGACGCAGAACATACCGGAAAAAGACATCAAGTCCATGATCCCGGTCAATCGGTTTGGATTACCGGAGGAAGTAGCCTATGCCGTGGGGTTTCTAGCCTCCCGGGAGGCAGCCTACATTACTGGGGAAGTCCTTTCGGTAAACGGAGGTTTGTATACCTGAGGGGCTTTCGAGTTTTATCGCGCGCGGAGGTCCGACGGAAAGGGTGCTTTCTTTCGGACTTTTTCATGTAGCCGCCAAGAATCCAGGCTACTGCTGGTTCAGGAGCAATCTGGTAGGGACTAACCAGAATTTAGTATATTTTACATCCCATATTGAGCAGATGAACAGAGTCGCAATTACGGGTTTAGGTATTTATTCCTGCATTGGGAAAAACCGGTCGGAAGTGACCGATTCGCTCTACCATGGACGCTCAGGGATCGTGCTGGACCAGGTCCGTAAAGATTTTGGGTACCGCTCCGGACTTACCGGTTTTGTAGAAAAGCCTAACCTGAAAGGCCTGCTGGACCGCAGAGCCCGGATCATGCTGCCGGAGCAGGGAGAATATGCGTATCTGGCGACTGTCGAAGCCCTTGCGCAAGCTGGACTATCGGCCGATCTGATCGCCCAACGGAATATGGGTATTTTGTATGGCAACGATAGTTCGGCCAAGCCCGTGATCGAAGCAATCGACGTCATGAGACAGAAGAAAGACACGATGCTGGTAGGCTCCGGGTCCGTTTTTCAGACTATGAACTCGACTGTCACGATGAACCTGGCCACTATTTTCAAACTCAAAGGGGTAAACTTCACCATCAGCGCCGCCTGCGCCAGCGGTTCCCACGCCATTGGCCTGGGATACCACTTCATCAAAACCGGTCTGCAGGATTGCTTGATCACCGGAGGCGCCCAGGAAACGAACTATTTGTCCATGGGCAATTTTGACGCCTTGTCGGCTTTCTCCGTCCACGAGTCCGAGCCGGCTAAAGCATCCAGGCCCTTCGACCGCGACCGAGATGGCCTGATCCCCAGCGGCGGCGCGGCTACCGTCATTCTGGAAAATATGGACTCTGCCCGAAAGCGCGGGGCGCAGATCCTGGGGGAAGTCATCGGATACGGCTTTTCCTCCAACGGAGAGCATATTTCCAACCCCACGGTGGATGGACCGGTCCGCTCGCTGGAAATGGCCCTTCGCGACGCCGGCCTTACGCCCGGCGATGTGGATTATATTAATGCACACGCCACATCCACACCAGCGGGAGATGCCAGCGAGGCGAAAGCCATTTGTGCTGTCTTTGGCGCGAAAAAGACCTGGGTAAGCTCCACCAAATCCATGACGGGACATGAGTGCTGGATGGCCGGTGCAAGCGAAATCGTCTATTCTACGCTTATGATGACGCACGGGTTCATGGCTCCCAATATCAACTTCGAAAACCCGGATGATGACTCCGCTAAATTGAATATTGTAAAAACTTCTATGGAAAAAAATATAAATGTATTTTTGTCCAATTCCTTCGGATTCGGTGGTACGAATTCTACGTTAATTGTGCGAAAAGTGGAATAAATTGCGGATATGAAAAACAACCCAGAAATCATCGGGAAAATCAATGGCTTCCTGGTGGAGGAATTTGAAGTGGACCCAGATCGAATCACCCCCCAAGCCAATTTGAAGGAAGTGCTGGAGTTGGACAGCCTCGACTACATTGATTTAGTTGTGGTTATAGAAAATAACTTCTCCTTTAAAGTCAAACCTGAGGATTTTGCGAACATTATGACGTTCCAAAATTTCTACGACTACATCACGGCCCAGGTCAATGCTAAAGCCCTCGTATAATGCCTTCCTGGCAAGGAAAATCCAGAGGTACCCGCTGGGGCTATGATGTCTTTGTGCGCGTGTTGAAGCTAGGCGGCCTGCGCCCGGCCTACGCGTTGCTTCGTTTGGTGACCTGTTACTATGTTGTTTTCTCCCATGGTGCGGCTCAGGTCATCTTCGACTACTTTCACGACAGAATAGGGTTTAGTCGCTGGAAATCACTTTATAAGATATATACCAATTTCTATCTTTTCGGCCAGACGCTGATCGACAAAGTGGCCGTTTTTGGGGGCGCTGCCCGGGCCCTGAGTTTTGAATTTGATGGCGAGGAACACCTCCGAAATCTAGTCAGTTCCCATCGAGGCGGTTTACTACTCAGCGGCCATATTGGCAATTGGGAAATTGCAGGCCACCTGCTTAAACGGCTTGGTACCCGCATCCACATCGTGATGTTCGATGGCGAGCAGCAGCGAATCAAGGACGTGCTCAAGAAGGCGGGCGCGGAAACCTCGGCCAATATTATCGTCATCCGCCAAGATCTCTCCCACATTTACCTGATAAGTGACGCTTTGAAGCGTAATGAGCTGGTATGCATACACGCCGATCGATACCTGCTGGGGAATAAGACGCGAAGCGCTCCCTTGCTGGGCAAGATGGCCAGATTCCCTGCCGGACCTTTTTTGTTGGCGCGCAAATTCCAGGTGCCGGTCTCGTTTGTTTTCGCAATGAAAGAAAAAGCAACGCACTACCATTTTTTTGCCAGTGAACCCAAAAATTACGATCATTGGGACCCGGAATCTGCCCTGCAGCATATGGTGGAAGATTTTTCCCGGGAAATGGATGAAAAACTCAAGCGATATCCCGAGCAATGGTTTAATTACTACGATTTCTGGAAACCCTAGCACGATGTCAGACCTTGCCCATATACTACCGCTCATCCCACAGCGCCCGCCCTTTGTCATGATCGACGAGTTGCTGCATTGGGATCAAAAATCCGCCCGCTCCTGCCTCTTGGTGAGTCGGGATAATATCTTGGTAGAGCATGGACGGCTATCGGAAGCGGGCCTATTGGAAAATATCGCGCAGACTGCAGCCGCCGGAATCGGCGCCCGCTCTTTGATGGAAGACCAACCCGCGCCTGTAGGGTATATCGGGGCCATCCAAAACCTGGAAATCTTCGAGCTGCCCGCAATAAATGAAGAAATAAAAACAGAAATTAGCATAAAAAATCAGATTTTTAATGTCACTGTCATCGAGGGCACGGTGCGTAATCAGGACAAGGTGCTGGCTCGATGCGACATGAAAATTTTCATCTCTAACCTACAATAACTTTTATCATGAAAAAGATCACCTTCAAAACCCGTTTGCTTGCGCTGGTAACATGTCTGGCCGTTTTCCAACCGGCCATCCAGGCCCAGACCCTGAAAGATTTTTTCTCCAGCGGTTCGGCGACCACCTTGTACCTGGGGATCGATTTTACCAGGAATAAAGTCATTGACGATCCCAGTGAAAGTGGCAGCGAAATCGTCGAACGCTATTACGAGAGTATCAATCAGCTGATCCTCACCGAATCCAAGAAATACGATATCAAGGGAGCTTTCAGGCAAAGCAATATGGATCATGATCTGGGTTTAGTCACCGCCAAAAACGAAAAGATTAACTCCCAGGATGTCAAGTCCAGTCTCTCTAGCGATGGGCACCGGCTTAGCGCAGACAGCATCAACAGGGTAGTTAGTGGATACGATTTTGGCACCAAGTCTGGCATTGGAATTCTGCTGGTCAGTGAGGCCTTTGATAAGAGCGACAAATACGCAGCGCTTTGGGTCACGTTGGTAGATATGAAGGCCAAAAAAGTTTTGCTGACCCAGCGCATCGAAGGCAAGACAGGTGCGGGTTTTGGTTTTCGCAATTTTTGGGCTGCGGCTATTCACAATGTCTTGGAGACGGTAGAAAAGTCGAAATACAAGGAATGGAAGTCACAATATGGCAATTGATCGGGCTGCCGCCATTTAATCTGTTTACTCATGCAAAATGCACTCAAGGACCGAACCGAAATACGCGTCCGGTTTAATGAAGCAGACCCATTGGGTATTGTATGGCACGGGCATTATATCCGCTACCTCGAAGACGGACGGGAAGGGTTTGGTAATAAATTTGGCATCACGTACCTGGATTTTTACAACCAAGGGCTTATTGTTCCGGTGGTCAACGTGCAGTGTGATTTCAAGCTGCCTTTGCGCTATGGTGACAGGGTCCTAATCGAAACGACGTATATTCCTTGCCTGGCGGCCAAGCTTAAGTTCGATTACCAATTATTTAATAGCCAGACGGGGCAGCAAGTGGCCACCGGCTCCTCCATACAGGTCTTTTTAGATCGGTATAGTTCCGTGCTGCAGTTGACCAATCCCCCCTTTTTGGAGGACTGGAAGCGTAAGCAGGGACTGGTTTAATCCAGATTATATAATGAGAGAAGTCTTTGTCGTCTCGGATAATATTGTGTCGCCCCTCGGTCAAACATCTGTCGCCAACTTCAGCCGGCTAATATCAAGGGATTCGGGCATCCAACTACACCGTCGGCCCAGTTTGTGGGCAGAGCCTTTTTTCGCCTCCCTGCTCGATCCGGATTATTTTTTGCCCCGGGGTGACGATAAGGGCCCTGCGCTCAGCCCGTTTGAACAATTGCTGCTGACATCCATCCGGGACGTTTTGGAAACAGCCGGCCATAACGCCCAAGATCCCAAAACGGTGCTGATCATCTCCTCGACCAAAGGCAATATCGGTTGGCTAGATTCCCATCCTGCGTCCACGGGCCATACCTCCGAGCGGGTTTCCTTGCCTTTATCGGCGGATCGAATCGCCGAACACTTCCGGTTTGCCAACAAGCCCCTGGTTATCTCCCACGCTTGCATTTCCGGTTTGCTCGGCCTGATCACGGCCATGCGTCTACTCAAGTCCGGCACCTTTGACCATGCGGTGGTGGCCGGCGCCGACCTGATGAGCAAATTCATTTTTTCGGGCTTCCACTCTTTTCAGGCAATCAGCCCGCAGCCCTGCCGCCCCTTCGACCTAGAGCGAAATGGCATCACCTTGGGGGAGGCCGCAGCAGCCGTGCTGCTGAGTTCGAAAAAAAAAGCATCTGGCCAATCCATTCAATTGCTTGGCGGATCCGTCAGCAACGACGCCAACCATATCTCCGGGCCTTCCCGAACAGGAGAAGAACTTGGCCATGCGATCCGTCAGACATTGCAGGAGGCCCGCCTGACAAAAGAAGACATCGATTTCATTTCGGCACACGGTACGGCCACCGTGTACAACGACGAAATGGAAGCCAAAGCATTTCATCTGGCCGGGCTGCAGTCGGTCGCCGTGAATAGTCTGAAAGGGTATTATGGCCACACTTTGGGCGCCGCCGGCCTCCTGGAATCGGTTATATCCATGCATTCTCTGAAAGAAAACCTTATTTTGCCGACGCTTGGGTGTAGTCAACCGGGCACAACGGAGCCACTCGATATTTGCCAAACCATTAGACGAGGTGAAATACGCAAATGCCTGAAGACTGCCTCCGGTTTTGGAGGCTGCAATGCAGCCCTGGTTTTGGCTAAAACATAAACTTGGTACGCTACAATGGGCAGAATGATGTCATGCCATGCACGGCCCTAGAACGGCATTTCATCACAAACAAACAAGCAGCATGAATTTTTTTCATAAAGATAATCGGACCGCCCTGGAAGCGAAAGCGATGGCACAGTGGATTGCTTTCGGACCGGTCGTTTTCCAAGTATCTCGGGTTTTGAGAGACTCGGGTATCCTGCAAGCTATCGCCGATGGTGAACCCTCTGGCCTAACCCTGGAGGATATTATCCAACTCATCAAGTTGCCCCGTTATGGGACGCGGGTGCTCTTAGAGGCAGGATTGGGTATTGGTCTAATCTATATAGATAAGTCGGACAAGTATTATATCACCAGAACGGGCTATTTCCTGTTGCACGACCCGCTGACCAAGATCAATATGGACTTTGTCCATGACGTATGCTATAAGGGATTATTCTCCCTGGACCAGAGTATTCAAAACGGAAAGCCGGAAGGTCTCAAAGAATTTGGCAGCTGGGACACGATCTATGACGGACTGTCCGAACTACCAGCTCGTGTGCAGAAAAGCTGGTTTAGCTTCGATCATTTTTTTTCCGACATCGCATTCCCTCTGGTAATCAGTCAGGTGTATGGAGCGGGAATCAAGAAATTGCTGGACATCGGGGGCAACACAGGCACCTGGGCAATAGCCAGTGTTCAACATGACCCGCAGGTCGAGGTGACCATTATGGACTTACCAGGCCAGCTGAAGATGGCTGAATCCAGAATCGAGCAGGCGGGCCTGAGGGAGCGAATTCATCTTCTGCCTACCAATATTTTGGATCAGACGGTGGCCTTTCCCAAGGGGTTCGATGCCATCTGGATGAGCCAGTTTCTGGATTGTTTTTCTGAAGATCAGATTGTCTCGATCCTGCAACGATGCTATCAAGCCATGGAAGCGGATGGTTTGCTGCTGATCCTGGAAGCTTTTTGGGATATTCAGCGTTTTGAAACAGCCGCCTTTTGCCTGCAGCAGACCTCTATTTATTTTACAGCCTTGGCCAATGGCAACAGCCAGATGTACCACTCTGCTGTGTTTTGTCGCTGTGTGGAGGATGCCGGGTTCGATATCGTAGAACAAATCGATAATATAGGCTTAAGCCATAGCCTATTAAAATGCAAGAAGAAAGCCCGACAGTCCACTACCCCATCCTAGCCAATCGGCAGCTGGGAGCCCAGTGATAAAATTTTGCCCGATCATGAAAATAGAAAACGTCGATGTCTTGGTCATCGGAGCCGGCCCATCCGGAACGATTGCCGCCTCCATTGTCCACCAAGCAGGATTTTCCGTGAAAATTGTGGAAAAACTCCTATTTCCCCGATTCGTGATCGGGGAAAGCCTCCTGCCGCGGTGCATGGAGGCACTGGAGCAGGCGGGTTTCTTGGAAGCGGTGCGGGCACGAGGATATCAAGATAAATTTGGGGCCAAGTTTGTAAAAGAGGGCAAGATCTGCGACTATTTCTTTGCCGATCAGTTCACCAAAGGTTGGTCGTGGACCTGGCAGGTCCCCCGGGCGGATTTTGATAAGACGCTTGCGGACACACTCGAAAAGCAAGGGGTCCCGGTACACTACCAAACTTCTGTTACGGCAATTGAGTTTCAAGGATCCCATTCCCTAACGACACTCGAGGACGCATTCGGAGAGCGCTCCCAAGTTCAAGCCAGGTTCATTATCGACGGCAGTGGTTACGGGCGCGTGATTCCTAAGCTCTTTAATTTGGATCGTCCTTCCAACCTGCCAGCCAGAAAGGCCTTGTTTTCCCACTTCGTAGACCGCAACCGATCCCTTTCCGACGAACCCAATCGTATCACCATCATCGTGCACGAGCGGGGTGTATGGATATGGCTCATCCCCTTTTCCAATGGAATCACGTCCGTCGGATTTGTGGGCGACCCCAGCTTTTTTGACCGCACCCCGGCCGAACCAGAAGCGCAACTTCGTCTATTGATCAACTCACAGCCCTATATATGCGAAAGATTCAAAGATGCGGAGTTGGTCTTTGAGCCCAAGGTCCTGCAGTCCTGGTCCACCACCACCGACCGCTTTTATGGGACGGGATATGTACTTACCGGAAACGTAACGGAGTTCCTGGACCCGGTTTTTTCCTCCGGCGTTACCCTAGCGAGTGTATCGGCGCAACTGGCGGCAGGTCTGGTCATCAACACCCTGCGTGGCCAGGATGTCGACTGGGAGAAAGAATATACCGAACCCATGATGCAAGGCGTAAATACCTTCCGATCTTATGTTATGGCCTGGTACGATGGTACCCTAGACACGATTTTCTTTGCTGACGACCAGGATCCGCAGATAAAAAGTCAAATTTGTTCAGTGCTCGCCGGATATGTATGGGACCAGACTAATCCTTACGTGAAATTGCACACGAATGCACTGCAGAAACTCGCTGCCAAGATCGATTACCGGGATAGCAACAAAAAACCAAGATGAGCGAATACCCAGAAAACCCTTTGGCCAAAAAAAAACGCATTACCGGCAGCTGCATCGTTGCACGGGACAGCGTATACCGCGATGGGGTCCTGGTCTTCCACCACCAATCGTCCGGATGGCCGGAGTTCTTCGATTTAGTCTACCAATATTTGGATATCAACTACCCTAGATTCCATAAAATGGACGGCCTGAGCAAACTAGGCCTGTTAGCTTCCGAAGTCCTACTGCGCGGAATGAACCGCATCCAAGAGCTAGGCCCCTACCAGACCGGCATCGTCTTGGCCAATAGCAATTCGAGCCTGGATACGGACCTGAAATACGCGCAAACTATGGAGCAAATACCGAGTCCAGCGCTGTTCGTGTATACGCTGCCCAATATCGTCATCGGGGAGATCTGCATTCGCAACCACTTCAAGGGGGAAAATGCATTTTTTGTATTTAAGGCGTTCGATGGTACTTTTATGGCGCAATACGTAAGCAATCTCCTGGAAGGTTCGGGGCTCGATGCCTGCCTTTGCGGATGGGTTGACCTATTGGAAAGCCAGTATGAAGCCGTGTTGTTTATGGTCGAACAGGGAATAGACACCCAATCGCCCGAATTTAGCGCTGAAAATCTCAACCAAATTTACCTGTCAAGACATGGATAATCTTTTTGCCGATCTGAAAAAACAGATCATCACCCAGTTGAATTTAAAGGATCTGAAGCCCGAAGATATTGGCGACGATCAACCGCTTTTTGTGGAGGGCTTGGGCCTGGATTCCATCGATGCCTTGGAGTTAATTGTGCTGATGCAGCAAGAATATAAAATTAAACTCTCAAACGCAGAAGAAGGACCCAAGGTATTTCAATCGGTCCGTACGATGGCCGAATACATCAGGGCTCATCAAGGGCAGAATGTCTAAGCATGACAGAACCAGTATATGTCGCCGGTGCGGGAATCATTTCGGCTATAGGGAATAACAAATGGCAAAGCCTCTTGGCCTTGGAGCAGGGCCGTGCAGGAATGGGCACCATGCAGTTTCTTCATTCTGCGCACAAAGCCAGTCTGCCGGTTGCCGAGGTCAAGCTCAGTAACGAAGAACTATCGGCCCAATCGGGCTTAGCAGCCGGTTTGAGCCGTACAGCGCTACTCAGTATGGTGGCCGCATCAGAAGCCTTGGAAGATTCCGCGATAGGTGACTTGACCCAGTGGCGCACTGGTTTTGTTTCGGCAAATACCGTTGGTGGAATGGATAAAAGCGAGGAATTTTTTGTTGATTTCCTAACCAATCCTGCTTGCGGCAGGCTTCGAAAGGTGATCCACCACGAATGTGGTTCGATCACGGACCTGGTTGCCGATCGGCTGGGCATTCGTGATCATGTCAGCACCATCAGCACGGCATGCTCCTCATCCGCCAACGCCCTATATTTTGCCTCCAGGTTGATCCGACACCACTTGCTTGATGTCGCCATCGCCGGCGGAACCGATGCGTTAACCCGTTTCACACTTAACGGATTTCATTCCCTCATGATCCTGGACGACCAGTATTGCCGGCCCTTTGATGAACACCGCAAAGGACTCAACCTGGGGGAGGGTGCCGGATATTTGGTTCTTGTGTCCGAGCGTGTGGCGACCAGCCTGCGCAAAGCTATGTATTGCCAACTGGATGGTTGTTGCAATGCCAACGACGCCTATCATCAGACAGCCTCCTCACCCGAAGGAACGGGATCGTTCCTGGCTATGAAGGGCGCTCTGGAACGTAGTAACCTTGCGCCGTCCGATATCGATTATATTAACTTACACGGTACGGGGACCCAGAACAACGACGTAGCGGAGGGCACAGCTATCAAATTGCTTTTTAGTCCCCGATTTCCAAAAATGAGTTCAACCAAATCCTTTACCGGCCATACCTTGGGAGCCAGTGGAGGTATGGAAGCAGTATTTTCCGCTCTGGCCATAAAGGAAGGGATGATCTTTCCTAACCTGCGATGGGAAACTCCCATGAAAGAGTTGCCCTTCGTGCCTGAGACCAAGTTTTCCAAAGGACAGACTATTTCCCACGTGTTGTCCAATTCCTTTGGGTTTGGAGGCAACTGTACCTCCCTGGTATTTTCCAAAGTCTAAAGTTTTATGATGAACGCTATGAACGGGCCGAGCATGGCATCAGCAGAACGATTAACTTACCAGTTGGCACTGGATTGGTTCAAAAACCTGGTCTTATTCGATTGCGCATGAAAGTGTATATACGAGCTTCTGGAATCATTTCACCTCAACTGACCTTTGGGCAAGCCGATTTTTCTACTCCGCCGCGGGCCTTTATGGGCAATAGGCTGGTGTGTAGCGAACCGAATTACGCTGCGCTCATTGATGCCAAATTGCTTCGCCGAATGAGCCGCATCATTCGAATCGGGGTCGCCGCAGCCATGGACTGCCTACAAAAAGCGGGACTTGCCGTTCCGGATGCCATCGTTACCGGGACGGCCTATGGATGCCTGGAAGACACCGTCGCTTTTTTAACCAAACTGGTTCAAAATGAGGAGCAAATGCTTACTCCGACTTCGTTTATTCAATCCACCCATAACACAGTCGGCTCCCAGATAGCCCTTGCCCTCAAATGCCATGGATACAACAATACGTTTGTGCACCGAGGCCTGTCGTTCGAGCACGCTTTGCTGGATAGCGTCCTGTTGCTCAAAGAAAAAGAAGCCCGCCGAGTCCTGGTCGGTGGCCTTGATGAGACAACCGACACCAGTTATGCCATCCTCCGTCGTTTCGGATTGTATCGGTCGCAGCCCGTTTCAAACCTGGAGCTACTAAGCCAGGCGGGGCAAGGCACGGTCTGCGGCGAAGGGGCCGCATTTTTCCTATTGACCAACCAGCCTGACCCGGACAACATGGCGGAACTGACTGGGCAGCACAGTTTTTTGAAGCCTCAAGACCCAAGACAAATCCAGGAGCAGATCGCCAATTTCTTGGCGAGTCATGGCTTGGCGCCTGCAGACCTTGGCCTCGTCATTCTCGGACAAAACGGCGATCGCCAAAATGATCAGGTCTATGAAAGCCTAAAGGAATCTTTGTTTCGCCAGAACCTGACGCTTCCTTTTAAACACCTCTGCGGTGAATTCCCGACAGCGGGAGCTTTTGGACTTTGGCTTGGCGCATGCTGCGTTCAAAACCCTTCGGCTTTGAACTGGTACCCGGGCTTAAAAAATACGGTTCAGCAGCCGGTACGTCGCATCTTGATTTATAACCATCACCAAAACACGCAGCATTCCCTATGTTTGGTTTCCACAAATTAACGTGGGGGAATTCCAGCCCATTTTTTTTGCTTGGCCTCCTGGGCCTCTTGATCAGTCACTTTCTATTCGGATTACCGCTCTGGATTGGGGTTGTTTGGCTATCCCTATACCTCGCAATCCTGGTGTACGGAAGTTGCACCATTGGTTCGGGCTTTTTCGTTGAAGTGCAATGCTCGGCAAATACCCAAAAAAAAGAAATCGCGATTAGTTTTGACGACGGTCCAGTCGAGCAACAGACCGCAGAACTGCTGCAAGTGCTCCGTGAACATGAGGTTAAGGCAGCCTTCTTCTGCATTGGCCGTCGCGTGGCATCTAACCCCGTGCTAGTCAAACAAATGCACGAAGAAGGTCACCTCATTGGCAACCATAGCTACTCGCATCATTTTTGGTTCGACTTGTTTTCGACAAAAAAAATGCTACAAGACATGCAAGCCATGGACCAGGCCACCCTTCGAGCCATGGGGCGTTTACCCAAGCTGTTCAGGCCACCCTATGGAGTCACCAATCCCATCCTCAGTCGCGCTATCAAAGCAGGCCACTATATCCCCATCGGGTGGAGCGTTCGCTCCTTAGATACGGTCATCCGAAATAAAGAGCGGTTGATAGACAAAATATTGCGACAGCTCAAGCCCGGGGGAATTCTGCTTTTGCATGACACAGGTCACGCTACCGTAGCCATTCTTCCCTCCCTGATCCATCAGATCCGCCAAGCGGGTTACCAAATTATCAGGTTGGATAAAATGCTTAACTTGGAACCCTATGCGTAAAGCAGTTCTCGCGATGCTGATCCTAAGCTCCGGATACCTAACCAGCGCTCAATACACCGGATACCGACTAGTGCCTGACAAGGCAACCTTCAAGCAGCAATTTGCCTTAGCTTCGCAAAAGATTGGGTCCATCAAAAGCGATTTCGTGCAAGAGAAGAACTTGTCGATGCTTAACGACAAGATCATTTCCAAGGGAGTGTTCTGGTTCAAGAAAGAGAACATGGTTCGCATGGAATACAACCAGCCCTTTAGCTACCTGATGATTCTTGCCGGCAATAATGTCTACATCAAAGATGGCCAGCGAGAAAACAAAGTTTCGACCAAATCCAACAAGCTGTTCGGTCAAATTAACCAGGTCATCGTGGATTGCGTAGGGGGGACGGCATTAAATAATCCGGACTTCAGCGTTCGTCTTTTCGAAAACGGTAGCTCCTTTCTAATCGAATTGACTCCCATCACCAAGAACCTAACCGAGCTGTTCAAGAACATCAACATCGTCGTGGATAAAAAAGATTTTACAGCATCCAAAATCGAGATGTTTGAGACTTCAGGCGATTCCAGCACCATTACCTTTACGAATAAGCAACTCAATGGAGAAGTATCGGATACATTATTTGCTGTGCATTAGTGCTATGCTGTTGGGTGCTTGTCAGTCCCCCTATAAAAAATTGCGAGTGAGTCATGGCGATCCGGGATGTGTGGTGCAGTTCAAACCCCATTTTACGACAGCCCTGTATCAAACTGAGGTGGACGTCACCGGTCGACACTTTAGTGGCCTGCTAGTGATCAAGACCATGAACGACAGCAGCACTCGAGTAGTCTTCACCAGTGCAATGGGACCGAAATTTTTCGATTTTGAATTTCCAGCAGATAGCGGATTTCGCGTGCTTTATGTTGCCAAGCAGCTCGATCAAAAAGCGGCAATCAAGACCTTGCGAAAAGATTTCGAACTGATCCTGTTTCGCAATTTGGACGCCGCAAAATCGTACTGCCTGGCTGATGGATACTACCATTATAATGCCTTCCCCCAGCAAAAGGGAGTCAATTATTACGTTACCGACAGCACCTGCAGCCGTCTCGTCCGAATTGAAAAAGCTTCCACGTCTAGGACCATTGTGCAGGCCGTGATGCTGAATTATGTCGACGGGATGCCTGACAGCATTGGAATTTCACATAAAAACTTCAATTTTACCATTGGCCTAAAGCGGCTGGAGCAATGATGTTACTAGGTGAATTTTTTACGATCGAATCTCTTCAAACCGATGCGAACACCATCAAGGCAACCTTGGTGATTAATCCGCACCACCGGATTTTTGATGGCCACTTTCCCGGCTTGCCTGTCGTTCCGGGGGTGTGTATGGTGCAGATGATTAAGGAAACGCTGGAACAGGCAACAGGGAGCCAAACCAGGCTCCTGCAGGCCGACCACCTCAAATTTCTAGCTGTCATTGACCCCAGGCAGGTACTGCGCGTACAAGCCGACCTTAACTTTTCCCCCCAGATTAATCAGGGTATTCTGCTAGTAGCCAGCCTCCGTAACGAAACGACCACCTTCTTTAAATGCAAAGCCGTACTGGCTCTTATTGCGGCGTGAAGCCCATAAATTGCAGTGGAGGTACAGGTGGATTAGATGCGAAGAAGCCAAATTCCGTCTTCCTAGTCCCGGTATCCCCATCATGGAAAACACCTATACCCCAAGAATAAAAAGCGCTAAATTCACAGCGCCTAAACCCCAATTGCGGACAAAACATCCAACACATGGAAGTACACCACCACCCTGATTTACATCATGAAAAGAAAAAATGGAAGGAGTATTTTCTCGAATTTGTTATGATTTTCTTGGCTGTGACGCTTGGCTTTTTTGCGGAAACGATTCGTGAACGCATCACTGAACAACATCGTGAAAAAGACTACATACTTGGGTTAATTAACAACATAGAAAATGACACAACGAACTTGCAAGGCCTGCTATACAGAAACGATTTGGAGTTAAGGGGGATTGACTCCTTAATGCATATTGCAAAGGTTGATTTTACTCAAATTGCAGTCCAGGATTCTATTTTCTTTTATCTCCTGCACTACACATTCAATTTACACCTTTTCCAGTTCAATGATTTGACTTTAGTACAGTTAAGAAACGCAGGCGGCTATAGTCTGATTAAGACAAGTAAAGTAGCCGATAGCATTGCCCTGTATGAATCCAAAAACACGGCCATCAAGCTTCAAGAAAAATTTGTTATTGATTTTTACGAACTGGCTACGGCCTCGTTTAGGCAACTATTTGACGCCACGCTTACCCCTACTTTTTTTCATCAGTATGAGATGGTAAACAAAATACCCGTCAATATGCAAGTTATAACGTCGACAGAAAAAGAAAAAATGTATATCCTTTATAACAACTACTGGACATTCTCAAGAACCTTGATCGGCTACAACTCCATGCTAAGGGAACATCTGCAGTACCTGAAACAATTGGTCTTGTTCTTAAAAAGAACCTATAGGATAAAATAGGGCCAGATACCCCCATGGCTTTCCAGTCGACTCCTAGCTAAAAAATGCCGATATCCCAAAAACAAAGATCAGCGAAGTAAGTTTGTCCATCAGCTCACGTCTAGCAATTCCACGTCGAAAATTAATGTCGAGTTTGGGCCGATATGAGGACCAGTTTGTTTATCTCCATAGGCCAATTGGGGAGGAATATAGAACCGCCATTTGCTGCCTACGGCCATAAGTTGGAGGCCTTCCGTCCAGCCTTTAATGACCATATTCAGCGGGAAGGTGGCAGGCTGACCTCGTTTTACGGAGCTGTCAAATACGGTGCCGTCAATCAGTGTCCCATGATAATGACAAGTGACTTTATTGCTGGCCTGAGGTTTTATGCCGTTTCCTTGCGTCAACACTTCATATTGCAATCCGCTCGGCAAGGTGGTAATTCCAGCCTTAAGTTGGTTGGCTGCTAAAAAGGTCTGCCCAGCGATCAAATTCGCGGAAGATTTTTCATTTTTCATATTCCATAATTTATCTGCAATACCCATAATTTTCTTGCAAATGTAGTCAAGAATTACCTAGAATCGTGAGCCCTATTTTCCTGGCTAGCGAGGAAAAACAGCCACTAAAGACCAAGGACCGCTTTAGGGCTGTCCTTGGTCCTGGGTTTGCATTGCGCTAATTAAGATCTCTTGATAAAAACTCCGCATACTCTGCCTGCTTGGGCATAGGCTGCCATGATGCGTTGCGAGGTGTCGAAATCATTTTCAAAAATAGCCGCTCCGGGGGCTTTTTCTATGCTGATTTTAGCGATTACGTGGCTGGGATTGGCCGATTCTACAACCGTCACGTCCACGCTTATTTCCGAATTATGCCGTACGAAACCAATGTTAAATCCAGGCTCCGTGTAATAGGTGTGCACAATCAGCGTATACTTGGCCTTTGGATCAATTGTCTTATCGGAGTACTTGGTAAATTCTCCGTTAAATTGGGGTTCGAACTTGTCTCGGCGGTCATCTACCCAATCTTTGGCCCAGGTGTCCCCTTTGCCCGCTTGCTTGTCATTGTATTTTTCTGTGGTTTTTTTTACATATTCCGCTTCATCTTCCTTACCCACTTTCATATTGTCGTAGGTAAACTGGGTATTGACGGAAGTCTCAGTTTTCAATGGGGAGAGGTCTCCTTGTGTGAGCTTGGGATGTTGTGCTAAGGCGCCTGAACAAATCAAGGCGGCTGAGCAGACGGCTAAGGTTTTTTGTGCCCATTTCATATACGTTGTTTTTTTGGTTTGCAATATGATGAATATAGCAAAAAAGGTGGATAGTGGGAGTAAACCGCCATAAATAAAAAATGAAGCTTTGGGCCATCTGCAAAGTGCCGTATAGACGAAAATACGATAGCCCAACCTGACGCCACTGTTCTGCCCGCTGGCAACGACCTGCCTAGGGGTTCGAAGGCAGGTTTATCCTCTTACGTGCTATCACGTCCATCATTAGGGTAATCATGTGGTTATAAAGGCCGTCGGTTCGCTTATAGAATGAATATCGCAGAGATAAATTATTAAAATAGACGGTCTTACGCCCCTTCCCCAAATTCCCGAAATCGGCTTCCAAGCCGCCTTCGTAAGCTTGGAATGAAGCATAGTCATAATCCGAACTATAATACGTCTGATTAGGTTGCGAACCTTCGAAGGGCCTGAAAAAGAAAGCAGCCGTTTGGGTATAATACCTAGCCTGGGGCGTCAGGGAGAATCCTGGAGTCAATTTGATTTCCAATTCTAAATCCAAAGTGTGGGCGACGATATGGAAATTGTCCCAATAAAATCGGTAATAGGTACGCAGGATATAGCTGTCCCCAATAAAGGAATTGAGTTGAAGGCCAACAGGAACTTTCAACCGACTGAATGGAAAATTCTCCACCTTCAAGGCTCCATTGGTGAAGTAGACCCGGTGGTAAGGTGTGGAGAGCAAACCTTGCTGGTAGGACAGTCCGGGCAGAATGCCCAGAATCATCCGTTTGTTGATCGTTTGCTGATAATTGAGGTTGAAGTTGTAGGATTTGCGTTGATATCTGGCAAACCAGCTCTTGTACCTGAGTTCTACTGGATAAACCAACTTCAAAGGCCGCTCACCGTTTAGCCGGCCCCAACGCAAATCGTCAAAATACATTTCCACAGTGGCCGAAAATGCGCGTGATTTGTCCTGGCTGGTAATGCCCGCTGAAACGGATCCGCCCAGGGAAGTATAGACAGATTCCATAGAAAAATATCCGGTAGCCCCGAGGGTAATTTGGTGGTTCTTTTTCAAGACTCGCTGGTAGCCAGGCGTAATGAAAACGCGTTTGCTGACTCTGGATGCGGAAGATGGCACGAAGTCAATATTGTCCAGGGAAGCCGAGGTAATCACGTCAACACCTGCGTCCACCGTATAGCTGGTCAAGGAATCCAGTTGGTGGTTTAGCGTTATCTCTGGAGCATAGACCAAGAGTTTCTGTGTACCTACTCCTCCGGTAATGGCTGAATGATCACCGTTTTGTATGTACTGGGAGTACACAATTTGTATGTCTGACCAGGAAAGCTTTTTCTTGGGATAGGGATTGGAAAAAGATTGGCCAAATCCATAAACGGAAGACACGGCAAATAAACCAAAAACGAGGTACTTCTTTTTCATGCATGGTCCTCTTTAATTGCATCCGCAGCCACCACTCGTTCTTGATGCCCCTCCACCGGAGGCCCCTTCCCGGTAAGAATGTGCGCTGGAGGAAAATTTCTCAATAGGGCGGCTGCCAATCTGCATGCCTGCATCGTTCAAGTAGGCGCGCTGGTAAGGCTTAACTGTATGGCAGGATGACCCAAGGAGGACTATCCAGCCCCACAAACAAGGCCCAACGAACCTCCATAAAGAGCGCTTTTTAGCCATGAGTAATCAAATCAATTTGTTTAGAATGATAAATCTTGTTGTTGTCATCCACGATTAGACAATAGGTCTGCGGCAATTGGTCAATAAAGTATACACCAGTGCGCACCCCCATGACGGTTACCGCAGTGGCCAATCCATCTGATAATTCTGCCGATGGGCTGACGACTGAAACGCTTTTGATACCCGTCGTGGGATAGCCCGTTTTGGGATTCACGTTATGGGAAAATCTTTTACCATGTAGTTCAAAATACTGCTCGTAGTCCCCGGATGTGGCAATCGACATACCCCGCAGGGGTAACCAAAGAATGGTTCTGGTTGGATCAGCGGGGTCGGCGATCCCCGATTTCCAAGGCTGGCCATTGGGCCGCACGCCCCATGCTGTCAAATCCCCGCTGGCGTTGATTACCCCGCTAGACACGCCATGCTGCTGCATCAAGGATTTCACTTTATCGGCTGCATAGCCTTTGCCAATGGCTCCAAAACCGATTCGCATACCGGCTTGGGGCAAGTAGACTTGGTTGTTTTTGGAGAGTTGAATTTTTTGGTATCCTGTTTTGTTAAGGCAGTCCCTGACAGCTTCTTTGGACGGCAGCTCAAAAAGGGCCTGCTTAAAATTGTAGAGTTTGCGAATGGCTGCAGCAGTAATATCAAAGGCGCCATCCGTGAGTTTGGAAATGCGCAGGCATCGTTCAATAAGTTGGTAGGTTTCCAGGCTAACCGGATGTGGTCGGATGCCGGCCAGGGCATTGATGCGGCCTGTTTCAGAATCTTCACTGAATTCGGTGAGCAGCTTTTCGATTCGGCTGACTTCGTCGATGCACATACCCAACAACTCCTCTGCGCGACGGTTGCTATCCGCTGAGACTATAAACTCAAATGCTGAGCCCATCAGCCTGGCATTCGCTGTTAGTTCTTTTTCCATTCCCAAGGACGATATCGCATCGATGATTTGTTTTTCAAAAGCGGGAGCGCTGTAATTCAGGTAATACAGCGAAATTACCGCTGATTTATCGGGTTTGATCAGTAAGACTAGGGGAAAAATACCTTGTGGGTTAAATTCAGCCGCGAGCTGTTCGTTAAGCGATGTTTGCTGAGGTGATAATTTTTTCTTCTGCGGAAAATCTGCTTGGAATATGACAAGTCGGTTGGTGGCGAACCGGACAAAACCGGAATCGTCCAGAATGGCTTTCTCCAGGCGAATACAGGGCAGACACCAATCGGAGCCGGAAAACACGAGCAGCAGGGGCTTACCGGCCCTGCTGGCGCTGTCAAAAATCTCCTGGGGACTTGTCGTAATGGGCTGCTGCGAACGAGCGCCTTGAGCCATAATGAGCATTGTCAGCATTCCGGCCGCGAATTGTCGTAGGGTTGATAAGGTCATGCGAATCTAAATTACCAAAAAATAGGATACCCCCTAGGGCCGCGGCCTCGGGTAATGAGATTAACCTGGTCTGATCCCTACGCCTATGGCTTGGGCATTGATCCTATTAATTGTTCTAAGCTACTGCTTCTTCGGGCCCCCCTGGCAAAACCGCCTGAATGTTGTCCAGCCAAAAGTCTCAGGCCACGCTAGGAAGTCTCAACGGCCACTGGAGTAGCGCGCCCTAGCCAAGTAGGAGATTTGGTTTTGACCCGGGGCAATTTTCCAGCTGTGGAGCGATCAGCGTATCTTGCTTCCAATTTAATGCCATGATGAAATCTACTTTTTTTCTGCTGGCCTTGGCGCCGCTGCTTTTCTTAAACACGAGCTGGGCCCAAAAGGCGGTTCGTGTAAGCTCGCCCGATGGTAATTTGGTTTTTGCCTTCGACTTGGTTTCCAAAAAGGCCGTCTATCAGGTAGCCTGGAACCGTAAGCCCATCATATCAGCATCTTCGCTTACCCTTGGCTTCCCAGATGGCCCTTTTGCCGACAACCTGAAAATGGACCAGCCTGTTTATCGACAGGCCGTGGAATCTTATGAGCTCCTGGTGGGTAAGACCAAAAATGTCAACGATCCCTATCATGAAGTCTTGATTCCCCTGCGCCAATCGACGGCGCCTTTTCGGCAAATCAACCTGCGGGTGCGGGTATTCAATGGCGCAGTGGCATTTCGTTATGAGTTTCCCCGCCAAGCTGACCTGGGGGATTTAGTCCTCACGGAGGAAAACACGAGCTTTCACCTCGCAGGTGATCCCATCGTACATACCTTGTTTTTACCTAACTACACCTCCTCCCATGAAGGGAAATATAGTGCCCTCCCCTGGAGTCAGGTAAAGGCCGATACCCTAATGGATATGCCAACGCTTTTTGAATTTCCGGACCACCTGTATCTGGCCATCACTGAAGCGGATTTGCTGGACTATGCGGGTATGTACCTCAGCAAGGAAGACGGCATCCTCAGAAGTAAACTATCCCCCCTGCCGGGACAAACGCAAATTAAAGTGAAGGCTTCTACTCCGCACACCAGTCCATGGCGAGTGCTGCTGATCAGCGACCGCGTCGGGGCGCTGATCGAATCCAATGTCATTACTGATCTAGCTGAGCCTTGCCGAGTTCAAGACCTGTCTTGGATCAAACCTGGGAAGACTACTTTTCCGTGGTGGAACGGCAATGTTACTCCGGATACGCTCAACGCACCAGGCAATAATTTTGTGACCCAACAATACTATATCGATTTTTGCGCCCGAAGCGGTTTGACCTATCATTCCGTTGTCGAATATGGCCTGCACCAGTGGTACGTCGATGACGGCGTAGGCTTTCAGCCCGGCCCCCATGCGGATGTAACTAAAGCCGTCCCAGGTTTAGACATGAAACAAGTATGTGATTATGCCAGGTCCAAGGGGGTAGGCATTCGGGTTTGGGTGCACTGGGCTGCGCTGTATCCCAAGTTGGATCAAGCCTTTGACCAATTTGAGCAATGGGGCATCCAAGGCATGATGGTTGATTTCATGGACCGCGACGACCAACAGATGGTGAATATGCAGACCGAAATCCTGCAAAAGGCGGCCGCTCATCATTTGCACATTCAATTTCATGGGGCATATAAGAATACGGGCTTAAGCCGAACCTACCCGAATGAATTCACCCGCGAAGGGACGCTGAATTATGAAGCCAACAAATGGAGTAAAAACATGACCCCTGACCACGACATTATCATGCCCTTTACGCGTATGCTGGCCGGTAGCACGGATTACCACTTAGGCGGCTTCCGGGCCGTCCCCGACTCGGCGTTTGTCATTCAATATACGCGACCTCTACAGATGGGCACCCGATGCCACATGCTGGCGATGTACGTAGTGCTGGAAAATTACCTAGCCATGGTATGCGATTATCCCGCAGCCTACGAAGGACAACCCGGTTTCGATTTCCTTTGCTCCGTGCCCACGGTCTGGGATCAGATTAAAGTACTCGATGCCCAAGTGGGTCAATATATTGTTATCGCAAGAAGAAAAAACGACGACTGGTATGTGGGTGCAATAACCAACCATCAACCCAGAAAATTGCAAATTCCCTTGGATTTTCTAGCACAAGCAAACTACCAGGCTGATGTATGGAGTGACGCGCCAGATGTTGCCCAATATCCCAATCATCTGACCCAAGAATCGCACAAGGGACTGGGGAGCAAAGATGTCCTGTCTATCCAACTAGCTGCAGGCGGGGGGATGGTCATGCATATCCACCGGGTACTCCAATAAACCCCCTGCGGAATTGAACCCCAGCGCTATTTCCTGATCTATAGGAACCGTTCTGCTTTCAAAATTGCTGGCTGGACTTAGGGCTTGGAAACTATGAATTCTCGCGAGGTACCTTGCATTATGACTATGGGTTGCGTCGAGGCCCAGGCGGCGGCGTCCTGGAGCTTGATTTGACGTAATGTCAACTTGCCCTGCACGACGTGCAACGATACCCTGTCTTTGGTTACACGGACATCACCCCAGGCGTATCCATTGGACCAGAAATACACTCCAGGTCGGGAGGTGATGGTAAATGTCCCGGTAACCCCGGAGTAAGTAAACCGGCTCCATGCCAGGATCGTTGCCCAGCTGGCCATGGCCCGAGCATAGTGGTTGCCGCATTCCTCTTCGTTGAATGGGTTTCTTTTGTAGCCATCGTAGCGATTGCGTACATTGGTAACCGTTTGAATGGCCTCGGCTTCCATCCCTTCATAAATCATTTCAGTAGCGGCAGTATATTCGAAGCCTGTCCAGGATTCCATGCAATAGGAAAGAGGAATTTTCGGTCTTTTGCTGGGATCAGGATAAGCAGTCAGCACCAGACCTGATTCGTTTCCCAATCCGTAGGTACGCATGTTATTAAATTGGTCATCATAGGATCTTATGTAGTTATAGGTCCAGATGCTCTGCATCGTTTTTTTCAGGTGGCTTGTGTCGGCTAGCGATCCCAGACCGCAAATATGCGCCATGTATTGCCCAACCAGCTGGTCGACTAGGCAACCCTCACCTATTTGGAAATCCGGGTGGCTAACGTCACCAGCCCCCATTCCTGCAAATAATCCTGGAGCAATCTGACTCTTATCGGCCACGGGCAAAATCTGCTGGATGTAATAGGCTCCATTGAATAAATGCTGGTCCGTCCATCGGCTGCCCCGAATAAAAAGATCTTGGCAACGACGTTCAAAGGAGGAATCTTTCAGGAAAGCGGCCATCGCCGAGGCGGCCTTTAGCGCGCCCAAATACCAAAACTCCACTTCAGGATTTGGGCCGAAATATTCGATGTCCATGGTATTGTGCTGACAGCCCGTCATCACGCCTTGGTGGTTCGGATCCCAGCCACCGGCTATCCAGGCGAAGCCCAGCGTTTTTTTCACCAGGGGCCACATATCTTGAAGCCACTGATTATCGCCCGAGAGCTGCCAATCCCGGTACATCTTCATGACGGTGCCCATCTGACCATCGGCAGCAGCCACCGGCCAGTTGGATTTTTTGTTGAGCGGCAAGGATACTCGGAAACTCATCAAGCCGGAGGTATCGTTTAGCCCATAATGAAATTCCGTTTCTCTCATGGACCTGGCCAGCGAGCCATACAGGAAAGCTGTTGCTTGCTCGTAGTTCCATACGTGGGTGCAATTGCCGTAGCAGGAGCCGGTGGAATTGAAGACGCCTTCCCAGCCGAAGAAATTTCCATCCCGGGTTCGAAAAGTAGTCTGGCTTCGCAAAGTGCTCGAATTAAACAGGGCAGCTTCCTTCAGCACCTGGGGGTAATCACTACGCATCAATAGGTTCACAAAAGCCAATGTAAGTCGCTCCAAATGGGGCAGATCCGGCAAGGTTTTTTCGGCCACATCCCAGGCATCTCGGTACTTGGATGCATAGTAATTCCCCACGGTGACCTTATCGTCCCAACTCTTGCGGTTAGGAAAATCCCAAGTAAGCAGAAACTGGATTTGCTTGGATTGATGCGGGCCCAGGGTGAATTCTACAGCCAAGGCCGTGTGGGGAACATCCTGCTTTTGTGCGAACAGCGTGTCGGTAAATTGCCCATCGTCGGCAAAATCGTTCCATAAATCGCTTACGTCCGCGTTCCAGCCCTTAGGATCCAATTCCCTTCGATAACTGATGTGATACCCGGGACCCAAATTGGACGTGGTCAGTGCCATTGTCCCCCAAGACGCATCGTCTTTGTCTACGCTGTCGCTGGTCATGAAGATGCCGGCAAGCGTAGACGTCGCTTGAAACTGGTTGCGGTTGCATCGACCTCCAAGGGGATAGATTAGCCGGTCAAAGGAGTTGAACTCCACCCGCGATCCATCCATTCCAATAAAATTATCCATCGAACCTGCTACAGATACGGTCAGCGGCTCGGAAGTTTTGTTGGTTATCTCGTAGCGCATTATCGCGATAGGGATTCCACTGGAAAGCTCGTCTGCGGGAATAAAGGGATTGAAGCAACGCAGCTTTGCCGAGATGGGCATCTCGGGGTCATCCAGATGCAGGGTTGCAAAGGGATAGGCTGCATCGAAGGAAACCGACCTAAACCGTGGGAAGCCGTTGTTGGGCGCGACGCTGCCTTGCTGACCCTGGTAGGCAGAAATGGGAAGTGGACCTGCCAGCATTTTTGCTTTTCTACTGCCCTTTGGTTTCTGCTCTTGGGTATACACCAAAAAACAAGGGGCCAATTTGGGGTCTGCGGAACCGTAAAAGCCCATCCCCGGCTTATTCATTATTTCCACGTCTTTCCATTGGCCGTTTCCGCTGATTGAAATATTGCCAGTTCCAATACCACCGACGGGCATGGCCACCCGGTCAAGGAATTTACCTTGATAGTGTTTGAGTACTGGCCAGGGCAAATTCTGCCCCCTAGCGGTTTGGCAAAACACAGTAAGCAGTGCAAATAGACAGGTCCTCATATAAACAACTTTTGAGTCTCTGTTTCCCAGTTTGCCCTAGGGTCCCCTTCGCGTGGTTAGGCCCCTGAATCTCGCGCAATATCACCCGGCTTTAACCCCCGTATTCTTCCAAAAATCGAAGCTATTGGGCTCGTTATCGAAAAAATTATGGGTTGGCAAGCGCAATCACCATCTTTGTCTTGTTGAAGCGAACATCCTAAGAAAACTAATCGAACCCTTTAAGACCACCTAAATCCTAAGATCCAATACCCAAAACGTAAAACCAAACCAGTATCCCCTAAATCCTAAGCCTAGAAAAGACTTCTGTTCAACCCTGTGAAAAAACCTAATTATTCAGAAACCAAAGATCTAATCCTTTGAAAACCAACGAAAATCGGTATCCCTAAACCCTAAACAAACCCTTTACCCTTTGAGCCTGTAATGAACGCCCTGATTAGCCGATTTATCGCATTGAAAGCTGCCCTTATCCGGCAGCTTTTTTTAAAGCCAATCGTCAAACTCAACTAGGGCCTTTATGACCCCTGCGGAAGGGTCGAGCAGCTGGGCAAATTCCCGATCCAGCTGAGCAATTCGGAGTCGGTGCGTTAGGTACTCCAGGGGATCCACCTGCCCCATTACTATGGCCAGTATGACTTGGTCAAAATCTGCTCGGGTAGCGTTGCGGCTGCTCATCAAGGCGGATTCCCGCTGATGAAATTCCGGGTGAGATACCTGGATATCGCCTTTTTGCAACCCCACCAATATATAGCGACCCCCATGAGCCATATACCCGAAGCCCTGGTTTATGGCTCCGCGGTTGCCTGTCGCGTCAAAGACTACTACAGGCATGTCGCCTTGGGTAATTTCTGCAAGCTGTTCGGCAATATCACCTGCCCTAGGGGCAAGGATGAATTCCGCTTTGCGGTGACTTCTGCAGAATTGTAGGCGGGTCGGATTGGAATCCACGGCGATGACACGGGCTCCAGCCAACCGGGCAAAATCCATGATACCCAGGCCAATTGGTCCCGCCCCGACGACCAAGACAAATTCCTCGGGCCGTACATCGGCCCGCCCCACCGCGTGTGCTCCAATAGCCAGGGGTTCCACCATGGCCAGTTGGTCGTAGTCAAGTTCTCGGGCTTTAACTAAGGATGCAGAAGGGACAGAAATATACTGAGCAAATCCTCCATCAATATGCACGCCTAGTACCTGAATCCGCACGCAGCAATTGGGTTTGCCGGATCGGCAGGCAATGCAATAACCACAGGAGAAATAGGGCATCAAGCCTACCCGCTCCCCAGGCTTAAAACCAGGGGCACCGTCCGCTTCAATCAAATCAGCAGCCAACTCATGTCCTAAAATCCGGGGGTAGGAAAAATAGGGCTGCGTGCCTTCAAAGGCATGTAGGTCGGTTCCGCAGATGCCAGCTCGCTTAATCTGCAAGATCGCGCGACCCGTCGAAGGCACGGGCAATGGTCGCTGCTCATACTGGAGCAGCCCAGGTTCGACACAAACACAAGTCTTTATCATGAAATCGTTGGGTTTGCGGTTGCCCTTTCACCGTGGGTATCACCCCCGCGGCCGGAATTATTGCCAGACTATTTTATAGGCGGCAGCGTAGGCAGCCGGGTATTGTTGGATGGGTTGAATCCGCAAATCTTGTGGCGTTTGGGTCCATATAATCTTTTGACTGCTTCCGAGCAGTTCGACACTCTTGACCCTTCCATTGTGCGCATTTAGAGATAGACTTTTAATGCGGACTGGTGCCTTATCCTGCGGAATGGCCAAGGAGATAGCATACAGAATGCCCGACTTAGTGGTAAACCGGATGTCCTGCGGGGTAAAGTCTTTGACTTTGCTATCGATAAATGAACCCGCCACATTTTCTGTCGGCCCTTCGCCGAATATTTTCCAGGGTCGTGTGCCATAGATGGCTTCGCCGTTCACATCTAACCATTTTCCAATGTCTAAGAGTAGCTGCTGCTGCTCCGGAGCAATGGTTCCATCGGAGCGTGGACCGATATTGAGCAACAAGTTCCCGTTCTTACTCACAATATCAACCAGCTCATCGATTATATATTGAACCGATTTATACTGTTCCCCGTCGATATATCCCCAGGATTTGAAACCCACCGCATCATCCGTTTGCCAGGCCAGAGGACGCGCTCCTTCCAGTTTCCCACGCTCCAGGTCGAGCACCGCGGCACTGTCGGGATAGGCCTTATTTTTGTAGTTGATCACCACGCCTTTGCCCCAAGCAAGCCCTTGGTTGTAATAATATGCCGCGAACGATTTGCGGTACGGCTCCATAGCCGGCTGCTCAATCCACCAGTCAAACCAAAAGAGCTGGGGATGGTATTTATTAACCAGTTCCGTACAGCGCAGCAGCCAGTCGTTCATGTATTCAGTACTGAGGCTGTCTTTTTCTTGTCTAGCGGGCCCATAGAAATCGGCCCAGGCGGGATCGTTCACATCGGAGTCAAAGCTTCTGCCCGTGTTCATGAAAAACCAATGTTCTATGCGGTGGGACGACAGACCAAAGACCAGCCCCTGGTTGCGTACAGCCTCGGCCAATTCTCCGATAATATCCTTTTTGGGGCCCATGTTATACGCATTCCATCGCGACAGACTGGTGTTGTACATAGCGAAGCCGTCGTGGTGTTCAGCAACAGGGACCACATACTTGGCCCCAGATTGCTTAAACAGCAGGGCCCACTGTGCCGCATCGAATTTCTCCGCTTTGAACAGCGGAATAAAATCCTTGTACCCGAACTTATTTTGTGGTCCATAAGTTTGCACATGGTGTATAAATTCCTTGGATCCTTGTTCGTACATAAGACGGGGATACCATTCACTGCCGAAAGCGGGGACCGAGTATACGCCCCAATGAATAAAGATGCCAAACTTGGCGTCACGATACCAATCCGGAGTTTGGTGTGTGTTTAAGGAAGCCCAAGTGGGTTGGAATCTAGGCTGAGCGAAAAGTGGGCTCGTCGCGATCCAGAAAAAAAAGCTGGGCAATAATCGCCGAATCATGAGAAGATTTTTATACTGATCAATCAAGTGCCCAGGCGAATTGCCAGAGTCCACCACTTGGTGACCCTAGCCAACCGCTCAGGCGTTGGCAAGCGCGCGGTCCAGATGCACATATCCCCCATCGACATGAATCAGTTGCCCCGTTGTGTGGCTGGAACAAGGAGACAACAGGAAAACGGTCGTTGCTGCGATCTCCTCAGTTGTTGTCATGCGTTTGCCCAAGGGAATGGAAGCTTTGATGGATTGCAACTTACGCTCCGAGTCGGCCAGCGATTCAATCCAAGTCTGGTACAATGGGGTCCAACATTCGGCCACCACGACGGCATTTACGCGGATTCCATATTTGAGCAACTCCACCGCCCATTCTCGGGTCAGGGCATTGCGTCCCCCATTAGCGGCGGCGTATGCCGAAGTTCCTCCCTGGCCAGTTTCTGCGGTTTTTGAACTGATATTAACTATTGACCCCTTGGATTTTTTCAAAGCAGGTAATGCAAAATGTGCCATGAGGTAATAATGCACCAGGTTCTTATGCAAGGAAGCCATGAACGATTCATAGTTACCTTGCTCCAAACCTACCCCATCGTTTACGCCGGCATTGTTGACCAAGCCATCGATCCGGCCCAACTTATCCAGGATGATCTGAACGGCCCGCTCGCTGGCCGGCGGTTGAGTCAGTTCGCTGGTGACCTGCAGTCCCTTACCCCCGGTGGCCTCGACCAAGGCGATTGCCCTGAGGTTATCCTGCTCGTTTCGGCCGACCACGACAGGGATCGCACCTTCCTTGGCCAGCAGTTTTACAATGCCCGCACCTATTCCCTTGGCGCCGCCGGTTACGACAATGACCTTACCTTGCAATTGCAAATCCATATCTTGGTTGATTTATCTGTTTGCGATAGGCTGCCACCCGTCTATCTCGGCCTTCCGTCCAGATCAAATATCTTATCCATGACAATCCACTTTTCACCTGCCTTGGCATGGGGCAATGGTTGCTGGAAGCTCCACATCAACTCCTCCCACTGCTGCACCACGGGATTGATCCTGTCCATGTGCGCCTTACGCTCCAAACTAAATTCGTCGGTCGTTTCCATAATCATGAACAGGCGATTGGCCGTGCGGTAGATTTCCATCCCGGTGATGCCAGCCTCCCAAATACTTCGTTTGATCTCCGGCCAAACTTGCTGATGCCAGGCTTCGTAGGAGGCAATCAAGTCCGCGTCGTTTTTAAGATCAAGAGCCAGGCAAAATCGTTTCATTACTGCAACCGATAGAAGGTGAGGAGTTGAATAGATGAGTAATGTAAAAAAAAAGAAGGGATCTAAAAAATAATTAGAGGCTGCTAGGCTTTTCTTAACTCCGTCAAATGGACAAGAAAGTAGCCTTCGGGTTTGCCAACCACATGGCTAAAGGAAGGGGGAAGGGGACTAGTTGTCGATGCCGTATTGCCGCTGTAAAAAAGCAATTAGCCGCGCGTTTATGGGAACTTTATCCTGCATATTGTTTAGGTAATTTTGAGTCCACCCATGGTCAAAATACACTTTGTTGAAAAATAGCTTCCACTTCCCCTGGTCAAGGGTCAGCAGCAGCAGTCGGCTCTGCGATGAGCTCCCGAGGTGGTGCAAGCTGGTATCTTCCATGGCAGGATAAAACAAGATGCCTTGCAGGGCGTCCATGGCGTCGTTATTCGCTTTTTCATAGGCCATCTGCGCCGAGTAAACTGCCCTCACTTCCAAATCGTATTTGGCCACGGAGTCGGCTACGTGCCGGCTTTGGATAAATCGCAGTCCTCCGGAATTTTTCAGCTGCATCATAGTCGCATCGTTGCTAATAAATTTGGAGATGAAATTTACGGCCAGGTTGGCATAATGATACAGCAGTTGCATATTGGCCGGATAGGTCAGGTCCGCACCGCTGAGGCGTAGCAAGGAATCCTGGTAGAGAATTTTGGTTTGGTTTTCTTTGATCGTATAGAAAAGTTCCGTCGAATCTTGTTTTAAATCACTGATCAGGCTCATGACATATTCCCGCTCTTTGGTCCGATCGGTTGAGTATTCCCGCAGGCTCTCGGCCAAAAATCCCATGCTGACGGCCAGAAAAATCATGAGCCCTTCGAGCAAATAGGATTTTAGTCCCTTTTGTTCCACGTTTGGATGATGATGTACTTCCATAGTAGGTTGGCTAATCTGATACGCGTAGTTCGGGTACCTAAAGGCGATCCATCAAGCATGGCGGCCGGAGCTGCGTCTGGCGTTCCACTCCAGTGCACTTGGTCAAGCCATCCAAGTCCCAAGTTTTGGGCATTTAAAGATACCACAAATTATATCTGTTACTCCAGCGGTTCTGTTTCTCGTCTGGGAGGGCGGGTGCAGCGTACAAAAAAACGACCGCGAGCCAAGCCCTCGGTCGTTATCTATATCCTTGCCCAGGAGAAAAGGGGGAGTTTATTTGCTGGCCGAGGAATCACTCACGATACCCAGGTCGGCCAAATCCTTTATGCTAATGGTGGGCGGGTTTTCCTTCAATTTGATTTTTGCGATCACTTTATTACCGACCAGCAGCGCCTGCTCCTTGGTGGCAAATCCTTTTTTGCCCGGGACGGCCGGTATGAATTCTTGGTGGATGTACAGCTTTCCGTTGGTCATGATCTCGTAGCCCCAACCATAAGGAGTCTCGATGGCCTTCAGGTCCAGGCGCACATAATCTCTTCTGAATTCTTCCAGACGCTTGACCCGGTAATAATGGCCGGCATACAGGACTGCGGCTATCGCCAGAATCAGGGCAATGCCGATGGCATTATAATACTTGGGATTAGTCTTGGGCGTTGTAGACTTCATCGGGATAAAACTCCTCTAAATTTTCATAATTGGTTCCTCCACTTATCCCCAAGGCCACGAAGCCACGGTTCTGTACGCTGAACCCCACTGCACCCTGGCGGGCTGCGCGCTCAAAGGGTGTTTTTTCGGTCCACAAATCCAGGGAAAAATCGTATTCCCAGGTCCATTCATACAGTGAGCCGTTGATGCCGGTGGTGATGTATCCTTTGTCGCCACCTCCATCCGTTTGGACGTTTAGGATGACAAAACCAACCGCATTGTAGCGGGTAATGGTCGTATAGGCATCATCAAAGGATTCGGGACTGAAGTTGGTGATGTGATTAAGCTGGAACCATTTGGAGGAATCCGCCTGGGACGGGTCAAAGCGCCAGAAATCGTTGGTTACCGTGCCGCCGGTCCCGAGGCCGGTTACCAGGTAGGCCCGGTTGTCGTAGACAAAGGCCACGGCCGCCGTGCGCTTGTATCCATCGTAGCTTACCTCCTGGCTCCAGGTATTTACCGTTGGGTCATAGGACCAGAAATCTTTTAAATATTCCGTATAGTTGTTGCCCGTGCCGACGTAGCCAAGCCCCTCGGTCCCTGCGGTCTGGATGGCAAAACCCACCGCGTCAAACCGGGGTGCGAACCCATTGAGGGAATCGCCCATGCTGGCGATCTGGTTCCATTGGTTGGTCGTGGGATTGTACTGCCAAAAATCGCTGAATGCCACCGTCCCGTTGGTACCCGAACCGACATACCCCTGCCCGTTTATGGTAAAGGCCACGGCCGAATTTCTGGGCGTCATGTTTACCGCGCTGGCCACCTGAAACCAGCTGCAGTTGTTGCCTGTAACCTGCAGCTGCCACAGGTCATTATAGCGATTAAAGCTGTTGTCGATGCCTGTTCCAATATAGGCGTAATTTCCGATCACAAATACAACCGCCTCACTTCGGGCTGTGCCATTGAAGTCCCCCTGATAAACCCAGTTTCCGTTCTGTGTATACGGAACGCTGGACTTTCCACAGGAGTACAGGATGGAAGTGATTAACATAAACACAAGCAGAGAGAGGTGCAAACGGTTCATATTTTGGTCAAATTTTGCGCTAATGTATTAGATGGTATCTAAGCGAAATCGTTAAAATGTATATATGCCCACTTTTAATATACCAAATGCAAGTTTTCATCGACTAAAAAACAATCCGGTCCAAGATTTACCTACCGGGTCCTTTTTTGCGGTCCCGACCGCCCTGGATACACGCAGAAAATAAACCAAACCAAGGGTTTCGCCTGTCCACGGCGGTGGCAAATGGCCGCGGCCGGAACAATTTTAGTAGATAAAAATAGTATATTTGTCGTTAAATTTTGTTAATTAATACATACTAACAAAATAGTAACAGTTGAGCCCCTTATTATTGCACCGCTTAATTTTGCGGCACAACAACAGGACTTGGGCGCGATTATATTGAAACTAGCCAGACAATCAGCATGCGACAAATTACATTATTGAGAAAAGACTGGATCTTATGGTTGTTCCCCGTATTGGCGCTCTGCTCACTGGCTGGATGCACCAAACCCGTCATAGCCTTCGACTCGTCTTTTCCCAGCGCCATCACCACCAACATCATCGCCATCGATACCATGACCGTTGCGACGTCGACGGTGCTGGTCGACTCCTTTGCCACCGCAGGTTCGGGTGCGTCGTTGGTCGGCAACTACTTTGATCCTTATTTTGGCAGTATTCGTTCCCAATCGTTTTTGCAGATAGGCCCACCCGTGAGCATCCCAACGATTAGTTTCCTGGCCACCTTCGACTCCCTGAGCGTCATGTTCAGACTCAACCGCTACTTCTACGGCGATACGACGATACCACAGACCTACCACGTCAGCCAGCTGGATACGTTAATCTCCCTGCCGATTGATCAATACACGTTTTACAATACCGATAGTTTTTTGTACAATCCAACTCCGTTGGGTTCAACTACAGTGACCATTTTGCCTACGGCTGGCCTGACCACCCAAAACGCTTTCGATACCGTGAAGGTCAGGTTGCCCGATGCCATGGGTGAGCAAATGCTTGGCATGCTGGAGCGCCGTTCGGACACTGTGTCTACACTCAATGGGTTCTTAAGCTATTTTAAAGGACTAGCGTTGTATGCCGATAACAGTGGAGCCGGAGTCATGTACGGCCTGCGCGATACTTGCACCGTAAGGCTTTGGTACCATGAGCCGTCCTCCATCAACCTGCCCCAATATATTGATTTCAAGTTCAGCAACAAGGCGCACCAGTTTAACCAGATTTCGGCCAACAAATCCGGGACTCCCATTTCGATTCTGACGACGCTGCAAAGTACCCGACCCAATCCACTGGTTTATGCCGAAGCCCCTTCGTCCCAAACAGGTAACGCCTGTTATGTCCAATCGGGTACTGGCATTGAAGCCAAGATCGCCTTTCCTTATATCGGCAATATTACCAACCTGAAGGATTACGTAAGTGTCTATCAAGCGCTGCTGATCCTTAAACCTGTCCCCGGGTCATACAACCCTCTGTATGCATTACCTCCGCAGCTGATCTTGAGCCAAACGGATGAGAATAATAAGGCAGGAGCGCAGATTATAGGCCAAACAGGCGCCTTGGTCACCGATTATGTTACGGGAGAAAATACAGCCTACTCATATAATATCACTACCTATGTTAAAAACCTCATCGCGAGTGGACAGTTTAACCAATCGGCCTTGTTGCTCTCGGCGCCATCACCTGCCAGCATCACGACCATGAATCGCGCGATTTTTGCTAACCAGACCAATCAGAATTACACCATAACTTTGAATTTGTATTACGTTTCGTTGCCTCATTAGTTAACCCATTGAATACGCCAAGGAAATAACGCTTGAAATGAAGATTCTTTCCATCATACTACTGCTTTGTGTTTGCGCCACCGGGTTGATTGCCCAGACCAACAACGAACCCTATTCAGCGCTGGGCATTGGGGATATTCAGGATAATTATTTTAACCGCACGTCCGGAATGGCAAGCACAGGACTTGCCTACCGAAGCAGCCGATTTCTGATTAACAACAATCCAGCCTCCTTTAGCGCGCAAGACAACCAGTTTTGGGGCGGGGAGATTGGCGGGCGGGCGCTGCTGATCAATTACCTGGGATCCAGTGTAAACCCGGGGCAGAGTCAGTCCTTTGACATCACGTTCACCAAAGTGATTTTTGGGATCAAGCCTTCCAAACATTGGGGCACGGCTATTGGGCTCACCCCCTATAGCTCGCAGAATTACGAGTACACCAGCCAGCAGCCCATCTTAGGAACCAACGGCCAAACCTCCCTGGCATGGACTCAAGGATATGGAGGGTTGAACAAGGCCTACTGGGCCAATTCGTATGAATTCTTCCACCATTTATCGCTGGGTGTGGAGCTCGGCTATCTGTTTGGTTCGGTTCAGCAAAAAGTCATTCTCTTTAGTCCTATCGGCCTAGAACAGGTCTCCACCCTGAACAACACCTACCTGCAAAACTGGTATGCTACCTACGGGCTGCAGTTTTACACCAAAATTGGAAAACATTGGGACGTAGGCATCGGCGGCACTTTTTCAAACGTTACCTACCTGAGCGCAGAAAATAATATAACCGTGATGGGCCCCGACAGCGTGCAGCTGCCTAGCCCGCTGCCGACCGATTACCTTACGCGCCTGCCCATCTCCTATGGCGTAGGTATTTCCCTGACCAAGGACCATAGGTTCACCTGGGTGGCCGACTACAAGTTCCAAAACTGGTCAGCACTGGGCTACAATACACTTAATTATGCCTATCAGGATAGTCGAAAATTTTCGATCGGCTTCGAAAGTTCTAAGCGAAAAACAGCCTACAACATCAATTACGAGTCCATGTTTTTTCAGGCTGGATTTTATTATATCAACACCTACCTCAATGTATACGGTCAACAGATCAATGATATTGGCGGCACCCTGGGCATTGGCGTGAATTCCAAGAGGACCGCATTCAGCTACAGCTTCGCGTTTCAATATGGCGTGAAGGGCGTGGAAACCGCTCAGCTCATCCAGGAAAAATATGCCGGCATCACGTTCACCGTTTCCTATCGCGATTTTTGGTATACCAAGGGCAGAAAATTCAATTGACCGCCAGCGGGGCTGGGAGCAGGCCTTCCATCTCGAGAGCCTAGGCCCAGCCGGATAAAAGCATGAAGCATGGGTATTTTGAACTGCATCATCGTCGAAAACAGCAACAACAAGCAGAGCCAAGTTCTTCGGGAGTACGTAAGCAAAGTACCCAAATTGCATTTCGTTGGTCGTTGCGACGCAGCACTGGATGTGTATGAGCAATCCCGGTTGCATAAGATCGATGTCATTTTTTGGGATATCCGATTACTCGATTCCCGCACGATCCGGCTTTTGAAAGAGGCGGGGCATTACCCGATCATTGTTGCGGTGGCTAGCCGACAAGAGCAGGATAAAAAGGAACCCGATGCGGATGTCTTTAGTTACCTCACCCGCCCGGTGTCTTTCGAACGGTTTTTATTTATGGTGAACAAGATCCGCGAGCACCTTGCGGCGCCTGCCCATCTGCATTACCTGAAGAGTAAACGATTTGTATTCATCAAATCGGAGTACAAAATCCTTAAAGCGCGCTTTGAGGATATCCTGTTTTGTGAAGGCATGAAAGACTATACCCAGGTCTACCTGAAGGGTAAGGCCGAGCCCATTCTCACGCTAAACAACCTGAAATCCTTTTCTGCCAAACTACCGAGTGATGAATTTGTCCGTGTCCATCGATCCTACATTGTTTCCTTAAGCCATATTGATTCCATTTCCCGCAACGAAATCTATGTGGGCAAAAAAATAATTCCCATCGGCGACAGTTTCAAGGACAATTTCTACCAGATTATCGATTGGAACTCTTAACCATCGCCGTCCACCACAGCACGCGGCCAAAAAGACGCTCCATGCCCCCTCCTGCCCCTCGGTGGTCTATTGCCGCCGCGCAGGATTTTTCCACATCCTGCGCAGCCATTGGGTATAAACGTGAAGGGCCAAAAAATTAAAAAATCCTTAAGTTTGCAGCTATGTTCCCTGGTAGAAAGATTCGTGTCGCAATCCTGGACCTCTATGAAGGCCAACCCAATCAGGGCATGCGATGTGTCCGGGAAATTCTGCAGCAATACGGCCGCACGACGGGCCTAGACCTAAGTTACCAGGAGTTTGAAGTCAGGCTGGAAAAACAGCTACCGGACCTTTCCTTCGATGTTTATATTTCCACCGGAGGGCCTGGCAGCCCCCTGGCTAGCGAGGGCAGTGATTGGGAAAATGCCTATTTCCATTGGCTTCGACAAGTGGAATTCCACAACATGGATGCCTCAGGGGCCGATAAAAAGCATGTGTTCTTCATTTGCCATTCCTTCCAACTTGCTTGCCGATATTACCAGATTGCCCGGGTATCCAAACGCAAATCCACGGCATTCGGTGTATTCCCCATCCACATGATGGCCGCAGGCAAAAAAGACCGGGTATTCCAGGGTTTACAGGACCCCTTCTATGCGGTAGATAGCCGGGATTATCAGGTCGTAGACGCCGATGCTGTGAGGTTAAAAAAAATGGGGGCGCAGGTGCTGGCCATCGAAAAGGAAAGACCGCACGTGCCCTTGGAGCGTGCCATCATGGCCATCCGGTTTGATGATCACACCATCGGTACGCAATTTCATCCGGAAGCCGATGCGGTGGGCATGAGCATGTACCTGCAGCGGGAAGATAAAAAAGACGTAGTCATCCAGGAGCATGGAGAGAAAAAATGGCGCACAATGATCGAACACCTGAACGATCCGGATAAGATCGGCTGGACCTATGCGCATATTTTGCCCAACTTTTTAGATATGGCGGTCGAACAGCTCTTGGGCGTAGAAGCCTAAGGATACGAGCGCCGGACCATGGCCATCTCTTGGGGACCAGCAAGCCATATGCGGCAATAATTCGTATCTTCCTGCAACAAATCGGATACAGCATGGTACCAGCGTTGCGCGATGCGTTTAATGCGGCCTTTACCGCGGACAAATATCAAGCCTTTCTTCAGGCCCTTCATCGTCCCTATCCGGGAGCCATCGAGTTTCGGATTGCGGAGACGCCGGTATTTGTGCCCAAGGGATTCACCCAGCAGATGACCAGCACCTGCGAATCGATTCTGGACCTGGTTTGCGATCCCGGTTTTGGCCAACTGACCGACCGGGCAATTCCCCAGGCCGATTTGGTGCCTAACCAAAATGGCCATTCGCATTTCATCGCGTTTGATTTTGGGGTTTGCCAAAACGAGGCTGGCGAGTTGGAGCCCCAGTTGATCGAAATGCAGGGCTTCCCCACTCTTTTTTGCTTTCAGGTTTTTTATCCCGAACTGCTGCGCCAATATTTTTCCATTCCCGCTAATTACAGCCACTATTTGGGACATTACCAAAAGGACAGCTACCTGGCCGATCTGGGAAAAGTGATCCTGGGCGATGCGCCAGCGGAGCAGGTTATCTTACTGGAAATTAAACCCCATGAGCAAAAGACGCGAATTGACTTTTACTGCACCCAGCAATATCTGGGCATTCAGCCCGTGTGCATTACGGAGCTGATCCAAGAAGGGCGCCAGCTGTTTTACATCAACCAGAAGAGTGGGAAAAAAACCCTGATCCGTCGGATCTATAACCGCATTATCTTTGATGACCTGCATGCCCAGCGGGAGTCGCTGGGGAAATTTGTAGATATTCGCCAGCCATTGGATGTAGAATGGATACCCCATCCCAATTGGTTTTACCGTATCAGCAAATTCACTCTGCCCTTTATACACCACCAGTTCGTACCGGATACCTTTTTTTTGAATGAAATTGCTCAACTTCCCTTAGACCTGGAACACTATGTGCTCAAGCCCTTGTTTTCTTTCGCGGGCCAGGGCGTGGTCATCGACCTGACCCGGGCCGATGTCGAAAAAATACCAGATCCCGAAAACTGGATCCTCCAAAAGAAAGTGCAATATGCTGAAGTCATCAAGACCCCGGATACGCCGGCCAAGGTCGAAATTCGTATGATGTACTTGTGGAAGGATGGAGACCCCCGACCGACGCTGGCTATCAATCTGGCCCGGATCAGCAAAGGCAAGATGATTGGTGTCAGGTACAATAAAGATAAGGACTGGGTTGGGGCCAGCGTCTGCTATATGGAACGCTAAAGGAGTACACTTTCGACTAAATCCAAAGCCATGCGCCTGCAGGATTTGATGAGTTATTTTGAGCTGTATAAGTCCCTGAAAAATTTGAATAAAGAAACCTTTCTCAATGCTGAACTTAAAAGCAAAGAAAAGGAATTTATCGGTGAACAGATTATTATCAGCGGCCTGGTCACCGAAATAGACAGCAAGAAGGCCCAACTTATTACGACCTATTACCGCTGCAAGGAGGATGGTCAATCGATTTTCGAAAACCACCTGATCAGCCAGCATTTTTATGTCTTTGCTTCCTATCTAGACGTACGACCCTTGGTGGAGGAGTTGCACATCGAAAAAGACGACCTGCTAGAAATGACGGGGCTGATCAGCGGCCTTCACCGCCGTTCCGTCCTGCGGATCAACCTGCGTTCCGCCCGAATCATCCGTCGCCAGGCGGAAACTGGGCGAAAGAAGAAGAAAACGGGATGTTTTATTGCCACCGCAGTCTATGGGCCAACGGAGCTGTCCCGGGTGCAGGAGTTTTATCAGTTGCGTGATGAGGTCTTCCAGCGCAGCCTGGCCGGCCGACTTTTTGTTCGCATTTATTACCGCTGCTCACCGCCACTAGCCCGATGGATCGAGGATAAGCCTAGGGTCAAGCAATGGGTCAGAGAACGGGTGCTGGATAGGATATTGGCTTATTTCCGAAAATGATTCTCGGGTGGCCCACCAAGGGGAAATCTACTGTAAGGAACTACGCATAGCTTCTAGCCTCCAGTTTGGTTGCCTAAACGTTAATCCATTAACAAATAGCCGCATATCCCCCCTTGCCGGGTAACTTGCGTTAAACTTCGGGTTGAGACTGCCGTCCTAAGTTTCAGGATCCCACGCTAACTTAAGTCCCATGAATGCAGCGCCGCAACAACCAGCCGATATCCCGGCCTTACAGACCGGGATCAGAAGGTATCGAGGCCCCTGGACGCAAGACCAGGCCAAGCTGCTTTGCAGGCGGACGCTTTTTGGTGCGCGCAAACAAGACATAGACCAGTTTAGCCAAAAGTCCCTTAAAAAAAGTGTGCGCATGTTGCTCGACGTCGATCGGACCATGCCACCGCCCCCGCTTAACAATTACAATGACGATAAATATACTGACCCGGAGATACCTGCGGGAGCGACTTGGGTCAACTCCATGACCTACGACGGCATGAACAATGGCCGCAGGACGGCCAGCGTGAAAGCCTGGTGGACGGGTTTGATGCTTAGCCAGGACTGCACCCTACGGGAGAAAATGGTCTTATTTTGGCACAATCATTTTGCCACCGAGACCCGGACCGTCAACAATGCCTTGCTATTCTATCGCCACAACACACTGCTGAGAAAATACGCCTTGGGCAATTTCAAAGAGCTGGTTAAAGCCATTAGTGTGGATCCCCATATGCTCCGGTACCTCAACGGCGCGTCCAATACCAAAAAAGCACCGGACGAAAATTATGGCAGGGAACTCCAGGAACTCTTTACGGTAGGCAAAGGCCCGGATTCCCATTACTCCGAGGACGATGTGAAGGCAGCTGCTCACGTGCTTACCGGATACTATATCGACAACAAGACCTACACCTATAAATTCGACCCCAAGCGCCACGATGACCAAGACAAAAAATTTTCGGCATTCTACGGAAGCTATGTAATTCGAGGACGGGGTGGCGTGGAGGGACAGGATGAACTAGACGAAATGTTGGATATGATCTTTCGCCAACCTGAGGTTTCCAAATTTATATGCCGGAAGCTCTACCGTTTCTTCGTGTACCACACGATCGATTCGGAAACTGAAAAAAATGTTATTACTCCCCTAGCCGCCACCTTTCGCAAGCACCACTACGAAATGAAGCCCGTCTTGCAGCAGCTGCTGAGGAGCGAACATTTTTTTGATCCTTCCAACCGGGCCGCGCTCATCAAGAGTCCTGTAGACTATACCATCGGCGCATGCCGGGAATATGCTGTGCAGTTCCCTCCCGCAAGCGATTATGTCAATCTATATGGCTGTTGGCAGGCCATTCAGCAGCAGGCCGCCAATATGCAGCAGAATATCGGCGACCCGCCCAATGTGTCAGGCTGGCCGGCCTATTACCAGTCGCCTGAGTTTGATAAATTCTGGATTAACTCCGATACGCTGCCCAAACGAAATCAATTTACCGACCGACTGATTAACGGAGGCTTCGCCAAGGGAGGATTTAAGGTCCTGATCGACACAATTGGATACGCCAAACAGCTGCCTGAGCCGGCAAATCCGGACAAACTCATCGGCGATTCTGTTGACCTGTTGCTTGTGTTGGGCATATCCTCCAAAGAATCCGAAAACCTGAAAAGCAGTGTACTGCTCTCCGGCTTAGAAGGAGCCATGGCCGACCAGTATTGGGAGCAAGCTTGGCGAGACCTTTTGCAAAAGACGGATGACGTGGCCAATAAAAATAATGTGGAAAAAAAATTGAAGGCCTTATATAAATACTTGATGAACCTGCCACAGTACCAATTGTGTTAGCGCAATAGTCGTCGTATGAAAAGAAGAGATTTTTTAAAGAATTCGAGCTCGGGTGTTCTGCTGCCCTTCCTGCTACAAGGATTACCCATACGAGCGATGGCAGGCACCCCCCTGCTTCATAAGCTGCAGCCGTATATGGATGATGACCGAGTCCTGGTGCTGGTGCAGCTCAGTGGAGGCAACGACGGATTAAATACCGTCATTCCCTTGGACCAGTACGCCGCTTACCAGTCTGCCCGAGGCAATATTGCCCTTGCGGAAAATAAGGTGTTGAAACTTGCAGGGGCACCCTGGGCCGGTTTACATCCGGCGATGATCCAGCTGCAGCAACTCATCCAAGAAGGCCGGGCGGGCGTCATCCAATCAGTGGGCTACCCCAAACCGAGCTTCTCGCATTTCCGGGCTACGGATATCTGGATGACGGCCGCGGATTCCGATAAGATCCTTTCCACAGGATGGGCGGGACGCTACCTGGATCTGGTCTTTCCGGATTTTCCACAAAATTACCCCCGCCGCGGAATGCCGGATCCCCTGGCGATCCAAATCGGCTCGGTGGTCTCCCCTACTTTTCAAGGACCTGCGTTCATGATGGGGCTGGCCATCAGCAATCCCTCCAGTTTCTATACCCTTATCGACGACAAACCAGAGATAGACGTCAATACTCGCTGGGGAGAGCAACTGGCGTATATTGAGACGATGTCTATTAAAACGGACCAATACGCAGCCGTCATTAAAGCGGCGGCCCTCAAAGTGAGTAAGCAATCTGACCAGTATCCAGCAAAAAACCCCCTGGCCGATCAGCTCAAAATTGTGGCGCGCCTCATTGCCGGTGGGCTAAAGACAAAAATCTATATGGTCAATACGGGAAGCTTCGATACCCATGCCCGTCAGACGGACACCTCGGACACCACGACGGGCGCACATGCCGCATTGCTCAAGCGGGTCTCTGAATCCATTGCCGCGTTTATGGTCGACTTGGACCAGCTGGGTGTAGGCAATCAAGTCATGGGCATAACCTTCAGTGAATTCGGCCGCCGCATTAAGTCTAACGCCTCCGGGGGGACGGATCATGGCGCGGCTGCACCCATGCTGTGTTTTGGTAACCAGTTGAAAAGCTCGATCCTGGGGTCTAGCCCGATACTGCCGGCCAGTGCGACAGCCAACGACAACATCGCCATGCAATTCGATTTTCGCTCGGTCTACGCGACTTTGCTGCAGAACTGGCTTCTGCTCGACCCAGCCGATGTCCAAAAAGTGCTGGGAGGAAAGTTCGCACTTTTACCCTTGGTCTGACAGAGAGAGGATACTTTGCTACTACATTCCGGCAGATGTGGTTGGCAAACAAATCCCCGTGGATTTCTTGTCATTGGCAATAGTCCTGATGCGCCAGATACAATACAGACAGGCCCTCACGCAAGACATCCCTGCGATGGCTCGCTTACTCGCCCAAAGGCGCGGGGAGGTCGATTTTTGGGTTGGGCGCATGTCTGCTTACCTGCGTGGAGATCACCATCCCCAGCATGCTTTAGCCTCCAGGATTTGCTACGTGGCGGAGCAACAGGGAGTCCTGGTCGGACTTATTGCCGGTCACCTAACTACGCGCTTTGGGTGCAAGGGGGAGTTGCAATGGGTTCATGTGGATTCCCTGCACCGAAGAAATTCGGTAGCCTCCGCCTTGCTTAACTTGCTCGTCCAATGGTTCCTGGATCATGGGGCTTTTACGGTTTGCGTTAATGTAGAGCCAGAAAACGCCGAAGCCCGCGCTTTTTACCTGCACCGCGGGGCATCCGAGTTAAATGCCTATTGGTGCGCGTGGAATGATATTCGTCGGGCTCAAGACCCGCATGCCGGACCCGGCTAGTCTCCTGTGGGTCGACTTCTCTGAGGCGCAGGATCTGGCACCTGCAGGCCGAAAGATTTAGGCGTAGACATGGAGGATACCCTCGCCCTGGCATCAGACAGCCAATAAGACGGCAATAAAATGGGCCAATGCCGCCAGCAGGACAAAGCCGTGCCAAACCGCGTGCGTATACTGGCGTTTATCCCAGAGATAAAAAAAGATGCCCAGTGAATAAAGACCTCCTCCCAGGCAAATAAACACGATTACCCCAGTCGGTAGGTGGGTAAAAAAGGTTCGCCCACCCACGACTAAGATCCATCCCATTAAAAAATAGATAATCGTGGAAACGATATCGTATTTTCCCGTGAACCGAATTTTAAAGAAAAGGCCCAGCAGGGTAAGCCCCCAAAGAATGGCCAGTAGGGTTATACCAAAAGCATTCCGGTTGTACAATAGCAGAAACGGCGTATAGGTCCCCGCAATTAAGAAGTAAATAGAAATGTGATCCAGAATTTCGAAGAAGCGCTTGAGCCGTGGCTCCTCGACCAAGTGGTAAACGGTGGAAGTGCAAAAGAGTAGCAGAAAGCAAAAACCGTAGGTAGTCGCTCCGATTAAACCGCCCGATCGCCCATGTATTGCCGCCAATGCGACCAATACCGGAAGCCCGGTTACGCCAACCAGTATACCCATGGCATGGATCAGGCCATTGACTTGCTCTTGTTTACGCGTGTAGGCTGTCATAACGATCCCTTTCCATAAACGATACTGCTACCTGCACACCTAATGCTTAGCCTCGCCAAATTAGACTGGGCATCCATCGACACTGTCCCCGTGCGCAAGTCCTCTACATTTTAGCTTTTTCCATAAAGGCCACGCCGAGCTGCAGGGCCATTGCCAGAATGCCTAAGAACATCACGAGCATGGACAGCTTGTTTTGACTCGATGCCTTACTCACCCGAAGTAACACATAACCAACGAGCAGATTAAAACAAGCCCAAAGCACATTTACGGTCGGTGAGGAAAGTCCTTTGCCGGGTGGAGTTGCGAAAGGCGAGGGAAAAGGATCTCCCGATACGCCGTGGATAAAATGAGGAACCACGTTGGCAAAAAAGGCACCCGCAAAAAAAGCCGCTAGGTAATGATACCATTTCATATTATTAAATTTAAGGTTAAGGCGAATGAACACCCCGCACAACCTAATCCACCTGCCAAGATAGGCACAATGTAAGCCAAGTTTCTTCCTCGCGAGAAGCCATACAATGCCTGCGAAGGCCTCCATATGCAGCCTAGGCAGGCCACCCCGCAACAGAGGCTTCCTCAGGCCATATCAGCAAGTACTCTTAACTACCCTTAATGCAAAAAATCAATCTGATAGATATATGGCCAAAGCTTGCCCGTGACATAAATCTTATCGGCTACCGAATCGTAGGCAATCCCGTTGAGTACATCCGCATCCGGGTGCAAGAGCCGGATATTAAAATCCAGCGGGCTCAGGTCCAACTTACCCAAGACCTTGCCCGTGGCCGGATCAATTTTAACGATATAATTCGTCTTCCAGACATTGCCGTAAATAAACCCTTTGATGTATTCCAATTCGTTTACTTCATACAATGGCTTTCCGTTTACGGTAACCGGTAAGGTCCGAACGGACTGGAGGCTTACCGGGTCCAGAAAAAGCAGTTTGTCGCTACTGTCACTCATGATCAAATTTGTACCATCGGAGGTCAGACTCCACCCCTGCTGACTCTCAAAATGAAAGGTTCCCAGCTGCTTAAAGGTTCCTAGTTCATAAATAAAACCAATTTTATTCTTGTAGGTTAATTGATATATCAGTCCATTATGAATCACGATGCCTTCTCCAAAATATTTGGAGCCATCCAGCTGTACTTTCGACGTGAATTTTCCCGTCTTGAGATCCGAAATCCCAATCATCGATTTGGTCTGGGGAATCTCGGCTGGCGAACCCGTACTTTCGATAAGTTGGCCATCGTAAACCACCAATCCTTCGGTAAATAAGGTCGTGTCGTGTAAGTAGCTGTCCTTGACCGTGTATGCGATCAAGGGTACATCTACGGACTCCTTCTCTTTCTGTTCCGATTCGTCTGGGTGGCTGTCGCAAGCTGGAAAAATCAAGCCGAGCACGATGAAGTGCAGCCAGAGTCTCCCATATTTCATCTTTCTGGTTAGCATTAGAACTTGTTGGCTACATTAACAATAGAAACATAGTCTTTTCGCGCTGCCCAGTCAACACAAAAGTAGGCTACCCATCGCCCCTGCGAAGAGGTAGGTGCACTCTTTCCTGTCTTAAAATTTCTCGGTGAATTTCCGCGCCAGACTCCCGCACCTATCGATCTGTCTGGGCCATGCTCTCAAATTTAGGAACAATCAAACAAGTCCGAGCGAATTCCTCCAAGTTCTTAATTCCATATGGTGTATGTAGGATGGCTCAAAGGCCTTGCTTGAGGTTCCTGTTTTCGGTTGGCCTACTTCTTGTTGCCCCCCTCCGGGAAAATGTCACCATCTATGATGGAAGCTTAATGGAACCTACTTTAAACAGGCAAGCTTACCGGAAGCACTTCGGACGGGTTTGCTTTGCTCTCAGGGAAGCCAACAGGGATGGGTACTTCGCGTGCAGTATATGCTAACGGTAAATGGGCCAGTAGTTAGCCCTTCACTTTTTTTAAGGCCCCTCCGGAGAGAATAACAGCAGAACTATCTGCAACTTGAAGCTTAAGCGTTTGGACCTGAGCATGGCCAATATCCAGTAGTGTGTATCCCGTCAAGGAGGCGTTCACCGAGCCGATATACATTGCCTCCTGGCTTTTGATCGGGGCCGTAAGGAGCGGATTAATTTGCACCTTTATTCCTCCTATCCCTTCGATTCTTCGGCCGTCTTGCTCTGCCGTCCGCTTGGGTTCTACGCGGTATTCTGGAGACATTTCAAATTCCATTTGGGAGGAATCTTGCAAAGAGAGGGTAAGAGAATCTAGGTGCGTTATCATGCTTTCAGCCTCGAAAGTGGATTTGCCGGCCATAGTGACTCGCAGGCTCTTTTCCTGTACTTTGGACAATAGTAATTTCGTATTAAACCCATCCACCGAAACGAGATGAGGGCAAAAAATACGAACAAAATTGGTGTATTTCATCCAATTGATTTCCCCCATATTCTTAGCGCTGTAAATAAACTTGACGAATAACGTATCGTTCTTTATCCAGGTATTAATGAGTTTTTCATGAAAACGTTGCCAGTCGCTGAGTACGCGAACCGAACAATTCGGTCTTTGTTCAAATACGATATTGGTCACGTTCCCTCCTTCTATTTTGAGGTGGGTAAAATGTTGGTCCAAGACTTTATCGTAATTCCAATACATATCGCTTTTATCAATCTGGTCATAAACCATTTTGAAATTAATGATTGATGCGATCAACCCTCCAAATAAGATGACAAGTATTGCAACTAATATTCTTGTACTCCATTTCATGTTAATTATGTTTAAAATTATTTCTTACAAATTTTTCATACAACGATTCTATCTCTTTGAGATCTACTTTGAGTAAATACAGATTGCGCATAAACACGGGCAATTCATGTTCCATGAATTGTTCCCGGCGGAACGTGACAATGCGATCCATGGCGTCAGCTTCAATAAAATATCCAATGCCTCTGCGATTGGAGATAATTTCTTTTTTTTGCAGAAAATCATACGCCCGCTGGACAGTATTCGGATTAACTTCCATCCCTACAGCAAGGTCTCTAATGCTTATCAACTTTTCGCCCAATTCCCATTTCTTTAGTAGGATCTGCTCGCAAACGTACTCTGCTATTTGTAGGTAAATCGCCGGATTTGCTCTAAAGTCCATGGTATTGCGTTAAAATTCCTTTTCCCTTAAACGAATGAACGATATGCCCCAGGGAAGTACGGGTAAAACATAAGCAAGTGCATAATGATACAAATTGGAAACCGCCTTAGATGGCTCAATAAATCCATCCTCGTTGCCAACAGGTAGGGTAACATGGTCAAAGGGCCCCGCATCGTTTATAGTACCAAAAAGCAGGGTAGCAACAAACCAATTCAATGCAAAACCTCCTATTGAGATGGCACAAATAGCTATCGCCACCTTGATAAAACTTAGCTTATTAAAGTACAAGGAACCTAGCATCATCGAACCCGCCAAAAAAATGAATATCGGATAGACGCGATTCGCAACAAAGCCATCAAAGGGAAAAAGATAGACCGCCGCATATTGGGCTTTGTAGGATGGGCTGGATGGATCCAAGCCATTATGGTACAAGCCAACAAAAATGGTATCCATAAGCCGAAAAAACGAGACAAACACAGCAGGAAACATGAGGCCAGCTATGAAAATGCCACACAGCCATTTTTCCAAATGGGAAGCTGGGAGAGTAAGGTAGGAAGACCCACTTGCATTGGAATTAAAATAGGAAAATGCAAACGATGCCAAGAAACAACCCCCTCCAGCAAAACCCCAAATAAAGGAAATGTTCTGCGCAGCGTGAAAACCCATTTGCGTCTTGCAAAACACATATAATATCAAAACGACAGCAAGGATAAGCGCCGTGCACCCCAGCAACTGTACCGGCCTTTCCAATAAGGTCTTTTTAAGAAGCCACTGAAATCTTTTGGCGTTGAATGAATTGTTCATAGCCGAATGTTTATTAATGAAATATTTTCTTTGTCTTAGCGGGATTAGTAGTAACTGCATTGAACAAATGTTCCAGGTTTACTTTAGACTCTTCGAAGTCTACATTTTCCGCCACTATGGTAAATCCTTTCAAGGATTCTTCCACATAAAGGATCTTTTCCTGGTCGCCTGTTTCTAATACGGTTTTGAAACAAAGCTTCTCCGCAATGGACCCAATCGATGTATGCAATAAGACGTCGCCATTGTCAACAATGATAACTCGGTCAATTAAGTTGTCTAAGTCTCGGATTTGATGCGTGGAGATAATGATTATTTGCTGTTCAGTCAGCACGGAAGACAAAAATTTCCTGAATTTGATTTTAGAGGGGATGTCCAAGCCATTGGTTGGTTCGTCCAGCAATAATACTTTCGTGTTACAAGCGAACGCGAAGGCTATGACAAACTTTTTCTGTTGGCCAAACGATAAGGTATTGAGTTTGCTTTGGCTTTCAACGTCTAGTTGCTCCAGGTAGCTGTAAAATTGCTTTGCATCAAAACTGGGATAGAAAGGAGAGAACAATTGCACATATTTGGGGACCGTCAATGCGGGCACATACACTTCTTCGGGTATCAAATAGACTGTCTCCAAAAAGGATGGCAATCGCTTTTTCGGAACAAAGCCATTGACAAGTATCTGTCCCTGTTTGGGGAACAGGAGGCCGGCCAAGTTCTTGAGTAAGGTCGATTTTCCGGCACCATTCTTACCTAGCAATCCGTAGATACTGCCCGGCTCGAGGGAAAGCGAAAGGCCCCTGTATAACATCTTTTTCTTGCGGTAGCCAAAAGACAGGTTTTGAATTTGTATCATTAGTGTATTAGTTATGTAGTACACTACAAATGTATAATCTCTTTTGAATTCGCCAAAAAAATGTTGAATTGCCTTTCTCGTACAGGAAAATAGGTTCTGAGGGGGCTAAAGTCACCTTATTATTTGTATATCAATATGTTACAGATGCTTTACTTGCCTTTTGCACCAACAAAGGCCTGCACTTTTTACCAGGTGAGTTGAGGAGGTAATCAGGTAGGAGAAACACAAAAACCATCCCTTCCATTAGGTTGAGCCTATTGTCGGGATGGTCTGATAAGACGTGAGAAGGGCTTGGTGCTGCCAGTATGATTTAGTGTGGATTGCACTCAGATTAGACCTGCCTGAGCATTGTTGCTGTGTTAGTCTTGCTCATAGAGTCCCGTTTCCGGGACAAAATCAAGATATTCGACGAAGTACATATCGTCCTTTACCGCGGGACTATCCCAGGTCACCACCTGGACCATGTTGCCATTAAACGGATTATAAATGACTGCACTTCTCCCCCCCTCCTCGGCCAAATGTATCCTGACCCACTTAACATTCTCTCTTTCGATTCCATTTTCATGAAGGTGCAAAATAATTTCTCGGAGAGCCTCGCGCACTATCTTTTGCTTCTCGGTTAATCCCTTGTCCCGCGCAGTTTGTTTGGCTGCTTTCTTAGCAGGCTTCTTTTTGGCTGAGGCAATGGTAGCTTTATTCCGGTTGAGCTTCTTGGTATATGGCCTTTTTGGACGAGCAGTTGACAATTTTTTCTTGGCTCTCTTCTCGTATTTACGCTTGGGCTTGGTGGCTTTTGCAGCCTTGGCGCGCTTCTTTGACGTCGGCGAGGAGGCTGGTGTTTCTGAAGTGGGAGTTTCTACTGCCATAAACTGGGTTTTAATATACTGCGCAAAAGTAAGGAGAGATTTTAGTACTTGAACTTTTGATTAAAAATTCGGGGGCACATGGCGGTGGCTATTTAAATGGGATCTAACCCTTCGTAGGCAAAGGCCCCAAAAAATAGAAACTAAGAAAATAAAATACCATGTTCCTTGGCCACTAGGACAATTCCCAATATAATGCATCCAAGTCGCTAAAAATTTAAGAGGAGTTTGCTCTGGTAGACGTCTTATATTCGGTGCAATCCTTCTGCAATTTTTTCTTATGCAAAATCCCCCAGTTCTTCAACGAATTGATTACGGGCATGAGCGTCTTGCTGTGCGCCGTCAACGCATATGTCACCCTTACTGGGTAGGTATCTTGTATATTCCTAACGACCAAACTGTTCATTTCCAAATCCCGCAATTCTTTGGATAACATTCTGTCGCTTATCCCATGCACCTCCAAGGCTATCTCGGAAAAGCGCTTTTCGCCGAAAGTTAGCGCAACAATAATGGGAAGCTTCCACTTACCACCGAGGATATCCAAGGAATCTCTGACAGGTCGCAATATGCTCGTGCAGGCTGAATGCTTGCCTTCCATGGTTTTCGTCATGATATACAGTTTTGAAATGCAGAGAATCACTATACTTTAGTATAGTGCTAAACTTTGTATAGCAAAACTAGCGTAATTTTGTGTTTCACAAAAAAATAATATATATGGCTATCACTACATGGAAGCTAGATCCGACGCATAGCGAACTAGGATTTAAGATCAAACACTTGTTGATCAGCAACGTGTCCGGTTCCTTCAACAGTTTTGACATTGCTGGGGAGACACAGGATGACGATTTCAGCACCGCGAAAATTCATCTGAAAGCGGATATGAATTCAATTCATACAAACAACGCCCAGCGCGATGCCCATCTACGGAATTCTGATTTTTTCGCAGCAGACCTGCATCCGGAAATGGTCTTTGAATCAACCACCATCGAGAAGATTGACGACGAAAACTTCTGCCTAAACGGTAATCTCACGTTGAAAAACACTACCCATCCGGTTCAACTGCATGTGGAAAATGGAGGAATAACAAAGGATCCCTGGGGCGGTGAAAGAGCCGGATTTACGATAACTGGAAAGATCAAAAGAAGCGATTGGGGCATTAATTTCGGCCTGTTGGAAGGGGGTGGTACTATGCTCGGGGACGAAGTGAAACTACAAAGCGAGATTCAACTGGTGAAAAAACCTGTTGATGATACCAAAAAAGGAAAGTAAGATGTTAATGCAAAGAAAGTTGGTTAGTCAATATACCCCAGCTGTTCACGACGGATTTCTAGGAGCGGGCCATCTGGCCCGCCCAGTTATCCAAGGGGATTTCTCGGATTCCGATCCGTTCATTCTCTTGATGGATGACAGATTGGATAAAAAGACGGAAGAGCCAGTCGGCGGCCCGCATCCACACGCTGGTTTTGAAACAGTTACCCTGCTACTAGCGGGCGAAATGGGTGACGAAGCCCATACCATGAAAGCAGGTGATTTGCAGATGATGACCGCGGGAAGTGGCATAATACATACAGAAACCATTGCAAAGAAAATGACCATGAGGCTTTTGCAGTTGTGGCTAACCCTTCCCAAAAAAGATAGGTGGGCTACACCACGGGTGCAGGACATTTCATTAAACCATGTACCTAAAGCCTCAGCTGACGGTGTCCAGGTTAGTGTGTACAGTGGGGCGCTGTTTGGTATTTCATCCCCACTGCAAAATTACACACCCGTCATCATAGCGGATATCCGGATGCAGGCAAATGCGTCAACCCGTTTGAGTCTTCCGGCAACATACACTACTTTCTTGTATGTCCTGGACGGCTCACTTTTGGTTGGTCAGGAAAAAAGGTTGCTAGACCTCGACCAAGTAGGATGGTTAGACAGATCCAATAAGGAAGCGGAATCTGAACTGAAGCTTGTCGCAGGAAAATCAGCAACAAGATTTGTGATATATTCCGGTCAGCCGCAGGGAGATAAAATCGTATCCCATGGTCCTTTTATTGGTAACACTTCGCAAGATGTCTCCAGATTGTATCAGGAATATCGAAATGGCAAAATGAAACATATCGCGACACTATCGGATCCGCAAAAGATATATTGGTAAGAAAGCCATAAATATTGCTCATTGTGCCTTCTTTTCCATGCACGCTTCCCCTTTGCCACCCATCGTAATTGCATCCGATATTTAATGCATCCTAATGCATTATTGGGACAATTAATACACTAGGTCGCTTAACGTCGCTATATATCTTCAAATGCGCTACGTGAGCGTCTTTTGAAGTTTCGTTAGCAATAACGCCACCGCTGCAATAATTCTTCTGAGTGTCGATGGAGTTGGGTGACTGTATAACGAGCCTCAAGCGACTGCCCTTTTCAATTACTCGGGAAATAAAAGTGAATCGCTTGAAATGATACAGGTAAATTTCTCCAGGAGTTAATAAGTCTTCATTTTCAAGGCTTTCCCGGTACCTCGACCTAATCGCGTTTTCCGTGAGAAAGACGCTTGACCCATCTGGCCTCACCTCGTAGATATCTGCTTCAATGTCTAAATCCTTTACATCCGCTTCTATATAGGCATTCAATTCAAAAAACCCGGATACTTCCATTTCCTTTTCAAATGGCGCAGTATGATAAACTACACCATTATTGCGCATAAAATAGACTGAGGTCTGATCTGTAATATAATTGCTGGAGGGCGAAACTGACAGCGATGCATATCGTTTGTCTAATGGATCATAGACGTATTCAGCAGGTAGTGAATTTGCTCCGGGAATTTCGCTTTGCAAAAGTGCAGAATGCAAAACATCGTTTCCCGTATTGTTGGCTGAATTTAAATAAAACTTCTCTTTTAGCATGCCGATCGCACCAAGTGAATCAACATATTTCCATTTGTCACGATTGCTGATATAATAAACTACTTTGTTTTTAAGAAAGGCAGGCTTGGTACTATCCTTTAACGTATAATCATACCATTGGCGGTGAAGATCATTCATGTCGATCAGGCAAGAGTCCCCAAAAGTCAATCCACCAACCTCTTTTTTGGGTGTTCTTGTTCCTGGATGGTCCCACGGGCCTATGATAAGATAATGCTCCATTTTAGCAGATGGTGAAGCATTTTGCATGAATTCGCGGTAAAAACTCAAGGCCCCCGGTTGATCGCCATCGTAATCCCCAGTTATGGTCAAAATTGGAAAGTTTATCCGTCTGTATTGTTCAATAGTTGGACACATGCCCTTGATGTAGTCATCCACCCTATTGTGCGAAACCCATTCCTTAAAAGTAGCGTTGGGATTACCTACCAAGGAATCAAGCTTATTAAATGGGATATCTTTATTATATCTTTCGGTGAACTTGTTAGTCCAAAATTTGTCGTCGTCAAAAAAATTTTCATTCCCCGTCTTTTCATTGGTAAACGTGAGCCATTGAATTACGTAAGAATAGCCAATATTATATGCCATAGGAAAATCCACTCCAGGTTTGGCGGAAGCGACAGGCACGATTGTTCGTAAATGTGGAGGCAATTCCTTAGCTGTGGCCCACTGATCGTAACCTGCGTATGAGCCTCCCCACATAGTTACTTTGCCATTGCAAAAAGGTTGTAAAGCCAACCATTCCACAATATCATATCCATCCTTTGCCTCTTGGTTAAAAGGATCGAAAATTCCCTCACTGCTTCCTCTGCCTCTTACATCCACGATTGCGTAAACATAACCATGTTTTGCAAAATAGACCCCCCTAGCATGGTAGGTATCACTAATATAAGGTGTTAATGTAAAAACAGTAGGAAGTGGTGACTTTTGATCATGCGGTTTATAGACCGTAGCATTTAAGAGGATGCCATCTCTGAGCTTGATCTTTACACCGGATAATATATCTATATCCTGGCTTAATACAATTGTCGCCCTAAAAATTAAGAGTGAGCACAATAATAAAGTAGATTTCATAAATCTTATTTTAACCTTTGCTAATTGCCATTTATTTAGCATAATCGAATGTAAAATCTGCGGTGTTCATTGAAGCTGAAAAATAAACTTCCTACCCTCCCAATCGTAGGCCAAAGAAAAGGGAGTAGTTGTAAAATTTAAGAAATGCTAAGGTAATACGTAGTTGCCCTGCTGCATGTCATAGTTTTCGTCACAGGGTGCGCTCCCGACAAATTGAGAGCCGGAGGAAAAATCTCTTTTGGCAAACCCGCCCAAAGTATTTTAGCAGCTATGTTACTAAGTCTCATACGGGCTTCAGCAATTCGCCAAAACCCGCTATGTGCTTGTGATCCGGATCGGGCTACTTTTCGTTTTGATTGTCAAAATCGTCTAAGACTTGTCGATCATTTTGCCGATCTGGAATTGACAAAGAGCAGAAATTTTACCTCACTTTATTCAGATAAAACTGTCTTTATAAAGGTAATAAAAAAAATAAACACGAGCGCGAAGAAATGAACGTTTTCGCTAGCTTTATCGATACCTTCCTCATCTGAAACAAAGATGATAGATGGACAATTAAACAATTATGACTATCGAAGAACCAAGTAAATTACCTGCAGGAATCAAAATTGCTGCCGTTCTTATGATAATCTTTGGAATTGCAGAAGTTGTTACAAGTTTTAGGCACGAATTCTTTGGGCTAACCACCTCGCAAGCACCCTTTTCAACAATCATTGGAACCACAATTGGGTCATTTTGCCTCATTAGCGGGTTTCTTGTCTTGACAAAACGAAGAAAGGCAGCGAAAGTAGCCATTGTCTTACTTATTGCTGATGCCATTGGACGTATTTTAATGGTATGGACAGGGCTCTACCCTGTCGGTGTTGGATATCAAAGTTTTGGAATTATTACGGGCACATTAATTGTAATATTCTTTGCGATTTACATTCGAGCAAAATTAAATTCCTTCATATAAGTTAGCCATCCTTGCTGTTGCTAGGTTGGACTGGTGTACGTGCAGGGAGCATTTTACTCCCAACACCTGGTCTTTTTCGACCGGTTTTTTGAGTCTATCCCCTTAAATTTTGATATGGGCATTTTATCTTCCCTTTGCTCAAGTCTTCACGTTTTCCGAATGCGGCAGCATGAGGAAAACGCACTCCCTGAATGCGCCAGCATGAAGGGAGCCAGCGGTTTCGGTGCAACCGAAACTAGCTGGCTCCGAAACCTAATAAACAGATTAAGTAGCAACCGCCTTAAATTCACGATGGTAGCAGGAAAGCAATTAGACCGCTGCACCTAACGATAAAAATACGCAGGCATACTTTTATCATTTATCATCCTTATGATACTCTAGCGCGCGCATTAATGCCTCTGAGTTACAATATAATTTTGATACAACATTGTTTTAGTGTAACTTCACAACATGATATTAGTGCAAAGACACAACACGATTTAAGTGTAAGCGCCCGAAATTATGAATTCATATGGCAACTCCAGCTGATAAATTAGCCGAATCCCTCGCCCTGCTTAAAGAACTGCAGGATAAAGGTATAGTTGCGATTAAGTCAAATTCCTTGTCCCGAACCCACCGGGAGCGGCTGCTTGAAAATGGTTTTATAGAGGAAGTGTACAAAGGCTGGTACATTGCTGTGCCCCCAATGGCAGCCAAAGGGGACAGCACTTCTTGGTATAGCAGCTATTGGGAATTTTGCGCCCAATTGATGGAAGATAAATTTGGACAAAACTGGTGTCTTTCTCCCGAACAATCTCTTCTAATTCATGGAGGAAGTACGGTCGTTCCAAACCAATTAATTGTCCGATCTCCTGGGGCCAATAATTCTGCCACAACTTTACCTCATAATACTTCGCTTTTCTTCCTGAGAGCAGAACTGCCTTCCAGTGCCGAAGATGTAAAAATGCGAAACCTCCGGATCTTTTCTCTAGCGGCTTCGCTGGTTCATGCCGCACCGAATACATTTACAAAACATCCTACAGATGTAAAAACAGCCCTGTCCCTACAGCGGGATGCTTCCGACTTATTGGCATTGCTCCTGGATGGAGGCCATAGCGCAATAGCCGGCAGGCTGGCCGGGGCTTTTCGCAGTATTCAATATGGGCAAATTGCAGATGATATTGTAAAGACCATGGAAAAGGCTGGCTTCGATGTCCGCGAATCCGATCCCTTCGAAAGCAGGGTATCAACTCCATTGTCAAACCGGGTGCACTCCCCTTATGTTAATCGCATTAAACTGATGTGGCAAGCGATGAAAGAAAAAGTCATACTTTACTTTCCACAAGCCCCAGGACTGCCCACAGACAAGAAATCCTATCTTAAAGAAGTGGGAAGAATATATGTAACCGATGCATATCACTCCTTATCCATTGAAAAATATAAAGTCACCCCTGACCTCATTGAAAAAGTGAGGAGAGGAATCTGGAATCAGAAAATAAATGAACAAGATCTAAAACTGCGCGATGCGATGGCAGCCAGAGGCTATTGGGGGGCTTTTCAGGCTGTGGAGCGTAGCTTATTACGTATTTTGAATGGCGAAAATTCAGGAAAAGTAGCGGATCAAGAACATGGAGAATGGTACCGCGAGCTATTTGCTCCAAGTGTGACTGCTGGCATTTTGAAACCTTCTGACCTGGCTGGATATCGGAACCATCAGGTTTATATAGGCGGCTCCATGCATACTCCACCAAATAAAGAAGCCGTAAGAGACGCCTTGCCTATACTTTTTGACTTGCTGAGTGAGGAACCAGAGCCATCCGTTCGTGCAACCCTCGGCCATTTTGTCTTTGTGTACATCCACCCTTATATGGATGGAAATGGCCGGATGGGGCGTTTTTTGATGAATACCATGCTAGCATCCGGGGGCTATCCTTGGACTGTTATTCCAGTTGAGTTTCGGAAAAAATATATGCAAACTCTAGAAAGTGCCAGTGTCAATCAAGATATTGAACCCTTTGCCAAGTTCCTCGGAAATCTCGTTCAAAAAACTTTAGAAGGAAATCCAATAGCCACAATTGAATAAAAGAAATTGAATCTGACGAATCGGATTATTCAAAAAAAACGCGAACTATGTCCAATTTATTAGGGGCTAAATCAATAGTCATCCAGCTGGAAAAAGAAATCAAGGTTTACTAATTTTCTGATGCTGACTTCTTCAGCTAATTGTTTGGCTTTTTCCCCAAGGGTGGATGGGTCAAAATCAGGGCGAGAAACCTGTATGAGGAAACTTAAAGGATCTTCTATGCTCCGGTCCAGAGAAAATTGAACAATGTCCTTAGCCACCCGAATCATTTTTTGCAATCGCCAATTCATTTGGTTTGGATCACCAAAGATTGGGGGGAGATCGCTGGAAATCCGCATTGCCCTTTTGTTCCAATACCGGTGTGGGATGCTAAAGCCTGTAACTAGTAACGTCCTCCTGGAGGAAGAATGGCAATACTGAATGTAGATTTGCCTTGTGCCATCACGCCTTGCGCGGAGGTCACAAATAGGCTTGATTGGTAAAAACATAATTTGGTCGATTTTTTGTCGATCTGTCGATCATTTTGTCGATCTAAATAATGTTTACCTGAATAAAAGTACTGGTAAGAAATTTTTGCCCGCTGTTATAAGATCATGAAAATCACGCGAGAAAAGTAAAGCTGCTCAAAATGAAAAAAGGATTACGAAGCTGTAATCCTCCATTCTGTGATCCGGATTGGATTCGAACCAATGGCCTACTGCTTAGAAGGCAGTTGCTCTATCCAACTGAGCTACCGGACCAGTTTCTTGATTATGGATATGTCGTCAAGCGCGATAAGTTCATGAATGAGAACTCTTTCTGTCGCGCATTACCGAACCAAAACGCCCGCAAAAGTAAAAAATGTTTGCCGGGGTACCAAACTAGCCCTTTGCCAGGCTAATTTTCTAAAATCAGCTTTGAATCACCCCCCATTATGCTTAACTTAATAACAAAATATGCCTGCCATGACCAGTTTCGACACTTCACACGTAAAAAATATTGTCCTGCTGGGCCACGCAGGATCCGGTAAAACTACCCTAGCTGAATGCATGCTCTTTGAAGCGGGCCTCACTACCCGCAGAGGCACGGTGGAAGAAAAAAATACGGTGAGTGACTTTTACGAACTGGAACATGAACGCGGTAACTCCATTTTTTCCAAACTGCTCCATACCCAGTGGAGGGGCTATAAGATTAACATCCTGGACACCCCAGGATATGATGATTTTGCGGGCGAGGTACTTTCCGCCTTACGGGTTGCCGATACAGGGGTCATGCTGCTCAACGCATGCTTTGGCGTGGAAGTAGGTACCGATATCATCTGGGAGTATACCGAACGCTTTAAAACGCCCATGATCCTGGCTGTGAATAAGTTGGATCAAGATAAGGCAGATTTTGATAAAGCAGTCCAGCAAGCAAAGGACCATTTTGGCCGAAACGTGGTGGTGGTACAATATCCCCTCAACCAGGGTCTGGAATTCAACTCGATCATTGATGTATTGCGCATGACCATGTACCGTTTTCCCAGCGAAGGGGGAAAACCGGAGAAACTACCCATTCCGGCCGACCAGCAGGCTAGGGCCGACCAACTGCACAAAGAACTTATCGAAGCTATCGCCGAGAATGATGAATCTTTAATGGAAAAATACTTTGACCAGGGTGAATTGACAGAGGACGAAATGAAGCTGGGGCTCAAAAAAGCCATGATCAACCACGACCTCTTCCCCTTGTTTTGCCTGTCGGCCAAAAAGAACATGGGCAGCGGGCGGCTTATGGGATTTATTGACAATGTTTGCCCCAGTGCCAATGAGATGCCGCCGCAAAAGACCAAAGCAGGAGATTTGCTTCCTTGCGAAGCGAGCGGACCTGCCTGCATTTTTATTTACAAGACTTTTTCCGAAGCCCATATTGGCGATATGTCCTTTTTTAAGGTCTATTCCGGCACCGTCAGGACAGCCATGGAACTAGTCAATGAGTCCAATGGGGTGACCGAAAAACTGAATCAACTCTTCGTGGTGGAAGGCGCCAAACGCATCGCCGTAAATGAGCTGTCGGCTGGCGATATCGGAGCCACCATCAAGCTAAAGCATACCCATGTCAATAACACACTCCACGTGCGCGGCAAAAATTATGAATTGCCCCCCATTGAATTCCCCTCGCCCTTGATGAGTGTTGCCATTGAACTAACTCAGAAGGGGGATGAAGAAAAATTGTCAGTGGCCCTGCACCAGGTACAGGAGGAAGACCCCACGGTTATTGTCGAGAATTCGCAAGAGCTTAGACAGACCATCATCCATTGCCAAGGCGAACTCCATCTTTCGGTGATTAAGTGGAAACTGGAACATATATCCAAGAACCTGAGCGTCCGATTTACCAAACCTCGAATCCCGTACCGGGAGACCATTCGCAAGTCCGTGCAGTCCAGTTACCGCCATAAGAAGCAGTCGGGGGGTGCCGGCCAATTCGGGGAAGTCTATATGCAGGTCGAGCCCTGGTACGAAGGTATTGCAGACCCAAGAAATATTTCTGTTCGTGGCCGCGAGGAGTATAAACTGGACTGGGGCGGCAAGTTAGTATTTCTCAACTGCATCGTCGGAGGTGCCATTGACCAGCGCTTCCTGCCATCCATCCTGAAGGGTATCATGGAAAAAATGCATACTGGTCCTCTCACCGGTTCCTATGTGCGGGATGTACGCGTGAGCGTCTACGACGGCAAAATGCACCCCGTGGATTCCAACGATATATCGTTCAAAATTGCTGGCTTGATGGCCTTTAAGCAGGCTTTTCAGCAAGCCGATCCTCAGATCCTAGAGCCGGTATACACCGTCTCGGTACTCTGTCCCGATGACCTGACAGGTGGGATCATCAGCGATTTGCAGACCCGGCGGGCCATTATGGAAGGAATGGATACCGAGGGGCATTTTACCAAAATCATCGCCCGGGTGCCACTGGCGGAAATGGATGATTATTCCTCGGCTCTGCGCTCGATCACCCAGGGGCGAGCCAAATTCAGATTGGATTTCTTCGACTATGTTCCCGTGCCATTCGAAATCCAGCGCAAGCTCATCGATGAATACAATAAGACCCCAGTAAAAGAAGAAGCCTGACCCGCCCCACCTCACGACCTGCTTGTCGTGTACCGTTTGTAGTTAACTTTGAGGGGAAATCGGACGAAAACTAATCCGGGCAGTTAACCACAACACCCCCTTTTAATGGACGTACAAATCGATTCGAGCTGGAAAGACGTGCTGAAGCAGGAGTTTTCGAAGGCCTATTTTTTGCAGATTGTCACCTTTCTAAAAGCCGAAAAGCTCGCCGGCAAGACCATTTACCCGCCCGGCAAATTGATCTTCAATGCGTTTAATACTACGCCCTTTCATCAGGTAAAAGTGGTGCTGCTCGGCCAAGACCCGTATCACGGTCCAGGACAAGCCCATGGCCTTAGCTTCTCGGTCCCCGACGGGATACCACCTCCCCCTTCGCTGATCAATATTTTCAAAGAAATGCATAGTGATCTTGGCCTACCCATACCCAAGGGCGGCAACCTGACCCGCTGGGCAGAACGTGGTGTTTTGCTGCTCAACGCCTCCCTGACGGTCCGGGACAATGAACCCATGAGCCATGCCAAGATAGGGTGGGCCGAATTCACCGACAAGGTAATCACCAAAATTTCAGAGCTCAATCAACATGTGGTGTTTTTGCTTTGGGGAAAATTTGCACAGGAAAAGCAGTCCCTGGTCGATGAGACCAAGCATTGCTTACTCAAAGCAGCTCACCCCTCTCCTTTTTCTGCCGATAAAGGATTTTTCGGCTGCCGCCATTTTTCCAAAACCAATGATTATTTACGCCAACAAGGCATTGAACCCATTGACTGGGCTCCCTACGCAACAGCGCAGGTATAATACCTAACCAGCATGAACCACCCCCTTGCCATGAAAGGTACCAGCAACCCCATCGTCCGTGTATTCAGGGCCGTCTTTGGCCGTATTTGGGCGCTCTGGGGGATCGTCCTGTTCGTTAGCAGCCTGATCGTGTTTTTAGTTCCCTTCACCCTGTTTTGTTTGTTCGTCCCTGACCCCAAAAAAACCCGACGCTTCATTAGCTATTCCAGGGTTTGGATGGGCGTTTTTTTAACGGGGATCGGTTGCCCGCTGACGATTCGGGGCCGGGCTTTTTTTAAACGCGGGGAGACATACATCGTTGTCTGTAACCACAACGCCCTGATCGACGTACCTGTTTCTTCGCCGGGCATTCCTGGAGGAAACAAGACCATCGCCAAGATGGAAATGGCGAAGATTCCCCTGTTTGGTCAGCTCTACAAGACCGGCAGCGTCCTGGTGGACCGGAAGAATGAGACCAGTCGTCGGGAAAGCTTTTCTAAAATGAAAGACGTGCTGGATATGGGACTGCATATGTGCATCTATCCGGAAGGGACGCGAAACAAGTCAGACCAGCCGCTAAAATCCTTCCATGACGGCGCCTTCCGGCTAGCGGTAGTCACGGGTAAGCAGATTATCCCGGCTCTCATTTTTAACAGCCGCAGGGTCAATCCCCCCGACAAATCCTTCTTCCTCTGGCCCCATCCTCTCGAAATGCATTTTCTGGAACCTACGGCGGTTTCGCCTTCCGATACGGTGGAGAGTCTGAAGGAAAAAGTGGCGCTGACCATGAAGAATTATTACCTAGCCCACGCCCAGGACGCTAGGCACTCAGTATTCAAATGACCTGGACCGGTTAATTCTCAAATCGCGCAGCAGGGCCGATTTGGGACTCAAGGTTATGCTGTAAGAACGCCATGGCCCTACGGGGGTAACATTGATGGACATCTGCCAGCAATGTAGGTCCCGGGATAAGAAGGCAGTCAGCGACTGGACTTGTAAATTCTTAAGGTCGTAATAGGTATTAAAGCCCGCCTTCCACTTATCGGTCAAGTTAAAATCCGCTCCAAACGTGATAGAAGAATTCAACAGAGCCGTGCTTTTATATACCGTGTAAAATCCATTGTAGTAGGGAACATAGGTAATGGAATAACTTAAGGAATACGATATGTTGACCGACCAGGCTATATTAAAATCTGCAAATTCACCTGGATTTTGGCGGATATAATCCAGCTGGGCCTGCTGTTCTTCCACGGTCATTGGCAACTGGTCCAAGGTTGCCTGCTTATCCTGCTCCGCTTTTTTTTCATCCTTCGGTTTACTTTTGAAACTAGTAGAAATGGCAATGTTGCCTTGCGTAATCTTTCCGAGGGAGAACTTGTGCCCCGGGTCGTTCCATGCGTAGATGTTATGACGTAGTCCCGTACTATCGTATACATAAGGGTCCAGGGTCGCTCCGCCCGTGATGTTGAGGTTGCCAAACAGGGTGCTTCGCAAATACAAGGAAATGGGGGAGAGTTTAAACGAATCCGCCAGGTAATTGTAGCTTCCTGTAAATCCGATACCATCAATCAGCTTGACCTTCTTAGTTCCCGAATCACTGGTGTCGGATTTACTGCGAACTTTCATTTCAAAATTGTTGTCCAACCCAAAATTTACCCCCCCAAAGGTTCCTTCCGGAAAAGCCCCGTAGGGCGATTGGGCAAACTTCGAAAAAGTATACAGGTTGTGGGTCGTATCGGCTCGAGAGGTATAATAGTAATTGCTCTGTAGGTTGGGCGAGAAGGAGATGCCCAGGGTAGGCCGGATGACATGGCGTATACCCAAAACGGAGCTATTCTTCCCAAAGTTGACAAAGGTTCCGAAAATGGCGGTACTCAGATTCAAAGCCATCGATACGTAATTAGCCGCATAGAACCCTTTAAACTGCGACGTATCGAGCTTTTCAGCCACCGAATCATAGGTCAAGAGCGTGTACTTGGAATATAACCTGTTTTGCAGGCTGATCGCAGGCGCAATTTGCAAAGCCCCACCAAAAAGTGATGGCAGCGCCAGGCTAATTGGAATGGTATTCTGTGCGCCCCATTGGAAGGTGTCCAGTACGCTCTTGAAGCTGAAGGTTGAGTCGTACGCAGCGGATTGGCCGGTAATAGTCGTGTTGATGCCTATACCTAGTTTTTCATACCACTTCGGCGCTCCTACAAACTCTTTTTTCTGTAATGGGTAAAACGTGACGGCGGTAAAATTGATGTTCGGGAAATTGATATTGATTACACCCGTTTCGTTGTTTTGGCTGTGGCTCGCGTTGATGTTCAGATTGTATTTTTGGTCCCAGGTCTTCGAATAGTTGATCGATGAGCTCAACTGGTTCGTAAAGTTTACGGTGGGGTTGTTTTGCACGTATTGATTAAAATGCTGCGAGGCGATATTTACACTAGCCGAAAAATTCTGGCCAGGTCGGGCCTTGCTGTCCACCGTATGGCTCCAATTGAACTGGAATGTCTTGGAACTCGAATAGGCGCTCTGCCCGGTATTGCTGAGAGTTTGCACATCTTGGTAGGTAAAATTGATTCGTCCCTGATAACGGTACCTGACTTTGTACTCCGGGGTGATATAAAGCGCATACCCCCCGTAGGACCAGAGATCTGTGCGCAGGATGACGTCAAAATTGTCGCTCAGCACTTTGTAGTAGCCCAGGCCTTGCAGGCCAATCCCAAATTGCTGACTGGCGGTGAATGCCGGAGGTAGGAGTCCCGAATGGCGTCCTTCGGTGATGGGGAAAAAGCCGAAAGGCAAATAAATCGGTACGGGCACTCCTTCAAACTCCGGGTGCACAGGCCCGGTGATGGCCATCTTATCGGTAATGAGCTTAAGCTTATTGGTCCGAAAAGCAAAATGTGGGGTATCCAGGTTGCACGTGGTGAATCTGCCCCGGTAGGCGTAGTAGACAGCCGGGGAAATCTTTTTCATCCGCTCACCCATCACGTACATTTCGCCGCTTTGCGTATAGGTATTGACGGTAATGCCCTTTTGCGTTTTGAGGTTGTAGGTGATGGAATCCGAGGACATCGTCGTTGGCTTCTGAATCATTTTGGGTTGGCCTTCCATGAGGTTGGATGTGTCCTTGGTGTAGGTGGCAACAATGACGCTTTTGGGCTGGTCCAGCACAATCTTATAGGCATCTAGTTCGATATCCTTGTACTTGGTCGTGGCCTTATTATAGAGGGAAAGTTGCTTGGTGGGTACGTCCAGGACCACCGAATCCTGTGCCGTATAACTGATGGGTGCATCCAGCGAATCCTTGGACAATCGGTAAGAGAGGGTATCGCTTGTGCGGCCTGAAGAATCGCGGGCTAAGCTGTCTTGGATCTTGGCGGCGCTGTCTTTAATTACGGTGTCTTTGGCCGTGGCAGTGGAGGATGCACCATGGCTACCCGGTAGGCTATCCTGGGACTGTCCCGCTGCCCCCTTGATGATGGTGTCCTTCGCCCATGTCGCAGGGTTCACCCCGTCGCGGGCCCCGATGGCCGTTAAGGTTTTGCCAAATTCTGAACCGAACGCGTACTTAGCAGGACTGCTGAGCGTTACTGCAAAGAATAGCCCGGTGAAAATATACGCAACAACGTATTTTGAGCTAATTTTGCGTCCGTAATTCATAAAGTGCATGGCTACAAAAATAGGCTTTACCGGTATAAGATTTTGTGAAGATTACTATACTGGTGTTAAAATGAAACGAGTATGATGAGGAAGACGCTGGTATTTTTTATCCTGTCTGCATCGATCGGTTTAGTCGCATCGTTTAAAGAACACCCCACCACTCTCAGAACGCCGAAACTTCGGACCATCATCATCGACCCAGGCCACGGAGGCGTGGACCGGGGAACGCATGGCCTCATCTCCGCCGAAAAGGACGTCACCTTGGCGATTTCATTAAAATTAGGGAAGGCCATAGCCGAGGAATTTCCGGATATTAAAATCGTCTATACCAGGACCACCGATGAATTGCCGGGCGGCGGCGACGACTGGCGCCAGGCGCTCTCCGTTAGAGCCGATATTGCCAATAAAGCCAAGGGGGATTTGTTTATATGCATCCACTGCAATGCCACCCGGGAACCGGCCGGAGGCTACTTTGCCAAACGTGTGATCGGTCACAAGAAGAAGACCGTCTGGGTGGGTAAGGGAAGCTCTCGACATAAGAAAGTCATTAACGCCCCCATCTATGAATCCTATTGGATGAAAAATACCCGGATTGGGACAGAGAGCTACATTTGGAAGGCTGACCGGAGCGGTCCGAAGGGCGATGCCATCAGCCAGACGGATGAGGGTATCGAAGACATGGAAGACAGCGCCACCGTCACCGTTTTTGATGTCAGTTCTCCTGAGGCGAAGATGCGGGCCCAATTATATGAGAAAAATTTCTTTCTTAAGAGCTTTTCCTTTGCTTCCCTGGTGGAGGAAGAATTCAAAAAAAGCGGCCGCGAAAGCTACGGTGTCAAACAGCGAGATAAAGGCATCCGTGTCCTGCAAGCCACGGGCATGCCCAGCGTGCTGATCGAAACGGGGTTTCTGACCAACAAGGAAGAGGAATTGTACCTCAATAGCGACAAGGGGCAAGATGAAGTCGTGGAAGACATCATCGAGGCCCTCAAGCAATATGAGGAAAATCTCGAGACCAACCACACCGGAACGGATGCTGCCGCGGCCGCCCGCTTGGGGGGTACCCATTAACCACCCCCCCAGACTGCCCTGGTCGAAGCAGCAATTACCTGTTAGGTCGCAGCGATTTTTCCACCGGTCTTGCATGAGCAGGCTCCTGCCCTCGGCCCGCCTTTGTGTAGTCAGCTTTTTCCTGTAGGTTTGCCCGTGATGGGAAATTACGCCACGCAAATCTGGCGCATGCAACCCCAATGAAAGCCAAATGTTCATCTTAAAGAGTCCTGAATGAAGATTCCCAACGAAACAAAAATCGGCGCGCTGACGGCTGTTTCCATTACCTTACTGATCTTAGGCTACAACTTCCTGAAGGGAAAGGACCTTTTTGTACAGACCAAGAAGATCTATTCTGTGTTCAAGAATGTGGAAGGGTTGGAGACGTCCAATGTTGTCACCATCAACGGACTTGAAGTTGGTTCCGTTTACCAGATCAGCGCGGCCGATCAGGATCTCAGCGGGATCGTCGTTACCATCAACCTCAAAAAAGATGTACATATCCCAAAAAATTCCTATGCCGTAATCAGCCCTGGTCTGATCAATTCATCCTCGATCACCATCACCAAGGGCGATGCTACCGAATACCTGGCTAATGGAGATACGTTGGCTACACAGGAAAAGTTGGGCCTGCTCAACCAAGTGGAAAGGAACATCAATCCGCTGGTTGGCCGGCTAAATTCCACCCTGGGATCCCTGGATTCCCTGGTCCAGGTCGTTGGTTCCCTATTTGACCCCAAGACCAAGAACAATATAAGCGCCATATTCGCCCACCTCGCAGTTTCCACTGCATCGCTGGAAGGCTTGTTGAACATGCAGACGAGTACCTTGGGAAAGTCCTTGAATAATTTAGACACATTTACGTCCAATCTAAACCGGAACAACGATCGAATAACTAGGATGCTAACCAACCTGGATAAAACAACCAGCAGTTTGGCTGACTCCAAAATCCAGCAAACCATCGAAACCATACAGTCCACCATGACCGACCTTCGAACCGTCATCAACAAGATTAATAACGGTAACGGATCGCTGGGACTGCTGGTCAATGATAAGAAACTCTACCAGAATCTGGAAAGCACCTCACGTAGTTTGAATACCCTTTTGGATGATGTCCGAGTGCATCCCAAACGATACGTTAATATCTCCGTGTTCGGACGCAAGGACAAAAGCGGCCCGTTGACCGCCCCCATAAATGATACCAGTTCAAAATCGGTTACTCACTAAAATGAAGCCTGCAATTGCCAGGGGATTGACCTTCCTGGGGTTATTGGCCACCCTGCAAGGCCATAGCCAGTCCGCCGTCGCCTTTAAATCCCCAGATAGCGATACGGTCAGGATCGTCTACATCTGGCATGCCGACACCCTGAGCCAGGTAAAAAAAGACACCGTGGCCATTCAGTCCCTGTATGGCCACGTCAAATTGCAACAGGAAAAGACAATGTTTTACTGCGACAGCGTGGCCATCAACCAAAGCGCCAACGAGGTGGAAGCCTTCGGAAACGTGCACATCAACGATTCTGATACGACCGACATTTACTCCCAATACATGAAATATTACGTGAGCAAAAAACTCATCATATTTCAAAAAAATGTAAAGTTGACGGATGGCAAAGGCGTGCTTACATCCGAATCACTTGATTACGATATGAATCAGCGCATTGGCCATTATTCGGATGGTGGCCAAATCGTTAACGGGAGCACGACCATCACAAGCCGGGAAGGGACCTATTATGCAGAAACCAAGGACGTGTATTTTAAAAAGGATGTGGTACTGAAAGACCCGGAATATGATCTGTACGCCGACTCTCTACTATACAATACGGATCACAAAATCGCCACCTTCATAACGCAAACCTTTATCCGTGACAGCAGTGGCAGAACCATACTGACTAAGGACGGCTTTTACGATTTGACCAACCACAAGGCACATTTTCTACAACGGCCTAAGATTACCGATCATTCCCAATCGATCATAGGTGACGACGTGCATTTTGACGACAGTACGGGGATCAGTGTCGCCATGGGTAATGCGGTTTTTCGCGACACAGCCCAGGGACTGGCCGTGATTGCCAATCTGATGATTGCCAATCGGCGTACCAATACCCTACTCGCCACCGAAAAGCCATTGATGATCCTCAAAGAGGACCAGGACTCCATTTACGTGACGGCCGACACGTTATATTCCGGCAATATTGCCGATTCTGTCCTGGCTGCCTATGACTCGCTAAATCCTTCGGCTAAATTGAGCAGGCAAAACAATAACGATACTAGTTTGCGATACCTTCAGGGATACCACCATGTACGGATTTTTTCGGACTCCCTGCAGGCGGTTGCCGACAGCCTGTATTATTCGGGTATTGATTCGGTTTTCCAGTTGTTTACCGATCCGATCATCTGGGCTAGTGGGTACCAGATTACGGGTGACACTGTTTACCTCTATACCAAAAACAAAAAACCCCAGCGCCTGCGCGTCTTTGAAAACGGCATGGCCGTAAGCAAGACCGCCGAAAACATGTATGATCAGGTAAAAGGCAATACCCTTAACGGGTATTTCAAAGATGGCACCATAGATTATATGCGGGCGAAGGGAAGCGCCGAAAGCATTTATTTTATCAAGGACGATAGCCTGGCCTTGGTGGGAGTGAACCGGGTAAACCGATCCGACATCATCGATTTGCTATTCTCCGACAAAAAACTCAATAAAGTCGTCCTAAGAAATGATGTGGATGCGGAGATGCATCCCATCCGGAGCGTGAATCTGGATGACATGCGGTTGCGCAAATTCAGATGGCTCGAAGAAAAACGCCCCAAAACCAAGTACGAGTTATTCCAATGACTCTCCCCGAGTTCATTCTCTTCCGCTCTATCCCGAGGCTGGGCTGGCAGCTTTGGTTGATTAAACCTGTGCCGGGTTATCCAGTCTCAGTTCCAACATTAAGGAATTTCTAACAACCTCCAGCCAAATAAGACCGTCCGGATAAGCGTTCCGGGCAATAAACTTCCCATTATGCGCAAACTTCAGCTGATTCTGGCTTTTGTCCTGGTCACTGCCATAGGTAATCGATTGGCCGCGCAGGACTATAGGTTGGCCTTTGGGCTCCGTCTGAGCACCAATCCCCCCACGATCAGCTCTTCGGTGACGGTAAAATACTTCCTGACTGACCGCCACGCCATTGAGGGCCTGGTTTCGTTTGGAAATCGCTTCGGCATCGGGGGACTGTACGAGGTGGAGCAGCTCATCGGCGGCGTCCAAGGACTTAATTGGTTTTTCGGCGGTGGCGCCTACGTCGGGTTTCAAAACAACCTGGTCTATACCGGCCCGATGGGCGTGGTAGGCATAGATTACAAATTTGTGAATGCTCCGGTAGACCTTTCCCTGGATTGGAAACCCGAGCTCGATATTTCGCCCGCGATTAACTTTGTGCCGGACGCTTTTGCCCTGTCCGCCCGCTTTACCCTAAAGTGACCGCGACTGCCGGATTTGCCATGCGCATCGCAATTACCGTCTCAATGGGCGACGGCATGAAAGAAAAAGTAGGCCACGACGATGGCTGCAATGACGCCGGCCAAATCTGCCATCAACGCTGCCGGTACCGCATACCTGGTTTTTTTAATATTCACCGAACCAAAATATAAGGCCACTACGTAAAACGTGGTCTCGGTGGAACCCTGGAACACGCAGGAAAGCAGGCCTGGAAAAGAATCGGGACCATAATGCTTCATCGTATCGATCATCATGGCCCGCGAGCCGCTCCCGCTCAGCGGCTTCATAAGTGCGGTGGGCAGGGCCGCCACAAAATCGGTATTCAGCCCCAGGGACGAGAACAGCCAGGTAAGACCCCGAATCAGCAAATCAAAGACCCCGCAATTACGCAGCACACTGATCGCCACGAGCATGGCCACCAGATAGGGAATGATTTTTACCGCAATGTCAAATCCTGCTTTCGCTCCATCGATAAAGGCAAAATACACGTTCACCCTCTTGAATATTGCCCCCACAATAAAGACCATGAACAACAACAGAATAAGCCCGTTACTGACCACTTTGGAAAAGGTCCCAATCCCGCCTCGATGCATATGCAGATAAAGCATTAGGGCAGTAATCATAACCGAAATACCGCCCACCCACAGCATGACAGCCCGGTTGAACAGGTTGATTCTTTGCTTTATGGCAACCACCGAAATGCCCACTACGGTTGCGATAAACGTAACTATCATGCAGGGAATGAATATTGCGGTCGGATCGTTGGACTTCAAAATGGCGCGTTGCGCGATAATGCTCACCGGTATCAAGGTAAGGCCGGATGCATTTAGGACCATGAACATGATCTGCGCGTTGCTAGCTGTATCCTTGTCGGGATTGAGTTCTTGAAGACTTGCCATCGCTTTTAAACCAAAGGGTGTGGCCGCGTTTTCCAGGCCAAGCAGGGTAGCCGAAAGGTTCATAATCATATGCCCCATCGAAGGATGATTGCGTGGTACGTCGGGAAAGAGTTTGCTGAAAAAAGGGGCCACTAGCCTAGAGAGGAAATTGATGGCTCCCGCTTTTTCCCCAACGCCCATGAACCCGAGAAACAAGGACATGATCCCAATGAGGCCAATCGATATCTGTACACTTGTTCCAGCTGCATCAAATACGCCATCCATGATCGTCTTGAAAATCTCCGTATCACCAAAGAAGATCAACTTTACCAGGGCGATCGTAAAGGCAACCAAAAAAAATGCTATCCAAATGATGTTGAGGGCCATAGCTTGATAGATTGGTGCACGTTAGAGTGTTGAAAATACGCTAAAATATTTTCATCACCACACTTTCGCCCGCAAGAAGGGCCTTGTCACCAATGAATTACCAGGGAGCTTTAATAGTCGACCCACCCGGCAAGTCTCTTTGGTCGACAATGCGGACACTTTCTTAACCCAAAAGCCATGCTCCGCTAGCCTCTTTATCCCTGGTCTCCCTTGCCAATCCAGCATCTGAGAGGAATAAAATGCTAGCCAATGATTATATTTGATTGAAATCTGCATTGGTTATTAGGTAGTCCTAGATCTGTAGCCCCGAGACTCGATTTTCCACCACGATAATAATCTTCATGCCGCAGTCCCGTCAACTGGTATCTATCATGTTCACCGACATTGTTGGGTATACCGCCTTAATGGGCAATGACGAGCATAAAGCACTAGAGCTTTTAGTCAAGAATCGCCAAATACAACATCCCGTCATAGAGCAGTTTGGGGGTAAGTGGATTAAGGAATTGGGCGATGGGGTCCTGGCTAGTTTTACTACGGTTGCCGATGCAGTAAATGCAGCCATTCGCATCCAAGAACGATGCACTAAAGAAAATCAGTTTCAGCTGCGTATAGGCATTCATCTGGGCGATGTGCTTTTTGAAAATGAGGACGTCTTTGGGGACGGGGTCAATATTGCCGCCCGGATACAATCTATTGCGAACCCAGGATGCATTTATGTGTCTGAATCGGTGCATCAAAATATTGGCAATAAGAAAGAGATTGTTTCGCGGTTCATCAAGGAAGAAACGTTGAAAAATGTGAAAGAACCCGTTCGTATTTACGAAATTCTGACCTCCGCTTCACAGGAAATTTCTGCCCCTCCGAGGCAAACGGCTAGTCATATCATCCCGGACAAAAGCATCGCGGTGCTTCCTTTTGTGAATATGAGCAACGACCCGGAACAGGAATATTTTAGCGATGGAATGGCCGAAGAAATCCTGAATGCATTGTCTCATTTGAGAGATCTCAAGGTCGCCGGCCGCACTTCTTCCTTTCAGTTTAAAGGAAAGAATATTGATCTTCGAGAGGTAGGACAAAAATTGGGAGTTCGTACCGTACTTGAGGGGAGTGTTCGACGCCAGGGGAATAAGCTCCGGATCACGGTGCAGTTGATTAATGTGCAAGATGGATACCATCTATGGAGCGAGAAATTTGATCGCAATATGGACGACATTTTTGCTACCCAGGATGAAATCGCGCTAGCCATTACCGAAAAATTTAAATTGAGCATTTTGGGACATGAACGGGCGATGATCACTAAAGTCGCGACTCGAAACACGGAGGCTTATGAGTTCTATTTAAAGGGTAAGTTCTTAATAAATAGAAGGGGCAATTACATACTCCAGGGGTTGGAACTGCTCAAACAAGCAATGGACATTGATCCCAACTACGCCCTTGCTTATTCAGGTTATGCATTTGCCAAATACTTGACTGCAGTATACAGCTTTACTTCTGGCATAGCCGTTATGAGAGAAGTTAAACAGGCTACTGACAGAGCTCTCAATCTGGATCAATCCCTTGCCGAGGCGTATTTCGTCCAAGGGATGTATCATACCGCTTTTGGGTGGAACTGGGTTGAAGCAAAAAGGAACTTCACCAAGTCCATTGCTCTGGATGAAAATTACGCAACAGTACGTTCCTTATACGCTATGGTATACCTCGCTCAAGTAGAAGGTAATTTTGACGAAGCAGAAAGACAAGCTCTTGTGGCCATTCATCTCGAACCCTTAAGTGCAATTGATCATGGCGATATGGCGTTTACGCTGTACACCGCCGGTCGATTTGAGGAGGCTTTGGCGTACGCCAAAACGGGTGTTGAACTAGATGCCAATTCTTTTATTCCTCAACGGTTTCTGTCAATTTGCTATATGGCCCTTGGTCGATACGAGGAAGCGATTAATACGTTAGAATATTTAGTCGGAGTTTCAAATAGACACCAACATGCAGTCCATACCCTTATTTGGGCCTATTGTCAGTGCGAGCGTATAGCCGAAGCAGAAATGTTGATGGATGAATTGAAGCAAAGGTCAGTTACAGAATATATGGCAGGAACCTACATGGGAATATCTAAGGCGCATTTGGGAGACTTGGATGGCGCATTTACTAGTTTGGAGAAAGCCTTAGATGACTGTGATCCCAGTGCGCCTATCCTCAAATACGTGCCTTTTGTTCCTGATTCTTTAAGAAATGACAAACGATTTCAACCAATACTTGATAGAATGAAGTATCCTCCTTGATGGTCTTTTTCCGATGAGTCGCCTATAGACTTGACAAGCAGGCCATTTGGCTCGTTTTCTTATTTCGCGTTTAGGAATTCTGAAATTACCTTTGCGGCTCAAAAAAATGTTGGACCTATGGCTTTACAAGCGGGAATTGTCGGTTTGCCGAATGTGGGAAAGTCCACGCTATTCAATGCCGTAAGCAGCAGCGCCAAGGCGCAGGCAAGTAATTACCGGTTTTGCACCATCGAACCCAATGTAGGTCTAGTAGATGTTCCGGACGAGCGCCTGCAAAAATTGGCGGCCCTGGTTATTCCGCTTAAAATTGTGCCTACACAAATCGAAATCGTGGACATCGCGGGCCTTGTTAAAGGGGCCAGTAAAGGAGAAGGACTCGGAAATAAATTCCTGGCCAATATTCGGGAAGTGGACGCTGTGGTGCACGTGATCAGGTGCTTCGAAGACGAGAACATCTTGCGCGACGAAGGCCCTATCAATCCCGTGGCGGACAAGGAAATTATTGACACCGAACTCCAACTAAAAGACCTGGAAGCGGTGGAAAAAAAATTGCAGAGGACCGAAAAAATGCTCAAGACGGGCGACGTCAAGATAAAAGTAGAATTTGAGGTATTATCACGCTGTCTGAAACATCTCCAACAAGCCAAGAATATCCGTGCGCTTGAGATGACCAAGGAAGAAAGGGCAGCTATTTCGGACCTGTTCCTGCTGACCGACAAGCCAGTACTGTATGTGGCCAATGTAGACGAAGCCTCCATGCATAGCGGAAACAAATTTACCGAGCAGCTCAAAGCCGCCGTAGCTGGTGAAAAGGCTGAGGTGATTGTGATGAATAACTCGATCGAGGCCGAAATTGCAGCCATGGAAGACCCCGCGGACCGCCAGCTTTTTATGGAAGAATATAAAATGCCAGAACCGGCCCTGCACAAGCTTATACGTTCCACCTACAGCCTGCTCGACCTGCTAACGTATTTTACCGCCGGAGTCCAGGAAGTCCGCGCCTGGACTATTCACCAAGGTTGGAAAGCCCCACAGGCAGCGAGCGTGATTCATACGGATTTCGAAAAGGGTTTCATTAAAGCAGAGGTCATCGCCTACGAGGATTTTATTTACTACGGTTCCGAGGCCGCCTGCCGGGAAAATGGCAAATTGCGCATAGAGGGCAAAGAATATGTCGTCAAAGACGGCGACGTGATGCATTTCCGCTTCAATGTCTAAGGGGGGCCCTAGGCCCGAAAAAATGTGGACCGCCTCTTCTGGATTCCGCAAACCAATACCTGGTTTCGGGCTCTGGGGGAGGTTGTCTTTTACGCCGCCTAACCGAGATTTGAACCTGCCTAGCCCCAGCAAACTTTTACAGCACATTGAACGCGAAGCTCACATAATATAGGCCGCCAACGGACGGATTGCCCGGTGCATTCACATAATAGTGATTGGTCAGGTTTGTTGCCCCAAGCTTAATGACGGACTTGATAGGCAACAATTTGTAGGTAACCTGGGCATCCAGTGTGCTGAATGCACTTACCGGGCCCGCTACAAAATCGCTTTGTTCATAAAAGCTATCCTGCCAGCGCCATATCACGTTAAAGCCGAATCTCTTTTGGTACCCAAAGCCGTTGTTGCCAAAGCCAATATTGGCGCGATACAGTGGCGTGTTGTAATAGGTAACCAAGCCGGGTGGCACGGTATTGATTTCGTCAAAAAAGAAATTGCCCCGGATAAAGAAGTTTTTGCGCAGCATGTACTGTAAAGAGGCCCCATAACCGTCCGTGCTCACCATCGACGGACTGTTGACCGAAACCGAGTAAATGATCGGGTTGGCCAGGCCTGCCAGGGTGCCATCAGGAGATTGCAAGACGGTCTCCCTGGTGAGCAGATTCTGGTATTGTGCATAATAGCCATAGACATCAATCAGCAGTCGGCTATCCATCACTAGTGCCTTATACCCCACTTCGAAGGAATTTACACTCTCCGCTTTAAACTGGCCAAAACTGGCTAGTTGGGGAGTACCCGCCTGCACACTGCTGTAGGTGTAGACCGGGTTAGTATTAAAATCGTAGAATGCGCGCAACTGGGGCAAGCCGCCAATCAGGATTTCATTGCCTCCTACACTCAAATTGATCCACTGGTTTTGCGTCGTTGGAAATCGGTAAGCAGATTGGTAGGACAGTCGGATGAACTGATTTTTGGCGACCTGGATTACCGCACTCGCCCGAGGCGTGAAACGGCCTGCGAAATTCTCGTTTTTATCGTATCGCCCCGAGACGGTGAGTTTCACAACATTATTGAACAAGGTTTTGGACAATTGCGCGTAGGCCCCGAATTCATTAATCAAAATGGGGCCTGTCGTATCAGCGAAAAGCGTCCCTTGAGAATTTAAATCATACTGCTTCCAGTTGGCGCCTACGAGTAAGTCGGCCCCTTTGTCTTTCCATCCCAATAAATCGGTAAAATTGTACTGCCCTTCTACCATATAGAGCTTACTGCGGTCCAGGAATTTTCCTCCGTTAGGAATGGGGATGCTGGCAATGGAATCAGCCAGGTGGGTAAACTCCGCCGACCCCGGAGCGGGCCGCCCCTGATCGGCAAAACTGCGGGCTTCGTTATAGGCCTGTTGCTCCGTGGCTCCGCCGGATATGGCGCCTACATAGGCTCCGATAAATTGGGGGTACCAACTTCCCGCCAGGTCATTGACGTTAACACTCGGCTTCCAAGCTTCGTTGAGCAATTCGGTGTTTACGGTCATGTTGTATGCATCTCCGGAGTTTTCCTGGGTGGTAAACCCGCGTAAAAACCAGTTTTTGCCTGTCAGTTCGAATTTGTACTGGCCCATTTTCAGGTTCTTCAGATCATAACGGTCGCTGCCCGTATACACCGTGTTGCCCGTACCCCAATACCCCACCAGGGAGGCCGTTATATCCTCGGTGATCTTGTAATATACCCCCCCAGATACTTTCAGGTTCCAGGCATTCGGGTCCATGACATCGGCTTCACGGTATCCGGTTCTACTCACGTACTGATTCTTGATGATGCCATTGGTAACCCCGACGTAAAAAGGCTGCGTAGCTGGGTTAGTAGCCAGATAGGTATTGATTTGCGCCTGCGTAGGGTACATGCCAGTCTGTTGGTAGTAGCCCGCCGAATATTGCTGCGAGGCTCCGGCCAAGATTTCGTTGGACAAGGTAAGCATATCGGGAATCTGGCTGATGTGCTCATCTCCATACAAATTCACCCCGTTATAGGCAGGGTCATTTTGGCGAGTTCCTCCGGGAACAAACTGCTGGGTGGCTTGGTTGTAATCGCTGCTGTCGTAGGCGACCCAATCCTTAGCTTGGAGGTACTCTCCTGATAGTTTAAAGGCGAACCGGTTGCCAATATTTTGCGCCCAGCGCAGTGCCACATCGGTATAGGGAGATGCGTTTCGCACTGGACTGCTAATATTCATGACGCCCTCCTTCACCTCGGCGCTTACCCCCGGATATTTGAACGGGTCCTTGGGTGTGATAACGAGGGTTCCGTTCATCCCTCCTGGCCCATACAAGGCTGAGGATGCCCCTTCCAGCAGTTCCATATTGTCTACATCCAAGTCAGTCAAGCCGATGATTCCAGATACCGGGAAATTCAGCCCGGGGGATTGGTTATCCATCCCATCCACGATTTGATTGAACCGCACATTTCCGCTCCCATTGAATCCCCGCGTACTCGGAGTATTGAAAATCAAACTGGAGGTGGTGAAATCAACACCAACTAAATTTCGGATGGCATCATAATAGGTCGACGCGGGAGAGCTTTGAATCGCTGCCGAATTTACCCGCTCGACGGAAACAGGAGATTGCAAAATCCGCTCTGGCACCCGGCTGGCCGAAACAACGACTTCGGCTCCCATAGTAGTTCCGGCCTGGACGTCCACATCAACCAAGGCGGTCGCGTCCGTTACTTCGACTTCTCTTGGTTCATAGCCGATGGAGGTAATGAGCAGTGTAAAGGGCGGTTTTTGCGTGGTGGATAGCTTAAAGTCGCCCTTGCTATCACTAAAGGTCCCTACAGGAGATCCTTTCAGCACCACCGATGCCGAGGCTACAGCTGATCTTACTCCATTGATATTTTCGTGCACGTTTCCGCGGATAGTGATGACTTGGGAAAATCCGCTAAGTGAGAGTAATATTCCGATGCATGCAAATACGAATTGGACAATATGATTTCTCATAGCGCAAGTTTTCGTTAAGTCAAGCAAATCAAAGGCAAAGTACATACTTGTACCCTTTATCCAAAAAAAATATGGCCCTTCGCCAAGAAGCTGTTGATATTTCGTGCATTCACTGTGATGCATGAATCAAAAGCGATGGGTAATTTCGGTACATGAAAGAATTAAAATTCCCCCATCAAACGCAATTTTATCGGGGCAAGGTCCGTGATGTATATACGATACAGGATAGACTCCTGGTCATGATCGCCAGCGACCGTATATCCGCTTTTGACGTCATACTTCCGAGACCAATCCCTCATAAAGGACAAGTTTTAAACCAGATCGCTGCATACATGCTGAAAGCGACGGCTGATATTTGTCCAAATTGGCTGCTGGACGTACCCGCACCCCACGTAGCTATTGGGAAAAAATGCACACCGTTTCGTGTAGAGATGGTAGTTAGAGGGAATTTAACTGGCCATGCCTGGCGTACCTATAGTAGTGGTAAACGTGCCCTGTCCGGCGCAACTCTTCCGGAAGGCTTGAAGGAAAATGACTATTTCCCCTCCCCCATAATCACCCCATCTACCAAAGCCGAAGTCGGCCACGACGAAGACATTTCGCCGGATCAAATCCTGCAAAAAGGCTTGGTTAGCCCCAAACATTATGCTGTGATGGAAAACTATACCCTGGCCCTTTTTGAACGGGGCCGGGATCTGGCCCGGCGTCGGGGATTGATTCTGGTTGATACCAAGTACGAATTTGGCCTGATCGGAGACACCGTCTTTTTGATGGATGAAATTCACACCCCAGACTCGTCCCGATATTTTTATGCAGATGGCTTCGACCAAAGGCAGGCGCATGGGGAAAAACAAAAACAATTGAGTAAGGAATTCGTGCGCGAATGGCTAATTGCCAATAATTTTATGGGAAAAGCTGGTCAAGTGGTCCCAGACATGAGTGATGAGTGGATTCAAACGATCTCTGGCCGCTATATCGAACTCTATGAAAAAATTACGGGGGAAACATTTCGCCCACTTCAACTTAGTGATGAAGAAACCTACCAACGCATCTTATTTTCTCTTAGCAATCTTTCGTGATCCGCGACCTTACGATCGCTTTTGCCCACAGCATTCATCCTTCTTTGATGGGTGAAGCTCCCGGCCTTAGCCGGTATCGGGATTTGTTGAAAACGTTGCGTCCTTGGCTCTTACCCTTTCGTTTCGCCTTTTGCTCCTCGGGATGCAATCGGACGAAATCCTGGCAGACCTTTGAACAGCAGGAATCAAACTCTTGGGCACAATCCTCACATTGAATAAAGAGTAAATGACAGGCATCGCTCTTGCAGTTGACATGACGGTCGCTAGGTCTTCCACACTGGTGGCAATGGGCAATGACACCCTCTCCAACGCGCTCACCTAGCCGGTTATCAAAGACGAAATTTTTCCCGAGAAATTTATTTTGCAGCCCTTGTTTTTTAACGGAATGAGCATACTGGATAATGCCACCTTCCAGGTGATACACATGCGCGAAGCCGTGATGGAGCAGATACGCACTGGCCTTTTCACACCGGATTCCGCCAGTGCAGTACATAATGATGTTCTTGTCCTTTTGGTCTTCCAGCATCTTGACCGACATAGGCAACTGCTCACGGAAAGTATCGGAAGGTACCTCCTGTGCACCTTCGAAATGGCCCACCTCAAACTCATAGTGGTTACGCATGTCGACTACCACCGTTTGTGGATCATCGGTCAGCCTATTGAATTGCGCCGCATCCAGGTAGCTCCCCCGGTTACGCATGTCAAAAGTTGGATCCGAAATACCGTCAGCAACTATTTTGGTCCGCACTTTTACTTTGAGTACCCAGAAAGATCTGCCATCGTCATCGACAGCGATATTTAGCCGCATGCCGCGCAGCGCCTCGGAGTCATCGAGGTACGATTTGAGCCGTCCAAGGTTTGATGCGGGAATACTGATCTGGGCATTGATGCCTTCGTGTGCGACATAGATTCGACCAAAGACGGCCAGTTCGTTCAGAGACTTATACAGCTGGTCGCGCAAAACCGAGGGATCATCTACCGGAACATAGCGGTAAAATGAAATGGTGGTTCGAGGTTCGGTTTCCTGAAATAACTTTTCCTTGAGTTCCTTTTGGGAAATCCGGTTATGCAACACGGTCATTGGTTGAATTTTTTCTTGGAATGGCATCACGGGTTTTTCCGTACGGCGCATATCGCATTCCAATAACCTATTAGTTACTAGCATGGTAGCCCATTCCAAGACCAAGCAAAGATACTTATTTTTTGCTTGCCCGTCCGCTCGCCATCCTCGTATCATAGAGCACTAATTCATTCTGGGAGGCGGACCATTTCCCGCACTCAGCATGCCACCAAGCAATCCGCCTAGGCCAATTCGGATACCGAATTGACTCGAATTCCCATTTAAGTAGGATGCCACGAAATCGACGCGAAAGAGTTTCAGTATATTTTCAAGTCCCCCAAAAATTTCGACGTAATTGTTTTGCTGATTTACATAAAACGCATTGGCCCCCACGACCAGGTCCCAATTCAATTTTTTGAATAGGGGAACCTTATTGGTCAGCATCCCGTTGAAATGATGTTCCAGGTGACCCACTGCATAGAAAGAAGCGGTCGTGCTGTTGGCATAATACGGGGCAATTTGAAAGCTGTTTAGGTATTGGCTAGCAAATATGGTCTGGTTTCCATTAAAATGCTGATAGTCCATCACGTAGACCGACTTGGTATCGAGAAATCCGCCGATACTGAAACTGTAGCGCAACAGGCCCTGTAATTTGAAATTCACATCATCCCAGATCTTAAACTGCCATTTATCAAAATTCGCATCGCTTCCCAGAAGGCTCTTGATGCCAACCTGGTAGGAGAGTTCCAACGTGGGGTATTTGGATCCAATGGCCATTTTGTAGTGGGGAAACTCTATGTAACGCTGGCCAGGTTTGAATTGCACATCCAGCCCGGCAATGAGGGCTTGGTTGGCGGTGAACTGCTGGTCGGTGATCTCATAAGGATAATTGGGCGTAAACTCTTTCTGTTGGCTTCCAAAGATGGAAAAATTGGTGGTGTTATTTAAAGGGAAGCGGTCTTCATAGAGGATGTCCCCCGTTACGCGCAATCCATTGTCAAACCGGTTGGTGTATTTTAACTCTGCGAAATAGTTTTCGTAGGTCTTCATGTAATTGTCTCGCAGCAAGAGCGTATATGCACTGTTGAGCAGAGGCGTAATGGGATCGTCTTTGTTGAACTGGCTGACCCGAGTTCCCCCCGCCAGAGTCCAGGCCGACCGGTTGGCCGAGCCCCCGTTGTCGTCCCACTGAAAGGCTCTCTTTGCCAGCACCAGGGTACCGTAGGCGTTGAATAATGCATCGCTGAACCCATAGCGGAGGTGGGGAGTAAAACTCAGCCGCTCCTCCGATTTGGGGAACGACTTATTTAAGGTGGCTTCCAGGTTGACCACTACCCCTTCCACCGTATTGTATTCCAAACCATTCAAAATAGGCTGCCAGGTGTAGGAAAAAGGATGCGCCGGGTTAAAATTCTGGCGGGTAAATCCACCAAAGAAAATATTCAGAGGGGTAATCCGGGTCTGTTTTTTGCGCAAGGAATCCATCACCCGGGTGGAAAAAGAGGAATCTCTATCAGTCTGGAAAATGCTGTCTTTGACTTTATAGTCTTTTAATTCTTCTGGCTCGAGTTGAACCGGACGGATCGAATCCCAATAAGCCACCGTTTTTTTGTTGACTGCTGTATCGTATTGCACAATGACGTTATTGAAGTACTTGCGTCGGAAGGCGGGCTTCAAATCGTACTTATTATATACATTTAAGAAAGTACCTGTAGCATCGACACCAAAGCGATTGAACGTAAAATAGACCACCTGGTCCTTAGTCCTCCACAGCTCGGGGGTAATCGGTATCTGGATCTGCTTGATGGCCATAGTATCGATGATCTCCAATTGCGACTCCTTGGTAAGTACCAGATCCAGGCTATGAATTCTCCAGTCCCCTTCCGTGATGTTGATGGTTCCGCTAAACAGGGGTTCATATTTTCTTCGCGGGGTCACACGAATTTGATTGATCTCTTTACCATCTTCAAAAAACGACCCCAGGTACTTATACCGGTAGTAATTCAATGCCCCGTCCGCTATGGGAGAGACGAACCCCCTGGGACTTATCTGGGTAATGAACATGTTTACGTTGTTGCTGTAAAAGTTGATGAAGGTCGGAAAGTTGAATCCATATCCGCTGGTACCGCTTTCTCGACCCGACAACACCTCCAGTTTGACTTTATCGGGTTTCTTGAACGCGATCTTGGTGAGCGATTCGGAAAGATAGATGATCCCCCTGCCCGTCGAGTCAACTCCCATGTCTTTGCGGTCGCTTTCCGAAAGGGTTTTGCCGAAAATTTTTCCTGGCAGTTTCCTGGTCTTAATCAAGGTTTTGATATAGGCTTCACAGGTGAATGAATCGATCGGATTTTCGTATTGCTTGCGCATCTTGATGGCATGGCGGATGATCTCATACGCCGGGTCTTCACCACCCGGTTTTACTACAATTTCCTTCATTGTAGTACGCTGCAGCGGAAGGGAGAAATCCACCGTTAATGTCTCTTTGGAGACGACAATCTTCTTTTCCTGTCGGGTATAGCCCACGTATTGGCAAACCAGGATATAGCTACCTTCGTCCAACTCCAGAACATAGCGCCCCTGGTTGTTGGCCGTGGTTCCTTTGGACGTCCCTTTGACAAATACAGACGCATAAGGCAAGATGGCTCCCTTATCGTCAGTAACCGTTCCGCTTACCCTGCCGGCCATCGCGGACATCATACTCAACCAAGCCAGCAACACAAGCGGTACATGGCGTTTCATCTGAGAGGTTTAATGAAAGACGAATTTAGCTATAGAATGGTTTCCGAATTGTGAAAATAAAAAGCCCATGGCCATTGGCAATTCCTCAAAACGTGGCAGCAATCTGCAATCTTGGAAACGGTGTGAGCTGCTTGATCAGACTCAGCAAACAGGATACAATCCCAAACCTGAGTCCGTTAAGGCTCCTGAGCCGTGGGGCGCGGACCAACGAGATGTCGAAAATAAACTCCCGTTAGTGCCGCAAAACCGGCGACCAGAGCGCCCACCAGCGAAGTGATCAGGATGAGCAGCCCGGTGGATCCTCCCAGATGCATAAGCTGGGATATTTTTTGCGAAAGTATACTTCCATTCTTGTTGTCAATCCACCAGGCAAGCAGTTCCCACAATAAAAAGACGCCTAGAAAGGAGGCCAGAAAAGATAAAAATGCCTTTTGCGGGATGAACACACCCACCAGAAAAGACATACAGGCCACCCCCCACCAGGGTAAATACAGGCCACTGGTGAAACTTAGCAGGGCAGTCAACAAAATGGACACAATGTATTTGAGCATAAGGACTAATATTATGAAGATGCGGCGCCTTGAATAACTGCCATCGGATCGTGGGTCAGAGGCTGGAAAAACTCATTTTCCATTTGATGCGTTTATCATCCGTTTCCTCCGGCGTCATGAACCACAGGGGGTAATATTTTCCAAGTACCCAATTGTCCACAAAACTGTCGTAATAGATACTGCCCGGATTTCCACTCTGCCCTCCCGGATATATCGCATAGGCAACCGTCTTAGCTGATAGCTGAACGATCATTCTCCAGGTAGGTCCATGGTCTTCACGGGCCGCATTGATGCAATTGGTGCCCCCGCCAATCGGGAGGTCTAGCCTACTAAATGGTTCCTGCCGCAGTAAATGCACGATCCGGGTTGATTTGAATTTGCTCCAGGATAACCGACCTTCCGCATCTGCTACCTCACAGGCCTTGACGGCTTTTTTGAACGCGAGGGTCACGTCATCCAACAAGGTCTCCTTTTCGGGGGTATTGATGTTATCCAAAAACTTAAAGGCTGAATCTTTCAGTATCCCTTCCAATAAGGTTGTCTCTGTCGGATAAACCAGCGGCAATTTGGTTTGACCCAGTTCATCGTCCCAAACAATCCTGGTCAGACTATCCCAGGTGAGATTGAAGATCGTTGGCCCCTTCTCTTCCGGATCGTTGCGCAAATCCCAACTTTGTAATTTATCATAATAATTCTTTTCCTCTTCGCTTAGCCCCGCCAGATCGATATTCTTGAGCAGCACTGGCCTGGCCATTTCCGCAAACAAGTCGTAGGTGTCGGTTTGCATTTTCATCATGTCCTCCGGAGTAATGTCGTTCTTCTGCCTCAGGTCGCGGTTGATGATCATGCCCCGGTAGACGGCAAAATTTCCACTCAGATAATACGGATAGTGGGCAGGATCGGCCGGCATTTGGTTAGCACTGCTGACAAAGCCCCGGTCTGGTTGATACTGATGGGGGTTTTCTATCTGCGGTATCATGCCCTGCCACAAATAACTGCTGTCGGTACCAGGCATCACAAAATCGCCCTGCCTTTTCCACTTGGCCGGAAATTCGCCCTGATCCCAAATCGCGATGTCCCCATTTTTACAGGCAAAGATGCAGTTCTGGCCAGGCGTGTGCAGCCATTGTATGGCTTCGAAATAATCATCGTAGTTTTTAGCCCTGTCCAATTTATTAAATGCCATCATAGGATTCGATGCATCCAACCCTTTCCATCGGACGGCATAGGCATTTCCATCGGTGCGGCCCTGGCCGGTGAATTTCTCATCAAACATGACAGGTCCAAAAACGGTATAAGCGACCGTATCGATGAAATCCAGTTCGTTTTTAACTCCGATGCGTTCATACCTGAATTCGGTTTGCTTCCATTGCCCATTGTATAGGTACGCTCTATGGCTTCCATCCTGGAACTGGATCTTGTAATAGTCGCGCACATCTCTGGAAGCATTGGTTAATCCAAAAGCACAGCTGTCGTTAAAACCGACGATCACGCCAGGGGCTCCCGGAAACGTCGCTCCATACACATTGTAAGATGGAGTGGAGATCTGCATTTCAAACCAGATGGAAGGGAGGCTCAGACTAAGATGCAGGTCGTTGCACAAAATGGGAACTCCACTCTGTGTTTTTTTCCCGCTTACCGCCCAGTTGTTGCTGCCGTTGTCTTTGTCTGGTTTGGCAGAGACGACGTGGACAGAATCCTTCCGGCCTAAGTAGGCCGTATCGACTCCTGCGGGCGGTCTTACCACCAAGCCAGGCTGCGTATAGTTGGTTTGGGTGGAAACTACGGGATCGAGCGAATCGGAGGAAATCGGATACATTTTGTCAAAATCCTCCGGGCTGAAAACAGCCTTGGCATTCGTGTATTCAAAATCGTGTTCGCTGCCTGCCAGCTCCAAGGACATATATTCAATAAACAAAGCGGTCTTGAGGTTGGTCCAGCGCTCCGGTTTATAGTTCAACAATTTGTATTCCACCGGCAATTCACTTTCCTGCAAGTTGTCGATATAGGCATTGACCCCAGCCGTATAGGAATCACATTCCTGCTTGGTGACCGGATTTTTCTCCAGTTCGGCCACATTTTTTTCCGCAGCATAGACCATTCCTAGTCTTCTTTTTTCCCGGTCATAATTCAGTGCCCTGCTGCCGATCAATTCGCTGATCCGTCCGGCCGCACCATATACCTGGAATTCCATCTGCCATAACCTAAACTTGGCATGTAGGTAGCCTTGGATAAAATAGGCATCCGATTCGTTGGAAGCTACCACATGAGGGACCAGGCGATCATCCAGGTAAACCATGACCTTGCCCTGGAGTTGAGGCAATCGGATTTCCTGGCTGAAGTCCTTGTCCATCGCCTCTGCATTTTGCCAAAAACCGTGCTGCGGGCTTAAAAATGCACCCAGTGGGGGAATAGTCTTGCCCCCAATGCTCCATTCCTTATTGAGAACCAATATGAGGCTGACCGTCAACAACAGGGAAACCAAGAAAGGAATGATTCTCATAATCGTCTGATTATCGGTCAATTTCAATAAATATAGATCATTTTTCCAATTCAGATGCCCGTCTGGCTTATTGAGGGAGCCCAGGCAAAATCTAAGTTACTGACTCTTAATGACGAATGGATGATCGGCTGTAGTTCAGGTCAATTTCCCGCCTGGACAAATATCTTGCAAGCGTCCAGCAGTTGGTTGCTGGGGGCTAGGGGCGCGGGAGCTGCCGAACTTACCCCCTCCCGCCTATCTTTGCAGGCCAACCGGGGACCTAAACACCTGAAACGATGGCCGAATCCGACGTCAAAAATATTCTTGGATTAATGCTCCCGACGGATCCGCGCTGGGTCGACCTGGCAAGTATCTCTCTGCAGGAGATCTTGACGGATCATGCCTACTGTGAACAGAAGGCAGCCACCAACTGCATTTCGCTGATCCAGCGATATCCCGACAAACAGAAATTGGTGGACGAGCTTGCGCCCATTGTTTCGGAGGAATGGGGACATTTTAGGCTGGTGCTTGCGGAATTGCAAACAAGAGGCCTAAAGCTAGGCAGGCAACGCAAAGACGAATACGTCAATAAGCTGCTGGAATTCTGCCGCAAGGGAGGCCGCTACGAGGACCGCCTGCTTGACCAACTGCTCCTGATGGCCCTGATCGAGGCCCGCAGCTGTGAACGCTTCAAGCGCTTGAGCGAAGGCCTAGGGGATGCTCACCTGAAAAAATTTTATCGTCGCTTCATGGAAAGCGAGGCTGGTCATTATACGCTCTTCTATGATCTGGCGGAAACCTACCTGGACCACAACACCGTGCGTCATCGTTGGAAAGAGTGGCTGCAATATGAAGCCGATGTCATGCGCAGACTATCCCCACGCGGAGACCGGATCCATTAAGATCACGACTAGTTCAAAAGGATTGAAAATATTTGGCTAATTTTATTCCGCTTAGCCCAACTGGACCAGGTGCCTGAGTTGCCGTATTTATCCTGGACTTGCCTATTAAACTTCTTCTCTCACCTCATAACGATTGCCTATGAAAGGGCTCATGATGGATTATCCGCTCACCACGCAGTCCATATTGGATTACGGTAACCGCGTTTTTGGGCACAAGCAAATCATCTCCATTTTACCCGACGGCAGCCGTCACCAGTATAGTGTTGGGCAACTGTATAAACGCTCCAAGAAACTAGCTAGCGCACTGGTCCATCAATTAGGCATTCGCCCGGGCGACCGGGTGGCCACCCTGGCTTGGAACCATTACCAACATCTGGAATTGTACTATGCCATCCCGGGAGTAGCTGCGGTATGCCACACCTTGAACCTGCGGCTGTCCACCGATCAGATTGAATTCATCATCAATCATGCGGAAGACAAAGTCATTTTTGTGGATGCCACGGTGGCCCATCTGCTGGAAAAAATTGCCCCCCTGCTCGACACGGTGCGGACCTTTGTCCTTCTCAATGCGCCCAAAGGTTTTACGACTACCCTTCCCAACACCCTCGATTATGAGCAACTCCTGGCTGGTGAACCTGAGGATTTTCCGTGGGTCGCGGTACAGGAAACGGATGCTTGCGCTATATGCTATACCAGTGGGACTACCGGGAACTCCAAAGGTGTCCTGTACTCCCACCGGTCTACCTACCTGCATGCCCTGTCTGCGCTTGCTCCCAATGGATTTAATCTGGGTGCCCACGACCGTTTCCTGATTATCACCCCGATGTTTCACGCGATGGCGTGGGGGACCCCATTCATTTGCATCCTCGCGGGGGCTGATCTGATTTTCCCTAGCTCGCACTTGCACGCCAATGAGTTGGTCCGCATCATGACCTCCGAACGCGCCACCATTGCCAATGGGGTGCCCACGATTTGGCTCGGCATCTACGACGAATTACGCCATCACCCACCAGCCGAAAAATTACGTTTGCGGGAATTTATTTGTGGCGGTTCCACCTTGCCCAAGAGTCTGATTGCTGCCTTTGACCGGGAATTTGGTATCCAAGGCATCCATCTTTGGGGCATGACCGAAACCTCACCCATGGGAACCGCGTCCAGGCTGCAATCCGTGCATGAGGACTTGGATGAAGAACAAAAATACCACGTGCGTGCCAAGCAAGGCATTGAAATGCCGGGAGTCGAAATCAAATTGATTGGCGAAAATGGTCTTGAAGTGCCCAGGGATGGCAAGACCATGGGGGAAATCGTAATCCGAGGACCCTGGATTGCTTCAGCCTATTATAAAGTGGAAGACACCAGCGCTCATCTCACTAAAGACGGTTGGCTCCGGACTGGCGACGTTGGCACCATTGACTGTTTCGGCTATCTGGAATTGATGGATAGAACCAAGGATCTGATCAAAAGCGGCGGCGAATGGATTTCCAGCGTAGCCTTGGAGGTCGCCCTCATTGGGCACCCCAAAATAATGGAGGCCTGCGTGATTGCCGTGCCGCACGAAAAATGGGTGGAGCGCCCACTAGCCTGCATTGTCCCTTGCGAAGGGGAGACGCTGACCCAGGAGGAATTAAAATCTTTTCTAGCACGCGATTTTGCGCATTACCAGATACCTGACCGCTTCGTCGTGGTCAGCCAAATCCCCAAGACGAGTGTAGGTAAATTCAACAAAAAGGAACTCCGCCGGATGTATGCTGCCCAGGAATTAGTCTGAAGTGCGGGCATGGTCCACCCTTTGTTCTAATCAATCCCGATCTTGAAGCTGCGAACTAGTGGCTTTAAGGTGCTCCACATAAAGATGCACGTAGCTCAGCATCGATTTGCGGCGATATTGCATAATCCAGCGAGGATGGGGTAGCGGCTCGATATGCGAAAAAAAATGGTGGCGCTCGTTTAGCCTGCTGAATTGTCGGAAATTTTCCCCCTCTCCCAGGCAGATGGTGGTGGCGGTGCTGGTCCGTATCGTTTGGAGTTGTTCTAAGATCGATTGAGTCATAAACTGCTCGCTGGAAGTCAACAACATTTTCTGATCATAATAATTGAGGTTTTTTCCGTCTTTGATAAAGCCGAGCGGACAGAGCGCGGTGATGAAAAAATGCGCATAGAAGACTTCCGTTCCCCCATATTGTTCAATCACCTGATAGATAAATTGGGAAGACAACTCGGGCTTCTTGTCCAGACCGTTCGATATGCCACAAGAAAGTTCCAGCCTGAGTGGATCGGTAAAAGGAATGCCCGTCACACCACCACCAAAACGGCCTGGGTTAATGCCAAAAATAAAGATCCGAGGCGCCCTGTCTGAGTAAAATTTTCGGTAAAACTGCTGGGTTAGCATCCAGGCCACGGGCTGGCGAAAAGGATGCATGATCTCTACGCCTGCGGGTAAATCAAATGCAGGATTAAGCCCCTGGTAGAAATCAAGTATCGCCTGCGCTTGGTTAGAAAAACGCTTTTGCTCCATGCGTTTTAACGGCTAAGGTACTGGAGGCCGGGATTTGTAGGGTGAATATATTTTCCCCGCACCGGCTGCGCTCCGGCGCCCGACTTTTCCATTTCGCATAAATCAAGTTTTCAGAGTTTCTTCCTATCTTCCAACCCCGCACCAAAAAAAGGATCATTATGAAAAGAAGAGATTTCGTCATGAGCGCAACGCTGGCCACCGCCGGCGTCACCTTGCTTCCCAATCAAATGCTTTTTTCCCGGAGCCAAAAGCAAAGAGTAAGGCTAGCGATTATCGGCACGGGTCTGCGCGGTCAGAACCATCTGGACAATGCCCTGCGACGCAGCGACGTGGATGTAGTCGCCATTTGTGACGTAGATGATCGCATGCTTCAGATGGCCACTGATCTCATCAAAAAGTCTGGCAAGCCCATGGCTCAGGTATTCAAAGGCGATCCCCATGCCTACCGACAGCTGCTGGAGCTCAAAGATTTGGATGGAGTTCTCATCGCCACGCCTTGGGAATGGCATGGTCCCATGGTCATCGACAGCTTGCAGGCTGGTATAAAATATGTCGCCACAGAGGTTATCCTCGGCATAACGCTGGAAGACCATTGGGCGGTAGTTCGGGAAGCTGAATATCGAAAAGCCAACGTCATGATGCTCGAAAATGTGTGTTACCGCCGTGACGTCATCGCCGTAATGAACATGGTGCGTAGGGGAATGTTCGGAGAGCTGCTGCACATGCAGTGCGGATACCAACATGACTTGCGGGGGGTGAAATTCAACAACGGAATCGATCCCTATGATAGCGGCGTGGAATTTGGCGAAAAGGCGTTTTCAGAAGCCAGGTGGCGAACCAACCATTCGGTGCACCGTAATGCCGATCTATATCCTACACACGGCATCGGACCGGTGGCCCAAATGCTGGACATCAACCATGGAAACCGGTTTTTGCATTTGTCGTCTTTCGCTACTAAAACCCGGGGGCTGCACAATTATATCGTAGCCAAAGGCGGGCCAAACCATCCAAATGCTCGGGTGGAATTCAAGCTAGGTGACATAGTGACTACACAAATCAAATGCGCCAACGGAGAGACCATCTTGCTGCAACATGATACCAATTCACCTCGCCCCTACTCGCTTGGCTTCCGGGTGCAAGGGACAAAAGGGTTATGGATGGACGTGAATAAGTCGCTATACATCGAAGGACTGAGCAAAAAAGACGACGCCTGGGAAGAGGCCAAGCCATACCTGGACCAGTACGACCATCCACTCTGGCAACGTTGGGGCAACCAAACAGAGGGAGCCGGCCATGGCGGTATGGATTTCTTTGTGCTGCATGCTTTTGTGGAATCCATCAAACGTGGTGTGCCCACCCCGATGGACGTGTATGATGCGGCCGCTTGGAGTGCCATCACGCCCTTGAGTGAAATGAGTATCGACTTGGGTAACCAGACAGTGGAGTTCCCGGATTTCACCGGTGGCCAATGGATGTACAGAAAAAACGAGTTTGCACTTACGGACGAATTCTAATTATCATCGCTTGTGGATATACAACAGGCGCTGCAGGCCGCCAAACAATTCGCATCAGCCAATAACCTGGTCGTCGAGGCACTAGGCCACGGGCTCATCCATCAAACCTTTAAAGTAACGGACCCAACGAATCAAAACGCGTTTGTCTTACAAGCGATTAATACCGATGTCTTTCGCGCACCCGAAAACTTGGTCCACAACTACCAGCAGGTCCATGGTTGGCTTCGAAAAAAGCATTCAGAGATTTCGATCCCCGAACCCATGTATACCAAAAAAGGAAGCCTCCTGTGGACAGATGAAAGTCGCACTACCTGGAGAGCGACGGTCTTTATGAACAACTCCTATGCACCCGATACGGCAGCAACCGCAACCGATGCGTTTCAAGTGGCTTTCGTTTTTGGCTCCTTTACCCAGGCCCTTGCCGATTTAGACATCGACCAGCTAAAACCGGTAATTCCTCATTTTCACGACCTCGGCTTTCGGATCCTTCAGCTCCAAGAAGCAATCGGGAGGGCTGACCACAATAGGCTACAGAAATCCACCGCGCTAATCGATGCACTTGCTTCGCGCAGCCAGATCCTGCAGTTTTTCCAATCCACGCAAAACAACCCGCGCTACCCCGACCGCGTGATGCACCACGATTGCAAAATCAGTAACATTCTCTTCGACGCCAGCTCCCATTCGGTAATTTGCCCCGTAGACCTAGACACGGTAATGCCGGGAAAATTTTTTTCCGACTTGGGCGATATGATCCGCTCCATGGCTTGCACGGTAGACGAAAACAGCACCTCATTTGCAGAAATAGAGATCCGTGTGGAATTTTATCAGGCTATCCAGAAGGGATACCTTGCAGGAATCGGCAGTCTGCTCACTACCGAGGAGCAAGAGAACATTCACTTTTCCGGGCTGATCATGATCTATATGCAGTCGGTGCGATTCCTAACGGATTATTTGTCGGGTGATATATATTACCTTACGCAGTATCCGGAACAAAACCTGAACCGGGCCAAAAACCAATCGATCTTGCTACAAAAATTAGAATCCCTGTTGGCTACGGCCTACACCGCCAGATAGCTCGCCTGCAGAAAGCCTAATATCAAAAATTGTCGTCTTAGGGATGCTCATTGCTTTTCCGATTTCCTGGTATGCCATGGACCGCTGGCTTATGGACTTCGCCTATAAGTTACCGGTAGCTTGGTGGATATACGCGGAAGCCGGTTTCCTTACCGTTGCCATTGCATTGGTGACGGTAAGCTACCAAACGATTAAGGCTGCATGTATGAATCCGGTGAAAAGCTTGAGGGCCGAGTAGACCCGCTGCGATGGATGCGTCCCTCGGCAAATCCTAGATAGGGGTGCGGGTAAAATACTCTAGCTCGTCGTCCAGATTAAGGAAAGGGTATTGGTTCAGCAAGGCCCTAGTTCTAGACGCCTGCTCCGCCAGGAATTGGCGGTGCGCCTTCGTATCGGGCTGAAAGGCCTGGTGTTTTCTGGCCTGCACAATTTTTTTTACCTCCTCCATTAGTTGACGCGACGGCTCATCGATGCAATACGCAGCAAATTGACTCAACACATAGTCCGTGGCCTGATAATTGGGGTGCACCAAGTCGAGATCGTAAAAACGGTAGTCCCTCAGTACATCAATAACCAGTTCATAAGCCGGAAAATAATGGATCCGTTTGGATTTGGCAACCAGGTGATGGACCAGTTCAATTAAGCGGGCTTTGCTTCGGTTGTTTTCGATTACTCCGTCCCGTACATGGCGCACCGGGCTCACCGTAAGCAGGACCTGAATCCTGGGATTCAGGTCGAAGAGCTGGTACAGGCAACCTTCCAGTGCAGTCTGCATTTCGTCGATGCCCAACAGGTATTTCCCAAACCACGAAGCCGGTGCCCGGTGACAATTGGCCACCGGAGCCCCGATCGGGGTACGGTCCGTTGGTTGCGCCGTTGGGGTAAGTTGGTAGCAAAACGAGGAGCCCAGAGTGATGATCAGCCATTTGCATTGTCCCAAGAATTCGTGGGCACGGGCCTGGGATAGGTTAATGCGCTCCAACACCTCCGATGGGTCCATACCAGAAAAAATACTGTGGTGATCCCAGCTATGAAAGAGCTCATTCAGGTAAAATAGGTCGGAGGTCCGGTAAGGCAGATTTTGCATGTAGGATGCCAGGCTTCGCGTCACGCTCATCGGGTCGAACAGGATGCCATTCGGGTTTTGCAGCACTTTAAACTTTACCTCCCCCAGCAGACCGCCCATGTGCTCACTAAAACAAGAGCCTACGAACATGACCGTATCACCGTAGCTGATTGGATCCGGTAATTTTTTGATATTTATGGGTAAAAAAAACTCCATCTATATAGTGCTTGGTTGATTTGCTTGTCCGCGATGTTCTTGCGTGTCACATGCCGGGCTGACCCTTCAGGATTCATTGTCCTTAGACAAAAATCTTCGCCGCCAGATCTGCGCTGCGTTGAAGCATGAGCTTGTCGATTCCCGTCACCAGGCCCAGTGCTTCAAAATGGGTGACCATCCATTGGGTATTCATATTGCCGACGAGGTGATCTCCCGCCATGGGACAGCCGCCGAATCCACCAATCGCGCCATCAAATCGCCTGCATCCGGCGCGCAGTGCTGCATCAATTTTACTTTGCCAACGCTCGGGCCGGGAGTGTAGATGGACACCTATTTGCAAGGTAGGGAAAGCCCGAATCAGGTGGCCCGTCACGCTGTATACCTGCTCGGCTGTAGCCACCCCTACGGTATCGGCCAAAGAGAAAATTCGCACACCCAGGGCTGCCAGGCGCTCCACCCAGCCGTAGACAAGTTCGGCGGAATAGGGATCGCCGTAGGGGTTTCCAAATCCCATGGACAGGTACACCACGAGTCGTTTGGCTGCCTTTTCACAGATGCCTTGGATTGCACGCACGCGCTCCAGCGACGCGGCAATCGAGCTGTTTGTATTTCTTTGCTGAAATGTTTCAGATACCGAAAACGGGAAACCAACAAACCGGATGGCTGGGAAAACTGCAGCTTGCTCCGCTCCCCGGGCATTGGCCACGATGGTCAGCAGTTGAGTACCCCCATGAGCCACCGAAAGTTGTTCCAATACGTCCTTGGTGTCCGCCATCTGTGGGATCGCTTTGGGGGAAACGAAGCTCCCACAGTCGAGCACATCAAATCCGACTTTTAGCAATTGATTGAGGTAGATGACTTTTTTGTCTGTGGGGATCAGGTTATCCCAGCCTTGCATGGCGTCGCGCGGGCATTCCACCAAGGAGACTGGGCCATCCAAAACGTTGATCCTTTGCTCGTCCATCAGGCGAAAATACGCCAAACCAGGCATTCGGCAGAGCTACCGCAGCCGCATGGCCTACCCCTGAGGGGGACCCATTCTCTTTCTCATCGCTTCGTAAAGGATAATGCCCGCAGCAACGGAAACATTCAAGGAATTAAAACTACCGGTCATGGGTATACTGAAACGAGCGGTGGCCGCCTTGCTGAGATAGGGCTGTATTCCCTTGTCTTCACTTCCCATGACAATGCAACTAGGTTGTGCCAGGTCCAGTTCGAACACTTGCAAAGTCGCTTGCAATTCGCTGGTGAAGATCTGAATTCCATTCATGCGCATCGTATCGATGGCCTTAAGCAGACTATTTACGCGGCAAATCTGAATGATTTCCAGCGCACCGGCCGATGATTTGAGCGCTTCTTCATTCAAAGCGCCCACCCCTTTATCCGGTATAATTAGCGCCTGCGATCCACAGCACAGGGCAGAGCGGGCGATAGCGCCGATGTTGCGTACATCGGTAACGCCATCTAGCATGACAAACAAGGGAACTAAGCCGCTCGATACTACCCAATCAATAACCTGTTGCAAATCCAGGTAGGCAACCAGCGCAGCAATGGCCACGACACCCTGGTGATTGGCCCGGGTATAGCTGTGCAGTTTCTCGGGCGGGACTTGTTGAATGGGAATATGGTTTATTTCAGCCAACTTGCGGATTTCTCCAATCGATTCACCGCTCACACCCCGCTGAAATAAAATCTTGTCAATGGCCCGACCAGACTCGATCGCTTCAATCAAGGGCTGTCGGCCGATTAATATAGATGATTTTTTCATGACCTTGGTTTGTACTCCCCCGCTGCCGGCTCATCCGTCCAATCCTCCCTCCACAAGCCTGAGCTGGATGCGCAAGATCGCCGCAACGCTCATGGAATCGGTTATGGCGCCGCGTTCTACCATCCGGTAAGCTTCGTCAAAGGGTATTTTTTTTATTTCCAGTTTTTCAGTTGCCTCCGGTACGGGGTGATGCTGCTCCAGTTGCCTGGCCAGGAAAACCAAGGCATATTCATCGCTGACTGAATTGGACAGGTGCATCGAAAGCAGACCCGACCACATCCCCGCCCGAATCCCGGTTTCCTCCTCCAGCTCTCTTTTGGCGGCGTCCAAAGGATTTTCCCCGTCTTCGGCTCCACCCTCGGGTATTTCCCAGCTGTATTGACCCAGCGGAAAGCGGAATTGCCCGACCAGGTACGTGTTGAAGTCCTGATCCAGGGCCAGCACACCGACGGCCACATGCTTAAAGTGGACCTTGCCGTAGATCCCATGGCCACCATTAGGATTGATAACGTCGTATTCGGTCAAACGGATCCAATCATTCTCATAAATGGGCTTTTGGGCCAGCACCTTCCATGGATTCGGGTGGTTGTTCATCACCCGAAAATAAAGTATTCCTGAATGACCGCCACCCTTCCTAATGCAAACAGGGTCCAGGACTCAATCCCGGACCCCGCTTGGCTGAAGGTCTGACGAAGAAGCTTATTTCAAACCAAAGGCCTTTTTGACCTTGGCTACGTAGTCCAATTTTTCCCAGGTAAACAACTCGACTTTCTTTTTGACTACTTTGCCATCGGGAGAAACAAAGGTCTTTTCCACTATTTGGGGCTTGCGTCCCATATGGCCATAGGCCGCCGTTTCACTATAGATGGGGTTACGCAGTTTCAGCCGACTTTCGATAAAATACGGCCTCATGTCAAACAATTGTTGGACCACGCTACCGATTTCGCCGTCCGTCAGATCCACCTTGGCTGTGCCAAAGGTTTTGACATTGATCGAGGTAGGCTGAGCCACGCCGATGGCATAGGACACCTGCACCAATACCTCGCTGGCCACGCCCGCCGCAACCAGGTTTTTGGCAATATGCCGTGTAGCGTAGGCCGCGCTGCGATCGACTTTGGATGGGTCTTTGCCACTGAATGCTCCGCCGCCATGGGCGCCCCGGCCGCCATAAGTATCTACAATAATTTTGCGGCCCGTGACCCCCGTATCTCCATGTGGGCCACCGATGACGAATTTACCCGTCGGATTGATGTGGTACTTAATTTGATTATCGAAGAGGCGCGCGTATTTCTTGTATTTTTCCTTCACTCGAGGGATGAGTATCCCCACGATATCCTTTTTTATTTTCTCCTGCATTTTTTGCTCGGTGTCAAAATCGTCGTGCTGTGTCGATACGACGATGGCGTCGATGCGTACAGGAATATTGTTGTCGTCGTATTCGAGCGTTACTTGGCTCTTCGCATCCGGCCGCAGGTATTTGATTTGCTTATTTTCCCGGCGCAGTACGGCCAACTCCAGCAACAGTTTGTGCGCCAGATCCAGCGCCAGCGGCATGTAGTCATCCGTTTCGTTATTTGCGTAACCGAACATCATCCCCTGGTCCCCTGCACCTTGCTCCTCCTTCTTCTTTCGGTCCACCCCTTGGTTGATATCGGCCGACTGTTCGTGGATAGCCGACAGAATACCGCAGGAATTGGCTTCAAACATGTATTCACTCTTGGTATACCCTATGCGCCGGATCACGCTGCGGGCAATTTCCTGTACATCTAGGTAGGCCTTGCTTTTCACCTCGCCGGCGAGCACTACCTGGCCGGTTGTGACCAGGGTTTCGCAGGCCACCTTGGATTGCGGATCAAAGGCGAGAAAATGATCAATCAGCGCATCGGAAATCTGGTCGGCAATTTTATCCGGATGACCCTCTGAAACGCTCTCAGAAGTAAATAAATAAGGCATGGTAATTATCAGATTTGGGATTGATTAAATAACGGAAATAAAAAACCATTAATCAAACCTGTATATCGATTAATGGAATTTTTCGTCGCAAAGATAATAGCTGAAATGGTAATTTTCACAAATAGTTGAGGCGAGCACGTGTAGCCAAAAACTGCCTTACTGGCATAGGTCCGTGTACAACTGCAAATAATCCGTTAAATCGGATTCGGCATTGAAGCTCAGCACCTTTTTGCCTCGGATCTTGCCGAATTCCTCGCTTAGCTTCTTGTCGATCTTTTCGGCCCCCATCGTGATGGCGTCTGCGTAGGTGGCGCCGCCCCTGAACATGCCGGTATTATTGGCCTCGGCGTAGGGGTCCAGATCTTTGTCCTTGAGTGTGGGATGGATATTGGCCAATTTTAGAAAATCGGCCCCGAGTTTTTCCTTAAACGTATTCTGTCCAATGGTATAGACCACCTTGCTGTGCGTAAATACGGGTTCTTTCTTGTAGACGGTCTTTAGGTACATGGGAATGAGACCGGTCATCCAACCACTGCAATGGATGACATCGGGCGGCCAACCAAATTTCTTGACCGTTTCCAGGGCCCCTTTACAGAAGAAAACAGTCCTTAATCCGTTATCCTCAAACCATTTATCTTTTTCGTCGTGGAAGATGAATTTGCGTTTGAACAGGTCCTCGTTTTCTAGGAAATACACCTGCAGCCTAGCATTGGGCAGCGAAGCGACTTTGATTTGGAGCGGATAATCGTCGTTATCAATGGATACATTGATCCCGGATAAGCGTACTACTTCATGGAGCCGATGGCGTCGTTCATTAATAACTCCAAACCGCGGCATAATGCAGCGTACTTCAAAGCTATTTTCGTTGGATTTGATGGCCAGCTTGTTCACGGTTTCTGCAAACTCGGTCAGCTCTAGGTAGGGAGACATTTCATTGGCAATAAATAAAATCCTTTTCTTTGTTACCATTATGGATGAAATTGTTGAGGGAACTTAACCAAAATCAGTTTGCAAAGGTAAGGTATTTATTCGGGAATTGGCGCTGTAGCGGCTTTTGCGGGCATATAACCCATAGAACATGATCTGTTTCAGAACTTCGCAGCATTTAAGCGCCTATATCTCCCAGGTACATCGCTTTGGCCGTTTGATTGGTTTTGTGCCCACCATGGGGGCCTTGCACCAGGGTCATCTTTCGCTTCTTGAGCAAGCCAAGCAGCAAGGCGGCCTGACGGTATGCAGCATATTTGTGAACCCTACGCAGTTTAATGACCCGGCGGATTTTGAAAAATACCCGGTGCACCTCGAACAAGACATCTACCTGTTGGCTAAACATGGGTTGGACATTTTATTTTTGCCTTCCGTCGCGCAGCTGTACCCCGAGGGGCTGTCCCACCTGGAGCATTATGAACTCGGCTACCTGGAACAAATCCTGGAGGGAAGTTCACGGCCGGGGCATTTCCAAGGCGTTTGCCAGGTGATGCATAGGTTACTGTCCTTAGTGCAACCCGACCACCTGTTTATGGGGCAGAAAGATTTTCAACAATGTCTGGTGGTGCGCCTACTCATCGACCAGGCGTATCCTCGGGTAGCTATGCACACCTGCCCGACTTTGCGTGAGCCCGATGGGCTGGCTATGAGTAGCCGCAATGCGCGCCTGCATGCTAGCGACAGAAAACAAGCCGCTGCGATCTACCAAGCTTTACAGCAACTCCAACAGAGGCTCCAACCCGGAGGACTGTCCGCTATCCTGGCGCAAGCGAGAGATTTTCTGGAAAGCCAAGGCTTTCTGGTAGACTATGTGCAAATCGCCGACGCCGCTACCCTACGGCGGGTGGACCACTGGGACGGAAAGGAAAAACTCGTTGCCCTCGTGGCCGCTTTTCTCCATGGGATCAGATTGATCGATAACCTGTTACTTAACCCCTAACTGGTAGGATTAACTAAAATAGATCGTTACTTTTGCACTTGCCAATTCCTAGTCAAAAATTTTGTGCTTAGACATTTGCTCATGGATATAGAAATATTAAAATCGAAAATACACCGGCTAACTGTTACCGAAGCGAACTTGAATTATGTGGGCAGCCTTACTCTGGACGAAGACCTTATGGAAGCAGCTAACCTGATCGAGAACGAAAAGGTCCAGGTCCTCAACGTCAATAATGGGGCTCGCCTGGAAACCTATTTGATCACGGGAAGGCGTGGTTCGGGTATATGCTGCCTAAACGGACCGGCCGCAAGGCTCGGCGTCGAGGGCGATGTCGTCATCGTCATTTCTTATGCAACCATGGACTTTGATCTAGCCAAGACATTCAAGCCTTGGGTGGTATTCCCGAAACAGGGAAATACCCTATAAGGCAGGGAATCCGGTTTTTCTCCTGGGGTGGCCAATGGGCTGGTTAATTCTTGAAATCTATGGGAAAAAAAATGCTTCCGGTTTTACAATACCTAATCTTTGTCGGACTGGCTGGCTTTTTTTTATGGCTGAGTCTGCGCGATCTGGATCAAGAACGCTGGAGGCAATTGAAAAATGCGCTGCATCGCGCGCATTACTGGCTTCTGGCGCCGGTCCTGCTACTGCTTTTGGCCAGCCATTGGATACGGGCCCTGCGCTGGAGGCAACTGATGGGCCCACTGGGCTACACCCCTTCCAAAACAAACACTTTCCTGGCCGTCATGATCGGTTATTTCGTCAACCTGGGTGCCCCACGCGTCGGGGAGGTTGTCAAGTGTACACTACTGGCCCAGTATGAAAAAATACCTGCAGAAAAACTGGTGGGCACGATCGTGGCCGAACGTGCCTTCGATGTGATCTGCCTGTTGCTGGTCTTTGGCTTGGCCTTTTTGTTCCAGTTTGACGTGATAAGCGCCCTGGTCTCCTCCGCAATATTCCCCTTATTTGAGGGCCCTAGCGGACGGGCGTCCTATACCAAGATCCTGATTATTCTGGGCGCCTGCCTGCTGGTGCTGTTGGTGGTCAAATTCCTTATCAGCAGGCTTGGCCACATCAATATCGTCCAAAAGCTCAAGGCGATCTTGATCGGGGTTTGGCATGGCCTGATCAGTGTGCGTTCACTGCGCAACAAACCCCTATTTTTCCTGTACACTTTCTGCATTTGGTCCTTGTACCTGGTGAGTACCTGGTGTGGTTTTTTCGCCATCCGCCAAACCAGCTCCCTGACCATGGCTGACGCACTAACGGTGCTGGCGATGGGGAGCCTGGGCATGATCGTTTCGCCGGGTGGTATCGGCGCCTATGCCCTGCTGGTCCAGGAAACCGTGGCCTTTTACCATATTCAGAAAGAGCCCTACGGGCAGGCCCTGGGTTGGCTGCTTTGGTTCGGCCAGTTTTTAAGTTTTGTCCTCTTCGGGGTGGTAAGTTTTATTCTGTTGCCCCGAGTCAATAAGAAACGACATGAAAAGCTCGCAAATCATTCCACTTAAGATCGTCACCCTACCCGAACTGACCCAACAATTGGCTAGGTGGCGCCTGATGCGCAAAACGGTCGCCTTCACCAACGGGTGCTTTGATATTTTGCATCAGGGCCATATCGCCTCCCTGTCCCAGGCTGCGAGCCAGGCGGATTTCCTAATCGTCGGACTCAACTCCGATCAATCCGCCCGCAGGCTGAAGGGCCCCAACCGCCCCATCAATACCGAAGGCTCTAGAGCCACCCTGCTGGCCTCCCTGCTCATGGTAGATTTAGTGGTACTTTTTGACCAGGATACTCCGCTGGAACTGATTCTGGCCGTTAGGCCCGATGTCCTGGTAAAGGGGGGTGACTACCGGATGGATCAAATCGTCGGCGCCAAAGAGGTCCTAGCAAGCGGAGGCAAAGTCATCATCAATCCGATCGTCGAGGGGTTTAGCACGACAGCGATCCTAGATAAGATTAGTAATTTGTAAGGCGCACTCAAGCAATGCAGATTGGACTTGGCGGGAGGATGGCGCAACACGCAGTCGGATATCATCCGTGATACATGCGTTCCACTTCACGCACGATGCCCTCTATTTGGTAATCTTCACCCGTTGCATCATAAGGCTGCTTGAGGCTGGTGTCGAAGAAAAAAGCAACGGTTTGCCAGAACCGCGCAGTGAAGCCTCCTTTATATTCTTTGATGATGTCGTAGCAGTCGTTGCCTGTTTGGCGATTTATGAGTTTCATGAGTATTTTTCCTTGGTAGACCGAGAGGTGTTCCAGGGGGTCAGTAAACTCCCGTTTGAGGTCCTTCTCCCGTTCTTTCAAGTAGGATTTGCGGTCGTGCTCCGAACTCATGTGGGCGAGTTTTCCATTGATGTCATTGAGGATGATGCCGGCTTTACGGGCATAGGGAAAAGTCACATAAACCGCATTACGCAAGCGGGTCCACTCCTCCACATGCTTACGCATGGTGGGCGTCATGCGACCGCTCACCCAAACCATCTCCAGGGTCCTGGCTGGAATCGTATCGCCCTGGAACACATAGATCGGCACCAGCAGGGTATCGTTGGGCCCATATTGGGGGGATGCGGGGGCCTGTTGCGCCCATACCTGTGTACTCGTCGCGAGCAGGGGTACGAGGGCAAAGCAAAGTAGCCAATATTTTGTCCAACCAGGGCGCATTATGGGTGATTAAAGGTAACCATAAATCCTCACTATTCATACTGTTTACCCCGGTAAGTGACCGGACCAAAGGGTTATATTATTGTCCCCATATAGGGCTGTCCAGGCGGGATCTAAGGCCCACTTGGATACCACCAGTGCAAGCGGGGGCTCAGAGAGAGAGAGAGGGGCTAGGCAGAAACCCGCAGGTTCTGTTTGCGGCGCCGGACGATACTCATGATGAACCCCGTGATCATCACCAGGGTCCCGACCCATAGCAGGTTGATCTGCGGAAATTCCAAGACTTTCAGCGACACGAAAGGCACCATGCCGGAGGATTCCTTCACGCTCAATTCGACTCGACGATGATCCACTACCCGGGTCAGGCCGATAGCCAGATTTTGCGCAAACACGGTATCCAGCACGTAATTCATCTCGTTGTCTTTAATAAAAAACAGCGGGGTCGCCTGGTAATGGATGCTATCTTTTCCCACTACGGTTAAGTCAGCCATCAGGGCCGTGTCGGAGGACGTAAAGTGAAATTTTCCCTGGTTAGGATTGACGGTGATTTTATTCAGCACGATGTATCCGTTGGAATAGTAGATCGTATCGTGCACGGCCACCGAGTAACGCCGAAAATGCGTCGTATCCTCGTTGTCCGTATTTTCGACTGCGGCTATGTAGCTGAATATATCCCGGTCCAAATAGTGGTGCTTATCCGGATTGAAGACCGGGGTGAAGCCACTACCCTGTTGGCCCTTGGTCGATTTCATCATATCAGGAAACAGATCGAATTGATCGCGACCGTCCTTGCTGGACAAATGAATATGAAAATACGTAGTCCGGCTGCTGGCGTCCACCGAATCGCTGTTTAAATACGTCGCCCAATAGGTACCCATATCGGTGCGGACATTTTTGATCAGGGTGATATTTTCCAAGGGATCCTCCTTGGACGCAGGATCAAAGTTGATGTTGATTCCGGTGGTATTGTTACTCAATACCTGTTTTTTGGCCGAGGACAACAGAATACCCAACAGCATCAGACCGATACCCATATGCGCCACGGAAGCCCCCGCGGCCTTCAGGTTGCCGCGTAGACCCGACCAGATGTATCCCGCGTTGGCGACGACGGCAAAGGTGGCGCCCAACAAGGCCAGGTGAATAGCGGCCAGGTATCCGCTACCGTATTTGAGGTAATGCACACCACCGAACAAACTCAAGCAGACAGAAGCCACTAGGGCAAGCAGCAGGGGTAGCCAGATTTTGCGCAAAAAATAGGTCCTGGTCGTGCCCTTGTACTTTAGGTATTGGGTCACGCCCGTGAGCAAGCCCAGCAGGATGGCTATGAATATTTCGATGCGGTTGTAGGCGAAGGTTGCATCATCGCCCAGGGTCCATTTGGTGCCGGCCAGCAGGTTGATGACAGGAAGGGAGGTGGAAACGATGATAAATAAGGCGGACAGGAAGATAACCAGGGATCCGATAAACATCCAGAATTCGCGTGAGTATGCGCTTTCTTCTTTGGCAATATGGGGGATTTTTTTATAGTTGCGTACATACAAAAAGAACGCCGGCAGAGCGAATATGCCAATAAGACCCACCAGTTGGCGGTCCAGGCCCGACTCCACGAAGGCGTGCACGGAGGTGTCTCCCAGTATGCCGCTGCGGGTGAGGTAGGTAGAATACAGGATCAAAAGGAACCCCAGCAGCAGGAACAGGTAGGTGGCCCGCAGGGAATGGCCGGTCGCGTTATAGATGACTTGTGTGTGCAATCCCGCTACCAAGACGAGCCAGGGTACCAGGGAGGCATTTTCCACGGGATCCCAGGCCCAATAGCCCCCAAAACTTAACGATTCATAGGCCCAGGCCGCGCCCATCATAATGCCCGTGCCCAGGATACAGGCGGAAAAAAGTGTCCATGGCAATGCCGCCTTCGTCCAGCCCCCGTATTGTTTTTTCCATAGGCCCGAAAAGGCGAAGGCAAAGGGTACCACCGTGGAGGCAAAACCCAAAAAAAGGATCGGTGGATGGATGACCATCCAGTAGTTCTGCAGCAGAGCGTTTAACCCCTGGCCATCCTGCATCTGGGGGAGCTTAAGGTAATCGGGCCGGCTAAATATGGGAGCCTCGCTGAACATTTGACGCACCAAAAGAAAGGGGCTATTGCCGATTTTGGCCCCAAAAATATATACCCCAAGGATCATGCTCGCAAGACAGAACTGGGCAAAGCTGATAACGGTCATCACCGGTGCTTCCCAGCGCCTGGCTCGAAAGATCAACATCATACCCAATACGCCGTGCCACATCGTCCAGAGCAGAAAACTCCCCTCCTGGGCTTCCCAGATACAACTCAGCAGATACTTCATCGACAGCGAGCGACTGGAATGTTCCCAGGCAAAATTGTATTCAAACAAGTGCGATCGAACGATGAAATAAATGGTCGCGAATACGGAAAATACCGCCAGCGTGTCGATACCAAAAGCGATCCTTGCCAGGCGCTTCCAACTGCGCTGGTCGGCCGGATTGGCCGCTCCCGCCGCTTTGAAGAAAGCCACCGCAGCTACCAGGGACGAGACGAATGAAAGAACAACAAAGAAATGCCCCAGCTTCCCGGGCAACAAATGCTCGCCTACGTACTCCATGGCTTAATATTGATTTTGACTTAGGTTTTTCTTGGCGGCCTGTGGGTCGTCTTTATATTTGGAGGGACATTTGATCAATATGCCGTCTTTTTGGGTAATCTCAAATACGTCTCCCTGCATTTTTCCCTTCAGGACAATGCGCTCGGCCTTCTCCATGTCATAAGGCTTTTCAAAATGGTAAACCACCTGGGCTTTGTTACCCAGGGAATCGCTGACATAAAAACTCAGGTAGTTGGGGTCCTTCACCGGGTCGTATACCATCGGTGCGTGGGCATCCAGCCGAGCGATGATGGTCACCACCTTGCCTTCTTTCCGTTTAGCCGAGGCGATGGTCTCGTAGGAGGATAAATTGCCCATGAAGCTTACTAGTACACCAATGGCTATGGCGATAAAAACAAGCAGCACGACGTGTAATCTTTTCATAGCTTGTTATATTGTGGCGCAAAGTTAGGTAAAAAGCGCTAAGCCACCCTGCGCTAAAGGGTGGTCGGCAAAATCAGCTGGCCGTCTGCAAGCCCCATCTCCCGTTCGCCTAGCAGCGCCCGCGCGCTTGGACCTTTTTGCTACCTTAGCTTGGCGCTAAGCCCGAGGGGAGAGCGCCGATTTCTGCCCGCGGCCAGCGCCTGCGGTCATCAAGCACCTCGGTCCAATGCCCACAGCTGCTTGACGGTGCACCCGTTGCATCTGCCGAGCGATCAAGTAAAAAAAATTCATGCAATTTCAATACGTCGTCACGTTAAAAAAAACCAACGAGAAGTACATCGACGGAATCAGCTTCTGTCTATGCTGCTTTTCCACCGCGGTACCCATCTGGGAACAAGTCCGAACGGCCCGCTTCAATCTGCTGCTCACAGCCCAAGCCCTCGTGATGGGCAGCGGGGTAGTGATCAATTGGATAGCCACCCGTAAGGGACGGCGCCCGCGTTACCGCAACTGGCTACTGGTGGCTGGCCTATTTTGGATCATGATGCCCTACCTGAAATGGTTCGCCCTGCTGTATTTCGCCCTGGAATTTTTCGAATACCAGGCCAAACGTCCACTGGAAGTCGGATTTACCCAGGACCGGGTGCAGATCAATAGCTTACCCAAAAAAACCTACCGCTGGGGGGATTTTAACAACATCGTACTCAAAGACGGCCTGCTAACTCTGGATTTGCGAAGCAATAAATTGATCCAGCGTGAAACCCAGGAAGAGGAGGATGACGATGCTGATGAGGAGGAGTTCAACGCCTATTGCCACCAACAACTCACCCTTTCGAGGAGTTCCAATTAATTTACGAAATTTGCATCCGCTAGCCCCTTGCTTCCATGGGCCTTAGCTTGTATTCTATGCGCAGAGCACCACAATCACCCTTCCTGGTTTATTCCGATGGAAAAGGGAACATATTTGAAGACAAAACCCTGCTAGCCAGCGGTCGCAGCGGTTGGGACGCCTTGCCGGTACCCGAGGGCGATTGGACGGAGCTGCCTGCGGGCGGGTCATTGTACGAGCTTCCCGGCAGGCGAGCCATTGGCATCGACGTGCGCAGTGGGCAAATGCGGCTCTGTCAAAAGGGGTGGGCCGTGGCTGCCTTCATCCCCCCTGCGCATACGGGCCTGTACCTGGCCGCTTATGAGACGGAGCGGGGTGCTCCTACCCTCCCGCTTTTTTGTTACACGGCGGCGGCCTGGAGGGAGGGGAAATTCCTGGTGCCAGCTTTGCGCATTGAACAAGACATCCGCCAGGAACAGGTGGGCTACGACCAAGAGCAGATCCAACGTGGCGCCGCGCGGCTGCTGCAAGCCTACCCAGAGAACCGGTTGGTGCGTCACCTGATGGATAATTGTTGTCTCACCTACCAGTGTCCGGCGGCCCGCAACTTTGCACTCGGCCGTTGGGAATGTCCCGTGCCTACCTCACCTGCCTGCAACGCCAATTGTATCGGCTGCATTTCCTTCCAGCCCCAGGAGGAATCCATTTCTTCCACCCAGGACCGGCTCGACTTCCGGCCGCTGGCGGAAGAAATCGTCGAGTTCACGGTGCCGCATCTGCAAACAGCGCCCTATCCCATCGTCAGCTTTGGACAGGGCTGTGAAGGTGAACCGCTGCTCATGTGGGAAACGATTGCTGAGGCCATCCGCCAAATGCGCAAACACTCCGGGCGCGGAAGTATCAACATCAACACCAACGGCTCGCGGCCAGACGCGGTGCGCGCCCTTTGTGAGGCCGGCCTAGACTCCATCCGCGTCAGCACCAACAGCGCCCGCAAGAACATTTACGAAGCGTACTACCGGCCCAATAACTACGTGTTCAAAGACATCGTGGAATCTCTGCGGGTCGTGCGCAGTTTTGGCGGCTGGACCTCCATCAACTATTTTGTTTTTCCTGGCATGACCGATAGCGTAGAAGAATATGAAGCCCTGCGTCTGCTAATCCGCCAGACAGATCTACAGATGATTCAATGGCGCAATTTTAACATAGACCCTGACTGGTACCTGGGCAAAATTGGGCAAACCGATACGGGTGAATGCCTGGGAGTGCGTCAACTCATGGACTTGATCCAGGAAGAATTCCCCTCTGTTAAATTTGGCTACTTCAATCCCCCGATGGAACGCATTAAGGGGCGCTTTGAATCGGATTTCGCCCACTAAACACTAAACCAGAACGCCCAGGACCAGTTTGGAATCCGGGGCGATCTGCCCATCTGGTCCCCAAGAGGAAAACGAGGTATAATTCTTGCCGGGTCAGTATACCTAACTCATCCATGAAGAGGATAACAAATCATCCACTATGAAAAAAACCATCATCATTGGCGCCACCTCAGGAATCGGTCGGGAGCTGGCCAAGATCTACGCCTCCGAAGGCGGTCTGGTCGGCGTTACAGGTCGACGTCAGGATTTGCTGTACAGTCTGCAATTGGAGTATCCCAACAACGTCATCACCCAATGCTTCGACGCCACCAGCCCCGATAACGTCGCGCAACTGCGCGCCCTGATCGATAAAATGGGCGGCATGGATTTACTGGTCTATAACGCAGGCTATGGAGAAGTAAGTGAAGACCTGGATTGGGCCATCGACCAAACCACCACACGCACCAACGTAAAAGGTTTTCTGGATCTGATCAGTTACGGATACTCGTACTTTTTGACGCAGGGAAGCGGGCAACTGGCCACGACCTCCTCGGTAGCATCGCAACGCGGCAGTAGTTTCGCCCCTGCCTACAACGCGTCCAAGGCGTTTCAGAGTGTTTATCTGGAGGGCCTCCACATGAAGGTCAAGAAGAATAAGCTGCCGATTTTTATTACCGATATTCAACCCGGGTTTGTTGACACCAAAATGGCCAAGGGCAATAAGCGGTTTTGGGTGGCCTCGCCGCAAAAAGCTGCCCGGCAAATCCATCGGGCGATCGAAGAGAAAAAGTGGAGGGTCTTTGTTACCCGGCGCTGGTGGCTCATTGCGCAGCTGATGAAGTGGATGCCTTCATTTATTTACCACCAGGTGGGCTGATCCCCAACGGGCACAATTCACAAGCTGCATGTCCGGTACGCCGGTGGGTAACAATTAACATTTTCCCTCTTTCCCGGGGCTCAACTTTTGCTATATTCGCAAGGTGAATTCGACCTACGCATCCGACCATTTTGAAGCTCGCAAGAACTGGGAAGCTACCGGTTATACGCTCGCTATTTGCCTGCTGTTGCTGCTGGCGATATTTTGGGTCACCTTTTCCGAGCCCGTCCCCCCGGCCCTGCCAATTGACCAGGGCATAGAAGTAAATTTAGGCAACAGCGACATGGGGCTTGGAGACAAACAACCCTTTTTGCCGGGCAAACCCGCCGCCGAAGACCAGCAAAAATATTCGCCCCCCAAACAGACGGTGGTGGAGAAAACAGCCTATAAAGACGTCGAGACCGACGACAAGAACCTGGACGCTCCGGCCATAAAAAAACCCGCTGTCACCAAACCCAACGCGACCAAGATCCCCGATAAGGACCTCTCCAAAAATAAGCCGGTTAAAGTGGTAACTCCTGTGGTCGAACCCACGCCTGCACCACCCAAGCCGAAGGCCGTCTTCCATGGTGTGAGTGGCACGTCCAGTGGAGGAAACGATGCCGATGATTACAAGCCCGGCAGCAATCAGGGTATTGCCGGGGGCAAGGGTGACCAAGGCCGGCCGGGCGGAGACCCCAATGCGACCAGCTATACGGGAGGAGGAAACGGCAATTCCGGCGTGCGGATCTCCAACGGTTTGGTGGGAAGAAAAATGAATAGCCTTCCTGCGTTCACGGACGATTTCACGGACAACGCAAAAATTGCGGTAGATATCCATGTCGACGGCACGGGCCAGGTAGTGGATGCGACCTACCAACCCCGCGGATCGACGACCTCGGATCCATCAATGAAAGCCATCGCGCTACGCAAAGCCAAACAGATAAAATTTAATGCCACCGGCGATGAATCCATGGGGACCCTGGTCTTTAACTTTCGGGTGAAAAACTAAAGCTCCAATTACCCCCCCATCGGCGAGGCGGTCCAAGCTCGGTCCTCGTGCTGGAAATTGCAGCAGGCGACTCCCCTTACTTATCGTAAACTTGCAGGAAAATAGCCCAGGCATGCCTACAACCATAAAATGTCCGCAGTGTGGTCACTTGTTCCCCATGGAAGAAGCGGTTTCGGAGGAGTATAAGCAGGAACTGCGTGAACAAATGATCGCCTTTACCAAAAAAAAGGAAGACGAATACCAACAAAAAATGACCGACTTGCACAAGCAACTCGCCCTGCAGCAAGACGGGTTTGATAAACTACTCACCCAAGAAAAGAAATCCCTGCAGCAGAGTCTGGAAGAAAGCTTGCGCCGCACGATCAGCTCCGATTTTGAACATCGTCTTCGGTTTTTGCAGCAATCCAATAAGGAGTCGGAAGAAAAACTCAAAGAGGCCCGCCAGCGGGAACTGGACTTCCTGCAGCAGGAGCAGGCCCTGCGGACCAAGGAGGCCGAGCTGGATTTATCGATACAGCGCAAACTCAACGACGAGCGATCCAAACTGATCGAGGAGTTGCGCAAACTGGAGGAACAAAAGACGGCCTCCAAGGAAACCGAGTTTCAATTGCGCCTCCGGGAGTTGGAAAAGCAGCTCGAAGACCAAAAGAAACTGGCCGAGGAAATGAAGCGCAAGGCGGACCAAGGTTCCATGCAATTGCAGGGCGAAGCGCAGGAATTGGCCTTGGAGGAACTTCTTAAAGCGGCTTTCCCCTTCGACCAGATTAGCGAAGTGGGCAAAGGCAAGCGTGGAGCGGATTGTGTACAGACGGTCAAAAATAGCCTGGGTCAGGAATGTGGCAAGATCATCTTTGAAAGCAAGCGGGCCGAATTGTTCAACGCGGACTGGATAGAAAAACTCAAAGCCGACATGCGCAGCCAGGGCGCACAGCTGGCCGTTATCGTGACCAAGACCCTGCCCAAAGAGATGGAGCGCTTCGGTGAAAAAGACGGAGTTTGGATCTGCAGCTTGGCCGAGGTCAAACCCTTGGTTCATGCCCTGCGCGACGGCATCATCAAAATCTATTTGGCCGCCAAAGCCCAGGACCACAAAGGCGACAAGATGCATTTGCTGTACCATTACTTGACCAGCCATGAATTTGGCGAACAGTGGAAAGCCATCCGGGAAGGATTCATATCGATGAAGCAGTCTATCCAACGGGAACGGGATGCGATGGAAAAATTGTGGAAGTCCAGGGAAAAACAACTGGAAAAAGTGCTCCTGAACGCCGCGCACATCAAAGGGTCGGTGGAAGGCATTGCGGGCCAAGACGCCATCGACCTGGGTTTGCTGGAGGACACCGAAGACGTGAACTTCTTGGATGAATAGAGGTGGATCCCCAAGCACCCATCCGCTCTGGCTAAGCCACCATCCAGGCCAGAACGAGGTCGTCCCAAAGCTTCACCCCTACCCGTAGACGAAGTGGTTGGATTTTGCGAAACGCAAAATCCAACCAAAGGCCGTCTTCGGTGCGCAGGATGGGGCCATCGAGCGTCATATGTCGTTTAAAATCTACTTGACCGAGCCCATACCATTTGAACATGGCTTCCTTACAAGACCAAAGTGTCGTGAGCATTGCGAGCTCCGTCCCAGCGGCCGTTCCGCTTGACGCCGTATCTACATGTGCCCATTGATCGCGTGCCCATTGCAGCTCAACAGGCGTTAGAAATTTATCCCGAATCCGCTCAATCCGCTCGTCTATGATTTCCAGATCGATACCCACCCTACTGGCCCGGCTTACGAGTGCCGCTGCAAATTCCCCGCAATGGGAAATGGAAAAATGGTACTGCTCGTTTTCCAAGTACGGCCTGTGGGTGTCGGCAATCAGAATATCGGCCAGGGGAAAATCCCCAAACAAGCTCGGCAACAGGAACCTTCCGGCCAAATGTTGCAGGCGTTTGCGCGGATGGGAGACATCACGCTTCAGGGGCACTTTGGATAGAAAATACCATTCCGGTTCTTCAATATGCCAAACACCTAACTTCGTGTCCTGGTTGATATCATGTTGATAAAATAAAGACATATATGAAAACTTAACGGCAAATTCGCAAACTCAAGTAGGTTTAACCAATCAAAGTTCGTCAACCCATTTTACTTTCAAGATGATTTTATCTGATCTGCGTATTCTCGAAGAAATTGCCAACGGCAACATCAAGATTGTTCCCTATGACCGTTCCTGTTTGGGAAGCAATTCCTACGATGTGCATTTAGGCAAATGGCTTGCCAAATACCGCGATGAAGTCATCGATGCGCGCAAACACAACCTCATCGACCACTTCGAAATTCCCGATGAGGGGTTCGTGCTCCAACCACATGTATTTTACTTGGGTGCGACCCTGGAATATACCGAGACGCTGGCCCACGTACCGTTCCTGGAGGGCAAGTCCTCTACCGGTCGTCTGGGGATTGATATCCATGCAACGGCAGGCAAAGGGGATGTCGGATTTTGCGGGCATTGGACCTTGGAAATTTCCGTAAAGCAACCGGTGCGCGTATACAAAGGCATGCCGATTGGCCAACTGATTTATTTTCCGGTGGAAGGAGATATCGAAGTCAAATACAACCAGAAAAAAGATGCCAAGTACAATGGTCAGCCGGACAAGCCCGTGGAGAGCATGATGTGGAAGAACAAATTCTAGTGTCCGGACCAGCGCAGGCCCCCGCACTCACAGCTGTTGCGACCACGCGTTATCAAAAGGCCGCCTTTCCATATTTGCGGCAATAGGCCATGACCAGGCCAGTCACTTCATCGTAGGTCATAATGCCCTGGGGTTGGTTATTGGCTCTGAGGTATCTCCCATACAATTTCTGGATCAAGGGCTCCAGCGGATTTTGATACCTGCGGTTAAAACGCACCAGTTCCTGGTAGTCCATGCGGATATCGTGATGCAACTGCGCCCGCAGGGGTATTAGCCGTGTCGAATCGCGCAGATACAATTCACTGGCCGCATATTGGTACAGATCAAAATATACCGAGTAGCGAACGGCAGGATCCGGCGAGGATTTGGTGGCCATGTACCCCGCAAAATTGGCCTCGTTCTCCTGGGCATAGCCCAGTTGATGGCCCATTTCATGGCAGGAGGTGAAAGGCTGGGTGAACACCGGAATGGTAGTATTGACCTGCGCTTCCCCGGAAAAAGGATTGTAGTAGCCCGCGAAACCCAAATAATTACCTAGGTAACTATATAAAGAAGGCTTCACGGAACGAACCCGGTAGACGAACCTCGAATCCTGAAGCCCAAGACTTTGGTAGGCTCTATCCGCCGCCGAAAAAACAAATCGCTTGCTTTGTAGTTCGGGTCGCTGGACCCGGGACATGGAATCCAGTTGATTTAACCTTTGTACGATTAATTCGACCAGGTTCTGTAGCTCCACGTTCGTATAGGGCTGGGGATTAAGTTGCAACTGGAAGGCTACACCGAGTCGGTCGTAATTGAGCCCCCAAAGCATATTAAATGTGACGTACAGGATCAACACAGCGGCGGCCAATTTGCGCAGCCCCCGGATCCACCACTGCCGGCCCAGTTGCCTGCCAGCCAATTGTCGGATCACCCGCACCAGGCGGATCAGCAGCCAGATCAAGGCGAAAAGATAAACCAGATCCCCTACGCTGAATGGGACCCAACCCAGAGCAGCGCGCAATACCAGCGCAATCCCCGGATAGATGCCCGTTGAATAATACCGCTCCACAGCTGCAGGAAAAAAAGAAAAGAGTTTAATGGCCACTGCGAGCCCGATCAAAGTGATCCACTTTGCATTTCGTATTGCTAACATCCGCATGAAAAATAGTTCAATATTACTGCTTCAATCTTAAATTGCACACCATAAACTCCGCTATGGACCTGGAATTTAACAAGAACGACGACAGTATTCGAATGGCTCTAAGCCAGATGCGGATGAGGTTAGACAAGATTCTACTGGGTGGAGGCAAGAAAGCCATTGACAGGCAGCACCGCAAAAATAAGCTTACTGCCCGGCAGCGCATCGATTACCTGATTGACTCCGGTTCCGCCTTTATCGAAATCGGTGCCTTTGCCGGATTTGACATGTATGCAGAACACGGTGGATGTCCCGCCGGGGGCACGGTAGCGGGCTTGGGGTATGTCAGCGGCAGGCAATGCGTGATTGTGGCCAATGACCAAACCGTAAAAGCCGGTGCCTGGTTTCCGATCACGGCCAAGAAGAATATCCGCATGCAAGAAATCGCCATGGACAACCACCTGCCCGTCATTTATCTGGTGGACAGTGCGGGGGTATTTTTGCCGATGCAGGATGAGATTTTTCCGGACAAAGAGCATTTTGGCCGCATTTTTCGAAACAACGCGCGCATGAGTGCGATGGGTATTACCCAAATAGCTGCAGTGATGGGAGCCTGTGTGGCGGGCGGCGCCTATTTGCCCATCATGAGCGATGAAACGCTGATGGTGGAAGGAAATGGTTCGATCTATCTGGCTGGACCCTACCTGGTGAAGGCGGCCATCGGCGAGGAGGTAGATGCCGAAACGCTGGGTGGTGCAGAAACGCATACGGCGCTTTCCGGCATTGCCGATTATAAATTCCCCACCGAACAAGAATGCCTCGACAGGATCCGAAGCATCATGAGCAAACTGGGTCGTACGCAAACTCCCGACTCCGGAGGGTTTGATCGCACCAAGCCGCTAGAAACACTCAAGGACCCGTCTGAACTCTATGGTATCTTTCCCCTGGATCACAGCAAGCCTTATGATATGTTGGATATCATTGACCGAATCGTGGACCAGTCCAGTTCCGCAGACGCCAAGAGTTCCTTCCAGCAATTCAAGGAACACTACGGCAAAACGATTTTGTGTGGCTACGCGCGCATAGATGGCTGGGCGGTGGGATTGGTTGCCAATCAGCGCAAAATCGTGAAAAGCAAAAAGGGGGAAATGCAGATGGGCGGTGTCATTTACAACGACAGCGCCGATAAGGCGGCCCGATTCATCATGAATTGCAATCAAAAGAAGATCCCCTTAATTTTCCTGCAGGATGTCACCGGTTTTATGGTAGGCAGCCGCAGTGAACAATCTGGCATCATCAAGGATGGCGCCAAACTGGTTAATGCTGTAGCCAATTCGGTGGTCCCAAAAATTACCGTCATCATCGGCAATTCCTATGGAGCGGGTAACTATGCCATGTGTGGAAAAGCATACGACCCGCGATTTATTTACGCCTGGCCAACGGCCCGCATTGCGGTCATGGGTGGTGATCAGGCAGCCAAGACCCTCTTGCAGATCCAGGTAGGATCTCTGAAGGCACAAGGGGCCGAAATTGATCCGGCGGAAGAAAAAAGACTGCTTGACCAAATCAAAGACCGGTACGAAAAACAAACCACTCCATACTATGCGGCAGCCCGCTTGTGGATTGATGCCATTATAGATCCAGCAGCTACCCGCCAAATCATCGCAGAGAGTCTGAAGGCCGTCGGGCACAACCCGTCTGCTGGGGAATTCAACATGGGGATGCTGCAGGTTTGATCAGGGGATCGTGGGGCCGGGTCTTACGCTTGCTGCCAGGCGCCCCCGGAGGGATCCATCACCAAAAAAAACAAGGCTTTGTCAACCGATCAGTTGCTGATATATACCGATGGCTCTTCTCGAGGAAACCCAGGTCCGGGAGGCTATGGGACGATCTTGATTTGGGGAAACCATCAAAAAGAATTGTCCGCAGGATTTCGGCTGACCACCAACAACCGCATGGAACTGATGGCCGTAATCGCGGGCCTGGAAGCCCTGAAAAAGGAAGGCTTGCACGTAACTATCTATAGCGATAGTCAATACGTCGTCAAAGCCGTCCAGGAAGGCTGGCTCCAAAACTGGATCGCTACCGATTTTAAGGGGGGTAAGAAAAACAAGGATCTCTGGCTACGGTTTTACGAACTTTCGTCCAAATACAAGCTCAAGTTGATATGGGTTAAGGGCCATGCTCAGAATCCCTTCAACAACCGCTGCGATGAACTGGCCACCTCCGCAGCGGACGGCAAACATCTGGCGCGGGATGAAGCTTTTGAAAAGCAAACCAAGAGTTAGGTCGGCATCCGCAGGTCTTGGACCACGCTAAAAGCAAAGCCGCCGGCAAGAAGGTCGACGGCTTGCAACGATATCGTTTATGCGCGGTTGAACTATAGTGTAGCCACGGTTTGTGCGCTATTTTTTCGAAGCAGGTAATAAGATCCAAAGAGCAAGACACTAAAAACCAGCGTAGCGTACAGACTGTTGAGATAGAAAGGCAGGGCGTCATTAAAGCACAGCAGCAGACCATCCCAGGTCTTTGGACGTCCAAGTCCCCGGGTACCCGTCCATCCAGCCCACAAGACCAGGTTGGACAGAATAAAATAGACCGTGGGAGCCACAAGCGAACATACCAGCACATTGAGCACAGAGGCTTTTTTTATGGCGAAGCCAATCACAACCATCAGCCCAAACAAGAGGTAATTTTGCCATTGCCCCTCATAAAACCCCGGCCGAGAGGAAATCCCGCCCAGAAACAGCAGCTGATAGCATAGGTCACTGATAAACATGGACAGGATAGGCATTAAAAATGCCCACTTTTTATTTTTAATGATGGCCCCAGCAAATACTGCCATTGCCAATTGCGGGGCAAAACCCGGAGGTCTGCCGGGAATAATGCGATACAGTGCGGCGACCAAGACCAGCAGTCCAATAGACCAGATTAGGGATTTATTCCATTTCATATACATTGTTTGGGAAGTCAAAAATAATTCAAAAAAACCAATTGCATCGGGCCAATAATGCACATAAGGGGGGTGGATAACAAGCACCTAGGCTGGCTACAAGCCATGCGAGCCAGGGATGCTTGCCCGACAGACTTGCGCATCGGTTGTCGCCCTTAGGGTGAAGGTAGCTTCATGAAAGCTGACCCAGGCCTGGCCGCTATGACGAGAAAATCCGTTGGAGGAGTTTTCTTCCAAGCCGATCTCGCCTTGAAGAACTAAATAGATTTCGCTGGAGCGTGCAGTTAAGAAAATTTGCTCTCCCGATTTTAAGCCAATCATACTCAACTCAAAATCCGGTGCCGGAGTGGTAAACACAGACAGGTGCGGAGCGGTGTTTTTCCCCACAATCTTCCGAGGCTTGGTTTCTTCCCCCCTCACATGTTTAAGCAATTCCGGCACATCCACGTGTTTGGCGGTAAGCCCGCCGCGTAGGACGTTGTCGGAGTTGGCCATGATCTCAATATTCTGACCCTCCAAATAGGAATGAGGGACGCCCGCGTCCTGGAAAACAGCCTCCCCCGCTCGCAGATGGACCAGATTAAAAAAATATATGGAAAAAATCCCGCGGTCGATGCCTAGAGAACTGCCATGTGTCAGGGCCGCGCGCGCCACCCAAAAGTCGGGTTTATTCTTATCGAGCCGGTTCGCCTGGTAAGCTGGCAGGGTCCTATCCAAGATGGGTTTCAAGGCCTCATTGACTTGCCACTGCTCCATTTGCATGGCCGTTGCATAGAGCAATTGATAGCCACCTTTTTGAAAGGCTGGCCATAGGAAGGTGAGCTCTGGAGTCTGCAGCAGGGTAGATTCAATCTGGGCTTTGGTCTTGAATCCATGCAGCAGCCAAAATTCTCCCAGGGCCATCATCAGTTCAGGCTTGTGGTTATCGTCCTTGTAGTTACGCTCGGGAGCTCCAACGGGTACACCCCTGGCGTTTTCGACCTCAAATTCCATCTCCGCCGATTTCTTCGAAGGATGAACTTGAATGGACAGCATATCGCGCACGTCAAGTATCTTCAGCAGATACGGCAATCTGCCGAATCGTTGGGCGACATCGGCTCCCAGTGTCTGTAGGGGAAAGGATTTGATGTAGGTGCCAAGTTTCACGAAGTCTCCATTTGGCATCTGGATTTCGGATTCAGCCAGTTCATGTGCACCCAGCCAATATTCGGCAAAGGGCTGGTCTTGAGGATTGGGGACACCCAATAAATTAGGGAGAAAGGAGGTCCCTCCCCAACTGTAGTGCTGCACCTTCCCCTGGAGGCAAAAGACCTTATTTTTTTCCAGTTCCATGCGTGGGTTTTAACCCTGTCGGTTTGAGTTCAACATGCAAAGGGCATTTGTTGTCGGCCGAAGTCTCAGCTGTCGCCTAACGGTTTATCCTGTACCGGGTGCTTGTGCAAAGATTCCATGATCAGTTCTACCAGTTTATATGTAGCGGGGCAATATTCAATATTCTGCTTGTATACATGCATGTAATCGATCATCCTCTTTTTGGTGTGGTGCGGAAAGCCTGCGCAGTCCCGGGGGCGCTGCTCATAAATTCCACACTTATTTGATTTGAGGTCCAGAAACTGACATGGCTCGCTGAGGTTCAACCAGTCGCCACTTTTGTCTTTGTAGAGCCATTTTTGCCGGAAGGCCTTGGCTGACATACCCAGATGCTTGGAGATACGCTCGATATCCCGCCGGGTATAGGTTGGCGACATTGTCTTGCAACAATTCGCACAATCCAAGCAATTGACTTGCTTCCATACCGATTGATCGGCCTGTAACACAAGCTTGTCCAAGCCCCTTGGAGGCTTTTTTTGGAGGCGAGTCAAAAAACCTTTTAATCGGCGTTTGTTTCGTCGGATGACAAGAATAAAGGAACGCAAATTGACAGTAACCATGAGTGGCCGGGTATTAACAAGCAAATATGCCTTAAACCCTGTAGGCAGCAAAGAAAATTTTTAGGTTTGACCATTAAATTTTAAACTTGTCTGATGTGGGACGCGTATAAAAAAGGGTTCAAGGCCTACCTCCAGCTGGAAAAATCCTTATCGGAGAATTCCGTGGAAGCTTACGTCCGCGACATCGAAAAACTAACGCAGTTTTTGCAAATGTCCCATCCGATCCAAAAGCCCGCCGATGCGCAGGTAGGCGACCTCCAGCAATTCCTGAAATGGATTACGAACCTGGGCATTAGCGCGACTTCACAAGCCCGCATGATTTCCGGCATTAGAGCCTTCTACAAATACTGCTTGTTGGAAAACATCGTGAAGACCGATCCCACGGTGCTGCTGGAAGCACCCAAGCTATCCCGGACACTCCCCGATGTGTTGACCTTTGACGAGATTGAACACATCATCGCCCAGATCGACCTCAGTACGCCCGAAGGCGGACGCAACCGCGCCATCCTGGAGACGATGTACAGCTGTGGGCTGCGGGTGAGCGAGGTAATCAATTTGCGCATGTCGGGGTTATATCCCGAGGCAGGAATTATACGGGTCACCGGCAAAGGTGACAAGGAGAGACTTGTTCCGATTGGTGGGTCTGCGCTTAAATTTATTGACCTTTACCAACAACATATTCGTGTGCACGTCCCCGCCAAATCTGGCCAGGAAGATATCTTGTTTTTGAACCGCAGAGGCACCAAGATCTCCCGGGTTATGATTTTTTTGATTCTTCGTGACCTGGTGAAAAAAGCTAATCTCGACAAGCATATTTCGCCGCATACTCTGCGCCATTCCTTTGCCACGCACCTCGTGGAAGGCGGAGCCGATCTTCGCGCGGTGCAAGAGATGTTGGGGCATGAAAGCATTACGACCACCGAAATCTATACCCACCTGGACCGGGAATTCCTGCGGGAAACGCTGCACCGGTTTCATCCGGCCTTTAAAAAATAAACAGTGGTTATACAATAGCCACCCAATAAAAACCATGAATTACTAGCAGGAGATGACAAACATTGTCGATTTTACGAGCGGATATTCCCCGGTCAATGGACTGAGGATGTATTATGAGCTATATGGACAAGGCGATCCCCTTGTACTAATCCATGGTGGAGGCTCGACCATCCAAACGACCTTCGGCAGAATTATCCCCGCGCTCGCTAAACGCAGAAAAATAATCGCCATGGAGCTCCAGGCGCACGGACGTACCAATGACCGAAATACAGACTTATCCTTCGCGCAAGACGCTGACGATGTGGCTACCCTATTGGCTAACCTCCACATAAGCCGTGCAGATTTCCTGGGTTTCAGCAACGGCGCCCATATGACCATCGAAATGGCCCTTCGCCACCCTGCCATGGTACGCAAATTGATTATAGCTTCTGCACTATATAAACGCAGTGGTGCATCCCCCATGTTTTGGGATGGATTTAACCACATGTCACTGCAAGACATGCCCGAAGTTTTACGCAAGGAGTTTTTATCCGTCAACAACAATCCCCAATTGCTGATGAACATGTTTCAAAAGGACGTGCAACGATTGAAAGCCTTTGCTGGTTGGAGTGACGAGCAAATAAAATCCATCCCTTTCCCGACCCTAGTCATTAACGGCAACAGGGATATCGGAAGCATAGAGCACGCCGTCGACATGTGCCGTCTGATTCCCCAGGCCGTCCTGGCTATTTTCCCAGGAGGACATGGGGACTATTTAGGCGCCATGGAGACATTATCCAACAGCCAGTGGAAGAAATTTAACGCGACCTACTTAATTGAGGAGTTTCTGGACCAGGATTAGTCGCAAAGGCCCAGGCAAAGCGAACATTCAATGCGTGCGCGATTAATGTACATTTGGGTTTCAAAATTGTTGACATATGAAAAAAGTTGCTAGTATTCTGCTCGCGTTATTTTTTTGTTTTCTTAGCTCCAAGGCGCAGCAGCTCAAGACCCCCGCTCCCTCCCCTCCGCAATATGTGAAGCAGGACTTCGGTCTTTCTTCCATTACGTTGAGCTATTCCAGACCGAGTGTGAAAGGTCGAACCATTTTCGGTGATCTGGTCCCCTACGATAAAGTGTGGCGCACCGGAGCCAACCAGGCCACAACCCTAGAATTCGGTGACGACGTGGATATGGGAGGCACGAAAATACCAGCCGGCAAATACGGATTGCTTACGATTCCCCATCCGGAAAGTTGGACCATTATCATCACCAAACAATTGGACGTGACCAACCCCGCGGCCTACCATGCCGATCAAGACCTGGTTCGCGTGGAAGCTAAGACCAAAGTGTCGACTACGCCAACAGAATCATTTACTATCGAATTTGCGAACGTGACCTCCAGCACCTGTGACCTGGTATTACAATGGGATAAGACGGTAGTCTCGGTGCCTATTCGCACCGAGATTGACGGTAAGATCATGGCACAAATTGACAATACCCTCAATAAGGACAATCGCCCCTATTTCCAGGCAGCTCAGTATTATTTAGATAACGGCAAAGATTTGAACCAAGCATTGGCCTGGTTTGACAAAGCCATTGAGCAAAATCCCACCGGGTATTTCATTTTTTACCAAAAGGCGCGATGTCTGGCAAAGCTGGGAAAAAACCAGCAAGCCGTGGCAACAGCCCAGCAGTCCATTGCGTTGGCTAAGGAAGCCAAAAACGACGATTACGTAGCCTTAAATGAAAAATTGATCGCAACTCTTAAATAAGGGAATGGCTTTGGCCAGCCCAGAAAGAAGCTGGCCAAAGTTTTCATGCCGAAACGGCTGGACCAACTCTCTTGATGAACTGATGCACAAGGGCACTAAGTAGGACGACACCCACCGCTCCGACCAGATTCAACCACAAAAAACTCAGCGAAATGATCCCTCGTTGATTCAAGATGTGCAAGGCGATCACCATGGCTTCTACCACTAAGGCGCTCACAAAAACCGCAGTTCCCTTTACCGATTTTAAGTAGAAAGCGACGAGGAAGATGCCTAGCATTACGCCATAAAACAGGGAGCCGAGTACATTGACTGCCTCGATCAGGCTATTGCCAATATTGTAGGCTAACTGCGCCACGATAATGCAAAAAAGGCCCCAAAAAAAGCTATACCATTTCGACAAGGCATATTCCTTTTTGTTCGATAGTGGTTTTTTTGAAAAGCGTTTATGAAAGTCTACTACACAACAAGAAGCTAGTGAATTCAGTGCAGCCGCAATGGAGCCCCAGGCCGCTAGGAAAATGACCGCAATGAGTAGTCCGACCAGCCCTTTGGGTAAAAAGTCCACTACGAATCGCAGGAAAATATAGTTTGTATCGTTGCTTTCTCCGCCCACTTGTTTATCGTCCAGCCATCTTTTGATGGTACTGCGATACTGCAATTTCTTTTGTTCCGAAGTCTGCAGCACCTGGCGGACCTGCTGCCATTTGGCGGAGTCTTTTTCCACCTTATTGGCCGCTAGCGATTTCATTTGGATGACCTTTGCGGTCTGCATTGCATCATATTGGCTTTGCAGCTGCTGCAGCGAATCCTTGAACCGGGAATGTTCAAGGCGAACCAGTTGGGAATTGTTGAAAAAAACCGGCTCCGGAACAAATTGGTAAAACGAAAAAACCAAGACCCCTACCAACAAGATTAGGAACTGCATGGGCACTTTGACCAGGCCGTTGAGCAGGAGCCCCAGGCGACTTTCGGAGTTTGATTTAGCGGTGAGATACCTGCCTACTTGGGACTGATCAGTACCAAAATAGGAAAGGGCTAAAAAAAATCCCCCAATAATTCCACTAAACATATTGTATTGATCCTTCCAGTCAAAGCGATGGTTCTTGATGCCGCTAGTGATAACATTGAGTTTGCCCGCTTTGCCACCAACATGCAGCGCATCCAGCAGGCCAACTCCTGGAGGAAGTAGATGGACCACCATAAAACCGGCCATGATCATGCCTGCTGCGATGATGATGAGTTGCATCTGTTGGGTGTAGGCTACCGCCTTTGCTCCCCCGGTAACCGTATAGATGATGAGCAGTCCACCCATGAAAATATTGGTCCAGAAAATGTCCCAGCCCAGCAAGGCCGATAAAATAATGGAGGGTGCCGAAATGCTGATACCCGTCGAGATCCCTCGTTGCAGCAAAAAAAGCAGGGAAGTCAAGGTGCGGGTCTTCAGGTCAAAGCGTTTTTCCAGGAATTCGTAGGCCGTGAACAATTTCAATTTCCGAAACACTGGCACAAAGCTTATGCACAGCACGACCATCGCAATCGGCAGGCCAAAGTAATATTGCACGAAACGCATCCCGTCTGTATAAGCCTGGCCGGGTGCGGACAGAAAGGTCACGGCACTGGCTTGGGTACCCATGATTCCCAAAAGGACGATGACCCAAGGGACGGAACGGTTGGACCGGAAATACCCGTCCAAGTCTTTGGTTGACCCACTCTTGTACAGGCCATAGGCGATGATGCCAATTAAGGTGATGACCAGCACCACCCAGTCGGGCCAACTCATGAGAAATATTTGGTAAACAGGTAAAACAAGCCAATCAACAGCACCAAAACGACCAAAACGAACAAGTACCAGTAGCCCCATTTCCTAAATACGGGTGCCATTTTGTGTCCACTATCGTGCCGTCTAGGATCCATGATTAATTTTTTTTCGCGTTTTTTCTTCCTGAAATCAACGAAGAAGCCAGCAAGCCCAAGGCCAGCCCAATAAGCAATCCGATGGTTAGCCGCTTGATAAATCTACCCAGTACCAGGCCCAAAATGATGGCCAGTGCGATGGCTATTTCCCTTCTTTTTTGCATAGCTGAATTTTAGAACTAGCGTTTATGATTTAGAGCAATGAGGTTGGCCATGAGGCGGTAGGCACCGGGCACACCCGCAGGGAGTTCGCGGAAAAAATCCAATCCCGTGTATACGAATGTTCCCTTTCCATAGTCCGCGATTATCAGGCTTCCGTTGCGTGGGGGTTCGCCTGGATCGTTCATAGACAAGATCGGTTGATACGCAGAATCTATTTGGCCTGCAAAATAGATGCCTCGCTCCTGGACCCAGCCGTCAAAATCCCGGTCCGTAATTTTATTGGGGTAGTTCAGCGCCGGGTGGCTAGGAAGCAGGAAATTAACTTGGGCTTCTTCATCTGTCACCCGCACGTTGGTAATGGTGAATGGGTAAGGTCCGATTTTTGTCTTGAGGCGCAGGGGGCCAAAAACGGGGTTGCGATTGTATTGCACGATCAGGTTGCCTCCCTGGCGCACATAATCCATTAATACGCTGTATTTGTCCTGCAGCCAGTCGTGCACGTCATAGGCGCGCACACCGGTGATGATGGCATCCAAGGGCTTCAACGTGGTGAGGTTGATGTCCTTTTCTTTCAGCATCACCACATCGTAGCCCATTTGATTCAACGCCTCCGGAACTTTGTCGCCTGAACCCTCGATGTACCCGATTCGTTTCCCTACCATAACCACATCTGCGGCTACAAATTTGATGATGGCGGGACGGAAATAATCGATTCTCGGTATATGCGGATAGGAAATCGTCCTGAGGTCCAGCAGGCTGTCTCGATTTCCATTTACTTCGGCAACGAGTCTCGAGTATGCTACGGGCTGTTCTTTGGCCAGCGGTCTAGCCTGATATAGGAGCTGACCTTCCCGGGGGCCGGGTTTCTTTACCTCTTCGATATTGGCTGCCGGGGTTAGCGAAACTGCAGGCTGGAAGTCTCGGACAGTTTGCTTGATTACCCGGACGCCAAATTCTTTTTCCTGGATCGAGGTAAATACTATCAAGGCTGGATCAAATTGCCCCGTAACGGGCGGCAGTACCGCAAGGGGCTCGTAAATTTCTCCCTTTACTGCATCGGAGTATTTGTATTGGACCGGTCGTGTAAAGGTGAAGTCTTGCCCCGCAATCCGCACCGTAAACTCCACCTCGTAGGCTGGTTTACCCTGGGCGTCGCCAATTTGTTGCTGATTGCTTACGTTAAACGATCCGCTAGACATGGGCTGCACCAACCAATATGGCTGCGAAATGGGTTGCTCTTTGGAGACCTGGATCTGGGTGGTGAAAAAATAGTTTTTGTCCGCTTCCATCCGAAGGCTCAGGGAGCTGTCGTAACCGTCTACCCGGATTTTGTGGAGGGCAAGGTCTCCGGGCAGGCGTGCAATGGCGTTGATATTGACCTCCAAGGGGTCCCCCTGGGCCACATAAGGAACCTGGACCCAGGCCTCCAACCATAAACCACTGCAGGCGCCAATGAGCGAGGCAGTCTCCTTCATCTTCTGTGTTTTCCAGTAACCGTCCTTAAGCAGCGCCATCTCTTGGTACAGTTTGACCAGTCCAGGAACGCTCCTTTCCGGATGCCCGAGAGAATAGTCCCGAATCAAAACATCGATTAGGGGCCCTATCTGGCCCGCCCCCTGCACTCGGCTCCAAGAAGTCTCCACCCCATCCATCAAATCCTGAGTGGGGGCATCACCAGCCACTGGAGAAAAGTATTCGATAGCTTCGCCTCTAGATCGGGGAATGCCAAACCCCTGGCTCTTGTGCTGGCTCCTGCTCTCCGCAGCCATCTCGCCATAACTCACCCCCAACATCGGATTAAAGCCCCCCACATCGATCTTTAATTGGTTGTCGCTGGTGGTATTCAAACCACCAAATTTGTAGGTATTCCATAGCAATCGTTTGGCTTGCCAGGGCTTTAGCCCAAGGGCCAATTGCTCGGGAAATCGCGTGGGATCGGCAGCTGCCGCAAAAGCGTCATGGGCCAGGACGGCGGATGCAGAATGGTGTCCATGGCCTGCGCGGCTGTCTTCCGGGAAGCGGGTAATGATGACGTCGGGCTGGAATTTTCGGATCATCCAAACCACATCGCTCAGGATTTTCTCCCGATTCCAAATGCGCAGCGCCTCTTCGGTCGATTTACTGAACCCAAAATCAAAAGCCCGGGTAAAAAACTGTTCGGCACCGTCGATCCGACGGGCTGCCAGAAGTTCCTGCGTTCGGATCAGTCCGAGCTCGACACCTTGCTCCTCTCCGATCAGGTTTTGTCCACCGTCGCCCCGAGTCATAGACAAATAACCGGTCCTGTATAACCGCTCTTTGGACAAATACGCTAGCAATCGGGTATTTTCGTCGTCGGGATGGGCCGCTACGTAGAGGACTGAACCAAGGACCTTTAGTTTTTGCAGCCGAACAAATATTTCGGCACTGGAGAGAGCTTCGGGCGTCTGCGCGTAGCCGGCGAACCACTGCCCAAGGCAAACGGCCAGCAATAAAAAGAAGGTTTTTTTCATCCGCAGTTTTGTGGCCACAAAGTACCAATTACTTTGTTTACCCCTGGTCAAAATAAGTATAATCCGCTGTCCGGCTATACCAGCGGTTGGATACCCGGGCCTGATAGGTCATAACTAACGCCTCGGATATCAAATAAATCTCCTTTCGGTACGTTCCATCCATAGCCAAAAATAAAATCCCATAAATTGCATAACAGTTACCCCTGTCGATAAATCCTTCCTCTGTATGCGCCAAAAATTGCTTTGCATCATCTTGCTTTCGGAGGTGATCCTTTCTGCTAGCCGACCCCTTTGCGCACAGCAGGTGTTCAATCCGTTTTCTTATTTCCCGAAAAAGAAAGTCCTGTGTACGCACGGGGCGGTGGTCTGTGCCAATACGTTGGCGAGCCAGGTCGGCCTTTCCATTCTACGTTCGGGAGGCAATGCCGTCGATGCCGCTATAGCTACCCAACTTGCCTTGGCAGTGGTTTACCCCGGTGCTGGCAACCTCGGGGGTGGAGGTTTCATGGTGGCATCCCTGACCTCCGGACAGCATCTGGCCATTGATTTCCGGGAAAAAGCTCCTGGCAGAGCTTCTCGCGACATGTATTTGGACCACCATGGCAATGCACAAACGAATCTGAGCCAGATGGGGCACCTGGCATGCGGCGTGCCGGGCTCCGTGGCTGGGATCTGTGCCGAATTCAAATACGCCATACTGCCATTTCGAAAACTGATTCAACCCGCCATCGACCTGGCTGAAAAAGGATTTGCCATTACTGCATCCGAAGCCAACAGCCTCAACGAACTGAGGTCAGAATTCCTAAAATACAATACCGTGGTGCCTGCTTTTGTCAAAGACAGAAGCTGGAAACCAGGCGATACCCTGATCCAAAAAGATCTCGCCAAAACCTTGAAGCTGATTCGGGATTATGGTGCCAAAGGATTCTATGAAGGAGAAACGGCTCGCCTGATTGTCGAGGAAATGCAGCGAGGCCATGGCCTGATTTCCTACGAGGATCTCAAAAACTACAGCGCCAAGGAAAGGGAGGCTACGGTCTTCGAATACAAGAAAGATTATACCATTATCACAATGCCGCTACCCAGCAGCGGCGGCGTTATGCTTCCTCAAATGATGAGGATGGTTGAAGACCAACCGATGACCAGTTATGGTTTTGAATCGGTAAAATCAGTTCATCTGATGACCGAGATTGAACGGTACTCCTTCGCCGACCGAGCCAAATATTTGGGCGACAAAGATTATTATCGGGTACCCGTTAGGACCCTGATAAGTTACCCCTATTTATACAACCGCATGGCCCAATTTAATCCCGATTCGGCAGGCAACAGCGAGACAGTTACGGCGGGAAAGATTGCCCTGGAAAGTGAAGAAACGACCCATTTTGACGTTATAGACAGCGACGGCAATGCGGTTTCCGTTACGACCACCTTAAACGGCAGCTATGGAAGCTATACCGTGGTTGGAGGGGCAGGCTTTTTATTGAATAATGAGATGGATGATTTCAGCATTAAACCCGGAACACCTAACATGTACGGCGCTGTGGGTGAAGAGGCCAACGCCATTCTACCAGGTAAGCGGATGCTGAGTTCGATGACTCCAACAATCGTTCTGCGCCGGGGCAAGGTGTTCTTGGTGGTCGGCACCCCGGGAGGAACCACGATCTTAACCTCTGTATTCCAAACCCTGGTTGACATCATGGAATTTGGTATGAGTCCCGAAGATGCGGTAAACAAGCCCAAGTTCCACCATCAATGGAAGCCGGATGTGATCTATGTCGAAAGGGAATTTCCCGCGGCCATAAGGCAGTCGTTGCAAAAAATGGGATACCATATTGTCGAGCGGGAACCGATAGGACGAACGGAAGTCATCGAAGTGCTGCCGGATGGCAGTTATGTCGCCATTGGCGACAGACGAGGGGATGATGCCGCAGAGGGCTATTAATCGATGGACCCCCTATCTTTGTTTGGTCAAAAGCCATGTCTATTTCATCCATATTTTTGCAATCGGTCATCCATCGATTGGGCTATTACAGGCAGTTGGGGGAAAAAACCTTTGACCAACTGGCAGATGCAGATTTCCATTTCCAACCTAACGATTCTTCCAATTCCATCGCCATTATTATTCAACACCTCAGTGGCAATATGGTTAGCCGCTGGACTGATTTTCTGAGCGCTGATGGCGAAAAGTCCTGGCGCTTTCGGGACCGCGAATTTGATCCAACTCATGCGACACGTATGGAATTACTCCAATCCTGGGACAGGGGCTGGAGCTGCATGCTCGCCGCCCTGGGATCTTTATCGCCGGAGGACTTAGAAAAAAGAGTCACTATCCGAGGGGAATCCCTGGATGCGATCGACGCCATCAACCGGCAACTTGCCCATTGTAGTTACCACGTCGGGCAGCTGGTGTATTTGGGCAAAATGCTGCGCCAGGAAAAATGGAAAACACTGTCGATCGAAAAAGGCAAGTCGGAGGAATTTAACCAATCCTTAAAAGGCCGGATATCCTAGCCTCGCAGGGCAGGCGTTCAGGCCGGGATAACTGGCAAAGTAATCTAGAGCATGGCCCCCCGAGGAGGTGAAATCGCAGCCAGTGAGCCCCCCCAAAACGGGGATATTGGGGTTGATTTCCCATTTTATTATTAAAATGATGATTTTCAGGCCAATGAACTCCATTTAGGCAGGCTTTGGTACTGAATTTGCACAAGATCCTTGATTAACTATTTTTACAGCTTATTAATTCCCGACCACTGAAAAAAATCCCCAAAATACTCCTGGAGTCTTTGGTGACCCTACTGTTGATCCTTGCATCTCTGTGGCTCTTAGCACAAACGATCAATCAAAAATCGGTTATCTATGGATTGCTCCTCGCCCTGGTCATATGGGTATTGGTAAAGACGGCCAATTGGCGGTCCTTTCTCCTATGCTTGCTGGGGCTGATGTGCATTTCTCTTACAATCAATACAAGCCTGGTTCAAAACTGGTTGATTGGGCGGGTAACGGCGAAATTGTCCCGAGACCTGCATACGGAGGTGGATATCCGGCGTGTTGATTTTTCTCTGTTTAATAAAATGAGAATGGAAGGAGTGTTGGTGAAAGACCTCCAAAAAGATACCCTAGTGTATGCGGGCGAGGTGGGCGTCCGGGTCACAGATTGGTTCTTTTTCAAAGACACGGTCGTCTTGCAGTATTTAAGCCTCAAGGACGCTACGGTCCGGCTGGATAGGAAGGATTCGGTCTGGAATTATCAATTTTTGATCGACTATTTTGGCGGAGAGTCTAATCCCGACAAGAAAAACAGCATTGACTTGCTACTCACCAAGGCCGAGCTCAGCAACGTAAATGTCTTGCAGCGGGATCAGTGGAAAGGAGAAGATTTGGCTTTACACCTCAAATCGATGAGCTTGGACGCAGAGGTGGTAGATTTTTCCAAGAAACTGGCCATCATTCGCAGTTGGGAATTCGTGGAACCTCAGTTCAGCATCAGTAATTACATTGGCAACCGGCCCGCCTCCGATACAACGATAGATACCCTGGTCGCGAATGACCCGATGCACCTTCGCTGGAATCCAGCCGGGTGGAACGTCTCCGTCGATCACGGCCTAATCGAAAATGGTTGGTTTAAGAACAATAAGCTGACCGATTCGGTGTGGTCCGATCATTTTGACGGTAACCACATCTATTTCTATGCCGTGAACTGGGATTTTAGTCACGTCAGATTTGTTCGAGATACGATAACGGCTAAGATGAACTTGCAGACCAAAGAGCGTTGTGGACTGGTAGTGCAGCGCTTCAATGCCCAGATCAAACTTTTTCCCGAAGCGATGGAATTTGCCAACATGGATTTGCGCACGGATAAGAGTCACCTGAAAAGCTTTTATGCCATGCGGTTCAAGAGTTTTGACGACATGTCAGATTATATCGATAAAGTGCAAATGGAAGGAGACTTTACCGGGGCCGAAGTAGATAGTGACGATATAGCTCTTTTTGCTCCTGCTTTGGCGGGTTGGAAAAGAAAATTTCGCATAACCGGTCACGTGAAAGGTCCGGTACGAGATCTAGTGGGGCGGAATTTGCTGATTTACGCAGGCGAAAATACCGTATTAAACGGGGATATCCATTTAAGAGGATTGCCGGACATCGCGCAGACACATATCGAATTTAAATCCCACAATTTCAAGACCACCTACCAGGATGTAACGACCTTCTTTCCGGGACTCAAGAAGCTGCAAGAGCCGCGGCTTGACCGCATCCAGCAACTTCATTTTACCGGAGATTTCATCGGTTATTTGCGCAATTTTGTCACCTCGGGAACGATTGAAACCAACCTCGGCACACTGAATTGCAATCTGAACATGAAACTGCCTGCAGGCATGCCGGCAGAATACTCAGGTACGATAGCCACCGATAATTTCGACTTGGGACTGTTTATGGACGCTAGCCAGCTTGGCAAAATATCCTTCAATGGCAAGGTGAACGGCCAAGGTTTGTCCTCGAAAACGCTTAATGCCACCCTGGATGGAACGGTCCAGAAAATTGAATTCAATGATTACGCGTACCATGACATTGCGGTTAACGGCACTATAGCCCAGGACAAATTCAATGGTCGACTCGTCTCCCAGGATTCCAATTTGATAGCTCAACTCGATGGTCTTATTGACTTTAGTCAGCTCCAACCAAAATTTAATTTCTCGGCTCAAGTCTCCTCCTGCAATTTGCAAGATCTGCATTTTAGCCACCAGGATATTCGTTTCAACGGCAAAGTGAGGTTTGATTTTACGGGCGACGATATCGATAATTTTTTAGGTACCGCACGAATTTATGATGCCTCTATAATTAAAAAAGGAAAGCGGATTTCCTTTGATTCCCTTACCCTAGCTTCAAGCATCATAGATAGCAACAAAACGATTACTGTCATCAGCAATGAATTTGACGGGGCCCTGGTCGGCTCTTTCTCCATTAAAGAACTTCCCGCTGCCTTCCAAACCTTTTTAAATCGCTATTACCCGAGTTACGTGAGCCCCGGCAAGGATGTGGCAAGCAATCAAAACTTCAGCTTTGTTATTACCACCAAGAATATTGATGAGTATTTGGACATGTTCGACGACCGTTTAAAAGGCCTTAATTTCTCGAGCGTCACAGGCCGAATTGACACTCGAGAGAATTTGCTGGACCTAAATGCGGAAATACCGCAATTTAATTATAAGAGCATTGCCTTTTATAATGTCGTGCTAAATTGTCGTGGCAATGTCGATAGTCTTGCCATAAACGCGAAAGTGGCCGATATCTACCTCAACGACAGCCTCCATTTTCCATCCACCCGCATGCAATTGACTTCGTTCAACGATATCTCCAAGGTTCAAATACGCACCAGCGCCAATCAAACGCTCAATGCGGCCAACATTTCCGCACAGGTCCAGACTTTGGCCAGTGGCATTCACATTCGGTTTAACCCATCCACATTCGACATCAACAGCAAGACCTGGGTGATTGATAAAGATGGCCAGCTTGCCTTCGACAACAGTGTGGTAACGGCGAGCAACCTAAGGATTTCTACCGCCGAACAGCAAATATTAATCAGCACGCATCCTTCCAGCCAAGGCAGCACCAACGATATCTTATTTGATCTGAAAAAAATCAACATTGGTGACTTCTCCCCTTTCGTAGTGAAGGATTACCGGCTGGAAGGCTTGTTAAGCGGACAGTTGGTGTTGGGCGACCCCTTTGGCAAACCCAACCTGAAATTTAATGGCGAATCATCTCAATTCAGGTTGGATAACGACAGTATCGGCAAACTGAGCCTGGTAGCCGATTATAGCAAGGCAGATGGCCTAGTCAATGCTACGGTACATTCCGACAATAAAGACTACCACTTTGATTTGACAGGCGCGTTCAATACGTCGGACAGCTCCACAGCTGCACCCATTAACATCACGTCAAACCTCGTAGACACACGGATCGATCTGTTGCAGAAATACTTGGGAAGTATTTTCACCAATGTAACGGGCATGGTTACCGGAAAACTTCAACTTATCGGCCCAGGAAATGGCCTAAAGTATCTGGGAGATGTGGAACTCAAAAACGGCAGCTTAAAAGTTATATACACCCAGTGCGTGTACAAGATTCCCGAAGCCATGGTGCATTTTAGAGACGGTTATATTGACTTTGGATCGGTGGACATAAGCGACACACTGGGCAATAGAGCCAGGCTAGTCCGGGGTAAGCTTTGGCACGAGTCCTTCAAAAATCTCCGCTATGATTTTGCCCTAACGACGAAACGCTTGCTTGTGCTCAATACGAAATTTGCCGACAACAGCCAGTTTTATGGAACGGTCATCGCCAAAGCCGACTCGGTTACCCTCCGAGGTCCACAGCGTGATCTCCAACTCTATGTAAAAGGGGAGCCGGCTGACAGCTCAAACCTATATTTGCCCACAACGACCAGTAGGGAAAGTGCGGAGGCCAACTTCATAGCATGGAAAGTGTATGGTAAAGCAATAAAAGCTCAGCCCCTTGGCAACGAAAACGACAACTTTACAGTTACCTTAGAGATCAATGCCAATAATTACGCCAATGTTTGGGTGATCATAGATCCACTCACCAAGGACATCATCAAGGCCAACGGTCATGGTGTGCTCAAGATCAGAGTAGGCACCAATGAAAACATGGATATCCGAGGGACTTATGAAATTGATCGGGGAAATTACAATTTTACTTTCCAAACCTTCATCCGCAAACCTTTCGTCTTTGAAGAAGGAGCAGGCAACTACATCAAATGGTCCGGTGACCCATACAACGCTGACATAAACATACAAGCCATATATGAAGCAGAAAATGTCCAATTCAGTGACTTGGGCTCGCAGTTGTCAGCCGTTTCGGCGAAAACAGCGGATCCATCGGTCAGCTTCCACGGACCTGTTTGGGTAGTAGCTACCTTGAGCAATAAGCTCATGCGGCCCGATATTAGATTTCAAATTGAATTGCCTCCCAATAGCCAATTGAAAAACGACCAATATGTCACTTTGATGCTGGAGCAGATACAGAACGATCCTAATGAACTCAATAAACAGGTGGCCTATCTCATCGTGTTTAACAGTTTTGGACCGCTGACCACGGCCTCTACCCAGGTACTGAGTCCAAACGAAGCGGTAGGCGGAATTGTGTACAGTAGCATTTCCGGCGCCATTTCTGGCTACTTGAGCCAGGAAGCTTCGAGCACCTTTCAAAGGATTTTCAAGGACAAGAGCATCCAGGTTAATTTAAGCACTGCTTTCTATAACGTGTACGATGCAACTGGCCAGCCAATAAGCAGTACCAGCATTTATGACCGAACCAACGTCAATTTATCCGTCATCAAAAGCTTTTTGAATCAACGCCTCACCTTTACAGTAGGCAGTGCGCTGGACTTTGGCATTACGGCCCAACAGGTCCAGGCCTCATCCGTTCAGTTTTTGCCTAATATCACGGCAGACTGGAAAGTCACCCCAAATGGGCGTGTCGTGATCTCCTTTTTTTATAAGGACTCCTATAATTATTTGGCTATTGCCAACCACACGCAAAACAGTTCGGGTGCAAGCATTTCTTACAGACGAGATTTTGACCGCATCGATGAACTCTTTAAGGGGAAAAAGAAGGATAAGAACAAGAAACCCAAACCCAAAGTAGTGACCCCGGAACCATCGAAAGAAGTTACCCAGACTAATTCGCAGTGAGTTGATCGGCTTTCCGCTAAAAAGAAGCCCAGCGGAGTTGAGAATGGACAAGTGCAGATCATTTCATAATGTCGTGACCTAACTTATCGCGCTTGGTTTGTAGATATTTTTCGTTGTACGGATTGGACGCTACTTCGATAGGAACCGTGCCTGTGATCTCCAGACCATATCCTGACAAACCGGCGCGTTTCATGGGGTTGTTGCTGATTAAACAGATTCTGGTTATGCCCAGATGGCGAAGAATCTGAGCTCCGACACCATAATCCCGCTTGTCCATAGGAAAGCCCAAATGCAGGTTAGCCTCCACCGTGTCCATGCCATTTTCCTGGAGTTTATAGGCCTTCAGTTTGTTCACCAAGCCAATGCCGCGGCCTTCCTGATTCATGTATAATATGGCCCCTTTGCCATTGGCCTCTACCATTTGCATAGCTTTATGGAGCTGTTCTCCACAATCGCAACGCAACGATCCCAGGATATCCCCAGTAAAACAGGACGAGTGCACACGGACTAGGACCGATTCCTCTTTATCCCATTCCCCCTTGACCAGTGCCAGATGCTCGTTGCTGGTATTTTTCTCCTTAAATGCAATGAGCTTGAAGTGACCATAGCGGGTAGGCATATCGACACGCACGATTTCGTCAATGAGCGATTCGGTTTTCAGCCGGTATTCGATCAGGTCGCGAATGGAAATCAGTTTAAAATCAAATTTTTTGGCCACATCCACCAGTTGCGGAAGCCTTGCCATGGTTCCGTCTTCATTCATAATTTCGACTAGGACGGCTCCATATGGAGGTTCAAAGCCTGCCAGCCTGCTTAAATCGATAGCGGCTTCCGTGTGGCCGGTTCGTCTTAGCACCCCACCTTTCTTGGCGCGCAAGGGGAAAATATGGCCGGGTCGACCTAAATCAGCCGGCTTGGTGGATGGGTCGATCAGGGCCCGTACCGTTTTGGCACGATCCCGGGCCGAGATCCCGGTAGTGCAACCATGACCGAGTAAATCCACCGAAACCGTAAAGGCGGTTTCATGTAAGGCCGTATTGTTATTGACCATCAATTCCAGTTGCAATTCGTCGCACCGATCTTCCACCAAGGGAGCACAAATCAATCCTCGGCCATATTTACTCATAAAATTGATCACCTCGGGCGTGACATTGTTGGCGGCCGTGATAAAATCCCCTTCGTTTTCACGGTCTTCGTCATCGACCACGATTACCAATTTCCCTTGTTTAATGTCTTCAATAGCACTTTCAATAGAGTCCAACATAACAACAAATTAAGGCTGCAAAGTTACACATTATCCTGACGCATGGGGATGGTGAGAAGGCGTGGTAGTTTCAGCTTTGCAGGGGGAAAATAGCCTGCGGGGGGAATTTTTTGAATATAACTTATTTATTATTAATGGCTTACCAGGTTTCAAAGAAGTGACGGCCAGCCACATCCAAGCCCCCCCTTGAAACAGGACAGGGGCTCAACTACCTTCCCCATCCCCATTTCAAGAACTCCGGCATAGCCCTTCCCCAAGTGGCAATGTCGTGCTTACCGTCTGGCAATTCAAGGTAATAGATATCACTCGGGCTATCGTAGCCAATCGCTTGGAGCTCCTTGATCAAATCCAGGGTATCGTCGATGGAGTCAATAACGCCATTTCCGTTGCGGTCTTCCTCTTCGTCTGCTGCTCCACATTGGAAGAAAAATTTTAGCCAGGGGAAGTATCCACTCGATTTGACCTGTTGGTGCATAATCCGGTCCGTTTCGTCACTATAGGACTCGTCGTGTTTATCCTTCAATCTCCACCACAGGGATCCCGAAAAAATGCCCACCCGGGAAAATTCGGCGGGATGATTTAAGACGATGTCCAAGGCACTAAGTCCACCTAAGGAAAAACCGGCAAACGCCTTCTCCTTAAAAGACGGGATGACGTAAGATGATCGAATATGAGGAATAAGTTCCTCCAAGATAAACCGGGTGTATTGCCTGGCCTTGGAACCTCGGCCTTTAAAATCGGGCCAATGGGCCGTACCGTACTCCAATTTTCGTTCGCCACCTGCGTGAATACCCACGCATAATAATGGAGCCACTGACCCTTGATGAATTAAATGATCCAACATCCCTTTTAGCCCGAGCTTGTCCATATCCTGTCCGTCGTTTATTAGCAACAGGCTCATCTCCGAAGGTCTCGATACTTGTTTGGGAAGATAAAAATCCACCGTAACGCTGCGGCCAAGATAATCAGAATCTAACAGAATTCGCTCCTTTGAGATACCCATACTTCTTTCAACTTCCATGTTTTCAAAAATAGGGAAATGATACTAAACAACCAGCTTTATAACCACGACGAATTCGAAATTATTGTCTAGTTCAAATCCTTTTTCTGTCGGTTTAAAAAGTAAATTTGATGCCATAGGCTTGAACACATGCATATTCAGGAAGCATATTATCAATGGCAATCCCAAGCTACGGGAACCCATATGGACATGTTGGTCTTCGGCCATAGTGGCCAGCCGCTCATTTTGTTTCCCACTTCCAAGGGGTCTTATTACCAAAATAAGGATGAGGGCATGATAGATGCCGCGCGATGGTTTATCGAGCAAGGCAGGCTAAAGATTTATTGCCCTGCCAGTCTGGATGATTTGAGTTGGTACAATAGATCGGTCCCTGCGGGTGTTCGAGCCTGGAATCACAATTGCTATGACCAGTTGTTACTTACGGAGATTTTGCCTCGAGCGCAACAGGAAACGGGCTTTTCAAGAACGGCCGTTGCCGGATGCAGCTTTGGAGGATACCATGCCGTTAATTTTGCCTTTCGTCACCCCTCCGTCACTTCGTATTGCTTTTCCATGAGCGGAGCCTTTGACATTCGATCGTTTGTTGGGACATATTACGACGACAATGTTTACTATAATAATCCCGTCGACTTCATCCCCAATGATCAGGATCCAAATTTGTGGAACATGGGCGTTGTTTTGGGGACTACCGATCAGGATCAATGCAGGCCGGACAACGAGCGGCTCAGTGCGATTTTAACCCACAAACAAATCCATCATTGGCTGGATATCCGACCCAACGCGGTACACGATTGGCCTGTGTGGCGGGCGATGTTTCCGGATTATCTGTCCCTTATGCGCTGAACGCAGTACTTTCAGGCCGCCACGGGGAAAGGATCTCGTAAAGCCGGTCCACAAACCAATAGGTTATCCGTTGGCAATTCGTATATTTAAGCATCATTCAAAAAATTAACTCATGAAAAAGATTGGCGTCCTTTTCGGAAAGGAAAGAAGTTTCCCGATGGCCTTTATCGAAAACATCAACAGCAGGAACATTCAGGGAATCATGGCTGAGCCAGTCCGCATTGACAAAGTGGTCCAGGGAGAAGCTAGCGGATACGCGGTGATCATCGACCGCATTTCCCAGGACGTTCCCTTTTACCGGGCATTTCTCAAAAATGCAGCGCTCTGCGGAACCGCCGTCATCAACAATCCTTTCTGGTGGAGCGCGGATGAGAAATTTTTTAACAACTGCCTGGCTACTAAAATTGGAGTACCCGTTCCCAAGACGGTAATCCTGCCTTCGCGCGAACTTCCGGCAGAAACGAGCGACCAATCCTTTTCCAATCTGGCCTTTCCCCTGGACTGGGAGGGCATCTTCAAATACATCGGCTTTCCTGCCTACATGAAGCCGTTTTCGGGCGGGGGCTGGAAGAATGTCTATAAACTCCGCAGTGCCGAGGAATTCTATCAGAAACACAGCGAAACGGGAGAATTGGTTATGCTGCTGCAAGAAGAGATCGTATTCGACGAATATTATCGATGCTACTGCATCGGCGGCAAATACGTCCGCATTATGCCCTATGAGCCAAGAAACCCCCATCATTTGCGCTATGCCAGCGACTTCAGCCCCTCTTCGGAAAGATTGCAATTGATGGAGCAGATTGTGCTTCGCATCAACCATTATTTAGGATATGACTTTAACACGGTGGAGCTGGCCATTCGAGACGGAATCCCTTTCGCCATAGATTTTTGTAACCCGGCGCCAGACGCCGAAAAAACCAGTGTCGGCGAAGACAATTTTGCCTGGGTGGTCGAAACTGCTGCCAATTACGCTATTGAAAGAGCCCTCATTCAGCAAGATGGCCTAGATAACCTCACCTGGGGCGAATACATTAAACGAGGGGCAAGCAAACACGTCTTAGTTTCCTAATAGTTAGCCCGTACCCTGAAAACCGCCAATCATTAATTGTTCACCTTACTAAATCGATTCCCTGCAGGGAATAGCGGGCGATATGGCAAACATCAATTACAAGAACTTCACGCTGGGTATTGAAGAAGAATATATGGTGATGGACCCCCATACCCGAGAATTGAAAAGCCACCAACAGAAAATTGTAACCGAAGGACAAAAGATCATCAAAGACAAAGTGAAGGCGGAAATGCATCAGGCTGTGGTGGAAGTGGGCACCGACATTTGTCAAAATATCGAAGAAGCCTTCAACGACGTGTCCGTTCTTCGGCGCACAATCTCGCAGATTGCCGAGGACCTGGGCCTGTGGGTCGGCGCGGCGGGGACGCACCCATTCAGCCATTGGGAAAGCCAATTGATTACCGACCATGTTCGGTACAATGAAATTGTCAATGAACTGCAGGAGGCCGCACGCAGCAACCTGATCTTTGGTCTGCACGTCCATGTCGGCATGGAAAGCCGGTCCATGGCCAACCACATCGCCAATTCCACCCGGTATTTTCTTCCCCATATCTATGCGCTGAGTACCAACTCCCCATTTTGGGAAGGCAGAAAAACAGGATACAAGTCATTTCGCACCAAGGTATTTGATAAATTTCCCCGGACCGGAATACCAGAATACTTTGAAAGCATTGAAGCCTATGAAAATTTTGTCAAACTCTTGGTTAAAACCAATTGCATAGATAACGCCAAGAAAATTTGGTGGGATTTGCGGGTTCATCCTTTCTTCAATACAGTCGAGTTTCGCATCTGCGACGTGACGCTAACAGTAGAGGAAACGATATGCATTGCCGCCTTATTCCAAGGCATATGCGCAAAGATTTACAAACTTCGGTCACAAAACCTGAATTTCATGATGTACCAGCGCGCGCTGATCAACGAAAATAAATGGCGCGCCAGCCGCTATGGGATCGACGGGCGGTTGATCGATTTTGGAAAGGAAGAAGAAGTCAATACCCGCGTATTGATTTATGAACTCCTCGATTTCATCGATGATGTGGTTGATCCTCTTGGGAGCCGACAGGCTGTGTCGATTGTAGAAAAAATATTCGAGCATGGTACCGGCGCAGACCGGCAATTACACGTCTTTGAACAAACGGGCAATTTAGCCAGTGTAGTGGACTATATCCATGCCCAGTTTTTGGATGGCCTGTAACCTAATCCTACGGCCGGATTGCGCCGGCCTCTGAACAGATGAAGCCAAAAAATAAGCCACGCATTGTCACCTATGCCTTCGACCAAGAGCTTATCCGCGTTCATGAAATCGTACAGGGTAAATACGAGCAATACGACCAGACAAAGTACCTGGTGCCTCATCGCAGGGATTTCTTTTCGTTCTTTTTAGTTACTTCGGGATATTTAAAGCACAGCATCGATTTTCAACGGATCACCACCCGGGCAGGTGAACTTTTCTTCTTGGCGCCGCATCAAGTGCATTTAGTTGAAGGGGCAAACCTGATTGCCGGAATTGGTGCAGCCTGCAAACACGAACTATTTTCGCCGTCGGAGGACCCCTTGCCCATCCTTCAAAACCCAAAGCAAATCCATAAACTCGCTCTGGACAGGGGGCAAGCCCGATTGATCGGCCAGCACTTAAAAGGGATGCTCGCCGAATACCAAAACCACGAAGCTTTTTCTGGTGACATCCTGAAGTCGAGCCTCTCGACGCTGCTGTTTTTCCTAAGCCGAGTTTACCAACAGCAGGAAAGACTGCCGGAGCCTGCGAAGCCGGAAGAAACCAAGATGCTGAAAAAATTCAAGGACCTGGTCGATTCCCAATGGAACAGGCCGCTTACCGTGGACAGCTGTGAACAAGCGCTTTATCTGGGTGCGGGCAAGTTGAATCAACTGACCAAGAAACAAACGGGCAAAAGTGCCTCCGAACTAATACAGGAAAAAAGATTATTGGAAGCTAAACGCTTGCTACTTTATTCCCTCGACTCCGTTAAGGAAATTAGCTACCAAACGGGTTTCGAAGATCCCGCCTATTTTAACCGGTTTTTCAGAAGGTGGACCCAGAGCACCCCGCTTCAGTTTCGGCTTGCCATGCAGAAAAAGTACAACAAAGGTTGGTAAATGTCCTATGAATGGACTCAGAAGAGCACCTAATTTTGGTGCTCAACCAACGGGTTCGATTATGAATACGACAACCATTAATTTCCTACAGTGGACCTCCTACAGCTGGATCCTGCTGCTGTTCGTTTGGTTTTACACCGGAAGGAACACTAAAATTACGGTTCGAAAGGAGAAGCTTTCATCCAGAATCCTCTACCTCAGTCTGGTGTTTTGCAGTTTTGGTTTGGTATATTATCACGGCCTTACAGTCGGGTTTTTGGGCCTGCGTTTTTTGCCATCCACGCCACTGGTATCCTCCATTGGACTCTTGGTAAATGCGGCGGGTATTCTGTTCGCCGTTTTTGCCCGGATAAAACTGGGGGGCAATTGGAGTGCCACGGTTACCTTAAAACAGGATCATGAACTCATTCAATCGGGGCCCTACTCGATCACGCGCCACCCCATCTATACCGGTTTTCTTTTCGGCCATGCGGGAGCGGTGATCGTCCTTGGGGAGATACGGGGATTGATCGGCTGGGTATTGCTTTTGTTGGCGATGAGCATCAAGGCAGGTAAGGAAGAGGAATTTATGCGCAGCCGTTTCCCCCAATATGAGGAATATAGAAAAAAGGTCCGAAAATTTATTCCTTTTGTCTACTAATATCCCAATGGTTTCAGAGCAAGGACTCGATTACCATGGCAGAAGCGCCCCCGCCCCCGTTGCAAATACCCGCCGCACCATAACGTGCCTTGTTGGTCCGAAGCACATTGATCAGGGTCACCACGATTCTGGCACCACTGCATCCCAAGGGGTGACCGATAGACACAGCCCCGCCGAAGACGTTAACGGTATCGGGGTCAAGATGCATACGCTTGGTGTTTTCGATGCCCACCACCGCGAACGCTTCATTTAGCTCCCAATAGGAAATATCCTGCATCCTGAGGCCGGATTTTGCGACTGCCTTGGGTACGGCCAGCGATGGCGTCGTGGTGAACCATTCAGGTGACTGCTCCGCATCGGCGAAGGACAATATCCGGGCGATAGGTTTAAGACCCAGTTCCGAGGCCTTTTCTGCGCTCATCAACACGAGCGCAGCGGCCCCATCGTTCATAGTACTCGCATTTGCTGCCGTCACCGTACCCTCCTTTTCAAAAGCGGGTTTCAATCCGGCGATCTTATCAAATTTCACATTAAAGGGTTCCTCATCCTGCGTTATTTTAATCGAATCGCCTTTGCGCTGGGGAATATCCACCATCAGCGTTTCCTTAGCAAACCAGCCCTGTTTCCAGGCGGCCTGGGAACGCTGATAGCTCCGAATCGCAAATTCATCTTGAGCTTCCCGGCTGATTCCGCAAGTGCGCGCACAGAGCTCAGCTGCTAGTCCCATCGCTTTCCCATCATAGGCGTCAGTCAAGCCATCCTTGGCCAGACCATCGGTCATTTGGGTATGCCCGTATTTGTTACCCCATCGCATTTGGTCCACGTAATATGGCACATTGCTCATGGATTCCATGCCGCCAGCGACCGCAATGTCATTATCCCCAAGCAGTATAGCCTGCGCAGCCTGGCTGATCGCCTTCATCCCACTGGCACAAACTTTATTGACTGTGGTGCAGATAACCTCGTTGGGCAAACCCGCCAACTTAGCGGCCTGTCTGGCGGGGGCCTGGCCGAGGCTGGCTTGCAGCACGCAACCCATCAGCACCTCTTGGACTAGAGAAGGATCCATACCCACTTTGTCCAGGGCCCCTTTTATCGCGATCGCGCCCAGGCGGGTGGCCGAAAAATCTTTGAGTGCTCCGCCAAAGCTCCCTATAGGTGTGCGGACAGCGGATACAATGACTACCTCATTCGTACGCATAATATTAATTTACCTCAGGGCTCAAAGATACTGAGCTCTTGGCAAAGCCAGTTGTATCGGCTGCTGCCGGTGGCAAAGCTTGGGGCAAGAACCCACCTTCGAGGAACTTTGCTTGGGCCTACTCGGCCAGGCATAACTCCGCTTTCAACTCGATCTGAAGCAATATATTTGCCCACAAACCCAACATGACCATCGTTCCTGCCACACCGGAAGATATACCAGCCTTGGTAGATTTGGTGAACAGCGCATATCGAGGAGAAAAATCCCGAGAGGGTTGGACTACCGAAGCCGATCTAATTGAAGGTGCACTAAGAACCGACGTGCCCACATTAAGCCATGAAATAGGCCTACCAGGCGCCTGCATGCTGAAGTGCCTGGATGCAAGCGGTACCCTGGTGGGTTGTGTATACCTGCGGGGTCAAGCGCATTCCTTATACCTGGGCATGCTCTCGGTGAGCCCTAGCCAGCAGAATCTCGGAATTGGGAAGCAGCTATTGCATGCAGCCACCCAGCACGCGCAAAAAAATCATTTCGCCACAATCCACATGACAGTTATCTCCTTGCGATCGGAACTCATTGCTTGGTACAAGCGTCAGGGCTACCTAAAAACCGGAGAAAAAAAACCCTTCCCAAGGGATCCCACTTTTGGGGTTCCTAAGCTGCCCTTGGAATTTGTCGTGTTGTCGAAGCAAGTTGGCATTGACCCCGTTTAGAGAAGGTCCTTCCGAGGCCAGGCATTGAAGACCTCCACCTCCCCAAACCCAAGTCGCAGAATTTGGCCCCGGGCTAATTTTAAAGAATCGCTAATTTCATGGCGGGTACCAAAATGACCCGCACCCTACTAATTTTGCCGATGACCATGAATAAAAACATAAAAAAAGACGTCTGGAAAAACATCTTTGAACTTATCCTGCCTTACAAAAAGAAACTCTTCTGGGTAGTCTTGCTGAGTCTGCTGGGAACGGGAGCCAGTCTGGTTGAGCCGCTGATTTACCGGGAGGCTATCAATGATGTGGCCGGGTTATTTGTAGGTCAGGCAAAGGAAGAAACCAAAAAGGAATTCGGCATTCTCCCGGAGGAAGAAAGCCCATCGCAGGTTATTGAAAAATCGAACAATTCCTCGGTAAGCGATACCATAGGCCTGAAAAAGACGACGCATAAAGCGAGTCCGCGTGTGGCAAGGAAGCTGGCGAAGAAAAAAGTGAAAGAGCAGCACCGTACGGATCACGTCGCCGAACGGTCTCCCGAGCAGGCTCTCGATACCCTACTTTGGGCGGTCGTTTTGCTTTTCCTGATCAACCTGATAAGCACCCTGCTATGGCGAGTTGGAGAAAATAAGAACATCAAGTTATCCTGCCTCATAGAGCAGCGATTTATTCAAGGCACCTTCGCCCACGTCATCAACCTGCCCTTGCGGTTTTTCGGCAAACGGCCTACGGCGGCCATTGCCAAACAAATCGACCAATCGGAAGAAGTGTCCACCGTGGTCAATGGGTTTTCCCAGCAAATACTGCCTGAACTCATCAGCCTGCTGGGGATCCTGGCCATCATGTTCTATGAAAATGTAGCCCTGACTTCCATCGCACTAATTATTATCCCCTTCTATTTACTTATCGCTTGGCGATCGGCCAAAAAATTGGAAACAGGCCTATCTAAATATTATGAACGTTGGGAGGAGGTTAGTTCACGCATCCAGGATGCACTCAGTGGGATAAAGACCGTAAAGCTGTCGGGCGCAGAATCTAGAGAAGTCGACCAATTGCAATTGATCTCTGACGAAGCGTACAAGGATTATGTGGACCGGGGCAGGCGAGCCAACAAATATGTCTTCTGGGAGACCACGCTAACCCATCTGTCCACGGCACTGGTCCTAGGATATGGTGGCTTTCTCACATTACAAAACAAACTAACCCCAGGGGACGTGGTCATGTTCGTTACCTACCTGGATAGGCTCTATAGCCCTATTGATGCACTGGCTAGCCTCTGGGTGAATTTGCAGCAAAACATCGCCTCGATGGCTCGGGCCTTTACGCTGCTCGACCACGGTGAGGAGCAAAAATCAGGCAAGCGGCTACAGATCAAGGACGGCAAAATTGAATTTAAGCAGGTCCATTTCAGCTATACCCAACAACGGGAAGCCCTCAAGGGAGTCTCCTTTGTGGTCGAGCCCGGAAGGGCAACCGCCTTGGTGGGAGCATCCGGTGCAGGAAAGACCACAGCGGTGGATCTTTTGCTCAAGCTATTCGAGCCCTCAAGCGGCGAAATTCTCATTGACGGTCAAAACCTGGCCACATTGGATGCAGGTTCCGTGCGAAGTCAAATTGGTCTGGTAGCCACGGACGGCGCGTTGTTTGGGGGTACACTGGCAGACAATATTCGATACAAGAGACCTAGCGCCACGGACGAAGAAGTCAATCAGGCAGCGCTTTCCGCCGGCTTGGCAACTACTCTACAACGGCTGCCGGATGGACTGCAAACAATCGTGGGCGAAAATGGGATCGGACTTTCGGTAGGCGAACGCCAACGGTTGCAGATTGCGCGGGTACTTGTGGCCAAACCCCGCATTTTGATCTTGGATGAAGCTACGGCTAATCTGGATTATGCCACGGAAGCAGAAGTCAAAAAGACGGTAGATACGATTAGGATCAAAAATACCGTGCTCATTATTGCCCACCGCTATTCCATGGTTAAGGATGCAGACCACGTCATCGTACTATCTGAAGGCGAGGTATTGGAAGAGGGAACCCCGGCTGAGTTGATGGCAAATAAAGGCTGGTTCTTCGACTTTGTCAACACGGTGGAAGAAGAATCTCTTCCCCATAGTGCGGACCCGGACCAAAACTTGGAAGAGGAGGAAGAAGATGCCGCCGAAGACGATTACGAATGAATTTTGCCACGGCGGTCGGTACTTTCCCGAACTTTCCGGCTGATGGATTCCACTCGGCCAAGCCAACCTATTTGCGAAAAAAGGAAATCACCGCGGCTGAAAACTCCTGTGAACGAGAGGCACTGCCATGATCTCCAGGGACCGTTGCATGCCTAGCGCCAGGAATCAATTGAACGAGCTCCTCGGAGGATCCATTATCAGAGTCCTTGTCCCCGCATACCACCAGTACGGGCCTGCGCACTGCAGCTAATTCCATCTTGGAAGTGCTTGGCTGTTCCTGTTGCATACATGCGAGAGCCTGCTGGTCCAGGCCTGCTTCTTTAATTCGCTTGATCATGGGTGCCAATTCAGCCACGGAATCCCCCGATAAAGCTTTATAGAACATGATCCGGCGTGGCCATTCGGGGTTCGTGAAATCCGAGCCCATGCCACCCAGAACAGCCTGCTGGACCCGTCGATCCAGGACAAGGAGTCTGGCCGCAATGATGGAGCCTCGCGAATAACCCACAAGGCGGTAGTGTTTAACCCCCAGCTTCCTGAGTAAGCCCATCAGATCTTTGGCCTCCGCATCATGCGCATATGCTTCGGGATTATGAGGCTTATCCGACTTCCCATTGCCTCGCAGGTCGGGCACGATCAACTCAAAACCTGCCTTTTGCAAATTCCCATATAGCGCAGTTTTTTTCCAAGATGATCCGTCCACAATGAATCCATGAATGAGCAACACAGGCTCCCCTTCGCCCAGGAGCTGATAATAAATTTTCGTGCCGTCAAATGACGTATAATAATCGGATCTGCTTGGATATCCGCTGCTGTCCAGCGATGCGCCTCCTTGCGCACGAAGCCCAGGCGTTACGCATAGGAGGAATAAACACAGCGCGCAAAAAGGTCTTATCCTGTTCATATCAAGAAGCGAAGAATTCACGTGCAAAAAAAAACTGGCCATATGGCTGCCAACTGTTGGCCGTACGGCCATAATTTCCCGGGCAGGTGGCTTAAGAACCTCGTCAATCGCTGACGCATCGCCGTAAACCGTCGCAAAATATCGATTTTGATGTACTTAATGGAAGACTTTGTTTGCTAAGAACCTTCCGTCCAAGTTGATGGGCAGGATGGGTCTGTTAAATATCTAGGTATTGGCTAAAACGGACTTGGTTCCCACCCCTGCGGGCAGGCCTTTGTTTGCGCTAGAACAACTACGCAATCCGTTGGCACGCTCTTCAGCCCCATTCCCCTGCTCACGAAAAATATTTGCCCAGGCCAATGCAAAACCAGTAAATTTAACGATTGAATCCACGCTAATTTTATTTTGTTCACATGGGAGATATCCAGATTAAAAAGCAAACCAAAAAATACGATGCTGTCATCGTAGGTTCGGGAGCGGGAGGAGGCATGGCCGCATATGTCTTGGCCAATGCCGGGCTTAAAGTCTGCCTCTTGGAGGCGGGGCCGATGTTCGACCCGAAGACCGATTCCAATCAGCTGAAAAATCCCTGGGAATCCCCTCGCCGGGGAGCCAGCACAAAGTTTCGACCTTTCGGCGATTTCGATGGCTGTTATTGGGGATGGGAAATCGACGGGGAGCCCTATACCCAAAAGGGAGATACCAAATGGGAATGGTGGCGTGCCCGCATGTTGGGTGGACGCACAAACCACTGGGGCAGGATTTCGCTGCGTTTCGGACCCAAAGACTTCAAAAGAAAAAGCATCGATGGACTGGGGGATGACTGGCCAATTGGTTACGAGGATATAAAGCCCTATTATGATAAGATCGACCGGCTGTTGGGTGTTTTCGGATCCATGGAGGGAAGGGACAACGATCCCGACGGTATTTTTCTGCCACCCCCCAAACCTCGGCTGCACGAACTATTTATCAAAAAAGCCGCAACCAGCATCGGCATCCCAGTGATCCCATCCAGGCTGTCGATTCTGACTAAACAAATTAATCCCCAGCGCGGTCAATGCTTTTACTGTGCCCAATGTGGCCGCAGCTGTAAAATATATGGGGACTTTTCCTCCTCTTCCTGCCTGGTCATCCCGGCCTTGCAAACAGGTAATATTGACCTGGTCACCAATGCGATGGCTCGGGAAGTATTGACGAACAAGGAAGGCTTAGCCACGGGCGTGTCGTATATCAATAAAACGGACATGCAGGAATACCAGGTAGAGGCCAGAACGGTCATCCTGGGTGCCAGTGCCTGCGAAAGCGCGAGGCTGCTGCTGAACTCCAAATCTGCACGTCATCCCAACGGACTGGCTAATTCCAGCGACGCAGTCGGCAAATATTTGCACGATTCTACAGGTGCAGATATGGGCGGCATTATTCCCGAACTCTTCGACCGAAAGCGCTACAATGAAGACGGCGTCGGTGGAATGCATGTCTACTCCCCATGGTGGCTGGACAACAAGAAACTGGATTTTCCCAGGGGCTACCACATCGAATACGGCGGAGGGTTCGGCATGCCTTTGTACGGATTCCAATGGGGAATCGAAAAGCTAAACGGCACCTATATGGTTAAAGGCAAGCAAAAGGAAGCCGGAGGCTACGGGGTTTCGCTCAAAGAAGACTACCGCTATTTTGCCGGTGCCCATGTCGGCATGGCGGGCCGGGGTGAAGCTATTGCCCGGGCAGACAGCTATTGTGAAATTGACCCCGAAGTAGTTGACAAATATGGCATTCCTGTCCTGCGCTTTCACACCAATTACACGGATTATGAAATTAAGCAGGCTAAGCATATGAAGGAGACTTTTGCCGAGATTTTGCACACCATGGGCGCGGTCGTAACCTGGGGAGGTGACGATGGCCCACACAACAACTATGGGTTGCACGCTCCGGGAAATATTATCCATGAAGCAGGCACCGTGCGCATGGGTAACGACCCGAAGAATTCGCCCCTCAATAGTTTTAGCCAGGCACACGATTGCAAAAATCTTTTTTGTGTAGATGGGGGGCCGTTTGTATCCCAGGCAGATAAAAACATTACCTGGACCATTCTTGCCCTTTCCATGCGCACCTCCGAACACATCGTGGACCAGTTGAAAAAACAAAACGTATGACGTATTGCAGCCTGTAGGAACCTTGCACCGGGAAGGGAAAGATCCACGGGTCTACTCCGCGGTCAATTTACATGCGCGGGCGAAGGCCTTTTTAAAATGCATACTAATTTTTTGACTTTATGGATAGACGTAAATCAATTAAGGCACTAATCGTGGGCGGAGTAGCCGCAACATCATTGGCAGAAGCCTGCAAGCTGGCTGACAAGAAAGCCGAATTGCCCGAACAAAAGCCGGAGCAGCCCAGCCCCCTCACCATCAATCGAATGTCTGAGGAGTTGGCTCATTACCAGGAAGAAATCGCTCAGAAGTTTTTTACCGAATCGGAGATGGCAACTATTACCTTACTCGGCGATATCATCATTCCTCGAGACGACGTGAGTGGCAGTGCTTCGGACGCGCGCGTTCCCGAATTCATTGAATTTATTGTGAAAGACAAGCCCGAATTACAAACACCCATGCGCGGAGGACTACGCTGGCTGGACCTGCAATGCCTCAACCATTACGATAAAGCCTTTAGAGACTGCAGCCCAGACCAACAAATAAATATGGTGGACCAAATCGCTTGGCCCAAAAAAGCCAAAGCTGAAATGAGCCAGGGTGTAGCTTTTTTTACTCTCCTACGCAACCTCACAGCGTCGGGATTCTATACCTCAGAAATTGGTGTGAAGGATGTCGGGTATATTGGCAATGTGCCCAATCAATGGAACGGAGTACCCCAAGATGTGCTCAAGCAATATAATCTCGCCTACAGTGAAAGGGAATTGAAGGAATGTGTGAGTTTTGATACAAAAACCTAATCGAACAAGCGGTGTTGCCCCATGCCTTGATGCACCGTGCGCCCATACAATACCGAGGACGACACCAACCACAGCAGCAGCTAGGCCAGATGCGGGCTCCGGTTTCGCCGGCCACGGCCGCTAATTGTCGGTCATAGTAATGTAATAGCCTTCTTCGCTAAGGACAAATGTATTGGGGACGAAGGAGAGCAAGGATTGCCTGATCATGGCGGCAGCTTCTTTAAGGTAACTTTGGCCGATCTCGGGAGTGCGAACGGCAAATTGCCAGGACTGAATCTTTAAAAAAGCAAGTCTGCTTTCTTGGGAAAGTTGGTTTTCCAGTTGGCGAAACGATTCAGCCAGGTGCTCCTGCTGGTTTTGGATGTTCAGAGGCATAGGGATTGAATTTAGTTTTTCTAGGATGACTGTTTTTTAAACGACAATCAAATCACAAAATTGCGTTAAGGGCAAACATTATATTTTTTTATAATGGATCAAATGCCGATTTCCTATCTGCCAATTGTACTGCAAATCGTCTAGAAATCGTAGATATTATCGGAACTTCTACCCAAAGCAGGGATCCGCAGATGATCCGGCCGCCGAATGCTGGATAGCCTGAAGTGGAGTCGTCAAACTTAACCAAGTTTGGCCTGCAGGAGCCGATGGGCTTAAATATTTACCTTGTGGCCTAAAACCGAAATGGATATTATCACCCTGATCGGTCTTGGAGCCGCAGCGGCCACGACCTCTTCGTTTATTCCCCAGGCATTAAAGACCATTAGAACCAAGGACACCTCGAGTATCTCCTTGTCCATGTATTCGCTGTTTACTTTCGGTACGTTGCTGTGGTTGCTGTATGGCGTGCTAAGCAGTAATATTCCTGTGGGTGTGGCCAATGGCATTACCCTAGTCTTTGCGGCTATCATACTGGGTTATAAGATTAAATACAAATGATCTGCCCCTAGATCCCGCCGCAAATCAAACCCAGCCATCAGCGCAACCACTTAATCAGAAAAGATGTCGTGAGGCACAGGCCACCCACCAGCCACCACAGCACACTAAAGCTAAAATGCTGCACCACTTGAGTCCCTCCGGTAGGGCCCACAACCTGAGCTGTTGACCAGGCAATCGTGTACAAACCGGCATATTGTCCCCGGTTGCTTGGATGAGTGCGGGAAATCCAAAACGAATTCATGAAGGGCATAGACAAGATCTCTCCAAAGGTGACCAGCACCATGCATAAAATCGCCGCACCAGCGGTAGCCGGCAAGACATTTAGCAAAAGAAATGACATACCGATGAGCAAAGTCCCGTTGCGTATATAAAACAAATTGGGCTTTTGGCCCTCGAGACGAAAAACGATAACCATTTCAAAGCATGCGATGATCAGGCCATTGAGCGCCATGAGAAACCCGATGAAGTATTCTTGCAGATGAAGTGACTGCTTGTAATAGACCGGAAGTGTGGTGAAAAGCTGGAAAAAGCAGGTGGCAAATAGAATCGTAAACCCGATGAAGGCCAGGTACCCACGGTCCCGCAAAGCGGACCGCACTACCGGGCGTTGGGCATGGTCTCGGTCCTGGTCCGCGTAGTTTGGGTCCGGGGCCAGAAAATACCGCAGCAGAAGGGCCGCTGCAATGTTGGTCGATCCGTCCACCCAAAAGAGTAGATGGTAATTAATGGACGCCAAGACCCCGCCCAGGGCGCCCCCGATGGCCCAGCCTAAGTTTATGGCTAGCCTGTTGAGTGAATAGGATCTCGTGCGGTTGGCCACTGCACTATAATGGGCGATGGCCGTTGAGTTGGCGGGTCGAAAGGCCTCGTTGACCAGACTTAGCAAAAAAGTAAACACGCAAATGAGGGGGTAGCTTTTCATCTGGCCCAGGATAATAAAGAAAATGCCTCCTCCACTCAAGGCAACTAACTGCACGACGTGAAAACCAAACCGGTCTGTTAGGCGACCTCCAACGAATCCACCACAAATAGCACCCAATCCGAAAATCCCCATGACCAAACCGGCCTGCCCGATGCGATACCCCATGGATGGCTGCGTGAGGTAGATCGTCATAAAGGGAATTACCATCGTGCCACTGCGGTTGACTAACATGACTATGGATAGTAACCAAGTCGAGCGCGACAGTCCACGGTATGCATTGCGATACAAGGAAAAAGCCCGTACGAGCATCAGCCAATTTGTTTAACAAATACGGAATTCAGATACCTACCGGCCAAAACTAAAACAAAACAAATAAAATGCTCGGATAAAAAAAACCGTGTTAAATTCATTTGGCCATGGCAAAATATAGGATGTATTCAACCGCTGGATTTAACAAGGTTTTGCGCTGCACGCGCATTGTAATGGTACTCATGATCCTGGCGATACCCAGATGGGTAGCCGCACAATATCCTACTACATTTACCCCCCATGGATGGCAGTTAATGGCCTACCAAAAAGACTCTGTGAGAGGAACGGAGGTGAACCGTGCATATGCACAGTTGCTTCAAGGCAAGAAAGGGCAACCGGTAATTGTGGCCGTCATTGATGCAGGTTTAGATACGAGTCAAGAAGATCTCCAAGGGCACATCTGGACCAACCCCGGAGAGATAGCCAACAATGGTATTGACGACGACCACAACGGATACGTGGATGATATCCATGGCTGGAATTTTTTGGGCGGTAAAGACGGCAGGTACATGACCAAAGAAAGTTTGGAATCGGAGCGGGAGTACTATTTGCTGAAACCACGATTCGGAGCGCGAGCCGATTCATCTGCATTGGCTGCCACAGATCAAGCGGCCTATGCCATCTGGGTTAAAGTGAAGAAGGCGCACCAAAAGACGCTGCTTGATGAGAGCCAGCGTCTGTATGAGCTCACTCCAACGATTGCGCTTTTCGCCCAAACAGACAGTATATTAAAAAAAGCTATAGGGCGGGACACCCTCTATAAAAAGGATATCGATGCCTTTGTTCCCAAAGATCCGCAAGCATCTCAGGCAAAAGAAACCGGAGAAGAAATATTCAAGGAGGAACCCATTGCGGCCGGCACCAGCTTAGAACAGTTTGTTGCCGACGGCCGAGCGTACCTGGACCAATCCAAAACGAGGTTGGAATTCACCATGGATCCGGAGTCCACACGTCGGGACATAGTTGGTGATAATCCCTACGATCTAAGCGACAGAAACTACGGCAATAACAACATCGCTGTAGGCACTCCCGTGCATGGCACTCATGTGGCCGGTATTATTGCAGCCATACGGGGCAACGGCATCGGTATGGACGGTGTCACCGATAACGTCTTGCTGATGGGCCTGCGTGTCGTTCCCAGCGGTGATGAGCGGGATAAAGATATCGCACTTGCCATACGCTATGCTGTAGACAATGGCGCCCGGGTGATTAACATGAGCTTTGGAAAATATTACTCACCTAACAAATCTTGGGTAGATGAATCGGTAAAATACGCCGCCCAACATGACGTCTTGTTGGTCCATGCGGCAGGCAATGAGAGTAAGAACCTGGACCTTGAGAGTGATTTCCCCAATCCAAATTTCGAGAACAGCAATCTGAAAGCAGAGAATTTTATTACGGTTGGGGCTACCACCGGTGGGCCTGACAGCATGCTGGTTGCCAATTTCTCCAATTATGGAGCCAAGGAGGTAGACCTATTTGCCCCCGGGGTAAACATGTATTCCACCGTTCCCCAAAACCAGTATGCTTCCTACGATGGCACCAGCGCCGCGGCACCAGTCGTTTCTGGTATCGCTGCCCTAGTTATGGAATATTACCCCACCCTCTCTGCCAAGCAAGTGAAATATGTGTTGGAAAAATCGGTCTTGAAATTGCCGGGCCTTATGGTGCAGGTACCGGGCAGCGACGCGAAAGCGGAATTTAGCTCCCTGTCCAAGAGTCAAGGAATCGTCAATGCATATAACGCTCTTTCGTTGGCCGCCACCCTCCAGGGGGAGCGAGTCGCCCAACCAGCAAAAACGCCCTGACCGACTCCGCGTAATCCATGGCCCAGCGCCGAGCCCGTTTATCCTCCCATTCCTAACTCCGTTAGTGCCCTCCGAAAACCTGTTTCAGCAAATCGGTAACCTGGGCAGCCGGGTTCTTACGTATATTTTTTTCCTCGACTGCTACATAGTAGAAAATGCCATCCATGGCCTTTTGGGTCGCATAAGAGGACAGATCTGGGTCGATTTTCTTAAACGTAGTAGGCAAACTGTTGTAGGTACCGAAAACGTCTTTCCAATATTTGGTGGCGTCATTTTTTTTCAAACAGGAATCGATCACGGGCCTAAACGCTTTGGTCAATTCCGGTGAGGTGGTCCGTCTGAGGTAGGCCGTAGCTGCCGTATCCGAACCCTGCAAAATCCCCAGGGCGTCAGATATGCTCATATTCTTAATGGCGTTCACAAAAATCGGTGCCGCGGACTTCGCGGCGTCTTCGGCCGAACGGTTGATACTCAGTATAGCGTTATCTACCAATTGACCCATGCCTGCATTGCGCAGCGCTTTTTCCACTTTCTGGGCTTGCTCGGGAAGCAAAATCTTGACTGCGGCGTCCTTAAAGAACCCATCCACAGCCGAAAGCCTCGCAGAGCTCTTTTGCGCGCCAAGGGTAAGTGCCTGTTTGAGACCATTGGCGATGTCATCACTTTTCAGGCCGCCGCCATTGGCAGCTGGGTCGGATACGGCATCTTTTACGTCTTTAATCAAGCTGCTTTGAGCTCTGAGCAGGGGTAGCGATAAAAGCATAAGGATCATCCAAGACAGGAGTTTTTTCATGTGTATTGATTTTAAAATATGAGCCCCTTCGTCACCGCAGGAAGGTCCCTATAAGGTATAACGAATTCCTAGAGCCGGTAGTACACCAGTCTGGGCAGGCGGATGTAAAATAACGCAGAAATATTAAAAACGAAATGTTAAGGCTTCAGGCAATATGCCAAGCAAAATCTGCACTCCTGGGCATCTGGTGGAACACGTCGGCAAATTCGCCGGGTGGAGTAGCCAATTTGCGCTCCTGGGTATTGATCCACGCCCCATCAACTGTGATGACGGCCGCTAAAATAGCGCCATTCTTGATCAACTGATGTCGAATTGTCCAGCGGGAGAAATCCTGTCTTGCTTTCACTACTTGCAAATCCATAGTCAGTTTGTCACTCATTCGCACTTCCTTGCGAAATACAGCCTCTTCCCGAAACAAGATGGGGCCAAAATGCAACTGCTCCATTTTCGCAGCACTCAGGCCATGCTCATCCAAAAAATAGACACGGCAGTTGGCGCCATAGTCATAGTAGGCGGAATGGCGCAAATGAAAATTGGGGTCTAGATCGGCCCATCGGATCTCAATCTCTCTAATGTATTGGTCCATGCGGTTGGGTTAAGGCGAAAAAAAAGGTGAGTCTTGGCCGCTAATGGCCCGGACTTCGACCTGCAATTTAGGCAGAGTTTACCCATTTGCGAAAGGGCTGTGTGGACCGTGTAGAAAATCTGGTCCGCAAGGTGTTTGCACAGCGCCGGCCAGGTAATTTTCCCTTACTTTTACGCCTTCAAAATTTACATGATGAAAAAAATGATCGTTTTGGCCTTTATGCTTTCCGTCCATATCCTAGGTATTGCCCAGGCCAAGAAAAAAACATCCTCTTCCCCTACCGGCGCACCGGTGCTGAAAACAAGTTCCGATTCCATCAGTTATGCGCTGGGCCTGACTGTGGCGCAGTACTGCCAGGACCAGGGTTTTGAGGCCATTAGTACTACCATCTTCTCAAAGGCTTTAGACGATGGTCTAAAGAACGGTCAAAAACAAATGACAGATCAACAGGCTAAAACTATGCTGGTAACGGTCGTGCAGAAAATGAAGGCAGAAAAGATCGAAGCGACGAAAAAAGCTGGCGAGGCCTTCCTTGCGCAAAACAAAACAAAACCCGGCGTCGTCGCTTTAGCCAGTGGCCTTCAGTACGAAATTTTAAAGCCTGGCGATGGACCCAAGCCCTCGGCTACCGATAAGGTGAAATGTAATTATGAAGGCAGGCTGCTGGATGGGACGGTATTTGACGCTTCTGCCCAGCATGGCGGCCCGATGGAAATATCGGTCAACGCAGTGATAGCAGGATGGACCGAAGCGCTCCAATTGATGGCGGTGGGAAGTAAATGGCGCCTGTATATTCCATCCAATTTGGCCTATGGTGACCAGGCAGCTGGACCTGCTATAAAGCCGGGATCAACACTGATTTTTGATGTGGAATTGGTTTCCATCGAGAAATAACGCGTCGGGAACCGCTGAGTCTAGGTCCCTTTGGGAGCTTCCCTGGTTGCCTTAGCAGTACCGTCAGCAGGAAGTTTGCTCGCCGCTAAAGGTGAGTTTATCCAATTCATTTATACAATAAGTCATAATACTCGTGGGCCATCCGGCCCGAGTCAAATTGGTAGCGGACATCCCGCATGCCGTTTTTGGCTATTTGCCTCCAGGTATCGTAAGCATTGTAATACAACGGGAGAATTTGTTTGAGTAATATATCATAGACGGCATTCAAATCATAATCGTCTTGTTCCTGAACGCTCATCGTGGCGTAATCGGCCTTCGGCACGACGAAGCCATTGTTACCGTTGTTGATGAATTCCGGAATCCAGCCATCATCGGTTGAGAAATTCACCGCCCCATTCATGGCCGCCGTCATGCCGCTGGTGCCCGAGGCCTCCCTGGGCACGCGGGGATTGTTTAACCAACAATCCGCGCCCTGTTTAAGGCGCTTGGATAGTGCTAATTCGTAGCCGATAAGCACCGCTACGTTCTTGTACCCCTTGCTCAAATGCACCAGGTGGTTGAAGTCGTTGATGGCGGGGTAGTCCATCGGATAGGGTTTGCCCGCCCAAATGATTTGAACCGGAAATTTGGTATCACTAGTTAGCTTATTAAACCGGTCCATGTCCCGGGTAATGAGTTCCGCCCGTTTATAGCCGGCAAACCTTCTTGCCCATACAAGTGTGAAGACGTCGGGCTTGAATATTTTTCCGGTTTGGTCGGCGACTATTTCAAAAGTCCGCTTCTTCAAATATTTTTTTCTGTCATCCCACCAATAGTCGTCCCCGGCTTCCATCTTGGTGTACAATTGCTTGTCGGCCCAATAGCGCCAATTCTGCGCATTGGTAATAGAGATAATGGGACATATGTTGGCGTATTTGCTCCACAACGCCCGCGATACGTTTCCGTGCAGCTGCGACACCCCATTGGCGAGGTGGGCGAAACGCAAGGCAACCAAGGAATGGTTGAACTGGTCATCCTCAATACCCGTCAGCTTTCGGGTTTCTTCCAACGTAAGTCCGCAGAAGTAGCTCATTTTGGCGCACAGGTGGATATCGTGCTTTTCATTTCCGGCTTCCTCAGGTGTATGTGTCGTAAAAACAAGGCGCTTGCGCACCTCCTCGATGTTTTTGTTGTATTTCTGATACAAGTAAAAAGCCGCACTGATCCCATGGGCTTCATTGAGATGATACAAATCGGGATTGAAGCCCAATTCATCCACGAGCTTGGCTCCTCCAACTCCCAACAAGATGAACTGGGCGACCTTGGTGGCCACGTTGGCATCGTACAACCGATGGGTAATCGTCTGCGATACATAATCGTTTTCCGGCAAATCCGTACTCAACAAAAAAAGCGGAGCGCTTTTGAAGGTTTCGGGATTCAGATACCACGCCTGAACCCACACGGGATGTTCATGAATTATAATTTGAAATTTGATCCCGGTGTCTTCCAAAAAGCTGTCCTGCTTTTCCATCCAAGTCACCTGTAGGGTTTGATCCTGATTGCGGGCTTGGTCATAGTAGCCGTATTTCCACAAAATGCCAATACTTATCATATTTTGGCGCAATTCGTAGGAACTACGCAAATGGGATCCGGCCAAAAATCCCAGACCACCGCTATAAATCTTGAGCGGCTGGTGGACAGCGAATTCCATTGAAAAATAGGCAACCTTCTTCGCGTAACGCTCATCAATTGCGTATGGGACCTTGAAATTTTTAAAACTCATACCTTATTGTTTCCTACACAGATAGTTGATTGGGGGCCGGAAAGTACGCAATATAACGGATAAAAATGATTTGCATTGTCCCCATCCTGGACTGTTTGGTTGATGTGGATTTGGACCGCTGTTGCATTTTGCGCACTGATGCTAGGGTGGCAAATGCAGGCTGTTTCAAGACCTTTTCTTTATGGGTTTTGATTTTACCTCTTTGATGCGCGGGTAATCGCCCTCAAAAAAACATTTAATATCGCGGTGGTTTCCGCAACCCTCCATCTCCTTCATGCGAATCTTGTTGTCCGAGAACGAAAATTGTATGGTGCAGGGATCACGGCTTCCTTCGAATCTAGCTGTGCTTGGCGAGACGAACCGGGCTTCTCCTTTCAACTCGCCTTTGCAATTGCCGTTGTCTTTCTCAAAATGGACAAAAAAGACCATATGTGATTGGTTCTTCGCGTCCCGTATGGAAATAAAATTGCGCTTATCTTGAACATAATCGCCCGAGTATTTGTGTTTGCGGGCCATGGTGTCAATAGGATTGATAATCTGAAGGCTTTGGGAGCTGGTCTCGTTGGATTCGGTGAGGATCAGCGCCAAGCCAATCCCGGGGGAAAAAGAGTAGACCTCCCGCCGGTAGAGCAGCTGCCCATCCACGGCGTGATGTTGACGAATCGTGGTGACCGTGTACTTGTTGTCCATAGTGGCTTGCCAGTTCACCTGGCCGCCACCATCCGTATCGGTAATGATCAAAGATTTGGACGCGGCGAATCGACGCTGGCTATCAAAGCAATAAAGAGCCAGGATTCGTCTGGTGCCACCGTACAATTTGACGAACAAATACGTTTCCCCGCCTTTGACTTCGACTTTACCCAGAGGGTAGATCTTCGGTTTCATGCCTTTGTCGAAATGCCTGTTCAAAATAGAATCCGGAACGAAGTGCGAGACCGATTTGTAGCTCACGGCTCGGACGGCCAGGTTGCCGCGCAAATTGAGCGACGTGTCGGAGAAATTAATTGGTAGGCTAACGGGCTTAAAGAGATCGAAAAAATCCTGGATATCAGCAAGTTCATCGTTGCCGTTGCCGGCTTGCTTAGCCTTATGGCCACAAGAAATCAAGCCCGCCGAAAAAGCCAAAAGCAACAGGTACTTTTTCATATCTGTAGGTATTGAATTCCTTTAAGGAGGATAAAAATAATCATTCGTCCTAAAACTTGGATAAATTTTTTACCTTGTTGTTGAAAAAAAATTTAGATTTGTCTAAATATAAATTTAGACCATGTGAAATATTCCATAAGCAAGGAGAATTACCTCAAATCCATTTACCATCTGCAGCAGGAACGAGGTTTGGTAAGCACCAACGAAGTAGCCTCGGCGCTTCGCACTAGGCCCGCATCGGTGACCGATATGCTGAAGAAATTAAAGCAACAAAAGCTGATTTTGTACGAGCGTTACCGAGGCTTCAAGCTGACTAGTGAAGGCAAAAAAATCGCTGTCCAGATTATCCGCAAACACCGCCTTTGGGAATATTTTTTGGTAGAGAAGTTGCATTTTGGTTGGGATGAAGTGCACGAGGTAGCCGAAGAGCTGGAACATATCAGCAGTAAGAAGCTCATTGATCGACTGGATACCTTTCTGGGTCGCCCTCAGATCGACCCTCACGGCGATCCGATCCCCAATGAACAAGGCAAGATGGCCATCCTGCCCCAACGATGTCTCTCGGAAGCTCCGGTAAACAAAGCCGTCCGCGTAACGGGCGTTAGCAGTCAAACCACCGAAATGCTCGACCTGCTGGAACAAAAACACATCCGCATAGGCACCCTCATGGAGGTCAAGCGAAAATTTCCCTTTGATCAATCAATCGAAATAAAGATCCGCAAACAACCCGCCATCACCGTCAGCGACCAGGTGGCAAGGCATATCTTAGTAAACGATGAATCATAAACTCCAAGGAGACGTGTCGCTCAGCGAGGTGCACTCGTCCGTCAACACGGGCATCGGTGGACCCAAATGGAAGACGTTGTTTGTCTTCTTTGGGCCAGCCTATCTGGTAAGCGTTGGGTATATGGATCCCGGCAACTGGGCAACTGATTTGGCGGGAGGCAGTCAGTTTGGTTTTTCGCTGATCTGGGTTTTAATGCTGAGCAATTTAATGGCCATTTTATTGCAAAATCTCGCTGCACGCCTGGGGATCGTGCGAGGCAGGGATTTGGCGCAGGCTAACCGGGAAACCTATCCCAAATACCTCAACCTGATCCTGTATGTCCTGGCGGAAATCGCCATTGCTGCCTGTGACCTCGCCGAGGTACTCGGCATGGCCATCGGCATACAACTGCTTACTGGTCTACCCTTGGTGTATGGTGTACTCATTACCGGGCTAGATACCTTTTTGCTGCTTTTTCTGCAGCGTCAGGGTATGCGCAAGATGGAAGCGTTCGTAATCGGGCTAATCGCTGTGGTTGGCATTTCCTTTGCCATCGAGATTTTTCTGGCCAAACCCAACCTGGGCGAAATCGCAAGCGGTTTCATTCCCACCTTACCGGGAAAACAGGCTCTGTACATCGCCATTGGCATCATCGGTGCCACTGTCATGCCCCACAATTTATACCTGCACTCGGCCCTGGTGCAGACCCGAAAGATTCAGAAGGACGAGGCCCATATCCGAAGGGCGCTGAAACTGAATTTTCTGGACAGCAACATCGCCTTGAACCTGGCATTTCTGGTCAACGCTGCCATCTTGATCCTCGCAGCCACGGTCTTCTTCAAATCGGGAAGGACCGATGTGGCGTCAATTAAACGGGCGCACGAGCTTTTGGCGCCTCTGTTGGGTACTGCACTTGCTCCCAAGGTATTTGCCATAGCGCTGATTGCTGCTGGCCAGAGTTCCACTCTGACCGGGACCCTGGCAGGCCAAATCGTCATGGAGGGGTACCTGCACCTGCGTATCAATCCGGTGCTCCGAAGACTGCTCACCCGATTATTGGCCATTGTGCCTGCGATTATCGTGATTATGCTGGCTGGCGAACGAAAGGTCGACGATTTATTGGTCTTGAGTCAGGTCATTCTCAGCGGGCAATTGGGATTTGCCATTATTCCTTTGATTTACTTGGTCAGCGATAAAAAAGAAATGAAGCAGTTTGCAATCAACCCTCTCATCAAGGTTCTTTCCTGGGCAGTGGCCGCTCTTTTGATTTATTTGAATGTCAAGCTGGTGCTGGAAGAAGCGGGCGATTATTTTGACCAACCTGGCCACCTCATCTGGAAAGCACTCATCGGTCTGGGCATTACCGGCGCGCTCCTGTTGCTGCTATATATCTTCATCTTCCCCTGGTTGTCGAGGCAAAAGAGGCGGGCCTCCATTCAACTGCACAAACAGCACAAGAGTCTGCTGGATCTGGAGGTTCCCCGATTCCGGCGAATCGCCATCGCCCTGGAATTTAGTGCCCATGATGAAAAACTTCTATCCTATGCCATCGGCCAAGGCAACGCGGAGTCCACCTACCTGCTCATTCACGTCGTGGAAAGTGCATCGGCTAGGGTACTGGGCGTGCACAGCGACGATTTTGAAACCCGAAATGACCAATCCAGACTGGACGAATACATGACCCAACTGCAGAGCAAAGGACTGCAGGTGTCCACCCGGCTGGGCTACGAAAACCGCACCCGCGAAATCGTGCGGCTGGTCAAAGAAGAGGCCGCTGACATGCTGGTGATTGGCGCCCACGGACACACAGGACTCAAGGATTTTATCTACGGGGAAACCGTCAATACCGTCAGACACGAATTGAAGATACCCGTGCTGATTGTAAACCTGTGAACCGGATCATCGCTTTTTCTTGAGCAGATGCTTGAACCGGCTGAAAGTCTCAGGCTTAATGTTCAAGTACGAAGCCAGGTATTTTTGGGGCACTCGCTGCAAAAGATCGGAATTCTCGCCAATAAAACGAATAAAGCGCTCATGCGAACTAAGCCGGACTCGGTCGTAGTCCCAGCGCTGCTTATCGAGGAATTGTTGCGTGGTAACCAGTCGCCCCAGCCGCTCCATTTTGGGGTTGCTTGCGTACATGCGTTCCACACTTTGTTTGGTGATAGAAATGAACGTAGTGGGTTCAATAGTTTCGACTACATAATTGGATGGCAATTCGGAAAGAAAGGATTCATAGGAACTGATCAGTTCATTTTCTTTGGCAATTTGAGTAACCATTTCCTCCTTGTTCTTGAAAAAGAACTTACGCGCCAGCCCTTTCCAAATGAAGTTGAGGTACTTCTCTACCTGGCCCTCTTGAGCAATAACCACCTTTTTGTCAAAATCGCGAATTTCCAACATTTGAACAAAAAACGAAAATTCCTCTTCGTTCAGGTCCACAAATCTTGACACGAATTTTCGTGCTGATTCTATCAGCTGTGTTGATTCCATCTTCGTTTCACCAAATATAAAAGTTATATCTTTTACTTGAGTATTAATTTTGTGATGCTTGCCCCGGGCAGTTTGGGGAACAGAATACGGGACCACTTGACCACATCCGAACAGTTGGCCCTGAGCAGGTGCAGGTTGTTAAATTCATCCATTTCCTGTAGGTTTGCTCACTTTTGCATTCTAAAATTTGAATCATGGCAAAGAAAATCCACGTCACCAATCCAGTGGTCGAATTAGACGGAGATGAAATGACCCGGATCATCTGGAAATTTATTAAGGATAAGCTCATTCTCCCCTACCTGGATCTTGATATTAAGTACTTCGATCTAGGTATCGAGTACCGAGACCAAACCAACGACCAGGTTACCATCGATGCGGCGAACGCCATCCGCCAATACGGCGTAGGGATCAAGTGCGCAACCATTACCCCGGATGAAGCCCGAGTGAAGGAATTTAACCTCAAGCAAATGTGGAAAAGCCCCAACGGCACCATCCGCAATATCCTGGATGGCACAGTCTTCCGCGAACCGATCGTCATCAAAAACATACCCCGGCTCGTAACCAATTGGACCGCTCCGATCATCGTTGGCCGTCATGCCTTTGGAGATCAGTACCGGGCAACCGACACCGTGATTAAGGGGAAGGGCAAACTCACCATGACCTTTACTCCGGAAGATGGCAGCAAGCCCCAAGTTTTTGAGGTATTTAATTTCCAAGGAGACGGAGTTGCACTTAGCATGTACAATACGGATGAAAGCATCATGGGCTTTGCGCGCAGCTGTTTCAATATGGCGCTAAGCAAAAAATGGCCGCTCTACATGTCCACCAAGAACACGATACTGAAAAAGTACGATGGGCGGTTTAAAGATATTTTTGCGGAGATATTTGAATCCGAATTCAAACAAAAGTTCCAACAGGCCGCAATAACCTATGAGCATCGCCTCATCGATGATATGGTAGCCAGTGCATTAAAATGGAATGGCAATTTTGTTTGGGCCTGCAAAAACTACGATGGGGATGTGCAAAGCGATTCGATTGCTCAAGGATTTGGTTCCCTTGGACTCATGACCTCCGTCCTGGTGACACCCGATGGAAAGACTCTGGAAGCAGAGGCTGCGCATGGAACGGTGACCAGGCACTTCCGGGATTATCAGGCTGGCAAACCCACCTCCACCAATCCCATCGCTTCCATTTTCGCCTGGACCAGGGGACTGGCCTTCCGGGGCAAGCTGGACGGTAACGAACCCTTGATTCGCTTCAGTCAAGCGCTCGAAGAGGTTTGCATTGCTACGGTGGAAAGTGGTAAGATGACTAAAGACCTAGCTATTTGCGTACACGGCAATAAAGTGGAGCATGGCAAACACTATCAATACACGGAGGAATTTCTAGACGCCATCGACAGCAACCTGAAAACCACCCAATTCGTCGGCTAAAGACATTCGCCCTCGCTGCTTTTGCAACCAACAGCCAACTCCTTACAACTTAGCCTTCCTCTGTTGGGCCCCTACAGCATGAGGGCGGAAAGCAAAAATCCGGTTGCCACGGCTGCAGCTACCGCCACCAGGCCTGGGCGAATGAAACTGTGGTTAACGACGAGGCGACCTATATGGGTTGATCCCGTCTTATCAATATTTATAGCAGCCAGAAGAGTCGGGTATCCCGGCAGCACAAAGTCGCTGTTTACGGCGGGAAACATGGCAATCAAGGACGCATGAGGAATCCCTAGAGCCAGCCCCAACGGCATCATGGCTCGTGTAGTGCCTGCTTGGCTAAACATGAATGCCGCCATGACCACAATCATCAGGGCAAAAGTCCAGGGATAGGCTCGGGCTATCGATCCGAGCTGCTGCTGGATGGCCGTCTGGTTGTCATGGATAAATGTGGAGCTCATCCAGACAACGCCAAAAACTGACACTACGGCGGTAGCCATCGAGGTAAAAAGGCTAGCCTTGGGTACCTCGGTGGCCTTGGTTTTGGTGAAGATCAGTATAGCCGCAGCACCACTTAAGGTAACCATCTCGATCACGCTGACTAAGGTTAGGTTGCCCGTGGCGCCGACGCTGGTATTAGCTAGCCCTGGACCAAAATTGGGTATCAGCCCACTAAAGGAGCCAAACAGCACGACAGCCAGGATAGTGAGCCCGAAAATAACCACCGCGGTCTTGGCCCCAGGCTTCAGCAAGGGACCCTGCCCAAGCTCACTGCGCAGGACGCTGCGCGCAAATTCGGGATCTTTCATTCGTTGTTGAAATTCGGGATCCTGATCGAGCTCCTTCCCCATCTTCAAGACAGAAACGGCGCCAGCCAGCACCCCAACAAATCCCGAGAGAATGCCGATTTTCATGATGTCCAGGGCTGCTCCAGGGTAAGCCAATATGCCCGCAAAGGCCGCCGTGGCCGCCGACATGGGGCTTCCCGTTAAGGCCATATGGGAAGCGACCACCGAGATGCTTAGCGGTCGCTCGGGCCGAATCTCTCGCTTTATAGAGACTTCCGAAATGATGGGAAGCAACGAATAGACAATGTGGGAAGTACCCGCGAATAGGGCCAGCGTATAGACTACTATGGGGGCGATAAAAATAATGCGGGAGGGGTTCTTGCGGATTATTTTCTCAGCGACCCGCACTAAGTAGTCCAGGCCTCCGGCCGCTTGAAGTGTGGCCGCCGCAGTCACAATGGCCAAGATGATCAGCATGACGTCTAAGGGGGGATCGGTGGGGCGCATATGAAAGCCAAAGACAAACACCAATTGGCCAACCATGCCCATTACACCCAGGCCAATACCCTTCATCCGGGACCCAATGAGAATGCAGGAAAACAAGATGACTAACTCCACCCAGATCATAAAATGGCTTTAGCAACGCCTAAGGGCAATGTTAGCAGAAAATATCAACAAAATCGACCCAAAACCCGCATATTGGCTTGAAAAAAGGGCAAAAAAAAAGCCATCCTGTGAACAGGACGGCCTCTAACGATTGCTTGCCATATAAAAAAACTTATTTCTTCGTAGCAGAATCAACCTTGGCTTTAACGGTATCCATAGCAGATTTAACCGTTGAATCCATTTTAGCTTTTGCAGTATCTCCTACGGCTTTGACGGTAGAATCTACAGCTTTAGCAGCAGAATCTACTGCGGTTGTGGAACTTGACCCATTGTTACAGGCAGCGAAACAGCCGACCGCTAATACTAGTAAGAGCTTTTTCATGGTGATCTTGTTTTTGTTTATTGAATGAATGATTTTAGGTTAATACCCAAATGGCAAAAAAGTAACCCAACAGGGGGCCTCAAATGGTATAATATTTTCTATAATATATAAAATGCCCACCTTTAGCCTAAGCAGGCTCTTTGCTTAAATTAGTACCTTGGATTTGGGTTACGAATCTTAAATTTCGGTATTAAACAAAGCACGAGCGTGACGACCGACCTCCATGAGCAGGATTTATTGAAAGGATTGGCACAGAACGACCGAAAGGCCATAGAGACCATTTATAAGCAAAATTATAATATGGTGCAAACCCTGATCGTTAACAACAGTGGGAGTACGGAAGATGCCAAGGACGTGTTTCAGGAAGCGGTGATTATACTCTATGAGAAGGCCCTGTCGGGAACCTTTGAGTTAAATTGCCTGATTCGAACCTACGTTTATTCCGTCTGCAAGCGGCTCTGGCTTAAGCGCCTGCATCAGATGCAGCGCTTTACGTCCGAAATCGATACCCTGGAGGAGACCGTCGCCGTGGATGATGAATTGGAAGCCCATGAGCAGCATAGTAACGACTTTCAGCTTATGGATAGGGCGATGCAGAATTTGGGGGAACCCTGCAAGAGTTTGCTGGAATCCTATTACCTGCAAAAGAAAAGCATGGTAGCCATTGCTGAGGAATTTGGCTATACAAATGCTGATAATGCAAAGAACCAAAAGTATAAGTGCCTGATGCGACTCAAGAAGCTATTCTTTGATCAACACAAAACAAACTAAATATTCGAGTGATGCAGGAAATTGTCATGTTGGAAACCATTGAACGATACATCCGCGGAGAAATGCTGCCTGAAGAAAGGGTATTCTTTGAGCAACTGCGCAAAAGCAATCCAGAAGTTGACCAAAAAGTGGTGGAGCATACCATCTTTCTGAACCAGATGAATAAATTCGCGGAAAGAAGGCAGTTGAAGGCCACCTTAATGGAAGTCCATAACGAGTTGTATGAAACAGGGGCGATTCGCGAAAACGGCGGCGCCAAAGTGGTCAAATTATGGCGCAAATACAAACGTGTGGTGGCTGTTGCAGCCTGCATCGCCGGGGTGACCGCACTGATCATCAGTGGACTGGTATCCTACCTAACCCCCAAAGCGGATAACAAATACGTGGAGCAGCTTAGCCGCAAGATCTCGGTGCTGGAGCAAAAACAAAATTCCCTCAGTGCAAATCTCAACGAGACCAAGACGATCATCAACAAAACCATCAGCAGGATACCACCGGATGCCACAGTAAAATTGGGCGGCACAGGATTTCTGATTGATGCAAAGGGATATCTGGTCACAAACGCCCATGTGGTCAGCAATGCTCAGGCGGTGGTCGTTCAAAATACAAAAGGTCAGCAATTTTCAACCAAGGTAATACTTGTCGACCCGGTACTTGACCTCGCATTCCTTAAAATTGATGACGATGATTATAAGGCGGTCTCCCCCCTGCCCTATGGGATAAGCAAAGCCAATGGGGAGCTCGGTGAGCAGATTTTTACGATGGGATACCCCCGCGATGAAATTGTTTATGGAGAAGGGTATCTCAGCGCCAAGACGGGATACGAAGGCGATACGCTAGCCTTCCAGATTGCCGTAGCGGCCAATCCCGGCAACAGCGGTGGACCTGTGTTAGATAAGAATGGCGATGTTATCGGCATTATCAGCACACGACAAAACCAGGCGCAAGGGGTGGTTTTTGCAGTTCGTGCAAAAAATATATTCCGCGCCCTGGACGAAATGAAAACGGATAGTTTGGCCCTGAATCTGAAGATTGCCGGCAATTCCACACTCAAGGGCATGGAGCGAGTTCAGCAGATAAAGAAAATTGAAGATTGTATTTATATCGTAAAGAGCTACTAGTCGCATAGGCGAGAACCTGAGGCTCAAACAGACCATCCCGCTGCCAGTCGGATGGTTTTTTGTCTGTATCAACCACCTCAGGAGCTCGATCGGCCTGGGGCGGTCAGGTCCAAAGCTTAGTGGGATAGGATCCGGCCTGAACAAGCTTATCCAGGCTTTCACGCACACCGGGCGCATCTTCTTTATAGGTTACGCCAAACCATTGCGCCGAGGTGGGGATTACTGTAATTTTCCCTTTCCCATCCCGAATAAATTGATCTGCAATGATGGGGATGAAAAATTCCGCTTTGCCGTTATGAATTTGCTCGTCGAGGAATTGAGCAAATATTTTTTCAATAAAGGAAAAAACAGAAGGGTCAAAACACCAGAAATTCATGGACACGTGGGAATCGCTGGACACCACAAATTTTTGATTACCCTCTTCATACGTGATTTGTCCGTCTTGGCCGCGGTATATTTTCGTTCGTTCGGCTATGGAGACTAAGTTGTTGCTGGCATCGACTTGGCATACGCCACGACTGACCGATCCGTTCTCGGAAAGCGTCTTGGCCAATTCGTATCCGATGATACTGTACAATCTCTCGTTGCATTGGGTAGTCAAAAAGGCATAGGCCTTTTCAAAGGCGTCTCGTCCGTAAAAATCATCGGCGTTAATGACCGCAAAAGGTTCCTTCACCGCTTGACTCGCGCACAGGACCGCATGACCCGTTCCCCAAGGTTTAGTCCGCTCGACAGGAACCGAGTGACCACCGATATAGGCATGGAGCTCCTGGAATACATAGTCGGTAGCAATTCTGCCTTTCAGTTTAGGCTCAAAAATGTGCTTAAAGTCATCCGCAAATTCCTCGCGGATAATGAAGACTACTTTCTTAAATCCACTGCGCATCGCATCGTATATGGAATAGTCCATGATGGTTTCGCCCGATGGCCCAAACCCTTGCACCTGTTTCATACTGCCATACCGGGAGGCCATACCAGCGGCCAATATCAAAAGAGTTGGTTGCATTTACTGTAATTTTAAAGTGGATACGAAAATAGAAAAATATAAACGCTTCAGGAATTGTTTTATGGTAGGTGAGGTGGAAAAAATAATGCCAGTCGATCGCTTAGTTGTAGAGTCACTTCAGTGGCCTAGCTTTAGCCGCCTTGGCATCCAAGCCGATGTCTTGCGACTAGACGCTCTGCACCCCACCATTTCGGGCAACAAATGGTTTAAGCTCAAAGAATATTTGCGCCAGGCGCTCCAGACCAATCAACGCGGGATATTGACATTTGGAGGCGCCTATTCTAATCACTTGGTCGCCACGGCCTGCGTGGCTCAAGCAGCCGGACTTTCTTCCATAGGTGTGGTTCGAGGAGAACGTAGTTGGACGCTTTCCCACACCTTACAAGCCGCAGCGGGATTTGGGATGGAATTGCGATTTCTAACTCGCGAACAGTATAGCCACAAAGCAGAGCCTGCATTCGCAGCAGAGCTCAAGGAACATTTTCCGGGCTATTACTTTATTGCTGAAGGCGGAGCAGGTGCCTTGGGCGTCCAGGGGTCCGAAGACATTCTGCGCATGCTGGAAAAAAATACCTATACGCATATCCTGTGCGCCGTGGGTACGGCCACGATGATGGCCGGACTGGCGAACGCCAGCGGCATGGACCAGTGGATAGAAGGCGTCTTTGTGCTGAAAGATATGAGTGAGCGATTGGATGTACTGCAAGGGCAACTAACAGATCCTCGAAAGATTGCTCAGTGCCGCCTGCATACCGGCTACCATTTCGGAGGATATGCGAAAAAGACATCAGAACTCATTGGTTTCATGAACCGGTTTTATCAAACCACTGGCGTACCCACAGATTTTGTGTACACGGCCAAGCTGTGCTATGCTGCTTTGGACCTCGCCGAGCGGCACTACTTTGCAAAGGGCAGCAACCTACTACTCGTTCACAGTGGCGGACTGCAGGGAAATCTTTCCCTTGCGCAAGGGACCCTGAACTTTTAAATATAGGCCCCGAATTACCTGTTCCCTTATCTTTGTTTATCCAAATTTCTTAAAGACACTTACTTGCCGTGACATGCGTTTTATTGTTACCCCGCTTTTACTGATTGTTGTGTGCGCGCTCCAGGCAGTGGGTCAGGATACTCTCCCGAAATTCTCCGCAGTGGCCAAGGCAAATGGGAAGGTCATCATTAGCTGGCGTAACAATTATCGAAAAGTGAACCAGATAAGCATACAGCGATCCTACGATAGCCTGAAGAATTTCACTACCCTGCTTACCGTACCCGATCCCTCCATTCCAGAAAACGGATTTGTCGACAGCAGACCAGCCGGCGCCAACGTGTATTACCGCCTGTTCATTCTGCTCAGCAACAGCAAATACATGTTTTCCAAATCCCGACGGGCCATTCCAGAACAAGTGGCCGAAAGCCAAATTGCAGCATCCCAGGAAGAACCCGACGCGTTGCCGAAAATAGACAACCAACGAATCGTCTACCTGCAGCCGGAGACTACTACCCCATCCAAGCCCGTAGTCGTAAGCCCGTCCACGATCAGCGGAGGGACCTCGATAGAGGTGGAAAGGACCATGTACATCTTGGAAAAAGACTCCGTTATTGGAAAATTTCCAGGCAAAATGCTGCGTCAGTTCCGGGATTCCATTTTGAACAAAACCAAGGACACCATCTTATTTGTGGAGGCTGACACCGTCCTGATCAAACCTTATATCGCACCCGCAGTGGTCAATGACGTGAAGGAAACCTATAAAATCTCCACACATGTATTTACCGCAAAGGACGGCAATGTGAGTATCTCTCTGCCTGACGCCGGCAGGAAGAAATATTCGGTCAAATTCTTTGAAGCCGACGATGCCCCGGTGCTGGAGATAAAGGACATACGCGATACTCAACTTATTGTCGACAAGAGTAATTTCCTGCATTCCGGATGGTTCCGGTTTGAGTTGTATGAAGAAGGCCGGTTGAAAGAAAAAAATAGGCTCTACATCCCTCGCGAATTCTGAGCGATTAGCGCTACTCCACTTCGCGGGCCAGATGCTCCAGCGGCGCTTCGACCACCTGGGCGTCGAATACCCGCTCAAAATTCTGCTTCACTTTTTCCTTGACGTCGGCCAGGTCAATATGTCTGCCGAGCTCTTTTTGGATGGAACTAACCTGTTTGTGGCCGATCCCACAAGGGATGATGAAATTAAAATACGAAAGGTCCGTATTCACATTCAGAGCAAAACCATGCATCGTTATCCATCGACTGCAGCGCACTCCCATGGCGCAGATTTTTCGCTCCCTGCCAGGGATCCCCGGTTCGATCCAGACTCCCGTTTCGCCCGCTGAGCGGCCGGCCTGGATTCCATATTGAGCTAAGGTAAGGATGACGACTTCTTCCAGACTGCGGAGGTATCGGCCTATATCGGTAAAAAACTTTTCCAGATCCAGCACTGGATAGCCCACTAATTGTCCGGGGCCGTGAAAGGTGATATCGCCGCCGCGGTTGGTTCTAAAGAACTGCAGGCCACGAGCGGCAATTTCCTGCTCGCTGATCAGGACGTTTTCCATATGTCCGCTCTTACCTAGCGTGTAAACGGGTGGATTGTGCTCCACAAATAGAAGGTGGTGCTTAGTTGCAGCAGGAGACGAAGCCGGAAATTCGGATTTGAGCCCTACATTGTGCTTAAGCAGCGACTCCTGATAATCCCAGGCGCTGCTGTAGTCCATCTGACCCAGATCTTGAAACTGAACGAGCTGCTTGTGCATCGGCGATACAAATCTAACCAGAAAGCGCCAACTTCTTATTTTTGCCTAAAATTGCCGAATGCAGCAGGATCCCAAAGACGAAGAAGATCTGGAGGAAGGGGCAGAAGGACCCGAAGCACTTTACGAACGATTGGCTATCAAGGTAGACAAGGGCCAAGAGCCCTGCCGGCTGGATAAGTTTCTGGCCCGGCGCATGGAACATGCCTCCCGCAACAAAATCCAACAAGCCATAGAAAGTGGACGTGTACTGGTGAACCACAAGGTGGTTCAGACCAATTACCGCATCCGCCCATCGGACGATATCGTAGTCTATTCCAACAAACAGGTGCAAGGCGAAGAGATTATCGCAGAACAGATGCCGTTGCAAATCGTGTACGAAGACGAAGCGGTGCTCGTCATTAACAAACCTGCCGGCCTGGTGGTGCACCCTGCGTCTGGCAATTATTCCGGTACGCTCGTCAACGGTGTGGCCTACCATCTGCAGCAGGCTAACGGGAGCATCACCGAACAAACCCTGCCACGATTCGGTTTGGTTCACCGGATTGACAAGAATACCAGCGGCCTGCTGGTTCTGGCAAAGACCGAAAGAGCCCTTTCTAGCCTGGCCAAACAGTTTTATGAGCATACCGTGAAACGCCAATATGTGGCCCTGGTATGGGGAGACTTAGCGGAAGATTCAGGTACTATCATCGCCCATGTAGGCAGGCACAGAAGACACCGTAAACTGTTTGATGCCTATCCCGACGGGGAACATGGCAAAGAAGCGATCACCCATTACAGCGTATTGGAGCGATTTGGCTACGTAACCCTGGTCCAATGTGTGCTGGAGACGGGGCGGACCCATCAGATACGTGTGCATATGCAACATATTGGTCATCCACTTTTTAATGACGAAACCTATGGAGGCAATAAGATTCTTAAGGGGACTGTCTTTGCCAAATACAAACAGTTTGTGGAAAACTGTTTCCTGCTCTGTCCCAGGCAGGCCCTGCATGCTAAAACCTTGGGGTTTATACATCCCACAACGCATGCTCCCATGCTCTTTGAAAGCGAGTTGCCCGATGACATAAAAAACCTGTTGGAGAAATGGCGGGGATATGTGGCCGGCGTGGCGACCAATCCGGCGCATTAACCTGGCCTACCGGGCGGATGAAATCATTTGGGAAATACCATCTTATAATCCACAGCAATCTTTCCCTTCGAGATATCGTCTAGTTTACTTTTGAGCAATTTACGTTTGAGAGGCTTGAGGTGATCGATAAATAATTTCCCCTCGATGTGGTCGTATTCATGCAAGATGATTCGGGCCGTAATGCCATCAAAAGTCTCCAGGTGCTTGTCAAATTGCTGATCCTGATATTCCAGGGTCACCTCTTCATCGCGAACCACATCTTCCCTAATTTTGGGGATGCTCAAGCAACCCTCGTTGTAGGCCCAGGGTTCGCCATTCAATTTTTTGATATGGGCGTTGATAAAAACCTGCTTGATACCGGGTTCGTCGGGGTATTGATCCTTGTCCTCTTCATCCTGGTTGGCAAAGACCTGCGTGCTATCCACAACAAACAAGCGGATGTCGCGGTTGACCTGCGGGGCAGCCAAACCTACCCCACTACTCGAATACATGGTCTCCCACATGTCCTCAATGAGTTTATCCAGGTCCGGAAAATCCGGTCCAATATCCTTGCATTTCACCCGCAGCACCTTGGCCCCGTAGGCCATAATCGGTAAGATCATATTTGCTTTTGTTGGCGCAAATTTATGCGATTTTTCCAAAAGATGGGTGGCTGGACTCCCGGGTTTGGAAGCCAGGCGCTCAATAGCCACCCGGCGGCGACTCTCTGATGTATTCCTGGAGCATGATGGTGGCCGCGATCTTGTCTACCAGGCCTTTGTCTCGACGCTGTTTTTTCCTAAGCCCCATGTCCACCATCGCGCGGCTGGCCATTTTTGAGGTATATCGCTCATCCACCGACTTCACCGCAATAGCAGGAAATTCCTTTTTCAACCGATCCATAACGCCGCGCACGGCATGCGTGGCGTGCGTATCGGAATCGTCCAGGTTTTTGGGTTCTCCGATGAGAATAAGCTCCACTGGTTCTGTTTTGATATAGTTGGTCAAAAAAGCAATGAGTTGGGAGGACTCGATCGTAGTTAGGCCCGTAGCGATGATCTGTAGCGGATCGGTTACGGCGATTCCGGTGCGCTTGAGTCCATAATCCAGGGCGAGGATGCGAGGCATTTGGCAAAGGTATGGGTTTGGAACTCAACCTAAAAGGCTAGCCTGGTCTTGGCTACTTCGGTCTAACGCATTAAAAAAATATCGGAAACGACGAACGTAGCAAATACCACACTCGCAATTCCGTTGGCCGTCATAAATGCCAGGTTAACCCGACTCAGGTCATGGGGTTTAACGATAGCATGTTGGTAAATCAGCATACCTGAAAAGATTGCCACGCCAATCCAATACAGCCATCCGAATCCGCCAGAAACACCCGCTGTAAACACACAGCCTACACTCAGCAGGTGAAGCAGCTCCGAGGCTAATAAAGCTTTCTTCTTACCTAACCAGGATGGGAAGGAATAGAGCTTTTGGGCTTTATCAAATTCTTCGTCCTGGAGGGAATATATGATGTCAAAACCACCAACCCAAAAAATGACGGCCAGAGAAAACAGCACGGGCAGCAGCGCAAAGTGGCCAGTCACCGCCAGGTAGGCCCCGATCGGAGCAAGCGATAGTCCCAATCCCAAAACAATATGGCACCATGGAGTGAAGCGCTTGGTATAGCTGTAAAACAAGATCACAAAAAGCGCAACAGGAGCAAGCCAAAAACAAATCCGGTTAATAAAGAAACTGCAAGTCAGGAAAAGCAAACAGGCCAGGAGGGTGAAACCCAGTGCCCCTGACTCGGAGATGATCCCCCTGGGTATTTCACGCACGGCAGTGCGGGGGTTCTTAGCGTCGATATGCCTATCTAGATATCGGTTGAATGCCATGGCGGCGCTTCGGGCAAAAACCATGCAGGCGACGACCAAAAAAAAGCGAATGACCAACACCCCAGCCGTGATCGAGGGACCCGAACTCGAGTCAATGGCGCGTTGGGAGCCAGCGGCTTCTGCGGGTGGCCAGAGTGCCCTAAGGCCCAAAAAAAAGCCAATCAGCGCAAAGGGCATGGCAAAAATGGTATGGGTAAATTTGATTAGACTGAGGTAATTTCTCAAGAGGTTTTTTGAAGCCATATGATAATCTGTGGGTATTTGTGGTTTCGACCAATTAATGTAATCTGGTTTTGACTAGCTCCCAAAGGACGATGCCCGCTGCGACCGAAATATTTAGGGAATGCTTCATCCCCAGCTGGGGTATCTCTATACAGCCGTCGACCTGACTAAGCGCCTCCGGGCTGACGCCTTCTACCTCATTGCCAAAAAGCAAGGCCAGGTTATCGCCCGCAGAGAACTGGACCTGTTGCAGCGGCAGGCTATTTTCCACCTGCTCAACGGCCAGGATCTTAAAGCCCTCTTTGTGCAAGCTGGCAATAGCCTCCCGGATATCGGGGAAATACTGCCAATCAACGGTTTCTGTGGCCCCTAGCGCCGTCTTATGGATGTCTCGGTGGGGGGGTCGCGGAGTATATCCGCACAAGTAGATGGACTGCAACAGAAAGGCGTCCGCTGTCCTGAATACGCTGCCGACATTGTGCATGCTGCGAATGTTTTCCAAAACTACAACGATGGAATTCTTAGCCGACTCCCTGAACTCGTTGACCGATTTACGCTGGAGTTCATCCATTGCCAATTTGCGCATACGCAAAGGTAAAAGACCACTCATAATTTTTGGAAACTGTTTTACGCATATATGGGCAGGTCTTCCTAATTTTCCGGCCAAAATGCATTTATGAGAAAATACTTCTTGTTTTTGATACTCTGCATCACACTGGCTCCAGCTTCCCTTCTGGCTCAAACCGAGACCCTGGACAACGCCTTTCTGAGTAAAATTCGTAGCGAAGGCCTGGAGCACTCGCAGGCCATGGATATCGCCTATCATCTGACAGATGCCAGCGGTAACCGATTGACGTCTTCGCCCGGCTTTTTCCGAGCCGCTAATTGGGCCAAGGGTCAATTAACACAATGGGGCCTTACGGACGCCAAGCTGGATCCCTGGGGAGATTTTGGCAAAAGCTGGGAATTGGAAAAGTCTTACGTGGCGCTCAGCGCACCCTACTATAGACCTTTAATTGCCTACCCCAAGGCCTGGTGCGGCGGCACGGGTGGACCCAAAACTGCCCAGGTGATTCTGATCACGGCAAAAGACTCGGCAAGTGTGGCCGAAGCCTATGGGGGTAAACTGGCGGGTAAAATTTTGATTCTCGACCGCACGGATATCTATAAGCAAAGTTTTGGGCCCGATGCCACGCGGTACACAGATCACCAACTGGATTCGATGGCAAAAATAGCTGGCGCTACGGCCCCAGTCGATACGGCGGAAATGCGCCGGCGCCGCGAGCAATTCATGGCCCCCCAGCGCCTACTCAATGCGGTAAAGAATTTCGCACGTCAACAGGGAGCCCTGGCGATACTCAGCGGCAATGTTAGGGGCCATGACGGCACCTTATTCGTCCAACAGGCGGGCACCTACCAAGTATCGGACCCCGAGAATTTTTTGGACGTGGTGATTGCCTTTGAAGACTATATGAGCATCGTCCGGCTGCTGCGAGCAGGCACTCCGGTCAGTATGGATATCGATGTGGCTACCAAATTTTATACCCAGGACACCAAAGGATACAACGTCATTGCGGAAATCAAGGGCACCGACCCGAAGCTCAAAGACGAAGTGGTCATGCTAGGTGGGCATCTGGATTCTTGGCAGAGCGCCACCGGAGCAACAGATAATGGAGCTGGGTGTACGGTCATGATGGAAGCTGTACGCATACTCAAGGCGCTGGGGGTAAAACCCAAGCGGACCATTCGCATTGCACTATGGAGCGGTGAAGAAGAGGGCTTATTAGGATCCAGGGGGTATGTGAAAAAAACTTTTGCGGATCCCAGTACCATGCAATTGCTGGCCGCGCACGAGAAATTCTCCTCCTATTTTAATCTGGACAACGGTACCGGCAAAATCCGGGGTATCTACCTGCAAGGCAACGAAGCCTGCCGAGGTATTTTCGCCCAATGGTTTGCGCCACTACAGGATCTCGGAGCCAACACGATCACCATTTCCAACACCGGCGGAACGGATCATCTATCCTTCGACGCCGTCGGCCTGCCGGGATTCCAATTTATCCAGGATCCGATCGAATACAGTACCCGCACGCACCATACGAATATGGATACCTACGACCACCTGATTGAAGCTGATCTGGAGCAGGCCGCTGTCGTCGTGGCGTCGTTCGTGTATAATGCCGCCCAGCGCGATGAAAAATTGCCCCGGAAAGAATTGCCCAAGCCACGCCCAGGGCCCAGACCCTGATGGTGAAACTTATCCCCATTCAAAAGCATCAACAACCAGTTTGTTGATGCTTTGTTATTTTTGTCCTCATGGCTGAAACCGGCACCGATACTCCCTTGATGCAGCAGCACCGGGCGATAAAACAAAAGTACCCCGATGCCATATTACTGTTTCGTGTGGGCGATTTTTATGAAACATTCGGAGAAGACGCCATCCTGGCTTCCCGGATCCTGGGTATTACATTAACTAAGCGAAATAATGGCGCTGCCTTTTCCTCCGAATTGGCGGGGTTTCCCCATCACGCCTTGGAGACCTACCTGCACAAGCTGGTCAAGGCGGGTCATCGCGTAGCCATCTGTGACCAACTGGAAGATCCCAAACAGGCCAAAGGAATCGTCAAGCGCGGAGTCACCGAGATGGTAACCCCGGGAATTGCTACCCACGATAAGCTTTTGGAACATACCAGCAATAATTTTCTGGCGGCCATCCACTTCAGCGACGACTCCCTAGGTCTGGCTATGATCGATATTTCCACGGGGGAGTTCTTTTGCGCGGAAGGCAATGGCGAATATGTAGACAAGTTATTGCAAACACTTAAGCCGGCAGAAGTCATCTTCCAGCGAAACCAACAGCGACGGTTCAAAGAATTATTCGGCCCCTCCTTTTATACCTACAACCTGGATTCCTGGATTTTTGATGAATCGTACGCAATAGAAAGCCTTCAAAAACATTTTCAAACCCATTCCCTAAAAGGATTCGGCATCGACCAATTCCATGCAGGCATAATTGCCGCCGGTGCTATTTTGCATTACCTCAAGGAAACCGAGCATCCACATCTGGAGCACATCAAATCCATCCAACGCATGGACCGGGATGATTGCCTGTGGATCGATAAATTCACCATTCGCAATTTGGAACTGCTGCGTGACAGTGGGCATAGTCTTCAAGAAGTTATGGACCACACCCTTTCGGCCATGGGTGCGCGCTTACTGCGGCGATGGATGGTGATGCCATTAAATGACATCCATCGTATCAATGAGCGCCTCCAGCTGGTTGAATTCTTGATTAAGCAGGTGGACCTACGAAATAAAATCTCCCAGCATTTGGTCCAATGTGGAGATATTGAGCGGTTGGTCAGCAAGATTCCGTCCAAGAAAATCAGTCCGAGGGAAGTCCTGCATCTTGCCAAGGGGTTGCAACATATTGGTGAGATTAGGGCACTGGCGTTGGCCACACCAAACGATTACCTGGTTCAATTGGGTGATAGACTGAATCCTTGTTCGAGTATTGCAGCCAAGATCTTGGGTGAAATCATCGAAAACCCGCCCGCCACCTTGGCCAAAGGGGGAGTGCTGAAATCCGGGGTAAGCGCAGAACTCGACGAACTTCGAAAGATTTCTTCGGGAGGTAAAGCGTATCTGGTCGAAATGCAACAAAAGCAATCGGAAGCGACAGGTATATCCTCGCTGAAAATAAGTTTCAACAACGTTTTCGGCTACTTCCTCGAAGTCACCAATGCACATAAGCATAAAGTGCCCACCGATTGGATGCGCAAACAAACCCTGGCCAACGCCGAGCGCTACATTACCCCTGAATTGAAGGAATATGAAGAAAAAATTACCGGATCGGAAGAGAAAATTCTGGCCATCGAATCCGCCTTGTACGAAAACTTATTGCAGGAACTGCAGCTTTGGCTCTCTCCTATGCTGGTCAATGCCCAAACCCTGGCCACCATGGATTGTTTGCTTTGCTTTGCCAACAACGCCATACAGTTTGGATACAAACGGCCTGACCTGCATGAAGGCCTCGAGCTGGATCTGCGAGGGTCCAGACATCCGGTTATCGAGCGGCACCTGCCTGCCGGGGAGGCCTTTATTGCCAACGATGTTTTTCTGGATCCTGGGACCCAACAAATCATCATCCTGACCGGGCCCAACATGAGTGGGAAAAGCGCTTTACTGCGCCAGACTGCCTTAGTCACCTTGATGGCCCATATGGGCAGTTTTGTGCCGGCCGAAACGGCCAAGATTCCTCTGACGGACAAAATTTTTACTCGTGTAGGCGCTTCCGACAACCTTAGCGCGGGGGAATCAACCTTTATGGTGGAAATGAATGAAACGGCCAGCATCATCAACAACATAAGCTCCCGAAGCCTGGTTATTTTGGATGAAATCGGTCGAGGGACATCAACCTACGATGGTATTTCCATAGCTTGGAGCATTGCCGAGTACCTACATCAATCTGCCCAGGCGCCCAAGACCCTGTTTGCGACCCACTACCATGAATTGAATGAATTGGAAAATAACTTGCCTCGGGTGAAAAATTTCCGTATTACCATTAAAGAAATTGGCAATAAGATCATTTTCCTGCGCAAGCTCGCTCCAGGCGGCAGCACCCACAGTTTTGGTATTCACGTAGCGAAGATGGCAGGCATGCCGCCCGATTTAATTCGACGGGCAAACGAAATACTCAAATTGTTGGAAGACAGTCGAGCGCCCGAACATGGCGGCTCTAACCCAAGCGAAAGTCTGAAACAGGCCACGCGGGGCGGGTCCCTACCACAGATCCAGCTCTCGATCTTTGACGCGCATTCCGAGACGTTTTACCAAATCCGAACATTGTTGGAAGCTATGGACATCAACGGGCTGACGCCGCTGGAAGCGCTGGTGAAGCTCAGCGAAATAAAGAGTCTCATTAGGTAAGCCCCCCTGGGCCGTTGAACCAGATTCTATAGATAGGTTAGCCACCACTGCGTGTGTGTGCGCTTATAACGTCCAAACCAACGGCATAGCGGATATAGTGCAAATACAACCGCAATCCATTCCAAGTACACGAAGGCTAAACTAAAGCCAAACTGGTGCGGTCGAAATAAAAACGGGCTTTGAGGATCGTGGATATCTTGCCAGCCAAAACCAGACAAGAAAAAGGCAATGAGCGTGATCAAATGGATGAGGTAAAAATGTAGGACATAATAAAAGAAGGGCACCCTCCCGAAGACGGTAAAAAAAGCGGCTACCCGGCCTTTCATGGTTTCTGCCAGACCTAGAAAAATAAGACCTGGGCCCAGTGTCGCGCACAAGTACATCAGTGAAGGGGGATATTTGGTCACGTTCATGAACGAATAAAAGCTGCTCAGCAGGCTCTGGCCACTGGACCAAGGATTGGGATCACCATACCCGTTGAGTATTCTCAATACTAAAAACAGCAGAACCACGCTTGAACCCAGCCAAACCAAAATCTTCCGTCTGCTTTGGCTACTCCTGGCCGGTTCAAACAATTTACCGGCGCAATAACCCATGACTAAAACGCCGATCCAGGGCAGCAAAGGATAGAGTACCATAATCGAGTGCGCTTCGGCGTAAGGAAACACCCGTTGACGGGAATTATGCAGCAAGTGCCACCAAAAGTTGAGTTTTTGGTGTCTGGCGGCTTCTGCATAATCCAGCAAATTATGACCACCTACAAGGGCAAAACCTACCAGAAAAATAACCCCGTAGGGTAGGCCGACTAGCACACCCAGGATAATCAAACTGATACCGGTAACCCAAATGACCTGTAAAATGATGAGGTGATAGAAGGGATCAAAAGTAAAGGCAAAGGCCATGATGGTCACTTCGACCAAGACTAACCAGAAGCCTCGCTTAATCAAATACCCTCGCAGCTGCGCTGTAGGCCTCCTCAGGCCCACCAAATAGGCACTCATGCCGGCCAGGAAAACGAAATTGGGTGCGCAAAAATGGGTAATCCAGCGGGTAAAATACAAAAGGGGCGTCGTCGTCGCCGGGTCTAAAGGATCTCGCTGAAACGCATCGACGTGAATCATGTCACGGACATGGTCAAGGGCCATAATGACCATGATTACGCCCCGGACCAAGTCGATGGAGTTAATGCGTTGCTTGGTTGGGGGTTGATCGTTCACGCGGTTGGCTGTTGACCTGGTTGATGGGGTTAAAAATAATATTCTTGACTCTGTGGGCAAAAAAAATAACCCTGCACCAAGGGATTTGGATGGTGCTGCCCCCGATTGCCTGGGGCCCAACCGAGAAAGGCGGTTTTTCCGGATTTATCGACGGGGGCCCATTCTTGTACATCCTTCCCAATCCAGGAATCAGAAGCTTGCCAAGAGAGATATATATAACTGATCATCAATATATTATGCTCTGGCATATGGATTGGCTTTCATAAGCATAGCCAAAATGAGCAACTATGAAAAGCGGTATCTTAATCCTTTCTATTTCGATTATCCTGGGCAACTTGGCCCAGGCCCAGCCCTGCACGCCTCAAGGAAATCAGACCAGTTATGGCTCGTCCAATACCTGGATCGGATATGTCTACCAAGGCAATAGCTTTGGTACCTATAAGGGGTATGTCACGGAGGGCAGCAGCCAGAGCCCGAATTTTTCAGTCAATTTCGACCTGGACAATTCGAAAGCCAGCTACGCAACGAACGGCTGTTCGGTAATATCGGAACAAATGAGTGTCCGCTATTTACTCACCGAGAGTCTGGCAGGTGGGAATTATTCCTTTACGCTCGGAGCCAGCGGCAGCTGCCGACTGAGCTTGGATGGGGGCAACACCTGGGTTATCAACAACTGGACTAACCAGTCCAATCAGACAGGCTCCTACGCAGTCACTTTGGCGGACGGAAATTACAATTTGGTTATTGAATATGCACAAGATAACGGACCCGGAAGCCTCAATTTTACCATATCCACGTTTGTGGTACCTCCGATAACGATGGCTTCCTTTACCAGTCAGTTGCAGCAAAACGGTTCCTTATTACTGGACTGGAGTACCATTATGGAGGAAGACAACAACTATTTTGCCGTAGAGCGGAGCGCCGACGGAGTCAATTTCCAACAGGTCGTTGAGGTGCCTACCAAGCAAACCGATACGACGACTACCTATGCTTTGCAATATTCCTATACCGATCCCTCTCCTCTTCCGGGCACATCCTTTTACAGACTGCAAATCGTAGACAAATACGGTTTAACCAACTATTCCAAGGTACTGCAAGTGACTACCGCCCAGATCCAGGGTATTAAAGTCTACCCTACGGTAGTTACCAGCAGCAGCTTGTTTGTGGAGACTGAAAAGCCCATTGCCAACGCCAGGCTGGAATTATTCGATCTTACGGGGAAGAAAATCAACGAAACCGATTGGGCCTCGCTATCCGGGCGCCAAAGTTGCAGCATCACGGGGAATCAACGCGTGGTTACAGGCACGTATGTGGTTTTGTTGACGGCGGGTGGAACGAACTTGTTGCACCAGCTCATCATCGTTCAGTCGAATTAATCCTTCGTTGCCCGGGCTGTGCGTTTTCTTCCGGCACCAAAGCGCTCACTACATCCAAAAGCCAGCGCTTCCAGACCTTCCAAGTCCCCAAGCAGACAGCCGACTTTAACAAGCCAGCTAGGTCCGGCCGAACCCGCGCTATATGCCACATTTTGATTATCTTGTCGATGCATTTTACGAGCTAACCTATCCTCTGGCAAAAAGGCTGAACATGATTCGCTACACTTATCTTTTGAAAAATTACCCTGGATGGCTTCAGGGTCTGGCCAAAGTATTGAAGGCCAAAGTAATTCACAAAAAAATGCTCGCGCCACCGGCGCTCGGAGAGGGATATGTATACGCATCCTCCATCAATTCCGACATCTCCTATTTCATTGCCGATATTTCGCTCAAAGAAGACTTGGTGCTGCAGCGAAAGAAGACAACTAGCTTTGGACTAACCCTTTCCTTTGCGCAAATTGCAGTGGGTGACTTTTTTAAGGCCAGTGAATCATCCAACACCATTATCGACCGCAGTCCCACCCGCAACAACATCTTACTTAGTTCAACCAATTACGACCTGGAATACACCTATTCCAAGAATTCGAAGTTTAAGGTAGTTAGCATCGCGTTTTCCCCCGCTTTCACCGCAAAATGCCTCAAGAAGGATATCTTGGTCGATGCCAAGATGTATACCGGCGAACGGTTGAATAACGTGAATAAAGTACCTATTACTTTTGAATACAGACGATTGTTGGACGAAATCTTCAAGATGGAAAAGCCGTCCACCCTGAGTAATTTGGTATTGCGAAACCGCATCCTGCTGCTTACGGAAAAATTCTTGAGTTCCTATTTAGAAGAAGGACTGCCGTCCAAGCAGCTAAGCGCGCACAAGGTAAAGGCCAAACAAAAGGACATCCATGCACTCAAAGGAATCGAAGAGCTCCTCAGCAGCGGTAGCTTGGATAAGTTTCCCTCCATTGAAGAATTGTCCAGGACGGCCATGATGAGCACAACCAAGTTGAAATCAAAATTCAAGAGCTTTTATGGCATGAAACTCTACGAATTCTACAACCGGAACCGTCTGGAAAAAGCCCGGGAAATGCTGCAATCCGGCCGCTATTCCGTAAAACAAGCGGGGCTGGAGATTGGTTTTTCCAACCTCAGTAATTTTGCCAAAGCCTTCAAAAAGGAATTTGGTGTTTTACCAAAAGAAATGTTAAGAATCAACTGACCACTGGGCTTTAACCCTCTGCGGGCGGAAACATATCTTCTCAGGATAGTCCGGGAGTTGGATTAAACATAAATTTGCGCTAGAAAACCAAGCCCGTTTTTGGTCCAAGATCCAGATCTTGTCCCTTCTGAAATACAGGTGAACTATTCACAAAAAGTCCAGCAAGTCTTGCCTGGATTTTTTTATTTGCAGGCCCGCTGACGCAACGACTGCACGGGAGTTGCGGGAACGGGGATGTCAATTGGCTGCTTGATCTCTTCGATGTTTGATTTCTCTCCACGTGGTGACGATGATACCCTCATCTTTCAAGAACTGCCTAAATTCTGGGCTCAGCATTACGTACAAATCGGCTTCTCTGGCTGGTCCACTGTCGGAGATATGTGCAAAGACTTCGGTGGGGTCGGTGCAATGCATAATCACCATCGTTAGCCCTGGACGAAGCAACTTAAAAGTGGCCATATACTGCTGCAGCTTATATTTTCTCCAATTCTCTTTAGTGGGGGCCATCCCCCTGGGCAAGGTCCAGTCGTAGCTGGTATTGTGCAAGTCATCCAAAACAGGTAAGCCAGCCTTCCATATCATCTGGCCCGTGGCCGTAGTCATTTGTATTTGTGCATCCGTCATTTGCATTTGCGCTCGAATGAGTGTATTATGGCCGCCTGGAAACATAACAGGGATCTTGTACTCGACGCCCACCTTGATGTATCGCTCCGTAAAGGCCGGGGATGCAAATAAGGTACCCATATGAGAATCCAAATGGGTTGGTGTAAACCCCATTTGCAAGGCCTTTTGAATCTGAGCGCGGATTTCTGTTTCCACTTCGTCCGCGGTGGCGTGGCTGACTACATCTTCCGGACTCGCCCAGAGTTCTCCTTGCCCGTCGACCAGGCCCGGTACGGCCGGTTTGCCGGCAACGGGTCCCCAACGGTAATCCCTCCACTCCGAGGTCAGCGTCAGATGCAGCCCTGCATCGGTAAGGGGATGCTCCTTGATGTATTCGACCATCCCTGGCACCCAGGGGCAGGGCATCATAACGCTGGTGGACGAGGCCACGCCTTTGTCCATAGCTTCAATAGCTCCCAGGTTGGAATCAAACGACATGCCCGCGTCATCGACATGCAGAATGACCACTTTGGAACCTTTGGGGAACCCCAGTTTTTCCGCATAGGTCAACCCGACCTGGGCAGTGGCCATAAAGTGCGACAGGATGCCCACAATGAGGGGAAGCAGGAGTTGTTTTACCGAGTGTTTCATGGTGTTGTGTATTGGACGTTGAGTTTTTCAAAATCATCTTTCAATTTTTCGTAAAGTCCATCATAGATAGCGAAGTTGCGCATATAGACCGCATGATTTTGCAGGACCGGCTGAAAGCGCTGAGCAACGTCAATTAGCTTGGTCGATTCCTGCAAACTAGACAGAATCCCCAGCGCGCGGAATCCCAAGAGTGCAGCTCCAATGGAGGAAGCGTCGGCATCGCTGGTCACAATGACCGGCCGGTTAAATATATCAGCTGTCATCTGAAGCCATCCAGCTGATTGGATAAACCCGCCGCTGGCAAAAATGCGTTCGGCATGCCCGACGTTCTGCTGCAGGGAAACGGCGATTTGATATAGGCCATAGCAGATTCCTTCCAGCACGGCCCGAAGCAAATGCGGAGCCTTGTGGTGGCTTTGCACGCCAAAAAAAACGGCCCTGGCATCAGCGTCCCAGACCGGTGCCCTCTCACCGAGCAAATACGGAAGGCATATCACTCCTTCGCAACCGGGCTCAACTGTCCAGGCCTCATCGACCTGGGTCGCGAAGTCTGCGCCGGAATCCAGGCCCTTTGCCATGAAATTATTTACAAACCATTTAACTGCATTTCCACCGTTATTGACCGCTCCTCCGGAGATGTACAGCTTTTCGGTGAGTAGATAATGGAATATTCTTTTTTTGGTATCAGGCCTGGGCGCAGCACTAGCCATCCGCACCGCGGCGCTGGTCCCGATCGTAAGGGCCATGTCTCCTCTGGAAATCGCGCGTGTTCCCAGATTGGCCAGGCAACCGTCATTGGCGCCGATGATAAAGGGGATCTTTCCAGGCAGATGCAGGCGATCACGCATGTCCTCGGAAAGCCCTGTTTCGATGTGCTCGGGCGCCACGGGCTCGGACAAGACGGCTGCCGTGATGCCGGCCATGTCCAAGGCTTCCGGATACCACTGCAACCGAAAAATATCAAACAGCCCCGTAGCCGAAGCAATGGAATAATCGACTTGGAATTTGGCAAAAAAGCGAAACCAGATATATTCCTTGATAGAAATGAATTTGTAGGTCTTCGCAAAAATATCAGGCCAGTGTCCCCGGATCCACATGATCTTGCACAGGGGCGACATGGGGTGAATCGGCGTACCGGTATGCTCGTAAATACGGTTGGCTGCCTCCGTATGGCGAATCCGGGCCGCCTCGGATTTGCTTCTAAGATCCGCCCAGGTCAACAGCTTGGTCAAGGGGTTTCCGCTTCGATCGACCGCCAGCAAGCTATGCATAGCTGAACTGAAACTTACCCCCATTGCATCGCGCGGATCATTCATGCGCCCAATCGCGAGAGCAAGGGTCTTGATGACGGCTTCCAGTAAACGCTCAGGATCAAGTTCGCTCTGGCCAGGCTGCTCGCAAATGGTTGGATAGGCTTCGTAGGTTCGGTCAAGGACCTGGCCAGAAGCAGACAAGACGATCGCTTTGGTGCCGGAAGTTCCGATGTCGACGCCGATAATCTGCTGCATAATCAAGACTCAAAATTTGAAAGACGTCGTTAATGCGTTTTCTTGGTACCGTAGTCATACACCTGGTAAGCCCAGGGCGATAGAGTAAACAGCTTTTCACTATTTATTTGCTCCGACTGGCCGGTAAAGGGATCCCACGCGCTTCCGTCGATATCGGCCTCGTCTTGGATCTGTACTTTTTGGGTAGCGGATGAAAAATTAATCAAGACCAACACCCGTCGGCCAAATTTTTCACGCAGATAAGCATCCACCGCGTCGTCCTTGTCGGTCTTAAGCCTTAGATAGGAGGCATCAGCAGCGAGCGCAGGGGTGGAACGACGCCAATTGTTGAGCGTCTTATAGAACCCAGCCAGTTGGTATCCATTCCAGGGGATAGTATCCTTAACAAAGAATTTTAGTCTTCTTCTGTTGGGCTCTTCCTGCCCGCTGTAGATTAGGGGAACACTCTTGTTCATGGTGTAGGCCCACACCGCAAAGGCCTTATAGCCTTCGCCAAAACGTTCAAATTCTGTCCCATTCCAGCTGTTTTCATCGTGGTTAGTCGTGTAGTACATTCGCAAGGCGGATTCGGGGAATATCGAGTCGCACCAATTCACAACAGAATCCAGCATGTGCAGGGTGGACTTGCCGGAGTAGATGCCATAGGCAACACTCATTACTTGCCAGGGGTAGGTGGCGTCAAACCCATCTTCATGCAGACTTGGCTTGTCGCCCTCGGCAAGCATGAAGAGGGGTTTCATTTTTTTGAGCGAGCTGATCGCGTCTTTCCAAAAATCGTCTGGCACATCGCCCGCTACATCGCACCGGAATCCGTCAATATCTGATTTTTGCACCCAGAATTCCATGGCCGCCAACATGGTGTCGCGCAAGGCACGATTGTCATAATTAAGTTTGCGGGTATCGGTCCAGTCATGTGGAATTAACGGTTTGCCGCTGCTGTCGAGTTTATAAAAATCCGGATGGGCCGTGATCCAGATATTGTCGGGCGAGGAATGGTTGGGGACCCAGTCCAGGATGACCTTAAACCCCATGCTGTGGGCCTTCTTGACCAGGGCAACCCACTGAGCCATGGTACCGTATTCAGGGTTCACTGCATAATAATTTTTGACCGAATAATAGCTGCCCAGGTCGGCAGCGGAATTCTTGCGGCCTTCCAGTCCAATGGGGTTGATGGGCATAAACCAAAGCACTTCAACACCCATAGCTTTGAGTCTGGGAAGCGACTTTTCAAAGGCCAGAAAAGTCCCTTGATGCGAATATTGGCGCAGGTTGACCTCATAGATGTTGGATTGCATGATCCACAAGGGATGGCCGGAATAGTCGCCAACCCCTTGGCTGTAGGAAGCTCCCGCCAGACCCAGAAGGACCCAAAATAAGATCAGGCGACACAGCAAGTACCGATGACGCATGGTTGAATTTTGAAGTAAGTTAATGGATTTTGGTCTACCGCTCCGCTCCTTAAATCAACCCCCGGAGTTTGGAAACTACCTGGTCAATTTCTTCGGAGGTGTTGTGCCGACTAAAGGAAAAGCGCACCGTCACCCTGTCGGAGTCAGCGCTCAACGCGCGAATCACATGGGAGCCCTGGTCGGCGCCGCTGGTGCAGGCGCTGCCGCCGGAAACGCAGATGTGGTTGATATCCAAATTGAATAAGATCATCTCACTCTTTTCGGTTTTCGGAAAACTAGCACTGAGAACCGTGTATAAACTCTGTCCTCGGGGGTCCCCGTTGAACGATACGCCGGCAATGTGGCGCACGAGTTCATCCTGCATATAAAACTTCAGTGCCTTAATATAGGGTTCGTCACCTTCCAATTGGGCAACGGCCAGTTCAAGCGCCTTGGCAAAACCCACGATTCCATATAAATTCTCGGTACCCGCACGCATGTTTCTCTCCTGCCCTCCTCCTTGGATAAAGGGATGTATCTTGACCTGTTCATTGATGAAGAGCAGGCCAACGCCCTTGGGACCATGAAACTTATGGCTAGCCCCGGTAATAAAATGTACGGGCGTATGACGAAGATCAAAAGGAAAATGACCCACCGTTTGGACTGTATCGGAATGAAAAATGGCCCCATGTGCAGCGCACAGGTTGCCAACAGCATGGATATCGATCATATTGCCAATCTCGTTGTTGGCATGCATCAGCGAAACGAGTGTCTTTTGATCACTGTCTTGGAGCAGTGTTCGGAGACTTTCCATGTCGACATGTCCATTGGGAAGGATGTCTACCATACTCAGTTTCACTTGGCCAGTCTGCCTAAGGTATTCGACGGTATGCAAGGTGGCATGGTGCTCCAAGGGAGAGGTGATGATGTGCCTGCAACCCAAATCCGTTACCGAGGCCTTGATGGCCGTATTGCTGCTTTCTGTGCCACCGCTGGTGAAGAAAATTTCTGCCGGATGGGCGCCCAGAATCTTGGCCACGCTCTTTCGTGCCTGTTCGATGGCCATGCGGCTCTCCCTTCCATAAGAATAAATGGACGAGGGATTGCCGAATTTCTCCGTCAAATAGGGCATCATTTCCTCCAGAACGGCGGGATCTAAGGGAGTGGTGGCGGCGTTATCAAAGTATATACGTTGCATAATCATAGGTCCGCTACATCAGGTAGCCATGAGCCTTTTTTTCGAGATTGCAAAGATAAGAAAATCAAAAGAAGATCGCAGCTCCCCGGGGCTTGGCAGCCCGGACTCCATTGGCCTGCAAACAGAGGCAGCTACATAAATTCCTTAATGTCCTGCATCAGCCGAAGGGCAATGTTATTGGCTGTCGTCTCAAAATTGCTTTCTGCGTAAATGCGAATAATGGGCTCCGTATTCGAAGTACGCAAATGGACCCAATCGTTGCCAAATTCAATTTTCAGGCCGTCTTCGGTATTGGCAGGCTGGTGTTTGTATTTATTCTTGATTTTATCAAACAGGCTTTGGACGTCCACCGGATTGTGCAATTCTATTTTGTTCTTAGAGATAAAATAGTCGGGGTATTTGGACCGGAATGACTTGATGCCATTTTTATGATGGGCCAGGGCACTCAAAAAAAGGCCGATGCCTATCAGCGCGTCTCGACCATAATGAAAGTCTGGTACGATGATGCCACCATTACCTTCGCCTCCTATGACAGCCTCCACTTCTTTCATTTTCCGTACCACATTCACCTCACCCACGGCCGAGGGGAAATACTGACCCCCATAGCGCAGCGTAATTTCCTTGAGCGCTTTGGTGCTACTCATGTTGCTAACGGTATTTCCCGGTCTTCGGCTAAGGACATAATCGGCTACTGCGACCAGCGTATATTCTTCGCCGAACATACTCCCATCTTCACAAACAAAGCTGAGGCGGTCCACATCTGGATCCACGGCAATGCCTATATCGGCCTGCAGTTTTTTGACCGAGGAGCTGAGGGCCGATAAGTTTTGCGGCAAGGGCTCGGGATTGTGGGCAAATTTGCCGTTCACTTCCCCATTCAGGACGATCACATCATCTACACCCAATTCCTTGAGCAGACCCGGAACGATTAATGCGCCAGTTGAATTGATCACGTCCACCACGACGCGGTAATGCTTCAGTCGAATTTGTTTGGTGTCCACCAGGGGATGGGTAACCACGGCATTGACGTGCTTATATAAATAGGAATTATTGACCGAATAGGTTCCCAGTTTGTCCACCGGGGAAAACGAGAAATTTTCCTGACTCGCTCTGTCCAATACCTTGGCTCCATCTTCCCCGCTGATAAACTCGCCTAGGTAGTTCAGTAGTTTTAGCGCGTTCCATTCTTGGGGATTATGACTCGCCGTGAGGATGATTCCCCCCGCTGCTTGTTCCCAGATGACAGCCATCTCCACGGTAGGTGTGGTCGACAAGCCCAAGTCCAAAACATCGAGTCCGAGGCCGTTAAGGGTGCTGACCACCAGACTGCGCAGCAACTCGCCGCTGATTCGGCCGTCGCGGCCGAGGACGACTTTTTTGCCCCTGTTTTGTTCTTTTACCCAACTGCCATAGGCGGCGGTAAACTTTACAATATCCAACGGAGTTAAATTCTCGCCAGGCTTCCCTCCAATCGTTCCCCGAATCCCCGATATACTCTTGATCAATGCCACCGTTCCTAAGGTTTAATTGAACGCAAAAATACGGGTTTCGAGCCAGCTAGACGTTGGGCTACGGCCTTATTGCAGCGATTTATGTCGCCGAAACAAAAAAAAGAAAAAAAATTAAAAAGGCATGCAGCGTTCTGCCTGCGGGCTAAGATGGGACGGTGGCGAAGGACTAGTTGTTTTTAATCTGATAAATAAACTCGTCAAACAGGTAGCGGCTGTCGTGGGGTCCTGGGGTAGACTCCGGGTGGTACTGCACGGAAAATGCTGGTCTGTCTTTCAAACGGATGCCTTCAATCGATTGATCGTTTAGGTTGACGTGTGTAACCTCCACATTGGGGTTACTCATGACCGAGAAAGCATCGATTCCAAATCCATGGTTTTGTGTGGTGACCTCGCATTTTCCGCTCGCTAGATTCTTGACGGGATGGTTCAGCCCACGATGTCCATGGTGCATTTTGAATGTCGGAATGCCACTGGCCAGGGCAAGCAATTGATGGCCCAGACAGATACCAAACAAAGGGCTGCGCTGGTGCAGAATCTCCTTGACCGTTGTTATGGCATAATCCATGGGCGCCGGGTCGCCGGGTCCATTGGACAGAAAATATCCGTGGGGCTTAAATTCATTGAGTTCGTGTAGCGTAGTCCGCGCTGGAAACACGCGCACCCTGGCGCCCCGGTCCACCAGGCAGGCAAGTATATGGCGCTTGACTCCGTAATCGAGTACAGCTATTCGAAGATTGGCCTGCGGATCGCCCAGGTCATAGGGTCGCTTGGTGCTCACTGCTGAAGCAAGTTCCAAGCCCGCCATGGAAGGCACTGCAGCCAATTCGGTCTTCAGCATGTCCAGATCCGTAACGGTGGAAGAAATAATGCAATTCATGGCTCCCCTCACCCGGACATGGGCCACGAGCGCCCGCGTATCTACTCCTCCAATGCAAACAATTTTATTCGCCTTCAGGTAATCGTTCAGCGAGCCGTTGGCTTGTTTTCTAGAAAATTGCTCTTCCAGATTGCGGCCGATCAATCCGCGAATCTTCACGCCATCGGATTCGATGTCGGTGTCCTTGACCCCGTAGTTGCCAATGTGCACCGAATTCATGATTAAGACCTGCCCATGATAACTCGGGTCGGTGAAGACCTCTTGGTAGCCTGTCATGCCCGTGTTAAAGCAGATTTCTCCAGAGGTGGTACCTATCATGCCAAATGCATGACCATGGTGGATGGTCCCATCTTCCAGCAAAAGGACGGCGCGAGGTGGAGTGTCAATCGACGGCATTTTCGTACAAAAGTTTTGCAAAGAAAAGCATTTCGGGGTTCTTTGAGGCGAATAATTTCCCACAATCCCCTGGTTGCCTTGGAAGTGCAGGCATGGTTTCTCCTACCGTTATTTGGACCTCGAGGCAAAGAAAAAGCCGTCTGCCAGGGTGGAGACGGCCGCTTGGTGTTCGCGTATCTTCGAAGGGCTTATTCGGCCTCTTTTTCGGTTTCTTTGGCCGCTGGCTTTACCGCGGCGGCCTTAGCTGGTTCCTTGCCCTCGGCTGTTTCGGCGCTCGTGGCTTTCTTGCGACTTCCCCCACGGCGGGTTCTCTTGCCAGCTTCCTTGACTTCCCCTTTTCCCTTGCCGTATACATCGTTGAAATCCACCAGCTCGATCATGGCCATTTCCGCATTGTCACCCACGCGGGTACCCAGCTTAATGATCCGAGTATATCCTCCAGGACGTCCGGCGACCTTAGCCGCTACCGTACTAAACAATTCCCCGATGGCTTCCTTATCCTGCAAGTAGCTAAAAACGATCCGGCGTTGATGCGTGGTGTTTTCCTTGGCCTTCGTGACCAGGGGTTCCACGTATGTCCTAAGGGCCTTCGCTTTGGCGAGGGTTGTCACAATGCTCTTGTGGCTGATCAGCTGACAGGCCAAATTGCTTAACAACGCTTTTCGGTGCGAAGCGGTTCGGCTCAGGTTTTTAATTTTGTCTCCGTGACGCATGACGAGTAAATTTAAGCGCCTTGTACCGTGTCAGGAATTACAAGGCCAGATTATAGAATGGCGAGGTGCCCATTGTTGCAGGACTTCCTCTACTTGTGTAAATCAGCTTGAACGACCAGGACCATGTTTCAGCACTGCGAGGCTAGGGCCTCGTCTGCGGTTGGTTAGGTCCTCGGGAACTTCATTCGTCGTCAATTTTCAATTTGCCCAGGTCCATGCCAAAGTGCAAACCCCGTTCGCCCAATACCTGCTCAATTTCTGCCAGAGATTTCTGGCCAAAATTGCGGAATTTCATCAAATCCTCCTGTTCGTAGGTGACCAATTCGCTTAGGCTATTGATCTTGGCTGCCTTCAGACAATTAAAAGCACGAACCGAAAGGTCCAGATCTTCCAGTGGAGTCTTTAAGACCTTACGTAACTGAAGGGTCTGTTCATCCACCAAGTCCTCTTTTTTCTCTTCCTTATTGTCGAAGGTGATGTTTTCGTCGGTGATGATCATCAGATGTTGGATCAGAATGCGGGAAGCTTGTTTAACGGCTTCTTCCGGATGAATGGTCCCATCGGTGATGACTTCCATGACCAGCTTTTCAAAATCCGTGCGCTGTTCCACGCGCGTATTTTCTATCGAATATTTGACATTCTTGATGGGGGTAAAAATTGCGTCCGTGGGAATATAGCCGAACGGAGCGTCCTTGGGTTTGTTGTCTTCCGCAGGAACATATCCGCGACCTTTGCCGATGGTGATTTCGATATCGAGTTTGGCCGAGGCGTCCAGCGTGCAGATGGGCAACTGGGGGTTCATGACTTCAAAACTCGTCGTAGCTTCGGCAATCGTTCCGGCCGTAAACTCCGTCTTATTTTTCAGCGTGAGGTTAATTTTCTCCTGCGCCACTTCATGATCCACTTTCTTTTTAAAGCGGACCTGTTTCAGGTTGAGGATGATTTCGACCACATCTTCGGTTACCCCTTTGAGCGTGGCAAATTCGTGGTCTGCACCCTCAATTTTAACTCCGATGATAGCATACCCCTCCAGGGAGTTGAGTAAAACCCTGCGTAAGGCATTGCCAATAGTTACCCCATATCCGGGTTCCAGCGGGCGGAATTCGAATTGGGCTTCAAAATCAGTTGCTTTTTGCAGAATGATTTTATCTGGTTTCTGGAAATTTAAAATGGCCATATTTAAATTTGCGATTTAAGTTTCTCCGTGATTCCGCCGTCTGGCGGGAAATACATTCTTATTCTAGCTTTCGGTACTTCCATCCGATACCCACCGGGTGGGGACTTGAGGCAGCATTACTTGCTGTACAACTCCACGATAAGCTGCTCCTTGATATTCTCAGGAACACTGTCTCGTTCAGGATAGCCAATGAATGTTCCCTTGAACTCCCCTTCATTCCAGTCCAGCCAATTGAATTTGTTGTTTTTTGGGCGCATATGGCTGGTAATTCCGGCATTGGTCCGGGTACTTTCTTTCAAGGCGATGGAATCACCCGGCTTAAGCTGAAAAGAAGGTACATTGGTTACTTCATCATTGACCAGCACGTGCTTGTGGGCGACGAGTTGGCGGGCTGCCGGGCGGGAAGGCGCGATGCCCATGCGGAAGATGGTATTGTCCAACCGAGCTTCGAGCAATTTGATCAGATTTTCCCCTGTGACCCCTTTTCTGCGGGCTGCCTCTTCAAAGGTCTTGCGGAATTGCCGCTCCAATACGCCGTAGGTATATTTTGCTTTCTGCTTTTCCTTGAGCTGTAAGGCATATTCACCTAAACTTTTGCGCTTGCGTAGGGCTCCGTGCTGCCCAGGTGGATTGCTGTTCTTGGTCAGGTATTTTCCATTGCCCAGGATGGGCTCTCCGAAAATGCGGGAGATTTTGGTCTTTGGACCTCGGTAACGTGCCATGTATGATACTTTTTGATTTTTTAATGTCGGTAGCTCATCAGTAAAAATCTAAAATCAATGAGTCACCCTAGTGTATTATTACAAAATCGGCTTGCTTGGGTGGTGGGCGCCATGTTGCGTAAGTTTGCTCAGGTACACCAGCCCGTTGGACCGAATTCGTTAAACTCGTCTTTTCTTAGGCGGACGGCAGCCGTTATGTGGCAGCGGAGTCACGTCCTTAATCATCACTACTTCGATGCCACTGTTGGCCAAGGCACGAATTGCACTTTCCCTTCCAGAGCCAGGGCCCTTGACAAACACGTCCACTTTTTTCAACCCGGCTTCCGAAGCCGTCTTAGCCGCATCCGAGGAGGCCATCTGGGCGGCATAGGGGGTATTTTTCTTGGATCCCTTAAAGCCCATCTTTCCGGCACTACTCCAGGAGATGATCTGACCCTGCTTGTTGGTGATGCTGATAATGATGTTATTGAAGCTGGCCGTGATGTGGGCGTCGCCGTAGTTATCCACTCGAACAACGCGCTTTTTCGAACTTACTTTTGCAGTTGGAGCTTGTGCTTTTGCCATAATTCGCTAAATGAGGTAATCGTTGTTTTTAACTAAATCCAATCCAGCCAAACTGGATCCGACCAATTCTCCGCCTGCACCGGCATCTGCAATTGGTCCCTATATCCATGGTGCATATAAACCAAGACTCGAGGCACCCTGGCCTCCCTGTCCCTGGGTCAATCTATTTCTTAGGCGCCTTCTTCTTACCGGCAACGGTCCTGCGCTTGCCTTTCCTGGTGCGGCTGTTGGTACGGGTACGTTGTCCGCGCACCGGCAGGCCCTTGCGATGGCGTAATCCACGGTAACAGGCGATGTCAAGCAAACGCTTGATACTCATCTGCACTTCAGAACGCAGCGCGCCTTCCACCTTCAATTCATTGGTGATGATATTACGGATGGCGTTCAGGTCTTCGTCACTCCACTGGTTGACCTTCTTATCCAGGGAAATGCCTGCCTTATTGAGCACATATTGCGCGGTAGAGCGACCAATACCGAATATGTAGGTCAGGCCTATTTCTCCACGCTTGTTTTTTGGTAAATCAACTCCGGCTATACGCGCCATATGAAATTATTGATTTTGTGTTGTTTAGATACAAAGCCCGGTCTCGATCAACCAGTTAGCGCATAGCGTACCAACTCGGTCGGAACAAAGACAGGATTAACCCTGACGTTGCTTAAAACGGGGGTTCTTCTTGTTGATCACATACAATTTCCCTTTCCGGCGAACGATTTTGCAATCGGCGCTGCGTTTCTTTATGGATGCTCTGACTTTCATGTTGCGTTGTTTTTGCCTTGACGGCTATGAACAAAATCATTTATACCGGAAAATGATCCGGCCGCGGGTCAAATCATAGGGACTCATCTCCACCCCTACTTTGTCGCCCGGCAGGATGCGTATATAGTGCATCCTCATTTTCCCCGAAATAGTGGCCAATATTTCATGCCCATTTTCCAGCTTCACCTTAAACATAGCATTGGATAGCGCTTCTACAATCGTACCATCCTGTTTAATGAGTGCTTGTTTGGCCATACAATTTTGGGAGCGCAAAGATAGGCATAACTTGCCAAAACAAGAAAATTAATGGGGAAAAACGCAATATTTTAGGAAAACCTGCCCCTGGAGAATAAATCCCTGTGGCCGCCTGTCGGCGAAGTCACGCTCAGTCCCGGGTTAACTCCACTTTAGTCATCTGGCGGTAATGATTCTGCAGCTCATGGACGCTCATCGGATGGGTAATATGTCTGCGATCTTCCCGGTACCACATCTCAAAATTGGAGAACTGCCCCTTGGCCGGCAGCAGGATCCGAAATGGTCCTCGCATGTATTTTATTGACTGGTCGCCATTTACATGGTGTTCGAAATGAAATTTCTTAAGCTGCTCCTCATCCAGGGCGATAGGAAATAAATGCTCAGGGGTGTACCAAAACTCGTTTTCGTCGGTGCTCACGCAGACTTCCTTGTCTTCGTGGTCCAGTTCCACGACCTCTCCTTCTTTGCGCAGGCCCTCGAATTCGGCCTGCACGATATCGCCGGGTTTTACTTCATGAAATGGAATCATATAGAAGCTAGTTTAGGTGCATGAAAATAAAAAAATATGCCGGATCCACAAGACTTTACTGAAAAAATTGTGCCTGTCCGCCCAATGCATGCAAGGTCCTAATCGGTGGCCCCGTGCCCCTCCATCACTCGGCCCAGCTCATGACATAACTCGGGTTTTCAATGCCCAAGGCCTGCTGGGTAAGCTGCAGGGGGTGGAAGGTATCCACCATTACCGCCAGCTCTTTGGTCTCTTTGGCGCCGATGCTGCGCGCCACAGCCCCTGGGTGCGGGCCATGGGGTATCCCCGCAGGATGCAAAGTGATCATTCCCCGGGTCACGTTTTTACGACTCATAAAGTCCCCGTCCACGTAATAAAGCAATTCATCGCTGTCGATGTTGCTATGGTTATAGGGGGCGGGTATTGCTTGGGGATGATAATCGAACAGTCGGGGGCAGAATGAACAAACCACCAGCTGCGAAGATTCAAACGTGAGATGCACCGGGGGAGGTTGATGAACCCGTCCGGTAATGGGTTCAAAATCGAAGATGGAAAAAGCAAACGGATAGCAACAACCATCCCAGCCTACGACATCAAAGGGATGGTGACGATAGTGGAGCCCGTAGAGTTGCCCTTTCTTTTTGGTCTTGATGAGAAAATCACCCGCCTGATTCAGGGTCAACAGTTCCTGGGGAGGCCGGAGGTCCCGCTCACAATAAGGGGAATGCTCTAACAGCTGACCATGTGCGCTCAGGTATTTTTTGGGAAAGCGGATAGGGCTGAAGGATTCCAAGATAAACAAGCGGTTCTGGTCACCGGTAAATTGCATTTGATAAATCGTTCCCCGCGGAATAAACAGGTAGTCGCCGTATCCGAACGGAATCGTCCCGTACATGGTCTGGAGCTGCCCCTCGCCTTCATGGATAAAAATCAGTTCATCCGCATCGGCATTCTTAAAGAAATAATCAGCCCCCCCGCCTTTGGGAGCGGCGAGCGAAATGTGGCAATCCGCATTGACCAGGATCGGAGTTCTGGACTCCAAATAGTCAGCTTTGGAGGCGATTTTGAAGCCATCGAAACTGCGATGTTTAAGCATTTTTTCCTCCGCCACCACGGGACTCAGGTCCACTGGGGTATCCGTAGCTATAATTTCCGTCGGCGGGTGGCAGTGGTAGAGCAGGGAATAATCGTTAGAGAACCCCTCCGTGGAAAAAAGTTGCTCCGCATACAGTGTCCCGTCGGGTTGGAGGAATTGCGTATGTCGCTTGTGGGGAATAGATCCCAATTTGGTGTAGTAAGCCATATTCCTTGTGATGTTTACCCAAGCTACTGCCCGGGCGGGAATCGAACTTTCTGAAGCCTGCCCCCGAGGTATGCATATCGGTCCCGCTAATTCCCCCAGGTCCTGGCGCGACTAAAATTTCGGTGCATAGTCATGGCTCGCTCGATGTGATAAAGGTAGTAATTCTTAATTTACGCCCCGGAGCGTTAACATGGCTAGAATTATCAGGACAGCCGGCCTAGTTGTCGTGCTGGAGCGCAAACTGTTGCTCGCGTTCAGCTGCAATAAGCAGGCTTGGTATCTGCCCGGTGGAAAGAAAGAACCCGGTGAAACCGACCTGCAGACTCTCATTCGGGAAGTCCGGGAAGAATTGGATATTGCACTCCAACCAGAGGATCTGAATTTTTATCACCAGGTGCTAGCACCCGCCTTTGGCGAAACCGAGGACACCATGATGGAGCAGCAATGCTACGTGACCAGGTTGCGCCAACAGGCCCGCCCAATGGCGGAAATAGCAGAGATAGGCTATTTTTCGAGGCTGGATTACCGTCTACAGCCCCGTCAGGTACCGGGCGTGCTGGTGATCCTGGAAAGACTTTTCCAGGACAAGATGATTGACTAACGCGTATGCTCATGAAACACATTGGCCTATTGTCGGATACGCATGGCTACCTCGATCCGGCCGTATTTGACTACTTGGCCCCCTGTGATGAAATTTGGCATGCCGGAGATTTCGGCAATCTGGATCTGGCCCGTCAACTAAGTGCATTCCGCCCCTTGCGTGGCGTATACGGCAACATCGACGGCAGCGCCGTGCGAAAAGAATTTGGCGAACAGCTCCGCTGGACCTGTGAAGAAACGGAAATTTTTATGATCCATATTGGGGGATATCCACCTAGCTACAACCCCAAGCTGAAAAAACAGCTGTCCGCCAATCCGCCCCAGCTGTTCATTTGTGGACATTCCCACGTGCTAAAGATCATGTACGATGAAAAAATCCAATGTCTGCATATGAACCCAGGAGCCGCTGGGCACCACGGGTGGCATACCACCAGAACACTCGTCCGCTTTACCATCGATGGCCGCAACATACGGGATTGTCAGGTGATCGAATTGGGCAAAAGAGGCAGGTGATCCGCATAGCCGCAGCCAAGAGAAGGCAAAAAAAGCCTGCAGCAGTTCCCAACAACCGAAGCTCATGACCAGAAGCAATTCCAAAGACAAGCAAAAGCAGCCCTTAGGCGATTTTCGGGTTGAACCGCTATCGACCAAAAACTGGGTGGCATTCACTGACTTGTTCGGAAAAAAGGGAGCTTGCTCCAATTGCTGGTGCATGCTTTACCGATTACCTAACGCTGATTTTCAGCAGGGAAAATCCGGTGAAGGCAACCTGCAGGCCATGCAAAAGCTGGTTTGGGAAGATAAACCGACGGGTATGCTCGGATTTATTGGGCAGCGGGCGGTAGCCTGGTGTGCTTTATCGCCTCGAAAGGATTTGGTCAAGCTGGCTCGCTCCAAGGTGCACCGGCCAATCGACGATAAACCGGTTTGGTCCATTCCCTGCTTTTTTATCGATAAGCAGTTCCGACGGCAGGGTCTATCGGTTAGACTCCTTCAAGCAGTCATCCAATACGCCCGTGAAAAACAGATTCCGGTCCTGGAAGCCTACCCTACGATCCCAACCCAAGGTAATCTTCCAGACGCCTTCGCCTGGATCGGACTGTACCGGTCTTTTGAATTAGCAGGTTTTGAAATAGTAGACAGGACTTCTGTCAATCGGCCAATGGTGCGCTTTTACCCCTAAGTGCCTTTTTTGTATCCATGACCTAGATCAGCTTCCCGGCAGCAAAGGCCGGCCAATGATCTCTCTGAAAGGCCAGGGAATCCCAACCAGGATTAGAATTAGGGCGACCACAAAAAACCAAAATGCCTTCCTGAATTTTACGGTGTCGGACACGGGCTTTTTGGCCATGCCATAGCCAAGCGTAATCAGCACGATCGCCAAAATCATAGTTACCGGGTGCTCAATCCAGAAAAAGCGATAAAATTTGTCCTTCATGACGCTTGTGCCTGGAGGAAGCGTGGAGCTGAGTATGCCAAAGCGTCCAAAGAAAAGCTGGATCAACCCAAGCAGCAAGGTGAGGTGGCCAAAAATGAGGGTAAAAAGCCATACCCTTTTGTCTGCCGGGCCAAAGCCCCTTTTGCTGGTCCAGCCGGAAAAGCTATCCACAATGGAAGCCAGGAGCAGCAGTAGTATGACCCACCGCAATAGGTTGTGTAGATAAACAAGTCCGATTTGCATGGCAATTAGCTTTGGTTTTGGGAAACGAACATCAAGAAAAGTCTCCAAATCTACAGTCCGCTGGTCAAAATCAGAAATTTCATTCGCCCCTCCCTTCCCCCAAGCGCCGCAACGCCTCTATTTCTGGATCATTGGGCACTCAGTTTACCCAGTCGGCAATAAAAACATTGATCCCTCTTGCGCCCCCGTTGTTGCGGTTGCTACTAAACAATATTCGCTTGCCGTCCGGGGAAAACATGGGAAAAGCGTCAAATCCACGATCGTGACTTACCTTTTCCAGACCGGTGCCGTCTTGGTTGAGCAAATACATATTGAAAGGAAATCCTCTGGGGTATTCGGAGTTGCTGCAGAAAATGATTTTGTTGCTTCCGGGGATGAAGTTGGGGGCCCAGTTAGCCTGACCGAAATGGGTAATCTGTTTGGCTTCACTGCCGTCGGCATTGGCAATCCACACTTCCATGTGCGTCGGAGCCACAAGGTTCTCCTTGAGCAGGCTCTTGTACTCACTAATCTCCGCTGCGGTCTTGGGTCGGGACGCCCGCCAGATGATTTTTTTTCCATCCGGACTGAACCAGGCTCCCCCATCGTACCCCAATTCGTGGGTGATCCGTTTGACCTGGTAGGTTGTCAAATCCATCATATATAAATCCAAATCCCCGTCGCGCATGGAGGTAAAAATCATTTTTCGGCCATCCGGGGACAGCGTCCCTTCCGCGTCATAGCCCGGGGTGTTGGTTAATTGCTTGACGATCTTTCCGTCCAAATCGGCCATGAAGATGTCGTAACCTGCGTATACGGGCCAAATGTATTTGTTACCGTACTTACTGCGATCGGGAACAGGTGGACAGGTATCTGCCGCCAAGTGGGTTGATGCATAAATGATATGCTTGCCATCTTTTGTAAAAAATCCACAGGTTGTTCTGCCTTTTCCACTGCTGATCATCCGGTATTCAAATTTGGCCTGGCTATTTTGGGGAATCTTACCTATGAACATCTGGTCGCAGGGAATCCCTTGCTGCGCATTGCTGCGCTGAAAAATCACCGACTGGCCATCGAAGCTGAAATAGGCTTCTGCATTGTCGCCACCGAAGGTGAGCTGGCGGATATGTCGAAAGTGTTTTTCTTCGGGATAAAGCAGGCTGTCTTGCGGGGCGGGCGTAGAATCTCCCCCATCGGCTGAGAAACCTCGAAGGTCGACAGCTGGCCCAGAGGCGTGGGCCGCAGCCCTTCGGCTAGCCGTGGCGTGGGTGTATGCTACGAGTACTATAAAGAGCCCGAAAATTAACAGATTGGAAATACCTTTTTTCATGCCATAGCGTTTTTCGATACCTATAAGATCGCAAATATGCGATATCTCGAATCGAAAATGGTCACCCTTTTGTCAAATCGATCTTTTGCAAATCATTTAGCTTTGCTCGTATGAACCCAAGGTCTTGGTCCTGTTTGGTGGTCTTCAGTGTACTTGCGCTGCTTCTGGAGAACTGCCAGAGCCACGGAAGTAAGCCAACTCAGCAGGAGCCTGCGATCCTGAGTAGCCCTGCCTTTGCCTCGATAAACGACAGCATCCGCCAATTTCCAAACAACGCAGCCCTATACCTGCGCCGGGCGCAACTACTGTCCCAAATCAATGCCCATGAAGTGGCCAGCCTGGACTACCAAAAATCCTGGGAGTTGCAACCCGATTCGCAAACTGCGCTTCAATATGCAGCCAATCTCGGTATAACAGGTGAGCCCGTTGCCAAATTGAAATTGCTTAAGCAATGTGTCCAAAAATATCCCACGGATGTGGACTTCAGGCGCCTGTTAGCGGAAGCCAATCTAGATGCTGGCCAGCCGGCCAGTGCGCTTGCGTTATATGACAGCCTGCTGGTTCAAGATACCCTAGATTTTGAAACCTGGTACGAAAAAGGGGTATTGCTGGAAAAGATGCGCGATACCACAGGAGCCATCCTAGCCTTGAAAAAGGCTTGTAATATCCAGCCCGTAACTACCTATGTGCTGGAACTTGCCCATCTGTTCGCAGAGACCAAAAATCCGGCGGCCCTCAAACTCTGCGATCAAGTGATCATCCGTGATTCGGCGCGCGAATTGACCGACCCATTCTTTATCAAAGGCATTTTCTATTCCAACACCGCGCAGTTTGGCCGTGCGATCGTCGCATTTGATTCCTGTATCAGCCGGGATTGGAAATTTACCGATGCCTACCTCGAAAAAGGCATCGCCCTGTTTAAGCAAAGGAATTTCGAAGGAGCTTTGGGTACATTTCGGCTGGCCGTAACGGTATCCAATGTCAACCCGGATGCATATTTTTGGATTGGGCGTTGTCTGGAAATAGCAGGTAAAAAGGAGGAGGCCATCCTGAACTATGAACATGCGGTAGCGTTGGATAGAAATTTCTCGCAAGCCCAGGAAGCGATCAACCGGTTGAACAAGTAAGCTGCCCGACAAAACCGATCCCCGGAATCGTCCCCAAGCTGCCTCGTTGGGCTTCTGATTCAACAGATAAACTTACTTTTGCCCATTACCTAATTTATCAATTGTAGCTAATGTCCCTCGTAGCCCCCTCCCTGCTAGCTTGCAACTTCCTGAGATTGGAAGAGGAATGTAAGATGGTCAACGAAAGTGACGCAGATTGGTTTCACCTGGACGTCATGGATGGCCATTTTGTGCCGAATATCAGTTTTGGCATCCCGGTGATTGAACACATTCGACGGATCGCGACCAAGACCTGCGATGTGCATCTGATGATTGAACATCCCGAAAGGTTAATCGAAGCTTTTAAAAAGGCAGGCGCAGACCAGATTATCGTGCATTTGGAGACCTGTCCCAATTTGCACGCAACGGTTCAGCAAATCAAGGCGCTCGGCATGAAGGCAGGCGTGGCTATCAATCCGCATTCGGCGACCTCGCTGCTTAAAGACATCCTAGGCGAGATCCACCATGTATGCCTGATGTCCGTTAATCCAGGGTTCGGAGGACAAGCCTTCATTCCGCATACCCTTAGTAAGATCCGCGAACTTAGAAAAATGATCCACGACGTGGGATCCCATGTCTTGATAGAAATTGACGGAGGTGTGACACTGGACAATGCGCGAAGTATTGTGCAAGCAGGGGCCGACGTCCTGGTAGCTGGCAATACCGTGTTCAAATCAGCCTCACCGAAACAAACCATCCACGACCTTAAACACTTTGTCTAGTCGATGGTCAAAGATTTATTTTCCCAGCAGGCCCACTGCTATGCTACCTTTCGGCCTTCCTATCCTGCCGAGCTCGTGGAATTCATATTGACCTACGTGCAGAACAGAGAAGCTGCCTGGGACTGCGCTACCGGCAACGGCCAAGCAGCCCGCATGCTGGTTCCCTTTTTTCAACAGATAGTCGCGACGGACATCAGCCAAGCGCAGATCGATCAGGCTCCTCCTGACCCTAAGATAACCTACCGCATTTGCCGCGCCGAGAAGACCCCGTTTGCAGACGACAGTTTTGATCTGACCACCGTAGCGCAGGCCTACCATTGGTTTGGATTCGATCAATTTGCCCAGGAACTCATCCGGGTTAGTAAACCAGGGGCCATCGTAGCCATCTGGGGCTACAGTTTGCCGGAGCCAGCTGATCCACAGGTGAAGCGCCTGCTTACCCACTTTTATTCCGAAACAATGGGCCGCTATTGGGATCCGGAACGAAAGTTTGTGGACGAGCACTATACGACAGTCCCCTTTCCCTTCGAAGAAATTGCCACTCCTCGGTTTTCCATTCAACAGCAATGGAAAGCAGAAAACCTACTTGGCTACATAAGCAGCTGGTCCAGCTTGCATCATTTCCAGGCTGCACAAGGATACGATCCCACGGTTGCCTTTGGTAAACGGTTGGAAGAAATTTGGCAAGACCGCAGCAGCCTATCGGTAGTTTTTCCCCTCTTTTTGCGTTTGGGTATCCTGCGTAAATAATCGGATCGCCACCTCCCCAAAGGATCCTTCTCTAGAGCTTACTGCACATCTGATCCAGAACAGATTGGATTTCCGCCACCCAGCTGGCGCCATGGGATGGCCACTTCAGTTCATGTTTGTTTAGTAATGTACTGAGGATCTCATAGCCTCGCATGGCCTGATCTTGTGAATAGAAACAGTTGATCCATTTTTTATCCAATTCGATAATTGGCGACAGGCTAATTCCTCCGTTGTACCAGACAAAACAACTGGGTAGCCCAATAAAGGAAATGTCCCCCTCGTGACGCCGGTAATTGTCCTGGAAAAACAACGCGTAGAAATGTACGCAGGCTTTAATACGCTTTTGCAACTGGTCATCGGTCTCCTCTGCCGCCGGTTTTAGCCGCCACAGGTTATTGGCCGGATAAAATGGATCGTCCTGCATTTGCTTATGAATAACGGCAACGGAGGAAAATTTTAATACTTCGGATCCACCGGGCAGGGCCGACTGCAGGATAACCTCCGATAGGGACCAACGAGCAATCTGGTAGTTCTTGTGGGTTCCATCCAGGTATTTCAACTCCAGCAGACGATTGGCTTTATTTAGCTTCCAGCTACCCATGCGCAGGCCACACCTCGGGTTCTCGCTGAAGCAATAATCCCTGAATAGACACAGGCTGGGGTATTTACGTTTGTTTTCCACCGTGTCCCAGAAAAGAAGGTCCCAGTGCGCTTTGTCAGCATCCTGCATTTCCCAGATTTGACTGAGCAGATCTTCGATCGAGATTGCATGAAAAGATTTGAGAGATATAAGGCTGCTATCCAAGGCAGGGTTTGCAGTGGAATGCGAGGTGGAGTCCATTTTTTTGCCCAGCTCTCCCGTCTTTTGCGCCTTGCCATTACGCGCCTCGCAGGCAATGAGCAGGGTTGTCCAGATCAACAAGCAAAGCATCCTCTTATGCATATGTTCCGATGGGTTAGCAACCTGCCTAGCTGGCAGACTATTGGCAAATAAACGTGATTTTCGCAAACCTTTAGGCCAAAGAGCCCGGCCCACTGCTTCAGGAGGCCTCCAGCAGGGTACTCGATTGATGCCGGTGGCCTAGACCACAGGTGGGATCGTTCCAAAACCTAGCAGGTTGTTCCCATCGGTGGACGCAAAGGTTCAATATTAAAAATATAATCATTTGATTAATAATTACTTAGGAATTGGCAAGTAAATGGATATTTATATGCCAAATCAACCTTATGAAACTTATTAACTCTATCCTTGAAGCCCTTTTGATGCCGAAACAGAATGATTTCTTGAACAGGGATCGTTCCAACGGTCAAAACGTACACGGTTTGATCCTGATCCCCATTCCGGAAAAGCCGAACTATGAAGGGCGCAGGCAAAACGACTTTACAGGCAGATAACCTGCTCTGTGTGTTGGCCCCTCCCAGTGGGGGTCCAACGTACAGCGTCTCTGGCCTAACAAAGCGACCGATCCGCCATGGTGGATGCACGAAATGCCATCCATAGCACAAACCCAAAAAGAAACCATATTCTGTCTACAGGCACGAATCACGTGCATGTGAACTATTAGCCATATCACCTCATTTACGTATTACCGGTAATTTAGGACATGATCAACCAGATCCTGTCGGCGGTAAAAAATAGTGTTTACCACTTTCATAGGACTTCGAGGAGCCTTTCTAGGCTCCTCTTTCTTTTTTGTCCGTCGAGAGCAGCCCAAGGGGCCTAGTAGACAGAGCGACGGAGCCCCGTTGCAGGTCCTCTGGAGGAACAGCAATCAAGCCGTAACTTTGGCACATGACCAAACTCTCAGTGAATATCAACAAGATCGCGACGCTGCGCAACAGTCGCGGGGGCAATAACCCCGACGTTGTCAAAGCCGCCATCGATGCCCAACAGTTCGGCGCCGACGGTATCACTGTTCATCCTCGCCCCGACGAACGACATATCCGCTATCAGGATGTGCGTGACATCAAACAAATCATTTGCACTGAATATAATATAGAAGGCAATTGCCAGGAACAAAAATTTGTGGACTTAGTATTGCAAGTGAAACCCGATCAGGTGACCCTGGTCCCCGATGCCCAAGGCCAGATCACATCCAATCATGGCTGGGATACGAAAGTCTATAAGCAGTACCTCCGCCAGATTATCGAGGTTTTCCAAAAGGCAGCCATTCGTGTAAGCATTTTTGTGGATCCTGTCTTGGAGATGGTGGAAGGTGCCGCCGAAACGGGCGCCAACCGCATAGAACTGTACACGGAGTCCTATGCAAAGGGATTTGCGGCTCATCCGCAAGACGCAGTTACCCCTTACGTCCTTGCTGCCCGCAAAGCCAAGGCGCTTGGGTTGGGACTCAATGCAGGCCATGATTTGGATTTGCACAACCTGCGTTATTTTGCCTCGCAGGTGCCAGGTTTGGATGAAGTGTCCATAGGCCACGCTTTAGTCTGTGATGCCTTGTACCTGGGATTCGAGAACGCCATACAATTGTATAAACGCCAATTGCGGACTACGGATTAGCCGACGTCCTTCTGCGTAAAACAAGCCAGATGTGACGATCCTTGATAGGACATTTGGCTAACTTTACCCAAACGCCACTGTTAACCAAATCAGGCTTCCATGACCAGTACTAAAAACTATTCCAGGAGACGCATGCTGCGCGATCTTGGACTCGGCCTAGGAGCTACCATCCTGGGGCCTCGCCTCTCGCTCACAGCTGCTAACCGGGCCACTGCTAGGGGTAAATTAGGCATTGCCTTAGTGGGGCTTGGCAATTACAGCACCTACCAGCTGGCGCCTGCTTTACAGCATACCCAGCATTGTTACCTGGCCGGCATCGTGACGGGAACACCCTCCAAGGAGAAGATCTGGTCGGAGAAATACCAGATCCCCGCCAAGAATATTTACAATTATCAAAATTTCGATTCCATCGCTTCTAATCCCGAAATCGATATCGTGTATGTCGTCCTGCCTGTTTTTTTGCACAAAGAGTTTACGGTTCGGGCAGCTCAGGCGGGTAAGCAGGTGATTTGCGAAAAACCTATGGCCATGTCTGTCGCCGAATGCCAGCAGATGATCGATGCCTGTAATAGAAATCACCGATTGCTGTCTATCGGGTATCGCCTCCATTTTGAACCGTACACCATGGAGATGATGCGCTTGGGCCAGAATAAAATCTTCGGTCGGGTAACACAAATCGATTGCGCCAATGGATTTGTTTGGGGTGGAGATCCCAATGCCTGGAGGCTTAAAAAGGCCCTGGCTGGAGGCGGAGCCTTAATGGACATGGGCATTTATACAATTCAAGGTGCCCGCTATACTACGGGCGGGGAGCCTCTGTTCGTAACGGCGCAGGAGGAAAAAACCAATATGGAGCTCTTTAAACAGGTCGACGAAACAATACACTATACCCTCGAATTTCCAGGAGGAGCCGTAGCCCGAGGGGCTTCCAGTTACAACGCAAATTGGAATTCCCTAAAAGCTCAAGCCGAGAGAGGTTGGTTTGAGTTGACTGAAGCCTACCGGTATGGTGGTATGGCAGGTGCTACGTCCAAGGGTCCCATGAACTTTGATCCCAACGTGATCCAGCAAGCACTGCAGATGGATGATTTCGCCCAATGTGTTGCTCAACAAAAGCCTTCCCGAGTCGGCGGCGAAGAGGGTCTGAAAGACATGAAAGTGGTGGAGGCCATCTATCGGAGTATCGCGAGTGGACAACGGGAAAAAATAGGATGATCCCACTCCGCGGTCTGCTAGCAGGCCCTTGAACTGCTATATTGATGTCCTCGTTAAATAACTATGCGGCTAGTTACATCCAATAAATTGGCAAAGTTTGGCCTCTAACTCCGGGCCGCGAAGATTCTTGGCCACGATGACTCCGTTGGGATCGATCAGTACATTTTGCGGGATCTGTTGAATTTTATATTTTACTGCTACTTCGTTGTCCCAGAATTTCAAATCGCTCACTTGTGCCCAGGTTAAATTATCGTCGTGTATAGCTTTGATCCAAGGATCTCGTGCCCGATCCAAGGACACACTCACGATGGTGAAATTCTTGTTCTTAAATTTGTTGTAGGTCGCCACCACGTTAGGATTTTCCATGCGACAAGGTCGACACCAGCTAGCCCAGAAGTCAACCAAAACATACTTGCCCTTGAAGGCAGATAGGGTGATCGGCATGCCAGCCGTATCATTTTGGGTGAAATTCAGCTCCTGAGATCCTACCGCACCAATTTTTCCTACCGCCACTTGATCTCTCAGGTACCGACCATAAAATCCATTCTGTACCTCGGGCGACAATATGCTGAGTCGTTTTTCTAGCAAGAAAACGTCATCGGACATAGGCATGATAGCCGCCAGCAAAAATGTACTCACATACGAGGATTTTTTGTTGTTGATGAACTGATCCACATTCGATTGAATCTTGGCAACCTGTTCTGCATATACCCGGGAAATGGAATCCATTTTGGTGGCCCCAGCTGGAGACTTGGCGAAATCCACGATGGCTTTCAACTGGGCAAATAGGGGGCTGAACTGAGACTGAAACTCCAGGAAATCATCATTGGACACAGAACCGGTAACCTTTAGGGTCTTGAGATCCTGGATAGACCCCGTCATCGTGGCTTGGTCCTGGCCCAAAAACAAGACGGCATTCGCCTTGGCCACCGGGAAACTTAGCTCATACAGATTGGGTTCGGGGATTTGGCCCTTGAGCACAAAGCTGCCTTCTTTGACTCTGGCCCTGGCAATCGTATCGGTGGTCTTGTTACCGTCAATCAAGTAAACCGCCGAATTCTCACCCAGTCCGCTGATATGGCCCGTCAGGCTGAATCCAGAAGAATTGTTTGGCTGGGCCGAGGCCACACACGGCATCCAGACTAAGAAGGTTAACCATTTTTTCATTGTTCCGATTTATTTTGAGTGGCGCTGCTTAAGAACGCCGATTACATCCTGCAGATTATATCCTTTGGCGTTTAGTAGCACCAAATAATGAAACAGCAGATCAGCCGACTCGTTGAGGAACAGTTCACCCTGGTTGTCTTTGGCTTCAATCACCATTTCTACCGCTTCCTCGCCGACTTTTTGCGCTATTTTATTGATCCCTTTGTGAAACAGCTGGCTTACATAGGAATGCTCGTCCGGACTTTTTTTGCGTAGGTCAATGACCTGTTCGAGGTAGCTCAGAAAATCGTCCCGGTGATTTTTTTCAAACCAGCAGGTATCTGCTCCGGTATGACAAACGGGACCATGTGGTTCTGCTTTGATCAATAAGCTGTCTTGGTCACAGTCCACCGCGATATTCTTGACGAGCAGGAAATGGCCGCTTTCTTCCCCCTTGGTCCATAAACGCTTCTTTGACCGACTAAAAAAGGTCACCTTGCCTAGCTTCATAGTTTGGTCTAGCGCCTCTTGGTTCATGAATCCAAGCATCAGCACTTTGGCCGTAGCGTAATCCTGAACGATCGCGGGTGCCAATCCATCGGAATATTTCGTAAAATCGACCTGCATATAAACCAATTATTCCTTTAATCAAGTCACTTGGAACCTCCACTAACCACCTAGCGTACTAGACGGGTCGCACGGCAATGCCCTGACCTTGCAAATATCCCTTTAATTCCCCAATTGTGATTTCCTTAAAATGGAATACACTGGCGGCCAGAGCCGCGTCGGCCTTCCCCAGGCGAAAGACGTCCGAAAAATGTGCTAGTGTCCCGCCTCCGCCCGATGCAATCACCGGCACAGGTAGCAGTTCTGCCAGCTGCCGGGTCAACTCCAATGCAAAGCCTTGCTTTGTTCCGTCGTGATTCATTGAGGTCAATAAGATTTCTCCGGCGCCCAGGTCAACTCCCTGCTTTGCCCAGTCGATACAGATTTTGTCGGTGGCTATCCTTCCCCCGTTGAGGTAAACGCGCCAGGTGCCGTCCTGCTCTTCCTTGGTGTCAATGGCCAACACGACACACTGGCTACCGAATTCTTGGGCCAGTTGGCCGATCAACGAAGGATCCTTGACGGCCGAGGAATTGACCGAAATTTTATCGGCCCCATGCTGCAACAAGACCTGCACGTCCGCCACGGAGGTAATGCCACCCCCCACGGTAAAAGGAATGTTGATCCGGTGGGCAATGCGACCGACCAGCGCACTCAGCGTCTTTCTTTTCTCATGGGTCGCTGTAATATCCAGAAAAACCAATTCGTCCGCGCCCTGGTCAGCATACCATGCAGCCAATTCGACAGGATCGCCTGCATCCCGCAGTTCGATAAACTTGGTTCCCTTGACGGTGCGGCCATCCTGAATATCCAGGCAAGGAATTATCCTCTTGGTAAATCCGCCTATCGACCTGGCACCAAGCTCCTCGTTCTGGCTCCCCGTTAAATTCTCGTTCATGAAGGTCCTAGTTTATTTCAGCTGCCTATCCGCTTCAATCGCTCAGGCTTCGGCTAAATATGAGCAAGTTCTGCCAGCGCTAAACGGCCTTCGTAGATCGCCTTACCCACAATTACCCCCTTGCATCCCATGGCCTTCAGTATCTGCAGATCGGTAAGGGAGCCCACTCCCCCGCTGGCTATTAAATATAAATCCGGAAACCGGGCAATGATATCCCGGTATAAGTCCGTAGCTGGCCCCGCCAGCAATCCATCTTTGCGCACATCCGTGCAAAAAACCTGCCGCACACCCAGTTGCTGATATTTTTCGATAAAATCGTATATCAGCAGATCGGTAACTACCTGCCAGCCGTCCACGGCAATCCGCTGATCTTTTACGTCTGCCCCAAGCAGAAATCGCTCCCCTCCAAATCGCTGAATCCAACGGGTGAATTCGGGTTCATCCTGCACGGCGATACTGCCCACGGAGCAGTAGGCAGCTCCGCAATTAAACAGGATTTCCACATCCTGTATTTTTTTGATCCCGCCACCAAAATCCACGATCAAATTCGTGTTGCCGGCCAGCGACTCCAAGACTTTCCAATTCTTTACCGACCCCGCTCGAGCCCCATCTAAATCGACCAGGTGAAGGCGCCGGAGGCCTGCGTCTTCAAATTGTTTGGCTACTTCAAGGGGATCTACACTGTACACTTTCATCTGGGTATAGTCTCCTTGGGTAAGGCGGACACATTGGCCTTGCATGATGTCGATGGCCGGTATGACAAATCCCCATGGACCCGAACCTCCGAGGTCGTTGGGGTGGTTAAAGAATTCCGCTGGTAGGCTCATAACGTTTGTGTTTGGAAGGGGTTGGATTTACAAGGCTAAAAAATTGCTTATGATGTGACTCCCCACTTGGGCACTTTTTTCTGGATGAAACTGCACACCATAAAAATTACCCTTATGCAAGGCCGAGCTGTAGGGCAGCATGTAGTCCGTCGTAGCAATGGTATGCGGACCCAGATCAGCATAATAGCCATGGACAAAATAGCAATAACTGCCTTCGGGGACGCCCTTGAACAGAGTAGTCTTGAGGTCAAAGATGGTGTTCCATCCAATTTGGGGAACCTTAAATACCCTGTCTTCGGCTTGGGCATCGGGAGTTAACGCGAAGTGTCTCACCTGTTCGTCGAAAATACCCAGGCAACGCGTATTGTTCTCCTGCGAATACCGACACATCAGTTGCATACCTAGACAGATACCCAGAACGGGCCGATCCAAATCGGTAAGCAATTTATCCAAGCCCCGTTCCTGCAAATACCGCATGGCACTGCTGGCTTCGCCAACCCCTGGAAAGATGACTTTATCGGCCGACCGGATCTGTTCGTGATCATCAGTCACGTCGGCTGACACACCAATCCGTTCCAGCGCGTACTGGACGGATTGGATGTTACCTGCGTTGTATTTAACAATGATCAGTTTCAAAATGCATGTTTTAAAGTTCCCTCTTTAACTACGTTGGCCTATTATCCACCGCTGACCCGCCCCCTGGTCCATCTCACAGTATGCCATGTAAGAATATTTGGGTTGCCTGATGCAAGTCCGGTGCATCGCCGATAGCTCGTATAAAGGCTGTACCGATGATGCCACCCCGGGTATAGCGGCACGCAGCCTGGAAACTCTTTCGGTCGCTGATGCCAAAACCCACCAGCACCGGGTTTTTTAATTGCATAGCCTGCAAACGCTCAAAATAATCGGACTGATCAGACATGCTTATTTTTTGCCCTGTTGTAGACGAGGACGAGACGGCATATAAAAATCCCGAACTAAGGCTATCCAGTTTACGCACCCGTGCTTCGGATGTTTCCGGAGTAACCAGGAAAATAAAATCCAACCCATAGGATTGAATGATGGGTCCGTATTCGGTCTCGAATTCATGCATGGGTAAATCAGGCAAAATGAGTCCGTCGATGCCTAAGGTGGAAGCCTTGGCGCAAAACGCGTCGAATCCGAACTGTAACACCGGATTCATGTAGCCCATGAGCAGTACCGGGATGCTGATTTCTTTGCGAAAACCGACCAGCTGTTCAAACAGCAGCTGCATCGTCATACCCTGGGCCAATGCCTGGGAACTGCTCTGCTGGATGACGGGTCCGTCAGCAAGCGGATCACTATAGGGCATGCCTAACTCAATCATGTCAGCTCCCCCGTCCTGGAGCGCCTTCAACAGCGGCCTGGCACTATCCAGTTTTGGATACCCTGCCGTGCAATATACACTGAGGACAGCCTTGCTCTTTTTTTTGAAAAGTTCTTCAATTCGACTCATACCCGGGTGGAAATTTATCGTCAATCAATAGTGATTCCGCCTACCTGATAGAGTGCGCCCTCTGCAGCTGCCGCTATCCTGCGATGGCCTGCATGTAGGTGGCCATGTCCTTATCTCCACGCCCACTTAAACACACCACTACGGTGTCTTTTTCGTTGAGCTGAAGTTGGGCCAGGGCAGCTAATGCGTGGGCGCTCTCCAGGGCTGGAATGATGCCTTCAAGTTTAGCCAGCTGAAAAGCAGCGTCCAAAGCCTGATCATCGGTGGCATCCAAAAACTCCGCCCTGCCACTATCGAATAAATGCGCGTGCAGGGGCCCTATGCCCGGGTAGTCTAATCCGGCCGAAATGCTGTGGGGTTCCACTACTTGGCCGTCGGGAGTTTGCATAACCAGGCTTTTGCTGCCGTGCAAAATGCCCATCCGCCCCAGCCTGGTCGTAGCGGCGCTCATGCCTGAATGTACCCCATGGCCGGAGGCTTCCACCGCAATGAGTTCCACATGGCCTTCGTCCAGAAAATGATAGAATGCGCCCGCTGCATTGCTTCCGCCCCCCACACAGGCCACTACATGGGTAGGCAATTCGCTGCCTGTTTTTTCTTTGAGCTGCCAGCGGATCTCCTCACTGATTACACTCTGAAAGCGGGCGACCATGTCAGGATAAGGATGCGGTCCTACCACGCTGCCAATAATATAATGGGTATCCACCGGGTTGTTGATCCAGTCGCGGATGGCTTCATTAGTGGCGTCCTTGAGGGTTTTGCTTCCGCTGGTCGCCGGGACTACCTTGGCGCCCAGCATCTTCATTCTGGCCACATTGGGCGCCTGGCGTTCAATATCCTTTTCCCCCATGTACACGACGCATTCCAAGCCCTTGAGTGCGCAAACCGATGCGGTGGCCACACCGTGCTGACCCGCCCCTGTCTCGGCAATGATGCGAGTCTTGCCAAGTCGAAGTGCCAGCAAGATCTGGCCCAAGGTGTTGTTGATCTTGTGCGCCCCGGTATGGCAGAGGTCTTCGCGTTTAAGAAAAATTTCGCTATTATAGACCTCACTTAGTCGCTTAGCTAAATATAGCGGAGTCGGCCGGCCTGCGTAATCCTTTAGCAATCCCTGCCATTCTTTGTGGAACGACGGTTCATGCATGATCTCCAGATAGCGCCTGCGCAGTTCGTCAACATTCGCGTGCAGCATCTCGGGAATATAAGCTCCTCCGAATTTCCCATAATATCCCATGGCGGAAACACCGAATGCCCCGGGGGACTCTGCACCTTCTGATTTCTGCATGTTACCCTTTTTTATGTTATCGTATGAACAGGACCACATTCCTGGACAAGGCACGTTTCTACCCACTGCGCGCGGGCTGGATTATTCGTTCAGGCTCTTGATAAAAGTTCCGATTTTCTCCAGGTCCTTTATGCCGCTACTGATTTCAAATTTGCTATTGATGTCGATGGAGAAGAGCTTTTTGGCCACGGGCTCATCAGCAAAATGCTTTAACCTTTGAACGTCCCCAGGTTCAATGCCCCCGCTCAAAAAGAACAGTTTCTCAATCTCCGTGGTTTTGAGTACGTCCCAGTTAAATTTCTTTCCTGTTCCTCCATAGCCTACACCCAGAGTATCAAACAAAAACATATCGCAGGAGTCCTGATAGGGTCGCATGATCCAGTCGATGGGATCATTTTCGCCCAATCGGAACACTTTGATTACGCTAACATAATTGGCCAGCTGCTCACAGAACCGGGGCGTTTCATCCCCATGCAACTGAACCATGTCCAACCCATAATCATCGACATGTCGCATGACTTCATCGTAGGTAGCATTAACAAAAACTCCCACCTTACCCAGCTTCAATTTTGCCTTTTTCAATTGCTCGCCCCGAATATGCTTAGCCGCATATCGCGGAGACTTTGAATAAAAAATGAATCCAGCAAAATCCAATCCCATTTCATCCAGCTTCCTGACCTGATCGAGTTGTGTCATTCCACAAACTTTCACTCTCATGTGGCCCTTGTTTTAATTGGTTAACAAATGAGGCAAAAGCAATCGCTGGATCAGGTTGTTTCATGAATTGTTCTCCAATGAGAAAACCCCTAAATCCAAATGTTTTCAGATGACGAAGGGTATCGATGCGATCGATTCCACTTTCCGTTATTTTTATTTTGTCAGTGGGTATCCGGCGACTCAATAGTTCAGAGCGGTGTATATCTACCGAAAAGCTCTTCAGGTCCCGATTGTTGACACCCACCAAATCTATTTCTTCGCAAATATGATCCAATTCCTGCTCATTATGAATTTCAAGCAGTACTTCCAATCCTAAGGACCGGCCAAGCCGGGCCATGCTGCGAACTTCGGACGGCGTCAAACAAGCAGCAATCAGTAGGATGACGTCCGCTCCCAAGGCACGGGCTTCCGTTATTTGGTATGGATCAACTATAAAATCTTTTCGTAACAGGGGCACGCCATGAACTCGGCTGCGAGTCATATCTTCATGACTACCGCCAAAGAAGTGTGCATCGGTCAATACCGAAATTCCGGAGGCTCCATGTTCCGCATACGCCCCAGTGACGGCCAGCACATCCGCCTGGGCGTTGATGATCCCTTTGGAAGGCGACTGCCGCTTGAATTCAGCGATAATGCCCGTTTTTTGTTCATCCAACAAGGCTGCCCTTAAAGACAAGGTAGGCCGTTGAAAAAAGACCCTCTTCTCCAGCTCAGCCGTAGAGGTTGCCGATTGTCGCTCCGCGACTTCGATCTTCTTATGGGCTACTATTGTCTCTAAAATATTCATGTCGGATCCAGGTTAGGTCATAGACAATCGGGGCTGACGGGTACCTCCGCCAGGACCGCAGTTATTGCAGCTTGATCAGTGTCTCCAAAACGCGGTAGGCTGCCCCGCCTTCCAGACTTTCTACCGCTATCCCATAGGCTTGCTGGTAATCGCCATAGGCACCCGTGCAATGCAGCGCCATGGCCGCATTAGCCAGCACAACCGCATTTTGTGCCCAACTACCCTCTCGTTTCAGGATTTTTACGAATATCTTAGCGCCCTCCTGGACGGAGTTGCCGCCATAAATATCGGCCGGGTCCACCATACGCTTTCCCAGCTGCTCCGGGGTCATTATTTTTTCTCCCTCATTGGAGATGACTTTGGTATCACCGGTTAGCGATATCTCGTCGTACCCATCCAAACTATGAATAATCGTGAATCGTCCTTCCGACTGTTGCAATAAATAATTGTAAATTCTGGCCATTTCAAGGTTATATACGCCCACCAGCTGGAACATGGGGAACGCCGGATTGACCATTGGTCCCAACATATTAAAGAAAGTGCGTACACCCAGATTTTTTCTTATCGGTCCCACCGTCTTCAACGCCGGATGAAACAGCGGGGCGTGCATAAAGCACAAGTTGGCCTGCTCCACCTCTTGCCTGAGCTTGTCCGGATCAGACTTTAGCTTATACCCCAACTGCTCCATGACGTTAGACGCTCCGCTGATGCTGGACGCTCCATAATTGCCGTGCTTGGCCACTTTTTGTCCTGTTCCGGCTACAATAAAACAACTCAAGGTGGAAATATTGAAGGTATTCTTTCCGTCTCCTCCGGTGCCCACAATATCAATCAAATCGTAGCCAGTTAAGTCGACCCGGACGCAAAGTTCCAACAACGCATCTCGAAAACCCTGCAATTCATCGATGGTGATACTTCGCATAAGGAAAACGGTGATAAAAGCCGCGATTTCCGAATCGTTGTACAGGCCTTTGGATATATTCACCAGGGCCTCTTTAGCCAACTCGCGAGAGAGCGTCTTGTACTCGAATAAATATTGCAAAATTTTCTTCATGATCGATGCTTGATTTGCGATGCGATGTCCCTTGGCCAATCCGTTGATAGAGGCGTTACATACTTTCTGACAGCCAGTTTCTCATGAGTTTTTCACCCATCGGAGTCAACACACTTTCCGGATGAAACTGCACCCCCTGGACGTCGTAGCGTTTATGCTGTAACCCCATGATATAATTGTTGGGGTCCCGAGCCGTGATTTCCAGCTCCGCAGGAAAATGTTCATCGCTAACAACCCAACTGTGGTATCGACCCGCTTGGATTTCAGCGGGCAATCCTTCAAAAAGCGACGCGGACCGGCCGGACTTCAGCCGGCCACCAGGTTGGTTTGCCAAAAGCTGCACGGGGGTGGCTACTCCGTGAAATACCGTAGACAAATTGATCAAGCTTCCCCCAAACGCCTCGGCAATCGCCTGGTGCCCCAGGCAAACGCCGAGAATGGATTTACTTGCTGCATACGCCCGGATCAGTGGCAGCAGAAGGCCCGCTTCCTCAGGGACGCCAGGTCCAGGCGACAAAATGATCTTGTCGTACGCGTCGACGTCCTCCAACGCGATTTGGTCATTGCGGACCACGTCTACCTGATGGTGCCATATTTTCTCAACCAAGTGGACCAGATTGTAGGTAAATGAATCGTAATTATCGAATACCAGTATTTTCATAATGCGCAGTTTTTACTTCCCGCCAAACTACCCCGGGAGGTTATATGGTGGTTGCCATCTGGATAGCCTTTTTTAGCGCTCCGAGTTTGTTGTTCACTTCCTGTAATTCGCTTTCCGGGTTGCTTGCAGCGACGATACCCGCTCCTGCCTGGTACACCAAAGCATTGTTTCTGCTCAGAAAGGTTCTAATCATGATAGCGTGGATGCAGGTGCCATCAAATCCCATGAACCCGATGCACCCGCCATAATAGCTTCTGGGTGTAGGCTCGAACTGGCTAATCAATTCCATCGCCCGAAATTTGGGAGCCCCGCTTAAGGTGCCCGCCGGAAACGTAACAGCAAGCAAATCGAAGGGATTGGAACCTTCTTTTACCTTACCCTTCACTTCACTCACCAGATGAATCACATGCGAGTAGTACTGGACCTGTCGGTAATGTACAACCGATACATCAGCACAAAGCCGACTCAGGTCATTACGAGCCAAGTCCACCAGCATGACGTGTTCGGCATTCTCTTTGGGGTCTTTGAGCAACTGGTCCGCCAATTGCTGATCCACCTCATCATCACCTGTCCGCTTGAAGGTCCCGGCAATCGGGTGCATGACAGCCTTGCCTTGTTGAATCAGCAATTGCGATTCGGGCGAAGACCCCATCAATTTGTAATCCCCATAATCAAAATAGAACAAGTATGGAGATGGGTTGATGTTACGCAGCGCGCGGTAGACGTTGAATTCGTCTCCCGCAAAGCGTTGACTAAACCTGCGGCTGAGCACAATCTGGAAAACGTCCCCTCTATAGCAACTCCGGATTCCTTTTTCGACCATTTGTTTGTACTGCTCATCGGTCATATTCGAGCTCTCGTCCCCTTTGGTAAAAAATGGATACACCGGGACATCTTTACTACGTATGATCGACTCCACTTCGGAAATTTCACTTTCCAGTCCGGAGACTATATTTTCACATAAAAATAGTTCATCCTTAAAGTGGTTTATGGCAATGACGTACTGGTACAACCGGTAGCGGATAAGCGGTATCGCTTCGGCTTCTTGGGAATCGGTTTTTTCCGTCCCAAGTACAATCGTGTCAAAAAACTGTACCGCGTCGAAGCTCGTATATCCAAAGAGGCCCTGTGCCATCCTGGCGGGTTTTTCCCTGGCCGGCACGGCGTCAAATTTCTGCATGAAGTCCCACAGCAAGCCGGGTACCTGCCTAGGGCTGACAATAGCAATTTTCTCTGGTTGCTGGCCGGGAAGTTTAAATTCCAAACTATTCTTGTTGGTGATTTCTATACCCGCAATGGCGTTGATGCAAATAAATGAAAAGCTGTTTTCGGCTGCGTGATGGTCGGTACTTTCCAAAAGGATGGTATCACGGAAGCGGTCCCGAATCCGCAAATAGATGCCAACGGGCGTATAGGCATCAGATAGCATCTTTTTAAAGGTTGTATGTAGGTCAATGCGTTTCATATCTCCAGGCTGTTATACGTGTCAAGAACTGTTTCGGATCTGGCTGCTCGGATCCAGCATTGGGTAACAAAAAAGCCCCGAATACTTCGGGGCCTGGTATGGTAATACAGTAAAGTAATAGCATTACTTGCCCCACAAGGAGTTTGTATGCCACCACCACTGTTTGTTAATTATCTGATTTTGCATGGAATTACAAATATGAAACGGAATTTTGATTCTTCCAAATTTTTTATGCCGGTCTGAATATCCGACTTAGCCTGGATTACCGTGGATACTCTTTCGCATTGCGGGATGCGCAGGCCTGGGCACATCCAGCCCGACGATCTTGTCCAGGCCAGACCTGGGCCGTGCCGCAACAACCGAAACAGCCGGCTTGCAGGAACAGATTTTTATTGGTATTTTTTGATCTGATACCAAGACTATGACCCGCCAAACTGCCCCTTCAGTCTCAACCCAATCGCGGTTGCTTTCCCTGGATTTCATGAGAGGTTTCATCATGGTGCTTCTGGCTTTGGAGAGCACAGGGATCTACGAGCACCTTTATGAAGCCAGCGCTGGCACCCCCTTAAGTGGGCTATTTCAGCAATTTTTTCATCATCCTTGGCATGGCCTTCGATTCTGGGATTTGGTTCAGCCTGCTTTTATGTTTATGGCCGGCACAGCCATGGCCTTGTCCTTGCATAAGCAACAGCAACAGGGACTGACCTGGAGCCAATCGTTTAAGAAAATCGCCAAACGATGTTGCTGGTTGTTTTTTTGGGGCGTATTGGACTATGCCGTACGTCCCTCCGGGTTGTCCTTCGAACTTTGGGATGTTCTTACGCAGCTTTCCTTTACGACCATGGTGGCCTTTCTTATATTCCGTTGGTCTGCTTGGGCGCAGATCCTGTTCGCAGTCGGACTGCTGCTGCTCACCGAAGTGCTGTACAGGTACTCGCATGTACCGGGCTTTGATCAACCCTTCACCGACCAGCATAATTTCGGCAATTACGTGGACTTAATGCTCATGAATAAGATCAATCCAGGCGGTTGGGTTGCCATAAATTGTATTCCCACGGCCGTTCATACCATTGCTGGCAGTTTGGTGGGAAAACTACTGCTGAGCAATAAAGAAAAAATTAAGCCCATGCTGGTCGGTTCCTTGGTCTGCCTGGGCATCGGATTTGGATTGGATTGGGCAGGCATTACTCCCATCATCAAGCGCATTGCAACCAGTTCCTTTACCTTGGCTTCCTTGGGCTGGTGTTTGCTGGAATTGGCATTTTGTTATTGGTGGATCGACATCAAAGACCATCGCAAGCACCTGCAATTCTTCACCATTGTGGGCATGAATTCGCTTTTCATCTACCTGTTTTTCGAAATAGTGGGCGACCGCTGGTTTACCGCCTATATCACTAGCATTAGCGGCGGTCTGCTGGCCATAATTCATGTGCCGCACCTGTTGGCCGCAATTATTTCTTCGCTCTGTGTGTTCATGCTGGAATGGTATTTATGCTATTTTTTGTACCGGAAGAAGATATTTTTCAAGCTGTAGGCGGCCCTCCGTGCATTAAAGTATACCCTTGGTTGTAGGCAGGTAATTGCTGATCGGATCTCGCTTGACGGCCATCCGGATGGCCTTGGCAAAGGCCTTGAAAATGGCTTCTATTTTATGATGTTCATTGTCTCCACGGCAAGTAATATATAGGTTGCATTTGGCTGCTTCGGCAAATGATTTAAAAAAATGAAAGAACATTTCCGTCGGCATTTCCCCTATCCTCTCCCGGGTAAAAGATGCATTCCAGACCACCCAGGACCTTCCCCCAAAATCCACCAGGACCTGGGCCTCTGCGTCGTCCATTGGCAGGGCAAATCCGTAACGCTCCATGCCCCGTTTGTCGGCCAACCCTTGCGCGAATGCCTCACCCAAGGCGATGGCCGTGTCCTCAATCGTGTGGTGCTCATCGATTTGCAAATCGCCTCGTACTCTTATTGCTAAGTCTATCTTCCCGTGGCGGCATAGTTGGTCGAGCATGTGATCGAAAAATCCCAGCCCCGTTTCTATGCTGGCCTTTCCGTGGCCATCGAGATTGAGTTCAATTTTCACCTGGGTTTCGCTAGTCTGGCGCTCATGCAAAACCCTTCGCAAACCAAGTTTCAGAAATTCATAGATCTGCTTCCAAGAACTGGTCTCCAGCGCTATGGCCCGCTCGAGAGAAACCCGGGAATCACTAACCTCCGACTGACCTAAGCCCGGATCATTGTTCAGCCAAATTGCCCGGCAACCCAGGTTGGCCGCCATTTGCACGTCCGTGATCCGGTCCCCTATGACATAGGAATGGGCAATATCGTACTTCGGATTATTAAGGTAGGTGGTGAGCATGCCGGTGCCCGGCTTGCGCGTCGCTAGTTGGTCTTCGGGAAAAGAACGGTCAATATGCACGGCGCTAAAATGTATGTCTTCCTGGTTCAGCGATTTGATGACGAAGTCCTGAACCGGCCAGAATTTGGATTCGGGAAAAGAAGCCGAACCCAGGCCATCCTGGTTAGTAACCATGATCAACTCATAATCCATTTCCCTGGCTATTCGACCCATGTATTCGAACATATGTGGATAGAATTCTAACTTGTCAAAACTGTCCACCTGATAGGTTGGTGGGGCTTCCTTGATCAGGGTACCATCGCGGTCTATAAATAAGATCCTTTTCATGCGTTGCATTTAGTCGATTGAGTGGCCCCTGAAACGCTTCAGAGCAAGCCCAGATCATTTTAGTTTAGCCCGGGCCGCCTTTACTTCGCTCACCCGCACGGCGCTTGCCTTGTTGCCAAAGCTATTACGGACATAGGTGAGCAAGTCAGCGATTTGCTGATCTGTCAGATCCGGATGCGGAGGCATTACACTATGGAATTTATCGCCATCGATTTCCACTTCTCCTCCTTTTAATCCCTGAATTACAATTTGCACCAGGTGGGCCTTGTCGCCTAGCACCCATTTTGTTTTTATCAAAGGGGGATTCATCTCTTGGACGCCTCCGCCGTCGACCTGGTGGCAGGTTAAGCATTGGTCCGCATAGATTTTTTTGCCTCGCTCCATCAATGCGGTTTGGGTGTTTCCGCTTGGTGTCTGGCCGCCATCACCCATCGCCGTTGTCCACCAGGAAAGCAGTCCCAGGGCCAAGACAACGGCAGCCAGAAGGATCGCATGTTTTGTCATGGTTATTTTCCGGTGTAAGAGATTTTCCAGATTGCTCCCTTGGTATCATCTGTTACGTAGAGTGAGCCGTCCGGCCCCTGGGCCAGACCGCAGGGTCGGTGTTTGGCACGCCCCGAAGCCACAAGGTCGGCCCCGCCTGCGAAACCGTCGGCAAATACCTCCCATGTACCCACCGGCTTACCGTCTTTGAAAGGGACGAATACCACAAAGAAACCCGCCTGCGGTTCAGGCGCTCTGTTCCAAGAACCATGGAAGGCCACGAACGCACCATTGCGGTATTTTTCCGGAAACTGCGATCCGGTATAAAACAACAGGCCATTAGGAGCTAAATGTCCAGGGAAGGCCATGACCGGGTCCTGGGCGTCGTCGCCCCCGGTTTTCTTTCCGTCCCCGCCATATTCGGGTGCCAGAATTTTCTTGTGCTGGATTTGGTCATAATAGATATAGGGCCAGCCGCAGTTAGATCCCAAGTGCAGTTCATACATGCATTCGGCTGGTAACTCGGCGCTTTGTTTGGTATCGTATAGATTGGGAAACAGATTATTCAACTGATCGCGGCCATGCTGCATGACAAATAAGCTGTTGGTCACAGTATTCCAATCCAATCCTACGACATTGCGAAGTCCGGTAGCATAGCGAATTCCGTCCTTGTACGTTTGATTCAACTTGTCCGCGCGGAATTGCCAGATACCCGCAGCAGAATCCAAAATTGGGCAAGGCATCCTGCCCGGTGATCCTTTGGTTCGATCCTCGACTTGGCAGGAATTGGAATAGGCCCCAATATTCACATATAAATTGCCTGCATTATCCAGCGTAATGGCCTTGGGCTCGTGTTCGCCACGGCTGATCAGTCCTGTCACGATTTTCTCCGGGCTATTTGGACTAATAACCTGATCGTTGGCATCCAGCTTGAATCGGAAAACTTCTTCATCGGAGGATGCATATAAATAGCCGTTCTTAATGGCAATACCCGTTCCGGCAAAGGTTCCAAAACCCTTCACATCTTCTGCCTTGCCATCGCCGTTGGTATCGCGCAGTCTGAGAATCCCTGCGCCGTTTTTGAGTTTGCGCAGTTTGACATAGACGTCGCCATTACTGGCGACTACCAGGTGTCGGGGAGAGCCTTCAATAGTGGCGAACACCACCGAACTAAAGCCAGTCGGCAAGATAATCTTGACATCATCTGCAGCCGCCGCTCCCGAGCCGGAAGCGGTCTGGTCTGCCCGCTGCGTGGAATCACCCGCGCACGCTTCTACCGAAAGCACAACGAAGCATATTAGGGAGAAAAATAGCTTAAACGTAGCCGATTTCATGACATATTAATTTAGATGGTGAGTATACAAAATTCCGGACCTGGGCTTCAAAAATGGCGCAACGAAGTTATTAATTCCCGGTTATCTTTTTCACTGCCTACCGTAATTCGCAGGCAGCCATGGCAAAGCTCGACATTACTTCGGTTGCGAACTACTATGCCCTGCTCAAGCAAGTAGTGGTAAACGGCTACAGGGTCATCAAAACGGACGAGCAGGAAATTGGCTTCGCTTGGGTAAACCTCTTGAACCATCCCCAGGGCTGATAAGCTGGTGCGTAATTGCTCTCGCATTGCCACAATGTCCCGGATCATCTGGTTCACTTGATCGGTTTGGCCCAAGGCCTGCAGGGCGAGTTCCTGCGTGGGCTGGCTGATATTATAGGGCGGTTTGACTCTATTGAAGACCCGCACCATGGCTTCGCTGGCGAAGGCCATCCCCAGGCGAAGACCGGCCAAGCCCCAAGCCTTGCTTAGGGTCTGCAAGACAACCAGGTTCGGGTAATCGCCAAGCTCCTGGATTAGGGATTTGTGTCGCGCAAAATTTATATAGGCCTCATCGACAACCACCAAGCCGTCGAAATTATTCATAATCGTTTCCATATCTTGGCGGTTCATGCAATTGCCGGTCGGATTGTTGGGCGAACATATCCAGATGATGCGGGTGTCCGCATCAACCAGGTTTTCCATTTGCGCCAGGTCAAGCTGAAAATTTTCCAGGAGCTTGGCCCTGCGTACCTGGACATCGTTTATCCTGGCGCTTACTTCATACATGCCGTAGGTCGGTGGATTAATGATCACGTTATTTTTGCCTGGATTGCAAAAGCTCCGATACAGGATATCGATACATTCGTCACTTCCATTACCTAAAAAAATGTTCTGGGTCGGGATGCCTTTGACGGCGCTGATAGCCTCCTTGAGTTTTTTTTGCAGGGGATCGGGGTAGCGATTGTACCAGGTTGTCAGGGGGGAGCCCAGGCTGTTTTCGTTGGCATCCAGAAAAATCCGGGCCTCACCGCTAAATTCGTCCCTGGCCGATGCATAGGGAACCAGGGTCTTAATATTTTCCCGGAGTAGGTCTTCGATGTTAAACATAAAATGGTATAAGTTGTTGGGCCTTTCCTGGTCTTCAATTAGGCGGGCCAGCGCGCGTCGAACCCGCGTTTAGGATTTTCCTACACCCTGAGGATGCAGCCTGACCGTAATTGCTCGCGCATGACCCTCTAGTCCCTCCGCCTCAGCCATCAATTCGACGGCGCGGCCGATGGTCTCTAGTCCCTGCGGGGTGATTCGCTGAAAACTGATTTTTTTCACAAAACTATCCACGCTTACCCCACTGTAGGCCTTGGCGTAGCCGTTGGTAGGCAACACGTGGTTTGTCCCACTCGCGTAGTCTCCGGCACTTTCAGGCGAATAGTGCCCTAAAAATACGGAGCCCGCGTTAATGACGTCCTCCGCAAGTCGGTCGGCATTGCCGCTTGCCAAAATCAAATGTTCGGGCGCATACGCATTCAGTAGGGCCATGGCTTGTCGGGCATCAGCCACAAGAACGAGTTTGCAATACTGCAATGCTTTTTTTGCTATATCCTGACGTGGTAAAAGCAGTAGTTGACGCTCCAGTTCCGGGATAACCTGGTCCAGGAAAGCGCGGCTATCGCTGAGCAGCACGACCTGGCTGTCAGGCCCATGTTCGGCTTGAGATAACAGGTCGGCAGCCACAAAAATGGGGTTGGCTGTCTTGTCCGCGTAGATAGCCAGCTCGCTGGGGCCGGCGGGCATATCAATGGCCAAACCCTGCCGTTGGACAATCTTCTTAGCGCAGGTTACATATTGGTTTCCCGGTCCAAATATTTTATCTACCCGAGGGATGGAAGCCGTTCCGAAGGCCATAGCGCCAATGGCTTGCACGCCACCTACCTTAAATATTTTGCGTATACCCACTAAGCTGGCGGCATAGAGGATGGCTGGGTGTAGTCGTCCTTGCCGATTGGGAGGGGAACAGAGCACCACTTCGCGGCAGCCGGCGATACGAGCAGGCACTCCCAACATCAGTAATGTCGAAAATAGAGGTGCTGTGCCACCGGGTATGTATAGCCCCACTTTTTCGATGGCTACAGCTCTTCTCCAGCAGCTAACGCCAGGGGACGTTTCAACCCGTTGTTCCGTATGGACCTGAGCCTGGTGAAAAAGCTCAATATGCCGCTTGGCCAGTTCAATAGCTTGCTTTAAATCGGCGCTCAGCACCGATTCTGCGGCCTTGGCCTCCGGCAGACTTACCTCCAATTCACCCAGCAAGACGTGGTCAAACCGCTCGGTCAATCGGCGTAGCGCCTGGTCTCCTTGCTCCTGCACTTCCTGCAGGATCGCCGACACCGTAGCTTCCAAGGAATGGGTATCCAGTACAGGCCTGGCCAGCAGCGATCCCCAACCACCCGCAAGCGGGGAATCCAGTAGGCGGCCATCGATGATTTGCATAGCTGATTATTTTGGATCTACAGAAACCTTGTTAGACAATCATTTTTTCAATCGGGACGACCAGGATGCCCTGAGCACCGTAGGCTTTGAGCTTTTCGATGATGTCCCAAAAATCATTTTCGTTCAGGACGCTGTGGACGCTACTCCATCCAGGTTCCGCCAGGGGCAATACGGTTGGGCTTTTCATGCCAGGTAACAGACCGATGATCTCCTTCAATTTGTCGTTGGGTGCATTGAGCAGTATATACTTATTATGTCGGGCTTTTTTTACCGCCCGGATGCGAAATAACAAGCGCTCCAGAATCCTGAGCCGTTCTGGAGCTAGATCCGCATGCCTGACCAGCACCGCCTGAGAATCCAGGACAGTCTCCACTTCCCTGAGCCCGTTCATAAACAGCGTAGAACCGCTACTGACCAGGTCTACGATGGCGTCGGCCAGCCCAATGCCCGGAGCGATTTCCACCGAGCCACTTATTTCATGAATTTCGGCTTGCACATGCCGCTCGCCCAGAAACTTCTTTACCAAAAACGGGTATGAGGTCGCAATCCGGCGGTTGGCAAGGGAAGAAACGCCTTCGTATTTATCGTTTCTGCTAACGGCTACGGACAATCGGCATTGCCCAAAGCCTAAGCGTTCCACGACCTCGATTTTCTTATTCTTTTCATACACGACATTTTCGCCCACCATGCCAATGTCAGCCACGGCGTCTTCCACGTACTGAGGAATATCGTCATCCCTCAGGAAATAGACCTCCACCGGAAAATTATCCGACTCGGTCTTTAGCTTATTGGCGCCATTTTTCAGATCGATGCCGCAATCCTTCATTAATTTCAGAGAATCTTCGTATAACCTCCCTGACTTTTGAATAGCTATTTTCAATTTCATAAATCCTACGCCCGGTTGGGACTTGTTTGACTGGTATAATGCCATGGCCCCTGTGCCCAGATGCCCAGGCAAGGCCACAGGAGGATAAAAAAATAAGGCTTACCAGTTGGTAAGCCTTTTGCATGATATCGATAGCACAAAACATCCCTGGCCTACCCAAATGGCAAGTATCCATGATGATGCTGATGTGTGTTGGTATTGTTCATTGCGTTGATGCAAAATTAGAGGAGGATGTTTACATGTCCAAAACTTTATTGCCATGCCCCGAAGAAGCCATACATTTAGGCATATGATGAACCGTCTGCTGCGGCTGCGCCGCGTATTGTATTTCGGCTGCCTTTTCTGTTGTTTTTGCTCCGCCACCCGGCCGCCTGCCCCGGCTGCGGCCTGGAAACTGGTTTGGTCCGATGAATTCAACTATAGCGGCCTGCCGGATTCTTCCAAATGGTCCTACGACGTGGGTGGTGACGGTTGGGGCAATCATGAGTTGGAATACTATACAGCTAATAGACTAGTCAATGCCCGGGTGGAGCAGGGCTGCTTGGTCATCGCAGCCCGCCGGGAAAAATGGAGCTCCCAGAACTACACTTCGGCCAGGCTGGTTACCAAGGGCAAAGGGGATTGGACCTATGGGAGAATCGAAGTGCGGGCCAAATTGCCCTTGGGGCGTGGGACCTGGCCGGCCATTTGGATGCTCGGCTCTACGACTCCGTTAAAATGGCCTGACGATGGAGAAATTGATATTATGGAGCATGTGGGTTTTGATCCGGGCGTTGTGCACGCGACCGTGCATTGCCGCAAATTCAATAATGTACCCGAGGTGACCGCAGCCATTCGGGTGGAGGATTTAGCCCAGGCCTTCCATGTCTATTCGCTGCAGTGGGACTCCGACAGCTTGCACATGTATATTGACCACCAGCAATACTTCAGCTTCGGCAACGACCATACAGGCTATGCTGCTTGGCCTTTCCAGCAGCCCATGCATCTATTACTCAATGTCGCGGTAGGTGGTGATTGGGGAGGTAAACAGGGAGTAGATGAGAGCGTATTCCCTCAGGAAATGAAGATAGATTACGTTCGAGTCTACCAACGTTAGGCGGCTGGTGTAGCGAGCGGTTCCTGCCAGGTTCCGGTCCAGATTATCTGGTCGATTTGGCGTCCGCCAGGAATTTGGCCAGGCCAATATCGGTCAGTGGGTGTTTGAGCAAACCCAAAATGGATTCTAGCGGGCAGGTACACACATTCGCTCCGGCCTCGGCGCATTTTACTATATGCAGAGGGCTGCGGATGGAAGCAGCCAGGATTTGGGTCTGGAAAGATTGGATCGCATAAATATTGGCCATTTGCGCAATCAATTCCACGCCGTCCCAATTGCTGTCGTCGATTCGACCGATAAATGGAGACACGTAAGTGGCCCCTGCCTTGGCGGCCAGGATAGCCTGACCTGCGGAGAAAACCAGTGTGCAATTGGTCCTGATGCTGTTATCGGAGAACCACTTCAACGCCTTTACGCCGTCCTTGATCATAGGCACTTTCACCACGATATTGGGGTGGATGGCGGCCAGTATTTTGCCTTCCGCTATGATCCCATCAAAATCCGTGGAGATGACTTCGGCGCTAATGTCCCCGTGGGGCACCAGTTCACAAATAGTTTTGTAGTGGGTCATGACGGCCGCCTCTCCCTTGATACCTTCTTTGGCCATCAAACTGGGATTGGTGGTCACCCCGTCCAGGATGCCCAAGTCATTGGCTTCCTTTATTTGAGCCAGATTTGCGGTGTCAATAAAGAATTTCATACGCTGTTTGCCCTACTCGCCCCAGAAGCTGGAGCTCGGGCATTTTTTAGGTTAATTAAGATGGTTTGCGATACTGATTCGACCACACTACGCCCGTAGGAAAGGGCAAAAAAAATGGCAAGTTACTTACATCGCACCGCTACGACCACTTACCCTTGCTGCCTTCCGGCCCTGGGGGATTCAGCAGGAGCTGGTCGTATAAGACTTGCCGCGGCAAAGATAAGCATTGAGGGATGCATTACCCAAAACTCCGTCTAATAATTTGATTTGGCGTTCAAGCTGTTGAGCTTGGCCATGCCAACCAATTGGTCAGCCCGACCTCCCAGAGGCCGGTAGTATACCAGAATGGTGTAGTCGTTCTCAGTCTCCTGGAAATTGCCTTCGGTAAAGGCAAAAGTCGGCTTGGGCGGCGAATCCCCCCGATCTACGGTGATATAGGCATAATTGTAATAGCCTTCTTTGAGCAACAGGGCCGTCTCATACATGCCTCGTTGCTCGTTAAAATTCATGCGGACTGTATCGATTAGGTCATAATCGGTGAGTTTGCCCAGCAGATACACGTCTTTATCCGGAAAGGCAGCTTTCTCAGTGGGCATGAAGCTGAAATGGGTCATAGCATAATCGGTTTGCCACAGGGGGTTGACACTCTCGGTGGTCTGGGTATAATATAGCCCGTCGATGTCGTTGTAGAAAATATAGCCATGTCGTGAGCGGTCGGCATCTGGCTTTAAGAAAATATTGACTTGGTTTCGATCTGTTTCCGCCCGTTGGATCCGGTCGGATAGGAAATGAAAGCTCTGCAGGTCGACAAATCTCCATTGATTGCCTCCCGCAAAAACACAATTATCGTCGCTGTTGTACTCAAAGGTGCTGCCTGAAAAAAAACTTGGTCGAACATTGGTGAGGGCATTGTCCCAGCGGTGATTTTGGAGCAGCACAACCGTGATCTGCTGCATCGGATTGGCCAGATCCAGGGATCTGGAGTTGATTGTAAACTGAATTTTCTGGTGCGTGAGAGCTATCTGCGGGTTAAAGGGCTGCAGGACTTGCGCGGCGATGGTTACGGCGTCTTCGGTCACCAGAAAGCGCCTGGTAAACACCAGATTTGAAGTATCCCCATCCAGGTAGACTTTCAAGATATAATTGCCCGAACGCGTGGGTGCGCTGTTGATGTCCGGCACGATGGCTTGGTAATGCGTATATTTAGTTAAGGCAATAGAAGAATTTTGGTACGCGCTGATCTGGACTTGAGAAAAGCCGCGGATGAAATCAACTGGGCTTAGATTAGCCGGACTCCAGTCGGCATTGCACAATTGATAGGTATAGTAGTAATTTTTCACGTTCCCGTCGAGGTCGTCAAAATGTAGTTCCAGCCGATCGTTGCTGTTCAGCCGAAGCGTGGGATACTGAAGCTGGTTGCCATAGGCAAAGAGTTGCGCAGTCTTGATGGTCGGGTAATAGATGGAGTCGGGCGATTGCGCCATACCGAATGAATGCGAGCCCAGCAATAGGATTATCCCCACATATTTCATAAATCGCATATTGACATGAACAATATTTGATCACAATGTTAGCACAAATAAGTAAAAAACTTTTATCGTGTTCAGAGGGAACGCTATTTTTGATTCTCCAAATCTCGATCATTGAATATTGCCGCATTCATTGCTAAACGGGTTGCTTTCAACAAGCAGCAATCTTTTTCTCGGTTTATTATTCGCCTGGCCATCGCGGCCACCGCCATCAGCGTAGCTGCCATGCTCGTGACCATCGGGTTCACGTCTGGCTTCCAAGTTGCAGTCGGCCAAAAGATGTTCAGCTTTTCCGGCCATATCCGGGTTCAGCAATTTGAACCCAACAGGAACCTTATTGCCGAAGAATTGCCCGTGCAGGAAAACGATACGGTCTATCGGGTGCTGCGTCAAGACCCAGACGTGAAATCCGTTCAGGTTTTCGCCACCAAAAATGCCATCATCAAGGGAAGCGAAAGCATCGAAGGGGTGCAACTCAAAGGGATCGAAAAGTCCTATGATTTTTCCAATTTGAACGACTTTTTACAACAAGGCCACTGGTTACATTTCCCCGATAGTGGATACAGCAACGAAATCGACGTGTCGGCTTATACGGCCAATCAGCTCAAACTCCATCCCGGAGACCGAGTGGACGTCTATTTCATCCAGCCCGATGGCTCCCGCCGGGTTAGGGTCATGAAGCTAGCAGGCATTTTTAAGACCGGTGTCGAAGATTACGATAAGGTAATCGCCATAGCCGATATTAGACTCATCCAACGCATCAACAATTGGCAACCCGACCAGATCGGAGGCTACGAAGTCTTCCTGCACGATTATCGCAAGCTGGATTCGGCAAACAAGTACCTATTTCAACAATTGCCAGAAACCTGGAACACGCGCACCATCAAGGAAGTCTACGCCAACATTTTCGACTGGCTCAATCTCCAAAATACGACCATCGCCATTGTCTTGATCATCATGATCATCGTTGCCGTACTGAACCTGGTCACATGCCTGATCATCCTGCTGTTGGAACGAACCCACATGGTGGGTATTTTGAAGGCCGTCGGATCCCGAGACCGGTCCATTCAACAAATCTTCCTGTACCATGGAGCCATCATCACCATCAACGGCATATTGATCGGCAATATCCTGGGACTTGCGATATGCTGGATTCAGCAACGATATGGGATAATCACGCTGCCCGAGGATGCCTATTATATATCGAAGGCGGCCGTTGAGCTGGATTTTTGGCAGGTGATATTAGTTAATCTGGGTACTTTTTTGGTTTGTTTTCTGATCCTGATGATTCCTACCATCATCGTACGCCGTATCCAGCCCGTGCAGGCGATCTCGTTTAGGTAATGCCCAGGAAGGGCGCCTTTGCACCCGTTGGATGGATTAGATGAGACAACAAGATGCCGGTAGCAACCGCTGCGTTCAGGGACTGCGCACGGCCCAGGCGAGGAATGCTGATGCGATGGCTGGCCACGCGCAAAAGCTCGGGGTCGATCCCCACCGACTCATTGCCAATTACCACAATCCCCTCCTGCATCGGCTGCAGCCCATAGACGCTTTGGCCATCCAGGGTGCTGGCATAGATTGGGCTGGTCGGCTGTCGGATCAACAATTGGTCCAGCAAACCATAGCTTACCCGAACCCGGCAGATACTTCCCATGGATGCTTGAACAACTTTGGTGTTAAATACGTCCGCTGTCTGCTCGCTGCACATGATCTGGTCGATTCCAAACCAATCGGCGATTCGAATAATGGTCCCTAAATTGCCGGGATCCTGGATATTGTCTAAGGCGAGCCTCCACCCGGGCGGCCCTGATGATGAGCTAAACTGCGGAAAACCGAACAGACCCACCACCTGGTTCGGCGAAGCTAACTCCGAGATCCGCTCCAGCTCCGATCCCGTGATTTCGATGAGCTGCTCTCCGGTCAAAACCTGCGCGTGTGCACGGTTTTGTTCTGTCCACTCTTGCGTGGCAAACAGGGTCTTGACGGGCACGTTTCCGGCCTCCAGTAATTCGTGGATCAGCTTCGGACCCTCGGCCACAAAGACGGATTCCTGTTGCCGGAATTTTTTCTGGCCTAAACTTTGAATATATTTGACTTGCGATTTGACCAGCATAGATTGTTCGACTACATGGATAAATTTAACTGAAATTGGTTTGCGGGGTTGGCATCGGGCCCCCAGCAAACCAATTTCGCATTAGCCTGATTCGTAAACTATTTTCAACCGACCATGAGATACCGCCGGCAAGTTACTGCATCTTGGATCAACCCGGCGGGGCTGATGCTGACTATCCTAGTCGCCCTGACTTTTGGGTGCGTTGTGCCAAAGCATTACCAGCCCAATACTCCCTTCGTTTACCGAACCAACATCAAGATCGAAGCCAAACTTTCCTCCGACGAGCGGCAGGACCTCACGACCCGCCTTCAGAACCAACTGGATGACAGTCTGCAAATAAAAACGGTGACCGCCCCAAGGGTAATGCCCCCCTTCCTTTACCAAAAGCTTGACCATCCTCCGACTTATGACTCGAGCAGCGTAGCGCGCTCGCGTTCCTATATGATTTCTTTGCTCAATTCGGTTGGCTACAATGCCCCGACGATCAGAGACACCATCACCACGAAGATCGTACGAAATAAAAAACATGGTAACCAATACCGGACGACGGTTGAATTTTTCGTCTACCCGGGTACCCGGGTGCTGGTTGATTCGGTAGGGTTCAGCCTTGATTATCCTCCCTTTCAGGCCCTGGCCCTATTTTCCAAAGAGCAATCGCTGATTAAGAAGGGCAAGCCGTATACCAAACAGATCCTCGCTTTGGAGATCGACCGTTTGGTGGACAGTTTTCGCAACGACGGGTACTATAAATTCAATAAAGAAGACCTGTATATTGAACACGACACCGTGATTGCCGGGTTGATCAACCCGACCCTGGACCCTTTCGAACAAGCAACCCTACTGGAACAGCTCAACAAAAGACAAGAAAACCCGAGAATTGCGCTGGTGGTAAAACAGCGACCCATTAAAGACTCCACCCACTTGATACAATATCATATCGGCCAGGTAACGGTCTATCCGGATATGGCCTTGGGTGAAGACACCATCGATCAACGAATACCCGATACTACGGTCATTAATAAAACGACCCTGATCACCTGGACCAACAAATTCAAATTGCCCTTTGTCGTCAAAAATATATACCTCAAACCCGGGGACCTCTATAAGCAGGAAAATTATTTCCGGACCTCTAACCGGCTCAGCCAGCTCTCGGCCTGGCAATACAACAATATTGATTTTGATGTTTCCGACATATCCGATTCGCTGCTGGACGCTACCCTGCATTTGTACCCGGCCAAAAAGCAAAAACTTACGGTCTCTTTGGAATTCAGCCGAAACTCCAGCGATATCGTGACGGCAAGCAATTTTTTTGGAACAGGCCTAAACCTGCAACTCCAGAACCGCAATGCTTACAAGCAATCGATCAGAACATCGACCGACCTGCGTGGGGCCGTTCAGTTCGGGAGCAATTTTATTGAGACCGAACAAGCCAGTCTTTCACACACTATCTATATCCCTAAAACGATCTTACCTTCTTTTATCAATGCAGAAAGGCTGGAAAGTAGTTTCAAAAACATCCAAACTCTGCTTAACGCGAATGCTTCCTACACCTACCAAAACCAGTTCTACATCCTGCGGTCGGTGAACGGTTCCTGGGGATACCAAGCAACTAAAGGCAATAAGACGTACCTGCTCAAGTTGCCCAATATCGAATACAATTCCGTTACCGAATATGATAGTTTGAAAAAAGTAATCGATTCTGTTCCGTCTTTGTACGAAGCGTTTAGAACGGGGTTTGTGATCGGCGCCCAGTTTGTCTATACCTCCATCCGGGCAAACAAAAACAAGACTAATCGCTTTCGCTTTACCGCCGAACAAAGTGGCGCCTTGCTGGGTTTCATTGACGCGCTGGACCGGGCAGGCCTGCTGCGGTTCATCCGGGGAGATGTCGAGTACCTGCATAATATCGATTATGGGAAAACCCAACTCGTGATGCGCGCCTATGGAGGCGCGGGTGTGGCCTATGGTAAAACAGGGCCCGGCTACCAACAAACCTCATCCCTGCCTTTTTATAAAGCCTTCTGGGCGGGGGGGCCAAACAGCATGCGTGCCTGGCAGGTCAGGCGACTGGGGCTGGGGGGATCCAGCTGGTACAACGACAGCGCCGACCGTTCGCAAGTGGACCGGTTCGGAGATATCCAGCTGGAAGGCAATATGGAATACCGCTTTCCCCTGGGAACGGTTTTTGGCTACAAATTAAAGAGCGCGATTTATACCGATGTGGGAAACGTCTGGAGCCGAACTCCCATCGATACTTCAGCGGGTGCCGTGGGCAGTAATTTTCAGCTTAGCAATTTTTACAAGCAATTTGCTGTCGATTTAGGAACAGGCTTGCGGTTGGACTTCAACTTCTTCCTCATCCGCCTGGATTGGGCCTATAAAATACGAGACCCCAACCGGATTGTCTATCCCAACAGGTGGTTTTATGACTTGAGTCTGGGTAGCGGACAATTGCAATTGGGTATCGGCTATCCATTCTGAACCAGTAGCTCCGCGCGGATCTGAGTTTCCGCTTCTTCGATCGTCATCGCTTGGTCGACATGGAATTGCCCAATTCGGGTCCTACGCAGACTGCTGAGGTAGGCTCCGCATCCCAACGCAGCGCCAAAATCGAAGGCCAGGCTTCGTATGTAGGTACCTGTTGAACAGACGACCCGAACCTGGATAACCGGCCACGCCTTCAGGTTGAGCTCGAATTCGCGTATGGTGACGGCCCTGGGGTCCAGTTGGACCTGCTCCCCCCTTCGGGCAAGTTTGTAGACTCGATGGCCATCCTTTTTAATGGCCGAATGTGCGGGAGGCACCTGCAAGATCTCTCCTATAAAGGTTTTCCGGACACGCTCGAGGTGCTCGGGGCTAAGTACCGACAGGTCGGATCCGGTCGCTACCGGCTCACTTTCCAGATCGAAGGTTGGCGTGGTCGCCCCTAAAGTAAAAGTCCCCGTGTATTCCTTTTCCTGTGCCATGAATTCGTTCAGCCGCTTGGTAAATTTACCCGTACAAAGGATCAAGAGTCCCGTGGCTAGCGGATCGAGCGTACCGGCATGCCCCACTTTGGCACGGACCAAGTGTTTAATCTTACGGACTGCATCGAAGGAAGTCCAGCCGAGCGGCTTATCAATCAGCAGGACACGGCCATGCTCGAAGCTGTTGGTAACGGCTAATTCCACAGTGTAATTTTGCTAAAGGTAAGCAGAACAATTTCCTCTCGCCCAAACTGGCTGCTTCCGATGGCATTGGCTTGGCTCGGTGCAGTTGGATTAGATGGCTTGCCGGGCTTTTATTTCCAAATACTTGTTTATCGTGTTAATACTCAACTGCTGGGGGGTGGTGAGGATGCAGGCAATGCCATGCTGTTGCAGCCCTTTGACGATGAGTCTTTTTTCGAAAATGAATTTTTCAGCGATCGTTTTGGCGTACAAGACCTCAACGTCCTTGACCGGCGCCGAGGTGGCCAGTTGCAATTCCGTGTTTTCAAAGAAAACGACCAGCAGCAGGTGATTTCGGGCGATGGCCCGGATATAGGGTAATTGCCTTTTCATGGCAGAAAAGGATTCAAAATTGGTAAACAGAATAACGAGGCTGCGCTGGGTCAGGCGGGTCCGGACCAGGGCATAGAGTTTTTCATAATCGGATTCCAGATAGCGGGTTTGTTGGTTGTACAACGCGTCGAGTAAACTCGTCATCTGGATGGACTTGTTGTCTGCGGGTAAAAATGTTCCAAGCTGCTCCGAAAAAGTAATGAGCCCGGCTTTGTCTTGCTTCAGTAGGGCGACGCGGGAAAGCACCAGGGCGGCGTTGATGGCATAGTCAAGAAGCGTCAGGCCGTCAAAGGGCATTTTCATGACTCGTCCTTTGTCGATAATACAATACACCTGCTGGCTACGCTCATCCGTATAATTGTTTACCATCAGTTGGCCTCCCTTGCGTCCGGTAGCCTTCCAGTTGACGCTCCTTATGTCGTCACCTCGAACGTACTCTTTGATTTGTTCAAATTCCAGACTGTGACCCAGCTTACGAATTTTTTTATTCCCAGGTTCGATAATCCGGCTGGAGTGGGCGAGCAATTCAAAATTCCGGAGTGGGAAATAGGACGGCATTACCTTGACCATTTTCTCGGCGTGAACTGTAATTCTCCTGGTCACTAAACCCAAAGGGCTTTTGACAAACACCCGGATATCGTGGAAAAGGTATTCTCCCCGCTGGGTGGGACGAACCTGGTAAACTAGGTTTGTGCTTTCTGCTGGCTTAAGTGTTGCATACAAGGAAAAACTACGCATTTGCAGTTGGACAGGCAACTCGTCTACGATTCGTGCTTTTATGACGAAGGGGTAGTTATTGGTAATCCGCAGACCGATTGGATTTTGGTCGCTGTTGCTGAGCATGTCCGCCATGTCACGCTCGGCTTGCACGGACCGGGTCCGCGTAAACAGAAAAAGCCAATCCAGTAAGGAAACAGTCATCAAGCAGAATAAAGCCAATTGCGCAAAATTGAACAAGAAGCCAAGTCCATAGCTGAGCACGAAAACCAGGATGACAGCGACCAGTAGCCAATAAAACCGACGGCTGAAAAAAAGTGAGGTATACCAGGAGCGGATCATGGGTGCGCTTTTTACCGGGGAATGTCTATGGATTTGATGATTTCCGCAATGACTTCATCGGCGTCCATTCCTTCCATCTCTTTTTCGGGTGACAGCACGATGCGGTGTCTTAATACGGATGGTGCGACGCTCACGATGTCATCGGGCACGACAAAATCTCGGCCATCCATGGCCGCTATGGCTTTGGCACTGCGCATGATGCCAATGGACGCCCGGGGCGAGGCTCCCAGGTAAATCGATTTATGATTTCGAGTGCTGGCAACAATACTGGTAATGAAACGGATCAGCTTGTCTTCTATATGCAGATTGCGTACCTGCCTGCGAAGAACCTGAACCTGGTGCGCAGTCAGTACCGATTGAACAAGACTGATAGGATCTTCCGTTGGCTGTGTATGATGGTTCAGCACGATCTGAAATTCTTCATCTAGATTGGGGTAATCTACTTTGATTTTGAATAAGAATCGATCCAACTGGGCTTCTGGCAAATGATAGGTTCCCTCCTGCTCGATGGGATTCTGGGTGGCCACAACCATAAAAGGCGCAGCAAACTGGTAGCTGTGACCATCCACTGTGATTTGGCGCTCCTCCATCACCTCAAACAAGGCGGCTTGAGTCTTTGCCGGAGCCCGGTTGATCTCATCGATTAGGACAATGTTGCTGAATATAGGTCCCTGCCGAAATTGAAAGGTCATCGCCTTGGGGTCGAAGACCGAGGTGCCAATCACGTCACTGGGCATCAGGTCGGGGGTAAATTGAATTCGTGAGAAGCCAACCGAGATCGTCTTACTCAATAATTTGGCCGTTAAGGTCTTGGCGACTCCGGGAACGCCTTCGATGAGAATGTGTCCATCGGCCAAAATTCCAGCGAGTAGCAATGTAATCATCTGGTGCTGGCCGACAATCACCTTGCCAATTTCTTGTTTTAGCATCGAAACGGCTTGCTGCAATTCTACAAGATCGGTTCGGTTGGGGAACAAATTTTCTTCCATTATTATTTTTGTTTATAAAAGTCTTCTAGCTTTTTACTGAACCGCAGCAAATCTTCGTCCGAGGGCGATTGGTTGTCTTGAAAATACTTAACGTCCCGGAGCATGGCCTCTATCTGATCCCTGGGCAGTCCAGCCTTGAACGACAATCGCCCGGCGAACTCTTCGTCTAAGGAGGAGGTGGACAAATGGTAGTTGGTTCGGATATAATCCAACCAGTGGGCGGTCATTTTCGCCGCGAGGTTGTTGTGGTCTCGCTGCTGGAAATACAACCGGCCAATAGTTTTCACGAAGTCCAGGGAACTGTTGCGAATGGGCGGAATTAGCGGTATGAACCGCTGTCGGCGTTTGGATTCGAATAGGAAAATCAGGCCAAAGAGCAATAGCACCAGCCAAAACGCCCAACGCAGCGATCGATTGGCCAGGATATACTGCAAGGCCGAAAAATTCCGATCCTTTGCATACCGAAAATAATCGTCCCATTTCACTTCTTGGAGCGAGGCGGGAAGGTAGGAAAAAACCTCGTCGTAATAGGCTGCGTTGTTTTTGTGCAATAGGAAAAAATTGCTAAAAGCTAGGGGAGCAAAATGCAGGTAGATAGCTCCGCCTCCTTTATAGGCAAATTTCACAAAATTCGCCATTCCTTGAGCGTTTCGACCCAATACCGTGACGTATTGCGTGTCCATGGAACTGACAAAATTGTCCGCGCGGGCCCCGGGATAGCTGAATAAGGATAAACTCTCGGTCAGGGGATGGTAGATCTCCAATTGGAGGCTGTCCAGCCGTTCGGTAAACGCAATATTCTCCCCCAATTTGATGTCCAGCATGCTGAGCAGGGAATCGCCCCAGGTAAAGGCAGAAATAAAAAGTTGGTTCCCGTCTCCGACGAAATTCATCATCGCGTTAATTTCATTCTGATCCGGCACCACCTGGGGGGCAATGATGACATAGGCCCGTGGACGCTTTTCGCCACCACCTCGGAAATAATGGAATCCTCGGTAGTCGGCAGGCGAACTGGTGTTGATCGTTATTTCGGCCTTAGGGAACATATATTGCATGTTCTGGAAGGCATAATAGGTCCCATAAGGAATCTTGTCATTGCGCCACAAGGTTACCAAACGATTCAGTCGTTTGGTCTTGTTTTGACAAGATCCCAGGGCCAGGATGATCGTGGCCAAGGCGACGTACCGGCAGATGACGCTCCTGCTCAAGATTCCTTCATGTTAAAAAAATGATCAAACTGCGCTTGAAATTTATCGTATTGTTCGGGGTCCAAATCAAATCTGCCAAACCAAACGTGTTCGTAGACTTGGGTGAGAAACCGGAAATCATCCAGGGCTGGATGCTGCGCCATTTGCTGAAGGTATTGCTGGTTGGTAGCTTTGGGTTCCATGTCAATCCATCCATTCCCCCCTGCCACTCGGATGGCCTTGAGGTGGAGCCATCGCACGGCGGAACGGAAATCCTTGCTTAGGACGGCGTTGTCAATCAAGGTTTCCAAATCGTCCCCGCTGACCAATGGGTTTTCGGCATGCTGAAATAGGCCTTTTTTGGCCGGTGCATAGAACAGGTACAATTTATGTTCGAAGATGATTTTGTACAGGGCATAAATTAGGATGGACCCAAGAAAAAGATACAACAATCCCTTAAACCAGCTAGTGGACAACCAGCCAAAGATATAATCGAAGAATTTGTTATCACCCCTGGTAGTGGAAGAGGCCCAATAGGCTGAATCGTTAGCATAAGCAAATTCCCGGTCGTGGTCGTATGCCCTGCGCGTCGAGTCGGGAACCACCCGAAAAGATAGGGTGTCGACTTCCGAAGTTGCCGCCGCAGGAGCGGTCTGCTGCTCCACGGATTGGTTAACCGTAATCTTGGAGTCCTCTAGCGAACTGGTCGAAGAATCCTCGATCTGAACCGAGTCGGGCAATCGGCTGGGTTGTTGAGCGAGTCCTGGTGTCCAGCTCAATACCCAGCAACCCAAGGCGAGGATAACGCGCGGGTAAATGTTTTTGCGTATTTGCGTGGGTTGGTTCATAGGTCGGAAATCAATCACAATTTTTCGAGTGATGGCAATTGGGACAATTTTTTTTCCAGCCTGATCGGATACAGGATAAAGTACCAGATGATAAAAGTTAAAGACCCCACCAATATCGAGCAACTTAACCAAAGCGGCATGGAAGAATAGCGCGTGACAAACCCCTCCAGAAAGGCAGCTGCCACAAAAACGGGGACCAAGCCAATAAGGCATTTCAACCCGTCCTTGGCTCCCCTTTTGAGCGAATCGATCCTCCGCATGGTGCCAGGGAACAGAATCGCATTGCCCAGAATCAGGCCTGCGCCACCGGCAATGATCACCGAAGAAATCTCCAGAATTCCATGGATCCAAATAACCAAGATAGATTGCCATCCTAGTCCTTTAGAGAAGAAATAATACTGGAAAGCTCCCACCATCACTCCGGTCTCGAATAACATCCATACGGTCCCAATCGAGAAAAACAAGCCAGCGACAAAGACCCGGAACGCCACCTCAATGTTATGTCTGGCAATGAACAAGAACATGCCAAACCTTTCGCCGCTTTTATAGACTCCGAAGGGATCTCCCTTGGCAATATTATCTTCGGTCATTTCCACATAGGAATTCCCCAAGACCCCGCGCACAAAGGTCTGGTCATGGGCCGCAGAGAATGCGGCAATCAGGGCAAACAGGATGAAGATGATGAAGGAATACAGTATTTCCCGGTGGTATTTGCGAATTGTCAGGGGCAGTTCCGTCTTCCAGAAAGTCAGGATCCGGGACGACTCTTCTTTCTTATTGGTATAAATGCCCAGGTACACGCGCGAAGCCAAGCCGTTTAGGTATTGGGTCACCTTGCTCTGCGGGTAAAAGGTTCGGGCATAACCCAGATCGTCGACCAGCTCGGTGAACTGGTCCGCCATTTGATCGGGGTCCGTGGCCGGTTGCTCTTGGTAACTTTTCCATTTGTCAATATTCCTTTTAATAAAGAGCCCTTCTCTCACAAAATAATGTTTTACAACCCGTGGATCCTGGACTGGCCTGTTCTGCTCCTCGCAGCCAAAGGCCCCTGCCTGGCAGCCGGATGTTTTGCATCCGAACACGGTACTTCAAAAAAGCTATATTTACGGATAAATATAACAGGAAAATTTGAGAAAAGGTCCAGCGGCCTGAAAGTTGGAAGGGCTTCAAAATTCCTTCGGCCTTTGCCATTGTTGCTTTACCTAGCCAGATTTCCTTAACCCTCAGCGCGCCTTTATGTTAGTCAAACTGGACACCGGCTTCAATATCGAAGTAGACTTTTCGGTAACCCCATTTTACAGGCGCTTTGTGGCCTGGTTGATCGACCTGTCCATTATGGGCGCCTATTGGTGGTTAGGTTTTAGGCTGCTGTCGTATATTTTTACTTCCTCCTGGAGCAACGCCGACTGGGCCTTTGTTTTGTTTAGCCTCCCCGTATTGTTTTATCATCTGATCCTTGAGCTCATGTGGAATGGCCAAAGCATTGGCAAAAAAACGATGGGCATCCGGGTGATCACCTTGGAGGGTGGCCAGCCGACAGCCAGTCAATACTTAATCCGGTGGGTGTTCCGCCTGGCCGATTTTCCCTTGTGGATACCCAGCGCCATACTCGGGGGTGGCTTGCCTTGGTGGTCTACCCTGTTTTTGTTTGCGGGCATCGGCACTTTTATCCTCTCGCCGAAATCCCAGCGTATAGGAGACCTTGTTGCGGGCACCATCGTGATCGACACCCGAACCCATACCTCTTGGCGGGATACGGTATTTACTGAACTGGAGACCGACTATCAACCCAGGTTTAAGGAAGTCATGCTACTTACCGACAAGGACATTAATACCCTCAAGGGTATCATCGAAAGCGTGAAAAAGAAAAACAACTTCGATCTGGCGATGCGCGTAGCGGAGCGCATAAAGGCGCGGCTCAAAATTCAAAGCGACCAGGATGCGCTGGATTTTCTGGAGACTCTGCTGAAGGATTACAATTATTATTCCGTCAGGTAACTCTGGGCGAGTGGCGGACTGCGCAAGCAGGCTAGCGCCCTACTCGAAAGCGGTGATCCGAGGGTCAGTGAAAAGCTGCTCCCGCCAAGGCCAGTACAATCACCAGCCCATACAATGCGAGCACTACAATGGTCAGGATGCCGTAAAACCTAAAGCAGGACTTCAGATTTTTAAAAGACGTGGTGAGGAGTTCCTGGTCATTGGTGCGCAAGGCGACCAGCATCTTGGTGGAGAAATTAAACAGAAATAGGCAGGGGAAAAAAAACAAAAGTGCCATCAGTATATATAAGAAAGTTATGAAGGCTCCTCCTATCAGGCCGCCTTCGCCGGCAAAGTTTCTAAACGCGCCAGAGAGGATGGAACCGGCAAACACGGCCACTAGCACGATCAGCCCGCAGAAGATGAAGCCGACGATGGCTAGAAACCGTGCCCATTTGGCGCTTTCCGATAGGAAGCCAGATGTCTGAGGATCTATGCGCAAGTCAAATAAGTCGGCGGAGGCTGAGGTTTCCATGGTCAAAAGTTTTGATACCTCTCACAAATAAAGCAAATTCTTCGAATTGTGCAAGCCTGGCCGCCTAAGTCTGGGCAAATCCTGCAGGAGGGTCTCGATTCTGAGAGCCGGACTCAACGCATGCTCCCTAATAGGCTCGGGCAAACAACACCCGCTGGATGCTGGGCTTGCCGCTCAGAATGCACCGACCCGACTCCTGTGGATTGTTCAGCGGTATGCAGCGTATGGTGGCCTTGGATTTCTCCTTAATATCTTCCTCGGTTTGTGCCGTCCCATCCCAATGGGCCAGTACAAAGCCTCCCTTCTCATCCAGCAATCGTTGGAATTCCTCCCAGGTGTCGGCTTTGCTGATATGGGCATCCCGGAACGCCAGCGCCTTATTGTACATCCCTTGCTGGATATCTTGGAGTAATTGGACAATATTCGCCCTGAGGTCCTGCTCACCCATCGTGACCTTTTGTTTGGTATCGCGGCGCGCTACTTCCACTGTATGGTTTTCCAAGTCCCGCAGGCCAAGCGCAATACGAATGGGCACCCCTTTCATTTCGTATTCCGCAAATTTCCAACCCGGACGATTATTGTCGCTGTGATCAAATTTCACCCGAATGCCTGCATCCTTCAGATGGCCAGCCAGTTCGCGGCCTTTGGCCAGCAAGCTTTCTTTTTGCTCTTCGCCTTTATAAATAGGAACGATAACCACCTGTACGGGGGCGATGCGCGGGGGAAGGATTAAGCCGTCGTCATCACTATGGGCCATTACCAAGGCTCCAACTAGTCGGGTGCTCACCCCCCAACTGGTTGCCCAGACGTAATCCAATTGGTTATTCCGGTCAGAGAATTTGACGTCGAAAGCTTTGGCAAAATTCTGTCCCAGAAAATGGGAGGTTCCTGCTTGCAGGGCCTTGCCGTCCTGCATCAGGGCCTCGATGCAAAAAGTATCGATGGCCCCGGCAAAGCGCTCGCTTTCCGTTTTCACTCCCTTAATCACCGGTAAAGCCATATACTGTTCGGCGAATTCCGTATACACGTCCAGCATTTGCATTGTTTCTGCCAGCGCTTCCTCGGCACTCGCATGGGCGGTATGGCCTTCCTGCCATAAAAATTCCGAAGTGCGCAGAAACAACCGGGTCCGCATTTCCCACCGCACGACGTTGGCCCATTGGTTGATGAGCAAAGGCAGGTCGCGATAGGACTGGATCCAGGATTTGTACGTGTTCCAGATAATGGTCTCGCTGGTTGGCCGGATGATTAGCTCCTCTTCTAGCTTCGCCTCGGGGTCGACTACCACGCCTCCGCTTTCAGGGTCGCTTTTGAGCCGGTAGTGGGTCACCACTGCACATTCTTTGGCAAAGCCCTCCACGTGCGCCGCTTCCCGGCTGAAAAAACTCTTGGGAATCAGCAGCGGGAAGTAGGCATTTTCGTGCCCTGTGTCTTTGAACATTTGATCCAGCTGGTCGCGCATTTTCTCCCACAAAGCGAATCCATACGGTTTAATTACCATACAGCCGCGCACGGCAGAATAATCGGCCAAGCTGCCTTTGATTACCAGATCATTGTACCACTGGGCATAATCCTGGTCCTTACTCGTGATGGCTTTGCTCATAAAATGGGTTGATCAGTCGGCGGTCGGTTATCCGTTCGTTAACGCACCGTACTGGGTCAAAATCTGTTGATTATAGAAATAATTTTGCTTTCAGGCAGATAATTAAAGTAACTTTGTATTGCAGCGCAAAAGTAGTAACTTCAGATTGAAAATTCTTAAAGGTCTTGTCATGAAACGTAACCATTTTTTGATTGTTTTAGGTGTGGTTGCTCTGGCCAGTTGTTCGGCGGCTAAAAACAGCCAAAGCAACGGCGGCTATTATTCCGGTGGAGGCACGGCCAGCAACAACGGAGAGTATTACAGCACTCCAAATGACCAGTATGTCCACATGCTTGTAGCCAACCCCGCCAGATGGTCCTACTTCGACGATTACAACTACGATTATTATGGCGCTTTCGGACCTTCTTGCTTTAGTTCATTTGGTAATTTTATGTATGGGTATACTCCTTGGACCATGGGATTTGGCTATTGGAGTCCCTATTCCTATTGGAACAGTTACTATACTTGGAACACTTTTTATAACCCGTATTATGCTGCCGTCGTAGTATACAATCCCAAGAGCGGTGGTGTTTCACCCACTCCCGCGTATACGAAGATCAACAGCTTCGCGCCAAGTAGTTATTCCAATAATTTGTTGACTTCACACGCCTATGCGAACCCCAGAGGCCTGCCGGTATCCCGAGGCTATGGACTTCCCTATTCCTATGGTCAAACGATTCATACCAGTGGCTATCGTAATTTAGGAAGTCAGGGGACTTTACGAGGAGGCTATTCGCCCGGGTTTAATAGTTCGGGAGGGGGCGCCCGGATTGGTGGTGGATTTAGTGGAGGCAGCGGATTTTCCTCCCATTCCATGGGAGGAGGTGGTGGTGGAAGGCACTAAAAAATGCACATACATGACTTGTATATATTTGAGAGGAGGCCTTACGGGGCCTTTTCTGTTTGGTACATGGCCCGCCGCAAGCGGATGGGCGCTTAGCTCTTCTTTTACCAAACCCGCAACTACCGCCCTGCTAAAAAATCTCTGAACCAATATCCCGAGTGCTTGATCGTTCGAAGTTGGGATTGAAAATCGACATGTATCAATCCGAACCTGGCATGGTAGCCTTCGGCCCATTCAAAATTATCCATCAGCGTCCAGACAAAATACCCCGTGATATTGACGCCCTCCTGCTTCGCCTTCAACAAGGCCCCCAAGTACAGTTGGAAATAGGCTATTCGCGCAGCATCTTTCACTTGTCCGTCATCCATTTTGTCGATAAAGGCGGCCCCATTCTCGGTGACGATAAGCTCCTTAACTCCTTCATAGGCCCAAAAGCGCTTAATCATGCGATAGAAACTCTGCGGATTGATTTCCCAACCCATCGCCGTATGTGCCGCATTGCGGGTTTTTGCCTTGACCTCGGAAGCCTGAATCATCGGAATGAGGGGATTGTATTTAACGACAATCGAAAAATAATTTTGCAAGCCAATAAAGTCAAAATCAAAGCGCATTTTCTCCAAATATTTCCAACTCTTGTTATACAGTTCCAACTTATCCAGGAATTTAAAATCTTCCCGTGGATACCCCTTTCCTAAAGCAGGTTCAATAAAAAGTCGGTTCAACAATACATCTACTCGCCTTGCCGCTTCCAGGTCTTCTTCGCGCGAGGAGAAGGGAATCACTTCGGAGCAAGAAAAGGTGGTGCCAATATGGGAGTGTGTGACCAGCTGCCGGATAATACGCCCTCCTTCGGCTTGGGCCAGCGCGGCATTGTGAATCGCAGGTAAAAAATATTTCAGCCCTTTTTTTCCCGGCGCATGTTGACCTAACATATACCCCAGGGAGGTAAAACCAAATGGTTCATTTAAGATGATCCAGTCTTTTACCTTTTCGCCATATTCCTGTGCACAAAGAGTAACGTACCGCGAAAACCATTTCACCAAGAAATGGCTTGCCCACCCCCCTTGCTTTTCCAATTCCAGCGGCAGGTCCCAATGGTACAGGGTCACGTACGGCACCAGGCCCAGCGTGATGCATTCGTCGATAACCCGGTGATAAAAGGCAATGCCTTCTTTATTAATTCGCCCGGTCCCCTCAGGCAGGATGCGGGGCCACGAAATGGAAAACCTAAATACTGTAAAGCCTAGGGCCTTGACTAGGAGCAAATCATCTTTATAGCGGTGGTAGAAATCGCATGCCGTATACGGCTTGTGCCCGCCCCGGATCCGGTCTTGCCACCTGGAGAAGTTGTCCCAAATCGAAAGGCCTTTGCCGTAACTGTTATACGCACCTTCATTTTGCGCAGCAGCAATGGACACTCCCCATAAAAAGTCCTGGCCAAATTGATCAACGGTAGCTTCTTGCTTGTCAGAGGTCAAGGGCTCAATTATTGTTCAGCAAATTTTGAATGAATCCAGGTTAACCCAACATTAAGCTTTGGTTATTTTTAAGAGCTTTTCCCACTGGCCCGGCTCTATCCAGGTGATGGATTTGTCTTTGCTAAACCAGGTCATTTGACGCTTGGCGTAGTGGCGTGTATTGATCTTGATGTTCGTTATGGTCTGCTCGATCGACTGGAGACCATCGAGGTAGGCGAAGAGTTCAGCATATCCTACCGTCTGTAAGGCCGGCAGGTCACGTAAGCCGGTTAGTCCTTCTACTTCGCCTAACAATCCTGCCTCCATCATGGCGTCTACCCGTGTATCGATATTGCGGTGGAGTTGATCCTTGGGCAAGCAAATGCCGATTTTACGTATGGCAAAGCCTCGAGGCTTTGCCTTTCGCCGGTGGAAGGAAAGAATGGATTGACCGCTAGAGAGTTTGACTTCCAAAGCCCGCATCAGGCGTCTGGGATTGAGGATTTCCCCCGCAGCATAATACGCAGGATCATGCTCTTTTATCTGTGCCTGTAACCAGCCAATCCCTTCTTGCTGGTAGCTGAGCTGTATTTTGGCCCGGATTGCCCCTTCGACATCGGGCACCTCGTCCAGGCCTTCGCAGAAGGCTTTCAAATATAGCCCGGTGCCTCCGGCTACAATGACCACATCCCGATCGGCCAAAATCTCCTCTGCCCATCCAACGCTTAATCGCTCAAATAGGGCCGCATTTACCTGTTGGGTCACCGAGTGGGAGCTAATGAAATAATGTGGCACTTTTTGCAAATCTGCATCGGCGGGCTTGGCCACGCCAATATTGAGCTCTTCGAAACATTGACGGGAATCGGCGGAGATCACCGCGGTCTCATGGTGTTGGGCCAGGCGGACGGCCAGTGCGGTTTTGCCGACGGCCGTGGGGCCCATTAATAATATGACGGTTTTAGTATTCAATTCGTGAGCTTGTACAGAACTCAACAAATCTGCTTCGATGAAATTATTTATTCTTTGGAGTCCAAAGGGAAATTTGCCAAATCCCGGAGGATTGCCTGCTCAGATTATCGCTTCTTCTTCACCCCCTGGTTCGGCCTCTTCATCCTCCTTAAACTCTCCTTCTTCATCTTCTTCACTACTGCCTTCTTCGCTAAACCCTTCGGCATTCTTTCCTAGGTCATATTTTTCTTCCACTTCCGCCAACTTGTCTCCAACCAACCCCTTGGTACCATACTGGGAGGGAGCGATACCCTCTACCTTAACCACCGCTGGATAGTCCAGTTTGTCGTTCTCTTCCTTCGATACGTTGATTAGTTCCACCAAAAAGGTCCAATTTTTTACAAAATCATAGACGTACACAAATTTTTGATTCGGGTCCCGGATCTCTGTGCCGATGGCCGTAGCCTTCATCAACAAAGGCTCCGCCTTGTACGGCTTGTCGTATTTTTCCAATGAAATCTCGCGGCCCCTTTGCCAGCTGTCGTTGCTGCGGTAAAAAGTACCTTGATGCTTGCTGTCAAATTCATAGGCTTTTAATATGCCAAAATGCAACTGCAAGAAAGATTGCGTATGCTTGACCGCAACGTCTCGGTACACGCTATCATCTTCCTCATAATATATCCTGAACTTCAAAACTGCCATAATGCCGATTTATGATAAATTGGTAATGCCGATTTTGCCCACCTTCGGGCAAGGTCCCGGTTGACCCGCTCCTGCTGCTGATCCTTAAGCGCGTAATGAGTCTCCCATCTGATTAATTCCAAACCCCCTGGAGTCAGACTATAGTCTGCAAAAATAACACAATTTAGGTTTATCCTCGTATCCGGTTTATCCTCGATCCTTCTGGAAATATAGCCTAAGCGGTAGGTTGCAATTCCAACTCGACCGCCTTTTTCATCATAAACGCATACGCGGCTTCATAGCTGTTTTCTATTTCCCCATCTAAAATGGCTTCCCGTATCAAGTTTTTCAGGTCTCCTACTTTTTTGCAGGGCTTCAAGCCAAATTTTTCCATAATCATCTCCCCGGTAATGGGCGGCTGCCAGTTACGAATGCTGTCTTTTTGCTCCACCTCTTTAAGGCGGCTTCGCACGAGTTCAAAATTATCCAGGTAGCGCTTTACTTTTTGTTTGTTTTTGGAGGTAATGTCCGCCTCGCAAAGAATCATCAACGCCTCCAGGTCGTCACCGGCATCAAACAACAGCCTGCGGATGGCAGAATCGGTTATGTTCTCTTTAGTTAAGCTGATCGGGCGCAGATGCAACTCAACCAGTTTGCGCACGAAACGCATTTTTTCGTTAAGTGGCAATTTCAGTCGGTCAAATATCTTAGGTACCATACGTCCACCCACTACTTCATGACCATGGAAGGTCCAGCCGTGATTTTTCTCGAATTTCTTGGTGGCAGGTTTACCAATGTCATGCAATATAGCTGCCCAGCGCAACCACAGATCCTGGGTATGGGCCGATATATTATCCAATACCTGAAGGGTATGATAGAAATTATCCTTGTGACCCAAGCCATCGATGTATTCGGCACCCGCCAATTCGACAAATTGGGGAAAAATGAGCTGCAGCAGCCCCGATTTGTACAGCAGGTCAAAGCCCACCGAAGGCTTTTCTGTCATAATGATCTTGTTCAATTCATCGGTGATCCGCTCCTGGGACACAATTTTAATCCTGGCCGCATCATCCTTAATAGCTTCAAAGGTCTTGGGCTCTATCGAAAAATGCAGCTGGGTAGCAAACCGGATGGCCCGAAGCATCCTGAGCGGGTCGTCGCTAAAGGTTTGAAGCGGATCAAGCGGAGTTTGAATGATCTTTCGGGATAAATCGGTACGCCCGTTAAAGGGATCGATTAGCCGGCCGTAGTCGGTTGGGTTCAGGCTAATGGCCATCGCATTTATCGTAAAGTCTCGGCGCAGCTGGTCATCCTCCAAAGTCCCGGGAAGGACGTCTGGATTGCGGGAATGACTCCGGTAGCTTTCCTTACGCGCTCCTACAAATTCCAGGTCCAAATCCCCGGCCTTCATATGCGCCGTCCCGAAATTCTTGAATAACGAAACCTGTGGTCGGGGTTCGAATCGATCGGCCACCCGTTCGGCCAGCTCCATACCACTGCCGACGCATACCACATCGGCGTCCCTGGTGGGTCGACCCAGCAGTTTATCCCGAACAAAGCCACCAATAACGTAACAGGGTACCTGGGCTTCCCAGGCGGCCTGGGCAACCTTTTGGAAAAGCGATAACTCGATATCGGTGCATTGTATTTCCATTCCGAGGCAAAGGTAAGAAAGATGCTTCAAGGGCGGTCCTTGGGGGGCTATACCAGGGAGTGTTGCAAAGCGGGAGGGAGTTCAAAAGTATTTGGCACCGTTTTTTTTCACGGGCGGGCGTAGTCTTTTTTGAACCTAATTCGCGGCTACCTGTTTTAGTGGGAAGATCAGTTGTTCGTCTGCGATATCCATGGCACACCGAAAATGCTTTTGTGGGCAGGCGGCAAGGCCATGCAGACCACAAGGGCGGCAAGGCAGTGGTTCTTTCAATTGTACGATGAATTGCTCATCAGACAAGGGCCCGAATCCAAAGGCAGGCAACGTGGAACAATACACTACCGTTACCGGAGCGTTCATGGCGGATGCAAAATGCAAGGGAGCCGAATCATTGACATAGTTCATCCGGGCATCTTTAATCAATGCAGCAGACTGCAGAAAGGAAAGCTTGCCGCAGAGGCTGGTGATGTCTTGGTGTCGGGTGGATTGGATGATTTGGTCGCAAAGAGGCCCGTCGGTACCTGCCCCGAGCAGGAAGACTGGATAGCTCGCGGGAATGGAATCGATAAAGCTGACCCATTTTGTGGCAGGGTATTGCTTGGTAAACCAGACCGATGCGGGGCTGATGGTAATGTATTTATCTTTCTTATAAGATTGAACCCGCTCAAAATCTGCCGCTGACGGATAGAGCCTAGGTTTAACCAGGGTTTCATCGGTAAAATCGCGCACCAGTTCCAAATTTCGTTGAATTTCGTGTTTGGATCCTGCAGCCTCCCCCACTAGGTGCTTCAGGCGCTTAGAAAAAAGGAAGCTGAATGGATTTTTGTCGAAGCCGATGGTATGCGTGGCCCCGGAAAAAGCAGCAAGTAGGCCTGTTGAGGCAAATCGCTGTACCGTGATTACGGTATCGTACTTCTGCTTCCGAATCTGGCCCAACAGGGTCCAGAGGTTCCTAAGTTTATGCTCTTTTTTATTCCATATCAGGACCTGGCCAACATAGGGATGGCCAATAAGCAAAGACTCATTTCCCTTACGGAGTAAAAAATCAATCCGAGCCTGAGGGAAAAAGGCGTGGAGTTTTTCCACCATGCTGGTAGCCAGGACTACATCGCCAATAAAAGCCGTTTGTATAATCAAAAATTTTCGCACGCTGCAAAGATGAGAAAAGCTGGTCAGGCAGAGACCATTTTTTTTGCAACCCAGCAAAAGCGTGAGTCAGCCAGGTGCGGGGGCACACCTGGTAAAGTGTAGCGAACCCTAACTGCGAATGCAGGTTACCGTCCCATCTGGATTGAGCTTAACAACGGCCGATGGCTCCCTTGGCTCAAGATCATCCTGGCGGTACGTAACCACGTAATCCACGCCTTCTTTAATAGCGCGAGGAACCTCCTGAAAAATCCGGGGGGCTGGTTGACCCGTTAGGTTGGCCGAAGTGGAAACTAATGGTTTGCGCAGGCGCTTGATAAGTTGCCTGCAAAAAGGATCATTTACGAGTCGGATCCCCATGGTCCCATCCTCGGCCAGCAAGTTGGGCGCCAGGTGTACAGCCCCTGGATAAATGACCGTGGTCGGCTTGGCCACAGTTTGTAAAAAATCAAAAACTCGAAGGTCCAACTGGCTAACATACTTGAGGACTTCGCGCTCGCTTGCCATCAGGACAATCAGGCTCTTGGCTTCGGGTCGCTGTTTTAATGCAAAAATGCGCTTAACCGCATCTGCACGGGTGGCGTCGCAGCCAATACCCCAAATAGTGTCCGTGGGATAAAGAATCAGACCCCCTTGTTGTAAAATTTTAAGGCATTGATCGATATCGGCGGAGTAATCCATGATGCAAATTTAACCGCCAAGGGCGAGACCCACCAAGAAAGCCCGAAATTCAAGCACCAACTCATCCTGGTTAGGTGTTCAGTTTCGGTCACCAATTGGTATGTTTGCAATAAATGAAGAAATGGAGTTAGAATCTCTTATTGCAGAAGCGTGGAAAGACCGGGTGTTGCTAAAGGATAAAAAATACAGCGACGCGGTGAAAGCTCTGATAGAAGAGCTCGATAAGGGGCGCCTGCGTGTAGCTTCCCGGCAAACCAATCAATGGATTGTTCATGAATGGGTAAAACAAGGAATCTTGCTGTATTTCGCCATTCAGCAAATGAAGACCTGGACCCTGCCACCTTTTGAATTCTACGATAAAATGGATCTGAAATCCAATTATGCATCCTTGGGCGTGCGCGCCGTACCCCACGCCGTTGCGCGATATGGTTCGTTCTTGGGAAAAAACGTGATTTTGATGCCAAGCTATGTGAACATTGGAGCCTATGTGGACGAGGGTACTATGGTGGACACCTGGGCTACAGTAGGTAGTTGCGCCCAAATCGGAAAAAATGTCCACCTCAGCGGAGGCGTGGGGATTGGGGGCGTGCTGGAACCGCTGCAAGCCGCACCTGTGATCATTGAGGACGGTTGCTTTGTGGGATCCCGATGCATAGTAGTGGAGGGTGTGCGAGTAGAAACCGAAGCCGTGCTGGGTGCGAATGTGGTCTTGACGCAAAGTACTAAAATACTTGATGTAAGCGGCTCCGAACCCATTGAATATAAGGGTCGGGTACCTGCCCGCAGCGTGGTTATTCCGGGCAGTTATGCGAAAAAATTCCCTGCCGGCGAGTTTAACGTTACCTGTGCGCTTATCATCGGGACCCGTAAACCTAGCACCGATCTAAAAACTAGTCTAAACGACGCGTTAAGAGAATTTAATGTGAGTGCGTAGCGTGACATGCTCCCACTTGAGGAGTCTATTTTACTTTTTTAATTTCCCGATTTTCAATTTACATTTGCAGCCCTGAATGCCCAGGTGGCGAAACTGGTAGACGCACTGTGTTCAGGTCGCAGCGCTCGAAAGGGTGTGCTGGTTCGAATCCAGTCCTGGGCACCAGAAATCAAATTAAACCATTGACATTCAATGGTTTTTTAATTTTGTCGTGTCAATTTACACCCCTTTTTCACCCTATCTCCCACCTTTGGTGATACACCAATGACACACGAACTTTATAGCTTTTACACACCAAAAAAGCTTCTATTATGGGCGTTCCTGTCAATAAGAGGGAAGGACGGGGCAAACCAATAAATATCAATCCTAAAGGGGGCCATTATCATTCGCAATTCCCCAAGCCTGAACTTTAAAGTCCGATTTAGCGGATATCCTCTAGACAACCAAGCTGAAAGTAAAGGCATTCTAATTACATCCTAAACAATTCCTTTATCCGCGCAAGAAAAATTTCTTTTTTTCTCCTTGACACTTCTACTTCCTTACTATTGGATAAGAGAACCGTACCCCCTTCGCCTTTTCTGTACTCTATAACGTGTGTCAAATTGATAATATAGGATTTATGAACCCGACAAAACAAATTATCCTCCAACATCAGTTCATATTCAATAATTGACCTGGATGCGGTGATTTGCTGGCCGTTCAACAAATGAAAAATCGTATAGCTACTGACTGCCTCACAATAAAGGATGTCCGAAAGCTGAATGACCTGGAAGCCCTTTAAGCTAGAAATACATAATTTCATATCAGCGGGTTTATGTATTTTCTGAAGGTTATAAAAAAGAGCATCAATATTTCCGAAACTTCCATGCCTACCAATCCGAGTGACAGCCCTAATGACAGCATGAATCAACAAGCTTTCATCCACCGGTTTGAGCAAATAATCGACGGCGCTAAATTGGAAAGCTTTGATCGAATACTGACTATGGGCGGAGACAAATATGATCTCAAACCAGATTTCCTGCAACTCATTTAACATATCTAACCCACTTTTTCCGGGCATTGCGATATCCAGAAATATCAATTGAGGGCGCTGCATTTTAATGCATTCCAGGGCCTGTTTTGCATCTCGACACTCAGCGATGATGGAAAGCTCGGGACAATGAATCTGTATCATTTTCTTCAATGAATTGATACCCCCGGACTCATCATCGATTATTATGGTTCTTACCATTAAAATTAGGAATTAAGGATTAAAGAGTCAACCAACTGCGGAATTATTAGCTTCGCAATGGTACCTGGCGGATTCGATCCCGGCATATCCTTCTTATCAAAAATGGAAAGCGTACAACGAATCCGGTATTTTTCATTTAGAATAGCAATCCGCTGCTTGATGTTGTCTATTCCCACAGATTTGTGCATGACTGTTAATCGATGCTTCAAATCGATCGATTGTTGAAGTCCAATGCCGTTATCGTCTATTTCGCAAACAAGATTATTTTCATCTAGATAGAACAACATGTCCAGCCGTTTCTCTCTGTCGCTGGGCTGAAGGCCATGCCAAATGGCATTTTCCACCAGGGGTTGGAGCATCATCGGAGCAATCCGGATCTCATCTTTATTTAGCGAGCCTTTGACAGAAAAATGAAACCTGAAATTTGCAAAACGCAATTGCTCCATTTCCAGATAGCGCTCCAAGTATTCTATATTTTGTCTCAGAGTAATAAATGTTTTCATCGAGTAATCGAGGTTAAGCCGAATCAATTGGGCAAATCGACTCAGGTAAAGGGAAGCGTTGTTTGTATCTTCGTAGAGGATCATTTCTTTGATACTATTGAGTGCATTGAAAATGAAATGCGGATTCATTTGCGCATGCAGGGCCTTCATTTCATATTCAGCCATTAGCTGATTAAGATTCATTTTTTCATTCATCCGCCGGATACGATATCTGTAGGCGAAAATGGCAATCGCAATACCAGCAAGAACCAGAATGGCGATAAACCAAGCTGATCGCCAATAAGGAGGTTCAACAGTAAGGGTTACTTGCTTAATCTGTTCAGGCCATCGATTACTTGCGGAAAACAATTTTAACTGAATATGGTATTTCCCCGGTGACAGGTTACTGAAATTTACGATGTGGTCCCAGTTCAGTATTTGCCATGAAGTATCTGAAGATGGATATAGCCGGTAAGCAAATCGGTTATCTTCTGGGCTTCTGAAATTGACTGCATTAAAATTAATTTGCACGGAATTTGCGGAATAGGCTAGTGTAAGATTTTCCGAATTACCCCTGAAAATACCCACTGGAGTATTGATCTCCTCTATAAATAAGTCAGGCGGAGAGGGATGGGAAAAGGAAAGATCTGGTTTGAAGCTGATGAGCTGATGTCCTGAGCCAAAGTAAAAAATTTTCTGATCGGAATCATAACAGGAACCTTTACGCACGGTAGTTATGGGCATCCAGGGTATACCATCACCATATGTAAAGAGCTCGCTCGAAAAATCATGCATGTTAAATACAGAAATGCCATTATCCAGACCCAGCCAGATTTGATCCTGAATAATCGGCAAAGCCGTGAGGAACTCCCCATCCCAAAAATTATTCTCTCGCTCTCGCAGGTATGATTTATTTTCCGTACAATTATATTGGATAATACCGTTCTTAAATGAGTTCAACCAGAGATTATTATTTTTATCTATACCCAAAATAAAAATTTGGCCATTCAGGATTTTGGCCGTCTTGGAGTAAACAATAAGGGTATCTACCATTTGCTTTGCAACATTCCACCGGCAAAGGCCATCGCCGGCAAACCATATGTTTCCCTGCTTATCCATAGCCATGCTAGAACAATAGGTAATATTAATCAAGGGGTTGCTTCGTCCTGAAATATCTGTAAAGATTCGGGTGTTCCGGTCGAAGTGGATTACGCTATTAATTTTCCCGAATGAGATCCAGATATTTTTTTGGTGGTCTTCCAATATGCATAATGGATAATCCCCTTTGTTCTCGATCATTTTCTGAGGAATAATTAAACGGCCGTAATGGTAATTTCGTGTATTCAGCCATAAAATCCCGTCCCGCGAACCAATCCATAGCGTATCTCCTCCATAAGGAAAAATAGTAGTAATTGAATTACAATTTTGGCTCCACTTTTCAAAATTAAATCGGTATTCAATCTTATGACTGAATTTATTCAGGATCACCAATCCTCCGTTATTTTGAAAACCAACAAAAAGTTTATCGCCCCAATTTAATATGGCTCGCATATCGCAGTTCCGAAGATCTGGCGACTGCTCACCAAGATCATAGACATGATAAAATGGATTGCTGAGATTTTGTTTGTAAAGCCCATTATTGGTTCCCACCCAGAAACGTTTTTCACGGTCGAGAAATACCGTATTGCAATGACTTCCATCAAAATACTTGCCCCCATGTAACCTGAGTTGGTGGGATCCTACATGATAATCTAACAGATAAAATCCACTCACTTTGCAAGTAATTGCCAGTAGACTGTCATTGAGATAAAAAAGTTTGCTTGATTGATTATCGAAATCGGTTGTAGCATCAAAAGGAAGTAGGAAACGATTAATCCTTTTGGTCCCGAAGTCGAATATGTCGAGGACATTTTTTTCATTATTTAGAACGAATACCTGATTTTGCTTTCCAGGAAATATTGGCCTGAGGTCTCCATTACTTTCAGTAATCGCATGCTTAAATTCTGGGTGGCGTGCACTAAAGAACGTATCGATCCTGTTTATTAAGGGTTCGTAAGCCGAAAAGAAAAGACTATTCTCCTGCAGGATTACGCCATTTTCCAGTGCTAATAATCCGGTAGCAAATTCTAGCTCTTTGGTTCGCGCATCGGAGGGTTGGAAATAATCATACCGATTGAAAAGTTTACCTTGATTATCCAATACATAGAGGCCAGTATTACTGGACAACACATAATGGCCCCTGGGGTCCCGGATAGTTTCCACAATATTATTCGTCCAGCCAAAAATGCTCGAATCGCTTGGAATAATAAGTAGCATGCCCTTCCTGGAATTTGTGTTGTAAGCAAATGCACCCATGGCCGTAGTACCAATTATCTCCTGGCCCTGGATTCGAATTTGCTTTATCCTGTTGTCGGGCAAGGGAAATCCAGCAGAACCTTGATAGAAATTGGCAAAGGAATGTCCATCAAAACGATTTAATCCTTTGTTTGTGGCAACCCAAATATAACCCGTCGAATCCTGCACGATCCCAGAAATGAAATTGTTGGAAAGTCCCTCTGATCGAGTAAAACAGGCAAACTCCTTTTCGCGCAAAGGCTGGGCATAGATCCTGGCAAAGACCAATAAGGGCAACAGAACTACAATAAACATATAGCTGCGCATAAAAGAGATGTCTGTCTTTCCTAAAATTACCACCTTAATCACATTATAAAGAAAAATAACTGCTGCAAATGCCCAGGAATTCTCATTTACAACCATATACCAAATCAGGAGAACCGAAGGCTGTTTCAAAGCAGCCGTTCCTTAGAAGCCGCTTTTAAAAGCTAATTATTTCATTTTACTTTATACAGACCAACATCAAATTTCCCCTGATCAGTCAATTCTGCCATAATGTCCACGCTTACGATAATTTATGTGATAGGGTATGTCATGATTTTAGATAGCTTTTATTTATGAATATCTTAAAACCTGACTATTGAAAAGGATATGTATTTTCCTGTTTGCAACAGCCATCCTTTATTTTGGATGCAGTAAAAAAAATGATCAATCTGCTTCCGTACAAACAACTATGCCTAAAACTCTGGTAGCTAATGCGGGTCGAGATACAAGTATTTGTATGCCTTTTGGTGGAATGGGTAATATGTTCGAGGGGCTCCTAGATGGAAGGGCTTCCCATGATGCGTCAGGTAAAATTGTTTCATATACTTGGCGGGAAATTAGTGCTCCTAATTTAAGTTACCCTCCTTTGCTTATTGAACTTAATGATTCAGTAGTTGGAGTACAAATATCGAGAGGTTTGCACACATATAAACTGGAAGTTAAAGATGATCATGGCCAGGTTGATGATGCTACAGTTACTATTAACGCTAATCCGAATTTTGATTATGAATATGATGGATTATCCTGGGATTCTGTAGCAGGTAACCTAACAACTATAAGTGAAAGATTTACACCGGGGCTGATTCAATCCTGGCCGGATTTTACTTATGCCATAATGAACCAGTCCTATGCATACATCATGAACTACAATGGAGCATGTAATGACATAAGCAGTTGGCAAATAATCCCTTATGTTCCATATGACTCAATTCAGTTGACCAATAAGCCAATATTTTACACGGTGATTTCTGCTCCTAAGCTTTGGATTATGTATCCAGAGGTATTTGCCCAAACAAATTCCGGAATTGACTTTAATAAAAAGGTATCCATTGGGTTTGATGTAGATACCACAGATGCTGGGGAATGGGACTATTAGCATGAACTGATCCGACCGCTGGCGAATGGAAATTCTAAACAATTGTTATGAATAAAAATTATTTACTTCTGCTTGTCATTTTAATTGTACAAACTTATTCCTGTAAAAAAAGTGGAATGGATAATTCAGTCATGCAAGTAAGTACAATAAGTACAGGCCCTGATGTTTATGTAGCAGGTTATGCGAATGGCCAACCGATCTACTGGAAAAACGACAGCGCTGTGTCCCTGCCCGGGGCTATGTCCACGTGGCTTCTGGGGGGCGGGTATGTTTCCGTTCTGGCGGGCATGTATGTTTCCGGGAATGATGTATATATAGGTGGTATTTCAAATAAACCAGGCGGAAATCCCGGAGTGGCCTACTGGAAAAACGATAGTCTTGTAACCTTGTACGATGCATCTAATGGGGTTGGCGTAACTTCCCTTACATCATTTTTTGTTTCCGGGAATGATGTATATGTAGGCGGTATGGCATTTAAGCCGGGCACCGCTTTTCCTTTTCCGGTACCGGTGTACTGGAAAAACGACAGTCTTGTAACGCTGTCGCTGTCTGATGGAACAAATCAGGCAACCGTAAATTCCCTTTATGTTTCCGGAAATGATGTTTATGTGGCAGGCTTTGAACTTATTAATTCCCCAATAAATGATCAAGCGATTTACTGGAAAAACGGGGTCCCTGTAATTCTAATTGATACTAACTATAGTCCAATTGGTGGTAACTATGTTAACTTTAAAACTGCCAATTCCATTTTTATTTCCGGTAGTGATGTATATGTAGCCGGAGACCAAAATGTGGCAGAATACTGGAAAAACGGCAACTCGGTAATACTATACGATAGCACACTTGCAAATGCCTCTTCCATATATGTTTCCGGAAATGATGTGTATGTCGCTGGTACTGTATACAATGGAACCCATAATGTAGCGAAATACTGGAAAAACGGAACACCTGTAAGTCTGACAGATGGTTCCCAAGATGCTTCTGCCACATCCATATATGTACAGGGAGATGACGTTTATGTAACCGGAATTGAAAATAATGGATTTGCTGCCGCTAAATACTGGAAAAACGGGAAACCTGTAATTTTGTCTAATGTTCTTGCAAATGCTACATTTACCACTTCCATATTTGTAAAGTAGATCTCAACAGTGCACTCCCATTCTTAGAAACTTTTCCCATTCAAAGTTTCAAAGGCATCTCTCACTGCAACGTCTATGGTCCCTCCATAAGATAGTGTCCGGATATCCGACATTCCTGATTGTCAAATCTATATAAGATTCTTCGATACCTGGGGTAATCTGGGCTAAATTGAATATGCTTTTTAAAATTTTCATCGAAGCCATTACCAATGCAGCCCTATCGCCCCAAAAAATGCTACCACCCCTCTCTGTTGGTTGCCTTTCATTTAAACTGCTTGCCCGATAACATTTTACAAATTATACCACGGTCAACCAGGTTTGATTGGGATAAAAGGGATTTACAAAATTCATTTAGACCCATTAGGAATCGAACTATTGTCGATGTTTCGAATATTTAAATTCTAGGATCAAAGAGTTTCACCCATTATGCATAGGTTTTTGTTGCTGTGAGGCACATTGACTCGAATTGAAACATCTTTACTATTTATCCAGCAAACTTTTTTTAACTCTTAAACTATAGATTTGCAATCGATTTCGGAGTAATGTCAGGGTTCCAACAGGATTATGTAATAGTCTTCCTGTTCGCACTGACCAAAAAGGAACCAAGGCGTTGCTTTGCCAAAAAATCTGACCCACCGATGACCCACTAAAAATATTCTCGTTTGATTCCCAGCAGGTTGCAAATCCAGTCCTGGGCACCAGAAATCAAATTAAACCATTGACATTCAATGGTTTTTTATTTTTGGTGTGTGAATTTACTCCCCTTTTTCACCCTATCTCCCACCTTTGGTGACACACGAATGACACACGAACTTTATAGTTTTGACACATCAAATAAGCTTTTTTTATGAGCGTTACCGTCACCAAAAGAGAAGGACGCGGCAAAGGTGAAGGCAAAATTTTCTACTCCTAATCATGGGGAAGAGGAGTTGGTCAAAGGTTGGCCACAGGCATTTTTACCTATGCAAACCCAAAGGATCTAGTACGGAAGAATCACAATAAAGAGGTCTTCAAACGCCAGAAAACTCAAATCGCCAAAGGTTCGAAAAAACAAGGCGCTTACAAAGGTTCCTTTTTGATTTACATCCAGCTAATCCTTGATAAAGAAAGGGTTTAACCTCTTCATCTCGATATTGCACTACTTAAGATACTTCTTTAACTCGGCCGAAGCTTGTATGATTAGGTCTTGGGTCTGTGGAATAGTAGCCAGCCCGTTCAGCATGCCCCAGTCGTGGATCACCCCATTGTATCTGACGGTTGTAGCTATAACTCCTGCATCCGCCAGCTTGCGACCATAGGCTTCACCCTCATCGCGCAAAATATCATTTTCAGCCACCTGAATGAGCGTTGGCGGAAGACCCCTCAGTTCTTCTATGCTGGCCTGCAGGGGCGATGCGTAAATTTCCTTGCGCTTGGCGACATCCGGTATATAGAGATCCCACGTCCATTTCATAAGCGAAGCGGTATTGAAGCGATCCTGACCATATAGCATCCAAGATTCATTGGTGAATTCAGCATTAGTGGCTGGCCACATCAGAATAGCAACTTGTATTTCTGGACCCTGATTAACTTTTGCTTTTAAACATGTGACCGCTGTCATATTTCCGCCTGCACTATTGCCGACTACTCCTATCCTTTTCCCGTCAACATTTATCTCGCCGCCATGTTCAGCCACCCATTTAATTGCTGCGTAAATTTCATTAATGGCCCTTGGATACTGCGCGTCCGGTGTGCGCGTATAATTAACGAAAACCGCCGCGAACCCTGAACTCACCACCAAGTCCCTCACGAGGCGTTTATGGGTAGGATAATCTCCCAGCACCCACCCGCCACCATGAGTGAAAATGAAAACAGGTAATTTTCTTTTGTTCCCTTGTGGCCGTACAATGGTGAGTTTAACAGTATAACCATCTTGAGTAATCGATTTTTCACATTCATCAATACCGGATAAATTAACCTTTACTGACGCCTGTAGATTCATCAATACGTTACGCGCATCCTGCGCGGACAAGGATTCTACTGCAGGGCCCCCTGCATTTAATGGTCTTAAGAATGCTTTCACCGCCGGTGAGAGATGTGGATCAACTGAATAATCAGGAACTTCTCGTGCCATAGTTGTATTTTTTATTTAGGACCTTGATGGTGCTAGATTGATAAGGATTCCGTTAGCCGAACCTACGATAATCAGAGAACCACAGACGAGGAAAGGCGCGTCAGACCCACTATTGGCAAAACCCAATGTTACCCGCTGTTTTTTTTATCGGTTATTTTACACTTTTGTATTCTTCATCCGTTACAGGTTGAAGCCACGTCGCCTGGTCGTCGCCTTTGTAATTGGTAATTGCAATGTCGACCATCCTAATCGTTGCAGATGCTCCGTGCCAATGTGGTACATTTTCGGGAGCGATTACTACATCACCCTTTTTTATAGCCCGGATTGGTTTACCTTTTTCCTGGTAAAGACCTTCGCCTTCAATTATAATCAACACTTGTCCTTTGGGGTGTGTATGCCAATAACTTCTTGTTTTGGGTTCATAAATTAGACTGCCAACTGTGAAATTATTATTTTTGTCCCTTGCAACTAATGGTGATAAAAAAGCATTCCCGGTAAACTGGTCGTTTGGTAATTTCTGTCCCTGGGGGAACATTGAAGTTGTGTTCATTTTGTTTTTGTTTTAGATTCGTTAAGAAAAATTTCAAATTCATTTGGAATAACCGTCACCTTCGACGATGGCGTCGGCAAAAGCCCGGGGGCTTCCTGCGGCAGATTGTGTCCGATGCCTTCTAACAATCGATCATTGCCCGACGTCAGAAATTAATTTATTTACGATGATCCATTTGCCATCGAGTTTGTGGAAAGACAGCAGCTCGAAATAATTAAAGTCATACATCCGCACATGGACTTTGGCGACACCGATCGAGTTGATGATCTCTATAGATATGATTTCTCCTTTAAAGGGTTTACCGGAATCCTTTGGACTTTGACGGTTCTTAACGCCGTCCAGGTACTGCACGACGTTTTTGAAATAGGGCTTGCCGGCAGCGTCTCCGAACAGGAGGGTGCCTGAATAAAAAGTGCTTCCGAGAAGACCAGTATCTCCTTCATAAATACCTTTGAAATACGCGTCGATGAGGATGCTCGCGATGGCTGCAGAATCTGTGGAATACTTTTCCATGTCGACTAAGTGTTTGCCTGACGGCTGTTGGCTACTTGCTGTCAGCATTATGAAAAGTAATATAGAGAAAATGCAGAATTTCATAATGTATCGATTGATGGGTTGGAAACTTTTGCTTTATCTTTTTCTGGTACAATAAAGCCATACCATTATCCTGCCAGTTGATTCGAGGGCCACCCCAAGTCAAGGTTGCAAAAAATAATATACAATCGTCGGGTCAACGAATCACCAATTCTAAGTGATTTATTTAGAGGGTAATGATGGTGATTGCGGCATATCCTATCGGGGCAATTAACCTGATTGGAGCATAGGTAGCATTGTATCCTTAGCTGTACATTTCTTTCACAGGAGCATTTTGATATGTACATGATGAAGCACTGCAACGAGGGAGGTCACTTTCAAAACATAATTTCCATTCCTCCCGGCAATTATTACTGACAATTATAACTAAGAATTTCACTGATAAAGGCAAAGGATTTCAGCGAAGTCTAAGTCTTATATATGATCGAACAAAAATTGTACCGTAGTCCTAACAGTATTAACGTTAATCATAAAGTTAATCTTAATCCTTAAACATGAAAAAGCAGGACCCGGAAAAAATAATATAAAATGGTCCGCTCCGACCACGATGCGTGGGCGCCAATATAAACATAAAGACGGCTCAGACTCAAAAATGACCATTTCGCGGTCAACTATTCCGCCTCACAGCTTGGCCTTTGGGTATATCCCGATGGGAGTCAAGGCCTAGATAGGCGAAACAAGGATTAACGACATTTGCCCATTACAATGTGGCCCGGTGATGATCCTCTAAAAATATTTTCTTTTGATTATAAGCAAGATGCAGATCCAGTCCTGGGCACCGGATTGGCAGTAATGTACAAGCTTTTCGCCGGGCTGGCCATATTTATGTCCTGTCTGGGACTCTATAGTTTGGTTTCTTTCATGGCCGCCTCCCGCACTAAAGAAGTAGGCATAAGCAAAACACTGGGCGCATCGGTGCTCCATATCGTCAATATGTTCTCGCGAGAATTCATGTTCCTCGTTATCCTCGCTTTCCTGATTGCTGCTCCAATTGCAGGATATTTCATGTTTCGTTGGTTGCAGAATTATGCGTTCCATTTTCAACCCGGTCCGATGATATTCATCGAAGCCAGTGGTCTTTCTGTGCTGATTGCCTGTACGTCCGTCGGCTATCGGGCGCTAAAGGCCGCGATGGCTAACCCGGTCAAGAGTTTAAGGACTGACTGATTACACTTGTTGGCCGTGAGACTAACTTTTAGCCACAGTTTATTATTAGTCTGACCAAATAGCAGTGGCTATTACAAGTGCCGGAACCAATGGCAGCCAAATTCTACCACTTTCTACCCCTAAATCTGACTCACCATGGACACTCCAAAAATATTCTCATCGGATTATCATAAGGTTGCAAATCCAGTCATTGGCACCTTAAAGAGCTATAATTAAATCAGTTATAACGCCTTTCTATTTTAATCAATTTGTAACTAATTCTCCCTCCGAGTGCGAAAGCGCAGGAATCAAAAAACACATTACCCGGAACTGTGCGAGATTGACCTTTTCACTCTTGCCGCAAGATGCCAATGTGAATGCCGCAACCGTTGCATTACTGCTGAGACATACTTCAACTAAGTATGTAAATGATACGTATAAACGGTATAGACCAAAAGATCCATCGCAAGAACTCAGCAAATTACCGATGCCGGCCGAATTACCCTTTAAAACTTATGGCAGGTTTCCTTTCATTTCTGTGGCTTTCTCCTCTCAGAGTTAGAGGAAAAAGGGGTCATTTTGAGAGCAAAAAGGATGAATTTTGCTATTTCCTCTCATTCCACGTGAATTATCCCCTCATAATGAGAGGATAAAATGCTATTTTTGAGAGGAAACGATACATTATGGAATTAAGTGAGCGGAAAAAGCAAATCCTGGAAATGTTATTACAGCAGCCGGAGAGTGGAATAGCAAATATGCTGAGGCAATTGCCCGGCAATCCCCCGGTCTCTACTGTCAATCGAGACCTAAAGTCGCTAGTGGATAACCATCAACTAATTAAAAGTGGACAAGGACGGTCAACCGTCTATACGATAGCGCCGGCCTATAGATTGGTTTACGGCAACATCGGTGATTCCTACTTCGATAAGGATGTGGACGAACGAAAGGGAAAGAAGCGAATCGATCCTGAGATCTTTACTCACTTAGAGAAAGTGGTCATTTTTACCGACGACGAGTTGGCGCTGCTTAATGGCCTTCAACAAACTTTCCAGGAACGGCTCAGTACTCTCCCGGAAGATATTGTACGGAAGGAGCGCAATCGGCTTTCCATAGAACTCAGTTGGAAATCATCCCAAATTGAAGGTAATACCTATAGCTTGTTGGAAACGGAGGTACTGCTCTCTGAAAATATTCCAGCAGAAGGAAAGCAAAAGGACGAGGCCACTATGTTGCTCAGCCACAAAAAAGCGTTGGACTATATCTATGAAGGGAGAGTTGTGTTCACCCCATTACGGACCAGAGCCATCGAAGACATTCTTTCCTTGTTGATAGCAGACCTGGGCGTGAGTAAGAACATCCGTAAACGTATTGTGGGTATTACGGGAACAAGTTACACACCGCCGGAGAACGAATTCCAGATCCGCGAATATTTGGAGCGAGCTTGCGATGTGATCAACCTTCGATCCTCAATTTTTGAGAAGGCGCTACTGGCTGTGTTGTTCATTTCGTATATCCAGCCGTTTGAGGATGGAAACAAAAGGACCGGGCGGATCACTGGCAACGGCATTTTGATTGAGAACGGATATTGCCCACTGTCTTATCGCAGCGTTAAGCCTGTTGACTATAAGAAGGCGATGATCCTTTTCTACGAGCAGAATAATCTAGCGACATATAAAAAGTTATTTATCGAACAGTTTACGTTTGCGGTTAATAATTATTTTCGATGAGGACGAAGTAGATTGTATTAAATGCTTCTACAAGAGATAAAAATCCACCCTGATCAGCACGCGTGGACACCATAGCACCAATACTGTATCATTGAAAGGCTGAGCCTTAATTCTGTCTAGCCATCGAATCCACTGCAGCGCATGGAAAATACCACGCCCGCGCCACGTCCTGACTGAAAGGAAATGGCACAATCAAAGCGGGGTTCGCGCCTCCGACCGGATCCGTTTAACAAAATCCCTTTCAGCTTGGAAATGGGTAAGTGAAAGAGCTTTCGTCAAATGCCCGTCGCTTTTTTGATTCTCTCCCTCCAGCAAATACAATTTGCCCAAGGTGGCATGGAACAAGTAGTATTGCTGCAGAAAAGTTCGCTGCAGGTCGTCAAGCACGCCAAATGCTTTTGGTGTCTGACGGTCATAATATAAAGCAATGGCATAGTTCAGTTCAACGAAAGGGTTGGGGTTATCCTCCAATAACGTAGCGTAGATTTGCGAAATGGTTGCCCAATCCGTGTCAGCGAAAGTTTTTGCGGTGCAATGCAAATAAGCAATTGCCGCTTCACAATGGTAGGATGAGATATTACCCCTGCCGGATTGGCGCAAGTAATTACTGCCTAAGGCGATCAGATCGGTCTTCCATAAAGTCCTATCTTGCCTTTCCAGATCTATGAGTTCGCCCGATGCCATAAAGCGCGCGCCCAGTCTTGCCGTATTAAACAACAACAAGGCGTACAAAGCGGCAGTATCTTCACTACAAATATGATTGTCAAGTAGTGATTTTGTCATGATCAGGCTTTCTTCGCACAAATCCTGCCTGAATATTTCCTTGCCACTGCCCGCCCTAAAGCCCTCATTGAATATGAGGTAAATGATCTTATGTACAACGGGCAATCTCGCTTTCATTTGCGAGGGCGATGGTTCCTTCAGAAAAATACTTTCCATCCTTAACCGGGCTTTTGCCCTTGACAATATTTTATCGATTCCATCAGTCGTCATGCCGAAGGCCTTGGATATGGATTCTACCCTCAAGTTGGCCACGTATTTCAGCGTAATGACGAGCTGCATTTTGGACGAAAGCCGGGGGTGCGCACAAGCAAACAATAATTGCATTTTTCGATCGTCAAAAATGCTGTCGTCCGTTTCTGGGGCTCCGTCTGAAGCGAAATCCTCCTCAAAGGGGTTTTGGAATGTTTTTTTCCTCTTAAGAGCATTTATGGCTTTGTTCCTGCAAACTGTATAAACCCACCCGGCGGGATTGTTTGGGATACCTTTATTCTTCCAGGAGGAAAGTGCGCCATAAAACCCGTCCTGCACCAGGTCTTCAGCCATTTCAAGGTCGATGTCCTTGGAAAACTGAAGCATGGCCGTGACCATTTTCCCGAAATGGGTTTTGTATAGCCCATCAACCGCCTGTTGCTCTTGGTGCATCGCCTAGCTCTCTTATATCTTTTACTCCCATGAGGGGACGAACTTCGATCGCCATTTGGCCCCTATGCACCATGGGACATGTTTGTGCAATAGAAACCGCATCGGCCAAATCGTTTGCATCCACCGTAATGAACCCGCTGATGCCTTCCTTTGCCTCGATGAAGGGGCCATCCGAAACAACTTTGTTTTTGCTTACATAGCTGCCTTCAATCCGCAGGGCATCGCCTCCTTCATAAATGCGTTTTTTAACCAGAGATTTCACCCATATATCCATTTCCCTGATTACATCATAGCGCTCTTCCTCGCTTCGCTGCTTTAGCTTCGCAAGGTCTTCTCGGATGATGAATAAAAATCTTTCCATGTTACTTGGCGTTTGTGGGGTAGCCGGCTCCAGTGCCCCCGAAAAAACATTCGATGGACTTTATCTTACCTTCGCTAAAGGTATAATATTCTGTATTGCGCAGATGCTTATTGTCGGTAGTAGTGAGATTATAAATAGCGAATGCACTGTTACCGTCCTGAACAATTTTAACGAAATCGACCTTTGCAATGAATTGGGATTGGGGCCAGCATCTGGCTTTGTATAACTCCAGGGGAATATGGTCATCAGGAGCTGGACTGGTGAATGTAAAACCATCTGCTAACTGGCTGGAAACGATGCTCCAATCTTTTTTCTCATATCCCGAAAAATAGGTTCTGATAATTTTATCAGCATTTTGGGTATAGGCAAAGCTGGTCATGCTACTGAAAATGACGCAAAGCAAAAGTAATTTCATAAACATTTTTATAGTGAGACAATCGGAATCGAATTATCCGTACAAAAAGCGCGTTTTTTTTGGCAGGATGCCCCGCTAATCGACAAAAACTGTGAAATTATATTGAAAATCAGATGAATATAGGGTTCATCCCGGGCAGACACAGGTCAATACAAGGCTCATTCTGGTTGCCTCAACGCTATATCAAGTCATTGCAAAAACGCTTGGGCATAAGTTGACTGAAATGAAACGCTCCCATTACCTAATGCAGAGGGGCTTGAAAAACATGGATCATGTATTTATCCTAATTGCTTTTTTTGCCTGCAGTTTATGATTTACATGCGCGCACCTTAAGGCATCAAAATGGAACAACTGAGCCATCTGGGGTGAGGTACATAAGCAAAGAATGTTGATTAAATATGTCTGATAAACTGCTATGATGGCAATATCGAGGCGAAAGACCGCGAAATTCTGAGGTTGCAAAAATTCAGGTGATAGAGTCAACCAGGGTCGGTAACTAATGCCTACCTTTACAATCTTACTGCTTAACCCGCCAAATCCTAAACGCTGCACTTTAGGCACCAGTTCAAAACGTTTTGTTTTCTTTATGCAAAAGAAGACTTTCATTCTAGCAGTTCTCTTATTTGGTTTGTGCGCTCTGTCTTTGGGCCAGACAATCCAGGTAAACTCGAACTCCTTGGCGTCCATTCAGATGGATTCGGCTTTTATACTTGGCTCCTTCAACCCCGCCGGAGGGGTTGATCCAGAAAACTTTTTCGCCTGGCCAGACGAATTGCCACCAGGTCAGATCTTAGCTAGCAGTAAAGCACTCGCCAGCACGCCACCCGCAACAATTAACTTTGGTCCGCTTGTCCCCCCGCCATGGGTCTTTTCACCCGGTGCAATTCCCGACGGGCTTTACGGATCGGTTTATGCCGCTCAGACCCTGACGGTGACAGGCGGTGTACCACCTTATACATTTTCTATTTCCGCCAACAGTCTTCCCCCTGGCATGTCTTTGTCTACTACCGGAATTATATCCGGTACCCCAACTGCTTCAGGCACATATTCGTTTACCGTTACAGCCCAAGACAACTCGAGGGGACCGGGTCGGCACTCAGGCTCTCAAGCCTATACTCTGGTAATCGACCAGACCCCCCTGACGATCACGGCAAACCCAGCTTCGATGACCTATGGACAAGCTGTGCCTGCCCTGACCGTTTCCTATAATGGCTTTGCCAATGGGGACAATGCGTCTAGCCTGACCACGCAGCCTACGATAACCACGACAGCCACCCCGACCTCGTCGCCTGGCATCTATCCCATTGAGGTATTTGGTGCTGTGGATCCAAACTATATTATCAGCTACATCCCCAATTATTTTACCATTACGATTGCTATGCAGCAAATAATATGGGCGCAAAACCTGATAGTAGGGTGTAACGACACCCCACAAATACAATTAACCGCAACCGCAACCAGCGGCCTTCCGGTTACTTATTCTGTATCTGACCCGAATATCGCCTCGGTTTCGGGAAATCTATTGACCTTATTGCAACCGGGCACTACCTTTGTTACTGCTACCCAAACGGGAAACGCCAATTACGCTGCGGCTCCGCCAGTCATTGACTCCGTGGTGTATCAGTCGGGTTCCCTCATAAGCCAACACTGGAACGATGTAATTTTCTTTGACAGCAGCAGTGGCGATTTCGTACAGTGGCAATGGTATAAGAATGGCCAAGCCGTAGCGGGAGCCACAGCTCCATATTACAGCGAATCACCATCACTGAATGGACAATACTTTGTCATAGCCACCAATTTGTCTGGACAGCAAGTGCAGAGCTGCACTTTGAGCATTACCGCAGGCGCCGCCATACCTGGAGGTATTAAAGTGTTTCCTAATCCCGCACAACCAGGAGCAACGGTTAATGTTGCCAGCAACTATCCCAGTACAGTATTGCAAGGTGCAGTTTTGCAGTTAGTAGATGTTACCGGAAGAGTGCTGCAACAGCTAACAAGTATCCAACAGTCGATGAAAATCACCATGCCGCCCGAAAATGGCATCTACATCATCAATCTGTTGCTGACCAACGGGCAAAATGCAACCACCAATGTGCTGGTTGCGGAGTAGTCAAGTGTTCATCGGTATTCTCACTCTTTTGTAATTTTTTGATCCGATAACATCACTTCGATGGTTCGAACCCCCTTAGGCTACCCCAAAAAAACGCAGTACCAGGATGGATAAAAAGGCAAAAAAAGAGGTGGCAAAGTTTACTATGACGAAGGCAAGCAATTTCTCCGGTTTAAGCAATCTCGCGTCACGCTCGATCACCAGGCAACTGGTATGAGAGCTCCTTGTTTTTTTGCGGAGGTCATGAATTCAGAGCGAATACCTTCAAAGGAAACGCATTGTTTCTAGAACAAGATGGGGACCAAAGGCGAGTGGTCCTTCATCGGCAAGCGCTTATGCTAACCCACAGGCCGGCAAGTCTCGAGTCAGGCCCAAAACTCACCATATTGCCTTGATAAACCAAAGGATGCAATTAGCAAATTGTTAACAATATGGATCTAAACTTCGTCGTTATTCCATATTCAAAGCGCCGAAAATATCTCTATCATGACCAAACACTTTCCCCGTGTCCTGTGGATTTCTTGTGCCATCCTTATTGCATCGATCATAGGCCTATCTTGTGCAAAATCGACCACGACAAACCCGGAAACCCTGAAGACGTCACTTTGGCCTCTGAAATTTGGCAATACCTGGATTTATAAAGACTCCCTCTTTACCGACTCGGCTTTGACAGCGACCTACCTGGATACCGCCCTCATCCTGCATCAGAATTTTGTAGACCCGACAGGGTTATACTACTTTGAAATATCAGATCCGAACGGATGGTTCGCAACAGGCAATTACCTCGCAGTAGACCCATCCAATGCTATGATTTATAACTACGACAGTGCGAATGCCGACACCTATTTGCTATTCGGAATTCCCAATCAGGATGGCTCCGTAATCGGCAGTGGAACTGACTTCACCAATCCTACCTGTCCCCTGCAGGACAATCTCTATGGATTTGTATCCACCGTCAACGTAGATGGATATACCTGCTATCAAAATATTGAGTACAATACGGATTGTCATGGTGTCGTGCAAGAAACCATTGTTATGTATGTGGCGGTAGGTGCAGGTGTGGTCCGAATTGAAGATTATGTAAACAATCCCAATAATAACAATACCCAATACCTGCAGTACTCCCAAACCTTGGTCTCCGAAACTCTCAATTGAGGGCAATCACACGAAGCCATCCCCTGGAACCAGTTGCGGAAGTCAACCCTACTTTTTGGTCTCAGAGTCATCGCACATATTCCCACGCTCTCCTTTTGGTACCAACCAGCGATGGTGTCACGATACTACTTGGAGGGAACTTTGTCGTCCATTGATTTTCTAAAAAACCCGAGGCAAATCAACTTAGAAAAGCATCCCTTATCATGCAAGAAATCAACTCCTGTGTTGATACAGATGCCGAAGCAGTCAATCGTTTCCTTCCGATTTAGGATCAGAGTTTGCTGTCCTCATAGCGGATTATAAGTAAATTTTTGTCCTCCAACGGTTGCATCTGCCATTAGTCCTGCCAGGTTCTGCGTAAACACAGTTACCCCATCGGAGTACTTGGCATTTTTGGACACACCTGATTTAAGTGCGACAGCCGAAATCTCGCTGCTAAATTCAACTTTGTTTTCCTTGAACCTGTCCAGTGCTTCCTTGTCTTCGAAGAAAATAATTTCACTATAGGAGGCGCCGCCGACCTGTGCACCCACTGTCACCTGGGCCATTTTTGCCGTTCCTACATATTTTCCATTTTCATAAACAACTCCGTTGCCGCCTGAACCACCTACGATCATACCTCCCTTCCCGTTATTCGGAAAAATTACATATCCGAGGGAACTGGCAAAAAGATCTCTCATGGAAGGATCTGTTTTAATAAAATCCGCTTTAGCCGTTTTGCTTTGAGAAAGCAATTTATCTATTTCACTATTGCCCTGCGCTTTTAGTCCAAAAGGGATAATAACCACAGCAAGAACTAACATTACTAGCTCGAATAAATTGAACTTTTTCATGATGTATTTTTTTTGATTTTAAATCACAATTACTATTTGTACGTATTTTCTCCTATTCTACCAATTGCGATTCCGCAAAAGGCTAGGTTCAGATGAAAGGAAAACTGCAATAAGTGAAAACAATGGCATTTGCTATTTAGCGAAGTCAAGATTGTTCTTTGAGAGTTTGGCTCGGCTGTTTGCACCCGATCCATTGAGTTCCATAATTTCTTTGGTCATTGTATTCTAGAGCTTTTTTCTAATTAATGAAATGGATTAGGAGTATAGATGATGTGGAGTGCCAGCTTCCGTCAATGTTTGCAAATCGAAATATTCTCGAATTTTCATTATCTTTCCCTGGCTAATTTCACACATCAAGATTATCGGCAGTTCAAACGGGGTACCCATAGCTGGCTTGTGCGTAGATGCTGGCCACTTTTCGGTTACCACCCCCTTGTGCACATATTCCCAAATGAGCTTAGTTCCTTCCCCGTTGGTAAATACGTTAAACGGCAGGAGACCCTCCCCGGCCTTGTGGTTTCTTGCGGCAACTGATCGTGTCGCCAATTGCCTAACCTGATCCAATCCTTGAAATTTTTCACCCGTAGCCATGATTACCCACTCGCCGTTTGAAGCAAAGAGGTTAATAATACCGTCGATATCCTCGTGCGTCATGCAATAGGTAAAGGCTTTAACAAAATCGGCAGTGGTTTGACCACCAATGGAACCTGTGATTGTCATTTGATTAATGCTAGTTTGTTAGTTAGTGCTTTCAGTGATGCAAAGGTGGGCCGTCTTGGGCAAGCTGGAGTTACATAATTATACTTATATGCTACATCATTCGCGCGAGTGAAATAATACTGAAGCGATAGAACATTTCCGTGGATTCTATGGAAAGGGATCTTATCTTCTGATTGCCCAAATCATTCACTTTATCGATTGCTTTGGCTAAGTCGTTGAAATGGCGAGTCCTATCCTTTATTATGCAAGTCCTCTACCATTCGAAACTCAAGGGTTTGAAATGTATGGGTCGGTAGGAATAATAAAATCAATATCCAAGGCAACCCATTTAACAGCAAAAAGAACAACTCATTGAAATAAAATATTGCTTAAATTATTCAAGCATTTCCTACTATCGCTCGACTAAGGCAATTTTATGTTGGTTGAGAAGGCTTCGACACACAAATCAGAAATAATGGCTTACGAAACCAGCAAGCGACCAGGCATAATACTGGTGGTACTAATGATGGGCACACTGATGGCCAGCCTGGATAACAGTGTCGTAAACATATCCCTGCCTACCATCAGCAAGCAATTTGGCAGCAATGCAGGCGATGTAAAATGGATTGTTATTGCCTATATGATGGGATTTTGCACAACCATGCCCCTTGTAGACTGGCTGAGTCATAAACTTGGATTTCAAAAATTATTTATTTCCATCGTCTCTGTCTTTACGATCGCCTCCCTTTTATGCGGCCTGTCTACCAGTTTAGCCCAATTGATTGGAGCCAGAATATTGCAAGCTCTCGGAGGAGGCGCAATCGCTCCCACCGCCATGGCCATATTGTCCAAAGTCTACGACAAAGAAGATCTGGGTAAAGCCATGGGATGGTGGGGATTGGGCGCTGTTGTCGGGCCTGCGGCCGGCCCTACCTTGGGGGGATATATCACCAGGCAATACGGCTGGCCCAATATTTTCTTCATAAACGTGCCCATCGGGTTTATCACTGTTGTTCTTGCTGCTTTTTTGTTGAAGGATTTCAAAAGACAAAAGTCAGATGCTGTTAAAATAGGGATTGATTTTGGTGGCTATGCCTGGCTGTTATTTTTCCTGGTTGCCTTTCAATACGCATTATCAACCTTTGAATCGGCAAACACAAGAGGTTTCCAGAGTTATCTTATTTTGGGCATAGCGCTGCTCGCCTTGCTCCTATTTATTAAAAAAGAGAAAAAGGCTGCCAACCCGGTCATCAATTTGGCACTCTTTAGCAATAGGACTTATGTGCGCTGCTTAATTATAATTTTTGCCCGAAGTATGGCGCTATTCGGCGGCTTATTTTTATTGCCATTTTTATTTCAGGACTATTTACGATTCAATGAATTACAATCTGGGTTGTTCATGCTACCCGTGTCGGCATTTATGGCCATTTTCCTACCCATTGCAGGCAAATGGGCCGATACCCATGGAAGCAGAAATATCACAATTGGCGGATTGATTTTATTGAGCCTATCCAATATTGTTATAACATTTTTTTCTTACCCGACCTCTATACTTCTTATCCTAACGGCCATGGCTTTTCGTGGCATGGCGCTAGGGATGCTGGTGAGCCCGCTTACCTCGACCGCCATCAATGCGCTGGACGACACTCAAACGACTAGCGGTGCTGCAGTGCTCAATTTATTTATGCAAATGGCTGGATCCACTGGTCTTGCGTGGCTGACCATGGTCTATACTATCTCCAATACGCTGTTTGAAAAAACGCAACCTATTGCCACGGCGCAATACCATTCCTTGTCTTTGGCATTCTGGCTTGCTGTAGCCATTGCCGTCCTAGCTATCCTTCCTGCGCTAGGGCTTCCAGCTATTGGACAAAAGAAAGCATTATCAAGAAAAGTGATCATCCAGGCGGATAACCACCTTCGTTTGCATGCCGTGGATGAATAGTAGAGGGAGTTTTTGCCTCCATAGAGCTATCTCAGCGAAGTAAGATCAAACTCATTGTGTAGATATCCGTGTAATCCACGGCTGCCCTTCAAAAAAATCTTGCTTGATTATCAGCAGGTTACATGTCTATTGCTAACACCCGAATTTTTCATTGCATATTCAAGCTTAGGTTCCCGAAAAATTAAAACGGAAGCGTAGCACCTTCCAGCGCTTGGGAGTGCCAATTTTCTTCTACCGGCTGAGGGTAACTTTTCGCCAAAACGCGCCTCCGGGTGTAGGAAAAAAAGGAGACTCGATGACCATAGTTTGGACCGTGATACCCAAACCATTAATGGCTGTGAGGCTTCTGATGGTACTCGTATCAGGCACTGAATTAGAAAATAGGCCAAAGTCACTGATAATAATGCTGGAATCTGAAACCTGACGGAATGTTAGGGTATCTAGTACAGTACCTTCTCTTGTGAATACATACCCATTGGTGGTAAAGATGAAAAAGTCGCCAGCCTCTCCCACGTAATCTACCAAGTGATTAGATGTTCCAACGCCCTCAAAGGTCGAATCGTTGACTAGGTTCCACATGCCGGTTATGTCGGGCACTGAATTTTGATTTGATGACACAGTTGTCTTCGTGCAAGCCCCTAAATACAGAAGTATGGCCAGAAAAAGTAGCTTTCTTAGGGTAAGTTTCATGCCGAGTTTTAGGTTATAACAAGAAACCAGGGGGAAACGTTGCATGGCGGAGCATAATACTACTCAAAAGGAGCATTTTTGGGGAATGGCCAAATGCCGAAGTGAAGCGCCGCCCCAAGATAAGGTGATCGATGGTAGTGCCAGGCGTTTCCTAAGTCATTTATTTCCCACGTTCAACAGTAATTAAATCGCACTCTACTCTTTAGGCTCCCACAGTTGAATTTTATTTCCTTCCATGTCTAAAATATGAACAAATTTTCCATAATCGTATGACTCAATTTTGTCCACGATAGTTACGTTTTCCTTTCTTAATTCTTCAACCAAAGCTTCTAAATTTTCTACGCGATAGTTAATCATAAAGTCCTTCGTTGAAGGCTCAAAATATTTTGTGTTCTCGGCAAAAGGATTCCACTGGGTAAGCCCCTTTTTTGTGCTGTCATCCAATTCCCTCCATTCAAAGCTTGTTCCGTAAGGACCTGTATCAAACCCAAGATGAGTTTTGTACCACTCGTTGATTGCCTTTGGGTCTTTACATTTGAAGAATATCCCGCCTATTCCGGTTACTTTTTTCATTTTTATATTTTTAGTCTGGTTGGAGATAATTGCCTTGAATTTGAAACCAAAGCAAAATGATGTTGCCGTAATCAGGGTTACTAAAGTCGCTTTTTTCATTGTCTCCATAAATTAAATTTTGGTAGCTAAATGGGCCATGTTCCCTGGAAATAGCTTAGTGGTCTGAAATGACAAGCTAATAATACTACTTTTTATAAGACCTCGGGACCTAAAATCAAATTAAGCCATTGACATTCAATCCATTCTTATTTTTGTTATGGCCATATTTGACTCGTCTTTATTGTATGCAGCTGTCTTGGGACGCGAGATTGCCCACGAGTTTACCATCTAAGGGGTCAAGATCTTACCGTTAATGAGTCTTATCTTCACAATACAAAGAAAAGCTAAGGTACTATGGACAAACATCCTATCAAATGCCTGACAATATTCTGCTTTATGGCAGTGGTCTACTGTTCCTGCACGGGTCCCAACAGCAGGAATAACCAGTTAACGGACGAGGAAAAAAAGGACGGTTGGGTACTTCTATTCGACGGGCAATCGACTAGCGGATGGCATTTGTTTCACAATGACTCCGTAAGATCCCAGTGGGTTGCAAAAAACGGCGAATTATCTTGCAATACCGATTATCATCTTGAACACCGGGACATAGTTTCAGATAAAGAGTTCGAAAACTTTGACCTGACTTTTGAGTGGAAAATTGCCCAGGGCGGCAACAGCGGAGTATTTATTGACGTATTAGAAAGACCCGATTTGCCTAGTACATGGGCCTCAGGACCCGAATACCAACTACTGGAAAAGTCCAATCCCGATTACGCTACGCCCAACAAACGCTCGGGTTGCATTTTTGGCTTCGCCCCTCCCATCAATCCAGTGGATACCAAGCCCATGGGTGAATGGAATCAGTCCCAGATCAAGCAGCTAAATGGTAAAATTGAGTTTTACCTCAATGGTGAGCTCACGGCCCAACAGGATCTCCATTCCGCAGCATGGACGGAGATGATCCGGCAAACCAACTTTAAAAATTATCCGGAATTCGGAAAACATACCAAAGGTCATATTGCTTTACAATATTGGTTAAAAGGCATTTCCTTCAGAAATATTAAAATAAAAGAGCTGTAAAGCATTCACCCGGAAGCTTATTCCAAAGGTAATTTGCGTGCATGCATAAGGCAATACCTGATATTTTTTGCCATGAAAGGACATGTTGAGCCAGAAATATTCCAGGCTTATGACAAACAACTGGTTGGAGTAATTTGCTGAAGGTGGGAAAACGCAGAGACCCTATACAAAGCAACCAAAGGTCTGGCCTGACCGGGAAGATTCAAAATTTGAATAACGAATATATTTAGCAGCTTAAATACGCTCCCAATTGGTTCGTTCTTTTTAGGAGGACCGCTTGGACTAAATCAAAATACTGTATATGCAAAGACGCTCCATAGCCTGCATCTTCGCAGCTTTTACGTGCCTCGGCCTCCAGGCGCAACCTTCTAAATCCAATATTCGTCTATTGCAGGATTCGATTGAACCTGTTGGCATCATGCAAAACATTTCTGATTCTACACTACTTGATATCGTTCAAAGGCAGACATTTCGCTATTTCTGGCACTATGCTCATCCGGTCAGTGGTCTTGCACGGGAGAGAAGCAATACCGTTAAGGCACAATATTACTGGGACTATATTGATGAAGCAGACGATGAACCAAATTTAAGCCAAGGCACCTTTGGCGCCGAGGCCTGCGCAATTGGAGGAACGGGCTTTGGCATCCTTTCGACGGTGGTTGCTACGGAAAGAAAATGGATCGGCCGGGACACTGCCATTAGAAGGCTGATCAAGATTGTCGACTTTCTGATCAAAGCAGATTGCTACCATGGAATCTACCCGCACTTTATGAACGGCGCAACCGGAAAGACGATACCCTTTGGTCGTTTGGACGACGGTGCGGACATTGTTGAAACCTCTTATCTATTTATGGGATTGCTCACCGCTCGGCAATACTTCGATGGTCAAAGCATAGAAGAACGGTACTTTAGAAAACGGGTCGACCAGATGTGGCATGACGCCAATTGGAACTGGCACAGCAAATCAGACAATAAGTTGCTTTATTGGCATTGGAGCCCAACAAATGATTTTGACATGAACTTCCCGGTCATTGGCTACGACGAAGCCTTGATCACCTACATAATAGCTGCCTCCTCCCCCACGCATCCCATTTCAAAAGAATTATACTTGAATTCCTGGGTCAAACACTCCAGCTGGAGAAATGGAAAACTCTATTACGGCATCCCATTACCGCTCGGCAACTTTGATAAAGGAGGACCCTTATTTTTTGAACAATATACCTATATGGGAATTAACCCCCATGGCCTAAAAGACGACCAAGGCATTGATTATGCCATCCAAACTAAAAATCATACCCTCATCAACCGGGCCTATTGTATAGAGAACCCAAAACACTATCTTGGGTATGGAGAAAATTGTTGGGGTCTCACCGCTGGGGATAGTTATAAAGGCTATGTTGCCCATTGCCCAGAGGTGGATAAAGGCGTGATACAGCCCACCGCTGCACTTTCTTCCTTTCCCTATACCCCTGAGTATTCCATGAAAGCTCTTAAACACTTTTACAATGACCTTGGCTCCAAGATATGGAGTGAATATGGTTTTGTGGATGGCTTTAGTGAAACACATAATTGGTACGCGGTCTCCCATCTGGCCATTGACCAAGGTCCAATAATCGTGATGATTGAAAATTACCGTACTGGGCTGATTTGGAAACTCTTCATGTCCGTTCCTGAAATACAAAATGGGCTTCAGAAATTAGGGTTTGTCTCGCCAAGGTGATCCACCTGATGCGGGTCCTCGGTAGGCCATTTATTGCGAACCATTTTTGGCCAATGTCCTCTTTCGATATTCCAATCTTGTGGATATAAAATGACCGGGCGAATTATGCTTCGCTCGGTCACTTTAGGGAGAACCAACTTCGAACTTTTCCTCAATTAAGAGAATAAACCACCTTTTTTAAGCTCTTTCGTTCCTTCCCCTATCTTATATCCATTGTGATAGATTTCAATCTTGTACTGTCCCATATGGAAGCCATTAGGTTGCGACCACGAAAATTGAACGGACTTCATCTTGCCTGATTCAAATTCCACAGGAACCATGGCAGTAAAGTTCTTCTGTCCGTCATCGCGAGATGCAAATGATCCTGAACCCTTAGCAGAGTCGAGGATCATTTTTCCATCGGGCCCCGTTATAGATACATAAACATCCGTTTGGCCATTTTGCGCTATCCGGTTCGTTACGTCGAAGGAAATCTTCAGTTTATTTACCTTCTTTGCGTTGTCGGTCGCCTTTTCTTGTCCGTTTTTCTTGTCCTGAAGTGCTGTTATCATGATATTACTTGCATTCAGAGTAGAGGCTATATCCACTTTCTTTGCCAATTCCTCATTTGCACTGGTCGTAGTCTGAAGGTCAGAGGTAAGCTTGTCTTTATCTTGAGTCAATTGCACTTTCTCTTGAGTCAGGCCCTGATTGGCAACGGTGAGTCGTGCAACTTCCTGTTCCATATTGCTTATTTTGTCATTCAATTCGACCACGAGAGCTTCCGCTTGTTTCTTTTCGTTTTCTGTCAACTTTTCCTTCTTGAGAATCGAACGAATCTGAACTTTCAATTTTGATATGTCATTCTGCTTTCCCGTTAAGGCACTCTGGATCTTATTATTAAAGCCAGTCAAAGAGTCCAGTCGCACCAGGGCATTGTCAAAATTTTTCTGCAGTTGGCCCTTGTCATCAACCACTTTGGCAATCTGGGTCTGCTGGGATTGTTCAATCTGTTCCTGATGGTTACCGGAATACACTGCGTACCCTGCAGTCCCAACAAATCCTATTGCAAGTAAAATAATAATTACGGTCTTAAAATCTCTTTTAGGCGGTCTTCTCTCCTGGGTTACCGTTGGCGTGTTACTTGTGTTCATTATAGTTAAATTTAATTTTAATTAATCGCTTTACTTTTTTGCAGTATCTGCGTGCTATTCGGAGGATCAAAATCAAAAGCTAGCAATAAACGCTGCTGCACTGTGTAGGTCCAAAACCATGCCAAAAGAAATTCTTAGTGGCCGAGTAATCCTTAGGACTATAGGCAACAGTATTCAGTTGCAGCATGATACATTTTAACATTTCATCTGTTCTCCAATGCAGTAGCAATCTCTATTTTAACGCTTTGGTACAGGATGCCTTAAAATATTGTTGTGCGAATCCTGCAAGTTATCCACTGAATTTTGAAATGTATCTCGCTTTAGGCTTTTGATGATCATACAACGCTATTTCTGAAGCTCCCCACTGTTTACCCCATTTTTAAGGCTTTAAACTGCTCGCAAAATCGTACCCCTCGCTTTCAAAACGATACGTGAATTGTGAAAGCCACGGGTCTTATCATACAACATTTGTTGGCTATATAACATGAACTTCGCATAGTAATTACATCCTGTTCAGAAATACTACAAAAAAATAGTTGCGTTCCATGAAAAAGACAATTGTACTCTACCTGTGCTTACTGATTGGTCTATCAGGCTGGGCCCAAACGCCTCCCCATCCCCCTCTTCCTCCTCATCCAACATTATCGCAGAGTCCACATCCTCCAGCTGCGGAAGTGCGCTTTGCGAGTTACCGCGGGCCACATTATCGCCATTATCATCACCGTTACTATCATCACCGTTACTATCACCATCACGTGTATCACCATCCTTATCACCACCATCCGTAACGAGCACCGGGGTTTTGATAGTAATACCCAAGCAGGCCCCAAGCACAATGCATTAGGAATAATATTGAGTATTCGGCCCATAGATAAGTATTTGATAACTAATTAATACACAAAGTCTAAGGCATACATCGGCATTTGGTAAGGAGGCTTCTACTTTTCGTGAAGAAAGAAGTAAATTAGCACAGGTCAACAGTGGGTTTCTATGCTATGTAATCTGTCGATAACCTGTTTGTTTTATTGCTATTGATACTTGAGCCAGTGGGCCATGCCGCAAAGAGCATCTTATTTTGTCGAAGAAATAATCACGGCAGAAGGTCTAGGCAGCAATACCACCCATGACATGGTGCAAGATGACGATTGCTTTCTTTGGGTAGCTACAAGAGATGGACTCAATCGTTTTGACGGCACCGAAGTCACTCAATATTTTTGCTCAAGCAGTATTTTGGCGAAGTGTTCAAGGCGGAAGACCCAACGACCAAGAGGCCTTCCTTGCTTAATCCTTTTTGGAAGCCAGCCAAAGGAGAATACCGTCTCCCAGGAATTCGAGTGGTGGACATTGGCATCAACAAATTACAGGATAGCGGTGGGATGTTCTGCGTTTGCACTGTAGCCATGGCTGTCTACAGTGCAGCCATAGGCCAAGGGATGAAAATGGATCCAGAATTGGTAAAAAAAGATTGGTTGCAGGTTTGCTTCCTGGAGTCCAGGTAATGCCGTCTGGGTTTTGGGCCGTAGGGCGAGCGCAGGAACATGGTTGCTCGTATTGCTATGCCAGCTAGCGCAATCAAGGTCATCGTATGAATACAAGAATTCGGTCAAGCAAATGGTTGCTAGGGGCCCTTTTGCTCGCAGCCGCAGTTGCTTGGTGGTGGACTAACTCGCATATGGTAAGTAAGTGGAAAAAAGTGAGCTTTTTATCCGAAAATTCCATCGCTCTTGAATTACCGCCATGGAGTCCGCCGGACAGTTCCCTCCTTTCGCATACACCAAACGGGGACCTGGTTCGCTATGGAAAGAAATTGATCGCGTACACGGCTTGGTATTTTGGTCCCAAAGGCCGTATAAGATCGATATCCAACGGAATGAATTGTCAAAACTGTCACTTGGATGCTGGAGCCAAGTTGTATGGCAATAATTATAGCGCAGTATTTTCTACCTATCCAAAGTTCCGGGATCGTAGCGGAACGGTGGAAAATATCGTTAAAAGGATAAATGATTGTTTTGAAAGAAGTCTCAATGGGTCCCCTTTGGATACCACCAGTCGAGAAATGAAGGCCATGAGCGCCTACATCAATTGGCTTGGGCAAAACGTTCCCAAGGGTGTCAAGCCAAAAGGATCGGGCATTACGGAAATCAAGTTTTTAGATCAAGCTGCCGACTCGGCCAAAGGGCATGCTGAGTATATCCTGCTTTGCCAGCGCTGTCATGGCGCGGCCGGCGAAGGACTAAAGAAACTCGATAGCCCCGGATATACCTATCCCCCACTTTGGGGAAATGCAAGTTACACGACAGCTGCGGGATTGTATCGCATCAGTCGATTAGCAGGCTATATAAGAGATAATATGCCATACGGATCCACCCACAATACCCCTCAACTCACGGATGAAGAAGCTTGGAACCTGGCCGCTTTCGTTAATTCTCAGCCCCGACCTGAAAAGACATTTGGATCCGATTGGCCGAATAAATCTAAAAAACCGGTGGATTATCCATACGGGCCCTATGCCGATAGTTTTTCCGAGCAGCAACACAAGTATGGCCCCTTCGGACCCATTTTACGTGCCGGCACCCATAAGGGATCTCCTAAGTAATGCACCTTCAAACAGTGCAATATGAAACATTTGCTATTACCCATTGGTATTTTGATGTGTACCCAATTTGTGCTGGGGCAAACAAAAATTTACAAGGTCGTTTTTGATTTGACCAGCAAGGATTCAATAAACTAACAATCATTAATTCGCCTAATCGGATTAATCAAGCAAGCCAAACCCAGTGCACAACTGGAAGTCGTAGTCTATGGGCAAGGTTTGGACTTTGTCGTCAAGGATAAATCAGCTAAGCAGGAAGCAATCCAAAAAATTATAGCGGGAGAAAAAGCTACTTTTAAGGGTTGTGCCATGACCATGAAGGGAAATAATATTCTTCCTGATCAAATATTGCCAGGTGTTGGGATAGTACCCGACGGCATTTTCGAACTTATAACGAAGCAACAGGAAGGCTGGGGTTATATTAAGGTTGCCCATTGAAGTGTTCCCTCGAGACGCTCCTTAATAAAAGATTAACCCAAACCAAAGTTCTATTTCGAATACCCAACTCTCATGGGTAATGCTTGCTTCCCACAAAGCCAAGTCAGCAATTTTTTACTACCCTGCCTGCCCTCTAGCGGTCAATACTTGGCAGATGACGTTTAGAGTTGCCCCCTTGACTAAGGTTAAGTACCAATTTTCGGAACTAGGTACCCTGCAAAGGCCGATTACGCACCTGGCCAGTTCATCCAAATGCAAACGACCCGAATTTTATCATTGATATTTTAGTAATTTCATAAGTCGCGAAGGAGCAGCTGCACCCGGCTGAACTTACTAGACAATCTTTGATTCTTGGGAAAATTTTTTGCTGAACATTTTTATAACCTACTAAATTCTGCTTGCACAAGGATTAGCCTATGAATCGATTTACTTTTATCGCAATTCTGGTCGTTTGCTATCTTCCTTCCTGCAAGCAGCCTAGTGGACCTGCATCCATGCTCCCAGACGTCAAACCCGGATTTGCCCGCGCCCTTGTCCAACGGGATTCCTTGCTCATTTTGGATTCATTTTACTTTTTGGCGATCGATACTATCAATGAAAAAAAAGCCTTGATCCATGAGCGATACCCTTTGGTCCATATTCGAAGTCGGATCAATGCCCAAATCGATAGCGTGGTCAAGCTACAGGCTCATTCGCCGTCTCAAGAAAACCTGGACCAATTGGATTATCTAATAGAGGAGTCAACCTATGTTGGAAAAGAAATTGATTCACTAAGCCAGCGCATATCCCGGGCCGACTCAACAACAGCACGCGGTTACCGTGCGCTCTACAAAGTGACCGTTCGGAAAGGATCGCAATTCGTTGTATCCGACACCGTTGCTTACTCAATTGATTTGAAGGGGCAAATGTATGACTGGGACCGGGGTATTGAAAAGGAGATCGACTCTTTGTCTGTCGGAAAACATACCCGTCAATAAGGCTCAAGAGTCGATGGTCTAAACGGGCTACCTTGATAGGCTGCCAAATGCAGTTCCCCTGGCCAAGATTCAAGAAACTCAACCACGCGCCTTGTACCCAGTGGAACATCCCATGTTCACCTATTGATTCCCTGGGCTAAAAAAACATATCAGGCTAATTCCGGACAATAGATGGTTATTTTCTAATTCATTGTAAATCCAATATATACGAAGACTATTCGGGCCTTGGCAAAGGCATTTAGGTCGGTCCTTCTCCCAGGTTTTTAGAAAAAGAGTCAAAAAATATTTGGGTAACCAAATAGTTACCTATATATTTACGTAACCAAAAGGTTACCTATTATGCATAATCAAATCAAGCACACCTGGTTTTTTGCCTATCCGGTCGAAATAATTTGGGAATATCTTACGAGCAGCGATTTGATCGCCCAATGGCTGATGGTTAACGACTTTAAGCCACTAGTAGGCCACCGATTCACCTTTAGATCGGAAGCATGTCATCCCCTGGCCTTCGACGGCAACGTATACTGCGAAGTGCTCCAGGTCTTGCCCCTAGAAAAACTTTCTTACTCTTGGAAGCATGGCCCCCGCAAAGGCGAAATAACGCTGGACTCACTTGTCGTGTGGACTCTGGAGCCCAAAAATGGCGGTACAGAACTTAAGCTCGAACACTCCGGTTTTAAAGAGACCAAAAATCTATTGGATTACCAAACCATGGAACCTGGCTGGGACGGACACGTCAACCGTATCGCAGGTTTACTCCTAACCAAATATGACCATGCGCCCTTCAACCGTTGACCCTTTTCAAGCCATCGGTGATCCGAACCGCAGGGTCATGTTGAACCTGCTTTCTAAAGAAAGTCTGACGATTAATTCGCTGGCAAGACATTTTGCTATGACGCGCCCCGCCGTGTCGAAACATCTTAAGATTCTTCATACCGCTGGATTCATATCGATTGAGGACGTGGGTCGGGAGCGACATTGCAAGCTCAATCCAAAGGGTTTTGAAGACCTGCACCAATGGATCGGCTATTTTGACCAGTTCTGGCAAACCAAGATGGCTAACCTGGACAATTTATTAAACGAAAAATACAAAAAATGAAAACCAAGATTCCATCAGACTATCACGCTTCCTTTGAGGCCAAGGTTTCCCCTCAAAAGGCATTTGATGCCATTTGCGAGGTGGGATCATGGTGGACCAAGAATGTGGAAGGCCCTACGAAGCGCAAAAATGACGTTTTCACCGTCACCTTTGGTGAGACCTTTTCGCGATTCCACATCATCGAGATGGAGCCAGCAAAGAAAATCATCTGGTTGGTCTTGGATTGCAATCTCCATTGGATGAAAGACAAGTTGGAATGGAAAGATACCCAGATCGAGTGGGTGATCTCCTCCAACGATGGATCGACCCATGTAGAGATGACCCACATTGGCCTAAGACCGGGAATTGAATGTTTTGAGGATTGCACTCTGGGATGGAATCACTACGTGATGGCAAGCCTTTTCAAGTTGATCACGGAAGGCAAAGGTGAGCCCGACCATAAAAACCATTCTGCTGTCAGTCGTCAATAAGCCACCACGGCAAAAAAATCTACGAAACCCAAGCAAATACCCTCTACGACCGAAACCTTGATTCGACGCCCTTCAATCACGGGGTGGGCGCGTGCCCTGAATCTTCCTTTTTTGGGTGATTGATGTGGTAGCTTAATGCGCCAGTAGGGCATTTGTTTACTTGATCAATGATCCTCTCGGTCTCGGCTCCATGTGCATTTATCCAAGGGTGTTTATTCAGGTTGAACACCTGCGGCAGGCCCGTCACACATCTTCCTGAGTGCCGGCAAAAATCAGGTTTCCAGACTACAGTAATATCTGAATTTGCATAGTTAATCTTGCGTTCCGTATCGCTGTCGTTGAAAATATAATTTCGTAAGCTGATCGACCCTTTAAGCATCCTGGAAACCGGGCAATTGTCAGCAATCTCCAATAATCTGGCTCTTTGTTCATCCGTGATGGATTCGGTAAAACGGATATCCTTGTCTATAGTAGAAACAAGGGTCTCCTCCGTGGTTTGCTGAAACATGTTGACAGCAATCGTGATTTGAGGCACACTCCAACCCTTTCGGTCAATATACATGCGCAGGGTAGCTAATGTGCAGGACGCCAGCGCAGACAAAAGCAAGGTGAAGGGATCCGGGCCCTTATCTTGTCCTCCTGCCGCAGCGGATTCATCAGCGATAAACTGGCCGTTTCGCCATTGAATGGTCACTGCATACTTTGCTGTGCCGATGGTGCCCCGGATCGGCGTTTCAAATTTGTAATTCATACAAGCGGTTTGAGCCAATAAAATTAAGCGCTTATTTTCCATGGGCAAAGTGGAGTTAGAACCGCATAGCTAACCTCTCCCAAAATACACCTAAATAGCTCGGGGCCTTGGTCAGGGCCCTGAATTTGGGCGATGCTATTCCCGCTCAAACCAAGAAAGCGTTCAAGGTGGTATACTCTTCATATACTCTGCCGATACCTTTTGCAACAGCTGACGGGCCGGATTGGTTTATCGGCTGATTTTCAGTAGGATTTGCGTGGATGATTGCGGCCTTACTTCATGATCTATTGGCGTACCCCATGACTGGTTTCAAAAATTTGGTCATCTTTACCCCAGAAATCAGAAATTTGACGCTTCATCAAACTACCCTCTATGTCGCTCCGCGTTAAAACAGCCTTTGTTCCCATGTTAACTATCAGTCGTGGCACCATGAACCTCGAGTTTTATCAAAATGCGTTTGGTGCCGTAGAGACTAAGCACCTCACCAATCCCGATGGCAGCATCCACGTATCAGAAATGCTTATCGACGGGGCTATGTTCCACTTTCATGAAGAATCCAAGGACGGTACCACGTTTGACCCCAAAAAGCACAACGGCGTGACCACCATTATCGGGCTCATGGTAGACGACGTGGACCGGGTCATGGCGCAAGCCTTGGCGGCAGGAGCCGTGGAATCATCCCCTGCAACCAGTTATGATTACGGCTATCGCCAGGGAACCATCATTGATCCCCTTGGCCATCAGTGGTTAATTGAAATGGTAATATGAGGCCTGGCTTGGTGGCGGATGGGACGATTTGCCAAGAAAAAGTGCCGTGTTCTAAGTACCTTTACTTTATAGTATGAAGAGGGTATTAGTTACCATAGTTGCCTGTTGTTATTTAGGTAGTTCCATTGGAGCCACTATCACTATCCATGCTTGCATGGGCCGCGTCTTTGCCATTGATTTCAGTCAAAAAGACCAGTGTGCCAAATGCGGGATGAAGACGACCAAGGGCTGCTGTCAAGACGCATCGAAATTCCTGAAGTTACAGGATGTGCATCAGCCCTCAACTAACTTGTGGAAATTTACCTATATCACTTCCACGTACCCAAGCGACCTGCAGCCCCATACTGCGCCAGCCTCGTATCCCAACCAGGCCAAGCTAATCAATTACCCCAATTCTCCGCCAGGTCCTGAAGGCAACCAGATTTGTGTCCTCCATTGCGTTTTCCGGTTATAGATTGAATAGCTCCATGCAAAAAGAGATGGGCCTTAAGGCCATCCAGAACCCATGCATTCATTTATTCAATTGTCATTCATCATGAAAACGCATTTTTTCATTTTCGCCATTCTGCTCTCATCGAGCCTCCATGCCCAGGAAGTCAAGAAGATCTCCCTCCAAGCCAGTGGGCTGACTTGTAGCCTTTGCAGCAATTCCATCTTTAAGGCATTGAAGACGGTGTCATTTGTCGACCATGTCGAGGCCAATATTCAATTGTCTTCCTTTGAAATTTCCATTAAGCCAAATAGCCAGATCGATTTTGATGAGCTCAAAAGAAAAGTGGAAGACGCCGGCTTCTCCGTTTCAAAATTTGTCGCCACTATTCAATTTGACCGGGTTTGGGTGAAAAATAATGAGGCAATAGCCATTGGACGTGAAACCTTACTATTGGTGCGAATTAAAGATCAGCAATTGGATGGGGAGAAACAGGTACTATTTCTCGATAAGGGCTTTGTATCCGACAAGCAATTCAAGGTGAACCCCATTGCACCAGCCGGAATAAGAATCTTTCACGCCACGATATAGTGCCATCATGAAATACGTACTTTTCGTTGGCTCTCTGCTGCTGACTATTTCCAGCAGGGCCCAAGAGCTTTTCGTATTTACCGAACCCGCAAGCAATATGGCGACCAAAAGCTTGGGGTTACGTCTGGATAATTATGTATTTAAACCAACGGCATCCCTCCAGACCAATTACCTACTTATCCCAGAGATCATGTTTGGGGTATCCAAGAATTTCATGGTGCACGGGGATCTGTTTTTCCAGACCCAAACAGACTGTTTTGCATTGGAAGGGGGAAGTCTGTATTTAAAATACCGCATCTACAGCAGTGATGAAGTGCAGCAACATTTCAGGATCGCCTTGTTTTCAAGGATGAGCACGAACAATGGCGTCATAAATCAACAATCCATCGATTTGTATGGCTTTAATTCGGGATTTGAAGCAGGTATCGTAGCGACTCAACTGCTGCACAAATACGCTTTTTCGTCCGGCTTGTCGATGGTCGACGCCCAGAATAATGCAAATAACAAATTTCCCAATGGCAACCAGGACAACAAGGCCATAAACCTTTCAATTTCCTTGGGAAAACTGCTGTTGCCGAAGCAGTACCTGAATTACCGGCAAACCAATGTTAACCTAATGATTGAATTTTTAAGCCAACTAAACCTAGGATCAGATAAATACTATTTTGATGCAGCTCCTTCCATACAATGCATTTTCAATAGCCAGGGTCGATTGGACCTAGGTTATCGTACGCAGCTAATTGGCAATTTAAATCGCAGCTTTGAGCAGGAAATATTCATCCGGTTAGAATACAATTTTTTTAACCTATGAGCCTGCAGGGGAAGCCGTTCTGTCAGGTTAAATTTGCGTACATTAGTGAACTTATGTTTGCGTCTCCATTCGCATTGGATATTAGGAGTTAGGGATGCAGGACCTGCCATTCAGGTAATTTCTGTTCGTTTGACTCTGCGCAAAAGGTAAAGACTCCAAAAAGGGAATTGTCTGGAAGCCAAAAAGGTTATTCGTTCTTGCAATAACAGAACATAGCATATTGGACCATATCTAAATTAAATCTATAAACTATTTCATTATGGTAACGCAACAAATGACCATCTGTTTATGGTTTGACAGGCAAGCGGAAGAGGCCGCCAAGTTTTATGCATCTATATTCAAAGATTCCCACATTGGTGCGGTCAGCCGCTATGGCAAAGAGGGATTCGAGATACATAAAATGCAGGAGGGCACTGCCATGGTGGTAAGCTTCCGTCTGAATGGGATGCACTTTATGGCATTAAACGGAGGCCCACTATTTAAGTTTAATGAATCGGTTTCCGTAGTCGTTCACTGCGAAACACAGGATGAAATCGACCACTACTGGAGCAAGTTGACCGAGGGCGGAATGGAAAGCCAATGTGGCTGGTTAAAAGACAAATACGGCTTGTCTTGGCAAATTGTACCTTCTTTGTTGCCGGAATTAATGAGCGACCCCAAGCGCGCGGGACGCGTGACCAACGCCTTTCTACGGATGAAAAAGTTTGATATCCAAGCACTGCTAAATGCCTAGAGTAGAAACGTTGATATAAACAAAAAAAGAAGCCTTCTGCCAGAAAGCTTCCTTCGAGGTGTAGTTCTTCCCCCACTTGGGTATCTGATGAGACTCTAAAATTTTTGATTGTCGCCTTGCACCTCTTCGCAAGTAAAGGTTATTTGGACGATTTGCCCAGCCCCGGGAGGACCAATCCCCCAATCGGAGATATACAGCTTCCCGTCTGGGCCAAAGGTCATCGCCGTCGGCAGGTTTAATCCTGAGGTGATCGTCTGCCTCTTACCACTGGGGTCCCACCTAACCACATCCCCCATACCTGGCGTGGGGAAAGGAGCGCCAACTGTATTTTCCAAGACATACAAGCGTTCATGGTCGTCAAAGGCAATCCCCAGAATAGCTGTAAATCCACTGGCAAATACACTGAGATGGCCATCAAGCGTGAGTTTATACACATTGGCAACGCCTTGCGTTATGGGAAAACGGGTGAGTGTTCCAAAATACAGACTACCATCGTGGTATACCATGGACGTGGGCCCCTGCCAATCCGTGGGTCCAGGATAAATCTTGGACATATCTATAACTCGAGTAATCTCACCCGTTAATGGGTTGATCCGGTCAATCTCCTGTTGATTGGGCTGCGTTATGTACAAATCGCCGTTGATACTGGTCATGCTATAGGGTGTTCCATCGGGCTCGAAGTCGGCAGGATCCGGGCTGGCTACGGGGTTATTCATCAGAAAATTGCTGCAATTGGCGATCATTGTCCATGTCTGGTCAGCATTTGCCCGGACTATGCCGTTGGGAATATCCGGCACTCCGTGAGAGCAGCCGGCGCCCGCCAGGACGGCGTAGAGGGTGCGGTCAATAAATTCCACATCAGCAACCCCTTGGTTGGATGCAGGTGGCTGTGTAGTACTCGAAGGAAGGTTGTCGACTACAGTGCTGCGATTTCCCTGCCAATCGATTCGGGAAATCCGGCTTCCGGTGTTGCTACCTAAATAGGGACCTACCGGAGGAACTACTTGAGCACAAGTCGTACTCATTGTGGTTCCACCTATGCCGGCTTCAGCGACGTATAATAAGCCATCGGGGCCAAATTTAATGCCGCGAGGGTTATTGAGGCCAGTGCCTACCACCTGACTGGTGGTCACCGTGATGTCGCCTCCGCCACAGAGTGGTGTATCTGCCTTTTTCTGGCAAGAACTCCATAACGCTGCCATGATCAAAATGGACAGCCCAAGTGTTGAATCTTTTCTTTTCATAAAGATGCCTCCTGAAGATTTGTTTAATAAAAAATTGTTGCATGATCGTTCACCTAGGTACATGAGGGGTCATCCAGGCTAAATGCCCAGAAAAAAACGGCCAACTAAAAGCATGAGACTTACCTCCCCGATCGAGCAGGATATTAGGGTTCGACTGGCGCGCGCAGTCTACACCGGACTCCTAAAAACATGGGTGATCAGTTTATAGGGGGGGAATATTTTGGTTGATTCTAAAAAAATTGAGCGGGTCGTATTGGGTTTTAATGGCCCTTAGCCTCGTATAATTTTCTCCATAGGTGGCTTTAACCGGCTCGGCTCCTTCATCCATCATGAAATTGACATAAGCCGACCCAGCCGAGTAGGGATGCAAGTCCTTCCAATAATCCCGGGCCCACTGGAAAGTCTCCTTCTGCGCATCAGGGTCGGAACAGATCCCATTAATGATCATGGTCAGAGGGGTTTCCCTATGACTCCATGCCGTTTCTTTTGGGTTTACGCGCGAGGCGGCACCGTTAATGGGATAAATATGCATGCCAGACTGCCAAGTAGGCAAGCGCAGGCCAAAATCCAGATGCTTGGATATAGCTTCATCGCTTATGTCGTTAAGCATATCGGCCTTCCAATACATTCGTATTCCTGGAGGAATGATCGGGTCGAATAAAGTCTGTAGCTGAGCGAAGGGAATAGGACCAGCCAGGTCGATTACCGGAGCTTTTATCTGTCTAGCCTGCTCGAAATATTGCGTCGCTTCCGCTTCCGTTCCGGTGCAGCACCACACGATGGCGCACATTTTTCTGAGGTGCAGTTCTTTCGGGAAATGATCCGATGGCGGGATCCCCAGTGTGGCAAAGAACCCGCTAACGGCATCGGGCGCCGAGATGATGAACTTGCGAAACCATCGCAAGATTTCGGGACTATCCTCTATGAACCAAAACATAGGACCACCAAACACCGTAGCTACTTCATGAGCCTGAAACAAAAAGGAGGTGACAACACCAAAGTTCCCGCCACCGCCCCGGATCGCCCAAAATAAATCGGGGTTGCTTTGAGCCGATGCTTTGACGCAACGGCCATCCGCCAGTACAACTTCGGCTTCCAGCAGGTTGTCAATGGATAAACCATACCTTCGAGTTAAATACCCAAGCCCCCCTCCGAGCGTAAGTCCTCCAACCCCCGTAGATGAAAACACACCGCTTGGTACAGCCAACCCATAAGGCTGCGTTGCTTTGTCCACCTCAGCCAGCGTACAACCACCGCCAACCCGTACCAACCTATTTGACGGATCGACTACTACGGTGTTCATCGCCGAAAGATCGATGGTGACCCCGCCATCGCAAACCCCAAAACCGGCAGCATTATGACCACCACCCCGGACGGCCACTGGCAACTGATGCTGCCTACCAAATTCGATCGCCAGCACTACATCCTGTGGATTAGCACACTTAATAATGTATGCAGGGAACTTATCAACCGTCCCATTGAACACCTTGCGCGCCTGATCATACCCAGCGCCAGAAGGCTCAATGATTTTTCCCTGAATTTGGTTTAGCAATGAATGAGAAGCAGTTTCAATTGGCATGATCCTAGGTTTTTGGCGGTCAGGTTGATGTTATAAAAATAAGCTGGGATTCAGAATTCAGGTAGTCTAATAGGTTCAACTATTTATCTGTAAGGCTCAATAAATTCTGCAGGGTATGACGCACCAGACAAACAGAATATACGGGAACTTGCGTTTACCCACCACCTTCCACCACTTTCTGGCGGGAATGGTTAGGCGAATAGCCGTATTTTTCCTTAAACACCCGACTGAAATGTGCCCCGCTTTCGAACCCGCTTTCCAACGCAATGTCATTTATGCTCGATTTGCTCGTGGTCAGCAAGAGGTGTGCCCTTTCGACTCTTTTTTGCAACAGCCACTTGCCTGGCGGCATCTGGAAATGCTTAAGAAAGTCTCTTTTAAATGTGGCCAGGCTGCGATGTCCAAGTCTGGCAAACTCAGCCAAGGATAAATTGTACATGTAATTCGACTCCATGATTTCTGGTAAATACGGCTTATCGTATTTATCCAGTTCGTTGATATACGCAACGAGGCCGGCATTGGCCGGATTACTGAGAATATTAAGCAAAAGTTCCCGGAACTTGATTTCTAGCAGACTTTGGGGTGGCGGAGGGGTTTGCGTAAAATACGGGAGAATACTGAAAAAAAATGCTTTGATCGTATCGTTGACATCGACCTTTATTACACTATCGAAAGAGGGTTGGACAAAACTCTTTGCTGGGAGTACACTGCGGTATTCGTTTAGGAATTTCTTCAAGAATTCATCTGGAATAAAAAATGTCAATACCAGCCAGTCTTTTTGCTGATACCACTCTTGAGTATACGCTGATTTCTTGACAAATAGGGAGACATCTTTGGTTAAAATCCAACGTTCATTATCGTGCAATAAATGCCTTTCCCCGTCTAGGCTATAGATGAGGTAATTGTGGTGGGTGAGCAGATGAATCATGTTTTCTCTTTGAGGGCATTTATAATGCACAAATAGTACATCACCCACCGATATCTGCTTAAAATATTCGGGATGAGCCCGAACCTCATCGTACACGTTGATCATGAAAATGCATTAGTAGAGCCACTCGATGAAAAGAGCAGCCCCTAGATTGGGAAAAAATAATCCGCCGTAACTAAAAATGACCTTGACGGAACGAATCCACAACCTTAAGATAACAAAAAACAGCTGAAAGTCAAGGGCCTTGGAAATAAAGGCGAAACCTGCCAGGGGGATATATCCCAGCCTATAATATAGCTGCTTCTTATATTGGGGAGGCCTGTTTGGGCTTGCCATGGGGCCTATCGCAGCGAGGTGAGCTAGGGGATGAAGCCTGTTTATTTCCCGATCATGGTCCAAGGCCATGCGGGCCCCTCATTCGCAGGAAAACCGTGGGGATAGACCCGTCATGGCCAGCCTGGGGGCAGCGTTGAACCAAAAGCTCATTTACTTGACTGTGAGGCTCAATCACGGCAACGGCAGGATGAGAACAAAGATTTGATGCTATATTAGAAGGTAATTGGACATCCTTCGCAGGTCCCTTTAAATTGGTGGCAAAAATCATCTGTATGAAAAAATTTTTTGTTACGCTTTTTGTAACCGCTCTATTTGTTCGAACAGGCCACGCCCAAGGGTGTGTGCCCATCCGAAATATTTCGGGATTTGGGCAATTTGCGCAACTGGGCTATGCCCAAAGCAGCGACGAGTGGATGCTGGATATCAACAACAGGTATTTTCAGGCATTCCAGCTCTACTCCGGCCCTGTAAAACAACAATGGGACGGGATCCATATTTATGAATATACCCTGAATTTTGAGCTCACCAGATTATTGAAGAACGGGTGGGCACTCAGCCTGGACATGCCTATTGCAGCCAATAGCATTTCGAGTGTGCTGGAACACGCCTCTGGGTACCGGCATACCACATCCGCCTATGGCCTAGGCGACATGATCTTTACCGTGTATAAGTGGCTAATCAACACGGATAAAGCCACAAAGGGAAATATTCAGGTAGGTCTGGGTATCAAATTCCCAACCGGTAACTATAAAGTCGAGGATTATTTTTACTACGATCCGAACAATCCCGCAGCGAAAATGCTTTCGCCAGTAAACGTGGCTATCCAATTGGGGGACGGCGGCACCGGCTTTACCACGGATCTCAACGCGTACTACATTTTCAACAAGACGGTCAGCATTTATGGCAACTTTTTTTATTTGATCAACCCCCGGGATGAGAATAATACGCCCAGTTTGCCTCCGAACTCACCACCGCCTGTTGTCGCCCTTTTCGATTCTTTAGGCACCGAAGTGAACAGCGTCCCCGATTCCTACACTATGAGAGCTGGAGTTGATTTCACTTTTAATCACCTGGTTGGCACGCTGGGATTACGCTACGAGGGCGTTCCTGCCCATGATTTAATCGGAGGCAGCGATGGATTGCGCAGGCCGGGCCGCATTTTCTCTTTCGAGCCAGGGATACAATATAAATTCAAGACTTCCTTTCTCTACGGTTTTGTGACGATTCCAATGTACCGAAGTACTGTTCCAGCTCCGACCGACGCAGAAGCCAGTAAAATCGTGGGATATGACTATACTACCCCGGGACATTACGCGAATTATGTGTTTTTCCTTGGTTACACATTTACTTTTTGAATTTATGTAGGGCCTTGAAAATAAACCTTCAAACGCCGCTAGGCTAACCACCCTGACCAAAATCAATACACCCCAAGGCTCCGACCGAGTTGAGTCGGTTTATTCCGCCTGATTTTCATACGCTTATGGATAGTTTCTGCATTTTGCATAACTTTCTGGGCGTAATAAAATCGCATGCCAGGATACCGCCAGTTAGCCGCCATCATGTTTACCGATATTGTTGGTTATACTGCTATGATGGGTACGGATGAGCAAAGGGCCATTAGTCTATTAAAAAAGAACCGGGAAATACAACAGCCACTCATAGAACAATTTGGCGGAAAGTTCATCAAAGAAATGGGAGATGGCGTGCTGGCTAGTTTTAATGCGGTCTCTGACGCCGTGAATGCCGCTATTAAGATCCAGGAAAGCTGTAACGCTGCCCAAGATTTTCAATTGCGCATTGGCATCCACCTGGGCGAAGTTGTATTTGAAAATGGGGACGTCTTTGGAGACGGGGTAAATATCGCCTCCCGCATCCAGTCTTCGGCCAAACCGGGTTGCATTTATGTTTCGGAGCCTGTACATCAAAACATAACCAATAAAAGGGAAATCGTATCTCGCTTCATACGTGAAGAAACGCTCAAGAATGTCCGGGAACCAACCCGCATTTATGAGATTTCTTCGTCATCTTCCGCAGCCACGACTACCTCGATTTATGCAGACTACATCGCCAAACCGCTGGGTCAAAGCATTGCGGTGTTGCCTTTTGTGAACATGAGCAACGACCCGGACCAGGAATATTTTAGTGACGGGATGGCCGAAGAAATTCTTAATTCCTTAGCCCATTTGAAGGATCTCAAGGTGGCTGGTCGAACCTCTTCATTCCAGTTTAAAGGAAAGAACGTCGATCTGAGGGAAGTAGGGGAAAAACTGCATGTCAGAACGGTTTTAGAAGGTAGCATACGCAAACAAGGCAACCGACTTCGCATAACTGCTCAATTGATCAACGTGGAGGATGGCTATCATTTATGGAGTGAAAAGTATGACCGGGACATGGATGATATTTTTGCGGTGCAGGATGAAATTGCCCTCACCATCACCGAGCAGTTAAAGTTGAAATTAGCCGATTCGGAGCGGGAGAGCATTACCAAGATATCTACACAAAATACGCAAGCCTATGAGATGTATTTGAAAGGGAGGTTCTATTTAAACCGGCGAGGGAATTCCATTTTAACCGGTCTGGCATTTTTTAAACAGGCCGTTGCCCTTGACCCCGATTACGCGCTGGCCTGGGTAGGTTATGGGGAAGCAAATTCTTTGTCTGCCACTTATAGCTTCTTCCCGGGATTGGCCGTGGGAACTGAAGTAAAGAATGCGGCCATGACGGCTATCGGGCTGGATCCCGGTGTTTCTCAGGCCTATAATGTGTTAGGAATGTATTATTTGGCTATGGACGAATGGGAAGAATCCAGGAAGAGTTTTCTTAAGGCGATTGAGCTAGATCCCTCCTTTTCCAATGCCTATGCGCTGTATGGTATGGTACTGTTGTCCTTCGTCGAGGGTAAGTTTGAAGAAGGGGAACGGCAGGGGCGGATCGCTATAAGACTGGAACCCCTTAGCGCGGTTGATCATGCCGATTTAGCGTGGACCCTGCTTACGGGCGGTAAACTGGATGAGGCACTAGAAATGGCTAAAACAGCCATTGATTTGGACGGCAATTCCTTTTTGTCTCACCGCGTTGCTGGTCTTTGCCTTTTAGCGATGGAGCGATATGAAGAAGCAATTGAAAAATTCAACTATCTGGTCCAGATATCCAACAGGCATCAGCATGCCATCAACAGTTTAATTTGGGCCTATTGTGGAAATAGGAATATGGAAGGCGCACGTGCTTTAATGGAGGAGTTGAAAGCAAGGTCCAGATCGGAATATATTGCGGGAACTTATCTGGCAAACTCCGCGGCTTGGCTGGGAGATATTGATTCCGCTTTGATTTACTTGGAACAGGCATGGCATGATCACGATCCCATATTATCGCACGTGAAACATGATCGGAATGTTTGCCCCGCTCTTAAAGCAGATCCACGGTTTCAACAATTCTTAGACCGTGTCGGATTTCCAAAATAGTTTTTTGAATTGATTTTTCCCCGGTCGAAACGTGAATCCACGGAATTCAAGGAAAAATAATCGTAAAAATGTAGATCGCAAAAATGATGAGCAGGACCACGCCTTGCAAAATAATCGTTTTGCCGGTGCTTAAGGATAATGCGACCACGAACAACGACAGCAGAAACAGGACCATGGGCTCGGCACCAATACCCAAGGAAAGTGGCAGGCCAGTGTACAGCGATACGAATGCAACAGTCGGAATAGTAAGCCCAATACTTGCCAGGGCCGAACCAAGCGACAAGTTCAAACTTTTCTGGAGTTGGTTATTTTGGGCTGCTTTAAAAGCCGACAAACCTTCCGGCAACAGCGTAACGAAGGCAATCAGTACGCCTACCAAGGAAACCGGTGCTCCCACGGACCTGATCCAGGATTCCAATCCGGGGGCCAAAGATTCGGCCAGAAAAACCACCGCGCCCAAGCAAATAATCAGCATCAGTGCGCTTAGCCAGGTCGCCAGCACAGTAGGTCGTTCCGGCTTCCTTTCCGCGTGTAGTTCATCCTCTGTCAGTGAAGTGAGAAAATGGTCTTTGTGCCGAATATTTTGGACTAAGATAAACGTCACATACAATACGATCGTCACCACAGCCACAAACAGCAATTGTTGCTTGCTATAAAATGGCCCGGGCAAACTGGTAGTGAAATTCGGCAAGATCAGCGTGAATACCGATATGGTGACCAGGGTAATCAAGGCTTCACTGATTCCCTGAGATACAAATTTTTGCTCCCTAAAACGGATGCCACCAGATAAAATACTCACGCCGATCATGCCGTTCAGTATGATCATCACGGCCGCAAACACCGTGTCACGCGCTAGTCCGGAGGCGTCCTTACCTCCTGCAAACATCAACGAGACGATGAGGGACGCCTCAATCAGCGTTACAGCCAAGGCCAGCACCAGGGTGCCGAATGGTTGGCCCACTCGATCGGCAATGACCTCCGCGTGGTGTACGGCGCTGAGCACGGCACCAATCAAGGCTAGCGCCGAGACGAAAAAAAACGATTTCCAGGTCACATAATGCCCTGCAAAAAAAATCAACCAGGCGACCACCGGAAGGATCAAAGTCCAACGGGGCAGTTTGTGCGACGAATGTATGGAAGTCTGTTTCACCTGTTGATGGTTGTTTTTGTCTGGCGATGCAAGCGAACCTTTGTACTAGATTGACGTATGCACATCCCTTTATCGGTGGTTCACAGGAATCGACCGTTCCCAGGCTCAACTTTGCGTGTGCCCTCACAATTTCCGAACAAAACCAGGTTGGCAAAAAAATAAGAGAGTATATTTTACCGAGCGTGTATATAAAGGACCATCTCTTTTTCCCGTAGGCTGGCAACACTAGGTGCGCTTGATTACTAATTTCCCTCTGACTCCCAAGGGATTGTACAGTTCGGAAATCTTTGCGGTAGACGCTGGCACGCCTCGGCCCTAGAATCCGGCGCCTCGCGTACTGCCCCGGGGCGCAAAAAAAATTGATCCCTGTTCGACGCCCCTGCGCCGAAGCAAAGCGCTTTGAACTGGTATTAAATGGTTATTTTCATGACAGTTTTTTTTCTCACCAAAAGCTTAAACCAACCGCCCAGGGTTTAAAATAGGTCAACGATGAGAATTGCTTTGCTTGTCTTTATGTGGATTTGCTTCATGCATGGCGCCATGGCTTCCGATGATCCCATCCGCCTTTGGAAGCCCATTATTCCCAACAAAATTCAGGATAGCTTTGTCTCCGCTGACCTGGTGCAGTTGGATGGGCTCTTGGAGGAGCACCTGCTAATTAATTGGCAAAAGAGGCTTTTACAAATTGATTCAGCCACCATTCTTGCGGGATTCGAGCACCGGCCCGGAAATCAAACTTGGATCGGTGAGCATGTTGGAAAATTTCTTTACTCCTCTTCCCGCATGTACCAGTACACGCATGATCCCCAACTGAAGATGCTGATGGACGCCGTGGCTTCCACTTACATGCAGAACCAACTCGAGGACGGCTACCTGGGAACATATTTGCTAAAAGACCGTTGGACCGCCTGGGATGTTTGGGCACATAAATATGGGATCATCGGGCTACTGAATTACTATGCCGTTACCGGGAACGCAGCCTCCTTGCTGGCGGCTGAAAAAGCGGCCGACCTCATCTGCCGAACCTTTGGCGACGAACCTGGAAAATTGGATCTGATGCGTTCCGGCGACCACGTGGGGCTGGCATCTGGCAGCATATTGGAACCCATGGTGGACCTGTACCGCTATACCGGCCAACGGCGGTACCTGGATTTTGCCAACTACGTTCTTCGTGCCTTTGAGCAAGCCAACGGTCCTAAGATCATGACCAATCTAACCAGATATGGCAGGGTAGATTCCGTGGGGGATGCCAAGGCCTATGAAATGTTGTCTTGTTTTGTGGGCATGCTGAAATATTACCGGCTAACCGGAGAACAGAAATACCTTCACATCCTGCAGGCAGCCTGGCAGGACATTGTCAACAACCGACTCTACATTACGGGTACTGCCAGCGCAGGCGAGATCTTTCATGCGGACTATCAACTACCTGCAGAAAGCAGCGATGACATGGGCGAAGGTTGCGTCACCGTCACTTGGATTCAGTTCAACGAACAATTGCTGAAAATCACTGGCCAAGCCAAATATGTCGAAGAAATGGAAAAGGCAATATACAACCAACTTCTGGGGGCAGAAAGTCCGCAGACGGGATGCGTTAGTTATTATACCGCGTTGCAGGGCATTAAGCCCTACCGCTGTGACCAGGGGTATTCCTGCTGCCTGTCCAGCGTGCCCAGAGGAATATCCATGATTCCCGGCCTGGTCTGGGGCAGATTGGGCGATGATTTCGCCGTCCTTCTCTACGAGCCAGGTCAGGTACATGATTCGGTGAAAACCCAGGACGGCTTCTGCATTGGTCTTGACCTGGTAGCCTCCAGCAAATTTCCCCAAGCCACCAAGTTCATGTACCGGATCGATCCTTCGGTCCCGGATAAAAAATTTTCTATCCGATTTAGAATTCCCTCTTGGGCTGCCAATTACCAGCTATCAGTAAATGGCAAGCAACAAGTCAGCTTCAACACGCAATACGTCCAAGTGTCCAGAAAGTGGCGAAAGGGGGATGAAATTAGCGTGCAGTTTGACATGCCTTTGCAAATCCTGCATGGCGGCCCCTCTTACCCCAATAGGATCGGGTTTAAGGTGGGCCCTCAGGTCTTAGCAATTGATTCGTTGGTAGGTTCCTGGACGCAAAATTGTTTGCCCCTGCCCTCCGACCAAGCTAGTGCTTACATCCTGCACCAAGCCAACGCACTGTTGCCGAAGGGTTGGATAGGAACCCAGGCATTTGCCCTGACGATACAGGGGCAGGGCCAAATTCGCCAACTTATTTTAGTCCCCTTTGCCGACGCAAGCCAGCTTGGATCATCCCAGCGAGTTTGGTTGCCAGTGGCTGAAGAACCAAGCACAGCCAATTGACCCCATTATATAAATCTCGTTAAGAAATCGTAGATGGCTTCGCCTGGTAAAATACTCGTCATTGGAAGTAGCAATACGGACCTGGTCGTCAGTACCACGCGGTTCCCGCACCCTGGAGAAACCGTTCTGGGAAACGACTTTTTTATGCATCCCGGAGGCAAGGGAGCCAACCAAGCGGTCGCCGCAGCAAGGCTTGGGGCCAAAGTGACCTTCATAGCGAAAGTGGGCGATGACCTTTTTGGACAGGCTGCCCTGGCAAGTTTAACCAAAGAAGGTATAGATATTTCGGCCGTAGGCAAGGATTCGGAAATGCCTTCGGGCATTGCCCTCATCACTGTGAATGCACAAGCAGAAAATACGATCATCGTGGCTCCAGGCGCCAATATGCACTTGACAGCCGCCGATATTGATAATCAGGAAAGCTTAATTAGGTCCAGCGATCTGATCTTGGTGCAGCTAGAAATACCCATGCAAACGGTTGAGCACATTGTTGGACTCGCGCGCAAACATGAAAAAAGAATCATCTTGAATCCTGCTCCGGCCCAGCGTCTTTCCGATGCCTTGTTTAAGGGCTTATTTTTAATCACGCCCAACGAAACCGAGGCTGCCCTTCTCACGGGAGTGGACCCTAAGGCGGCCGGAGCCCCCCGGGAAATGGCCACCAAGTTATTGGAGCGGGGAGTACAAAATGTCATCATCACGCTGGGGGAAAATGGGGCATGGTTTAGTAGCCCGCACCAGCAATTGCAGGTCCCGGCCCCAAAGGTTCAGCCGGTGGATTCGACCGGCGCAGGAGATGTGTTCAACGGGGCCTTGGCGCACTTCCTGGCTGACGGTGTGCTCATGCCTCAAGCCCTGTCTCAAGCCTGCCGGGCTGCATCCTTTTCGGTCACAAAAAAGGGGGCCCAAACGTCAGCCCCGACAAAAGCCGACTTACTTGAATTTCCCTAACCCACAACACCGAATTATGTTCATCATAAACAATTACTCCACAGCCATAATGTTCTGCTTCGTCACGATGATGTGCTGGGGATCTTGGGCAAATACCCAAAAACTTACCACTCCAGCTTGGCGCTTTGAACTGTTTTATTGGGATTACTGCCTGGGTATTTTTATCCTCGCCATTCTGATGGCCGTTTCCATTGGAAGCCACGGTAATCAGGGAAGATCATTTGGGGATGATTGGAGAGGAGCGGACACTGCCAACCTAGTTAGTGCATGTAGCGGAGGGGTCCTTTTCAACCTGGCCAATATCCTGCTGGTCGCTGCAATAGCTCAGGCGGGCATGTCGGTTGCCTTTCCGGTGGGCATAGGCATTGCCTTGATTTTGGGTGTGGTCGTAAATTATTTAAACCGGCCGCAGGGCAATCCCGCTTTGCTATTTGGCGGCGTCGCGCTAATTGCCCTGGCAATTTTATTTAATGCCAATGCCTACCGGAAAATGCGCAGCAATGCGTCTACTCGTACCTCGAAAGGACTGTTGCTGGCAGCCATTGCCGGATTACTCATGGGCTTTTTTTATAAATACGTGGCGGCATCGATGATCGCAGATTTTGCCTCGCCCGAACCCGGAAAATTGACCCCCTACACCGCTTTGGTATTTTTCGCACTGGGAGTTCTAGGGAGCAATTTTGTATTTAACACCATCTTGATGTTCAAACCCATCTCCGGAAAGCCAATTGCTGCTTCCCGTTATTTTACAGGTTCTTTCCGCGACCATGCCATGGGCGTACTGGGTGGGCTGATCTGGCAAATGGGAATGAGTTTTTCCATTCTGGCTTCCGACAAGGCGGGTCCAGCCATATCCTATGGCCTAGGCCAGGGCGCCACCATTGTTGCGGCACTTTGGGGCATATTTATTTGGAAAGAATTTGCTGGCGCCTCAAAGCCTGTCTATAGGCAGCTGGGCCTGATGCTGATCCTCTATGCGGCTGGATTGCTGCTAATCATTGCAGCAAGATAAGAGACTTTTTCTTGAGTAAACCATTTTTACTAAGCCTTCAGCAAGACCCGTCGAATAACTGGGCTCTCAGGATGATTGGCTCAGCCGCTGCTTACTTAAGTTTCGACCAAGCTATCTATTTTTTTTTGAATCGTTTGGCGATCCGTCTGTGTTTTGGCCAAGGCAAGGGCATTGTCCAAACAGGACCTTGCTTTGCTGTTATCGATGCCCAAGTAGAGTTCGGCCAGCAACACGTGGTAGAAATGATTGCCTGATAAATTCAGAAGCTCCGCTTGAACGATAGCTTCCGCCTTACTCCTTGCCTTAGCTAGGGCGTAGGTCCTGTTCAAGGCCGCAATGGGTGAATATTGTAGAGACAGCAAGTGGTTAAACAGTTGCAAAATGTTCTCCCATTTTTCCTTCGTATCCTCCTTGATTGTATGCCAGTAGGCGATACTCGCTTCCAGATGATACTTGGTTAGTTCCCGCCCGCCTGAAGCCTCTCGAAGAAAATATGCTCCTTTGGCTATCAGTTCCTGATTCCAGAGACCAGGGTCCTGATCCTGATACAAGACGATTTCTCCTCGCGCATTCCTTCTGGCTCCATATCGCGACGCGTGAAAACACATCAACGCAAGCAGGGCGCGCGTGGCGGGCCGATTGGTTGACTCGTTTTCCACGAGCAAATGGGTAAGTCTAATGGCCTCCAAGCACAGATCTTCCCGAAGCACACTGTCTTGGCTCTCCGAATAATACCCTTCGTTGAATAGCAAATACAGGGTGGTAAGCACTGTCTCCAGTCGACCGCCAATATCAGCTTCGCTGGGGATTTCGATTTTCACCTTCTCTTGCCTCAATTTCTCTTTCGCCCGGAACAGTCTTTTGTTGATTGCCTCTTTATTAGACAAGAAGGCATTGGCTATCTCCTCGATGCCAAACCCACAGAGGATGCGCAAGGCTAGTCCCACTTGCGCTTCGGCACCAATCGAGGGGTGACACACGGCAAAGAGCATCTGCAATTGACTATCGGAAATGTTGTGGTCTGACAAGTCGATTTCCGGGATACTGGAGGATTTCATCCTTATTTGGTTGGCAATTTTATCACTGAACACATGTTGGTGATGGATTAGGTTGACGGCTTTATTCTTCGCTACCGTGTATAGCCACGCCGTGGGGTTTTTAGGCATCCCCTGATAGGGCCATGTTTCCAGGGCGGCTAAAAACGTTTCGCTCGCAATGTCCTCCGCCATGTCCACCAGTTCCATCCCGAATGACTTGGTGAGCACGGAAACGATTTTACTGAATTCCGTTCTAAACAAATGCGGTATTAACTGCTGATCTTGCATAATGAAAGAAGCCCCGGAATTGATACTGGGGCTTCGAGCTTTTTACGAGATGTTTTTTTTGGCTATTTGTCGAACCTCCACGCTATTGCCTTCTCCTTGCAGGACCGGACATCCTTTGGCGAATTCTACTGCCTCATCGATGGAATCCGCTTTGACCATCATATATCCCCCGATAGTCTCCTTGATTTCGCCGAATGGCCCATTAGTGACTACCCGGTTATGCCAAACAACCCGGCTGTCATCGAAGAGCAGACCGTTTCCTCCGCTGTACTTATTTTGGGCAGCAATGCTTCCGATCCAATCCATCGTCTGTTTCATCCAAATTTGAATCTGCTCGGGAGAGGCCACTTTCATGCCGTCTTCGTGTCTTAAGATTAAAATGAATTCGTCCATGGTACTAGTTTTACTGATTTAAAAAAATTGTCGTCTCTAATATAACAAGCGACATCCTCCATATTGGACAAAAACCGAAGCGGCAGTCGAAAAAAAACTATAGCTCGGCCCGTGAAAAGGTTGCATGCTGCATAAAGCACTAGTTCCCATGCCAGCATGCATCATCCTGCGCCCTATGGCACTTGATCCGACGCAGGCACAAGTTTCGCCGACAGGTCAGGACTGGGCATATCCTTATCAAAAGGATACATGGGACGATGGATCCGCTTGTAAGGTAGCCGTTCCAGGTCTTGGTCTACACCGCCAGGAGTCAGGGCCATTTTCCAATTTGCCTGCATCGCGTAGAGTTCGGGTTCCAGGTATCCAATCTTCACGACAACGATATCGCTTTTACGAGGACTAAGACCCAGTCTGGTAAAATCAATTTCCTTGTGGTAGGGTTTTCGCTTTTTCGTTACAATGACATGCACGCTCCCTACCCGGACGGCCACTTCCACTTCTGCGTCGATATCCCCGTACACAATGGATTCTACCGTTCCTTGGATCCGGACGGGGGGAGCATAGCGCGCGTCCACCTGGGCTCCTGCCAACCCAACTACCTGTCCCCCGACGCCTACCGCGATGGCCTTTGTGACCAAATCCGGTCCGGGAATCGATGCATAAATAAGAGAAGGTCCACCCTTTTGCTTGAATTCAGGACGTTCCAATATATTGGTCAAGGTCCAGGTTACATCGCCGGCGCCGCCGGCCGTGGGATTATCCCCCATATCACTAATAAAATACGGATGGACGTGACTAGCCAGGGCGCTATCCAGGCACTCGTTTAAGGTAGCCGTGGGAGCCACGAATGCAAATCCAAACCTGGCGTCCCAAAAATTCTGCGCCAGGTGCTCGGCCGAGCTCGTCACCTTCTGCTTATCATCGCCGGTAACCATGACCACGGCGTGGTTGCGGGGTTCATCGGCCCACGCATAGCCAACCCAAATGGCCGCATCGATGATTCCTGGTTGAGTCGCTGCGGGCGCCACTGCCGCATAGACACTCTTGGCGGGTTCGATTCGGGTGCTGGTCTTTTCACCGGGCAGCAAGATGGGTATATCGATCCAGGCTTTAAATCCTGGCTTTCCTTTTCCGCTTTCGATCCGGTCCACGAGGTTTTCCACCGCCCTTCGCTTGGTTTCCATGGCATCTTCGTGGGGCGCCTTACGGTAGCAGGTTATTAAATCGGTATTTTCAGCCAGTCTCCAGGAAACGTTGCCGTGTAAATCCATAGACGTGGAAATCAACGTAGTCTTGCCTACAACTTTGCGTATTCGCTCAATGAAGTCTCCTTCCGGGTCATCCAGACCAACGACACTCATGGCCCCGTGAATATCTAGAAAAAGACCATCGTAGGGCCCGTTTTTGCTTAAGGAGTCCAGAGTTTTAGTCACCAGCGATTCGTAGGCCTGTCGCGTCACCGCCCCACCCGGCAGCGCATGACCCACCAAAGTGGGAATCCACGTGGCCCTGCTACGAAGTGGGGAATCTGCATGCAAGAAAGGGTAAACGGAAAAGACCGAATCGCCATATTTGGCATGAAAAGCCATTTCATCCGTCAAGGCTGGCGAAAAAGTGCTCGATTCAATACCGAGCCCTGCAATCGCGATCCGGGGAGGAGCCTGGAGGCCGGAATTTCTGGATTTGCTGTTTTCTCGGCAGGCACTCTGGACCAGCAGGCCCACCAGCAGCATAGATAAAACCCTTAAAGTTGCTCTTAGTCTCACAGTCTTAATTTTAGTAGCTGAATTCATGTCCAAGGTCGATCCCGAGAGACCACCATGCTGTTGGGAAATTTCTGTCCTCGGTGCTATCAATTTAAGCTTAAAATTTCATATCCTGCTCCCGAGGTAGGTCGGATTTAGAAACCTTCCACAAAATCCGGGTCGGCACCGCGAGCATGGAAACTCGCCGAGCAATGGGTAAGCATAGAGGGGCCAGAATTACCTGGACAAAAAACAGTACATTCATGGACCTGAATCAAACCTGCAACCAGTGACTCCAGTCCCCAATCTACTGTCACGCGTTTTGGTGCTCCAGCTTAGCCTATTTTTACTGCCCAGTCAAGCCGCCTGGGCGCAACCCAATCCACAGCGTCCCGATCTGTGTCCGGGCGCTTTTTATACCGAAACGCAAGCGGCCCAGGTGCTGCAGGATCTGACCAAACTTTACCATGACCAACTGTCCTGGGAACAAAGGGCGGCTTTGATCCGCCAAGGCATACTGGATGGCGCCGAACTAAACCACATGCCGCGCGGTCCGATGCGGGTAATTTACACCGACCTCCATACCGAGGATGGCTACACGGTGCAAAACCTGGCCTTGGAAACACTTCCAGGTTATTACCTGACCGGCAATCTATACCGGCCGACAAAAAAATATGCTTCTTTGCCTGCGATCTTATCCCCGCACGGTCATTTTAAGGACCCTGATGGACGCTTCCAGGAACAGGTCCAGAAACGCTGCGCGACCCTGGCCAGAATGGGAGCCTTAGTATTTGCCTATGACATGATTGGCTATGGGGACAATGTCCAGTGCGTGCATGAACTTGCGAAGGCTCTGAAATTACAGACCTATAACAGTGTCCGGGCGCTGGACTTTCTGCTTTCTTTACCCTTGGTTGACACTACCAGGGTCGCGGTAACCGGTGAATCCGGCGGTGGCACTCAAAAGATCTTGCTCACGGCAATCGACAGCCGGGTGAAGGTTTCCGTGCCGGTGGTGATGGTTTCTGCCTATTTTTTTGGTGGCTGTGTATGCGAAAGTGGCATGCCGATTCATCACCGTCCTACGCACCTGACCAACAATGTGGAAATTGCAGCACTGGCTGCGCCACGTCCCATGCTGCTTATTTCTGATGGCAGCGACTGGACCAAAAATTGTCCGGTGCTGGAATATCCCTATATCCGAACCATCTATAGCTGGTATGGCCGAGAACAATACGTGGAAAATGTGCACCTGCCGCTGGACCAGCACGACTACGGCCCAACGAAAAGACAACCCATGTACCGGTTTATGATCAGCCGACTCGGCCTGGATAGCGCAGGGATGATCAAGCAGGGGTCCGTGGACGAGGCGGCTAGCAAGGTGCTGAGTGTTGCCGAGCTTTCCGTGTTTAGCCAGTCCCACCCCCGACCTTCAGACGCTGTCTGGGGGGACCAAGCCGTACTTGGTTTGCTGAACTGGTAGTTTACTGTAGCTCCTACTGGGGCGCTGGTCCTGGTGGTCGTGTTTTGCCTCCATGTTGTTGAAACGAGATCTACTTCTTTAGCAATGTAAAATTCTCCTTTATGCTTATATCCCCTTATGTCGGCCGTCGAGGCCACCTGCTACTGCTGTTGATTTGTTGCTTCTGGACTCGCAATCAGGCGCAGGATACCGCAAAACACCATTACCACGCGTGGTGGAGCGATGCCTATCCAGGCCGTGAGCCGAAAAATCCAAAGGCCAAATTGCTACCCCTGATCCATGTCTATAAAAACAGGTTTGTCAATGCAAACGGTGACACCTTGCTTTTTCGAGGACTATCAATTTCCGATCCGGATAAAATCGAGCACCAGGGCCATTGGAATCGACAGCATTTTGAGCAGATCAAGCAGATGGGCGCTACGCTGGTACGCATACCGGTGCATCCGGTTGCCTGGCGAGAACGCACTGCAGTCAAATACCTCCAATTGCTGGACCAGGCCGTTGACTGGTGCACAGACCTTGGCATGTATGTCATTATCGATTGGCATACGATCGGCAACCTCAAGATGGAGTTATTCCAGGACCCGATGTACCAGACCAGCCAGCAAGAAACTTTTGCATTCTGGCAAACCATGGCACGTCATTTCTCCGGGAACAACACCGTAGCCTTTTTTGAGTTGTTTAACGAACCTACGACATACCGCGGGCAATTGGGCAATATCAGCTGGACTGACTGGAAGAACATGATGGAAGAGATCATTCATTTGATCCGCTCCTTCGATCAGGAGAAAATCCCGTTGGTAGCGGGGATGGATTGGGCATACGATCTGACCCCTCTTCGGGAGGAACCCATCAATGCCCAAGGGATTGGCTATGTATCTCATCCCTATCCATGGAAAAGACAAGAACCTTGGCCGCCCAAATGGGAAGAGGATTTTGGATTCGCAGCCAGCACCTATCCCATTATCGCCACCGAAATTGGATTTACTCTTCGGCCAGGAGACACAATTGGGCCTAACCACTACGGCAATCAGATTCTACAATATTTGGAAAGCCGAAAAATCAGCTGGACGGCCTGGGTTTTTGATCCCGAGTGGGGCCCGCAGATGCTGAAATCTTGGGATCCATATGAACTAACGGAGATGGGCAATTTTTTTAAGGCCGCAATGCTAAAAAGATGACCTTGACCCCAAGAAGACATTTCTATGGTAAATTTTAATCATCGACTCCTCAACTACGGTATTTGGCCCAGGTCTTGCCATCTTTGGTTCAAGATTGTAAAGCAAGTCAATAAAAGCATCTTATATTGTTGGATATTCTCACGCACCGATGACTACACCTTCATTCACTAAGCCGTACTACATTTTTTTCTTGATGTTGCCTGCGGGTATTTGTTTTGGATTTGAGAGCGTAACCTTGCCTTACCTGCTTACGCATCGGGGATTTTCTGTCGCACAAACAGCCGGCATCGTAGCCTTCGGCGTGTCGGCCAACCTGTGGCGATTCCTCTGGGGTCCGCTAGCCGACCTCACCTTAACGCTGCGCAAATGGTTCTGGGTCGGAGTACTTGGCAGTGCATCACTGCTGATGCTTCTTTGTCTAACCCCTTTTACGGTGAAGGGTGCAGCCTGGCTTACCGTAATGGTGTTTCTTTCTCAGGTGGCAGCCACCTTTGTGCTACTGCCCATCAGTGGTTTTATGGCTAACCGCATTGAACCATCAAAAAAAGGCCAGGCTTCCGGCTGGTATCAGGCGGGCAATTTGGGAGGCGGTGGTTTGGGGGGAGGTGCGGGATTGTGGCTGGCTACCCATTTTAGCGTAGAAGCAGCAGGGGTGGGCTTGTGCTCCGCCTCGCTGCTCAGCGCCATGGTCGTATGGTGGATTAAAGACGTGCACCGAACAAAAGACAAGAAGCTGAAGGCGGAAATCATTATGATGGGTAAGGACATCCTCTCGCTGCTTCGGGTTCCCCTAGCACTGTTTATCATCATCATGATTTGTTTACCCATCGGTACGGGTGCAGCGGCCAATTTGTGGTCTTCAATTGCGGCCGATTGGAAAACCGATGCCAACACCGTTGCGCTGGTAACAGGCATTTTAAGTGGCTTGGTCGGCGCGGTGGGTTGCGTGATAGGGGGGTTCGTTGCGGATCGATGGGGTAATTGGATTGCCTATCTGGGATCAGGTGCTTTTTGCGCGTTGGTTACGATATCCATGTCCATATTGCCCTATGAACCCAACGTGTATATTGCGGGCGTGCTGGCCTACAGCTTCGGCGTTGGTCTCATGAATGCCGCATTTACAGCCTCCCTGCTATTGGCCATAGGCAATAAGAATGCTACCACCAAATATTCCTTGCTCGGATCCCTGGGCAATTTACCCGTGGTCTACATGACCACCTTTGACGGATGGGCCCATGACCAACACAACAGTAAATATATGCTTGTGGCCGAAGCTGCCGTTGCCGTGCTTTTCATTCTGATCTGTGTAGTCACGCTCCAGCAACTCAAGGCAAGGAAAATTTTACCGGCAACGCAGCTGGCTTAACCTAAAGCCGACATCGGTGCAGAACATTCCCCAATGGCGAAAGCTCCGCGGGCCTTGCAATGCATGGAATTTCTGGTGGGAATATCAATTGGACTGCTCTATGCTCCACTTAGGAGCAGTTTGCACGCCAGGTCAGATAGGCGATAGTCATCACCGTGATAAACAGGATCGCCGCAATGAGGTAGATTTTGACGCTTTGGCTAACTTCGTTGAAGGAGTCTTGCTTTTTCATGAGTATTGGATTAACTGTGAAGAGATACCGGAGCTGCTATACCCCATCTAAAACCTGCAAGGACAATGCCAAAAACTCCTCTGATGGCCCTTGGCCGCATGTCGCGCTAAGAGACAACCAGTTATAAATTCGTCGTGAAATAATCCCTCGCCTGAACCCGATAGTTCAGGCATTGCAAACTTTGGTAATGGCCTCACAACCAAGGGCAAAAAAAAAGCGGTCAGACCCTCCTATTTGGCCCGTGCTAGCTTGTTGTCGAGCAGAAAATCACGGCTCTGTTGCAAGGCTTCAAAGACATCTCCCGCCGTCTTATCCATTTCCACAATCATCCATTCTGTGTGGCCTGCTGCTGCCTTGACGATCGCTGGAAAATTTTGGCTGCCTTTGCCCACGGCGGTCATGGGGTCGGGATTATCTAAAGGCAAGGAATCGTTCCATTTGGCCGGCCCATCTTTGATATGCAGTAAGGGGGCACGGGCGCCCAGTCGCTTCACGATGGTTGCCGGATCCTGACCCGCGACTTTAACCCAATACGTATCGACTTCAAAAAAAATATCCTTGTCCACTTCTTCGAGCAGTACTTCATACACGAAGCGCCCACCTACTTTATTGCGGTACTCCCACCAGTGGTTGTGCAAACCGAATTGCAGCCCGTTGTCTTTGGCAAATGCACCCGCTTGGTTGTAGATGGAAATGAGTTCTCTGGTTCCATCCAGACTGCTGTAGCGTTTATCTTCGGGCCATCCGTGCCAGATCATTTTTTTGCAGCCGTAGGCGGCGGCAGTATCCAACATGACTTGTTTATTGTCGCCGATGGGAAGTTCAATATGCGCGGAAGATACCGAAAGCCCCGCATCGCGCAAATACCCGGCGGCTTGTTGAACGCTAGTGCCCTTGGGCCAGAAAGCGGTTTCCACGGATTCAAATCCAATCGCCCCCACGCGCTTAAGGGTTCCCGGGATATCCTGACTGATTTGATTTCTTACGGTGTAGAGTTGTACGGCTAGTTTCGCTGGTAACGTTGCGGCAGCTCGCCACACAGCTGATCCAGCCAAAGGCAAAGAGGCGCCTATCACTCCCAGCCCACTCCAGTGCAAAAATTGGCGTCTGCTCAGCTGGCTGCGTGGCCCCGCGGCAAGCGGTTGGTTTTCTTGGGCACTATCCGATTGTTGGTTCATATGGAGAAATTTTTTGGCTACGCATTCTGGCGATTTGCCTCTTGCATGAAATTAATCAAAAAAGAGATCCCGATCTGCTCCTCTGCCATGCGGTGACCCAGCGCGGTCAGTCGGTGTCCGGCCACAGGGATGTGGATATCGCCCTGCTCACCCATCGCGCCGGCGCACGGGCTAACTGTAGGCGGGGCACCTTGCCAACGGCAAGCTAACAGAAGTACCCTGGCATGGCTTTATTTGTTAATTTCGCCGTCCAACTGGCCACGGTCGAAAGGAGCGCCTAAGTAGCACTCTGCGACCCCTGTTTAGGCTACCCTAGTACAATATTTGCCATTTCATGATAAAATCATTTGCTCCGCTGCTCTTTAGCCTCCTTCTCCTTATTTCCTGCCATACCCAAAAAACAGGCCCAGTCGTGACAACCTTTGCCGGTTCTGGGGTCATGGGAACGGCCAATGGCCAAGGCAAGGCGGCCAGTTTTTCCAACATGATGGGACTTGCCGTGGACAGCTTGGGCAATGTCTACGTCGCCGATTCGCATAATAACCTGGTCCGCAAAATCTCGCCGGATGGGTTGGTGACGACCGTCGCGGGCAGCGGGTTAGTAGGATCCGCCGATGGTCGGGTCGACACTGCATCTTTTTTTAATCCTGCCGGCATCGCAGTCGATAAACGGGGCAACCTGTATATCGCCGATACGCACAATAGCCTGATCCGCAAAATCACTCCCACAGGCCTGGTGAGTACACTAGCGGGTCGAGTCCTACCCCTTGCCAAAACAGTCAGGGATACCCAGCTGCGTTTGGACAACCCTGTCGGGATCGCCGTGGATTCCAACGGTACGGTCTATGTGGCTGACTGCGGTAAGGATCTGATTCGAAAAATTGATTCCTCCGGGAAGGTGACTACGCTGGCTGGAGACGGAACGCCCGGAGCCTCCGATGGTCAAGGCACGTATGCTTCCTTTTATTTGCCGGGAGGAATTGCCGTCGATCCCTCGGGCAATCTGTACGTAAGCGACACCTACAATAATATGATCCGAAAAATTAGCCCAACCGGGCTGGTAACCACCTTGGCTGGAAAGAAAACCAAGGGCTCTGCAAACGGAAGGGGCAGAGAAGCTTCCTTTTGGCGGCCGGCGGGAATTGCGGTTGATCATGAGGGTAACTTGTTGGTAGCCGATGTGGGAAACAACAAAATACGCAAAGTCACCCCGGATGGGATGGTAAGTACCTTTGCCGGAAGCGGACTGCGTGGATCGACCAATGGTCCGGATACAACTGCTTCATTTTACAAGCCTTATGGAATTGCTGTGGCTCCCGACGGGACGATCTATGTGGCCGATTTTCAAAATAATTTGATCAGAAAAATAACTCCCTAGGCGGGATGGAAACAGCTATTTGTTTACAGCAATAAAAACTATAATTTTAACCGTCTTATCTAGGCTAAGCAAGCCGACATTAAGATATCAGCCGGGTCAACTGGCTGCAGGTAATGCCCTAGAAACTGTTTAATCCGAGGATCGGTCAAACAAGATAACTTATGAAAAAGACAATTGGTGTACTGACTCTTAGTATTGTGGTGCTCGCGGGTTGCAAGAAGAGCAATTCCGACAATACCGGCACGGGAACAGGAACAAATCCTCCCCCTAACACCCAGCATGTATCCGTTCTTACCCAGCACAACGACAATACCCGGGCGGGCTTGAATAATAAAGAATATGTGTTGACCACCTCCAACGTCAACTCCAACCAATTCGGAAAATTGTTTTCCTTGGCCGTCGATGACCAGGTATATGCCCAGCCCCTGGTAGTGGGGAACTTGCCTATTGCCACAGGTACCCACAACGTCGTGTTCATCGCTACGGTTAACAATACGGTCTATGCCTTCGACGGCGATAATGGGACCCTATATTGGAAGAAGAACTTCACTACGACGGGCATGCGGCCGCCTAATTCCACCGACATGGCTTCTGGGTGGTGCAATCCCTACACGGATTTTTATTTTAATATCGGCATAGTCGGAACTCCGGTCATTGATTCGGCGGCGCAAGTCATGTACTTCGTTTCCCGAAGCACAGATGGCACCACCTTCACGCAATATTTACATGCCATCAATATTGTCACGGGCAATGACCAACAAGGCAGTCCGGTCACGATAAGTGCCAGCGTCCCGGGCACAGGAGATGGTAACGTAAATGGAGTCGTCAATTTTGATCCGATGCGCAACAACCAGCGCCAGGGATTGACCCTGGTCAACGGAGTAGTCTATGTGACTTTTTCTTCCCACTGTGACTGGAATCCCTACCATGGTTGGATACTTGGCTACAATACCAGCACGCTGCAACTACAAACGGTGTACAACGATACGCCCAATGGTGAAAACGGCGGCTTTTGGTCGAGTGGCCAGGGCATGGTAGCCGATGCGCAGGGCAACCTGTACGAAACGACGGGAAATGGGACTGTTGGAGACGGCAATTTGTATCAGGAGACCAGCAACGGGACGGGAGAATCAATTGCCAACCCCGATCCCACAAACCTGACCGATCGAGGGGAAAGCGCCTTAAAACTCACGCCTTCTGGCGCAACCTTGGAGGTGAGCGACTATTTTACACCCACCAATTACTTAGACCTCAACGTCAACGACCTGGATTACGGGGTGATGGGTACCTTGCTCATCCCCAATTCCAATTTTTATTTCACGGGGGCTAAGGACGGCAATTTGTATGTGCTTAATACGAACGCTATGGGAGAGTTTAACAATGCAAGCAATCAGGTCCAACAGGACATCCCGTTAAGCTCTACCCTGCATTGTCAGCCGGCTTATTACCTGGGGAGCAGCAGTGAATTTGTCTATGTGTGCGGGGAGTACGACCAGCTGCGCGCACTTTCCTTTAACCGGGCTACCAATACCTTTGCGTCCAATCAAATCGTTGCCACCGCCTCTGGACCAGCCGGAGGAATTGGAGCCGACCTGTCGGTGTCCTCCAATGGTACGGTTAACGGAACAGGCATTGTTTGGGCGTCCTATGCCGTCAGCGGGGATGCGTCCAATACAGTTAGTCCGGGCATATTGCATGCCTTTGACGCCAACGACGTTACCAAAGACTTATGGAACAGTAGCATCAATCCCGCCGATGCGTCGGGTACCTACGCCAAATTCTGTTCGCCGACCGTGGCTAACGGTCATGTGTACCTGGCGACGTTTTCCAACCAGGTAATCGTATACGGGCTCAAATAAAGGAACAAAATATAGAGGCATCAGAGCCCAATCTTGCGATGGTTTCAAAAAAGGAGGAAAGCCGGACGTTCTTCACAGGGCTTGTGTATGTCCTTTATTCAAAATCTTCGCCTAGCCATAAATGATACAACTTGTAGCCCACCGACAGGCCGATGGACCCCAGAAAAAGACCGATAAATCCCATAGAGATAAATCCTCCGATGGAGCCCAGGAAGATGACCAGCATGGGGACCGGAGCTCCTCGACCAAGTAAAATGGGTTTAAGTATATTATCCGACAAGATGGTGATCAGCATCCAGACTGCAAACAGCGATGCCACCAGGGTGCTTGATACCGAAAACATGTAAATGGCAACCGGAATCACCAACAGGCTTGGACCCAGCTGCACTACGCAGAGAATTAAGCATAATACCGTCAATAGGCCCGCCGAAGGGACGCCGGCAATAAAAAAACCGAGGGCTGCCATCATTGTTTGAATAATGGCCACGCCAAATATTCCCTCTACCACTTTCCGAATAGTCACTTCCGACATCCGGAGAAATTTTTCGCCATGCGTGGGTGCTAGCTGTACAAAGGCCTTGGTAGCCGTTTCCCTCCCCACTTTGGCATGCACCAGCCATACGCCCGCAATTACCACGGCGATCATCAACTGCAAAATGCCTACTGCGAGCCCTTTGATCTCGCCGAGCAGCCAAGTGCCCGCTTCTTTTATCTGGGGCATATACTTTTGCATTACCTCAGTCAGACTAGAGGATGCCATCGACCAAAAATCCACCACGGGCTTGGCTATAGCCGGCCAGCTGTTCACCCGATCACCGGGAGGAGGTATCTTGAGATTTCCGGATTGGATGTCGGCTTTACATTTTCGCAAATCTGCCACCAAGGTATCGGTGAGCAGAACGCTAGGCAGGATAAAGAGAATCAGTAATATCAATATAAGCAGTACAGCGGTTAGTCTATCTCTGCCTCCCAGGAATTTTCGTATGCGCTTAAATACCGGATACAAAGCCACGGCAAATATTACCGACCAGGCCAGGATGGACAGAAATGGCTTGAGGATAAGTGCGCAAAGCCCAACAACCAGAACCATTAAGGCGATTCGGATGGTTATGGCCACGGCGTTTTCCAGGTATTCTTTGTTCGATGGGGAAGGTGGTTGCACGTCCAACAAGTTAGGAATAATAGTGCCGAAAAAGGATGGGGAATGCAAATCGGAAGCATCCCGGGCCTCGTCAATCGTATAAAAGATCCCATGCTCTGCGGGCGGAACGTCCAGAATAGCAATTTCCGGCCGGCACCAAGCTGTTGGCCGCAATGGGATTGGAGCGCCTCGCAGACAAATACGCAGCTATCCCAAACCGGGCGCAATTTGATCCCTCGATCCGGCTCGGGCAAACATCCCGAACCAGATCAAGTGCCAAAGACCTTTCGTTTGTCCGTATCGTCAGATTTGGGCCTGCTCGAAATGGCGAAGAAAACCTGTTGAAACGCGCAACGAAAAGCACAGCTACTCTGCTCGCGGAGCAGAGCGATCAGGGGCCAACAACCCGCCAACGGAAAGCCAGCGTTACTTTACGTTCTTGCTGACCACTTTGGCCAAATCAAACATCGACACTTGGGATTTTCCCGCAAAGAGTGTTTTCAGTTTGGCATCTGCATTAATCATGCGTTTGTTGGCGCTGTCCTGCAGTTTGTTCTTCTTGATGTAGTCCCAAATTTTCTTAATGATCTCCGTTCTGGGCAAGGAAGAAGTTCCAATCACTTCAGCCAGCGCTGCACTGGGAGCCAAGGGCACCATAAAGGCAGCATTGGGTTTACGTGCGGATTTCTTTTTGGGAGCAGCTTTTTTGGCAGCTTTCTTGGGAGCTTTCTTAGCGGCTTTCTTTACTGTTTTCTTGGCAGCTTTTTTCGCTGCTTTTTTTGCTTTTTTTGCCATGGCAATTTGAATTTTTGAGTTAGTACGAGCGGGTTTTGATACTTGTTACTAGAGGCGAATATAAGGGAGTTGCTGAAATAATTGCCAAAAAAATATCCAGATTTCTCTCTCAAAAGTGGGGACAATACGCAAATCGTCCATTCGCGGTATCCCGATAAATCCTCCACAAGCCCCGCAGTGGCAATGTTTGGAAGAGCCCGAATTGCATGCAAACTACGGCCAGTGTGGCCGCGGCGCGCTGACAAACCCATTGGCCCGAACGCGCTCCACGAGCCTGGGACCTCGCTCAGAGGGACTACGTGGTTTTGGAATTATTAGCTACTTTTAAGCGCTTGCTGCCGCGGCATAGGACGATTCCAACCACCCAACATGAGCAAAAACCCTAGGTACCTAAATCGCCTCAAGCAATTTTGGAATGCATTGGGCCCAGGTCTAATCACTGGAGCTAGCGATGACGACCCCTCAGCTATAACGACATTCTCCCTAGCTGGCGCACAATTCGGACTGCTTACCCTATGGACGGCGCTGCTGGCCTTTCCTATCTTGGCGGTGTTGCAAGAGATGTGCGCGCGGATCGGGATTGTCAGCGGTAAAGGGCTCACCTCGGTGATCAAGACCTATTACCCTCGTTGGGTACTGTATCTACTCATCGGTCTGAGCTGTCCAGCCTTTTTGTTCAATATCGGGGCCGATACCGCCGTACTTGGAGAAGCGGGCAATTTGCTGTTCCCTAAAATTCCGGCCCTCAATTGCAGCATAGGATTTACGGTATTGTTGTTTTTGCTTATGCTGGTGCTCTCCTACAAAAGACTGGCTGCGGTCATGAAGTTTGTTTGCCTCAGTCTGCTGCTGTACGTGCTGGTTCCGTTTTTGACCAAACAAAATTGGAGGTCGATTATTGGCCACTCGCTGGTGCCCACGATTGTCCTGACTAAAGATTATGTACTCATACTTACTGGGCTGACCGGCGCCATCATTTCCCCATATTTGTTTTTCTGGCAAGCTTCGGCAGAGGTGGAAGAAATGCAGGCCCATGGGCTGGAAGCCAAGCGCAGCAGGAAGCTGGCCTTCCTCAGGATGCGGGTCGATATATTAGCCGGGGCCTTTTTTGCCGTACTTATCATGTATTTTATCATGCTGACCACCGGAACCATTTTGCACGATCACGACGTGCGAAATATTGAAACCTTAAAGGATGCTGCCCTGGCTCTTCGGCCCCTGGCCGGAGAACTTACCTACGTGCTGTTCTCTATTGGCATCATAGGTACAGGTTTTTTGATCATTCCCGTCCTTAGCGCCTCGGTATCCTACATTCTTACCAATGCCTTTAATCTGAATAGTGGCTTCAGCAAGACCCCTGGGGAAGTTCGGTTGTTTTATTCGATCATTGCCGTAGCGATGAGCCTTGGCGTAGCGATGCATTGGTTAGGAATCAATCCAGTGAAAGCCTTGCTCTACACGACCGTCCTGTACGGCATAACAGCCCCTTTTCTAATCGCCATCATTCTGCACGTGGGCAATAACAAAAAGATTATGGGGCAGTATTGCAATTCCCGCACCTCTAACGTGGTGGGGCTGGGGACGCTCCTGATGATGCTGGGCACTTTATCCATTCTCCTTTATTACTTGCTTAAGTCGGCCTAAAGGCTCCATGGTGGACGCTCCTCGTGCCAAGACCTGCAAATCCGAATTTGCCGTCGATGGCCTGCAGGGCTGTCGCGGCCCAGAGTCCGCCGTCGAAAGGAAGCGTGGCGCAGCCACGCATGGAAACAGATAAGGTTTTTTTGAAAAGTAATATTAATTTTATTTACATATTATCAACATTAACCCCGAACGAAATCGATTTATTCATAAATATTTTATATTCAATATTTTATAATATTATTTTCATATTAAATTAATTTATATTTAAAATTTTTGAAAGAATTTTAGTTTTTGATTGACGCATTTAGGTATCTTCGACGAAATCTAGCAACAATTCGATCAAAACTAACATTCATGAATAAATTCGAATCTGGTCAAAAACCCGTTTTTTCCCGTCTTGGTGCTTTGCGACTGCATTCGATTCGCTCCATTTTGAGCTGGCCATTGCTTGTACCTCCCTGCGCAATAATCCAAAATTGGTCTACCGGACCACTTTTACCCATACCTGTCCCGGCCTCTTGGACAAAATCAAACCTTATTGCCTACTTCCTGCCTCAAGCTTCTTCCTATGACCGATTTGCCCTTGCCTGCTGTTCATTACCCTGTCGAAAAAATCCGGAATATGATCCCAAAGACCGGCCTTTAGGCCCAAACCGCCGGGATGAATGATTTCCCCCATGCGGGTTGAGACGAAACGGAGAAGTGGATAGAGTAAATAGTCTAGAGCACCAATATAAAAAAAAGGTACAGCAGATATAAACTTCTGATACAAGTTTATTTGCTATACCTCGATTTAACACTTAAAACCAATTGCAATGTTACAAAAACTTTGTTTCACGGGAATGTCATTACTATGTTTTATTGCGGGTTACTCACAAGCGTCAGATTCAACCAAAAAAGCGATGTCGCCGGCGGATACCACGGTCAAGGCCGCCCCGGCCGCAGACACAGCCAAGCCAGCAACGGCCGGACCAGTTGCCATTACCGGATCGATCGATGTGTATTACCGGGTTAATTCGGGATCTGGAGGCAGTAAGTACACGAACAACTACACCAGTTTCACCAATTCAGTCAATTCCTTTGAGCTCGGCATGGCATCCATCCGGGCTGACCACAGTTTCGGCAAAGTCGCCGCCACCGCGGAGCTTGGATTTGGGCGCCGGGCAGAGGAGTTTTCCTATAACGATGGCGCTCACCCCACCCTACTTGCTGTGGTACAGGCCTACGTGTCCTGGCAAGCTTTGAAAAACGTGAAATTCACGATGGGTAAATGGGGCACCCATATTGGATATGAAGTCGTCGACGCCTTTTCCAACCGCAACTATTCGATGGACTACATGTTCTCCTACGGTCCCTTTTTCAATACGGGACTAAAGGCCGACGTTACCTTGAGCAGCACGACCGCATTTATGGTAGGCATTTCCGACCCAACGGATTTTTCCACCACCCAGGTTCCTGTCAAAGAAGCCATCGCCCAGTTCAGCACCGGCACCAAGGACGGCAAATGGAAATTCTTTCTCAATTTCCAGGCCTATGGCGGCAACAGCAGCGATACCGCACTCACGCCCTACTATACCCTGTATAAGAGCCTGAGCCAATTCGATCTGGTGATCAACGGCACGATCAGCAGCAAGTTTGGCGTGGGCTTTAATGCCACGGAACAGACGGTCAATTCCTCTTTATTGGGCAAGAAGGCCACTTGGGGAGGAGCTGCCGTATACCTGAATTATGATCCGAGCGCCATATTTGGCCTCACCTTACGGGGCGAATATTTCTCGGACCCCGATGGTGTCAAGGTTAATCCAATTGACCTCAATACCTCGGGCGTCACGCCGGGCCTGAATGTTGTAGACCTGACCCTCAGTGGCAACATCAGAATTGGCAACCTCTGCATCGTTCCGGAAATCCGCCTGGATAATGGCAGCAAAAACTTCTTTTACAAATCAGACGGAACCTATACCCAGAGCACGTTCAGTGGTATTTTGGCCGCCTATTACCATTTTTAGACACCCCATACAGCAATCCAGTTAACAACCAAATAAACCATCTTCATCAACTAAAAGCCAAAGCAATGAGAGAAAAAAAATTCAGTAAACGGAAAATCAGCGCAGGCGCTTTTCTGGCCATTTTAATCTGCTTCTCGATGGCCACCCTGCTCATTCCAGCAACGTCCTTCGGCCAAGACCCAAACGGATCAAAAACCGGCACGCTTAACGACATCGATACCACGACCTCCAAGGTCCTCGATTCGGTGGCCTCAGCCAAAGATACCGTGGCCAAAGCCGTCAACTCCAGCGTGAGCAAGCTGGCGACCGCCATTCACACCATTGGAGACGCCGATGGGCACAACAAAATTGCCATCAATATTGTCTGGACGCTGATCACCGGATTTTTAGTCATGTTTATGCAAGCGGGTTTCGCCATGGTGGAAACCGGTTTCACCCAGAAGAAGAACGTGGCACACACCATGGCCATGAATTTCATGGTCTATGCGCTGGGTGTACTTGGATTTTGGATTTGCGGTTTTGCCTTCATGTTTGGGGGTGCCTTAAATGTGGCCACGCTAGGCGGAGCCCCTGGGGCGGTAAGCCATGAGGTGGTTTGGCACCTGTTTGGACATGATTTCGGTATGATTGGATCGGTTGGCTATTTTCTAAGCAGCGACGTTTATGACGTAGGTATCTTTGCCTTGTTCCTCTTCCAATTAGTGTTTATGGATACGGCGGCTACCATTCCTACAGGAGCCATGGCCGAACGCTGGAAATTCAAATCCTTTGTAATCTATGGATTCTTCATCTCCATGTTCGTATACCCCATCTTTGGTAACTGGGTTTGGGGGGGCGGTTGGCTGTCCCAATTAGGCGTAAATTTTGGCCTGGGACACGGACATGTGGATTTTGCCGGATCCTCGGTCGTCCATGAAGTCGGCGGAGTGGCAGCACTTGCCGGAGCGATGGCCATTGGACCACGCGTTGGCAAATACGGAAAAGATGGAAAAGTATTCACCATCCCCGGCCACAATATTCCGATGGCCATCATCGGCACCTTCATTCTTGCCTTTGGTTGGTTTGGATTTAACCCAGGGTCGACTTTGTCTGGCACTGATCTGCGCATTTCTGTTATTGCTACCAACACGATGCTGGCCAGTGCGAGCGGCGCATTCTTGGCAATGCTTTATGTTTGGATCAAATTTGGCAAACCCGATCCAGGTATGCTGGCCAACGGCATGCTGGCCGGATTGGTTGCCATCACGGCACCTTGCGCCTTCGTTAATGCCACGGGTGCTATCATCATTGGCGCAGTCGCTGGTGTGCTGGTTGTGGTGGTCTACAATTTCGTTGACCGCAAACTCAAAGTGGATGACCCAGTCGGAGCTTTCGCCGTACATGGTGCAAACGGATTCTGGGGCGTTTTGTCCTTGGGCTTGTTCGCGGATGGTAAATACGGAGATGGCTGGAACGGCGTTGCAGGGACCGTTAAAGGATTATTCTATGGCGATTCTAAACAGTTTGTAGCCGAGTTGATCGGAGGGTTAACCTGTTTTGTGTTTGTCTTCGCAGTCATGTATACTTTCTTTAAATTAATCAGCAAGACCAAGGTGGGTTTGCGGTCCAGCGATGCCGATCAGATCTCGGGATTGGATACGCCGGAAATGGGAGTGCATGGATATGTAGATTAGCCAATAAACTACTAGATTATCACTTAAACTAACGGCCCCGGACAATCGGGGCCGTTTTCATTATGGAAAATATATAATAATTAAATATGTGAATATTTTATTGATAATTTGGACATGATTTGACGACTATCAGGAGAATTTTCAGTATTTTTATTCGAATTCGTACAGAATATATATAATGTTCTTATTTATTTGAAAAATTGCCCGCTCAATTATGACCTTTACTCCTTCGAAATCAAGGCCATTGCATTACAGGATCATGACCCCACTTCGGGATTTTATCAATGATAGCCGTGCCACAGGAGTATTGTTGATCATTTGCACTCTCATATCCATTCTTATTACCAACTCCTCCTCGGGCTGGTACCAGCGTTTGTGGAATGGGCAAATCGGCCCAACTGGCTTTTTGGGTTTACCCGCTTGCTTTGGGGAATGGATCAACAACTTCCTGATGGCCTTTTTTTTCGTGTTAGCCGCCACAGAAATCAAGCGCGAGCTGATCGCCGGGGAATTGTCCAACTTCAAAAAGGCGATCCTACCCTTTGGGGCGGCCTTTGGAGGCATGCTGGTGCCTGCGTTAATATTCACCGTTTTCAACTTCCACACCAGCTACGCGCATGGCTGGGGAATACCCACCGCTACTGATATAGCCTTCTCCTTGGGGGCAGCCTCCCTGCTGGGCAAGCGATTTCCCGTGGGACTTAAGATTCTGCTCATGGCCTTGGCCATAATTGATGACTTGGGTGCTATAATGGTCATCGCACTATTCTATGGAGGCCAAATTCATTGGCTCTTTCTGGGCATAAGCGCTCTGGTGTACGCAGCCCTTTTGGTCTGCAATTACTTCAAATTGAAATTCGGATTTTTGCAGATTTTGCTAGGCATGATGCTGTGGTATTTCATGCTGCAATCGGGGATTGAGGCGAGTATTTCGGGCGTGTTGTTTGCCTTCGCCATGCCGGTAAATGCCTTGGCCAAAATCGAAAAAGTAATTCACAAACCCGTAAATTTCTTAATCCTGCCTCTTTTTGCGTTAGCCAATACGGCCATTTTGTTTCCGTCCGATATCTTGCATTCTCTTACGACAACGGTCGGCATGGGCATCATTTGCGGCCTGGTGATTGGCAAACCGCTGGGGATTTATCTGATCAGCCGCCTGCTGGTGGGGTTAAATATTGCCCATCTCCCAAGTAACGTAAACTGGAAACAGCTCTTTGGCATGGGCACACTAGCCGGCATCGGCTTTACCATGTCGATTTTTACGACCATGCTTGCCTTTACACAAACTGGGTTCAGGGATATAGCCAAGATTGCAATACTTACTAGTGTGGTCGCTTCGGTAGTGGTCAGCTATATATATTTTTGGGCAACAACGCGAGTCAAAATCAGCGCCCCTGTGGTTCTGGTTGGGGAGCAAAGCCCAGAGGTACAACTCAACTTATCGTAGCTGGTCAAACCCCAAATCCAAAGGCCGCTCCCGTTACCCGGAAGCGGCCTTTAAATTTGTAGCTCATTCGCCTTCGCAAGATCGGAATAGATCGAGCAAAAAAGCTCCCAGCTATATTAGGACTTGTTTTTTTCTATTAGATGAAAGGACGGATTCTTGCGCTTTTCTCTAAAGTACATGATCATCGTTAAGCCGCCAACCCAACCAATCGATCCTGCCAGTATTTTCAAAATATCCAAATAGCCGGAATCCATGGTCGAAAAGAAACGCGCCACTTGCAAAAACGAGGTCATTATGGGGAAATAGAAACTGTACATTGTTTGTATATTACAACGCAAAGTTTATATCAATATTTCAATAAAACAAAGGCCCGGCCTAGCTTTGCGGGCAATGATACATATTATAAAATAACAGATATGTGGGATTGCCGCCTGGGCAGCCAAACCTCCGGGAAAACGCATCGAATAATTTATCCTATCGTCTATGCTGATGAGAAATTTGCTAAGACTACTGCTCAAAAGAGAAAAAAAAGAGCAAAAAAAAAGTTGCATTTATTTTCCCCAAATTGTCCAGTCGACGCTCGATTTACGTTCCGGGGGCCCAGTGAGCTGGTAAAGAGAGCCCAAACCGGATTCACGCCTAGGCACAAATTTCGCCACAGAGACCAATGTGTTGTTGCCAGCTAAAGTTTTTCCATGTGCTGACTCAGGTCCAATCCGAGTTCCTCATCCTGAGCGGAGACGCGCATCGGTTGGATCAGGTCCACGACCTTAAACAGAATAAAACCCATGGTGGTGGCAAATACCACCACGACCAGACAGCCAAATACTTCGTGCAGAAAAAATCGTCCCCCTCCATAAAACAATCCGTCGTTGCCCGCCGGGTTTATCTTGCGGCTTGCGAATATACCGGTCATGATCATCCCAACAATGCCGCCGATGCCATGGCAAGGGAAAACATCGAGGGTGTCATCAATCGTAGTTTTGCCTTTCCAATAAACAGCCACGTTGGAGCAGATGGCCGCGGCAAACCCGATGAAAATGCTCTGCGGAATGCCCACGAAACCCGAGCCCGGCGTAATGGCCACCAGGCCCACCACCGCGCCGATGCAAAATCCCAGCGAAGAGGGTTTACGGCCCCTGGCCGCGTCAAAAAAGATCCAGGATAATCCCGCAGCGGCGGACGCGGTGTTGGTATTGGCAAAGGCATTGACCGCTAGACTGGAGGCCCCCATGGCCGAACCAGCATTGAATCCAAACCAGCCAAACCACAGTAGTCCCGTGCCCAGCAACACATAGGGAATGCGGGCCGGCTTTACTTCTTCCCGGTTGACGTGGACCTTACGGCGCTTCAGCAGGATCGCGCCGGCCAGAGCCGCGCAGCCGGCCGAAATGTGGACCACCGTGCCGCCCGCAAAATCAATAACCCCCAGTTTGGAAAGAAATCCGTCGGGATGCCAGTTCCAGTGGGCGATGGGCGCATAAATAAATACACTAAACAGAATAATAAACAGTACGTAGGAGGTAAACCGGATACGCTCGGCCGTAGCGCCCACGACAAGGGCGGGTGTAATGATGGCGAATTTCATTTGGAACAAGGCGAAAAGCAGGATCGGAATCGTGGGCGCCAGCACCCAGGGTGCATGCGCGTTAATGCCCCGCATCATGAAAAACTCCCGGGGATCGCCGATCAAGCCGTGAAAGGAAGGTCCGAAGGCTAAACCAAAGCCCACGACCACCCAAAGTACACTAACCAGACCCGTGGCGACAAAACTCTGCAGCATGGTGGACAGGACGTTCTTTTTTCCCACCATTCCACCATAGAAGAAAGACAGGCCAGGGGTCATCAGTAGCACCAATGCGGAGGAAATGAGCATCCAGGCCACGTCGGCAAAGTTGTAGAGTTTTGAGCCATCAAAGTCCAAAAAAAGCGGAACGAATAGTCCGGCAATGGAAAAAAGCCCGAGTAAAAGGAAGGGAATAGCTCGGCTCGCGTCGAATTTTCTCATAACTTCTTATTTTTAATAAGTCCATTTCTGCAAAAAAACGATTTTACTTGCGGACGAAAAATAAAATTTTGGTTCCTGCCCCGACGGGGATTGACCTCCGCAGCATGTTCGTTTTGAAAAAAAATACCATTATGAAAATGCATGGACTTGGGATCCATCACCGCAAAGAAAGCTGTGGCTTAGGCTGAGTTGCGCGCGGCATTGATAATACCAAAGGAGCAGCGGATAATGAGCTTCTCGTACACTTCTTTAAAGGGCGATTTTTCCAGCGATGCCTCCAGGGCCCGAAACCGGGAAATCGCATACTGTTGGATGGTAGAAAGAGGCAGCACTATCCGTTCGCGCATTTGAATGGAAAGCTGCTCAACCGGGTAATCGGCCATTAACTCATTTTTCCCGGACAACTTGAACAGATACTTTTTGGTGAGTTCAAACTCGTCGTATATTTTGGTCCAGATTTCCCCATAGAGCGGGTGGGTGGAGAAATGTTCGGTCAAAGGGAAAAAACATTTTTTCATCGCCATCTCACAGTTATCCATAAGCGTTTTGAAAAAGAGCGAATTGTCGTACAGCCTTTTCACCGCATCCCATTTTCCTCTGCGTTCCATGGATTCCAACGCGCTGCCGACCCCGTAATATCCGGTCAGGTTTTGTTTGAGCTGGCTCCAAGATCCAACAAAAGGAATGGCCCTTAAGTCCCGAAACTCCAGTCTGCCGGAACTGCTGCGTTTGCTTGGCCGCGACGCGATGTTGGTCTCGGAATAGAACCGCAGCGGGCTGACGTCCACCAGGTAGGTCATGAAATAGGGATGATTCTTGAGTGCTTCGTAGGCCTGGTAACTCTGCTCGGCCATCTCTTGGAGCAATTCTTCTTCTTCCTGGAGCAAAGTAATTTTGCGGGCAGAAAAAAGCTCGTTCGATATGCCAGCATGGACCAGCTGTTCGATATTGTACTGAGCCGAATCGATCGTGCCAAAATTGGAGCTGACGGTTTGGCCCTGGATGGTAAGCTGAATCTCTTTATTGGCAATGTTTTTTCCCATCGACGCATAAAACTTATGGGTCTTGCCTCCTCCTCGCGCCGGTGGACCGCCCCGGCCGTCGAAGAAGACCACATCTACACCGTACTGTTTGGAAATGCTGGTGAGTTGCTCCTTGGCCTTATAGATACCCCAGTTCGCCATCAGATAGCCTCCGTCCTTGGTGCCATCCGAAAAGCCAACCATAATGGTTTGCGTATTGTTCATGCGACGCAGGTGCTCCTTATAGGCCTTGTTTTGATACAGGGTCTCCATCACTCCGCTGGCTTGGTGGAGATCTTCTACGGTTTCAAACAAGGGCACGATGTCGATATTGAGCTCCTCGGCCTTCCATCCATTCAGTAAAAACAGCCCATAGACTTCCATCACATTCAAGGCACTGTTGCACTGGCTGATAATATAGCGGTTACATCCCTCCACTCCGTTGAGCCGCTGAATTTTGCGGACTGCAGCAAAGGTTTCCAGGCTGTCTTTGATCAGGGGGTCGTCGTAAAGCTGCGGATTATCCTGGCCCTGCAGGCTTGCCAGGGCTTCTATTTTCCCTGCTTCATCGCGTTGATCGTAATCCAAGGGCAGCAACTTTTCGGTCTCCCCAATGCGTTGAATAACCCGGCGGTGGACCGAACTTTCCTGGCGAATGTCCAGTGTGGCAAAATGCAGTCCGAAGACATTGACCTTGCTGATCAGGTTATCTACCATCTGCAAAAACAGGCTATTGTGCTGGTAAATCAATATCTCCCGAATCTGCTTTAGGGCCGACACAATTTCTTTCTTACTCAATTCGGTTCGCTGCTCCGGGATGAATATGTTGTTGTACAGCTTTTCTTCGAGATTGGCTAAAATGGCATCGACTCCTTTAAACGTGAGGCGTCGTTTCAGCCGGCGCACGTCCAGATAGTAACACTTGATGATCGCTCCGCGCAAGGCTTCCGCCACCTTCAGGGTGGTGGCGACGTTCACAAACGGGTTGCCATCTCGGTCTCCACCCGGCCAGAAACCCATGTTGATGATCCCATTGTCCTCGGAAACGGCGTCAGGAAACCAATCCTTGAGGGAGGAAATGATTCTGCCAGCGGCATGATAGAACACGTTTTCCAGATACCAGACCAAGCTGATCGCCTCGTCGAAGGGGCTCGGCTTTTGTTTCTTAAAAAATGGCGTCTTGCCAAGTTGCTGCATGTATAAATTGATCTGAGAGGCATTGTTTTCGATGACCGCCCGGCTAAGGTCGTTGATGATGCCGAGGACGGGCCCGGGGTAAAATTGCGTGGGATGTGCCGTCAAGACCAGACGCACGGAAAAATCCTTCAGCTTCTGGGCCAACTCGTCTTCCTTGCCGTATTGTATCACCTCCGAAGACAGATGTTTTATCGTCCCCACGCCGCCCATATCGTTGATGTCCTTAAACGCCGCGTCTTCCAGGGAGTCGAAAAGTACAATTTGCCTTTCGGCATACTGCACAAAACGGAACAGGACATCCGTCTTTTCTCGTTCGGTGACAAAGGAGGTATGCTTGGCAAAAAAATCTTCGATGATCTGCTCGGGGCTTTGTCTTTTTTTATACCCATCTTCGCAGTAGGTGAGAAGCAGGGAAAGCAGAATGCCGGTTTTTTCTATGCGGTGAAAAGGAAGGGAGGTAAACAGGCTGTTATAGAGCTGAAATTTTATGCCCACCAGGTTCTTGAATTGCTGCAGGCCCGGAGAAAACTGATAACTCATAGAATCGCGATTTAATGCCGTTCAATAAAATCACCTGGCAAGCAGCAATAATTCGAATCAAAGGCCTAAAATAGCTCATTTTCTTAAAAAATTATTCGCCTTGATGATTTTTCTTTAATTGGATTTACCTACCTTAGCACACCTTAAAAAGCATGACAAACGTCCTGGATTATACTATCCTTTCCACGCGAATTACTACACCCCTTGGCGGGGTCACCACCTGGCGCACAGGCATCACGACCCGTTAAGGGTTGTACATGTTTATATCATTTTTGGGGCCCGCGCCCTGCGCACAGTCACCATCATTTTCCAACCAGGATCCATAAACAAAATATTTTCACTCATGCAGGTTCTTAAATTCGGAGGCACGTCCGTGGCTAACGCCGAAAACATCAGCAAATCCATCGAGATCATACGGCGGGCCTTGCCCAACGGGCGCACGGTCGTGGTGGTGTCCGCGCTGGGCGGTATAACCGACGCACTGCTGGACTGCGGCTCTCTGGCCGCCGCGGGAGACGAGACCTACAAAGACCGGTTGCAGATCATTGGCCAGCGACACCTGGAGACGGTGCGAAACCTGATTCCAATCGCTGAGCAAAGCGCGACCCTGAGTCTGGTCAAAAAGAAATGCAACGAGATCGAAGACATTTGCAACGGCATTTTTTTACTGGGCGAATTGTCCCCACGCACCAAGGACCGCATCGTGAGCTATGGCGAACTGCTGAGTTCCCAGATCCTGTCGGCCAAACTCTCGAGCCTCGGAGTACAAAACCGCTGGGTAGATGCGCGCGCGCTGATTCAAACCGACTCCCAGTATGGCTTTGCCCTGGTCAATAGCCAGGAAACGGCCCAACGTATCCATGCCTGTTTTGCCCAGACCAAGGAGTCGTTGCTTGTAGTGCCCGGTTTCATCGCATCGGACCCGCAGGGTATCACCACTACGCTGGGCCGGGGCGGGTCCGATTATACGGCGGCCCTGGTTGCGGCCGCTCTGGATGCGGAGCTGCTGGAAATCTGGACGGATGTGTCTGGAATGATGACAGCCGATCCGAGGCTGGTACCCACGGCCCGGGTTATCCCCTTCATCTCCTATGAGGAGGCCATGGAGCTATCCCATTTTGGAGCCAAAGTAATCTATCCACCCACCATTCAACCCGTGATGAAAAAGGGTATCGCAGTGTGGATTAAAAATACCTTCAGCCCCGATCACCAGGGAACCTTGATCCGCCAGGCGGGCTTGGGCAACGGAGGAAGCGTTCGGGGAATTTCCAGTATCAGCCACGTAGCCTTGCTCAGTCTGGAAGGAAGTGGCATGGTCGGCATTCCGGGCTTTTCGAAAAGACTATTCGAATCCCTTTCGGCAGAGAAGATCAATGTGATCTTGATCACCCAGGGGTCCTCCGAACATTCGATCTGCGTGGGCATCGAAGAAAGCAATTCACCGAAAGCCAAAGAGACGGTCGACCGAGCTTTTGACCACGAGATCCAGACGGGCAAACTGGAGCCCCTGATTGTCGAACGAGGTTTATCCATCGTGGCTCTGGTTGGCGATAACATGAAGAGCCATCCCGGAATTAGCGGCAAGATGTTCGGTACGATGGGTCGTAACGGCGTCAACGTCCGGGCCATTGCACAAGGCTCGTCCGAACGCAATATTTCGGCAGTCGTCGCCACCAGTGACGTCAAGAAGGCAATCAACATCCTGCATGAAGAATTCTTCGAAGCAACCTATAAGCAACTCAACCTGTTCATCACCGGCACCGGTAATGTCGGGGCCCGACTGCTCGCGCAGCTGCGCCAACAACAGCCCTATTTGCAGGAACATCTGCGGTTGCAGGTGCGCGTGGTAGGACTCGCCAACAGCAAACATATGCACTTCAACGACGAAGGCATGGAACTGGAGGGGTGGAAAAACCTGCTTGCCCAAGGGGATCCCATGGACCTGGCCTCATTCATCCGGGTCGTTCGTTCCAAGAACCTGCGCAATGCAGTCTTTGTCGACGTGACTGCTAACCAACAGGTAGCCAGCTGCTACGACCAGCTTTTACAAAAAAGCATTTCCATTGTTGCCTGCAACAAAATCGCCTGTTCCTCTCCATTCGAATACTACAATAAGCTCAAACACCTGTCCCGGGAATTCAATGCGAATTTTTTCTTCGAGACCAATGTCGGGGCAGGACTTCCGGTTATCGGAACACTTAATGACCTTTTGCGCAGTGGCGACAAAGTCAACCGCATTGAAGCCGTACTGAGTGGTACACTCAATTTCGTGTTCAACCATTACAACGGCGAAAAAAAATTTGCCGACATCGTGCGCCAGGCGCAGCAGGAAGGCTACACGGAGCCCGACCCTAGGTTGGATCTGGGAGGCACCGATGTCATGCGTAAGATTATGATCCTGGCCAGGGAAGCCGGCGAGCGGCTGGAGATGGAAGAGATCCAAAACCATTCCTTCATGCCCGCTTCCTGCATGCAAGGTTCGGTATCCGATTTCTATGCAACTATGGCCGAACAGGAAGATCATTTTAAGGAATTATTTTCCCAGGCAGCCGATGCGGGCAAAAAGCTGAAATTCGTGGCCCGATACGAACAGGGCCGGGCTTCGGTTGGGCTGCAGCATATAGGTCCGGATCACGATTTCTATCATTTGTATGGCAAAGACAATATTGTGCTATTTTACACCGATCGCTATAGCGAGCAACCGCTGGTGATCAAGGGGGCCGGCGCCGGGGCCGAAGTGACGGCTTCGGGCGTATTTGCCGATATCATCCGGGCTGCCAGCGCCTAGCCACCACCTCAAACTTCCCTGCGGGGGATAAAGAGTAGATCAACATCACATGAAAGAAATTACGATACACGCTCCGGCTACCGTGGCCAATCTTGTTTGCGGATTTGATGTCCTGGGGATGTGTCTGCAGGATCCTTACGATGTCATGCGCGTTAAATTGCTGGCGGAAAAAAAAGTCGTCATCCACGCCGACCAGGATTATGGACTTCCCGTCGATCCGGCCCTGAACACCGCCGGCGCGCCGCTGATCGCCATGCTGGAAGAATTAAGCCGACCCGTGGGCTTTGAAATGTGGATCCATAAGCATATCAAACCAGGAAGCGGCATCGGCTCGAGTGCCGCCAGCGCAGCGGGTGCGGTAGTGGCGGCCAATCATTTGCTTGGCGAACCATTTTCTAAACAAGATCTGGTTCGTTTTGCCATGGTCGGGGAAAAAGTAGCTTCCGGCGTGAAACACGCCGATAATATATCGCCCTGCATTTATGGGGGAATCACCATCATACGTTCCATTTTCCCGCTCGATATTGTGCCCATCACCTCCCCTCCTTTGCACGTGACGGTCGTTCATCCCCAAATTGAAATCCGCACCTCCGATGCCCGGCAGATCCTGCGCAAGGAAGTATTACTCAAGGATGCGATTCGCCAGTGGGGCAATATTGCCGGACTCGTGGCAGGGTTCATGGGCGGGGATTACGAACTGATCGGTCGCTCGCTGGAAGACGTCCTCATCGAACCGGTGCGCAGCATGCTGATCCCTGGGTTTGACGAGGTCAAAGGGCTATCGAAACAGGCGGGCGCCTTGGGTGGCGGCATTTCCGGTTCCGGCCCATCGATCTTCATGCTTAGCCGTGATGTGTCCACCGCCCTTCATTTGGAGGAAATCATGAAGCAAATCTATCACCGGATCGGACTGCCAAGTCATACTTATGTAACGACCATCAACTACGAGGGAGTGAAGATCGTCTCCTCCGCCTAACCCATTGCCGAACCGGTGTCCCCAGACAGGAGGCCGGATCGTGCAGCAACCTGTTAAGTTAACCTGGAAGCCATGCGCTATTATAGCCTTAATCATAACTCGCCCGACGTTAGTTTTAAAGAAGCCACGATTCGCGGACAGGCGCCCGATAAGGGCCTCTATTTCCCGGAATCGATCGCACGATTGCCAGCCTCTTGGATCAGCCAATTGCCCACACTTTCCCAACAGGAAATTGCCCTGCGGGTCATCCAGACCTATGTTGGCACGGATATTCCAACCGATGCCCTACAAGGAATCATCGCCCAAACCATCGACTTTGACTTTCCTTTGGTGCCTGTAAGTGAGCGGATCTTTGCCCTGGAATTATTTCATGGCCCGACGCTCGCTTTCAAGGATGTAGGAGCTCGTTTCATGAGTCGCTGTCTGGGGTATTTTGTCCAGAACGAGCCGCGAAAACTCACGGTTCTTGTCGCCACTTCCGGGGATACCGGAGGGGCCGTCGCCGACGGCTTCCACGGGGTGGACAACGTCGATGTCGTCATCCTGTATCCAGCAGGAAAGGTCAGTCGCGTGCAGGAGCTCCAGCTGACCACCTATGGCGACAATATCCGGGCGTTGGAAATAGCCGGAAGTTTTGACGATTGCCAGCGGATGGTAAAGCAGGCATTCGTGGACCCGCAGCTGACCCATGCCCTGTTTCTGACATCGGCTAATTCCATCAATGTGGCGCGCTGGCTGCCGCAACAATTCTATTATTTCTTTGCCTTGCGCCAGTGGGCAGACACGCAAAACCCGCCGGTGATCTCGGTGCCCAGCGGCAATTTTGGAAATATCTGTGCCGGACTGTTGGCGCAGCTTTCCGGGCTTCCGGTAGCCCATTTTATCGCCGCCTGCAACGCCAACGACGTCATCCCTCAATTTCTCCAAAACGGCCAATATCTACCCCAGCCCGCAGTGGCTACCCTGTCCAATGCCATGGACGTGGGAGATCCCAGCAATTTCATCCGCATCCTGGAACTTTTTGGCAAACAATTTCGCTCGGTCCAGCAGGCCGTATCCGCCTATAGCGTATCGGATGCACAAACCCTGGAGACGATCAGCCAAGTCTGGTCCGAGTTTCATTACCTCACCGATCCCCATGGCGCGGTCGGCTTCCAGGCCCTTCATGAATATCTGGTCGAGCATCCGGGGCAACGGGGCATTTTTTTGGAAACGGCCCATCCCGTAAAATTTCCCCATGCCGTCGAGACCACTACCGGTCAGGCCGTGCCCATACCCGAGCGGATGAACGCCTTATTCACACGCCCCTCCCGTAAGCTGCAGCTCCAGGCCAATTACCAGGATTTTAAGGACTTTTTGCTTTCCACCTATTGACCCCTCTGGGCAAAGACGCTAAGGCAAAAAGAAGGCCATTCCCAAAAAGGTGAATGGCCGTCGAGGTATACATTGTAGTTTAGGTGCTTATTCGAACTTGAGGTCCAATCCCAACCCTCTGAGCTCGTGCACGAGCACGTTGAAGGATTCCGGGATTCCTGCCCTGGGGATGCTATCGCCCTTGACAATCGCCTCGTAGGTCTTAGCTCGACCGATGATGTCATCGGACTTAAGCGTCAGCAGTTCCTGCAGGATATTGGCAGCGCCATAGGCTTCCAGAGCCCAGACTTCCATTTCTCCAAAACGCTGACCGCCGAATTGTGCCTTTCCGCCCAGAGGCTGTTGGGTAATGAGGCTGTAGGGTCCAATGCTTCGCGCGTGCATCTTGTCATCGACCATATGGTGCAACTTGATGATGTAAATAATCCCTACGGTAGCCTTTTGGTCAAACCGGTCTCCCGTTTCTCCGTCATACAGGTAGGTATGACCAAAGCTGGGTAATCCGGCCTTCTCAATATGCTGGGCAATTTCCTCCACACTGGCTCCGTCAAAGATCGGCGTGGCAAACTTCAGACCCAGCTTCTCACCTGCCCAACCAAGGACCGTCTCATAAATCTGGCCCAGGTTCATACGGGAAGGTACCCCCAGCGGATTCAAGACGATATCCACCGGCGTTCCGTCCTCCAAAAAGGGCATGTCCTCGGCGCGCACGATCTTGGCCACAATGCCTTTGTTTCCGTGGCGTCCGGCCATCTTATCGCCCACTTTGAGTTTACGTTTGACGGCCAGATAGACTTTGGCCAGCTTCAGGACGCCAGCGGGTAATTCATCCCCGATGGAGATATTGAATTTCTCCCGCTTGTATCGGCCCAACTCTTCGTTGTATTTGATGCTGTAGTTGTGCAACAGTACGTTGATCAGCTCGTCGGTCTTGGCATCACCCGTCCAACCCAGGGGATTGACGTTGAGGTAATCGATACCCGCCAAATTCTTGGCGGTAAACCGGGCACCTTTGCCGATTTGCGATTCGCCGAAATTATTATTGACCCCAGCCGAGGTATGATCCTTGAGCAGCACTTGCAGTTTCCCCACCAGGACGTCCAGTAGGTCAGCAACGTTCTTTTCATGGACCTTCTCGATCTTATCGAGCACCGCTTTTTCCCGGACCTTGGCGTTCTTATCTTTTTTCGCCCGTTGGAAAAGTTTCTTACTGATCACTACCCCCTCGGTTCCACTCGGTGCCTTAAGCGACGCATCTTTGGCGTCCCCGGCTTTATCGCCAAATATAGCGCGGAGCAATTTTTCCTCTGGCGTTGGATCACTTTCCCCCTTGGGGGTGATTTTGCCGATCAGGATATCTCCTTCCTTGATCTGGGCTCCCACCCGGATGATCCCGTTTTCGTCCAGGTCCTTGGTCGCTTCTTCCGACACATTGGGAATATCCGGCGTCAGCTCCTCCTCTCCCAGTTTGGTATCGCGTACTTCCAGTTCGTATTCCGAGATATGGACCGAAGTAAACAGATCTTCGCGCACTACCTTTTCGGAAATGACGATGGCGTCTTCAAAATTGTATCCCTTCCAGGGCATGAATGCCACTTTCAGGTTCCGGCCCAGGGCCATTTCCCCGCTCTGAACGGCATAGCCTTCGGTCAGGAAGTCCCCTTCCTTTACGCGCTGGCCCTTACGCACCGCCGGCTTTAGGTTGATGCAGGTTTCCTGGTTGGTCTTGATGAATTTGGTGAGCTTATATATTTTCAGGTCCTCCTCGAAGCTGACCAATTTCTGCGTTTCGTTGCGCTCGTAGCGTACATGGATCTCGTTGGCGTCCACAAACTCCACTGCTCCTTCTCCCTCGGCGTGGATCTGGATGCGCGCGTCACGCGCTGCCTTGGCTTCCAATCCAGTGCCTACTATCGGCATTTCGGGACGGATTAAGGGAACAGCTTGGCGCTGCATGTTCGAACCCATCAGGGCGCGGTTGGCGTCGTCGTGCTCCAAAAAGGGGATCAGCGAAGCGCTGAGTCCGACAATCTGGTTCGGAGCCACATCCATGAACTCCACTTCGTTCTTTTCCAGGATGGGGAAGTCACCCGTCTGGCGCGACACAATCTTTTCTTCAATGAAGTTTCCTTTCTCGTCCAAGGGCACATTGGCCTGGGCAATCTTGGCAATATCTTCTTCCTCCGCGCTCAGGTAGGTCAATCTTTTCATGTCTACCTTACCCTCGTGCACCTTGCGATAGGGGGTTTCAATGAATCCCATTTCGTTGATCTTGGCATGCACACAGAGGGTGGATATCAGACCGATGTTGGGTCCTTCCGGGGTCTCGATGGTGCAGAGCCTACCGTAATGGGAATAATGCACGTCGCGGACTTCAAATCCGGCACGCTCACGGCTTAACCCACCAGGCCCGAGCGCCGAAATACGACGCTTGTGGGTGATTTCACTCAAGGGGTTGGTCTGATCCAAAAATTGAGACAGCTGCGAGGTCCCAAAAAAAGAATTAATTACCGAAGACAGCGTACGCGCATTGATCAGATCCACAGGGGTGAATACTTCGTTGTCCCGAACGTTCATCCGTTCGCGGATCGTCCTGGCCATACGGGCCAGACCCACGCCGAATTGCGCGTAGAGCTGCTCACCCACGGTGCGGACACGGCGGTTGCTGAGGTGATCGATATCGTCTATTTCGGCCTTCCCGTTGGTCAACCGAACCAGGTATTTGATGATTTCAATCATGTCTCCCTTCGTGAGGGTCTTTTGATCGAGGGGCTGATTTAAATTCAGTTTGCGGTTAATCTTATAGCGACCTACTTCACCCAGGTCATAGCGTTTGTCGCTAAAGAACAGCTTATCGATGATACCCCTGGCCGTTTCGTCATCGGGGGCGTCTGCTCCGCGCAGTTGGCGGTAGATATGCTGCACAGCCTCCAGTTCGCTGTTGGAGGTATCTTTATTGAGGGTGTTGTAGATGATGGCGTAATCGCCGCCGACGTCTTCCTTTTGGATAAACACACTCTTCACGTCCATCTCCACCACCAGGTTGATAGCTTCTTCATCCAGGATAGTATCTCGTTCCAGCACAATCTCGTTGCGCTCGATCGAAACCACCTCACCGGTATCTTCGTCCACAAAATCTTCCACCCAGGTCCGCAGCACGCGTGCGGCCAATTTCTTGCCGAGGTATTTCTGCAGCGCTTTTTTATCGGCTTTCACCTCGTCGGCCATGCCGAAAAGTTCCAGGATGTCCTTGTCGGTCTCATAGCCAATAGCCCGCAGCAGGGTCGTTACCGGGAATTTCTTCTTGCGGTCGATGTAGGCAAACATCACGTTGTTGATGTCGGTGGCAAATTCCATCCACGCACCCTTGAAGGGGATCACGCGCGCCGAATAGATTTTCGTGCCGTTGGGGTGAATGGATTGACCAAAGAACACTCCGGGCGAACGATGCAACTGGGATACCACCACACGCTCGGCACCGTTGATCACGAAGGTGCCACGAGGCGTCATATAGGGAATATTACCCAAAAAAACGTCTTGCACGATGGTTTGAAAATCCACGTGTTCTTCGTCGTTGCAGCTCAACCTCAACTTAGCCTTCAGGGGCACCGCATAGGTCAGCCCACGTTCCATACATTCCTCGATGGTGTAGCGCGGCGGATCAATGAAGTAATCCAGGAATTCCAGCATGAAAATATTCCGGGTATCGTTGATCGGAAAATTTTCCTTAAACACCTTGAACAAGCCTTCGATGTTGCGCTTGTCCGGGGTGGTTTCCAACTGAAAGAATTCTTTAAAGGATTGAATCTGTACTTCGAGAAGATCAGGAGTTTCAGCAAGATGTTTGATTTTACCGAAATTGATCCTGTGCTGCAGTTTTGTTGAAGACATATTATTTAAATCCGGTTTTTTAGATGTTCGAACTTCAAAACTCGTCTATAGAAAAACTACGTATAAGAACTGGCGGGTTTCCAAATGGCTGATTTTAAATAAGTTGCAATGAAATTGCCTTATAGATGCAAGCTTTTGGGGAAACGGAGGGCAAAGGTACATAATTATCGCCAATAAACAATAAATGTTTACCCCCTGTCCCTGGCACAAAAGATGAACCCCGGTTGCTAAAACCGGGGTATAAAAAAGGTGTCGGACCCGTCTTATTGAATTTCGACGTCCGCGCCAGCTTCCTTGAGCTTGGCTACCATGGTGTCCGCATCAGCCTTGCTGATCCCCTCTTTGATGGGCTTGGGAGCTCCGTCTACGAGGTCCTTGGCTTCCTTCAAACCCAAACCCGTCAAATCCTTCACGATCTTCACGACGTTCAGTTTGTTTGCGCCTGGATTCTTCAGAATCACGTTGAAGGCTGTCTTTTCTTCCACCACTGGGGCTGCTCCACCTGCTGCAGGTCCTGCAGCTACTGCCACAGCGGCTGCGGCTGGTTCAATACCGTATTCCTCTTTGAGGATTTTAGCCAATTCGTTGACTTCTTTAACAGTCAGGCTTACCAGCTGTTCTGCAAATGCTTTAATGTCTGCCATAATCTAAATTTTTTCCGCCTTCAAAGTCCAGCCGTCCGGCTGACTCCGGCGGAGTGTTTAAAAAAATTTTGCCTTAGTATCCCCCAGGCCTGGGTTATGTTGATCGCTTGGCAAACTGCGCTGAAAGGGGAGCTACGCATCCCCCAGGCGCCAGCGAGCTGCCCAAGCGGTGAACTTTCTGTGTCTCGTCAGCCCTGTGCCCGAGCCTCCAAAGCCTGCACCAGGCTCGCCAATTTTGCCCCGGCATTCAGCCCGCTCATCACGCGCTTGGCAGGCGATTGCAGTAGGCCAATGACTTCGCCAATCAGTTCATGCTTACTCTTGAGGGTGATCAAGGCCTTCAGCTGATTGTCTCCGGCAAATACGTCACCACCAATGAAAGCCGCCTTCAGCACCGGTTTTTCCAGGTTGCCGTCCTTACGAAACGAGCTAATGATCAAGGCCGGCTCTTTGGCATTCTCCGAGAACATCAAGGCCGTCACCCCGTTGAGGGATTCGTAGACGCCTGCATACTTTTTATTATCCAGGTTTTCCAGCGCCTTTTTGATCAGCGTATTCTTGGCCACCTTCATTTCCACATTCTTGGAAAAACAGATCCGGCGCAGTTTGCCCACTTGGGCTACCGACAGCGATTCGGTGTTGGTCACATAAAAGTTATCGTACTGAGCGAACTTGTCTTTCAACAGTTCTATCACTTCGTTTTTTTGATCTTTAGTCATAACATTTTTATTTGCCACCGGTCATGTCCTCCCGACCAGGTGTTGGATGCGTCTAGTTGACCCGGATCTGCGAGGACGCAGATCCTTGTGCGGGGGCCGGCTTAATGTACAAAGCCTTTGGTATCCACCGAAATGCCAGGGCTCATGGTGCTCGCCATGAACACACTTTTCAGGTACGTACCCTTGGCCGTGGCAGGCTTGGCCTTGATGATCGCGTTGATCAGCTCCTGGCTGTTGGCCGCGATCTTTTCCGGCGTAAAACTCACCCTTCCAATCGAAGCATGTATGATACCCGCCTTGTCAATCTTAAATGCAATCTTGCCACCCTTCACTTCATTGACCGCGGCGGCCACATCATTGGTAACCGTACCGGTCTTGGGATTGGGCATCAGGTTGCGCGGACCGAGGATTTTACCCAGCTTACCAATCTTGGGCATTACCGAAGGGGTGGCGACGATGACGTCCACGTCCACCCATCCTCCCTCAATCTTTTGAATGAATTCGTCCAGCCCCACGAAGTCGGCTCCGGCCGCCTTGGCATCGGCTTCCTTATCCGGGGTACAGAGCACCAATACTTTCTTGGTCTTACCCGTTCCGTGAGGTAGGCTGACTGTGCCACGAATCGACTGATCTGCTTTTTTAGGATCCACGCCCAGGCGGATGTGCAGGTCGACGGAGGCATCAAATTTGGCCGTATTGGCTTCCTTCACCAGCGAGGATGCGTCCCGCAGCGAATATTGCTTATTCTTGTCCACCTTTGCGATGGCTACTTTTCTTTTTTTAGCGATTGCCATGTCGTAATGCGTTTTTTTCAGTTAATCAATTACCAGGGGAAATCAGTTGGCCTTGTCCCAGGGGGCTTTGCCTTCGACGGTGATGCCCATGCTGCGGGCCGTGCCAGCCACCATGTGCATGGCACTCTCCACCGTGAAACAATTCAAGTCCGGCATTTTATCCTTCGCAATGGCTTCCACCTGACTCCAGTTCACTTTTCCTACTTTATTACGATTGGGCTCTTTGGAACCGCTTTGCAATTTGGCCGCCTCCAGCAACTGAACCGCTGCCGGTGGGGTTTTGATGATAAAGTCGAAGGACTTATCCGTGTATACTGTGATGAGAACGGGAAGAACTTTTCCCATTTTGTCCTGGGTTCTGGCGTTGAACTGCTTGCAGAACTCCATGATGTTGATACCCTTGGAACCGAGTGCGGGTCCAATGGGGGGTGCAGGATTGGCTTGACCGCCCTTGACCTGCAATTTGACATAACCGCTAATTTCTTTTGCCATGTTACTTCATTTTTTGGTGATAACGTGGAGCCTGTGGCTTCACTCCCAAATGCGTCAATAAAAAGAACTCTGTGTTTGGGGTCGCAAAGTTAATATAATCTTCTTAATATTCCTGATTCTTTTGCTTTTTTTTCAGGGTCCACAAGGACCTAGATGCCCGTCCATGCCTGCCTTTAGCCCCAATGGTCCGAGTTGGCGATCTTCCCTTGCGAGAAAAGGCATACGGCCGGACCCCGCTGTACCGGCTTGCAAAGCCGCTCGACGGCTGGAAGCAGTTGCCATCCTGCCACCAAAGACTCCTTTGGCCCTGGGCCCAAACCGAATCTTTGTCTTTGGGCCCTGTGCCCACGGCGCTTTAGCAATGGCGTCCTCATGCCCCAGGACATCGATACATGCTCCAGGTTTACGGGGGCCTCGATAGCCAGACGCGCAAATATACGCGCAACACGGACCCGGTGGCCGACAGCGAACGCGCAGGGCTAGGGCCGGCGCTTGAGTTCTTGAGCTTATTTTGTTTTGCGCGATCTCCTCACCGCTCACTCGAAGCGAACGCCTCGTGCATGAGTAGACTTCGCGCATGCCATCCGTCGAAAAAAAATGATAAAAACCCAATTAGATTTTTAATATTCATATTAAAATAATTAAATTTCGGTTTGAATCAATATTCCCTTCTTAATAATTAACATTAATAACATGGCAAAGTCTAAAAGAAACTTAGCAAAAAAAGCTGTCAAAAGAGCTGTAGTTAAAAAAACTGCAAAAAAAACTATTAAAAGAGCGGTGATCAAAAAAGGTGCAAAAAAAGCAATCAAAAGAGCCGTGGTTAAGAAAGTCGCCAAGAAAGCCGTTAAAAGAGCCGTAGTTAAGAAAGCAGTGAAAAGAGCTGTAGTTAAAAAAGCGGTGAAAAGAGCGGTGGTTAAGAAAGTCGCCAAGAAAGCCGTTAAAAGAGCCGTAATTAAAAAAGCACTGAAAAGAGCGATCATCAAAAGAGTGGTAAAAAAAGCTGCAGTCAAGAAAGTATTAGAGACAATGATCAATCCTCCTGCCGCACCAACGCCTACTCCCCTTTTTGAGCCCACAACAGATGGTGGATCTGGAACTGGCAGCACTTTTTGACCTTTTCTACATGCCTTTTCATATAATAACCCTCCAAGTTCGGAGGGTTTTTTATGCCCCGGCTAAAAATCCGGGTCCCCTTTCGCATGTATGTTGCCGGTGTATGGAGTAGCGGTATAAAAAAAGACAAGACCGAAGCCTTGTCTTTTTTTTGGAGTAGATCAGCCGTTTGGTTAGGCGATCTTTTCTACTTGCATATAATTTAACTCCACGGGGGTGGAGCGGCCGAAAATTTTGACCGTTACTTTCAATTTCTTTTTTTCATCGTTGACTTCTTCAATAATGCCGTTGAAGTCATTGAACGGTCCTTCAATAATCTTAATAGTTTCTCCAATGATAAATGGCTCGCTCATGCTGATGCCGCCGGATTCTGCCATTTCGTCCATCTTGCCCAGCATCTTATTGACCTCAGCCTTGCGCAGGGCAATAGGATTTTCCTTTCCCAGGAAGTGAATGACGTTGGTGGTGTTTTTTATCGCATCGCGGAGGTCATCGCCCAGCTTCCCTTCCGTGACTTCCACCATCACATAACCAGGGTAATAATTTCGTTCCCGCATAACTTTTTTGCCATTCTGCACTTTGTAGACTTTTTCCACGGGCAGAAATACCTGCTTGACAATCTCCCCCCAGCCGCCCCGGGAAATTTCCTTGTCCAGGTATTCTTTCACCTTGCGCTCCTTGCCACTGATGACACGCAGCACATACCATTTCGTTTCCTTTTGGTTTGTAGTAGTTTCCATTATTTAAATAAAGAATAAATGAAGTGTAAAATGGCCTGGGACAGGATATCCATGAGCCAGACGACGAAGGTGGTGACCAGGGTGGCTACCAGAACGATTACGGTGGATTGTTGCAGCTGGGTCCAGTTGGGCCAGGTGACTTTTTCCATCAGCTCTTTGTAGGATTCGCGGAAATACGTGGATACTTTATTCATAATCTTAACTCGTATTGATCTAAAAATGTCTCTGCACGGGCACTAGGATTCGAACCCAGATCTAAGGTTTTGGAGACCTCTATTCTACCTTTGAACTATGCCCGTAGAATCCCGGGTCCTCCGACCGGCGGACTTGGGAAAAGAACTTCTTATTAGAAACAAAGTACCTGGGCTACTGTTAACCCAAGTACTTTGCAAATATACGTCAGCTCCCCGATCTGCGCCCCCAGGCACAAGCAGAGGCTTATTTGATAATTTCGGTAACCTGACCGGCTCCTACGGTGCGACCGCCTTCGCGAATGGCGAATTTCAGTCCTTTTTCCATGGCTATAGGCTGGATCAACTTCACGCTGAGCGAAGTATTGTCGCCAGGCATCACCATTTCGGTACCGCTAGCCAGTTCGACTTCTCCAGTAACGTCCGTGGTCCGGAAATAAAACTGCGGGCGATACTTGTTAAAGAAGGGCGTATGACGGCCACCTTCTTCCTTGCTGAGCACGTACACTTCCCCTTTAAAATCCGTATGAGGGGTAATAGTTCCAGGTTTGCAAATGACCATGCCACGGCGGATGTCTTTCTTTTCAATACCGCGAAGCAATAGTCCTGCGTTGTCTCCGGCTTCGCCTTCGTCCAGCAGTTTACGGAACATTTCCACACCCGTGACGGTGGAATTGAGGGGTTTTTCCATGAGGCCGATGATTTCGACGCCTTCGCCCACTTTCACCCGACCCCGTTCAATACGGCCGGTAGCGACTGTGCCGCGGCCGGTGATCGAGAATACATCTTCCACGGACATCAGGAAAGGTTGATCCACCGGGCGGGGAGGCAGCGGAATATAGCTATCTACGGCATCCATGAGCTCATCGATGGCTTTGACCCACTTTTCTTCTCCGGCCAGAGCACCCGTAGCGGAGCCCTTGATGATGGGGGTATTGTCCCCGTCAAAACCATAAAAGGTCAGCAGCTCGCGGATTTCCATTTCCACCAGTTCCAACAGTTCGGGATCGTCGACCAGGTCCACTTTATTCATAAACACGACCATACGGGGAACACCTACCTGACGGGCAAGCAGGATATGCTCCTTGGTCTGCGGCATCGGACCATCGGTGGCCGCCACGACCAGGATAGCGCCGTCCATTTGGGCAGCGCCGGTAATCATATTTTTAACGTAGTCAGCGTGACCTGGGCAATCCACGTGCGCGTAGTGACGCTTAACCGTCTGGTACTCAACGTGTGCTGTGTTGATCGTAATGCCACGCTCTTTTTCTTCGGGGGCAGCATCGATCTCATCATATTTCTTTGCCGTGGCCAACCCTTTCTTGGACAGAATGGTGGTAATGGCGGCAGTCAAGGTCGTTTTACCGTGGTCGATATGACCAATGGTACCAACGTTAACGTGGGGTTTGTCCCTCTTAAAAGTCTCTTTTGACATCGTTATCTGTTTTTAAATTGTGTTTTAAAGTGCAGCGATCGGCAAATTTAGCATTTCGCCGACTGCTTAAAATATATATTAAAGGTTCCGGCGGCAGACTGGCTGTTTTTTCAGCAGGTCCACTGCCCGGGCTGCTTCATTCCTTTTTTCCCGGCAGGCTACCAGCTTCCCTTCTATGTCTGGGTAATCTACCCGTCGAACCAGTCTTACGGATCCACCAAGTACAGCCCTAGTGCTGTTTTGAGCCGTTGATGAGAATTGAACTCACGACCTCTTCCTTACCAAGGAAGTGCTCTACCACTGAGCTACAACGGCTTGTCAAAATACGTTGGCCGTTGTTGGAAGACCGGGCAGGATTTTTGCTTAAGGGTCTCCCCGCTGCCTTCACCGGGCTAGTAGCCCCGCACCTTGAAACTCGCAGCGCTCGCACCCCTTTTACCCAGAACCCGAGGCCAGGCAACGCCGAACCGTCTCTGCGTACAGCTTGGAAGGTGTATGAGCGGAAGACGAGGTTCGAACCCGCGACCTACAGCTTGGAAGGCTGTCGCTCTACCAACTGAGCTACTTCCGCATAATGGTATGTCAAAAAACTAGGCAACCCCATTGCTCCCTGCGCTTCGGGGCTGTAGCGCTCAAGTTCATCTGTGGGCAAGGATGGATTCGAACCACCGAACTCCGAAGAGGACAGATTTACAGTCTGTTGCCGTTGGCCACTTGGCTACTTGCCCAACTTGAATAGAGCCAGAGAAGGGACTCGAACCCCCGACCAGCTGATTACAAATCAGCTGCTCTACCAGCTGAGCTACTCTGGCGATGGGTTACGTTAAATTCGCACCAGTAAAGAGCTTTCCCTTCCACCCCTGCATCACCCCAATTTTTTGGGAAGGCAAAGGTAAGCGAATTTGTTAAATTCAAAAATTTTGAACCTTTTTTTATCGGATTATCTGGGGATAGAAACAAAAAAACTTCGCCCAACCATCGCACAAACGCAAAAGCCCCTACTGGGGCTTTTGAAGATTGTCACGCAACTTGTTTGTCTTTTTTTCTTTTTATTTGATTTACCAGGGATTCAAATGCGGTGTCGAAAGACTCCTCGAATGATTTGGAAGAACATTTTACGAAGAAGTGTTGTCTGGGTACATGGACCATAATTTCCGCAATTTTGTCTTTGATATTATGCACCACATTGTCAAGCTTCAAAAAAACTTCCACCTTAACAATCCGGTCATGAAACGTGCTTAGTTTGTCTAATTTTTTGGATATGTAACCTGTTAATTTTTCATCAGCATCAAAATGCACCGTCTGAATGTTTACGTTCATAGCATCGCTTTTTTTGAGTGAAACAATAAGAAAAGAACTGGTTGTACTTGACTGCTGTTCAACTAGGTCAAGCACCCTCTGCGCACGTGGATGAAGATAGCGCCCGGTATCAATTATTCCAAATAAAGTTAAGCCAAAAAATCGGGTTTTGCCAGGCCTTTCCCTTAGGCTTTCGGGTGGCTTTTTTTGTGCACTTCCTTGAGCTTTTCGATGGAATTATGGGTGTATAGTTGAGTCGCGGCTAAGCTGGAATGACCCAGGAGTTCTTTAACCGAATTGAGCTCGGCACCGCTGCTGGTCAAATGTGTGGCAAAGGTATGGCGCAGCACGTGAGGGCTCTTCTTATCGATGGTAGTGACCATACCCAAATATTTTTTTACAGCCAGGTATGCGTATTTGGGATACAGGCGCTTACCCTTCTCGCTAACGATTAAATATTCTAAGTCCGGATGCTCGAGCACCTTGCGTTTTTTTTCCTGGTAGGCCTTGATCTGCCCGGCCAATGCAGCCTGCATTGGAATAATGCGCTCCTTGTTGCCCTTTCCCACAACGCGAATAGTGCGGTTAGAAAAATTTACCTGCTGTTCCTTCAAATTGATCAGTTCACTTAGCCGCACACCCGTCTGGTAAAAAATAGTGAGCAAGATCCGGTGGGTTTCTCCCTTCCAGTTGTCCGGAAACTCGACGAAGGAAAATAGCGTCTGCATATCCTTTTGCTCCACATATACCGGCAGTCTTTTTCCGGTTCGGGGCGAACTTATGGTAGTCATGGGAGTCTGTAGGATAAGCCCCCTGCGCAATTGGAATTTAAAAAAAGAAGTCAGCGAAGAAATCTTCCGCTTGATCGACCGAGAACTCATTTTACCCTCCTTAAGTGCGGCCAGCCAGCTGCGCACGTAGGTAGGCCGAATTTCTTCTTGCGGCGATCCGAGTTCAAATTGTTGCAGCAGGAATTGATAGAATTGGCTTATGTCGTCCTGGTAGGCGCGAATTGTGTGGGCAGAATATCGCTTTTCGAATTTAAGATAATCTATAAACGGTTGAATCGTGTCTTCCAAAATAATGCAATAATGGCTTAATCAAAAGTACCACTTTTGCCCGGCATTGGGCAGCATTGTCTGGGGAACAGCCTACCCATGCATTGTTGCGCAGCAGAGTTCCCGGTCGCGTGCTTCAAGGACAAGTATTTAGGAAGCTTTGGTGTATCCCATCCTATGACAACGGTAAGCCCACCTGCGACCTAAAGCGGCCAGTGGGCAATTTGGCCTGGTCTATTATAGTCTAGCCAATCGGCGGCTGAGCGACAAAAAAGGCCGTCCACCAGGGACAGCCTTTAAAAAATATTTCTCTGACTAAAAGATGATTATTCGTCAAACTTACCGCTAGCCAGCTGCTGGCGATACACCGCTTTGAGTACTTCCCCACGGCGTTTTACCGAAGGCTTGGTATAGGACTGGCGGGCTCTCAACTGCACCAACACTTTGGCTTTCTCAAATTTTTTCTTGTACTTTTTGAGTGCTTTGTCGATATTTTCGCAATCTTTTGAATCAATGATCAGCATATAATAATACCTCCTTTACTAGTGAACGGGCAGCAAAGATAAAAGGAAAATCCGAATTCCGGAAATCAGAATGCTAAAAATCCGATTTTTACAGCATGTTTACGGGTATCATCGAAGCGATTGGGGCAATTACTGAAATCCAGGAATCCCCCTCGAGCCGGACTTTCTGGGTAGAATCTCCCCTGTCCGGAGGGCTGCACCGGGACCAAAGTCTGGCGCATGATGGGGTATGCCTCACGGTGGAAGAGGTACGAGGCCGTTCTCATCGGGTGACGGCCATCGCGGAAACGCTCAAAAAGACCAACCTGGGGGATCGCAAGGTGGGTGACCTGGTGAATCTCGAGCGGTCGCTGGCGCTGGGAAGCCGCCTGGATGGCCACCTGGTGCAGGGGCATGTCGACAGCACGGCCTTTTGCAAAGAGCGCAAGGAATTAAACGGCAGCTGGGAGTTCAAGTTTGGTCTGGTCAAGAATTTTCATCATCTGGTAATTGAGAAGGGTTCCATCTGCATTAACGGGATAAGTCTTACACTCTTTGATGTGCGTAAAAAGACCTTTCGGGTGGCGATCATCCCCTACACCTATGAACACACGACCATGCAGACCTTGGCCGTGGGAGACAGGGTGAACATTGAATTCGATCTTATTGGCAAGTACATCAGCCGGAATTTGCAACTGCTTTCATCCTAAGATAAGTTTTCCCCGGCTATCCAATGTTTCCCTTAACACGAATTCTAAGAATTTCAATGAATTATATATTGTGAGTTGCGGTTATACCTTATAATTCTAAACTCCCAGAATATTTTTGAGGAATACAGGAATCCGGGATAACGTCGAATTTGCCCTGTTTGTGAATTTCGCAGCCATACAGTTCCGGTCCTAATTTGATTACTCTATCCTAATTAATCTTCGTTTGTTCCAAAAGAAAATCACTGCATTCTTAGAGTCAATCAAATAGCTGTTGCCATCAGCAGACGACAACTTAAAGGAATCCTTTTGGATATGCATGATTGTCACACCAGGAGGGATAAGAATCCTTCCCTGACTTTCGGATGCCTGAATAGTATCAGGCCATAAAAGCATCTGTTCTCTTTTGAGGTGATTTACAACTCGCAATTTCGACGTATCTCCACTATTGATCAAAACCGCAGCGTCGAGGCCGGATCTAAAAATAAATGCACCATTCCACTCATCTGGTAAGTCAATCAAATAGATCGTCTTTGCTGGATCTTGTTGCTTAATAATGCCTATTATGTCTCTGGTGATCCTCGACGCTTTGAGCCAATTTACATTTCCCTTCTCCAAGTAAAAAACATTGAAGGCTAACATCAGGCAAACTACCAAATAAAAATTACCTGAAGAGTAAAATAGTCGAACAACCAGCAAAGCAATACAACAACAAACGAAAATTGAGGGAAAATATAGAAAGCGATCGCTTTCCGAGGTCTTCGTGCTTACATCAAAGACCAAAGGAATCACAGCAGAAATCGTCAACATTAATCCCAATTTAATAAAATAACCGCTTCCCCCGCCCTCTTTTGACTTTCTAAAAAAATAAATGACCCCAACCGTCAGCAAACCAATGACAATACAAAAAAGCAAAACCATGGAGGCAGTGTCCTGGTTGGGAGGAATAAACAGTCGACCGACAATTTTAGGCAAATTCGAGAAATATTTTGCAATCCCATGACGGAAAAACCCTTCTGCATAAGAGCCCAAAATGCTACCAGACACGAAGACGCGGACCATCAAGTTAACGCCCAGTGAGAGTCCCAGAGCAGCCATATAAGAGGTATATTTGAGCCAAGATGCATGGCGCGAATTTAACACTACAAGCACCAGCAATGGGAGCAAGGTTATGGATTCATAAGCGGCCAGTCCGATAAAATAGCAAAGACTGAGCCCCAATATTTTCACTCTTTCTGGCAAATCAGAAACCAAAAAAAGCAGCGCTGATAAACCTGCTGCGCATGCAATAGAAGCCCCTCTGCCAAGAACCCAAACAATAGCCTCACTGTGAAATGGGTATGTCAAGAATAATATCGAAGCTAACACTGCATAAACCATTTGCAGTTTTGAATCTATGGTCCATTTCCAAATCAAACAAAATCGAAACAGAAGAAAGCAATTAAGTCCATGTATAAGTATGTTAAGCAAGTAATACCCACATGGGCAAAAGCCGCCAATCAAGAAATTTCCGTACAGGGTCAAATCTGCAAGGGGACGGAAGAACCCCTGTATAAAGATCTTCTTATCCAGGCCCACTCTTCTCAATACGAGGAAATCATCTGCGGCAAATGACTTGTTAATTATTGGTACATATAAAATAAATGAGGCAGCTGTAAACAAGAGCAATTGCACCCACTTGTTGCCCAATAATTGCCTTTTATTCATTGGTGTGCATAATTTTGTTTGTTACATTGAGTTCTAAAATTAACCGAATTGTTAGAATATCGACCCCGGCACCATTATTTAATCACGTGGAAAATAGTATATTCTAATCAACGGAATTAAATCGCCCTTTCTGCAGGCTATCCGGGCATTTGGGAAGTACTATCCAAAGGCAAGTGGTCACAAAAGATCATCCTAAGAGTTCTTTTGACCACTTGATTGATTCATTTTAACGACGTAATATTTGGTCTGCCACGACTGAAATACCAGCCACCCCCTTGGGACACTATGGGGCGCGTTAATAGTGCCAATTCATTTTCTAGATAAACCTGTACTATCCTGTCAGTCGCATCAATTCATAAAGTGATATGCCAGGCCAGACAATCCACAAACAAGGCCAAGCGATGGACAGAGCTTACCATGTTCCAGCCTTGGGCGGCCTTATTTCATCAAATACATTTTACCGTACCCTTTCGTAAAATACTGATCCGTATTTTCTCCCGTGGCCGTATATTTCTGCAGGGACTGCCCGTTCAAGTTGGTCACCACGTGGTACAGGTACACGCCATTGGCCAGGCGCATATGGTACATGTCTGTGCCATCCCATTTGAATTCTGTGATGTTCGTACCAATGTGCAGCGGGCCCAATTCTTCCTTGGTTATTTCGCGAACTACTTTGCCGGTGATGGTGAGGATTTGGATCTTCATATTTTGGGGGACCTCGCTACCTGTGATGGTAAACACAAAGGCCGTCGAAGTCGTGAAAGGATTGGGATAGTTGAGCAAATTCGAAATCATCGCCTTGGTAATGACTTTAAAACTGACTTGGTATTGGACGGTACCCGCAGGATTGCCAGACCTGTCTTTTCCCGTAACCTGCAATTCGTAGGTATCCCCCTCGGGGTTTGCCTGCGAGGTGATTACCGGAAAAAAGTCCACCGTCGCCACGTTGTTGTTGGCGCTAACGGCCGGTGTGAAGCGTAACGTGTCGCTATGATAATAATAGGGATGTACGCTGCCATCCGGATAAATGAGCTGCACCGCTCACCTCGGAGGTATCGTTTAATAGCAAGTATTTGGATTCGTCCGTGAGTTTAATCTGCACATGCGGTCGGGCCGAAACGATGTCGCCATTCAGGATATGTATGTTGTCAAAGGTGACATCCAACAAGGGGTTGGTATTATCTCCCTTGACATAAAAGTTCTGGTACATGAAATTGTTGAACAGGAACTGCTCGGGCTGATCGTTATTGGGGTTGACAAAAAGAAATAGCGTGTTCTGCCCGGGATATGCGGTACTGTTGATGATGTTGGTGATTTTGAGCGTATCTCCGCTGAATAAGGCCTTTTTCCGGGGAATGGGAATGACGTGCGTCACATTGTTTTTGTCAATGACGCTTAAGTTGACCAGCATGCTGTCGAAATTGGCGATGCTGACGTTCTTAAAGGCCACCCCAAAATCATAGAATTGTCCAAAACCGAGGGTATCCATAGCCGATAGGTACAGATTCGGTGCAAGAGCCCCTTCTGGGACGGGGTTGTAGTTCAGACGCCAGTAATTTAATTGGTAGGGTGTCCCATTGACCGTGTCGGTAGCCTGCATTCTCAACTGGAGGTAAGGATATTTAAGGGGATTTATGGCCGAAATATCAAAATCCTGGCTTGCCAGCCCCAGGCTATATAGGGGTGTTTGGTTACCTAAGGTATCCACGCCGAGTACCTGCAAATTGACCTGATCGGTCGACGGGTTTTCCAAACTGTATCCTCGCCAATGCAGTTGTTTCCACTGCCTGGCCGGACCAAATTTGGGCGACAGAACCGATCCTTCGGTATTGAGCGAGGGGCAATTGGCCAAGAGGGTAAACTGGTCATAAATCCCTTGAGAATATTTGGATTCAGGAATGAAACTCAGGTCGTTTTTCTTGTAGATCAGCGCCCAGTCCCGGGGTGTATCGATGGCATCGATGCTTAAAAATCCTGCCTGTTTCAAATAATGATACAGCGATTGGTTCGAACCGTATAGGGCCGTATCGGCCTCCCAGGTGGCCGCGTAGGAATTGGGGATATTGTAGTCAAAACTGCGCACCACCACATAGTACCCATTGGGGATAGCATTCATGAAGTTCATGATGAGTTTACGGGAGGCTGCGGTCATATAGGAAAACTCAAAATTCCAATTGCGGCTTGGCTGACAATTGGCGCTACCGCTACCATAAAGAAACAGATTATTACCGCTGGCATCCACGTTTTTCCAGGGAATGAAGGTGACGGGATTAAACACATTAAATACCAGCGAGTGGCCCACGCACGCACTGGTGATGTATTCGTTGCCGTTAACGGAGACGCCAAAATTTGCATCCAGCGTGCCGCCCGTTGGATACATCGTTTGGGTGATATACAAATTATTTAGGTGGGTCCCAAATTGCCAGATCCGGTTGCTGCCCAGGCTCATGCTGTCGGTCGTAGACTGCAGGTGCTGGAAATAGTGGGACTGATTAAATCCTGGTGAGCCGATCGAGGGATCCAGGTAGATAAACGAAAATTCGTTCCATTGGTACTGTGCCTGAGCGGGAGGAACGCCAATGCGCTGCGGGACTATAGATGTTCTCCAATAATACACCGTACTATCGCGGTAGGAAATACCTGGATCGAATTCCAACGCCCCACCGATGGAACTGAGGGTCTTGGTTACCAGCGCGGGTGAATTGTACAGTTCGGTGGTATCAATCTCCATGATATACTGCGTTGCCGGAGCCAAAGGATTGGCCGTAGATGCCCACAGTTTTTGTCTCGGACTATCTACGATTGCATAATTATAGGGAAAGATGGGGGTTAGCGCATCCTGGTAAATGAAGAAATTGGTCGTTACCGAATTGTTGGCATAGGTGACTTCGGGCACTACGTTGCCGACGTTCACGGTCACAGTGATCGAGTTTGGTCCCTTATCCCGGGTCGCCACGATGGGGACCGTCAACTGCACCGAATCCTTATAATAGGGGCCCGGGATTTTTTCCTGCAACAGCGTAGTGGTGGTACCATTGGGGTATTTGCGGGTGATCAGAATCTCTATGGAATCGTTTATGGCCTTACCCAGGTTTTCAAATGTCGCGTTCAGGTTGAAGCTGCTGTTGGATACCGATATGAAAGCGGGTGAAATCTTCACCATCTGCGGTTCAATGTCGTAGTCTGGGAGGTTTTCCGAGTTGATCCGAACGGCAGGATCTCCATCAATATTCATTTCCTCAGCCTGGCTGCGCGCCAGAAAATCATTAGGCAACTGGTTGAGCAATGCCTGGGCCGAAGCAGACTGGATGGCGCCGATGGACTTGCCGTAATCGGTGATCCCAATGAGATTGTACAGGGCGTTGAGCTGGACGGCGAGGTAGTCTACGATGCCGTAGCTCGTGCTGGCGATAAAGGCCATGGACCCTTTTTCCGGGGTCAGGGTATAGGCCTCCGACAGGGTCTTGCTCTGCGCCAGGCGTCCTGGATCAAAAACATAATAGTTGCCCGCATAGCATCCGTTGACGTAAAACACGGGATATTTCCCTTGGTTGTTGTATACCGTGGGGTCGTCCAGGTTAAAGCCCAGGGCCGAGGCATCGGAGTGCCCGAAATAGCTCATCATGGCAATGCCATTAGAAAACAATTGGGGGAACTGCGCGCTGGTCACCTGGTTGTTGTTGTTCACCGTGGAACTGCACAACGTATACACATTTGCCCCGAAAAAGGTACCCGCAATGATGAGTTGATAATTGGCCATGTACCCGCAGAGGATGGCTTCCAGATACGGGTCGGTGGCCCCCGTGACGTGCACGACGGTTTTCATCCAATCGCGGCCTGCCACCGTATTGGGATTATTCAATTGGGCGCCCTCATATTCCTTCAATTTATTGAGATAGACTTCCACCTCCGGCCCGCTGATGGCCGGGACCCGGCCAATGGGCGTCAAGGCCACGTCGTGAGCCCCATCCACGGAACTGAGCATTTGGTCGGAAGCCGGATAACCGAACGTGGGTACCGGATTGAGGATATCATCGGCCGGATTGCTTTCGTTGCTCCGGTAGTCTGGATAGGCCATACCCCGTCCCAGCAGCAGCACAAACTGCGGCTTATTGCCATAGACGTTGCGCGCGTAATTCAGAAAGTTCTTGACCGAGGAAGGATGCTTTTTGATGCCAAATCCAAATTGATCCACCAGTTCGTTAATATCGATAACCTGGGCCTGAAAACCGCCCCCTCCCGATGAACTGCGGTAGTTCTTATAGTCGTTGACGGGGTTGTTGCCGCTGCTTCCTGTATAGAGTTGGGGGTTGCTGATGATGATATAGTTGCCCTGGTTGGCAGCGTTCGAGAAATTGGTGAAATTCTTAACCGTTAGGCTGGTCACGCTGATAATATTGGATGGATCCTCACTGACTAGTACCAATTTTCTGGTCACTGCAGATCCGGTAATGGCGAACTCCAGGATATTGCCCGGGCCGATTACGGCCGTATAGCGTTGGCCGGTAGCGACGTCATAGAGAACGGGCGCCGCCGCCCCCAGATTGAAATTGGTGATGTTCAGATAGTATCCCGCCGCCTTGGCTGGCAATTCAAAGAAAAAATCAGCAGCCCCACCGAAATTGTATTGCCTGGGGTACAGAATGGTGTAAAAAGAAACGACCAAACGGTCCGCATAGGTGGTCGCATTGGAAAGATTATTGAATTGTATGGTGTTGGTATTGGTATTGAGGGTGGCGAGCGGAACGATGGCGGAAGTCAGCAATTGGTTAAAACTATCGAGTATGGTGTCTTTCTCCTGCTGGCCGTTAACCATCACCTGAATCTGACGCGTTGTATCGGAGCAGCCTGCAGCACCAAAAACCAGTGTGGCGTTTGGCCCCCCGTTATAGATATACAGGTTATTCTGCTGGTCCACTACTGGGGAGGCTGGAGAGGACCCGAAGGCGCTAAACGAAAAATTAGAGGTCCAACCTTCCCCTATATCGTAGGCGGAGGAGTAGATATATTCTGGGACGGACTGCGCCCAGCCGGGATTGATTTGGTTTCGAAAATAGGTTCCAACCTGATACATGAAATACTGCTCCACGGGCAGGACGTTGCCGGCGACATTGTTGAAGATCGAATCGTAATGAATGGTTAGTCCGGTCGAGTTAACGGTCAGAAAATATTCTGCCGTGTCGGTCTGCAGACTCCAGTGGTCGCTAAGTTGGTAGGTGCTGTTGCGGTACAGAGGATTGTCGGGCTTGCCGTCGTTCATACGTCCCCAAAATTCCAAATAATCACTGGGGCCCAATACGCCGCTTGAAGCGGAGGTATAGATCGGAACCTCCTGACCGTTTCGAAACAATTGAAAATTCTGCACCGGGGTGGCGCCGAGGCCTGCGGCGGCCAGCACAGGCTGGCTGATCCGGTACAATCCATTTGCCCCCACCTTGAATTTGTAATAGGTGTTGCTGAAATTGATCCACTCGTTGTTGTAGGGCTGCGCCACCAGTCCTACACTGCAGATAAGCCCGAGTATGGTCAGAATTTTTCTCATAGTTGTTCCCTTTGCGTCCCGGCCTGAGTCCGGATGCTTATTTCTTTTTTTGCTTTTTAATCGCGTCAGCCAAATCCACCTTCAGGGAAAACACATTGGTATACAGGGGATAGGTCTGATTGGCCAGGTTGGTGAATGCGTAATCGATTTCCACGTCCCCGACTTTGAAGCCAGCGCCGATGCTGGGCTGGTAAATCCAAATTTTGCGTGAATTGGTCGTGTCCTTGTCATCCAGCACCTGCTGAAAATCGTTGATTCCGGCACGCACAAAAAAAATGTTGTTGTACGACAATTCAAGGCCCAGTCGGGGATCGATGCTGATTGGGTTGGAACTGACGACCTCATCTCGTGGGCCATCAAAGGTGATGTCAAAATCCGCTTCCACCATCAGGTTGACTTTGTTGTTCAGTTTAAAATTGTATTCTCCGCCCAGGATCAGCTGCGGAGCGGTAAGCTCAATGGATTGGACGGGAATTTCGTTTTGGGTTACATACAGCACTTCGCGGATTTGTTCATCCAAGCTAAAGGTCCACGCATTGAACGTCGTCGTGATGTCTTTGGCCATGGCTCCGATTTTCCAGCGGTTACCCACCCACTGGGCCCCCGCGTCAAACCCAAAGCCCCAGGCACTGGCAAAGTCACCGGCGACGCGGCGGATGATTTTGGCATTAAGGCCCAAATTCAATTTGGTATCCCCCGGTCCGTTTGTTTGCTGAGCAAGAGAAAGAATAAAGGCATAATCGGCAGAAGAAAATGTCGTGATGTTAGAAAAGTTGATGCTGCCGTCGGGCTGCACCAGAAAGACGGTATTGGGAATTTCATCCACCGCGAAGCGCAGCAGGGTTAGGCCAAGCGTCCGCTTCTTATCCTTCAAGGGAAGGGTAAGGTTAGCAAAATCATACTTACCGATGCCGGCAAAATATTCAGCGTGCATAATGTTTAGTTGTGGCCCATCCTTCACATAGACAAGTCCGGCCGGATTCCAATAGCCCGCGGTTCCATCACTTACCGAAGCGATCTGGGCATTGCCCATGGACATCCCCCTGGCGCCCGCGCCGACGTTTAAAAATTCATTGGAATATTGCGCAAACTGAGCGTGTACTGGGGTAGAAAACAGCGTCGAATGCAAGGCCAGTAAGCAGGAAATTCTGAACATCTGACTCGTCTTGGACAAAGCGGATATCAGACGAAGTGGACCTTGCATTCTTTCCTTCATAAGTCACATTAAACAAAAGTTGTTTTGGAAATGCTTTCATCTAGGATAGGATTGGTTAATCAAGACCTGTTAAACCACCACTTTGCTGCCGCTGGCCTAAGATTTCGGGCCTTTCGCAAACGGCCTGAAACTCAAAGCTTGGCAAGTCCTGAGGTCAGGAATTCAACATGCATAGTTAACTCTATCTAACGTATTTTCATTCAAATTATTGCAACATTTTCCCTATGGTATAATCCTTACTTTTGCCCAAATTCTGCCACGCATTATGACCCCCTTTATCGAGGAATTACAATGGAGAGGAATGATCCAGGATATCACCCCCGGCACCAGCGACCAGCTGGACCGGGAAATGACCTCCGCGTATATCGGATTTGACCCAACTGCTGACAGCCTCCACATCGGCAGCCTGCAACCCATCCTGCTGCTGCTGCACCTGCAAAGAGCGGGGCATAAGCCGATCGTGCTGGTCGGGGGCGCCACCGGCATGGTGGGAGATCCTAGCGGAAAAAGTGAGGAGCGCAATCTGTTGGACGAGGCGACCCTGGCCCATAACCTCTCCGCCATCAAAAAGCAGCTAGAAAAATACCTGAATTTTGATCCTACCCTGCCCAATCGGGCGGAACTGGTCAACAACTATGAATGGTTCAAGAACATGTCCTTTTTGGAATTTATCCGCGACGTAGGTAAGCATATCACCGTGAATTATATGAGTGCGAAGGACAGCGTGAAAAAAAGGCTGGAAGCCGAGCATGGAATGAGCTTTACGGAATTCACCTACCAGCTGGTCCAGGGTTATGATTACTACTGGCTTTTTTCGCGCAAGAACTGCAAACTCCAAATGGGGGGCTCCGACCAATGGGGAAATATCACCACCGGAACAGAACTGATCCGCCGCAAAACCGGCCAGGAGGCCTTCGCCCTGACCTGCCCGCTGGTCACTCGATCGGACGGGGGAAAATTCGGCAAAACTGAACGCGGCAATATCTGGCTGGACGCGGCTAAAACTTCCCCCTACCAATTTTATCAATTCTGGCTGAACGCGGCCGACGAGGATGCCCAAAAGTGGATCAAGACATTCACGCTTTTACCCAAAGACCAAATAGCAGCTTTGCTGGAGCGGCATCGGGGTCAGGAGCACCAGCGGCTCGTACAGCGCACACTTGCAGAAGAACTCACCACTTTCATCCACGGACCCGAAGAATGTCGCAAAGTGAAGGCGGCGGCCGAATTCATCTTCAGCCCCGACACCCATGCCGGTATTTTGGATGAAATCGATGAGGCTACGTTCTTGGGCATCTTTGGCGAAGTGCCGGTTTTGTCAATTGCCAAACAAAAAATTGAAGACGGCATCAACGTGGTAGATTTTCTGGTAGAAACGAAAATATTGCCCAGCAAAGGAGAATCCAGAAAACTCATACAAAACGGGGGCATCAGCATCAAAAAATCCAAGGTGCCCGATTCCAACTACCAGATAGACCGCAAAGATCTGGTGCAAACCAGGTATATTCTGGTGCAGAAAGGGAAGAAAAATTACTACCTCGTGCAACTCGTATAAGAAGCCTGGCCCACGCATGGTTTTACTGGACCGGATAAGTCCGGTCCATGTAGCCTTTTATTCCAGCTTGATTTTGACCCAAAGACCCCTGGTCAGGTAATAAGCCCCCGCTCCCAGGGCGGCCAGGGCCAGACCATACCAAGCCACCCTGCCCGTCGAATAGAATACAAATAGCCATATTCCTACCGATAAGATTACGGGCAAAGGGTAGAGCCACATTTTAAAGGGAAGATCACCCGAACCCTGCCTGCGCCTGAGGGCCACCACCGCAAAGGCCTGGGAGACGAACTGTACCAGGATGCGCATGGCCAGGATGGCGCTGATCACATCACTGAGCTTGAACAGCAGGCTGAAGACAAAGCCTAGTCCCCCAATAAAGAGCAACGACACATAGGGAAAATCCTTTTGCGGATGCAGTCGGGCAAAAATGGGAAAAAACCGTCCATCCGCGGCTGCCGCATAGGGCACCCTGGAATAGCCCAGGACTATGGAAAACAAAGAGGCAAATGCCACCCAGAGCACGAGCACGGTGGCTACCATCGCGGCCCTGGTTCCGTAAATTTTTTCCATGAAGGTGCTGACGATAAACTCCGAGTTCATAGCCTGCTGCCAGGGGATCACCCCTACGATACTAATGTTCATGGCCAGGTAGAGTATAGCGATGCTGAAGATGGAAATGAAAATACTGAGCGGGATATTGCGCTGTGGGTTCTTGATCTCTCCGCCCAGGTGACACACGTTATAATAGCCCAGGTAACTATAGATCGTTTTTACGGAAGCCTGACCGAGCAATAGGGAAAAAGCCACGCCAGCAAAAGACTCCCCCTTGGCGGGTAGCCAACTGGTATGGACTTGGCGATGCATAAAACCGCTAAAAATGATCCATAGCATGATGACCACCACACCCGCCCATAGCCACACCGAGATCTTGCCGATGGTCTCGGTCCGGCGGTAGAGCATAAAAACCACCAGGATCACCAGCGCTCCGGAGATCAGTTTGCGTTCCACCACCGTCAGGGGAACCAGGTAACTGAAGTATTGGGAAAATCCGATCGACCCGGAGGCCACCACCAGGGGTGCTTGCAGACAGGTCTGCCAAATGAACAGAAACGACATCAAGGGGCCCCATTTGGGTCCATAGGCCTGTTTGAGAAAATTGTAACTGCCCCCCGCCAGCGGATATTTGGCGCCCAACTCGCTCCAGATCATCGCATCAATCAAGGCTGTCAAAGCACCGAAGATCCAAGCCCACAAGAATAGGTTGCTGCCTACGATCCTAATGACCAGGGGCATCACGACGAAGGGGCCAATCCCCACCATATCAATCATGTTGATCGATGTGGCCTGGAGTAGACTAATTTCTCGTTTCAGTTCGGTGTGTATGGGAGGCATTCAGTCCATTTTGCAATACGTGATCCGGCAGGCGAGCAAGGGCAATGAAACCGATTGGCAAAAACTTCCCTGACCTCGCCCATCAGGATTTGGCAAATTGGCCGATTCCTTCCACCAGCACGTCCAGGTTTTCCGTTAAGGTGTATACATTCGGTGTAATCCGCACGCCATGGAGATTTTCCCATTCTATCCCCACCGTATGAATCCGGTACTTATCGAACAGAAAACTTTCCAGTTCCGAGGGCTTTTTCCCGTCAAATCCGACCATGCCGATGGCGCACCCAAAGCCTGGTTTCATGGACGTAGACAGCTTTATTCCCGGCAGGTCTTTGACCCTGGTCATCCAGTAATTTTTCAGGTAAAACAAGCGCTGTTCCTTGCGTTGGGCGCCAATCATCTCATGGAATTCAATGGCTTTCCCCGTTGCCTCTTCGATGAAAAAGGGCCGGGTCCCCATATTTTCAAATTTGCGGATATTGTCCGAAAAGGGATCCGGAGCGGCAAAAAACGGATAGCAACGCTTGATCTTCTCTTTTTTCATGAACAGAAATCCTGTCCCAATGGAGGCTGTTAGCCACTTGTGCAAGCTCGTACCAAAATAATCGCATCCCAGGTCTGGCACCTTGAAGTCCAGTTGCGCAAAACTGTGCGCGCCATCGACCAAGACCTCGATGCCCCGCTCATGGGCGGCGTCTGCTATCCGGCGAACGGGAAGGATCTGACCATTCCAGTTGACGACATGGGTAACATGAACAAGTTTGGTTTTGGCCGTAAAGGCACTGGTGTACTGGTTGAGCAAATACGCATTGTCTTCGCTGGGCAGCACCGGATCGATCCACACCAGCTTTATTTTATCGCGCACTTCCCGCTGCTTCCATGCATTGATCATGTTGGGATAGTCGTATTTGCTTAGGACCACTTCGTCGCCCGGACTGAGGTCCAGACCAAAGATCACCGTTTCGAGCGCTTCGGTGGTGTTGCGGTGAATGGCCACCTCTTCGGGCGAACAACCTGCCAGACGAGCCAGATTGCTGCGCGTAGGTTCACGTCCCTGGTCCAAAATACGCCACATATAATAGCTGGGAGCTTCATTGGATAAATCATAATACCGCTTCATCGCATCCTGGACAATCTTGGGTGCCGGTGACACCCCGCCGTTGTTGAGGTTAATCAGAAAGGGTGAAACCGTGAAAGATTCCCGTACGCTATACCAGAACTCCTCATCTGCTGCCAGCTGATCGGCCGGTCGCTCGGCCGAAGCCAGCAGCGCGTGGTGTAGATTGCGACTCCAGGCCGGCTGGACAATGCTTGCTCCCAGGGCAGTGGCGGACAAGGAGCTAAAGAAATGCAGGAACGAGCGCCGATTAAATTGCGACATGCAGGAAGTTTTGATTAACTAAAAATACCGAAAATAATTTCACTTGTGGACCAAATGACCCGGGCGACCCGCGCTGTTTAATTACGGATGCTATACGGTTCTGTCCTCGTGGCTGAAGGGAAGGCAATTTGTATTTTGGAATCTAGGCTACAGGTGTTATTTTTGCACGCCTTTTCGAAGGATCAATTGCCCGATAGTATAAAGGTAGTACGACAGATTTTGGTTCTGTTTGTCGAGGTTCGAATCCTCGTCGGGCAACACGAAGAAACTTCCACTAAATTAACGGCCCTTGTCTGTAAGCGCTAGCAGAGCTGGGTAAGAGCCGGCGGTTGGATTGGTTCCCAACAGATTTACATTCAGCAACATAGTGAGGTTCAAAGGGCCCTATATCTGGATTCTAGCGGGGGATAAGGCGTTGCTTTATGAAAGGAATTGACTAAAAAAAAATCACAAAACGCATAGCTGGAGTTTGCCCCTTGAACAACCCCATTATAGCCTGGAAAAGAGTCAAGATAGGATGCCCACCTAGCCCTTCCCTACCCCCAAAGCCTAAAACAACCAGACTAGACTTCTAGCTTGTGGTTATTCCGTGCGCAAACTCTTCGCAGGATTTGCAATTGCCGCCCGAACTGCCTGAAAGCTTACTGTTGTTAAAGCAATGAGAATTACCAATAGACCCGCGGCTGCAAACAGGACCCAACTGAGGGTAATGCGATAGGGATAATTTGCGAGCCATTTATTTCCAGCAAAATAGGCAACGGGAATGGAAAGCGATAAAGCAAGTACCACTAGCTTTAAGAAATCTTTCGATAAAATGGTAACCACCCCTGAGACAGAAGCGCCAAGCACTTTGCGAATACCAATTTCTTTTGTTCTTTTTTCAGCCGATAGCACGGACAAGCCAAATAATCCTATGCAAGAAATGAAAATTGTCAGTACTGCGCCAAACAACATGATTTGCATCCATTTTGCTTCCGATTCATAATTTTTTAGGTTTTCCTGGTCTTTAAATGAATAGCTAAAGGGGGCGATAGGAAATAATTTTTTGAATACTTGCTGGATGTGCCGAAGACTTGCCGTTTCACTGTTGGGTTTTATTTTTATTAACACCGTGCCAAACCTGTTTCCCGCTTTCATGGTAAATAGTTGGGGGTTGATTTGCTTCATAAGCGATTCATAGTGATAATCTTTCACCACCCCTATTACGGTATACTTTTTATTGTTATCATACCAGAAGTTCACTTCTTGACCAAGGGAGTTCTTCCACCCGGCTTTTCTAACAAAACTCTCATTAACCAAGACCGCACTTGATGAATCGGAGGGGAAACTCGAGGAAAAATTTCTTCCCTCTATTATCGGCACCTGGAGCAAGGGCAAATAGGATTCGTCTACGGTTTCATACGCGAACTGCAGGATAGAATCATTGCCTACCTTAGCCGCCGTCCCCCAGAATCCGCCATTCTTAGGCGCAACATCCCTGATATTTTGATTTTTCAATAATTCTTCTTTAAACAATTTAGCTTCCTCTCGAGTCAAATCGTCTTTATTTACCTGAACTAGGTGCGCGTCATCGTAACCCAATTTCTGCGTGGTAAGAAAATTGAATTGAGAGAAAATAGTAAGCGTAGCGATAATTAAAAAGGATGCGAGTGCAAATTGCAAGACCACCAAACTTTTTTGCAAATAGTTCTTTCCTGCAAGCTGGAATCTGCTGTATAGGGTTTGCACAGGATTGTAACTTGACAATACCAATGCCGGATAAAACCCAGCCAATAAACCCGTAAGTAAAAATAACAGGACATACCCGGCGAGTAGTTTTACATCGAACAAATAGGAAAGCGCGAGAGCTTTATTGGCCAGGTCATTAAATACCGGCAACACCGACCAAACAAGAAGCACTGCAAATACAAATGCAAGCAAGCACAGCAAAAACGATTCACCCAGGAACTGAAAGATAAGATGCTTTCTATCCCCTCCAACCACTTTGCGGATTCCGATTTCCTTTGCACGCTTTACTGAGCGGGCAACAGTGAGGTTTACAAAATTGATGCATGCTATCAATAAAATGAATAACGCAATCCCCGACAGAATGTATGAAAACAGCGGATTGCTGGCATCCGAAAGTCCATTATTGGCCTGAAATATGTTACTCAGGTGCATGTCCATAAATGGCTGCACCGAATACACTGTTGTCCCCTTGATGCCGTACTTTTCTGCCACCTCCTTAATCGCATCCTTTGCTTCGGCTTCATATACCATTTTCATTTTCGACTCCACAGCTTTGATATCCGCGCCTGGGTTGACCACAATAAATGTGTTGAGAAAAACATTAAACCAATTCAATTTAGTCATTTCATCTTCTTTAGAAACTTTCAGAGGCAGAAGTACATCAAATTTTATGGAGGAATTTTGCGGACATTTTTTTGCAACTGCGGTTACCGTGAATGGCTCAAATTGACTATCCCCTTTTACCATAATTATTTTTCCCAAAGGATCTTCATGGCCAAATTGTTTTTTTGCCACTTGTTGTGAAATAACTATGGATTTGGGTTGCAGTAAACAGGTCTTTGCATTGCCACTTATCAGTGGGAAAGTGAATACGGAAAAGAAGTTCGAGTCCACATAAAGCAATTCCTGAGATTGAACATCGGTTCCATGTTGAATGTCAATTCTACCACCCTGCAGACGCACAAAGGATTGTATCTCGGGTATGTTCGCTGTAAATTTTGGCCCTTGCATGAAGCCGGTATTACTGGCGGTTCCGTTCAACGTTTTGTCGGGGTTATACTCCCGGGAAACTACGCGGTAGATATTCTGTACTCCGGCGTGAAAACGATCATAACTCACTTCATCTTTTACATATAAAATGATCAGCATTGCGGATGCAAGCCCTAAACTTAATCCGAGAACATTGATGACCGAATAGATCTTATTGCGTAAAAGATTTCTTAGCGCTGTGGTTAAATAATTTTTGATCACGGCTTGGTTATTTTTTGATGAAGGGTAGAACTTATGCAATGAGCGCTAGGCTATTCGCATATTATATGCCAGGTTATAAACGAGTGAAATACAACTCACAGGCAACCAAACCATATACGAATTTGTTCGTTTTCGGACACTTAGCGTTTGATTTTGATACGCATGTAAGCCCATCAACAGAATAGCCGCTATGATCAAGGAAGATCGGAAATTACTAGCTGTCTTTAAGCTAGAAAATCAAGCAAATATTGGCTGAGAAGAATCCCTCATTTCTTGTCTTGCAACAGGATCGTGGAATCGGTCAATACAGGGAAATTCGAATGAAACAGGGTATTAAAAACCAGCCGGAACTCATTAACTGCAGACACACTGTCGTAGATCAAGCGGTAATCCTGGGTAGGAAAGTATACGGCATTTTGATTCTCAAAAAAATTGGACAGGTCCATAGGGTTGATGGGGTAACGAAGCCCGTGATCGCCTAAGAAAATGATCACCGCCGAATGATGCGAGTGGAGCTGAATCGAGTCGACGAGCTCCTCCGCCTTTTGATTGGTATAGGGAAGGTAATCAAGGTAATACTGGTAATCACTTTCGTCGGATCGTTCATAAACGGTTTGTAGATCCCGTTTTTGGCCGCGCTTATCATAAAAATAGGGCGGGTGGGGCATATACAGGTGGGCGTAAACAAATTTTGGCTTTATAGACTTTACGCCGCTCTCCTTGATGACCAAATCAATGATCGTTTGGTTGTTGGTCGAATTTTTGAACATCAATCGATTGGCGAGCCAGTTGATCTTAAAGGGTCCGACGTAGAGCATCCAGCCCATATCCCGCAGGACGTAGTGCAACAGGGTTCTATCGGTTATAAGTTTGGTCTTGAGCGGCAAAAAAGTCTCCTCCACCCGGGATGGGTTTCCAGCCAGATCGAAGACCGAATAATTTACGATATCATATCCCAGATTGCCCAGGTAACTGATCACTGCATTATCCCGAATCAGGTTGTCACAATGGGCATAGTCCTCCAGGGTACAGGCTCTTGGGTCGCCGATTCCACCTAGATAGGACATGTTCAGGATGGAAGCCATGGAAAAGGGTGTGAAATTGTAATTGCTCCGGCTATGGGTCTGGATCTGAAATCCGCGATGGATAAGGAAGCTATCCAACTCGTTGTTGTCGTAGTGAAATCTTTGCCTTAAGGATAGTGAGCTGGCGTATTCGTCAAACAGCAACAAATAAATGTCCGGCTTAGGGCAGCTGTCGCACAGTGCAGGGTGGATTCCTTTGGCAAAATCATACGTAACGAGGGGGTTGGGGGAAGGGTGAGTTACCTTCCAAGAGATCTGCGCCAAATCGACCAAAATATAGATCAGGAACAACAAGTTCAAAAACCGGGTGGCCCAGGGGAAAGGATCTTTTACGCGTTTACAATAAATCAACCCCATGGCTAGAACAGCCACAAACATAGGTAGGATGATGCTGTAGCGATGCAGCAGCATATGGTGTGCCTTGAAAAAATCGTGTACGACGCCAAAAAACAGATAAAAGCCCATGACGTAAGTCGTAAGCAGAGCGGCCTTGCAATGGTTGCGATACAAAAAATAAAATAGCCCGTACAGAAGGACAGTAGCGCTACCATAAGTCAGGATCAAAACCAACGCGTCGACCGGGCGTATAAATCCGAAATTTTCCAAATACCCATGCAGCACAAAAAAAACGGGGACCAAAAATGGATATAACATACGTCCCTGAATGGCTTTTTTCATATCCTTCGGTTGGCGTTTAAAGGTCCTTGCCTATCCAGGGTGCTAAATCCCCGATCTGCGCCGACCTGGAAGGGCCAGGGCGAAATAGGTGGGTTGACCCCTAGCAGCCCATCACGGCGCTTAATCACCTGTTTAGTCACCAGTCGGGTCATCGAAGATGTAATCATTATGGACAATCTAGTATCAGGTTCCCCGATTTGAACTTGTCGAGTCGGGAGCCTGATTTACACCGGTCAAGGTAACCAAAATTATATATTCCCGCCAGGGGGCCTTCTTGCGAAGACCCTCCCAATTGATCAGAATCATGGGGGCAGCTAATAAAACGCAGGATATGGGCAACCATCTTAGGATACTTTCGCGGCATGAATAGTACTTCGCATGACATCACCTCACCTGCGGATTTAAGAGGGCATAGTAAGGGGACCGGCCCCACGAAAAAGCAGCATCCCATTTATGTGGACCTGCTCCCCCCGTGCAACCACGCCTGTCCGGCTGGGGAAAATATCCAAGCCTGGTTATCCCTGGCCCAGGCGGGAAAATTTGAACAAGCCTGGCGAGCACTCATGGACGACAACCCGATGCCTGCTGTTTGCGGAAGGGTATGTTACCACCCGTGCGAAGACTGGTGCAATCGCGAGCACATCGACAGTACGGTAAATATCCATGCCGTCGAACGCTTCCTAGGAGACGAAGCTTTGAGAAACGATTGGAGAATCGAAGTGAACCAGCCCCCCAGCGGCAAACGCGTCCTGGTCGTTGGAGCTGGCCCGAGTGGCTTATCGGCAGCCTACCACCTGGCACGCATGGGACATAGGGTAGAAATTTTGGAGGCCGGGCCGATGGCTGGGGGAATGATGCATTTCGGCATACCCGCTTACCGGTTGCCCCGCCAGGAACTGGAGCAGGAAATCGCCCGGATCCAGCAGTTAGGTGTTTCCATCCAGTTCAACCACAAAGTGGTGGACTTAGCCCGCGAAAAAGTCGCCGGGCATTTCGACGCAGCGTTCGTTGCCATTGGAGCGCATATTTCCCGGAAAATCGATATCCCTTCGCGGGAAGCGGAAAAAATTTATGATGCCGTGAGTTTTCTCAAGCAAGTTGAATCGGGTGAGAAACCGAAAATTGGAAAACGGGTGGCTATCTACGGCGGAGGTAATACCGCCATGGACGCCGCTCGGACCGCCAAGCGATTGGGAGCTTCCGAGGCGATCATCATTTACCGCCGGGACCGGGCGCATATGCCGGCACATGATTTTGAAGCCCAGGAAGCCTTAGAAGAGGGCGTGAAAATCAACTGGCTCAGAACCATCCGGACTTTCGAGGAAGGCACCTTTACAGTGGAGGTAATGCGATTGGAAAATGGCCAGCCGGTGGGTACCGGTGAGCTGGAGACGCTCCAGGCTGATAGCCTGATCCTGGCGCTGGGACAGGAAGCTGATACGGCATTCCTGCAAGCAGTACCCGGCATACAATTCAAAGCGGATGGCACCGTAAGTGTGGGAGCCGATATGATGACTGGGGCGCCTGGAATATTTGCCGGCGGTGACATGGTTCCCTGTGAACGCACCGTAACTGTTGCGATCGGACACGGAAAGAAGGCTGCCCGGTTTATCGACCGGTATCTGCGTGGTAATGCATCGGTTCCTAGCGCCAAGCACGATCTGGTAGGATTCGAGCGGCTGCACCGCTGGTACGAAACGCATGCTCCACAAAGCCAGCAAGCTGAGCTTGCGGTGGAGCGTCGGGCCGAGGGATTTGATGAAGTGAAGTTGGGGTTGACTAGAAATGAAGTAGTATTTGAAGCGCAACGATGTCTGTCCTGCGGCAATTGCTTTTCCTGTGATGGCTGCTTCGGGTCCTGTCCTGAAAAGGCCATAATTAAACTGGAACCTCCGAATAGATATAAGATAAAATATGATCTCTGCACCGGCTGCGCCGTATGTTTTGAACAATGTCCCTGCCATGCCATGGAAATGGTAGCCGGATTTTAAACCCAACCATCGATGACCAAACAGACTAGCACAGTGATGACCCTGGATGGCAATGAAGCCGTTGCGTACGTGGCTTATCGGGTCAACGAAGTGTGCGCCATTTACCCCATTACGCCTGCCTCTCCGATGGCGGAATTTGCCGACGAATGGTCAGCCGCAGGTAGGAAAAATATCTGGGGCAATGTGCCCGTGGTCATCGAAATGCAAAGCGAGGGCGGCGCAGCGGGGGTGGTGCACGGTGCCCTGCAGACAGGAGCCCTGACGACAACCTTCACGGCTTCCCAAGGCCTCATGCTCATGCTGCCCAACATGTATAAAATAGCCGGGGAACTTACCTCCACGGTGTTTCATGTGGCAGCCAGGTCGCTGGCGGCACAGGCCCTGTCGATATTCGGCGACCATAGCGACGTAATGGCGGCCCGTACGACGGGCTTCGCCATGATCAGCTCCGCCTCCGTTCAGGAAGCCCATGACATGGCCCTCATCGCGCAGGCGGCGACTCTACGGGCCAGGCTTCCTTTCATCCATTTTTTCGACGGTTTTAGAACCTCCCATGAAATCAACAAGATTCAGATCATTTCCGATGAACATATCCGGGCGATGATTGATGATCAGCTGGTCTATGACCACCGCCACAGAAGCTTAAGCCCGGACCGCCCCTTTATCCGAGGAACGTCCCAAAACCCGGATGCCTATTTCCAGGCCCGAGAGACAGTGAATCCATTCTATGCAGCAACCCCGTCGATTGTGCAACAGACCATGGACTCATTCATGAGCCTCACAGGACGGCCTTACCAGCTCTTTGAATATACTGGCGACCCGCAGGCCGAACGCGTAGTGGTGGTGATGGCATCGGGAGCGGAGGTGGTGAAGGAGACCGTAAAGAAATTGCAGGCTGAGGGCGAGCGAATAGGCGTTATTCAGGTTCGCCTTTACCGCCCCTTTTCGATTGCCCACCTGCTCAGCGCATTGCCAAGGTCGGTAGAAAAAATAGCGGTGCTTGACCGCACAAAAGAACCGGGAGCGGGTGGTGAGCCTCTTTTTCAAGACGTCGCTGCTGGTTTATACACGGCTTTCTCGCAAGGACAGCTAACGAATCTGCCCCGGGTAGTTGGAGGTCGGTATGGACTTTCTTCCAAAGAGTTTACGCCGGCCATGGTGAAGGGTATATTGGACAGTCTGCAATCCGCTTCACCCAAAAACGGATTTACGATTGGGATCACCGACGATGTCTCCCATACCAGCCTGCCCTATGACCCTGCCTTCCGTATTGAACCAGCGGACCGGGTTTGCGCGCTATTCTTTGGCCTGGGCGCAGACGGCACAGTGGGGGCCAACAAGAACAGCATAAAAATCATTGGTGAAGGGACCGACTTATTCGCGCAAGGGTATTTCGTCTACGATTCCAGGAAATCGGGTGCACGCACTGTTTCGCATCTGCGTTTTGGTAAAGAGCCCATTCATGCGCCCTGGCTCATTGAACAGGCCGACTTTCTTGCCTGCCATAAATACAATTTCATCGACAAGGTAGAGATGCTTCGTTTCGCCAAGCCAGGCGCCGTCTTCTTGCTAAATAGCCCTTTTCCCAAAAATACCGTGTGGGACCTCCTACCCGGAATTGTGCAACAGCAGATGATTGAAAAAAACTTGAAATTCTATATCATCGATGCCTCCAAAGTTGCCCTAGATGCAGGCCTAGGTCAGCGAATCAATACGGTCATGCAGACCTGCTTCTTTGCACTCTCGGGTGTCTTGCCCCTTGACCAAGCCATTGGACGTATTAAAGATGCCATACGCAAATCCTACGAGTCGAAGGGCGAGGAAATGGTACAACAAAATTTTCGGGTGGTGGATGAAAGCTTGAAACACCTCTTCCAGGTGGCAGTTCCCCTGGCCGCAACCAGCGTTACGGGTATGCTTCCACAAGTCCCTGTAGAAGCTCCGGATTTTGTTCAGCGTTTTACCTCTGTATTGATGTCCGGAGACGGTGACTCTCTTCCCGTGAGCGCATTTCCTGTTGACGGTACCTACCCCAGCGGCACCACACGTTGGGAAAAGCGCAACATCTCGGACGAAGTAGCGGTTTGGGAGCCGGATCTATGTATTCAATGTGGCAATTGTAGTTTTGTTTGTCCCCATGGGGTCATACGGTCCAAGTTTTACCACAAAGACTACCTCAGTCAAGCTCCCCAGGACTTTCGCTCCGCTCCAATTAATGCGCGCGGGTTCCCGGAAACCCGCTATACCCTGCAGGTCTATCTGGAAGACTGTACGGGATGCAACCTCTGCGCGGAGGCATGTCCGGTATCGGTGACGGGAAAGCCGGGCCATAGAGCCATAAACGTAGCGCCGAAACCCGATGTTGCAAAAGAAAGAGAACAGATCCGGTTTTTCGAAACCCTACCCATCAACGACCGGACAAAAGTCGATTTCTCCAGCGTGAGAGGAGCGCAGTTCCTGGAACCTTTGTTTGAATTTTCCGGCGCCTGTGCTGGATGCGGAGAGACTCCCTATATCAAAGTGCTTACCCAACTCTTCGGAGATCGTTTACTGGTGGCTAATGCGACGGGTTGCTCCTCGATTTATGGCGGTAACCTGCCCACCACCCCATGGGCCATCAATAAGGACAACAGGGGGCCTGCCTGGTCCAACTCGCTTTTCGAAGACAATGCAGAATTCGGCCTGGGCATGCGGATAGCTACCGATAAACAATTGGCGATAGCCCGGGAGATGGTGGAGGAATTGAAGCCCCTTTTAGGAGATGCTCAGGCTAGTGCACTGCTCAACGGGAGCCAGCAATTAGAATCGGAAATCAGCGACCAACGTAAACGGGTAACCGAATTAAAAGCCCAATTGGCGCGCATGCAAGGAGCTGCATCGTCCAAGCTGTTGTCTGTTGCCGATCAATTGGTACACCGCAGCGTTTGGCTGATCGGTGGTGACGGCTGGGCATACGATATCGGTTCGGCGGGACTCGACCATGTCTTATCTACCGGACAAAATGTGAACGTCCTGGTGCTGGATACCGAAGTCTATTCCAACACAGGTGGCCAGATGTCTAAAGCCACCCCGACGGCCGCTACCGCCAAATTCGCCGCCGCAGGTAAGAAAGTAGGCAAGAAGGATCTTGCCCTGCAGGCCATCTCCTATGGCAACGTATACGTAGCCCAGGTGGCTATGGGTGCCAACCCACAGCAAACCTTGCTGGCTATGCGAGAAGCAGAGGCCTACCCAGGTCCATCCCTCATCCTGGCATATAGTCACTGCATCGCGCACGGAATAAACATGGAAAAAGGGCTCGACCAGCAGAAACTGGCCGTGGCAAGTGGTTACTGGCCCCTGATTAGATATAATCCCATGCTTAGAGAAGCGGGAAAGAATCCCTTTATTCTCGATTCGGCTCGACCCACAATTACCTTTAAAGATTATGCCTTGAATGAACTACGCTACCGTAATCTGGCCGATTCTAACCCAACGCAGGCAGGTCATCTAATGGACATTGCCCAAGAACTCGTCGACCTCCGCTGGTCAACCTATGAAGACATGGCCAGTTGGAAGGCCGAAGCGTTTACCCCCGTAGTTCAACCGTCAAAACCCAAGCCCGTTTTAGCCGTCACGTAGGCGCAAAAAAGATGAAAAAAGGATTATTTTATGCGTCTTGAAAGGGCTGCAGTGGGGCAATATTTCTGTCCAATTTTTGCCATTTCTTGCCCAGAATAAAAGTACATTTGCAACCCATTGCCCGATAGTATAATGGTAGTACGACAGATTCTGGCTCTGTATGTTGGGGTTCGAGCCCTCATCGGGCAACATAAGAGACTTATATATTATTGATTCATAATCAATTATAGGCAGAGTTTTTTCATAGATCTCGCCGAGTCCAACAATCACTACTCAGTTTTCTCGGTTGGTTAGTAATAGCAATTTTTCCCTGCCCGATCCTCACCTGGCCTTTTATTGGTTCCTGCATTAGACGCAAATACAATATTGGTAGACCACTCATGTTCCTGCTTTATCCTCAATATTCTTTTTAAAGGGTACAGTACTGCCGTCGCAACGCCGCTTAAATTCGGAAGGGGTCTGGCCGGTGAACTTTTTAAATGCCCGGTTAAACGCCGCTTTCGAGCTAAATCCGCAGTCAAGGGCAATGCCCAGTAAAGTCTTATTTACGTCGCGTTTTGACACAATACTTTCCTTGACTGCTTGGACGCGGTAATAATTAATGAAATCAAAAAAATTCCGTTGCTCATGCATGTTGATTACCTGAGACAGATGGTTAGGATGTATTTGCATGATCGTCGCAAGATGGAATAGCGTAAGATCTTCATCCATATACAGTTTCTTTATGCTCATCAGGTCTTTAACCTGATCATACAGTTCCTTTGACCTGTCAGTAGTCAAGCCGGATTTTAAGTATTTGCCAAATTTCTTTTCCAGAACCAGTGGTTTGGGTTCCGAAAAAATGTCCTTTGCAAGTCCTTCCCCGGAGATATCCTCCCCCATGATTTCATCTGGAACCCAAAAGAATATCCGTGATTGCCTGATGCCAAAATAACACATCACAAAAATGAACAAACTGACGGAAATGTTGACAAAAATACCCCCAAACTGAGGAATAGCGATAGTCGTGCATAATTGGAGCAGTAGGCTAACCGCGGCAACGCTCCACAAGATAATTATCCCCCACCCTAGGAATCTCAGCCAGCCCAGGAGTTTGTCCTCCGCGTTGGAGAAAATGGTAGGAATATTCTTTTGATGTTGGCCGATTCGGCGAACAACCGCTAGCGCATACATCAACAAACTGATCAGCTTTAGCACGATTAACCACGTCCTTGCTCTTTGCGGTGGCTCCTGGTTGATAAGTACAAAGTATAGAAGATAAACAAAACAAACAATAAAAGGCACAAGATGCAGCATATGGGTTCGTTCAATCTTGAACATCGGTCGGCTAAGCGATGCGGCATAGAGCCAAAAAAAGGGGCCATGCAGGAAAAGGGAGGCTTCACTGAACGCCAATAGGACATTTCCCCAATTACTTAGCGAAGAAATCCCCCTGGATATCAGGATAAAAGAAAGCACATCGACCAAGAAGAGTAGCAACCAGCAAAGGAAGATATAATCGGGAAGATGGCGATACTTTTTACCTGCCACAAGCGCAATAGCAAATAGGATCAGGGTTCCGCTGGCAACGTGTAAATATTGCAAAATGGGTTTTTACAAAAATACGACGCATTTGCCCGCCGATGACGGCAAAAAACGTCTCCCATTTCAGGCAAACGAACCACTTTATAGGCAGGTGGCTCATCCTGTAAGGCGGAGCGACCGGTAGCAGGCTGCAGGTTATTTTCGATTAAATTTTTGTATGAAAAACAAACCCCTTTATTTATATTCTTTGCTCACCTACCTGGTTTCCTGGGCCCTTTGGTTCTGTTTGATGGTATTGGTCAGTCATGGAATGACCGCTTACGGAAGACCAGTCTTCATGCTATTGTACTTGCTAGGTGGCATCTTCCCCTCCATCGCCGCATTCATGGTAGTAAGAAAAGACAAGGATTCGTATCGGCGTCTGAAAGCGCAAATACTCAAGGTTAAAACCGGTTTGTTTTGGTATATCGCCATAATCCTGCTACCGCTAGCTATAAGTGGCTTTTCCTGGATAATCAATGGGCTTCTGCAAAAACAAAACGGGCCATTCCTTACCGAACCAGTTTATATGATCCTAGGGATGTTGCCGGTCATGATTGTTGGGGGAGGTTCCGAAGAGATTGGCTGGAGAGGTCTGTTACTTTCTAAATTGCTGGAAAGGATATCCCCACTTAAGGCCACCTTGATCGTATCGCTGGTCTGGGGAATTTGGCATGTCCCTTTATGGTTCCTTCCTGGGGTTCCGCAGTATGGCACAAATTTCCTGCAATTCATGATGGGCATAATTTCTATGTCCTTCTTATTAACCATCCTGTACCTGGCAACCCGAAGCGTATTGCTCTGCATACTTTTTCATGCCTTGGAAAACGCCTATTTGAATATCGGCCTGGATTCTTGGATATCAGGCCCCATTTCCGTCTGGGTGAATGCATTGGGAGGTCTGGGGATATCCATCCTTTTATTTTGGATATATCTCCATTACGGCCCTTACTTCACCCATACCTTAAGCAATGAAGGCGCTAGGAAAAAATAAATCCACTTCAAAGGCATGCGCATAAAAAAATTAAAGAAGCCATACTTGAGCCGACCTGAAAAGCTGATTTAAATATTTTGTACCTACCGCCTGGCCCAGCCAGATGACCGAACTTTTGGCCTTATAAGCAGCGCCAGAACTAAGCATATCGTGACCGCAAAAAATAAAATAAATGCATATCCGCTCACCATTCTACAATAGAAGGGAAAATTGCTACCGACTTCTCCATCCGAGTACAAGGCGCAGTTCGGCTTAGCCGCCACCAGATTGATCAACCGCTGGCTGATCGAATGATCGTTTCGAGTTTTTATATAATCCGCAAAATAAAACCGTACCTGGCTGTTCCGATTGTAAAAGCGCTCGTATGGCCGGCTACATCGAGCCAGCGGCATATCCTGCATCACCCCATTTGCAAAGACTGTCGCCACCAGCCCCTGGCCAGAGCTTTGCATTTTGGTGAGGCGCCACAGGTCAATGGTATTGAGATAATTCTTGTCACTTCGGATCAATATCAACCGGTTGGTGGGGTCGCAAAGTACCTAGGAGCGCAATTCTGGAACAAAGATTTCGCAGACCGTGTGATTTCCAACCGAAATCCCGGGACTTGCCATGGCGACAGTTCGGGTCAGGATGGACTGCTGGGCGCAAAGCCACTCCAAGACCGTGATGTAGTTGCCACACCATAATTGGGTTTGGTTGTTCCGGACGGCTTGAAGGAAATCCAGGGGGCTCAAGCCTTCGAGCGAATCGGCGGGCACACCGTCGTGATCTTGCACAGCAGCAAGGATGTAGGCAACCGTCTTTTTAATTTTTTCCAGCGTTGGATCTTGCGCAGCCACGTGCAGGGAATCACGCACAAAATCCTGCATGGAAACCTTCGCCGAGTTTGCCTGGGGATAGGCACTGGGAGGCGTAGCCCAGGCACTCAGAGGAGGGAAACTGGATCTGGCAATCACCAGATGGCAATTTAATAATTCAAAGTCGCCTGGCGCCTTTCGACCGTACCTGCTGTATGCGCCGGCAGATGCATAGCTGATGTCAAAGGAATCTATTGGCTCAGCCCTGGACCTGCTGGCTAGCCGGTAGTGCTCCAGGCCTTCGGCTGCTGGGAAGAAAAAACGATTAGCCCTGCGAGTGACAGGCCGTTGCAAACTGTCCCATATGACCAGGTCGCCCAAGTAATCCGGACTCGAACCAAATTCTATTTCCAGCGTCCGGTTGGGGTAATCCGCGGTTACCCGCTTGATGAAAAGCGACGAGTCATTAAGGTACAATTGATCGTAGCTGAGGTGCAGGGCGTAACTCTCGGGGAGCCCCTTTCTGGTCCACCAATGCAGCAGGAAAAAAATAAGCCCCAGCAGCGCCGCTTGGAAAATGCCCTTATATTTCATCAAATTGGTTCAATTTATGCTGGTTCATACGCGTGGCTAATCGAACCAAATCATTTTATCCAATCGCTTGCGATGGCAACCCATTGGTTCGGCCCGATTAAAGTTAGCCAATCAGGCTCAAGGTCAAGCCAGCCCGCCCAGAGTCGGGAGAAGTACAATATGTAATGTGTAAGCTATTTGTAATCTATTGAATCTAAATAATTTAGAGAAAACCTTGTAATTCTACGAACAATATCGGGGCGTATTATCCCGTTGTATCTGTGGATTAGTTCACCTATTTTTATAGGTAATTATCAATCCATCCTATAAAATTCAATCTATGGAAACACTTATCGACGTACTCCGAGCCATTCATCTGAATATGCTGGAAGTGCTTGTCGCCGGGTTATTCATCTTCGTAGTGGGTTACCAATACGGCGCCAATAAGGTTAGAAAATTGAACAGCGAAATTGCGCATCTGCAAAACGACGTCTTGGAACTCAATGCCGAGATTCTTTATGGTAAAGAAGACCATGAATCGACACCGGTCATCGAGATCAAGCACGACGCGCTCAAGACAAGCAAAATGGCTAAATAGATTTCTAACCACAAAAAGCAACACAGCGTATAAGGCAATTTTACATTACACTGATCTTAATTTCTCCAGACAACGGCTCAGACTCGTTTTCCAGTCCGGGATGACGACTCCGTAGGTGTGCACAATCTTCGATTTATCGAGCAGTGAATACTGTGGCCGCTTGGCTGCGGTCGGATAGCCAGACGTTGCAATCGGATTGATCTGGCAGGAACTGCCGATCAGGCGCCCGATCTCCAGAGCAAAATCGTACCAGCTGATTCGCCCTTCATTGCTGTAATGGTATATCCCCTGTAAAAACTGTCCACTTTGCACGATGTCCAGGATGACCCTGGCTAAATCGGCCGCGTAGGTGGGTGAGCCAATCTGGTCATCTATCACATTGAGCGACGGCCTCTCACCCATCAGCCGGATCATGGTTTTTACAAAATTGTTGCCGAAGACAGAATACACCCAGGCTGTCCGAAAGATTATGGTATGGGGATTATGCTGGAAGGCCAAGGTTTCGCCAAGGAGCTTGGACGCTCCGTAGACATTGATGGGGCCTGTCGGATCTTCTTCGCGGAGCGGCTTTGGCGAGTCGCCGGCAAAAACATAATCGGTGGATAGGTGGATCAATCTAGTTCCCTGCTTCTGGCAGGACTCCGCCAGCCAACCCACTGCGTGGCCATTGATCAAAAAGGCCTTCTCGGGTTCGGATTCCGCCCGGTCCACAGCGGTATAGGCAGCACAGTTGAGGCAATAGCTGGGTTTTTCTTTTTCAAAATAGCTCGCCACCTGATCTGGGTTGTCCAGAGCGAGTTGGTCGCGGGAGCGAAAATCAAAATCGAAGGCCCTGTACTGGTCGCTTAGCCCCAGCAGCTCCTGGCCCAACTGGCCGCCAGAGCCGGTCACCAGTATCTTTTGTCTTGCCATGACCCAACTTATGGAGTGAACACAAAATTACTTTTACTCGATCGGAAATCCGGCAATTGGAGGTCTTTGGAGGATACGATTTGGCGATCGACTGGCACCTGCCAGTTGATATTTAATGCCGGGTCATTGAAGCGAATGCCGCCCTCGCTGGCCTTGTCGTAAAAATTATCGCATTTATACAGCACCTCCGCCGTTTCACTCAAGACCGAAAATCCATGGGCAAACCCTTGGGGAATAAATACCTGTTTTTTGTTCTCGGCAGACAGCTCGATGGCCATCGTTTGGCCGAATTTGGGCGATCCTTTACGCAGGTCTAGGACCACATCCAGGACCGTGCCGCGCAATACCCGAACGAGTTTGGATTGCGCATGGGGCTCGAGTTGAAAATGCAGGCCCCGGATTACCCCATATTGCGAGAAAGATTGATTGTCCTGTTTAAACGAGGTGGCCACCCCAAAGGCGCGGAAGACTCCCTCGTTGTAGGATTCGAAAAAAAAGCCCCGCTCGTCGCCGAAGACTTGGGGTTCAAAAATGTACAGTCCGGGGAAATCCGTCTTGGTAAAAGGCATAAGAAAAAAATTCAATGAAGCGCCGGGCCAGATGGCAAAGCCACAAATTACCTTTTTTCATATTGCTGATCGTAGTAGCGCTGATAATCGCCTGAGGTAACATGGTGCACCCAAGCCTCGTTAGCCAGGTACCAGTCTACCGTCTTTTCCAATCCTTCTTCAAACTGCAGCGATGGTGCCCAGCCCAGTTCATGATTCAGTTTCGTAGCATCAATTGCATAGCGCAGGTCATGACCCGGGCGGTCCTTTACAAACGTAATGAGTTTTGCCGATTCCCCCGGAGTCCTGCCCAACTTTTTGTCCATGATCCGACACAGCAGATGCACGATATCTATATTTTTCCACTCATTAAAGCCCCCTACATTGTACTTTTCCCCGATTGCTCCCCGATGAAATATTGTATCGATAGCACGAGCATGATCTTCGACCCAAAGCCAGTCGCGCACATTCTCCCCTTTACCGTACACGGGCAGGGGCTTACCGTTCTTGATGTTATTGATCATGAGCGGAATGAGCTTTTCGGGGAAATGGTGGGAGCCATAATTGTTGGAGCAGTTGGACAGCACAACCGGCAGCCCGTAGGTATGGTAATAGGCCAGTACGAAATGGTCGGCCGAAGCCTTGCTTGCCGAATACGGTGACCTCGGGTCATAGGGGGTTTGCTCGGTGAACAAACCGGTCTTGCCAAGCGACCCGTATACTTCATCGGTAGAGACAAAATAAAACAGCCGGTCACTCAAGTCGGCTTTCCAGTGGCTCAGACAGCTATGCAGCAAGCAGACCGTACCCAGGACATTGGTCCGGACAAAGGCATGGGGATTACGTATCGAGCGGTCCACGTGGCTTTCCGCGGCCAAGTGAATGACCGAATCAAATCCATATTTTTCAAACAATCCGGCCATACGGGCATCATCCAAGATATCGCCTTTTTCGAACACGTAATTGGGCATCGACTCGACATCGGTCAGGTTTTCCAGATTACCCGCATAGGTCAGGGCGTCCACATTAACGATGAGGTATTGGGGATATTTATTAACAAACAGCCTCACTACGTGTGAACCGATAAAACCAGCCCCTCCGGTAATCATGATCTTTCGTTGTGCTCCGTTCATTACAGACTCCAGTATTTTCGTTTCAGGATCTTGTTTCGAAAAATGCCTTTCAGATCGGCCACCAGCGCATCTTCTTTGGTGATGGAGGTGAAATAGTCTTCATCCAGAAGCAAGTAAGGCTGATGCGGCACGGTGATGATCACGGCGTCGTAGTCTCGTTCTTCATGCCCCACCAGGTGCAGTCCATATTCCTCCAGTACGTCTTCCCCGCTGGCATAGGGGTCTTCGACGTCCACGCGGATGGAGAAGGCCAGCAGTTCCTTTACCGTATCGACGATCTTCGAATTGCGTATATCGCTCACATTCTCTTTAAAGGTAACTCCTTTGACCAGCACTTTGGGTTCGGTCGACAACCTCAGCACGTGGGTGATGATTTTGCGTGCGACGTATTTAGCCATATCGTCATTGATGAACCTCGATGAAGCAATTACCTTGGACTCATAGCCAAGGGCTGCCGCTTTGTGCGTGAGGTAGTAGGGATCGACGCCAATGCAATGGCCACCTACCAGGCCGGGTTGGAATTTTAAGAAATTCCATTTCGTACCCGCGGCGTCTATCACGTCATAGGTATTGATCCCGATGCGGTCAAAAATCATGGAAAGCTCATTCATCAGGGCAATATTGAGGTCGCGCTGGGTATTCTCCACGATTTTGCTGGCTTCCGCCACTTTGATGGAAGGTGCCCGGTGAACCCCCGCATCGACTACCAGTTCGTAGGTCTTGGCGATTTGGTCCAGAGATTCCGGATCCGAACCGGAGACCACCTTGATTACGGTACGCAGCGTATTTTTCAGGTCTCCTGGGTTGATCCGCTCGGGAGAATAACCGAGTTTGAAATCGCGGCCCCATTTTAAGCCCGAGTACTTTTCCAGTATCGGAAGGCAGTCTTCTTCTGTACATCCCGGATAGGTAGTTGATTCGAAGACGACATAATCCCCTTTCTTTAACGCTTGGCCAACGGTCTGTGAGGCACTCAACAGGGGTTTGAGGTCAGGAACGTTGTATTTGTCTACCGGCGTAGGAACAGCCACGATAAAGAAACTGGCTTCTTGGAGCAGTTTGGGGTTGTCGGTAAAAACAATATCCTTTTGGATAAAATCCTCCGGCTTCACTTCGCCGCTGGGATCAACCCCACTGCGCATCTGTTCGATTCGCTTGGCATTGATATCAAAACCTATGACGGAAATCTTTCGGGCAAACTCCAGGGCAATGGGCAAACCCACATATCCCAGTCCGATCACAGCCAATTTCGTCTTCTTTCCGGTCAATTGTTCGTACATGCTCAGGTCTTGTTGGTTATCATTAAAGCTAGGGTTAGCTGCCCTCCCAGAGTCGGCTATTTGCCGCTTTGGAATTCCTTTGGGAGCTTATACCATTCCTCCGCGGGCAAAGCCTTAAAATACTCATACGTTGTCTTTAGGCCTTCTTTGCGCCCCGTTTTAGGCTCCCAGTTGAGGATCGCCTTGGCCCGTGTGATATCAGGGCGGCGCTGTTTGGGGTCGTCAGCCGGCAGCGGCTTGTAGATGATCTTCCCCTTGGCCCCTGTTAGGGCCATCACTTCTTCGGCAAATTCTTTGAGGGTGATTTCCGATGGGTTACCAATGTTAACTGGCAAGTGGTAGTCGCTCATCAGCAGCCGGTAGATCCCTTCCACCAGGTCATCTACATAGCAAAACGACCGTGTTTGACTGCCGTCACCAAATACGGTCAGGTCTTCGCCCCGCAGGGCCTGTCCAATGAAGGCAGGCAGGGCGCGGCCGTCGTTGAGGCGCATGCGCGGCCCATAGGTATTGAAGATCCGTACAATGCGGGTCTCCAGATGATGGAAATTATGGTAGGCCATGGTGATGGCTTCTTGAAATCGTTTGGCTTCGTCGTAGACCCCTCTTGGTCCCACGGGGTTCACGTTGCCCCAGTATTCTTCGGGCTGGGGATGGACCAGGGGGTCTCCATAGATCTCGGAGGTGGAGGCAACCAGGATCCTGGCTCCCTTGGCCTTGGCCAGACCCAGGCAATTATGCGTGCCCAGCGACCCCACTTTGAGGGTCTGTATGGGTATTTTTAAATAGTCAATCGGGCTGGCAGGTGAGGCAAAATGCAGAATATAGCGGAGCGCGCCGGGGATATGGATGAATTTGCTCACATCGTGATGGTAAAATTCGAAGCGTTCGAGTTTAAAGAGGTGCTCGATATTTTTTAGATCTCCGGTGATCAAATTGTCCATGGCGATGACGTGGTAGCCCTCCCGGATGAACCGGTCGCATAAATGCGAGCCAAGGAAGCCGGCAGCCCCGGTAATGAGCACGCGATGTGGACTAGGCATTTTTCTTGTGGTAATTATTGTTTGCAGGAATGGCGCTGGCTCGGCCAATACTTTCGTAATAAAAACCGAGTTCTTGGATTGCGTTTACGTCAAAGAGGTTCCGGCCGTCGAAAATAACTTTATTCTTTAGCGAGGTGACGATCTTGAGGAAATTGGGCGTGCGGAATTCGTTCCACTCGGTGGCAATGATCAAGGCATCGGCGTCCTTGAGTACATCGTATTGATTTTCGCCGTACGAGATGCTGTCTTTGAGTAAAAGCCGGACGTTGCCCATCGCTTCGGGATCGAACACCGACAGGGTGGCCCCTTCCTGCAAAAGTGCTTTGATCATATACAGAGCAGGCGCCTCGCGGATATCATCCGTATTGGGCTTGAAGGCCAGGCCCCAGAGCGCAAAATGCTTGCCTTGGAGATTGTGGTTGAAGTACTTTCTTATTTTAGGCAGCAAATGCAGTTTCTGCGACTCGTTGACTTCCATCACCGCCTTGAGCATCTTGAACTGGTAGCCGGCTTCTTCCGAGGAGCTGACCAGGGCCTGGACGTCTTTGGGAAAACAACTGCCGCCGAATCCAATGCCTGGAAATAAAAAACGCTTGCCGATGCGCTCGTCGCTGCCTACGCCGCGTCGAACCATGTCGACATCTGCACCCAGACGCTCACAGAGCTGGGCCACTTCGTTCATGAAGGTGATCTTGGCGGCCAAAAAGGAATTGGCCGCATATTTGGTCAACTCGGAGGATCGTTCGTCCATGAATATGATGGGATTCCCCTGCCGTACAAACGGGTTGTACAATTCTTCCATGACTTTTTTGGCGCGTTCCGAGCTGGTCCCGATGATGACCCGGTCGGGCTTCATGAAGTCTTCTACGGCTACCCCCTCGCGCAAAAATTCCGGGTTGGACACCACGTCAAATACGCCGGCAAAATTCTTGGCGACGGCGGCCCGAACCCGTTCGGCTGTGCCTACCGGTACGGTGCTCTTGTTGACGATAACTTTGTATTCTTTGATCATCCTACCCAGACTCTCGGCCACGCCCAGCACAAAGCGCAGATCAGCCGACCCATCCGCATCCGGGGGAGTGGGCAGGGCTAGAAAGATGATCTCCGCGTCCCTGACCCCGTCTTCCAGGCTCGTGGTAAACTTCAGGCGCTCCTCTTTGAGGTTGCGCAGGAAAAGTTTGCTGAGGCCAGGTTCATAGATCGTTATTTGGCCCTCCGACAATTTCTGGACTTTATCTTTGTCGATGTCTACACAGGTCACGTCATTGCCAGTCTCGGAAAAACAAGTACCCGTCACCAATCCTACATAGCCAGTACCCACTACTGCAATTTTCATGTTTTATTTCATTTTATAAGGTCTAAGGTTAAGCTCGGTCCACAAATTCCAGCACGGCCGAACTGATTGCCGACAGTTGATCGGGATCCAGCTCCGTATGCATCGGCAGCGAAATGACGCGCTCGGTCAGCCAATCGGTTACCCCAAGTTGCTCCGCGGGGCCTTCATAGGTTGCGAACATCTTCTGGCGATGCGCAGGAACAGGGTAATAAATCATGGACGGTATGCTCTTGGAAGCCAGAAATTCATTCAACCCATTTCTGCTCACGCCGTCTACCAGAAGCGTATACTGGTGAAAGACATGGTGACTATAGGAAGCCCGGTATGGCGTGGTAATCTTCGGGTGACCGGCAAAGGCCCGGTCATAATAATCTGCCACTTTTCGCCTGGAAGCGATGTACTCGTCTAGCTTCTTGAGTTTAACGTTCAAGACCGCTGCCTGCAGCGTATCCAGACGGCTGTTGCACCCCACGATATCGTGGTAATATTTTTTGCTTTGCCCGTGATTAGCAATCATTTTCAACCTGGAAGCTAACGCATCATCGTCGGTAAATATTGCTCCTCCATCGCCGTAACAGCCCAAATTTTTGGATGGGAAAAAGCTTGTCGTACCGATGGTACCCAGGGTGCCCGTTTTCCTGCTGTGGCCATCACGATCCATATAGGTACTGCCAATGGCCTGCGCATTGTCTTCGATTACGTGCAGTTGGTGTTTTTTGGCTATCTCCAAGATCTGCTCCATGGGCGCCGACTGACCGTACAGATGCACGGGTACAATCGCCTTGGTCCGCGGACCGATCAGGGACTCCAGTTTTAGGGGGTCCAGGCAAAAGGTCTTGCGATCTACCTCGGCAAACACGGGCTTTAAGCGCAGCAGGGCCACTACCTCCGTTGTCGCGATGTAGGTGAACGACGGGGTGATTACCTCGTCGCCGGGCTTGAGGTCAAGGGCCATCATGGCAATTTGCAGGGCATCGGTACCGTTGGCGCAAGGTATAACATGCTTAGAACCAGTGTACTGGGCGAGAGCCGAGGAGAATTCCGCGACCGCCTTGCCGTTGATGAAGGCCGCACTGTCCAAAACCTCCTGAAGGGCTGCATCCACCTGTGTTTTGATGTGTGCATACTGCTGCTTCAGGTCCACCATTTGAATTGGCCTCATAATGCTGTTTTAACGGGCACAAACCTACTGTAAAATTGTGGTTTATCCAATCCAGCACCGCGAGCGGACCAGCAAACCCAGTTAATGGTTTTACATTTGCCAGCAACCACCGTAAACGACATCTTGCCGTGAATCTATTTTTTTACCACCTTTTCCTTTGGTTCTACCAGGCGGGCATATGGATCGTTTCGCCGTGGAATCCAAAAGCCAAGGCCTGGCTGGTGGGTAGAAAACATCTCCTCAAGCGCATTCGGTCAGCCGGGATCGACTCCTCGCAGGGGTTGATATGGATGCACTGCGCTTCGCTGGGAGAATTTGAACAAGGAAGACCCGTCTTGGAAAAGCTGAGGGGCATGCACCCGCAGCTCAAAGCGCTGGTGACTTTTTTTTCTCCCACGGCCTACCGGATCCACCGCCATTACGCAGGCGCAGAATATATTTTTTACCTGCCGATGGACTCGGCCCGGCATGCCAGACAGTTGCTTGAAGCCGTCAACCCAACCCTGGTGCTGTGGATCAAATACGACTACTGGTACCATTATCTGGATGAGTTAAAAAAGCGTCGAATTCCCATCTACCTGCTTTCTGCGGTATTCCGTCCCGACCAACCCTTTTTCCGCTGGCATGGCGGGCTACACCGCCAGATGTTACGCTGCTTTACGCATGTGTTCGTACAGACGCGGCAGGCCAAAATGTGGTTGCAGACCCTGGGTCTTGGCATCGACATCAGTGTGAGCGGGGATACGCGTTTTGACCGGGTAATTGATACGGCCGAACATTTTGAGCCGATCCCGATCGTGGAGCAATTCTGCGGCACTGCCCAGGTCGTCGTCGCCGGAAGCACCTGGTATGAAGATATTCACGAACTCGACCACTATGCCAACTCGCATCCCCAAATTCGGTTTGTCGTCGCCCCGCATGACATTGAGGAAGAAAGCCTCAAGGAAACCGAAAGCCTGTTTCATAAAAGCATCCGGCTTTCTGTGTTACAAAGGGCCATGGAGGCGGGTACTCACCGCGCGGCAACTGCACCTGCTGCGGGCCTGATGGGCGAAACCAATGTGCTGATCATTGACAACATTGGCATGCTGTCCCGGCTGTACAAGTATGCGACCATTGCCTATGTGGGGGGTGGCTTTGTCGACCGCGGAGTACACAACGTACCCGAAGCCGCCGTCTACGGCAAACCGGTAGTTTGCGGACCGGTGATTGAACAAAACCAAGAAGTGCTGGACCTGGTCGAATGCGGCGGAACGATTATCATCGACAGTGCGCTGGAGGCGGAAGCGGCCTTTACCAGGCTCTTTACGCTGGACAAAGAATACCGGTTTGCCGCCGAAGCCTCACGCAGATATGTATACTCCAAACAGGGGGCTACCGAAAAAATTATCGGCTATATTCAGGAAAATCTTCGCTTGACTACTTGATAAAATCGACGGACCACTTCGCTGGAATCGTCCCAGCCTAATTTTATTTTCAATTCCCGCTCCATCCAATATTCCGCCTCCGGCAAAATCCGAAAATTGTTGATCGTTTTGATGCTGCGCTCGTACATCACTTCGTCGCCCCGAAATAGTTCGTTGATGAATACGTAGCGGTCATTGACTCCAATGGCTTTCTTTAATTCCCGGACCGGTGCTTCGTTGATGGCCGCGGCCAGATCCATGACCTCTTCCTTGAGCTTGTCGTTCAGCGACGTGCCGTTGCTTCCGATGACGTCATTGATTTCGCGGCTCTTTTGCTGGTGGGAGAGTGTAGGTATTTCGTTCAAGGGATCCAGGATCCAATCGGCAGCGCCCGGCTTTTTGGCACCTGGCTGGATGGGCGTTTCTTGGTCAGCGGGCCAGCTAACCCCCGCATTGGGTGACGAGGCGTCGGGGTCCAGGACCAGGGGCGCATATTTTAGGGATGCCGGCATGACCACCGCGACCTTCGTGCTTTGGGGACCCCGGTTGACCGGCATGTACTGCTCTGCCAACTCGGCCTCGATAAGCTTTACCGTTACCAGCATTTGGGAAGGAGCCGCATTTTGTTCAAATTGTTCCCTTAATTTGCTGATTAGATGTTGCAATCGTTCCTTCATTAGATTTGTCTATAGGGGTACTTTAAGGTCTGTGAATAGCTAAAATTAGAGCAAATATCCAACCAAATTCATTAAAAAGCATGTTTATAGAACCAAACCTAAAGAATGAGCGCAGGGGCTGGATCGAGGTAATCTGTGGTTCCATGTTTTCGGGCAAGACCGAAGAACTCATTCGGCGGTTGAAGCGGGCCAAAATTGCAAACCTCCGGGTCATGATTTTCAAGCCTGCAGTCGATATACGCTACCATAGGCAAAATATTGTTTCTCATGATGAAAATTGGGTTCACTCCTACCCCATCGAACATTCCAGCGAGATTCCTGCCCTGGTTTCCCAAACCGACGTGATCGGCATTGATGAGGCCCAGTTCTTTGATAACCAATTGCCTGATATTTGCGACCAACTGGCCCTTACAGGCATCCGGGTCATCGTGGCCGGACTCGACCTGGACTACGCTTGCCAGCCCTTTGGCCCCATCCCCTGGCTGCTGGCCAAGGCGGACTATATCACCAAGCTACACGCCATTTGCGTTAAATGCGGCAATATAGCCAACTACTCCTACCGCAAATCGGCCGATGACAACCAGGTGCTGATCGGAAAATCCGATGCCTACGAACCCCGCTGTCGGATCTGTTATCAAAAAGGAGACCTAGCCCCCTAACCTCAAACAGTACGCCCGTGAACCATGCCCGACACATACTGGAATTACTAAAAAAAGAGCTCTTACTCGAAGTGCGGCAGCAATACTCGTTCTATGGCATTATCCTGTATGTGGCCTCCACTATTTTTGTCCTCTACCTCACCATGGGCCAGCCCGAAGCCAAGGTATGGAACGGGCTATTTTGGATGATGCAATTATTTATCTGCGTAAATGCCGTGGCGAAAAGTTTTTTGGCGGAGAGCAAAGGCCGCATGCTGTACTATTACTCCATCGCGGGCGGCCGAGATTTCATCGCTGCCAAGCTCGCGTTCAATGTCGTGCTGATGGCCATCATGAGTATTATGAGCTGGATACTCTTCTCTATCCTCTTAGGCAGCCCCGTGGTCAACGGACTGAAATTCTTTGGCATCAACCTACTGGGTGGAATGAGTCTAAGCCTCGTGTTTACGTTTTTATCCGCCATTGCCGCCCGGGCACAACAAAATGCGGCCCTGATGGCGATCATGGGATTTCCCGTCCTGATTCCGCAACTCATGTTGCTCACTAAAATTTCCAACCTGGCATTTGGTGAACTGATCGAAGGCAGTTTGGCGGTGGTCGTTTTGTTGCTGTTGTGTCTGGATATGCTGGTTGTAGTGCTGGCCCTCATCTTGTTCCCTTTTCTTTGGAAAGATTGACGGTTTATCAACTCGGACCTCGAAGGGGTAAACATTATGCAAGGGTGGCAAGTGGTCCTTAGGTTTCCTCTAATTTTAGGTGCGTATATTATATGTTGTTGCGCTTTACCCTAAATTTGCCGCAGTTTTAGATTGCCTGCTTGCCCAAGGAAAGCTTGCTGTTTTCCAGACCTGCGTCCTTGGCTGGTTCAACCGATGACCCATATGCATAAAACCTGGTGGAAAATAGTTTGTGTTCTGTTGCTGGTGTATACCGTGATTGGTGGTTTTTTATTCAGCGCCCCGGCGAGGGAAATTCTGGCTGAGACGATCCGTAATTTGTATTTCCACGTATGTATGTGGTTTGCCATGATGATCCTGTTCACGACCTCCGTGGTCTATGCCATAAAATACCTGCGCACCCAGGACCTGCGCGCCGATATCTATTCTGTCAATTTTGCCAAGGTGGGGATACTCTTCGGAGTCCTGGGTTATGCTACGGGTACGGTATGGGCCTCGTATACCTGGACGGAATACGCCTCCAGCACCCAGATATTTAGCGAACCCAAACTGCTGGGTGCAGCCATTGCCTTATTGGTTTATTTTGCCTATCTGGTTCTTCGGGGTTCCATCACCGATATGGACAAACGAGCTAAAGTCAGCGCCATCTATTCCATATTCGCCTATGTCATGCTGTTTCCCTTTATCTGGATTCTACCCAGGATGCTGGAAAGCCTTCATCCGGGTAAGGAAGGAAACCCGGCCCTGAACTTTAACGACCTGGATGGCAGGTTACGCATGGTATTTTATCCCGCGATTGTGGGATGGACCTTGCTGGGCCTTTGGATCACTACCTTAAAAATCAGACTGGACTTATTAAAAGAGAAAAGTATATTGAATGGTTAAGAAAATTTTCTTCCTGCTGGCCTACGGGCTTGTGCTGACTGCACCGCTAAGCTTGCTGGCGCAGGCCACCGAATACCAACGCAAGTATACGGCCTACGACATGCGAAGCAACGGGAAGATCTATGTCGTGGTAACGGTCGTACTGATCATCTTAATTGGCCTGTTGCTGTATTTAATTCGTCTGGACAGGAAGATCACCAAGCTGGAAAAAAATCAGTAGCTCCCTGGGCGGGGCTTTCCCTTTTTTTTTGGCATGCCCGGGTAGCGGGACCAAGTATATTCATTGACCAACCTAATTCATCGTTATGGCACCTAGAATCGAATATAAGTTTTTCGAGGCCGTGGAAAAAAGCTTCGACAAAGCCGCCCGGTTTACCAACTGGGATCCAGGTATACTGGAACAGATCAAGCAATGCAACGCGGTGTACCGAATCCACTTCCCCGTGAAAATAGGCGACAAGATCGAGGTCATCAAAGCCTACCGTGTGCAACATTCCCACCACAAGACCCCATGCAAGGGCGGAATTCGCTTCGCCATGTCGGTCAACCTGGACGAGGTGATGGCCTTAGCTGCCCTGATGACCTATAAATGTGCCATCGTCAATGTGCCCTTCGGCGGAGCGAAAGGAGGCATCGCCATCGATCCCAAGAAGTATACACCTTACGAACTGGAAAAAATAACCCGCCGCTATACGTCGGAATTGATCAAGAAGAATTTTATCGGACCCGGGATCGATGTCCCGGCTCCTGATTATGGAACGGGTGAGCGGGAGATGTCCTGGATTCTGGATACGTACATGAGCATGCGTCCGGGCGAGATCGATGCCTTGGGTTGTGTGACGGGGAAGCCGGTAACCCAGGGTGGCGTGAGGGGACGTAGGGAGGCCACGGGCATGGGCGTATTCTTTGGCATCCGGGAAATTTGCAACATGAAAGATATCATGACCGGTCTGGGCCTGGAAACGGGCATCGAAGGAAAGACGGTAGTGGTCCAGGGGCTGGGCAATGTGGGTTACCACGCGGCCAAATTTTTCCGCCAGGGCGGAGCCAAGGTGATAGGCTTGGCCGAATTCGAAGGGGCGATCCACAACCGAAACGGACTAAACGAAGAGGAAGTGTTCCAACACCGCAAAAAGACGGGCTCTATCCTCAATTTCCCCGGGGCTACCAACCTGACGCATTCGGATCAGGCGCTGGAGCTGGACTGCGATATCCTGATTCCCGCTGCCCTGGAAAATGTCATCAACGAATTGAACGCTCCCCGCGTGCAGGCTAAAATTATTGGAGAAGCTGCCAACGGCCCCCTGACGCCTGCAGCCGACGAAGTCTTTTTCAAAAAAGGGGTGCTTGTCGTCCCTGACATGTATCTGAACGCCGGAGGCGTCACGGTATCCTATTTTGAATGGCTTAAGAACCTGAGTCACGTCCGCTATGGCCGCATGGAAAAACGATTTACCGAGAATATGAACGCGCATATTTTAGGTCAGTTGGAAGGACTTACCGGCAAGACCGTCAATGAGAAATCCAGGGAGTTCATCATGCACGGAGCAGATGAGGTGGACCTGGTCAATAGTGGATTGGAAGAAACGATGATCGCAGCTACCCGCGAGATCATGGAATGCTGGAAAAGCAACCCGGAAATACCCGACATGCGCACCGCGGCCTATGTGGTGGCTATCAATAAAGTCGGAACCGCGTACGCCGAGCTGGGCATTTTCCCCTAGTCAATGCACTTCACGCAACTCAGGAACCCGCTGGTAACGCCGTATGAAATCGGTGGCTATGTGGAGTGGGCGAAAGAGGTATCTTTTTTTGGCATGATGTCCTCCGCTGCGATGGAAAATATCCCTGAGCGTGGTCATCACCTCGACGATATGTTTGCCCTTATTGATCATCACGCATTCGGCCAAGAAGGAATACCCCGCATCGGTAATTTCCGAGCGGGTAGCCAGCCCCGACTTATTGAGGGTCTCCAGCACCTGTGTCGCCCATATCACCGGCACATGCGCCGCTTCGCAGATCCACAGAATTTCTTCCTGTACTTCGCCCATGCGCTCGAAACCTAATTCAATGGCCAGGTCCCCCCTTGCGATCATGACGCCAAAGACGGGCTCACGCATCCCTTGGATCAGTAAATCCGGTAGGTGGCTGACCGCATCCGGCATCTCAATTTTGAGGATGATATAGGGCTTTTTGGGGCCGCCTTGGGAAAGAAGAGCCTGCAGTTGTGCGACATCCTTAGCCGACTGGACAAAGGAATAGCCCACTAGATCTGCATGGGCACTAACGAAGGGTAGACAGTGCCGGTCAAAATCGGTTAGGGAAGGCACATCCAAGGTGGAATCCGGGAAATTTATCCCCTTCTCACTCTTCAGATAGGGCTTATGGCTCGAAATCCTCGTTACTTTAAGCAAGGCAGTACCGTCCTGTACCTCATCGACCAGGCAGGCGAAAATGCCATCATCAAACAACACACGTGCGCCTACCTTCAACTGACCAACGACACCTTCCAACCCGCACTCGACAACCGGATGCGGGCTCTCTTTGTGCGCGCTATAATCAGGCCCCACGAGCAACAATTTCTCGCCTTCTTTGAGTTCCAGCCCATGTTTCTTTTTTCTGTTGGTGATGAGCTTGGTTCTGATCTTGGGTCCGGCTAGGTCCATATAGACTTTACAGGGTAACCCGGTTTGAGCCGTTGCCCGCTGGAGGTTTTCAATCATCCTGGCCCATACAGTCTCATCGTCGTGAGCGCAGTTGATTCGCGCAACATTCATCCCCATATTGAGTAACGCTTTCACCGCCTCCAAGTCATCGGCATACGTGGTGCCAAAGGTCACCATGATATAGGGTATCTGCTTATCCCTTTTTGGCCCAAATAAAGCAGTAGCATTACGCAACAGATTTTTTATCGCCTGATCAAAAGTGACCATGGTCATGGCTGGTTCAGGCGGTTTTCCCAGCCTTTCCATAATGGCCGAAAGCTGCGCCAGGATGTGGCTTTCGGCACTTGCCAGCGAGGAAAGACCGGCTACATGTAAGCGCCTTTGGAGGTCGCGGATGTCTTCGCTTCGCAGCGCCAGATAATGTAGCAAATTGCTGCAGGCAGTTCGCTGCTCCGCAGGCAGTGACACCAGGATATCCTGGTGGTCGTTTTCTGCCTGGAGCATTAAGCGCTGAAGCCGCTCAAGTCCTTCCAGCAAAGTGCCAACGGGTTGCTTGTCCATGTTCAATTGCCCGGCGTAGTTTCTATCAGATGGGGGCGTGCATCCAACGGGAAAGGTATCCCTAAAAGCCGGGGCTTGCATCTTATCAAATCCTTAAATCTGGTTTTACCGCAAAACGGAGCACATGGTGGACTTGGCCATATACGGCCAATGGCTGTTGGCCAAGAAAGCTCCAGGAGTTAAAAGGGGTGGAAAATCCGGCTTTAGTTTTTGAAATCGCGGACGCGCTTAGTAAATTGAGATGCTGCTGACAAGGGATTTGGTGGCTAGCGAGGCCCAGCCGGCAGTCCAAACAGCCTAGACTTGGTTGCGTTCGTAGGTATTAACTTACTGCTCGCAAGAGTTTAAACCCAGCAACTGCAACTGATGCGACACTACATGTTAACTGCCCTGGTCCTACTGGTATCTGCGCTACCTCTGTCTGCCCAGCGACTAATTGAGATCCGCTCCCAGCAGGACGCCAAGGGAGATTATCAATTTTATTGCAACAACAACGCCTTTTGCCCCTACATCCTGGAAGTCAGCTTCCCGACCTTGGAGAACCTCAAATCGGATCATGAGATACCTTACCGTGGCGAAGTCAAGCCGGGGAGCAACAAACTGTTTAAGCTTTCCAAAATCAATCCGGGCGAAACAGATAAGTTCAATTACCGCATCAGCTATGGCAGGGGTTGCATAAATCCCCAGATCAACCCGGATTTTACCTACCTGTTGCCCATTGCCCCGGGCAAGCTGGCCCAAGTCTATGAACTCGAAAGCGCATCCGGTTCCATCGCCTCGGGCCTGGGCCTGAAAGAATGGTATGCTATCCGGATTCGGATGAACCCTGGCGATACCATATTTGCCGCGCGAAGGGGTACGGTCAGTGATGTGCAGGATTACAGTGGACTGAACGATTCTGGCGTCGCCAGTACTAACGTGGAAAATTACGTCGAGATAAACCACCGCGATTGTTCATTTGCGCACTATGGCGTGCTTAGAAAAAACAGTGCCTTGGTGAAGCCTGGTCAATGGGTCGAGGCGGGCGATCCAATAGGACTGGTCGGGGGAGACAAATTTGGACGGGGATCGGACGTGAAGTTTAGCGTCTACTATAACCGCGAAGCGGACTCCGCAGCCAAGAGTGAATCGAACCGGAATTATGTGAATTGGGTGTACATTACCCCGCAGTTTTGGACCCTGCAAAATGGGAAAGGCAAACTCAAACACGGAGCCAAATATGCAAGTGAGTTTCCCGAATCGGTGATCACGCAGGAAATGACCAAGCCGGAGCTAGCCAAATGGAAGGCCAAGCACAAACCCGCAAGTCCGGGGCATAAATCCTAGAACCGCCAGAGAAATCCAGCCTCCATACCGGATTTCGCGGCGGCCGCAGACCTGCTATTCATCGTAGCTAGGCAGCACGGGAACTTCTTCGAAATCCATCAACCCTTTTTGGTAGCCGTGGCAATATTCACCGTTGGTTATGACCAGGTATTTGACCGGTATCGCCAGATTATAATGGAGCGCCTGCCAAAGTACGGTCTTATCCAGTGGCTTTCCCATCGCTTTACATTCGATCATCATCCAGGGCCTTGCCCCTTTATCAAACACGAGCAGGTCGAATCGTTTAGATACCTCCCCCAGCTTCATCTTCCGTTCGACCGCAATATACGCACTGGGATATTTCTTGATCTGGAGCAAATACTGGATAAAATTCTGTCTCACCCATTCCTCTGGAGTGAGACGCACCCATTGGCGTCGCAGTTCGTCGAAAATGTATTCCTTGCCCGCCTCTTCTTCTTTTATCTTATAGGGAAAATGAGGGTAGTAGATTTTAATCATGGCCGAAAACTATTTGCTAAATTTACGCATTGGAGCCTAGACAACGCCAAATGCCTGATTTTGTGGAGTTAGTTAGCCCCAGGCGGATTCGCTGCAAGGGCAGATACGCATAGCTCCTAGGGAAATTTCATGTGCCCGCGACAACAGTCTATATTAAATCAGTTACCATTGAAAAATAAAGAAGAAATCGTTCTGAATTGGCTGCCCCGATACACCGGCGAGAAGCTGGAGAATTTCGGCAAGTACATCCTGCTTACCAACTTTGATAATTATGTGCACCTGTTTGCTCAATGGCATAAGGTCGAGGTAATCGGCAAGGACAGACCCATGCAGTGCGCCACAGCCGGGGAAATCACGATTATTAATTTTGGCATGGGCAGCCCAAGCGCAGCGACTATCATGGATTTGCTCACGGCTATCGAGCCCAAGGCCGTTCTGTTTTTAGGCAAATGCGGCGGGCTGAAGAAAAGAAACAACCTGGGAGATCTGATTTTGCCGATTGCCGCCATACGGGGTGAAGGGACTTCGAACGATTATTTCCCTCCAGAAGTGCCCGCGCTGCCGGCCTTCGCGTTGCAAAAGGCAATCTCTACCACCATCCGCGATTACGCCTCCGATTACTGGACCGGCACCGTCTATACGACCAACCGTAGGGTATGGGAACATGACGAAAATTTCAAAGAATACCTAAAAAAGATCCGAGCGTACGCTATCGACATGGAAACCGCAACCATTTTTTCGGTGGGATTCTATAATAAAATTCCCACCGGTGCCCTCTTGCTGGTAAGTGATCAGCCCATGATTCCCGAAGGCGTGAAGACAGAGGCAAGCGATAACCGGGTAACGGGCGAATTTGTGGACAAGCATATCCGGATTGGAATCGACTCCTTAAAGCAATTAATCAATAATGGACTTACCGTGCGACATTTGAGATTTTAGCCCGAGTCTTAATGTCTCCCATGGGCGGTGCAACGCTAATGGCTTGGCCCATGTCAACCTAGAAAAACTATAATGGTTTACAAGACAATCTATACTTCGTGGATTTGTGTGGCTGTGGTCTTTGGATGGCAATGCCAAAAACCGGCCGACCCCCCGTCCCAAGATGAACTGACCGGTCAACTGGTCATTTTTGATCCATGTGGCAATGCCGCCATCGAAGTCCTCGGCGGCACAATCGATCCAAGTAAGCTGGTGTCAACCTGGACAGATCCCGACAACGGCACTGTATACCACAATATTTTTGCCGTAGGTGCCGTACAAAATGGCTGCACCCTTGCCGTTTATGGTCTTTCTCAAGGAGATGTGTTTAAATTTCAGCTGGATGCCAACCCAAAGGAGATAATTTGCAATTCCTGTAACGATACTAACCCGGTCTCCGTACCCCCCATTAGAAACGCGGTCAAGAACATAACCAAATAATCCCCACACATGCCAAGCCTGCTCTCCGTCTCCAATCTGACCATCGGTTTTCAAACCGAGTCAGGTCTGGTGGAGGGCGTCCGACAGATTAACTTTGAAGTCAACCGCGGAGAAATCCTGGCAATCGTTGGAGAATCCGGTTCAGGCAAAACGATTACCGCCCTTTCGATCCTGCAATTGTTGCCTCCCAATGTCTCGCGAATCAGTTCCGGTCAGATGCTATTTCATGAACAAAGCGGCAAGCAGGTTGACCTGCTACACCTTCCGGCCAGGGAAATACAAGCCATTAGAGGCAACCAAATTTCGATGATATTTCAGGAGCCGATGGTCTCCCTAAATCCAGTCTTCACCTGCGGGGCGCAGGTGGTGGAGGCCATTCGGGCACATGACCGAATCCCCTCGACCGTAGCCCGAAAAAGGACGCTGGAATTGTTTGCACAAGTCAAACTACCTGATCCCCGGTCCATGTTCGATCGCTACCCTCACCAGCTCAGTGGTGGCCAAAAACAGCGCGTGATGATTTCCATGGCCATGAGTTGCAGGCCAAGTCTGTTGATATGCGATGAACCCACCACGGCCCTGGACGTGACCGTCCAGCACACCATTTTGCAAATTATTCGGGAACTCTGTGACACAGAGCAGCTGGGAGTCATCTTCATTACCCATGACCTGGGCGTGGTGGCTGAAATTGCAGATCGCGCCCTTGTCCTATATAAGGGCAATATCGTGGAGCAGGCCACGGTGAAAGATCTTTTTACCCATCCCTCTCATCCCTACACGAAGGCTTTATTGCATTGCCGCCCTGCCCTGCATAGCAAAGGTGAGCGACTTCCTGTTGTTAGCGATTATTTGCCAGCCCAAGGTAGTCCCTTGAATACCCCTGCAGGTCAAGCCTCGGTCGAGCCTAAAAGTCGGCTGAAGGCGAGATCATATGAGCTTGTCCCAGGTCAAGGCACATTATCCCCCAGCCAAGACAGCAACCAGATGGATGCTACGAGCCCGGTGCTGCTGCGTGTGGAAGACCTGAGCGTTTGGTTTAAGGGCAAGAAGCCAAGACTTGGCAAAAAGGCCGATTATCTTAAAGCCGTCAACCGGGTAAGTTTTGAGGTCTACCGGGGAGAAACCCTGGGCCTTGTTGGCGAATCCGGATGTGGAAAGACTACCCTGGGGCGGTGTCTGCTTCGGCTTGTTGAGCCGAAGTCCGGCAAAATCCTTTTTAACGGCACAGATCTCTTGGCCATGGGAGCCGAGCACCTAAAGGCGTTTCGTCAAGAAATCCAGATTGTTTTCCAGGATCCGTATTCGTCGCTCAATCCTCGGATGAAAGTCGGCAAAGCCTTGGCAGAGCCATTGCAAGCGCACCGGATACTAACCTCTGCAACCGGGAGAAAGAATAAAGTGTCCTCCATGTTCGAGCAGGTGGACCTGGACCCATCTTTTGGGAAACGCTACCCTCATGAGTTCTCTGGTGGACAGCGCCAGCGGATCGTTATTGCACGTGCGCTAATATTAAATCCTTCATTTGTGGTATTTGATGAATCCGTATCGGCCCTGGACGTCAGCGTGCAGGCCCAGGTATTGAACCTGATCAATGACCTCAAGTCCCAATTTGGTTTTACTGCCATATTCATTTCCCATGATCTCGCCGTCATCCGGTACATTGCTGACCGAATCCTGGTCATGAACCAAGGCGAAATAGTGGAAACCGGGTCAGCTGAGGACATCTACCGTCGACCGCAGCATCCCTATACGAGAAAACTGGTGGAATCTATCCCTATCGCAGTGGTGTAAATGCTAGTCTATTGGGGGTGTCTCACATCTCCAGCAGCATAGGACTCATTCTTCATCCTCATTTCTAGAAAGATAATAATCGCTGTCGAGGTAAAACGACGCGGCACTCTTGTGTTTGGAAAATAATAGGCGATTCAATTGGTCAGAAAACTGGTCAGCCACCGGTTGGTCTTTTCGCAACCTCTTGCCCGTCAATTTGACCAAGTCACTATTGCTCGACACTTCACTCAGGGTACTCGGTTGGAGTCCGCTGATTCCCATCTGCCAGTCATTTTCGCCATGGATCTTGTAATTGAAAAAGTAGACATAGCCTTTGGTGCCACGAAATTGGATCAACCGCTTATCGACATAGCGAACGGATGCCATTTCTCCAGAGGTATAACTACTGACTATCTGGCTTCGGGCCATATCCAGTTGATTGTAATATTTTTGAGGAAATCTATCGGTTCGGTGAACCAGTTCCAGTTTGGCAAACAGGACACTTCGGTACTTGTCAGTGGCCGCCAGTTGGACCAGGATGCTGTCCGCCACGGGCCGGTTGTTCTTGAGTAGGGCAACCGCCGTATTCAGTCGCAGCATCCCATCCTTGCTGCGCAGCAATCGGTTGAAGAAATTGGATACCGAGCCGTTGCGCTCATAAAAGGGCATCAGTAATATGGTATACTCTTGCAGGTCATCATACCCGTCGGATTCCACCTTTCCATTATTGTCATAATCGGTAACATTATCGTCCTGGGATTTCTGCTCCGATTGGCTTTCGTCCTTGCCCTGCTGTCTTTTGAGCTGGATCTTGGCCTCAAAAAACAACTTGCTGAAGTAAGATTCATAATCTGTGGCACTGAGGTAATTGCTGTCCACCAAGGAAGTCAGCAAGGTTTGAATATCATCCTTATAGTCGTCGACAGATGATAGCTGAAGCAGGTCCGGAAAAAGTATACGGGCTAGGCCGAGGGAATCCCCAATGTCCTGAAACAGGTTGTTGTATTCATTACTGGCATTGAATACGGGCGGATCCTGCACAAGCAGGGTTCTAAGTAGTTCGTAGGAAGCCCGAGTTTTATTCCTGGCCAGCGCCTTAAAAACAGCATTTTGCAGGGTTGTCGTGTCCCTGGCTCGCTCATAAATCGTCCCCAACCCTTCAATCACCTGGGTTATTACCGTCGAGTCAGTTATATAGCCCAGTTCGTTGATCAGCTTAGTCTTTATAGTGAAATAGTCTTTTGGGTTGTAAGGCAACGTATAAATGGCATGGAGCAAACGCGGAAGGCCTGAGGGACCAAAATAGACATTGGATATGGCATCCTTTGCCCGCTTGCTCAAGACCGAGTCCTTGCTGTAGAAATCACTAAAGAAAAGATCCAGCTTGTTGGCATACAGATTTTGTGCGGGTAGTTTATCCAAGGGCCGGATGCTGGAATAAAATCGTCCGATAAATGGTCCCGGGTCACTGCTCGAGTCCCGGAGGTTAATCACCCGATACAGCCGGTTGTTTTTCAAAAAAATCCAATTGTGGATGACCCGCGAAGAGCCCGTATCGGCGAAAACGTATTTTACGCCATGGACCGAATCATTGAACTTGAATGGGCGTTTGCTGCGAATGATAAATTCATCCTTCAATTTATTTTCGTTTGTCTCGCTTTGCCAAAACAAAGCAGAATCCTTGGGATAATAGTATTTGGGATAGGGCTGTACCGAGACATACATTGCCTCACCGGTCGAGTCGTCTCGGAAAAGAGCCGTTTTGTTGTGCGGCCAGTAATTGTTGTATTCAGAGACCGCGCTAAGGAAGTCTTCGCTGGTAGCTCGTTCCAGAATCCTGCGCACATCGACATCGATGTCCGGGACAACCGGTGTAGAAACCGAGATGTTTACCACCGAATCGGTATACTGCTGAATGATCGGATAGGAATAAGGCAAGAAGCCAAAGGAATTGAAAAAAGCCGCGAAGAGTTGATTTTTATTTTTGCTTCGGGCCGCCAGCAAATAATAGTGCGGGCCATTAACGAAAAACTTCGCTCTAAGCAAGGAACCATCTTTCATATTGTAGGATGCATTCAAGCAGTTGTGGCCTTTCCAGGTGCTGAATTGCCTGGACAAGCGATTGGCAATCCAGTCCGAAAGACGGAAGCTTTCTTCCATAAGACTTAAATCAAAGGTATCTTCCTCGAGAAACCGGTAGTTTTGAATACTTTTCTTCCAGACCAGGTAGGCATCACCCGTCGCAGGGTCATTGGCTTCGTATTCCCAGCGGGGTACGCCGTCGAATCCGGAGGTATTCAGGAATTCGGTGGGTACTTGGGGGAACTGTACTTCAAAACCCCCTCGGCTAGGTTGAAAAGAAGTCCAAGTACCGCCCTCATTTCTTTTCAGCTCGATGGAGCCGAAAAATTCCTCTGCTTCTTTTCCTTCCACGTAGCTGCCCGTGCCACTCATCTTAAAGACCAGTACTTCAAAAGGGGTCTCCAGGATATTGTAGCGTTGTATGTCTCCACGCCGGGTCTTATTGGTGATATCAAAACCTCGGTAGCCGTCTTTAGTGATAGGAGTCTTCTTTAGAATTTTGCCTGGGATATTCTCGTAAAGTAACGAATCGATCTTTTTTAAAACCGTCTCGGCCTGCTGTCCAAGGATGCCGCTATGGGTTTTGACTCGCGTAATCATGTAATAGGCCCCATTGCTCATGTCGGCATATTGCCAGGATTCGCCGGCATGGCTGTCGGCGCGTTTGTACAGTTTGCCTGGCAAACGCACCGTAAACGACTTGTCATCGGAGCTAAAGGAGGAAAATTTGACCGGCACCTTAACCTTGTCGATGTCGTCCCGTTGCGATCCGTCCTGGTCGCTCATGTTGATGGGACGCAAAGTGTAGCCTTTGTTACGCAGCAACTCAATGACGCCCCTGTCACCGGGCAGATGGGCTGCGCCAACGCCCACGAAAAGCGAATGATTTTTGAGGATGCTATCGATGGAGGCCGCCTGAATTTCATTTCTGCGGTACAGGAACTTTTCCATGTAGGCACTTGAAGGCTCCATTATGTGTTCCAGTGAATCGAGCAAGTCCAAATCGCCCTTCCGGTAAGCGTCCTGGGTCTTTCGTTCAATCTCATAGAATGATTCACCATCTGCCCCTCCGCTAGACCTTTTCTTATCTTTCATCATATCCTGGGTTGCTTCCAGAATCAGCTTTTCCGTTTCGAAATAGTTTTCAACTCCAGTAGACAGCTTACCAAGTTTTTTTCCCGTTTGATAAATATACAGATCCAGGTAGGTGTCTTCTTCAAAGTCGGCCCTTGGCTGAAAGGTTCGGTATAGTAACCCGTTGATCACGGTTGGCTCTTCGCTAAGAGCTGGTTTTATCCGTTCCTCGTATTTTTCTAGCTGAAAGGACTTTTCATTCAAATAATCGGCAGGAGACCCCTGGGTGTAGAATTTGAGGTTATTCTGCATGTTCTGGTAGCGGAACAGTTGATCCTGCCACAGTTGCGGATCCAGTTCCAGGGCTACCACATCGGCATTCTTGATGCAGTAGTAGAACGAATCGCTCAGATGAAATACCATCTTACTGCTCACGTGCATCGTGCCGAACAGATAGGATGGTCTGGACAGCCCATTGCCCGAGATTTCCCAAAGCAGCGTTGGATATTTGTTATCCCCGCGCGGTTGGGTCATTGCACATTGGCCGGCAATCAGAAAAGCTAAAGCGATAGCCAACTGCCTGCTGGCGACATTCACACTCATTATTCGGGTTTAACTATTGTCATGAAGATGCATAAAAGGCGGGATACCATAAAAACTATTTTGCCTCTTTCGCCAGAAGGCCGAAGGATTCCAGGCGCCTCTAAACCTATCCTTCGCCAGTAGCAACGCGAAGTAGCAACAAAAAGTATGACTATTGGGCTTGACGGTAGACTACTGCCCTACGGTGGTGGTTTCGACAGTAGCCAGAGCGATTATTTTGTTATATCAGCCCTTTTCACTAATTTTGCAAACTTATAAAATCATGCCGTAACATGATATCAAATCGGGTGCCGTAAGACCTGGTTTGTACCGGAATCCTCCGCATGCAATTCTCCAGCCACTCCTTGGTATCAACGGCAATTATTTTAAAAAAAAGTGTAGTACATGAAGCTTTCCCAGTTCAAGTTTGACCTGCCTTTAAATCTTATCGCCCAACACCCAGCCAAAAAAAGAGAAGACAGCCGCATGATGGTTGTCCACCGAAAAACAGGTCAGCTTGAAAACAAGCATTTTCGCGATATCCTGGAATTTTTTGATGATAAGGACGTTTTCGTAGTCAACAACACCAAGGTCTTTCCCGCCCGCATGTACGGCAGAAAGGAAAAGACTGGGGCCAAGATCGAAGTGTTCCTACTGCGCGAATTGAATAAGCCAAATCGTCTGTGGGACGTTATAGTGGACCCAGCCAGAAAGATTCGGGTAGGTAATAAACTCTATTTTGGGGATAATGATGAGCTGGTGGCGGAAGTTATAGATAATACCACCAGCCGTGGACGGACCATTCGGTTCTTATGGGAAGGGAATGATGACGAATTTCGCCAAGTTCTGGAAGTGCTCGGGGAAACACCCCTGCCTAAATACATCAAGCGCAAGCCGGATGAGGAAGATAAGGAACGTTACCAGACCGTGTACGCCAAGTACGAAGGTGCTGTAGCAGCACCCACGGCAGGTCTGCACTTTAGCAAAGAACTGATCAAGCGCCTGGAAATAAAAGGCATTCGTTTTGCCGAAGCGACCCTGCACACCGGCCTGGGGACCTTTAGACCGATTGAAGTAGAAGACTTGAGCAAGCACAAAATGGACGCCGAATACTTTCGGGTGGATGAAGATTGCTGTAAGATTGTCAATAAGGCACGGGTAGGTGGCCACCGGATTTGTTCTGTGGGAACGACTACGATGAGGGCGATTGAATCCAGCTTCACGGCAGAAAAACTCCTAAAACCATCCGAAGGATGGACGAATACGTTTATCCACCCCCCCTATCAGTTTAATATAGCCGATGCGCTGATTACCAATTTTCATTTACCTAAGACCAGCCTGCTAATCATGGTATGTGCCTTTGCTGGATATGATTTAACGATGGAAGCCTATAAGAAAGCAATCAAAGACAAATACCGATTCTTCAGTTACGGAGACGCGATGTTGGTTGTTTAACTCATCCAGCTGGTTTCCATTCCACCTTGCGTAGCAGAATTATGAAGTATTGCAGGTCCAACTACTTCGTCTATGCCCCAGTTTATGGGTTCTATTAAGAAGGGCTTTAACCTCTTTATGTTCCCACCTTTTGAATCCTGTTCGACTTGGCTCATTCCATTCGTTTATTGGGTTTTCTCTTCCAGCATTGGTTGCTGCGAATCGTAAGTTTTGTTTAGTTGCAAATCGCGTCCTCCCAGGCTATTCTAATTCCTTGAGTTGGTCTTTCCAATCTTATTTTCTTGCGAATTATTCGCCTTATTTCAACAAGAGTTTGCATTGCTTTCTTAGGTATCAATTTAAAACCTTAAACCTAAAAATTCTTCGTTGGAAATACAGCAAAAAGAAGTGGAAGGACTAGTCTAAAATAAAAAACCCAACCAGAAAACTGGTTGGGTTAAATGAATATGGCAGCTACCTACTCTCCCGCATTGTGGTGCAGTACCATCGGCCATGAGGGGCTTAACTTCTCTGTTCGGAATGGGAAGAGGTGAACACCCTCGGGAAAACCACCATAAGAAGGTAAAAGACTTGAGGCGAAAGGTCGGGAGACAATCCTCGAACCTTAGGCCTTAGGTCTCAATAATGTCATATTGGGAAGTTGTAATAAAAAGTAAAAAAATTAAAGCATACGGGCAATTAGTACTACTTGGCTTTACTGTTACCAGTTTTACACCTATAGCCTATCAACGTCATAGTCTTTGACGACCCTTAAAAGAAAACTCATCTTGTGGAAGGTTTCACGCTTAGATGCTTTCAGCGTTTATCCTGTCCGTACATAGCTACTCTGCACTGCACCTGGCGGCACAACAGATACACCAGCGGTACGTACGACCCGGTCCTCTCGTACTAAGGTCATGTCCACTCAATTTTCTTACGCCCATCACAGATAGGGACCGAACTGTCTTGCGACGTTCTGAACCCAGTTCACGTGCCACTTTAATCGGCGAACAGCCGAACCCTTGGGACCTTCTCCAGCCCCAGGATGTGACGAACCGACATCGAGGTGCCAAACCTCCCCGTCGATATGAGCTCTTGGGGGAGATCAGCCTGTTATCCCCGGAGTACCTTTTATCCTTTGAGCGACGGCCCTTCCATACAGAACCGCCGGATCACTTTAGCCAGCTTTCGCTCCTGTTCGGCATGTATGCCTCACAGTCAAGCACCCTTATACTAATGCGCTCTTCGTACGATTACCAACCGTACTGAGGGTACCTTTGCAAGCCTCCGTTACACTTTAGGAGGCGACCACCCCAGTCAAACTACCCACCATGCACTGTTTCCCACTTGCGGGGGATTAGACTCTAAATCAAAGAAGGTTGGTATTTCAACGACCGCTCCACCCCACCTAGCGGCAGGGCTTCAAAGCGTCCCAACTATTCTACACATCCGTAATTCAAAATCAATGCAAAGTTGTAGTGAAGGTTCACGGGGTCTTTCCGTCCCGTGACGGGTAACCGGCATCTTCACCGATACTACAATTTCACCGGGCTCGTGGAGGAGACAGCGTTCAACTCATTAGACCATTCGTGCAGGTCGGAACTTACCCGACAAGGAATTTCGCTCACTATTGTTACTTTCCGAATTCTGATTGGAAAGGAGTGGTAATTTCTCCCACTCTCTGCATGTCTCCATGCAGGTCGGACTTTATCTTAATTTGTTTTTCATGTATGCAATTACTACATCCACGCAAAAAACAAATCCCGAACGTGAAGTCTCTGAGGGTTTTCTGATTTGCACCAGAATCTTCCCTGCGGATTGTCCCCTTGTCCTTTACATTTTTACTGCTTGCCAGTCGGCAAACGAGTAGTAAAGGCTGTATGAGGAGTTTCCCGCATATAGTTCAGTTTTACTAAGGCTAGCGAAGTTGTTAACCTTAGGACCGTTCTTAGTGTTAATCTTGGAGAAAAATCATCTCCAAAATGCCTCATTTCATCTTGAGGCCTCTACATCGCTGCAGAGAACGGACTATATCATTCCTGGCTTTTTACATTGCCAGGATTTGGCGTGTAGTCTCTGAGGATTCCTTCAGAACTTGCAGAATCGCTTCGTCAGTGAACTTCCTTTTCCCCGCTCCATTCATGTTATTGCGGATATCGAGGATTTTGACAATCCCTTCCTTTGAGAGATGTTGATTTTGCCGAATCAATATAATTGATTGCTGAAACATGGCAAAGTCATTTTTCTTCTTTGCAGAAAGGAAATTGTACTTTTTAAAAAAGGGAATCACATTTTCGACTAACGATGTAAGATTATTAACCTCAAAATACCAAACTCCATCCGGTCGTCCTCGAAGAGTTCCGCATTGCAGGTGTTTCTTAACCAGGCAAAGAATTACTTTGTCTTTTTGAGAAACATTAAAACATGCTGAAATTTTCCATGAAGGTTTAAAGTCGGGTCTTGGGCGGAAAGAAATATTAAAACTTCCTTCACCATCCACAAATCCCGCCAAATAATAACCAATTGAGTCTGGAATTACCTTGAAGTTGATCATACACTGCTTGCTTTGAAGGCCTTTCCTGCTGATTGTCCGCACTTGTCGCATTTTCACTGCTACCATATCAAAGGTAACGAGTAGCGCAAGATTCTCGGAGTTTCCAGCATATAGCCAAATTTTACAACTACAACTTCCCGCGTTCCGGGGGTCTAACCCGGAAGGTCCTTTTTGCGGGATCTTTTTATAGTTACGGCCGCCGTTTACTGGGGCTTCAGTCAGAAGCTTTGGCTTGCGCCTAACATCCTTCCTTAACCTTCCAGCACCGGGCAGGTATCAGGCTCTATACGTCATCTTTCGATTTTGCAGGGCCCTGTGTTTTTGTTAAACAGTTGGTTGAACCATTTTACTGAGACCCACCGAAGTGGGTACGCTTTATCCCGAAGTTACAGCGTTAATTTGCCGAGTTCCTTCTCCACGGCTCACCCGAGCGCCTTAGAATATTCTTCTCGTCTACCTGTGTCGGTTTGCGGTACGGGCCGCTTTAGCCATGCCTTAGAGGTTTTTCTCGGAGGTTTGATTAGGGACATTATCAGCGCTGCCGAAGCTTTGCTGTACTATCAGGTTCGCCATCTCGTGCGGATTTACCTGCACAAAATATAACTACACCCTTTAACGTGAACATCCGTTGTCACGCAGTCCTTTCACTACCTCGTCACCCCATCGAAACTAAAGCGGGTGCTGGAATATTAACCAGCTTTCCATCAGCTACCCCTTTCGGGTTTGCCTAAGGACCCGACTAACCCTGATCCGATTAACGTTGATCAGGAACCCTTAGACTTACGGCGATAAAGTTTTTCACTTTATTTATCGTTACTTATGCCTACATTTTCTTTTCTGAACGCTCCAGCATGCGTCGCCGCACACCTTCACAGCAGATCAGAATGCTCCCCTACCGATCATCCACGTAGTGGCAGATCTTAGAACTTCGGTTCGTAGTTTGATGCCCGATTATTTTCCGTGCCTGAACCCTCGACCAGTGAGCTGTTACGCACTCTTTAAATGAATGGCTGCTTCCAAGCCAACATCCTGGCTGTTATAGGATTCAAACTTCGTTTGATCAACTTAACTACGTATTAGGGACCTTAGTTGCTAATCTGGGTTATTTCCCTCTCGGCCACGGATCTTAGCACCCGCAGCCTCACTCCCGGAGATATGTGTTAGCATTCGGAGTTTGTCAGGGTTTGGTAGGCGGTGAAGCCCCCTAGCCCAATCAGTAGCTCTACCTCTAACACACGTCTATAATCCGAGGCTGTTCCTAAAAACATTTCGGGGAGAACGAGCTATCTCTCAGTTTGATTGGCCTTTCACCCCTATCCACAAGTCATCCCATAGCTTTTCAACGCTAATGAGTTCGGTCCTCCAGTGTGTGTTACCACACCTTCAACCTGCTCATGGATAGATCACAAAGTTTCGCGTCTACCCCCACTGACTAAGCGCCCTATTCGGACTCGCTTTCGCTACGGCTCCGTTACTAAAGAACTTAACCTTGCCAGTGAGGAGTAACTCGTAGGCTCATTATGCAAAAGGCACGCCGTCATCCACATATTGCAATGCAGACTCCGACCGCTTGTAGGCGCACGGTTTCAGGTACTATTTCACTCCCCTGTTCGGGGTGCTTTTCACCTTTCCCTTACGGTACTGGTTCACTATCGGTCTCTAAGGAGTATTTAGCCTTACCGGATGGTGCCGGCAGATTCGGGCAGGATTCCTCCGGTCCCGCCTTACTCAGGATACCGCTCGTCCCTGTCAATTTGTACTTACGGGGCTATCACCCGCTATGGCTCAACTTTCCAGAAGATTCAGTTTGATGACAGTTTCTAAATGCGGTCCTACAACCCCACAGCAGCACGCCGCCATGGTTTGGGCTGTTTCCTTTTCGCTCGCCACTACTCAGGAAATCACGTTTGTTTTCTTTTCCTCCAGGTACTTAGATGTTTCAGTTCCCTGGGTTGGCCTCCTTTCGGAGATTACACCTTCAGTGTAATAGGTTGTCCCATTCGGAAATCTGCGGATATAATGCTTGTGTGCAGCTCCCCGCAGCTTATCGCAGCTTACCACGTCCTTCATCGCCTCTTAGAGCCTAGGCATCCACCATGCGCCCTTAATTGCTTTAAAAAAATTGAAATTGTATTTAGTAGATTGTTACACCTACAGAATAATTAAAAGTTACTCGGTATTACAACTTTTTTTCCCAATATGTCAAAGAACTTGCGCCAAGCAGGCTCCGTGGAGCCGGCTGTGGTTTGCGATGTAGTTGGTTTTGAACCACTCCAAACCGCCTTTACGGTTACATCATCGGGGTTTCGCTGACTTGCCGCTTGGCCTGCAGCATCCCCTATTCCATACATGTAAGAACTTCAGTTTGTATATCCCACTCGGTCACTTCTCTCAAGCACTTGTGGAGGATATCGGAGTCGAACCGATGACCCTTGCTTGCAAAGCTAATGCTCTAGCCAGCTGAGCTAATCCCCCTTGACCGCGGAGCCTTGGCGAAGGCGGTTGGCTATTATCTGGAAATAGAACACCGTTCTTGCAGTACGCCCAGGTTAAAAACAGCAGCGTACAAAGTAGACCCGACCAGATTTGAACTGGTGACCCCTACATTATCAGTGTAGTGCTCTAACCAGGCTGAGCTACGGATCTGGGTAGCCCCTTTTAATCGGGTTTTTAAAAAAAGAACTGTTTGGAAAAAATTGAAAGTTATGGAAGCAACAGCTAAGGTTATATAAATTTAGCTCTAAAAAGGAGGTATTCCAGCCGCACCTTCCGATACGGCTACCTTGTTACGACTTAGCCCCAGTCACCAGTTTTACCCTAGGCGGCTCCTTGCGGTTACCGACTTTAGGTACACCCGGCTTCCATGGCTTGACGGGCGGTGTGTACAAGGTCCGGGAACGTATTCACCGTATCATTGCTGATATACGATTACTAGCGATTCCAGCTTCATGGAGTCGAGTTGCAGACTCCAATCTGAACTGAGAAGAGGTTTTTGGGATTAGCTTCACATCGCTGTGTTGCTGCCCTTTGTCCTCCCCATTGTAGCACGTGTGTAGCCCTGGGCATAAAGGCCATGATGACTTGACATCATCCCCTCCTTCCTCGCGTCTTACGACGGCAGTTTCACTAGAGTTCCCAGCATTACCTGATGGCAACTAGTGATGGGGGTTGCGCTCGTTGCGGGACTTAACCCAACACCTCACGGCACGAGCTGACGACAGCCATGCAGCACCTTACAAAATGTGTATTGCTACAAAATGAGCTTTCACCCACGGTCATTCTGCATTCTAGCCCAGGTAAGGTTCCTCGCGTATCATCGAATTAAACCACATGCTCCACCGCTTGTGCGGACCCCCGTCAATTCCTTTGAGTTTCAACCTTGCGGTCGTACTTCCCAGGTGGATCACTTAATGCTTTCGCTCAGACACCAACAGTGTATCGCTGATGTCGAGTGATCATCGTTTAGGGCGTGGACTACCAGGGTATCTAATCCTGTTTGATCCCCACGCTTTCGTGCCTCAGCGTCAATAATCGTGTAGCGAGCTGCCTTCGCAATTGGTGTTCTATGTCATATCTAAGCATTTCACCGCTACATGACATATTCCGCTCACCTCCACGGCATTCAAGACAAATAGTATCAACGGCAGTTTCCGGGTTAAGCCCGGAGATTTCACCACTGACTTACCTGCCCACCTACGCACCCTTTAAACCCAGTGAATCCGGATAACGCTTGCACCCTCCGTATTACCGCGGCTGCTGGCACGGAGTTAGCCGGTGCTTATTCAACTGGTACCGTCAACCACAGTAGAAACTATGGGTTTCTTCCCAGATAAAAGAAGTTTACAATCCAGAGGACCTTCATCCTTCACGCGGCATGGCTGGTTCAGACTTGCGTCCATTGACCAATATTCCTTACTGCTGCCTCCCGTAGGAGTCGGGCCCGTGTCTCAGTGCCCGTGTGACTGGTCGTGCTCTCACACCAGTTACTGATCGTAGGCTTGGTGGGCCGTTACCCCGCCAACTACCTAATCAGACGCACGCCCATCTCTAAGCGCCGAAGCTATAATTATAAAACGATGCCATCTCATAATATTATGGGGTATTAATCCAAGTTTCCCTGGGCTATCCCCCACTTAAAGGAAGGTTGCGTACGTGTTCCGCACCCGTTTGCCGGTCGCCAGCTCCCGTATTGCTACGCTGCTGCTGCCCCACGACTTGCATGTATTAAGCCTGCCGCTAGCGTTCATCCTGAGCCAGGATCAAACTCTCCATTGTAAATGAGTTTTGACTCTGACTTTAATCTCTTTTCGGAAATTAACGTCTTAATCGAATGTATTTGCTAACATAACCTTACTCTGTTTTCTCGCATAAAGCGAGATTAAGAATGCTGTTGCTTCCAAACTTTCAAAGATCTTTCGGCACTTAGTGCCACCCATTTTTTTTCAATGGGATGCAAAGGTAAGGGCCTTTATTTACTCAACAAAATTAATTCTGAAATCAGGAGCTTTTTTTTCTCCCCATGCCCAGAGGTTTCTGAAGAACTTCCACTTTTTAAAAGCGGAGGGCAAAGATACGACGACAATTCTTTCCGACAAACTTTTTGGTCCATTTTTATTCACATGTGTCGCACATTGCCAATCATTTAAAGAACTACCGCTGGTAAAAAGCGGCGGCAAAGATAAGGCCCTGAATTGGGTTTCCAAATATTTTTAGGGTCTCGGATAGGCCTGTTCGCTAAGACCTAGACTGGCTGTGATCCCTAGCCTAAAAACGGCCCACGCCGCCCTCGCGATTTGGAGTGGAAAATTCAGGTAGATGGCTGGATCAAGCCGGGAGGGTAGGTTACCCGTTCGAGGAAAAGACCATGCGCCGGCGCCGTAAAATCCGCCTTTTCGCAGTCCTTGCTATCGATGATGGCCTGCAGTTCCTGTAGATTCAGCTTGCCCCGCCCCACCAGCAGCATGGTTCCAACGAGGCCCCGAACCATTCCCCGCAGGAACCGGTTGGCCTCCACCTGGTAGACTAGGCCTCCTTCCCAAGTAAGCCAGCAACTCTTGGTCAGCGTACACAAGCTGGTCTTGGCTTGGGTATTTCGCTTGGAAAAAGCGTAGAAGTCGAGATTTCCCTGCAGCAGTGCCGCAGCCCGCTGCAACATCTCCAGATCCAGGGGATAGGGATAAAAATATGCTCGGTCACGCAGGAAAGGGTCTTTTTTGGCGTAGATATAATAGTGGTATTCCCGGGTCCTGGCATCAAATCGGCAATGGCTCTCAGGACCAGTCCAATAGAGGTTTTTTAGGGTAATGTCGTCCGGCAAAATGGCGTTCAAGTGGTACAGTGCCGACAAGGGAATGGGCCCATGGAAATCAAAATGCAGAAAATTCTGGCGGGCATGCACACCCGCATCGGTCCTGGACGACCCAGTCATAGCTACTTGGCTTCGAAAGTACACGGCAAAGGCCTTTTCCACCTCTTGCTGGATGGAATTAGCATTCTCCTGCACCTGGAACCCGCTAAACAACGTGCCTTTGTACGAAACTTCGAGAAAATATCTGGGCATAAACGGGATTGAGTGGTTCAGGCCTGGCCCTCAGGTTTTACTTTCGCCGGATCCTCAGGTCGAAGGCGCCTAGTCCCCTACTTTGGTAGCCAGGCAATAAAATGCTTAGTCCCCTCCGGGCTATTCATCGTATCCCGGAGTAGGCCAAAATGGTCCTGGTCCGAGGTATGTGGATACACGGCTTTGAAAAAGCCGAGCTTCGCGTTGTCACCCGAAAACAGCTCACTTAGGTTTCGGATTTGCTTGACGGAGAAACACATGACGCTGAAGGCTTTGCGTGCAGCGGCGAGCTTTTCGGCCGGGCTGGTGGCCGTCAGAATATTGACCCTGGCAACATCCAGGTCGTAATCAGACGCTAAGTCGATGCATACCGGATTGAACTTGAACGGCTTTTTTCCAGCTGCATGTGCTGCAGGTGCGGTTTTCACCGTCGCTTGCGAATCCGTCAGGTTTACCGCCTTGGTGGGGGCGGAACTTACCACCTTGGCGGGCGCCGGATTGGACGCCACAGTATCCTTATCAAAGGGTATGAGCATCGTGATGGTGTCGCGGATACCGTCCTTAGAAATATCCACATAGACGATTCGCATAGCGATTTTGGATGGGCGCTGCACGAGTTTTTTGATTATTGGGTATTCCGGGGCGGGTTTGACCACCTTCTTTTTCTCTGGTTTCGGCACCGATTTAGCCACAACGAGCGGACCGGGCGGCGCTACCAAGCTGTTGGCGGAGTCTGCTTTGACGGGAGAAGCTGATTTAAGCGAATCTGATTCCACAGCAGGGGGCACGGCTGGGGGTGTTGCTTGAACCGTGTCGTCGAGTAAACGCTGGGACGCAAAGCTGGTGTACATAACCAGCGTATCATTAACCACCTCTGCCATCAGGCGAGAAAAAGCATCATCTTTTTTTATGCCTAGTTCCAGGCTGTGTGAGCTGTCGCCGGAAGCGGAGTTCAAGGCCGTCGTCAACTCCAGCGTCTGCCAGTTGTATAAAGCCCAGCCCTTGGTTCCCAAATTGCGGAGCTGATACCCCAAATCTTTGTGGTTGACGGTGACACTAAATCGTTGCTCGGGATATCCCCCGTGAAGAAATCCGATGACGAGTTCATAGGTGCTGTCCTGCAGATGGGCAATAGCCAAATGTCCCTGCGAGGAGGAGTTTATCGTTTGGGTCCCCAAGCGCACATAGAATGGCTGTTGCTGTTCTTCGTCTATCAATACCAGATACGTTTCCTGCTGAGAGAAGATTTTGGCAGGAACCACCACCAGAAAAAGCCATATCGCGAAAATAATTCTTGTCATTTATGCGTTTCTTACCCCGCAACAAACCTACATGAAATAGCAAGATAGTCAAAGGAAGGTAAAGGTTTTCTTAGCGCACGAGATCGCCGAATATCCGAGACGTCGAGACTTTACAAGTAGGGCATTCGTCGATTTCCAATTTGCTCCGGTCCCCCATTTATCAAATTTTTAATTCAGTTGCATGGACGACCAATTATCTTTGCATTCCAATTAGGTATTATGAGAAATATTTTTGCGCTGTTTACGGCGTTGATTGCTAATCTGGCTTTGTTTGCGCAGGACTCGACTTCCCAACCTAAGCTCGCTTATGAACATGTCTACCACGGCTTTGCCACAAAAATCAATGATCTGGTCAACACCAAGCTGGACGTGCGTTTCGACTATGCAAAATCCTATCTCTACGGTAAAGCCTGGATCACCTTAAAACCGCATTTTTACCCAACCGATAGCCTTCGTCTGGATGCCAAGGGCATGGATATTCATACCGTGGCACTGGTCAAGGGAACAGGCACCCAGCCACTCCACTATACCTACGACGGGCTAACCCTGAGCATCCTGCTGGACAAAACGTACAAGAGCATCGATTCGTATGTCGTTTACATTGACTACACATCCAAACCCAATGAATTCAAGGTCAAAGGCAGTGCCGCCATCAAGGAAGCTAAGGGGTTGTATTTTATTAATCCGCTAGGAACGGAAAAAAATAAACCCACGCAGATTTGGACTCAAGGAGAAACAGAATCCAATTCGGTTTGGTTTCCTACCATCGACAAACCCGACCAGAAATCCACCGAGGAGATAATCATGACCGTTCCGGCCAAGTACGTCACACTATCCAATGGCAAACTGATATCGCAAGTAAAAAATCCAGATGGTACCCGTACCGATGACTGGCGCATGGACTTGCCGCACGCACCGTATCTGTTTTTCATGGGTGTAGGCGATTATGCGATCGTAAAGGATTCGTACAAGGGTAAGGAAGTGAGTTATTATGTGGAGCACGACTACGCCGGCGTGGCTAGACGGATTTTTGGTCACACGCCCGACATGATGGGCTTTTATTCCCGGACGCTGGGTATAGAATACCCCTGGGTAAAATATTCTCAGATGACGGCTCGAGACTACGTAAGTGGTGCCATGGAAAATACGACGGCCACCTTGCACCAAGAAAGTGCACAACAGGATGCCCGAGAACTCGTGGACGGCAATGCGTGGGAGGATGTTATAGCGCACGAATTGTTCCATCACTGGTTTGGTGACCTAGTTACCACAGAAAGCTGGAGCAACATCACGTTAAATGAATCGTTTGCAGATTTCAGTGAGACCTTATGGAACGAGCACGAATATGGCAAAGATGCAGGCGATGCAGTCAATTACAACGGGTTGTTGGCCTACCTCTCCAATCCTGAATACGGAACCAAAAACCTGGTGCGCTACTATTATGCCGACCGAGAGGACCTGTTCGACCGGGTGAGTTACTCCAAAGGTGGAAGAATCCTCAATATGCTACGAACCTACGTCGGCGATTCGGCCTTCTTTAAATCTTTGAATCTTTATTTAGTTACCAATAAATTTAAATCCGCTGATGCGGATCAGCTCCGCGAAGCATTCGAAAAAGTGACCGGCCAAGACCTCCATTGGTACTGGGACCAATGGTATTTTGGTAGTGGGCATCCGAAGCTTACCATCGACTACCTCTACGACGACGCAGCGGGTAAACTGCGGGTCGTAGTCGCGCAAACGCAGAAGGAGAAAATATTCCGTTTGCCGGTATCCATCGACCTCTATTATGGCGACCACAAGGAACGGCACCGGGTGTGGCTTGAATCCAAAGTGGACACGATTACCTTCTCCTACACCAAACGACCCGACCTGGTTAATGTGGACGCAGACAAGATCCTGGTCTGCGAGAAAAAGGATAACAAGACCCTGGATAATTACATTTTTCAATATAAATATGCCGGCTTATATCTGGACCGACGTGAAGCCATCGATTTTTGCGCGAAGATTCAGGATGATCCGAAGGCCCTGGGGCTGTTGAAAACGGCGCTCAAGGACAGGTTCTACGGCTTGCGGGAATATGCGATTTCTTCCCTCGACCTAGATAAAAAAAATGTGAAAGATGCCATGGAGCCGCTATTGGCCGATTTAGCCAAAAATGATCCTAAATCCTTGGTGCGCGCTTTAGCCATTGAACAGCTTGGCCTTTATGACAAGGAAGTCTATAAGCCCTTGTTCGTTCATGCCACAACAGATTCGTCCTATTCGGTAGCCGGTAACGCCCTAATGGCCTTAAGCGATATCGACAGCGCCGGAGCCTTTAAGCTCGCTGATAAATTTGCTGCCCAACCAGCTAAAGGCAATCTGCAGTCTGCCATAGCCGCCATTTTCATTCAATCCGGGGACTTGAGTCATGTGGATTTGGTTACGGATGGTTTCATAAGTATGCCGGTATCCCAGAAAAAGATGGATGCGTTACCTGGCTTTGCGTTATTGATGCTGAAAACAAGCCGAACAGATCAGGTGGAAAAAGGAGTAGACGCCATCGTCAGCTTCCGTGACGCCATTCCGGGTGAACAACACGATGAAATTGCGCAGCTGATCAACACCAATATCCTCAAAGTGCTGGGGGAAAGAAAAGAGATGGAAGGCTTGAAAGACCAGGCTGAGTATATCAAGTCGAAATTGCCAGATGGACAAAAAAACAATTGATCATCGGGGACGCTATGGAAACCCAAATTATTGCTTGTCGGTAAATACACCCATTTTGATAAATCGTCTCCACTTCCCCCACCGGGCGTTGCTGCCGATCGCCGATTACCGCTTTATGTTGACATAAATAAATTATGAGTAACTCTAACTATATGCATAAGTTTAATAGCCTACTGATCGGTCTAATTTGTTGTCAATCTCTTATCGCTCAACCATTCCCTGATACATCGCTAGCACACCAGCCCTGGCAATCCATTTATCGAGGCGCTGTGCTCAAAATCAACGACCTGGTACATACCAAACTCGACGTACGGTTTGATTACGCAAAATCCTATTTGTATGGCAAGGCCTGGATTACCCTAAGACCCCATTTCTATCCGACCGATTCGCTAGCCCTGGATGCCAAAGGCATGGATATCCACCAGGTGGCCTTGGCCAAAGGCAATACCAACTCGCCCCTTAAGTATCGCTATGATGGCATGATCTTGCTTATCCAGCTGAATAGAATGTATAAGAACTCCGAAACCTATACCATCTATATTGATTATACATCTAAACCCAATGAGTTAGCCCAAAAAGGCAGCAACGCCATTAGAGATGCCAAGGGCCTCTATTTCATCAATCCGCTGGGTACGGATAAGGAGAAACCCACGCAGATATGGACCCAGGGGGAGACGGAATCCAATTCAGCCTGGTTTCCCACCATCGACCACCCCAACCAGAAATCGACAGAAGAAATCTTGATGACGGTACCGGACAAGTATGTCACCTTGAGTAACGGCCTGTTGGTCTCGCAGACCAAACATCCCGATGGCACAAGAACTGACTACTGGAAGATGGACCTTCCCCATGCGCCTTATCTGTTTTTTATGGGTGTGGGTGATTACGCAATCGTAAAGGATTCGTATAAGGGAAAAGAAGTTGCCTACTATGTGGAACAGCCTTATGCCTCGGTGGCCAGGCGGATTTTTGGTCTGACTCCGGAAATGATCGCTTTTTTCTCCCGAACCACAGGCGTGGATTACCCGTGGGCGAAATACGATCAGATAACCGGCAGAGATTATATCAGTGGAGCCATGGAAAATACGACCGCGACCCTCCACGGAGACCGGATACAGCAAGATGCGCGCACGCTCGTAGATGGCAACAGTCTGGAATCCAACATTTCGCATGAATTGTTTCACCAGTGGTTTGGTGACCTGGTCACCACGGAGAGTTGGAGCAACATTACCCTAAACGAATCATTTGCGGATTTCGGTGAAATGTTATGGCTGGAATATAAGTATGGTAAAGACCGAGGCGACGAACACAACTATGCGGGCATGCGCCAATACCTGGCTTCACCCGATGCTTCGACTAAAAATCTGGTGCGCTATTATTATTCGAACAGAGAAGAACTCTTTGACCGAGTCAGCTATTCCAAAGGGGGACGCATCCTGAACATGCTCAGAAACTACCTGGGGGACAGCGCCTTCTTTAAAGGACTTAATCTCTACCTCAACACCAACAAGTTTAAGACGGCCGAAGCCACGGATTTACGCCTGGCCTTTGAACAGGTCAGTGGACGGGATCTACACTGGTACTGGAATCAGTGGTATTTTGGTAGCGGCCATCCGAAACTTAACATCAGCTACGTGTACGACGACAAGGCAAAACAAGTGACGGTGATCGTCCATCAGACGCAAGAGACGGGAAAAATATTCCGGGCACCGATCGCCATTGATGTGTACAGTACAGGCCAAAAAAAGCGTCACCAAGTGTGGATCGAAAACTCAACCGACAGCTTCCGGTTCTCCTATGACCTGCACCCAGACCTGGTGAATGTAGATGGTGATAAAGTTTTGCTTTGCGAAAAACAGGACAATAAGTCGCTTGACAATTTCCTATTCCAATACCGCGCGGCAGGGCTCTATGTCGATCGGCTGGAAGCTATAGATTATTGCCTGAAGCTGCAAACCGATCCTAAGGCCTTGGAATTGCTCAAAACGGCACTCAAAGATCCCAGTGACGCCCTACGACGCCGCACCTTAGATGGTCTCGATCTGAAAAATGATACCGTCCGCCAGGCAATGGAGCCTTTAATTGCACAATTGGCCAAAACGGACGCCACGCCACTGGTTCGGGCAAAGGCCATTGAGCTACTTGGCACCTACATGAAGCCACAGTACAAGGACCTGTTTGAGCAAGCCGTCCATGATTCGTCCTATACTGTCTCTGGCAGGGCTCTCGAAGCCTGGTTCATCCTGGATAGCGCCCGCGCACTTGGTGAAGCCATACGATTGGCGGCCGAACCCAGTAAAGGCGTGTTGAGTTCGAGCATTACGAGTCTGCTTTTGAAAAGCGGAGATGAAAAGAACTTTGATGCAATCTATCAGCAGTTTAATCAAATGGGGCGTACCCGCGAATCTTACCGGATGCTTGCCTCCTATGGAGTATACTTAACCAAGCTAAGAAATCAAGAAGCCTTTAAGAAGGGAATTGATCAGATCGTTCAATACCGAAACGCGCTTCCAGCCACTGGTCGTTTTTTGTCCCCCCAAGGGATTAATGAAAATGTGCTAGCCAATATTATAGATATTAAAAAGGCAGCAGGTCAAAAAGAAGACGCGGATTATGTGGACGCCAAAATGAACGAACCTAAGAAATAATCGTAAGTTATACTGGGGCATTCGTACCTATGGCTATTTATGCAGCCAATACATGCGTGCTCTATATCGGAGGGAGTTTTTAGTAACATTTCTAATTTCTGAGGCAGCGAACAGACAACCCTACCCGCTTGGCGTCATAGGTCGTGCTCACCACGCCGGTACCCTTGGCTAAGGAAAGAGACCAGGCATCACCTGGATCTGCCTCGGAAGCGCTCCACCAACTTCCGATTTTGCCAACGTGGTTGAAAATCCCATCGCTATTACGATAGCCACCTGGAAGCGCTACAAATCCAGAGGCATTGGTTGCATCCCATTGGTCCGGGGACTTCATTTTAGTTCCGGCCACCGATTGGCCCCCCAAATACGTTATAAGATCTGTCCAATCCTTAGTGGAAGGAATGTGCCAGCCATCTGGAGCCAGTCCCCTGGGGTCATTCACCGCGTACCAGTTGTACAATTTGTGAAATTTTCGTCCGGAATCCACATTACCATTATAGTAGCACCAGGCCGGCCTTTTTTCATCACTTGCTTTATGCCACGCATCAATGCCTTCAGCTTCGGGAATAGAATCACCGTTGCGAAAATGGCTCACGTTCAGATTTTCTGTTATCCACTCTTGTTTACCAATTTTCACTGAACTGTACGATTTATTATCGTTGTCTGTCACTTGGCCAGCCAGCCTCGTGGTAAATGCCAAAAAAACCATAGTTGCAGCCAAGTTGATATAATGCATACGGATACATTTAAAGCGGTTCTCTTTGTATGACAAAGGTCAAAATTTGGAGTGGAAAACTTGAGATAAAAAGGCATCTACCTTGATAGCAGGTCATGGTCATAATTGAGTTGGAGTGCTAGCTGTGTGTTGTGTCGGTACTGGCCAGAGGTATTCTCTATAATCCCGTAGAAAAAAAGGAAATATCTGGTTATAAATAAATTTTTACCCGAATCCTTATATAGGCGAAAAAACAAGAGATAATTCTATTCCACCCTGTGCAGCATTTATTGATCCTTATTGGAAAAAAAAGATAGGCAGCTTGGTGAACCCTGCTTTTGCCTGGTTTTTTCCTTGGATGAGTTGGCTTAGTTCCTCCCGCTTGGGCAATGAGAATTTCTTTACGATTCAGTTATAAAGGCTAATTGCATTTTCAAAGAAAATCCGACTAGCAATACCTGATATGGACAATCAATTCGCTAGGTCGCATTTGGTGTCTTGGCTACCTAATCATCACCGGACATTACCATCCACCTCCGGCTCCGCCGCCACCGCCACTACCGCCTCCAAAACCACCGAAACCACCACCTCCTCCACCGCCAAATCCGCCGCCACCAAATCCACTCCCACCGCCACGGTTACTGAGCATCGAAGCGATGATCCAAGGGGCCCAACCCGCTCCGGAGCCGATGCCACCGCCACGACCACCACCACCCCGACTGATCAAAATCAGGATGACGATGATGAATATGAAAATTCCAAGAATATTGCCTCCACTTGG
>CAVULD010000005.1:0-338113 GCA_963742225.1 uncultured Chitinophagaceae bacterium | reverse complement strand
ATCGGCCTGCGCAAGGGCGGGGGCATCATTGGTTCCGTCGCCCATCATAGCCACCAGCTTGCCGCCCTGTTGTTCCTGCTTGATATAATTCATCTTGTCTTCCGGCTTGGCCTCCGCGATAAAATCATCGACACCTGCCTTTTGTGCAATGTATTTGGCCGTTAGTGGATTGTCTCCTGTAACCATGACGGTCTTAACCCCCATTTTCCTCAACCGTTCAAATCTTTCCTGGATACCCGTCTTGATGATGTCTTGCAGCTCGATTACGCCCAGCACCATTTCGTTGCGGCTCACGACCAGTGGCGTCCCCCCGTTGCTGGCGATGTCCTTGACGCGCTCTTCGATGGGTTCGGGGAAATGGTTCCCCTGTTTTTGCACAATCTTTTTGATCGCATCCGATGCCCCCTTGCGGATCCGGGTCGTTCCCTGTAAATCAATGCCGCTGCTTCGGGTCTCGGCGGAAAACGGAATGAACCGGATTTCATCGGGGGAAAGAGCAGGCATTTTGGTTCCCTTGGACAAGGCCAGTTCCACAATCGATTTGCCTTCCGGGGTTTCGTCCGCCATAGAGGCTAAAGCGCAGGCTTCCACGAATACATCGGGATCTACTTGGGCGTCGGGCCAAAAATTGGTGGCTTTGCGGTTACCTATGGTGATCGTCCCGGTCTTATCGAGCAGCAGGGTATCCAAGTCGCCTGCTGTCTCAACGGCCTTGCCGCTCTTGGTAATGACGTTTGCCCGCAGCGCGCGGTCCATCCCGGCAATGCCAATGGCACTCAGTAAGCCGCCAATTGTCGTGGGGATAAGGCACACATATAAGGAAACAAAGGCCGATATGGCAATGGGTGTGTTGGCGTAATCGCCAAAAGGCTTAAGCGTCACACAGACAATTAAAAAGATCAACGTAAAGGATGCCAGCAGAATGGTCAAGGCAATTTCATTGGGCGTTTTCTGGCGGCTTGCCCCTTCCACTAACGCAATCATTTTGTCCAGGAAGCTTTCCCCCGGATCGGTGGTCACCTTCACCCGAATGCTATCACTCAAGACCTTGGTGCCGCCCGTGACGGACGATTTGTCGCCGCCCGACTCGCGAATGACTGGGGCGGATTCGCCAGTAATGGCACTTTCGTCGATCGTGGCCAATCCTTCGATAATTTCGCCATCCATGGGAATAGTATCTCCGGCCTCGCAGATAAATACATCGCCTTTTCGTAGCTGGGAGGATGGGACAACTTTATAGTCGTGGCTATTGCCCGAAACTTTTTTCGCGGGGGTATCTTCCCGGGTTTTACGCAGGCTGTCCGCTTGCGCCTTTCCCCGGGCTTCCGCAATGGCTTCGGCAAAATTGGCGAACAGCAGGGTAACAAACAATACCAAGAAAATGACCACATTATAGGCCAGACTGCCCTGATGGCTTTCCCCGACCGCGATCCAGCAGCACACAAATCCCATAACAATCGTTCCGATATACACGGTGAACATCACCGGGTTTTTCAACATGGTCCCGGGTTTGAGCTTCACAAACGAATGCTTCAGTGATTCGACCACCAACTGCCGGGGAAATAACGAAGATTGCCTTTTTCTTTTCATGATGTCTAAATTACTGCATTAGTGGATGCTCAAGTATTCTGCTATGGGGCCCAAGCAAAGCGGAGGAAAATACGAAAGGGCGGTAATGATGATGATGACTGCCAAAGTCGTGAGTCCAAAGGTCAGGGAATCTACCTGCAGGGTTCCCGAGGATGGTGGAATGTATTTCTTATTGGCCAGAGTACCGGCAATCGCCACCGGTCCGATAATGGGCAGGAACCGGCCCAAGATCATCGCCAAGCCCGTCATCACATTCCAGAAAATGTTGTTCCCCGTGAGTCCCGCAAAGGCGCTGCCGTTGTTGGCGTTGGCCGAAGTCACTTGGTAAAACATCTCCGAAAACCCATGGTAGCTGGGATTGTTCAACCAGGCGGTGGGTTTGAAAGCCCAGTCCACATTGGGATGATGAACCAGTACGTAGGCGGCCAAGGCCGTGCCCCCTTTAATCAGAAAGGCGCTTAGCAAGGTCACCAGTGCGGCGATTTTTACCTCTTTGGCTTCCACTTTGTGTCCCATGAATTCGGGTGTTCGCCCCACCATCAGGCCCGCAATGAAGACCGTGATGATTATGTAGATATAGTAGTTGAGAAACCCCACCCCACATCCCCCATAAAAGCCATTGACCAGCATGCCCAGTAGTTGCATCAGACCACTCAGGGCCATCGATGAGTCGTGCATCGAGTTGACCGATCCGGTCGAGATGATGGTTGTCACGATACTCCAATAGGCGGAGGAGGCAGGCCCAAACCGCACTTCTTTTCCTTCCATGGCACCCGTTGGCTGGGAGACGCCCATGCTGGCTATATGGGGATTACCGTGGATTTCGGTGATGATAGTAGGAACCACTAGGCAAAGCATCCCGAGGGTCATGATGCCGAAAACAATGTAAGCAAATTTCTTTTTTTGAATGTACCATCCCAGGGCAAAAATCATGGCTACGGGAATCAAGACCTGGGCAACGAGTTCCAGCATGTTGGTGAAATAGGTGGGGTTTTCCAAGGGGTGGGCGGAATTGGCATTGAACCAACCGCCCCCGTTAGTACCCAGATGTTTTATGGCAATCATGCCGGCTGCAGGCCCGCGGGAGACCTGAACCGTATCCCCTTGGAGGGTCGTAATCGTGTCTTTCCCATCGAAACTGGTGGGGGATCCGCTAAAGGCCAAAAACGTGGCTATGACGATGCAAAAAGGAAGCAGAATCCGGGTGATGGCTTTGGTGAATATGATCCAGAAATTGCCGAGGTTATTGGTCGTCTTTTCCTTCAGGGCATTAAATACGGCAACCAAACAGGCTATGCCGGTTGCTGCACTGGCAAACTGCAGGAAGGTGATAACGATAAGTTGCGTCAGGTAGGTGACGCCGGTTTCACCTGAGTAATCCTGCAGATCGCAATTGACCATAAAGCTGATGGCCGAATTAAAACTGAGGTCCGGGGTCATACCGGGATTCCCATCGGGATTAAGCGGCAAATGGGCTTGCAAAATAAACAGGGAAAAGGCATAGACGAACCACAGCAGATTAATCGTCAGCATGGCCTTCAGGTATTCTTTCCAGGTCATTCCTTTGCGGGTGTCAATGCCACAAAATTTAAAAACCCAGGCTTCCATGGGTTTCAAAAAATCCAGTATGGTCCTTTCGCCTTTAAAGACTCTGGATATATACCGGCCTAGGGGATAGGCGAGTAAAATCGTTATGCCGAAGGTGGCCACTACACCTAGTAATTCCTTATTCATACAATCTTTTTAAAGGTCAAAATTTTTCCGGTTTGATCAATACATACAGCAGGTACATAAAGACGAGAATGGACAAAACGAACAAGGCCGTCATCATAGCTTTAAATTTTATCAAAAAAGTCAATGGATTTGAATAATAGGACAAAACACAGAAGTCCCGTCACAAACAGTATTAGGGTGAGCATGGTGGCAGATTTTAATTCTAATGTAAGAATATTTTGAATTTGATAAAAACGACGTAGATCATCGAAATGGCCATTAACCACAATAGCAGCACCAGGAGGGTAGCTTTTTTATTGTTTTTGCCCACCTTCAATTTTTGTGTCATGTTGAATGTTGTTGGCAGCGTCTCGCTTAATTCTTGCTTCTCGGCAACCGTGTCATCAGGACCGCGATAGTATCCTAAATGTCTGTTGTAGTTACACCATCAGGTATGACCAGCATCACTTCTTGTCGTGATTATCATCACTGGTCACGCGTTTCGAGGGCCAGCAGGATGGTTGGCCCTTAGCATCAAACGGCATGCCCGACAAGGACAACGGATGGGCAAACCTTTGCAATGCCCTAGAGGGGCTATTTTGCGCAGGGTGCGCATTTTTTGCAAACGATCCTGGAGGCGCCCAATCACTCCGAAATGGAAAACACCACACCATTTTGGCATAGTCGTGACCGTTTGCCCCGGCAGGTGCCTGGCTTTATAACCTACAGGGGGTTGCAAAGCCACAGTGCCCAAAGGTACTGGAAGATAAGTATATGGCTAGCACGCCTCTAGTGGCCAAGACTCGGCCCGACGTCTAGCCACAGCTGGTAGATGAGAAGGAAAATGAATAGAAGCAGATATAGGGCTACAAGCACATGGATGGGCCTAAGTTTTTGGGTGAAAAACTGCAACAAGAACAGCATTTTTTTCATAGCTTAAAATGGGGGGTTTTCAACACGATGGGTGCGGGGGTGCTGGGTTTACAATGCCAAGCACAGCCGTTGGGCGCATGAGCTCCCCCACGGGACCCGGATAGGCGCCAGGTTAATTCAACCCATACGCATCCATTTTCCGGTATATCGTGGTCAGGCCAATGTTCAACAGTCGCGCGGCTTCCACCTTGTTTCCCCGGGTGTAATTCAAAATGCGCTGGATATGGATTTTTTCTATGCTGGCAAGATCAAAGGCCGACAAGGGCTTATCTCGGTCGGAGGGCAGGATTTGCATCTCGAAAGGCAGGTTGTCGAGGCTTAGCACGGAATTATCGGCGAGTATGACCGCACGTTCGACGACATTTTTCAATTCCCGGATATTTCCCTTCCAATGCTGGTTTTCCAAGTAATGCAAGAATTCCTTGCTCATGCCATCGATGGTTTTATTCATTTTGTCTGCGAACAGCTTAATGAAGTATTTGGCCAAGATGGGAATGTCTTTGGCCCGTTCACGCAAAGGCGGGATCTCGATGCTGAACACGTTCAGGCGGTAAAACAGATCCTCCCGGAACTTGCCTTCGGCGACATCGCGGTGCAAATCGCGGTTCGTGGCCGACACAATCCGTACGTCCGCTTTGGTGGGAATGGTATCTCCCAATTTGATAAATTCATGGGACTCCAGCACCCGAAGGAATTTAGCCTGCAGATCAATATTCATTTCGCCGATTTCGTCTAAAAACAGGGTTCCGCCCCGGGCTTCTTCAATCAACCCTTTTTTATCCCGTATAGCGCCGGTAAAGGCGCCCGCCTTGTGGCCGAATATTTCACTTTCCAACAGGTCCTTGGAAAACGAGCTGCAGTTCAGGGCGATGAACGGATAGCCTGTGCGATGGCTATTGCCATGAATGGCTTTGGCGAACAATTCCTTGCCCGTTCCGGTTTCTCCCAAGAGCAGTACGGTGGTATCTGTGGAAGCCACTTTGTGAGCCAGCGAAATGGTTTTCAAGAAAACGGGGGACTCTCCGATAATATTATCAAAACTGAAGGCATGGATGACTTGCTTTTCGAGTTGCAAGACCCTTTTTTGCAAATGGGCTTTTTCCATCGCATGACCCAGTACAGGAATGAGTTTATCGTTGTCATTGCCCTTGGTAATATAATCGAAGGCCCCGTTTTTGATGGCCTGAACGCTATCGGAAATATTTCCGTATGCGGTGAGCAGGATGATCTCGGACCAAATAGAGCGGGACTTGACATATTTAATGAATTCTACGCCATTGCCATCGGGAAGCCTAACGTCACAGAGGACGACTTCGATCTCTTCTTTATCGAAAAACCGCGAGGCTGTCTTGATGTCGCAAGCTTCATATACCGTATAGCCCTCCAGAGAGATGACCCGCTTGAGGAGACTTCTCAACTTCATCTCATCGTCTATAAGCAATATATTTCCAGAAGCCATGTCAGTGCTATTTTAAAGACTGGTTGTAGAGATATTTTACTTTATAGGTTTTCAAATACTTATCATACGCCAGAAGTCCTTTGTCCGAAGGGAAATTGGAATCCAAGGCATAATGAAAATTTGTATTGTCTGGAAAGGCATCCTTAAGATTGTCGGTCGTCAACAGCAGGATTTCTCCGTCTGCCTTTTTACTGAAAAAATAAAGATCCACCTTCACTAAACCCTTGCCTTTGGTTTGCTCAACAGACCGGTATTGATAATACATGTAAAAACCAGCCGTGTCAATGATCTGATAGATCGCGTTATGGTAGAACCGGTAGTTCTTATTATCATCGCTCCGATATCCATACGTCTTTCTTTTGTCAAAGGCATAGGATTTGCCATTGTATTCCACGTACCCTGTAGAAGAACCAAACAAGTCATTTGGCTTAATCTTCCCTGTGGCATTTTTGCTGTCGATGGGGTAAGTCAATTTCATCTGCTGGAAATCACTTACCGAAGTGTAGAGGCCACTAAGCCCATTCACTTTGGCCTGGGCGGTGCCGTTTCCAACGGCCACCAGTAGGGTAATTACGCCCATCGTTGTTTTTAGTGTTTTCATTGAATTTATGTTTTACATGTTAAGAAATCTGTGTGCTGCACAGCGACCGGCATGTGTTCATGTTGGCCGCCATCAGTGCATATATTGTTTTTTCAAGTAGGTAATGACAGACCCTACTGTTCTAAGCCTCTCTGCATCTTCGTCCGGAATCTGGAGCCCGAATTGTTTTTCCAATCCCATGAACAACTCGTACTTGTCCAGAGAGTCAATTCCCAAATCGTCTGAGAATGTGGCGTTGTCCGTAAGCTCGGATTCCGTAACAGCAAATTGGTCTGCCATGAGCCTCTTTACTTGCGCCTCCACGCTGGTGTTCGTCGACATGTTGATCATCATTACCAAGATTTTAGGTTAGTAATAAGGTTTCCTAAGATTCACCTAGTCGGGCGGTTTAAAATCGCACCAAAAAGGCTATAATAAACCGGGTTTCGGTGGTTTCCATGCTGGGTTGCCATCCTCCCCAACTGGAAAGCGGCGGGGCAACGGATGCGCCACTAGACGTATAGGTATATTCTCCTGTATTGGCAAAACCCGTGGGTCCAGTTACTCCGCCGGGCCCTGCAAAAAACCCTTTGAGCGAATTGGTGCCAGGAGCTCCTCGCAAACTTTCGATGCCGCGGTGCACGACCTCAAATTCGACGGTCATGTTCTGGCTGGGCAGCCAGCAAAAAGTGGTAGACGCATCCCAGGCATCAAAGGTTGAGCCTGGTCCCGTTTGCTGCTGAAACAGCGTGTCGGCATAACCGGTAGGCGCTAGTACCAGGTACTGGCCGGGATTATGCATGTACCCGCCACCAATATTCCAGGCAAAGTGCTCGCCAAACCACAGCCTATTATAAATCATCCCGCTGATGAAATTCTGCGGAGGCAAACCGGGTTTGCCCTCGGTAGTTTTGGTTCCGAAGGGAGCAACTCCGTCTCCATTTTCTACACCAAAGTCAGCGGTGATTGAAAATGCTGCCCTGGTTATCCCTTTGGCGTTGGGACGATTGTAATACCTGAGTTCGTAGCTGTTGTCGCTATGAATGCGCCACCTCTGTGGGGCCCCTTCGTCATCATGGCCATAATAGCCATTAAACACCCAGTCAACCTTTTCTTTAGGCCGATAGTAAATGGAATAACCCGTGCCTGGGGAATTGTTGAACATCCCATAACTCTGCCAACCGTTGATCAACCATAGTTCCACTTTCAATTTGTCTGATGGGAATGTTTGCAACCTTAGCCCGTTAAAAAACCAGGGCGTATTGTCGGACGTATAAGAAGGCTGATAACTCCAGTTTTCAAAATTGTTGTAAGAAAACAGCCCGATATAGGACATAAAGATCCCCGCATCCAGGTTGATCCCATGCCAAACATCCCAATGATAGCCAGCATACGCTTCGCTTATATAGCGGTAAATCGTCTGCAAATCATATTGACCCTTGTATGAACTCCCGTCGTTACGTGGAACCACGGTGGACCTAGTGCCAAACTGCATCATGATTCTTCCCCTTACGTTGTTGACGTGAATGTCTCCGCCCACGCCCAAAAAGGATAACTGCAACTCATTGTTTCTGGACAAGGCAGTTGAGCCCACCACGGTATTGTCAATGGGGTTATTGTACGAGTGCGTATAGTTAAAGTCAAACGTTACGTCCCCCGTAAAATATTTTGAATCAAATGCTGGGGGAGAAGTTTTCCTGCTTGTTCCATTTAGCCAGGAAAAATCTCCGAAAGCAAAAGGTTCGCTGGCAGGCTCAGCGCTATCTACCGGTAATGCGCCAGCCGTCGCCCTAATCTGATTATCGTTCAATTCCTTAATGAAATTGGCCAGAAAAGCAGATTTCGGCGTGTACGAACTAATGGAATGGCTCGCCCCATCCTGGGCCGTTGCCTGCGCCATAGACGCCTTTCCCAATACCGTATCTCTATGGGCAGCGCTGTCTGCTATTATAGCATTGTTTACTGGATGGCTAGCTGATCCGCCGAGCGCCAAATCGGATGCTTGTCCGTACCCTACTTGAACGCAAAGAGCCATCAGAGGAGCTAGGCACCTCGAAAATCTACAAATGTTCTTCATAACTGGTTTGATTTAAATCGTAGTTAGAATGGTTAAGTGTTAAACAATAAACATCAGCCCCGGTATTTACCTTCAGTAGGCAATGACCAGGTACGTTAGTAAGTAGTCGTTAAGTAGGAAGCTGTCGTTAGTTACCGGTTGCGTAGTGTGGGATGGGATGCCAATTGTATGCCGAACGAGCATCGGAAAATGGAAAACGTTTCGAAACCATTATCCAGCATAGGTTTTGTTAAAATTGGATTAGAAAAGGATTAGAGTCTTAAAAGGAAAAAATACTATCAATTTGACAATATTTTTTCAATACGAAAATCTTGGAAACCGAAATGCAATTTGGAGCTCTTAGAAGGCTCAGATTTTTTCCCTAAAAGGAAAAGGACCGGATTTCTTAGCCATCCTGGAGGTATGCCAATATTTTCAACTTGAAAATATTTTTCCATTTTGGTTTGATTTTCGAGGCCCACAAAGACTGCTGCCAAATATGCATGTACGTTGAAACCCTTGCTGGTATTGACTTGCAAGGAGTGGTAAAAGCATCAGAGAAAATCAGGCATATCTTTTGTCATCCTCCTTGCGAGACTGACCTGGAGGAGAGGAAAGGAGCGAGACAAGGGGTTTGTGCTAGCCTTTTCATTTTGGCAATACCGAATATGGATAGGCGACGCTAAGGATGGACAAGGTAGCGTTGCGCATTTTTTTCTAGCTACCAGACCAACTCGTCAGGGTCCAAAGTAGGTAAGTAGGAAAAATTTTATATTGGTTTTAAGTAAGGCCGCCCGTTTTTACGGGGGGCCGTTTTTTTTATATCTCCTATGGTCTTGGGTGTGAACGGTTGAGGCAGAGGTCTCTGCTTTCGGTTTTACTCGAGTTTGCTTAGGTTTGTGCCGGATTTGCTTTATCTCACAAACGCGCATAAACCATTGCCTGGGTGTCCATCATACTCTATAACCTGTTTCTTGTTGTCTATCAGGGGGCCATTTGGCTCTACAGCCTGGTAGATCGAAAGGCCCGAACCTGGGTCGATGGTCGCCGGGGTTGGCGCCAGGATGTGGCAGCTCGGCTGTTGGAGGCGGGAGGTCTGAGGATTTGGATTCATTGTGCTTCTCTGGGAGAATTTGAGCAGGCGGCCCCGGTGATAGAGGAGCTCAAGCGCCAATATCCGCGCTACACGCTCGTGCTGACATTTTTTTCTCCATCGGGGTATGAAATGCGCAAAAATTACCCCCTTGTTGATTATGTATTCTATTTGCCCATGGATGGACCTGCAAACGCCCAGACTTTCGTGGCGTTGGTTCGACCGAGCCTGGTGTTATTCGTGAAATATGAATTCTGGTACTACTACCTTCGTCAGCTTAAGGCGCAGCATATACCCACCGTACTACTTTGCGCAGCGTTTCGCCCAGAGCAGGTCTTTTTTAAAGCCTATGGCGGCCTGTTTAGAAAAATGCTGGGGTACTTCGATCTAGTTTTCCTGCAGGACCAGGCTTCCTTGACCCTGCTTACCCAACTAGGGTATGGCGAGCGAGCCATGGTTGCCGGTGATACGCGCTATGATCGGGTGGCCGAGATCGCCTCTGGCGGTCACCGCATGGAGCAAATTGCCTCTTTTCAATCGAACTGCCACTTGATTATAGGCGGCAGCACTTGGCCCGAAGAGGAGGCAATTTTGAGCAAGGTTCTGGATTCCATTCCCTCAGATTGGAAAATGATTATTGCCCCACATGAGATCGATCCACCCCACCTTGCCCGGGTGAATCAGGCTTTTGGTAAGGAAGCTGTATTTTTTTCAGAATGGAAAATGGACTCCCTCACCGATAACCGCCGAGTACTGATCATGGATAATATGGGGATGCTGTCCCGCCTATATAGATATGGAACTATAGCCTTTATTGGCGGAGGATTTCGCAAAGGGGGCATCCACAACATCCTGGAACCCGCCGTGTTCGGTTTACCTGTTGTCTTTGGCCCCGTGTACAAGAAATTTGTTGAGGCAACCCAGTTGGTCTCCCGGGATTTGGCATTTTCGGTCCGAGATGCTGAGGAGGCCAAGTCCCTACTGAACCGGTTGGCTGGCGACGAAGCCTGGCGCAGCAGGATCCGCGAGTCACTAAAGGGCTTTGTTAACCAACAAGTTGGATCCACGACCCTAATTTGTGCCGAGCTTCTGCGGCGTAACTGGTTGATGCCCTGAGGCTCCAGCGGCAGCTCTGTGGTGGCAGGGCGGAAAATTAACCAATCATTTGAGCTTAAGGGATTATTTTTGCATCCTTAAATTTTAACTATATGCCTGGAACCGAATTATTTGGCGCCGAAGAGCGCAAGGAAATACAGGATGTTATGGAAACGGGAATCCTGTTTCGTTACGGCCATGACTTGCAACGCCGGGGCATGTTCAAGGCGCTGGAATTCGAAGAGGAAGTGAAAAAGATTACTGGGGCAAAATATGCCCATGCCATGTCTAGTGGTTCTACGGCGATCGCTGCAGCCTTAGCCGCTGCAGGCATAGGCACCGGCGATGAGGTAATTGTACCTCCTTTTACTTTTATAGCATCCGTAGAGGCTGTCTTGTTTGTTGGGGCATTGCCAGTTTTTGCCGAAATCGATGAGACGCTTTGCCTCAGTGCCGAAGGAATCAGAAAGGCCATAACGCCCAAAACCAAGGGCATTTGCCTGGTGCATATGTGCGGCGGGATGGCGGACATGGATGCCATCATGCGCGTTGTAAATGAACACCAATTGATTCTGGTGGAAGATGCCGGCCAGGCTTTTTCTGCCTCATACAAAGGAACAGCGACCGGTTTGTTTGGTAAGACAGGAAGCTATTCGTTCGATTTTTTCAAGATCGCCACCGCGGGAGAGGGCGGCGTTCTGGTGACCAACGACGAACAAGCATACAAGCTTGCCGACGCATACTCCGATCACGGCCACAGCCACCAAGGCAGTAAGCGAGGCATGGAGCCCCATCCGGTGCTGGGATTTAATTATCGGATCAGTGAATTGCACGCCGCAGTGGGTTTGGCCCAAACCCGCCGGGTGCCCGCCATTCGTCAAATCAACAGGAGTCATAAAAAAATGCTCATGGACCTATTGTCAGGGACAGAAGGCATATCCTTTTCCGTCTTGCCGGATCCCGCGGGTGACTCGGCCACTTTCTTGAATCTCTTGCTGCCCGATACTGAGTCGGCAAAAGCCACCGTGGCTGAATTTGCTCAGGCGGGGATAGGGGGATTCGATTATTGGTATTTGAACATGTACCATTTTATCAACCAGTGGGACCACCTGAAGGCCATGCGGACGGCGTCCAAACTTCCCGTGGAGCTGTTGGGTGCTCCCCAGAATTACGCGAAGTTGCATTTGCCTAAGACCCAAGAGGTAATTGGTAGGCTCGTTTCCTTTGGGATCCGCTGCTGCTGGACGGAAGACGAAGTCAGGCAGTTAGCTAGAAATATCGCCGCCTGCGTCAAGAAGGCGAGTTTATCGGCCGCATTTTCGTAAAAAATTATGTTCCAACTCCCGCATGCACAAGAATTTTAAAAATATCGAAAAAGTAGTCTTCGGCCGCGGAAGCTTCGAAAACCTGGAAGGGATCTTAGCTGAGCGTCGCGCAGAGAATGGTCGCTTCTTTCTTTTCGTGGTAGACCAGTATTTTTTTGGAAAAGAGTTGGCCCAACGCATTCCGGCAAAGCCCGAGGATGTGATCAGGTATATAGACGTAGACCCACAGGAGCCCACCACCGAGCAAATCGACTATCTGCGTGACGACATCAAGGCTACAAAGGGGATACCTGCGGGGGTAATTGGAATCGGCGGCGGTAGCATACTGGACATTGCCAAAGCGGTGTCGCTCATGTTCACCAACGAAGGTTCCTCCACGCGCTACCAAGGCCTTAACCTAATCAAGAATCCAGGGATCTACCACCTGGGCATTCCGACCATATCTGGCACCGGGGCGGAGATCTCGATGACGGCAGTCCTGACTGGCCCCGAGAAGAAATTGGGTCTGAAATGCGAATGGACGGTTTTTAACCAAGTCATCCTGGATCCCTCTTTGATTGCTACGGTGCCTGTGGACAAGTGGCTGTTTACCGGCATGGACACCTATATCCATTGCATTGAATCGGAGAACGGCAGACTCAATAACGCCTTCAGCCATGCCTATGCGGATCAGGCCTTGAGGTTGTGCCGGGACATTTTCCTTGGACCCACCTCTGGCCAGAGTGCTGATAACGACGATAAACTGATGGTTGCTTCCTTGATGGGCGGGCTCAGCTTGACCTATTCGGAGGTGGGAGTCTGCCACGCGCTGTCCTACGGGCTGTCGAAAATTTTTGGAGAAAAGCACTGTTATGCCAATTGCCTGGTGTTCCAGCATCTGGCCGATTATTATGAAGAGGGTGTCCGAGAATTCAATCTCATGCTTGCACGCCACCGCGTATCCCTGCATCAAGGCCTGAGCAAGAAGTGGACGGATGACGAGATAACGGCCATGGCCCGAGTGGCCTATAACCTGCCCCATATGTGGAATCATGCCATTGGAGAAGACTGGCAACAAAAGATCAGCTTAGACACCATTAAAGATCTGTATAAAAGAATGTAGTTATGAGTAACAAAAAAATTCGGGTAGGCCAAATTTCCTGCGGTTCGGACCAGCTATTTCTGATTTCCGGGCCCTGCGTGATTGAGGAAGAAATCATCATGATGAAGACGGCCGAAAAACTGAAAGAAGTGAGCGCCAAACTGCAGATTCCCATCATCTATAAGTCGTCCTTTCTAAAAGACAACCGCAGCAGTTTGAAATATTATGATGGACCGGGGCTTGCTTCGGGTATGAAAACTTTAGCGAAGGTCAAAGAGCAATTCGGGTTCAGTCTATTGACTGATATCCATTATCCCGACCAGGCAGCGCCTGTGGCGGAAGTCTGCGATGTTTTGCAGATACCGGCTTACCTTTGCATGCAGTCGAGCCTGATGGTTGCGGCAGCCAAAACTGGCAAAGTCATCAACATAAAACATGGACAGTTCTTGGCTCCTGAAAATATGAAACACCCCGCAGCCAAATGTGTTGAGGCTGGAAATGATCAGATCATCCTTACCGAGAGGGGCTATACCATGGGGTATAATGATTTGGTGGTAGATCCCCGGAGTTTTTATCATATGGCTCTACTGGGTTACCCGGTGGTCTTTGATATTACGCACTCAATTCGCAAGTATGGTATCCCCAGCGCGGACGCCAAAGGAGGAGCCAGGGAGTTTTTGCCAGTGCTTAGCCGGGCAGGAGTAGCCTCCGGAGTCGACGGCATATTTATTGAAACCCATCCCAATCCGGAAAAGGCCTTGTGCGATGCAGCAAGTCAACTCAATGTCAATGCCCTGGAAGAATTCTTAAAACCCCTGTTGGAATTACACGCACTAGAAGTAAAATACCGAAGCTAAACAACCCACTATTTACCTTTAATTTATTTTATGGAATTGTACCTAGACTCAGCTAACCTCAAGGAAATCGAAGAAGGATTCAAACTTGGATTTCTGGATGGACTCACCACCACGCCGACTTTTATGCAGCGAGAAGGAATCACCGATATCGATGGCATGATCGTACGGTTGTCCAAAATCGTACCGGTACTGCAAATTGAAGCCTTGGGCAACACGGCGGAAGAAGTCTTAAAAGAAGCCGAGCGTCAGTTGGCCCTGGGCCTCGATCCCAAGCGCACGGTATTTAAAGTGCCAGTGTCGTTGGAAGCCGTTCGGGCTTGCCACCTGCTTCGTCAGAAAGGGTTAATGGTAAACGTGCACCTGGTTTATACCTTGCAGCAAGCCTATATGGCCATGCATGCTGGGGCTAATTATGTGTGTCCCTTGGTCGGCCGACTACAGGATCAGGGCCATGATGCACTGGCCTTGGTGGAACAGTGTGTTGAGGCTGTAGATCATTACGGGTATGACACCAAAATCATGTTTAGCTCCGTCAGAAACAACGAGCACGTACGCAATGCCTTAAACCTGGGCGTGCACACTATCACCGTTCCGCTTAAGGTGCTGAAAAGCTTGACGGAAAACCATTTTACGCAAGTCGGGACGGAGCAGTTTCTGCGCGACATGCGCTTGATGACCGTCCGAGTAAAGGACGCCACCAACGGCGTAAACCCGATCGTGGGTGCCGACTCGTTATTGAAAGATGCCATTGTAAAGATGACCGAGTATGGATTCGGATCTATCACGGTAGTCAACAAAGACAATAGCCTAAAGGGCGTATTTACCGATGGCGACCTCAGAAGGCTGCTGCAAAAGGAAGGTGAGCATATCCTGTCCAAGAAAATGAATGACCTGTCTTACAAGGCTCCGGTCTCTATCGAGGGGGATTCGCTGTTGAACGATGCAGCTGGTCTGTTTAAGAAAACGAATGTCGACAATATCCTGGTGACTGACAATGGAAAACCCGTTGGCATGCTGGATATTCAGGACCTGGAGAATTACGGATGATGATAACTGATATTGCGCAGATATTCAAAGCATTTAATGGGAAGCTCCTGGTTGACCCGAAATTGTTTTTGCAGAAATTTCATCTCGTAAAGGCCTTCGTTTTTGATTGGGATGGAGTGTTTAACAACGGCATAAAAAACGAACAAGGGTCCAGTGTGTTTAGTGAAGTGGATGCGATGGGAACAAACCTGCTGCGATTCAACCACTTCCTGCGTCATGGAGAGATTCCGGTTACCGCTATCATATCTGGAGAAAGAAACCAGGCGGCCTTTAGTTTTGCGCGGCGGGAGCATCTACATGCAGTCTATTATAAGATCCGAAATAAGGCCGATGCCTTACACCATTTCTGTGACCGGTTCGCGGTAAACCCTGCCGAAATAGCTTTTGTTTTTGACGATGTCTTGGATTTCGCCGTGGCCGCCGAATGCGGTTTACGATTTATGGTACCGAGGTCCTGTAATCCGCTGCTTCTTGACTTCGCCGTGCGGCAAGGTCTAGTCGATTACTTTCCCGGGGCAGATGGCGGAAATCATGCCATCCGAGAAATGACCGAATTACTCATGGGCCTTAGTGAACTGTACGATTTGACGATTTCCGAAAGGATGCATGTTGGCGACCGCTATCGTAGGTATTTGGCATTGCGAGACCAACCCGAGCCTTTATTTTTTACCAGCGAGTCGCCATTGGAAATAACCGAATTACAACCATCATGATCGTTGGTATCATTCCTGCCAGATATGCCTCTACTCGATTTCCGGGCAAACCCTTAATCGATATTGCGGGAAAATCCATGATCGAACGGGTGTACGAGCAGGCCAAAAAATCAGCCTCTTTGGACCAGGTCGTGGTGGCTACCGATGACTTGCGCATTGCCCGCCATGTCGATGCATTTGGGGGCGAAGCCATCCTGACGGCCGCCGATCACGCCAGTGGGACGGACCGCTGTCTGGAAGCTTTTCGCCAATTGCCCCCAAAATATCAATACGTTATCAATATCCAAGGCGATGAGCCCTTCATTGATCCTTCCCAAATAGATACCTTGGCCCAAGTATTGCAAGATGGGAAGACCGAACTGGCTACTTTGGTTATTCCCGTTACTAGTTATGAAGTCTTAGTTGACCCCGGGGAGGCCAAAGTAGTCTTGGACAGCGAATTTAATGCCCTCTATTTTAGCCGTTCGGTTATTCCCTTTTTAAAGGGTGTGGATCCGGCCGAGTGGCACCGCCACCACCTGTTCTATCGTCATGTGGGGATGTATGCCTACCGCGCGGACGTCTTGGAAAAAATCAGTGGCCTGCCGGTCTCTAGCCTAGAGAAAGCGGAATCTTTGGAGCAGCTTCGCTGGATCGGCCACGGGTTTAAGATTAAATGTGCTGTGACGCATTTTGAAAGCCATTGCATCGATTTACCGGAAGATGTGGCCAAAGTCATGCGCCTTATGGGGGAAGAGGCCTCGGGGCACAAGCCGCTTTAGGCTCTTAGGCCCCGATTTGGTTTGGGGGGTAGTCCCGCCAAGCAGTGATGGCCACAGGCGCGAAGGCCTGCGAAGGGTTTAACGATTTGATAACCTAAGTTTTGCTGGATTTTAGCCTTTAAATATTTTCTTAAGCCCTGATCAAAGCTAACGCAATGAGGAAAAGTCTTCTGGGATTACTGTTATTATGCATGGCTAGTCATGCTTATTCCCAGCAGCCCTTTGATACGAGCGGGAAATGGACGGCGCATTTTCAACTGAGCATCGTGCAGCAATGGCACGGTCATTATAATTTCCCCTATGCCGGGCCATCTAGCCTAGACAGCAACAAGGAGGATGCCCTGTCGTTGACTGCCACCTTGTTTTTGGGACGCAAACTCTGGAAGTATGCGGCTCTCTATTTTGACCCGGAACTCACCGGGGGAGCTGGCCTATCGCTAACCCATGGGGCGGCGGGATTTCCCAACGGAGAAATTTATCGCGTGGGCAATCCTACGCCGACACCCTTCGTTGCCAGACTGTATTTGCAGCAATTTATTGCGCTTAAAGGCAGCACGGATGAGCAGGTTGAAGACGACGAAAATCAACTGAAAGAGTTGGTACCCTCGTCCCGGATAACGTTCAACCTGGGTAAATTCTGCCTCGCCGATTTCTTCGACAACAACACCTACGATCACGACGCCCGCAGCCAATTTCTCAATTGGTCGCTGATGCAGCAGGGCGCTTGGGATTTTCCGGCGGATACCAGGGGGTATACCTCGGGCGTGGAGGTGGAGTTGGATAAACCCAGTTGGGCGATCCGATACGCTTTTGTTCAAGTTTCCAGCACGGCCAATGCCCTGAATTTGGATTGGAATATGTTCCGGTACAATGGGCAGACAGCGGAATTTGAAGGCCACTATAAGATCTCCGGAGAACCTGGGGCCGTGCGATTTACCACATTTTTGAATACCACCCGCGCACCATATTACGAAGATGCCGTTAATGAATTGAAACAGCGGGATAGCACCCTGACCAAGGTGATTGCTGGCCTAACTGAGGGCCCGGATGTACCGACGATTAAATATGGATTTTCGCTCAATCTGGAACAAGGTATTGGACACGATATCGGCACATTTTTCCGCGCCGGTTGGAATGACGGCAAAACAGCCTCTTGGGAATTTACGGATATCGACCGCAACGTACAGCTTGGAATCAACGCCGCGGGTTCGCTCTGGAAAAGACCCTTGGACAATTTTGGGATTGCAATTGCCGTAAATGGCATCTCCAAGGAACACCAGGATTACCTTCGGGCAGGAGGATGGAGTTTTATCATCGGTGACGGGCACCTGAATTATGGACACGAACAGATCTTTGAGACCTACTACCGGCTTCGGTTGAATGCGTTTATCAGCATTTCAGCGGATTATCAGTTGATCTTGAATCCGGGATACAACAAGGACCGAAGAGGGCCGGTCAGTGTTCCAGGCTTCCGTGTACACATTGAATTATAAGCCTTGGGGGATCGGCGGGCATCCTTGGACATGCACCCAGGATGCGAGTAAACGACTAATCCAGTTTAGTGGGTCAATCCATATTCTTCAATCTTACGGTATAGCGTTGTCAATCCGATATTGAGTAATTTAGCCGTTTCCGTCTTATTTCCTTTGGTATGATTGAGTACACGAAGGATATGCAACTTTTCCACGCTCGCCAGATCAAACGCAGAGAGAGCACCTTTGGTACCGCTGGTGAGTGTTTGCAGCTCCAAGGGCAAACTAGCCACCGTTAATTCCGATCCCGTTTCCAGGATCACTGCGCGCTCGATGACGTTTTTGAGTTCCCGTATATTTCCCTTCCAAGGATGATATTGGAGTTGCTCTACAAATTCCTTGCTCATGCGTTCCACTTTGGAATTTGATTTTTGCACATATATCTCCATAAAATGCTTCGCTAAGACAGGAATATCTCGTTTTCTTTCCCGCAGCGAAGGCAGCTGAATCGTAAATACATTTAGCCGGTAAAACAAATCATCTCGAAACTTTCCTTCATTTACTTCGTCTTGCAAATGGCGATTGGTGGCGGCGATGATGCGCACATTCACCTTGGTTGGCTTGGTGTCACCCACTTTGATGAATTCGTTAGTTTCCAGGATCCGTAATAATTTGGATTGAAGATCGATGTGCATTTCTCCGATTTCGTCCAAAAATAAGGTGCCCTCGTTGGCTTCTTCAATCAATCCCCGTTTATCTTTTACCGCACTGGTAAAGGCGCCCGCCTTGTGGCCAAATATTTCGCTCTCCAGCAATTCTTTACTGAACGAACTGCAGTTCAAGGCCAGAAAGGGTTTTGCCGCGCGCTTGCTCCCGCTGTGAATGGCTTGTGCGAAAACTTCCTTGCCCGTCCCTGTTTCCCCCAAGAGCAGTACCGTAGTATCTAGGGGGGCCACTCTTTTGGCCAGTTCGATGGCTTCTAACACTGACGCAGAATCTCCGAGTATGCTGTCGAAACTGTAGCGTTTGCCTACCATTAGTTCGAGTTTTTCCAAGCGATGCTGCAAACGCACTTTCTCTATCGCCTTACCTAACAAGGGCACGATTTTGTCGTTGTCGTCTCCTTTAATTATATAATCAAAGGCCCCATTCTTCATCGCTTGTACACCGCCGGCGATGTTGCCGTACGCGGTGAGCATTAAGATTTCTAATTGAGGGTATTTTTGTTTAATTTCTTTAATGTATTGAATACCGTCTCCATCGGGCAACTTGACATCGCATAGCAATACTTCAATAGGTTCCTTGTCTAACATTTTCGACGCCGACTTGATGCTATTGGCTTCATAGACGGTGAAGCCCTCCAATCCAATGATGCGCTTGAGCAGCGTGCGTAATTTTTCTTCATCGTCAATCAAAAGTATGTTTCCCGAGGACACGAGGCAATCGATTTGGCGCAAAGCTATCGAATAAATGATTGCCTTGGGTGGGGAAAATCACTGTTCTTGCGATCTGCTGGTAAGACCCCTCCGAGTTGATGCTTGGATTTAATGCGCTAAACTCCCGGTAAAGATCCTAATTTTGCAGCTAGCCTACACTCAAACCGAATTAGGAATGGATGCATTTTCGCCCGAGCTGATTGTTGAACTGGAAGGTGAATGGTATACCGATCAAGCGACCCGGATTTTATACGCTACTGACGCATCAGCCTACCGGGAATTACCCTTGGCAGTAGCGGTTCCCAAAACTACCGGAGACCTGAAAAAACTCATTGCCTTAGCCCGTGAACAAAAAACTTCTCTGATCCCACGCACCGCCGGCACTTCCTTGGCTGGCCAAGTCGTTGGCCGGGGCATCGTGGTGGACCTCTCCAAATATTTCACGCGCATACTGGAATTGAATGTGGAGCAAAAATGGGTCCGGGTGGAGCCGGGGGTCATCCGGGATGAGTTGAATTTGTTTCTTCATCCATATGGATTATTCTTTGGACCGGAAACCTCCACTGCCAACCGTGCGATGATTGGCGGCATGGTGGGTAACAACTCCTGTGGGTCCAATTCAATCGTTTACCGCAGTACACGCGAGCACTTGCTAGAGGTAAAAGCCCTGCTGAGCGATGGCTCGGAAGCAGAATTCAAGTCGGTAACCATCGATGAATTCTATAACCGATGCGAGGGCCGAGGGCTGGAAGCCAGGATCTACCAGAATGTACGCAGTATATTGACCGACCCGGTAAACCAGCGGGAGATTCGCTCCGAGTTTCCCAAAAAGACTGTCGAAAGACGCAACACCGGCTATGCACTGGATCTGCTTTTAGAAACGAAGCCTTTTAGCGAAGGGGCAGCAGATTTCAATTTTTGCAAGCTGATTGCAGGCAGCGAAGGCACCTTGGCTATGTTGACGGAGATTAAACTCAATCTGGTGCCCCTGCCTCCCAAGGAGGCGGGCTTACTCTGTGTACATTTTAACTCCATCGATGAATCCCTGCGCGCGAATTTAATCGCCTTGGAGTTTTCCCCCAGTGCCAGTGAACTCATCGACCACTACATCCTGGAATGCACCAAAGACAATATCGAGCAGCGCAAAAATCGGTTTTTCGTTCAAGGAGATCCGGGTGCCATCTTAGTGGTTGAATTTTCAGGGGACAGTCGAGCGGAAATCACCGAGCGTGCCGCTCAAGCGGAGGCTGCCATGCGGGCCCAGGGGCTGGGCTATCACTTCCCGTTACTCTTTGGAGCAGATACCAAGAAAATTTGGTCGCTGCGCAAGGCCGGACTAGGACTCTTGGGTAACCTGCCTGGGGATAGTAAGGCTGTTCCCGTTATAGAAGACACCGCAGTGGATGTGCAGGACCTGCCAGAATACATCCGGGAATTTAACGAGATCCTGAAAAAGCACAACTTGTATTCTGTCCACTATGCGCATGCCGGTTCAGGAGAAATTCACCTTCGTCCGATCATCAACTTAAAGACCGCGGAGGGAAACTCGATGTTTCATCTTATCGCCCAGGAGATTGCAGAACTGGTGAAAAAATACCGGGGATCCCTGAGTGGGGAGCACGGAGATGGCCGACTCAGGGGTGAGTTTATCCAGCAAATGATTGGCCAGAGAAATTACGGTTTGCTCCGAGATATCAAGAATGCCTGGGATCCAGGGCACCTGTTCAATCCGGGTAAGATTGTCGATACCCCTGCCATGAACAGTATGCTAAGGTATACGCCTGGCCAGCAGACCCCGCCGTTTAAGACCGTTTTTCGTTTTACCAAACAAAATATTCTGCAGCAGGCCGAACAATGCAACGGCTCGGGAGACTGCCGCAAGACACACTTATCGGGAGGTACCATGTGTCCTTCCTTTATGGCGACCCGTAATGAGAAAGACACGACTCGAGCTCGGGCCAATATACTGCGGGAATTTTTGACCAAGTCGACAAAACCCAATCGATTTGACCATCAGGAGATCTACGACGTGATGGATCTATGTTTGAGTTGCAAAGGATGTAAATCCGAGTGCCCGTCCAATGTAGATGTAGCTAAACTAAAGGCGGAGTTTTTGCAGCAGTACCATGATTTGCACGGAGTACCCTTTCGCTCTCGGATTATTGCGCGCTATGCGGACTCGGCCCGTTTGGGCGCTTGGGCGCCTGGTCTGTATAATTTCCTTATGACCAGCTCGCCTGCGAGTAAATGGGTGAAAAGGATCTGTGGGTTTGCGCAAGCAAGATCCTTGCCTCGCCTATATAAAACTACGCTTCGAAGCTGGTACAGAAAGCATCGAGCCGAGCAAGGTCTGCAGGCTCCGGATAGCAGACGGGTCATACTATTTTGTGATGAGTTCACCAATTACCAAGATACCGCTATCGGGATCAAGGCCATTTTGCTGCTGGAGCGGCTAGGCTACCAGGTCACGATGCCAGAGCACCGAGAGAGCGGACGGGCCTGGCTTTCCAAGGGACTACTTCGAGAAGCAAAAAAGATTGCCGTCAGCAATATCCGAACTCTTAGCCCCCTGGTCAATGATGATGCACCCCTGGTGGGAATTGAACCATCTGCCATACTCAGTTTTCGGGACGAGTACCCTGATTTGTGTGAGGAAGACCAGCTCGAAGCGGTGGCCAGCCTAGCGCGCAACACTTTTATGCTTGATGAGTTTCTTGCCCGGGAAGCAGGTCAAGGGAGGATATCTCAAGCCCCCTTTACCAAAGAAAAAAAACAGATCCTGTTGCACGGCCATTGCCAGCAAAAAGCACTCAGTTCAGCCAGCTTTTCCGCCCAGATATTATCGCTGCCCGAGAATTATCAAGTTCAGCTACTTGGTTCGGGTTGCTGTGGAATGGCCGGATCGTTCGGCTATGAAAGGGAACATTATGAGCTGTCCATGAAAATAGGCGAGCTCGTTTTGTTTCCTGCTGTTCGCAGTCAGCCAGCTGATGTCCTGATAGCCGCCCCAGGGACCAGTTGCCGCCACCAGTTGGCAGATGGCACTGGCAGAAAGGCAAAACATCCCGTGGAAATACTCTACGACGCCTTACTCTGAAAATCAGCAACCCCGCGCTGCGGATCGATTTCCTGCTGTTTTTCCAGGTGGATCTCAGGGGTATCCATACCGAGCTCTGTCCAAGGCTCAGGCCATAAATAGTTTTTTTATCGCCATGCACGTGTCGATACTTTTAATAGCTTCACACTAGGTACCTTAGGGTTTAGCAGCAAAAAAAACACTTGATGGAACATCCTTTACGTAGCCAAGGTTGGTTTGGAAAGAAGGGTAAAGACGGCTTTATATACCGCGCTTGGATGAAAAACCAGGGTTTACCGTCAAGCGAATTCGATGGAAAGCCCGTCATCGGGATATGCAATACCTGGTCCGAATTGACGCCTTGCAACGCCCATTTCCGGGAGCTGGCGGAATCGGTCAAACGAGGCATATTGCAAGCAGGCGGTTTTCCTGTGGAATTTCCGGTGATGAGTTTGGGGGAAACCCTGATTAAACCCACAGCCATGCTTTACCGCAACCTGGTGAGTATGGATGTGGAGGAGTCTATTCGGGCAAATCCCCTGGATGGTGTGGTGTTGCTATGCGGGTGTGACAAGACCACGCCCTCGCTGGTCATGGGTGCCTGCAGCGTGGACCTGCCCTGTCTGGTGGTTTCCGGAGGACCCATGTTAACGGGCAAGTATAAGGGCAAAAACATAAGCACCAGCGATATTTGGCGTTTCAGCGAAGAGTTGAGGGTGGGTAAGATGAGTCAAGAAGAACTCAATGAAGCAGAAGCCTGCATGTGCCGAAGCCGGGGTCATTGTGCGGTGATGGGAACGGCATCGTCGATGGCATGCATGGTCGAAGCCTTGGGCCTCAGCCTTCCAGAAAATGCCGCCATTCCAGCCGCCGATTCGAGGCGAAAAGTACTGGCCCAGCAATCGGGCGTGCGCATCGTGCAAATGGTGCAAGAGAATCTTCGACTTTCGGATATCCTCACCCGACAGGCTTTTGAGAACGCCATCGTGGTCAATGCGGCCATTGGGGGATCCACCAATTTTGTGATCCATTTGCTCGCCATTGCGGCCCGCATCGGCGTGCCATTGTGCTTGGATGATTTTGACCGGCTGTCGGCCAATGTACCTTTATTGGCCAATATTCAGCCTTCAGGCCAGTTTTTCATGGAGGACCTCTACTACGCGGGTGGATTGCCGGCGGTCATGAACGAATTGGAGGTTTTTTTGCATGGTAGCTGCCTGACGGCTAATGGCCGGACGTTGGCTGAAAACGTCCGTCAGGCCGTCTGCTACAACAGGGAGGTGATTGCTTCCACAGCCCAGCCCTTTAACCCCGTGTCCGGTATTATCGTACTCCATGGTAATTTGGCTGAATCGGGAGCGGTAATGAAGCCATCAGCGGCAAGCCCAGCACTGATGAAGCATCGAGGTAAGGCCGTGGTCTTTGACAATATTGAGGATTATAAAGCTCGCGTAGACGATCCTGACCTGGAGGTGGACGCAACCAGCGTGCTCGTGTTGAAACAGGTCGGACCCAGAGGATATCCTGGTATGCCTGAGGTCGGAAATATGGGGATTCCGAGGAAACTATTGGAAAAAGGTGTGACCGATATGGTCCGGATATCTGATGGCCGCATGAGTGGCACGGGCTTTGGCACCGTGGTGCTCCACGTGTCTCCCGAAGCTGCTTTAGGTGGCAATTTTTCCGTCGTCCAGAATGGGGATATCATCGCACTGGACGTGCTAGGCCGCAGTCTGATGCTGGAAGTGTCGGACCTCGAACTGGCAAAAAGAAAACAGAAGCGTAGGCAGCCTGATCCCATGACAAACCGAGGCTATGTGCAACTGTATATCCAGCACGTGGAGCAGGCGGACCGGGGAGCTGATCTAGATTTCTTAAAAGGAGGATCGGGTAGCACCGTTACCCGGGACTCTCATTAATTGCAAATACCATCAACCATGTCGCCGCAACTCTTTGCTGGTCGCACAGCAATCGTAACTGGGGCAGGCCAGGGCATCGGCTTTGAGATCTGCCGGTCACTGGCCTCCCAGGGGGCCAATGTTTTGCTAAACGACCTGGATCCCAGCTTGGCCAAAGGCGCCGCTGCCCGGATTGAAACAGCGAATGGGAGTTGTGATTGGCATGAAGGGGACGCCTCCGATTTTGCGGTCATCCAATCCATGGTGCACCGGGCTATAAAACTATTCGGGCGCTTGGATATCGCGATCGCCAATGCAGGAATCACCTTGTTTGGCGACTTCCTGACCTACGCGCCTGAATCCTTGAGGCAGGTCCTGGCAGTAAATCTTGGGGGAAGTTTTTTTTTGGCACAGCAGGCCGCAATAGAAATGAAAAAGCAAGGCGACGGGGGCAGCATTTTGCTGATGTCTTCTGTCACGGGGCACCAGGCCCATAAAAATCTGGCTGCCTATGGTATGACCAAAGCGGCTCTGGAAATGCTTGCCAAAAATCTGGTTATCGAACTATCCCCCTATCGCATAAACATCAATGCCATCGCCCCTGGGGCAACCGTTACCGAGAGAACTTTGGATGATCCGGAATATGAAAAAACCTGGTCTTCGATTACGCCCATGGGCAGACCTGCGACCGTCCGCGATATTGCCGATGCTGCCTTGTTTCTGGTCTCGGACCAAGCTCGCCACATCACGGGGCAAAGCCTGGTGGTTGATGGGGGATGGACCTCAGTTAGTCCGTCGCCTTACGCATGAATGCTGTCGATCTCCGGGGGGGGGGTATAGCCGCACCTTAAAGCAAGGTCAGCAGAAGAGATAAAGACTGGAAGTCAGGGGATACAAGCAAGCCAAGGCTCTGAGGAAGGATCTTCCCGCGTATAAGGTGTGGACAGGTGACGAACCTGAGCTATCCACCTAATGCATGATTCTGCCCGGACAGAGCCTTTGGCGCTATCGGGGTTGAAGCGGACCCCCTATTTCTCGCTAGCGTCGTAGATCTGATTCAGCCGATAGGCTTTATGGAAGTCATCGTAGGAATATAGCTCGCTATCCGAATTGACTTGCTTATCCAGCGCTGCCTCAAAATGTTTGTCCTGAGAGAATTCCGCCCGCAGGTTTTCCAGCGTGAGCTCTTGGATAGCTGATCCGGCGCCATTGCTGAAGTAATATTTGCGGGTAAACGGCTTTCCCTTGTTTACGGGAGCTGCCAGGACCTCATAGAGCAAAATTTTCTCGCCTGGATTTAAAATAGGATAGCAGCCATCCTTAAAAATGCGCACAGTCCGGCCGCCACAATAGCTAACTGCGTATACATTTTGTTTGTTAATATGGTAGGTTTGATCAGAACGCTTTACTACAATTTGGTTGCTGGAGATGGAAATGTCAGAGGTAGATTCCCTGGAGTTCGCACTGCAGTTGCAAGGATAACTCAATATGCCTCGATCAAAATCAGTTGGGGTTAGATAGACTCCGCTTTGTTGGGCCTGGCCTGTGGCAGTAGCAAGAATTAATGTAGTTCCTGCCAGGAGTGAAAAGGAATTTTTTTTCATACTAGCAAAATTTATATTGGTGATAAATGATGCAGGCTTGCATCCTCTGGGAATAGAGCCACAAAAAGAACACCAAAGGGTACTCGAAAAATGTCATTAACATCTTAATTTGAATTGATTAAATAATTACCTGTTCTAATATAATTCCACTCACGGGCCATTCGCCAAAATGGGCTTGCCTGAACCGAAGGATCCAAGGAGCCAGCCTATAGGAGCCCAGTTTGGTGGGCTTTATTTCCGGCAAGTTATATGTGAACTATTCGATATGGACATCGGGTAGGACGACAAATGCACTGAATTGGCAGGTTGGTATAGGGTAGCTGACAGGAACCCCAATGAAAGTCGCAGCGGAGAGGCAATAGCCTCAGTTATTCGGCGAAACGCAAGCTGACGATTCTGCCTTCGCTTCCGACGGCCGGGGTAGGGGGAGAGCTTATCGGCGTGCTATTCCATGGTCTGCAAAAACCTGAAGCTTTGGGAAGTGGAAAGCAGTACAGGGTAGATTCTGCATTGGGGTAAATATATACCAAATTATTTAGTAATTATCCGTTTTCGAAAATCAAATACTGCTCAAAATATATCTAAAATAAATAGTATTTAAAATACTTATTAATATATTGTTTTATAATTAATTAAGATAATTAATGTAAATTAATATAGATAAATAATTCATCGATTCTATACATTTTTAAGCGTAAATAAAGGGTGCATTCGTTAAAAGAACAATAGGGACTAGTTTATGATCTTAGAGATTGAAATTCAATATTTTTCACCTGTTAGCGTATTTAAAGCTTTATGTAATTATTCGCATGTTGAATTTAACTCATATAAAAGGCATAAAAAAATGAGTTTTCGCAACCGTACCCTCATTGCCGGATCCAATGGTATTATCGCTTTGAGTGTGCCATTGGTTGGAGGTCGCGACCAAAAGATACCTCCGCGAGACATCCGAATTGACAACAGCAGAAACTGGAGGAGTCAGCATTGGAAGAGTATCCAGTCTGCATATAGCCGCTCCCCTTGGTTTGAATTTTACCAGCAGGAAATCGCCGGATTGTACCAAAAGCCAGTAGATTTCTTAACGGACTGGAACCTGAATTGCTTTATGTGGATGACAAAAAAGCTGGAGCTGCCGGTGGAAATTAGCTTTTCAACGCAAGAACCCCGCGTGGACCCACCCGGCGACCGACTTGTCCTAACAGACCAAGTCCTTCCCAAAAATTACCACGAGTTCAGCGCGGGAAGATATCGGCAGGTTTTTGAGGAAAAGCTTGGCTTCCTGCCGAACCTTTCTATCCTAGACTTGCTGTTTTGTACAGGAAAACGTGGGCTTGTTCTATTGGGCCCATGACTTGCTTGATCTTGCCCTTCCCAGCTGCATCGCAACGGTGCTGGCTAAACTGCATGTGGCCCCGGTTTTTGTTCCTATGGCCGTACTTGCATACCAATGGACCCCTGAGAGAGGCTGCTTGCGCGGTAGCATCGCCTACTAGCAGATTATATGTACACAACGGTAGTTTTCTTCCGAATGAGTTCCAATGCGCGTTGAACCGATTCAAGCCTTTGCTTCATCAAGCGCAAATGCTGCTGGTCTGTGGAAGATCCTTTGAGATTTTGCCCGCCGCCGCCACCCGATTTCGGGGAGAGAGCCAGAACTGCCTGTGTGCTTTGAATAGCCCGCAGCTGCAGTTCCATGTCTTTGTGGATTCTGATTTGATCATTTTGATTTATGGCGGTTCTTAAATCCTGATCGACTTTTTCCCAATTGATTTCGAGCAAGGAATGTTGAATTTCGTCATGCCATTTTTCAAGACTCATCTGGGGGACTGCGTCGGAGCGCTGGCGCCGATCGAGGAGCATGTGATCAATAACCTTAATGTTGCGGAATTCCATGTCAATGGACTTTTTGATCATCAGTTCTTTGCGGATCTCAGGCGATTTATCGATATCCAAATCGGCGGAATCTGCCATTGGAACTGTGCTGAAGGAGGAGCTAGCCACATATGGGAAATCGCCCCCTACCGGTTCGGGTGGAGGAATGCTCGGAGCCGCATCTGGGGCTATGGAAAACGTCATATCGACGGTCCTTCGTACAGGGGATAAACTTTCTTGGGCGGCCGGTTCCAGATCATCCGATTGGTTCTGATCCGGGGTGAGGTACGCCAGCTCGGTCCGATCGTCTGAATTGGGTTGCTTGGCCTTATTCTTGGTTCTCTTTTGCTTCAGTAACTCGCTTTGGCCGGAGGATTGTAGGTTAATATTGCTTGAACCAACTCCCGGTGACCCTGGCAGTTCCACACCTCTGGCTACCAAACGGGCTGTGCTCGAACGCAAGGATGCGAACGTCTTGGCCTCGGCCCTCGCGGGAGATGGGGGAAGAGGTTGCCCCTGAATTAGGTAACCAATAAGCAGGAGGGCAGGCACAGCTAGGAACAAGACAGGCGCTATCTCGAGCCGTGATTTGACCAGTTGGTGGCCAGTGACGCGTTGGATTCGTTGCAAGAGGAATTGGTTGTTTTTTCCGGTAGCCGCCATGGCCAGCTCCTGATGACGTTGTCGAGTTTTCTCCAAGGAAAGCAAGGCTCCGGCGTAGGTGCGTGGACAATACGGAAACTGAAGGACTAAGTCATCGCAACAGAGCTCCCGCTCCCGCCGGATCTCACGAATCAACAGTCGGACAAAGGGATTAAAGAAAAGCACGATGCCAACTGCCGTTACCAACAGATTGACCAAATAGTCGCTTCTTTTGATATGGGCCAATTCATGCAATAAAATGGTTTCCACTTGCTCACAACTCAGGTGGTTGAGTGCGGCAATGGGAATAAGGATAATGGGTTTTAAGAACCCAATAGTCATCGGGCTGTCGATGCTGCCAGATAAAAAAACACCGATTTGTTTGCCGATATCCAAGTGGACCAGCATCTGCTGGACAAAGGCTTGCAGCGCTGGTTGAGCCGGCTCAAGTCCCCCTATTTTTAGTTGCCGCAGTCTAAAATACCAATTCAGGTAACGCACCGATAAATAGCTTAGCCAAATGAGATAGGCCATGGACAGGTACGGCGCTGATGCCTCTAGCCCGTGACGTGCAGAATACAGTATTCCGGCCACAGGGTTCCCAGACCCTGTTCCCAAACTTGGTTTGGGCAGACTGATTTGCCAGCCACCTGCCTGGTACTGAATAATAAAAGTAAATATGAACCAAAGGAAGCCCAGCGAGGTGAACGCCAAAGCCAGGCCATGCCTGGTCGCTGCTGCATATCGATTTTCCCGGGCGGTAATAATGGCATATATCCCCCATAGCAAAGCCATTTGCCACAGGCTGTTGATCAGCGACCAACCCAAAGCGCCTAGCAGTATAGAATGGTTGAGGGCTAGCATCCTTATTGTTTTTTAAGGTTATCTAACAAGGTCTGAATTTCCTGGAGCTCTTGCGGAGAGGCCTTGTGGCTTCCCAACGCTTGAATAACCAGTTCCGTAGAAGAACCCCCAAAAAGCGAATTGATCATTTTGCCCAGTAAATGTTTTTGCGTTTTCTCCTTGCTGACGGCTGCTTGGTAAATATGCGTCTTAAATGAGTCGTCGCGCTTAACCAGGCCCTTCTCGTTCATAATCTGCATGAGCTTTAGCGTAGTCGTATATCCTACGTCCTTGGACTTTGCCAGTTCTTCGTGCACAGCACGCACGCTAGCCGTCTGCCTGGCCCAAAGGACCTGGAGTATCTCCAGTTCACTTTCTGTAGGTTTGATATACTTGGTGGCGTTCATAAAAAAATGTTTGACCTAATTTACGATATATTTCGTAATTCAAAATTTCGATTTATAGAAATGCCGATCGCTCGGCATTTTTAGGGTTGTTTTAACATCTGCTTATTTGGCTTAGTTAGCCCGAATTTATATGCCGCCATAGGAGTCGATAAGCCCCGGCCGCAAAATTGGTTGGGCCGATTGGGATAGTCGATTCTTCTTTAGGTTCGGCCAGCTGGATCCTCGGGGTGGGTACGGTGGAATTCGTCCACCAGTTCTTTAGCAGTGCGGCTGGATCCGTCATGACTCCATCCTGGGGGTTTGAGAAAATAATTCAGTGCTTTTTTGGGCGAGCCAGCCCTGCGTGCTTTGCTGAACAAGTCTCCCCAGGTGTATAGCGCTACCACTACGGGGTTAAAGGATTCTATATTGCGAGTAAGACCGTACACAGGCCTGTCGAGTTCGGGTTGGAAGGTTCCAAATAGCCTGTCCCAGATGATCAGCACTCCAGCATGATTTTTATCCAGGTAATGCAGGTCCACGCCATGATGAACGCGGTGATGAGATGGTGTATTAAATAGAAACTCAATGGGGGAGGGAAGTTTACCTATGACCTCAGTATGAATCCAAAACTGGTAGATCAGGCTGATGGCCTGCATGGTCAATACCACGATGGGATGGAAGCCCACCAGCGGCATCCAGAGCCAAAAGATAAAGGCTCCGGAAATATTTCCCGTCCAAGTTTGGCGCAAGGCGGCGGCAAGATTGTATTTCTTAGAGGAGTGGTGGACCACATGTGATGCCCAAAACCAACCAATATGGTGGCTGGCTCGATGAAACCAGTAGTAGGAAAAATCATCTGCAAAAAAAGCCAGAATCCAGACCCACCATTGGGTGGAATCCAGGGTAAAAATGCGCATGCGATATACCAGCCAATAGACCCCGAAAATCACTCCTTTGGAGACTAGACCCACAAGGACGTTGCCTATACCTAGGGCAAGACTGGTAAACGTGTCCTTGGATTTATACAACCCTCGTTGCTGGATGGCCGAAAAAATAGATTCCGCAATCAGCAATAGCAAGAATCCAGGTATGGCGTAATATAACAGGGACGGTGGCATCGTTCACCCTTTGCTACAAAAATACATGTTCCTTTGTGCTTCGGAAGGCTTCTCGAGGCAATTATTGTCTACATCTTGATTTGAAATATATTGGATCATTGGTTAAATTGGTATGGAAAGAGGGGGAACACCTGTTGGTGGGCGTAGCGCGGCAGTATTGTCCCAACCAGGGTCCCCGGAAGAAAAGCATAATCTCGGCCAATATATCGGTATTGAAACTACCGTGGACCGTCGAAATCATTGAACACCTCAGGTAAACTTGCATCCATGACGCTTGACACATCGCTATCAACCTATTTGGAATCCTTTCGCGTGAAGGAAGGCAGTGAAATAAACCTCAAAAAATACAGCACTGACTATGACCATGGACTAATCACTAAAGAACAAGGGGAAAAATTATTGCAGGATGGGGTCCAAGAGTTGGCCCTTATGCAGGACAGACTATACGCCGATAGTTCCCACAGCGTCCTACTCATCATCCAGGCCATGGATGCCGCTGGAAAAGACGGAGTGATAAAGCATGTGATGAGTGGCTTAAATCCTCAAGGTGTCGTAGTAACCAGTTTTAAGGTGCCTACGCAACTGGAGTTGGAGCATGATTTTTTGTGGCGGCACTATATAGCCCTGCCTAAAAAGGGAGACATTGGAATTTTTAACCGATCTCATTATGAAAATGTGCTGGTCACGAGGGTCCATCCGGAATTCATACTGAAGGAGAAATTACCAGGCATAGATTCAGTAAGCAAGATTAATCAGGAGTTCTGGAGCAATCGGTTCAAACAAATCAACGAGTTTGAAAAAACGCTGACCGAAAGCGGAACCGTCATTTTGAAGTTTTTTCTGCACCTCTCCAAAAAGGAGCAGAAGAGACGTTTTCTCGAGCGTATCGACAATCCGACCAAGAATTGGAAATTCTCCATTGGTGATATTCAGGAAAGGGGATTCTGGAAAGATTACCGTAAAGCCTATGAGGAGATGCTGCAAAATACATCCCGAGAAAATGCCCCCTGGTTTATCGTTCCCGCGGACGATAAGTGGTTCACGAGGTTAGCCATCGCGACATTTATTAACACCCGGTTTGCCTTACTCAACCTCAGCTATCCGGTCGTAAATCCAGACCAAAAGCAGGTATTGGTGAAGGCCAGGGAAACGCTCATGGCTGAAAAAACTAAGCCTGATGACACCAGTGACATGGAGGACTAGTTACCGATGGGGCTATAGCCCAGTTGGATGGATCTGCGCTTTCTTAAAGATAAGCGCTGCCGAGTAAAACTAACAAAGGTGGCATCCACTGATCAGTCACGTCTTCCTTCCAGCAAGAATGAACCCGACTAGTTTTTAGCTACCGGCTGAATACTGTAGGCTATGTCTTCGTAGGTAATTGGCGTAGGACTCAGTATCACATCCGCCGAAATACCGGCATTAGCCAGATTCACAATTCCTACCACCTGATCGTTGTCATCCAGAACTGGACTTCCGGAATACCCATCCGCAATGGCGTTCAGGAAAGTGTAGTGTTCGGCCGTAAATAGACCTTTGACATCGGAATATTTGCCCAGAATTTTTGCTTCTTTCGTTTGCATCGAAGTTAATGTTGTATTTCCGTTTGCCAGTTCATACCCCAGATAAAAAACATGCTGACCAGATGCGTCGGCAGTTTTGGGGACACTGCGCAGCGGCGTAATGCACAGATCAGTCTCACTCTCTAATACAACAAGATCGTAAGGGAGCAAAAGCTTAGCAACTTTAAGTTTGTGGAGTCCATTGTGGGGAGCGTGGATGTCCCCTGTTCCATAATATATGCTTTTACTCATTCCTATAAAATGAGCACAAGTGATCACTTGCCTTTTCGTGTCCATCACAAAGCCGGTGCCCACAAATTGAGTGCTATCGACCACGATAAATCCCACCGAGGAAGGATCGATTAGAGGTGTTGTTTGGCCATTTACACAAAATGCAACGGCTAATGATATGAATAAAATGAAGGCTTTCATATGCTATCGTTTTTATCCTAAGTTATAGCATTTTTGAATCATTGATTGGGAAAAGCATAGGGGGACCATGCACCAGTAAGAATGCTTCAGCAACATTTTGGGTCAGCGCCCAGATTGTAATAAACCCTGATGCCTTATTTGGTTCAACTAATTACCCACGGAGGTGCTGAAAACAAAAAGCCCCCCTGTGGAAACAGCGGGACTTTTGGTATTTGGTATGATTAGTATACTTTGGCAAAGCTAAACCATTAGAGGCTAATTTTTAAGTTCGATCTGGATATTAACATTTCTTTTGGCATCTATCAATGCACGGTATTTTTCTGTTACCGCTGTGGATTGTTTTTCTCCATTGATATATAAATCGCCGTCTTTGGTTTTAACGGAATAGCGATTTCCGTTGACCAGATTGTCTTTTCTCAGGGCCATAATCAAAGCAGAAGATTGGGGACCGCTGTCTGCATTGTCGATGCGCACACTAAGTGTGGAATCTGCAGATCCTCCGGCCGCGTTGACGTCAATCTTAAACTCCATATGGCGCTCGGCCAAGGCCGAATTTTTTGTATGATGAATTTGGGCCAGGGTAGGGGCGATGACCAGCGAAACGATGGACATGAGTTTGATCAAGATATTCATCGATGGTCCGGAGGTGTCCTTAAACGGATCACCCACTGTGTCTCCCGTTACGGAAGCTTTATGCGGCTCCGATTTTTTATAGTACATGTGCCCGTTAATCTCCACACCCTTTTCGAATGACTTTTTGGCATTGTCCCATGCACCACCGGCATTATTCTGGAACATGCCCATCAGCACCCCACAAACCGTGGCTCCGGCTAAGAAGCCTCCAAGAGCCTCGGGCCCCAACAAAAAACCAATAATCAGGGGGGAGAGAATGGCGATGGCGCCAGGAAGCATCATCTTCTTGATCGAGGCTTCGGTGGATATGGCTACACATTTATCGTATTCGGGTTTAGCGGTTCCTTCCATAATGCCAGGGATCGTGCGAAACTGTCGTCTCACTTCTTCCACCATCGCCATTGCTGCCTCGCCTACGGCCCTGATGGCCAGGGAAGAGAACAAAAATGGAATCATTCCGCCAACAAACAAGCTGGCGAGCACCTTGGCTTTATAAATATCGATACCCTGGATGCCTGCGACACCCACAAAAGCCGCAAACAAAGCCAGTGCGGTAAGTGCAGCCGAGGCGATAGCAAACCCTTTTCCCGTGGCTGCTGTCGTATTGCCAACGGCATCCAGGACATCGGTCTTCTCCCGGACTTCCTTGGGTAACTCACTCATCTCCGCGATACCACCCGCGTTATCGGCAATGGGTCCAAAAGCGTCAATCGCCAGCTGCATGGCCGTGGTGGCCATCATGCCGGCTGCAGCAATAGCTACCCCGTAGAGGCCGGCACACTGGAATGAACCCCAAATGCCACCAGCTAATACTAAAATGGGCAGGAACGTCGATTCCATGCCAACTGCCAGCCCGCCAATCACATTGGTGGCATGACCCGTGGACGATTGGCGTATTATGGACATCACTGGGCGCTTGCCCATGGCGGTGTAGTATTCTGTAATCATGCTCATCAGCGTACCCACCACCAGACCTACGCCAATGGCTCCGAGTACGCCCCATTTGGTGAATTCGAGGCCTCTCAGGGTCATGGTGTCCGGCAACAGGTAATAGACCAGCCCAATAGATGCGAGGGCCGTAAGTATGATGGATCCCCAGTTGCCCATGTTCAGAGCTCTTTGTACGCTGGCGGTATTTACTCCAGCTGAATCACTGACTTTGACAAACCAGGTACCCACAATGGAAAAAAGGATACCCGTACCGGCGATAACCATCGGTAGTAGGATGGGAGCTAAGCCACCAAATTGATCCACCGAATGCGTTTCTTGTCCTAGCACCATTGTTGCCAACACAGTGGCCACATACGATCCGAACAAATCTGCGCCCATACCCGCAACATCACCCACATTGTCGCCCACATTATCGGCAATGGTAGCTGGGTTACGTGGATCATCTTCCGGGATCCCCGCCTCCACCTTACCCACGAGGTCAGCCCCTACGTCCGCCGCTTTGGTATAAATACCTCCACCCACCCGAGCAAATAGGGCTATGGATTCTGCACCCAAGGAAAAGCCAGTGAGGACTTCGATGGTCCTGGTCATTTCCTCGGAGTTGACAGGGGCATGTGGGGCAAAAATGGTCTTGAGGATGATAAACAGCCCGCTTAGTCCAAGAACCGCAAGCCCGGCCACGCCTAGTCCCATAACCGAACCGCCGATAAAGGAAACGGTTAATGCTTTACTTAAACTCGTTCGGGCCGCCTGAGCAGTCCGAACATTGGCCCGCGTGGCTACCCGCATACCAATATAGCCGGCCGTAGCGCTGAGCACGGCACCCAGGATAAAGGCTAAGGAGATGGACCAATGAGAACTCGGATTGGCGTTAGCCATGACCCCCAAAAGGAGGGCTACGATAACCACAAAATACCCCAGGATTTTCCACTCCGCTTTCAGAAAGGCCATGGCTCCCTGGGCGATATAGGTGCTGATCTCTTGCATATGTGCCGAACCCGCATCCTGACGGGATACCCACTTGAATTTAATCAACGTGTACACCAACCCAATGATGCCCATTGCCGGAACCAGAAAGAACAAATTGTCCATATAATGTAAGGCTTAGTGATATTTTGAGGGAGGGCAAAAATAGGGGAAAAGACCCAAAAAATGCGATTAAAACCCAGGATTATTGGCATCTTTATCCCCTTGACAGGCAGGCTCCTAATTCTTTGGCAGATGGATTTTTCCGCTCCTTCAGGCTGGCCCATCTGCCTTCAGCGTATGGCCACAATTGCCTTGGGATCGATTATCGGGCCTTTGCAACGTTTGGTTCGACTTTTGGGTCTTAATTTGCACTTGTGAGAAAGGTCTTTATTGCCCTATTGATGTCAATTTGCGGGTGCGGTTATTGCCAATCCTTCCCCGTGCTAGGCCAGTTAGCTTCTACGGCCTTGCCTGTATGCGGCACTCAACCCCTAGTGCAATCCAGTGTACCCATCGGTAGCACAACCGACCTGGCTGTACCGGGTTGCGAGTTCACGGATGCGCAATATATGGACACCAACCCGTTTTGGTATTCCTTTACCTGCTACGTGGGTGGAACACTGGGTTTTATTATCACCCCTAATAACCTTGGCGATGATTACGACTGGCAGCTCTATGATATAACAGGCCATAACCCCAGCGACGTGTACCGGGACAGTTCCCTGATCGTTGCGGGAAATTGGTCTGGGACCTATGGCTTGACGGGTGCGAGTGCTGCAGGCGTCCCTTACATACAGTGCGCTTCGTATCCTCCAGATGACTCCTCGGCTTTTAGCGCCATGCCTATCTTGATCGAGGGGCATAACTATTTGTTGCTCGTCAGTCATTATACAGAAACGCAGAGCGGCTATACGTTAACGTTTGTAGGAGGAACTGCCGATATCACAAATCCGATGGTGCCGGGCTTAGTCTACGCTACGGCAAGCTGTGGCAGAACCCAACTAACCGTCGGCCTGAATGTACCCCTTAAGTGCAGCAGTCTGGCCGCGAACGGAACGGATTTTGTGATCGCTTCCCAGCCTGTCCAGGTTTCGGGGGCGTCGGGAATCAATTGCAACGGCAGTTTTGATATGGATTCTTTGGTCCTTACTCTGGCCAGCCCTTTGGCACCAGGGTCCTATTCCTTAATAGCGCAGGTCGGCACAGATGGAAATACCCTGTTAGACGATTGTGGCAAACAAATCGTGCCGGGATTTAGCATTCCCTTTACGGTACGGGATACAATATCGGCAAACTTTACGTACACTGTGGCCTATTCCTGCCAGCTTGATACCATTTCCTTAAGCTACCAGCCAACACCGACGGTCAATTATTGGCAGTGGAATTACGATTCGGGATCCAGTAGTACTTCCTTGGATCCCGTCTTGACGGAACATGCCACCGCACCGGTCTCAGTCCAGCTTGTCGTTTCGGATGGATATTGCTACGACTCGACCGCGCAGGCTATTGTCTTGAATAACGAGATCAAGGCGAGTTTCTCGGCGCCTAGCGAGATATGCCCCAAAACAGCCGCGCATTTCACCAACAACAGCTTGGGTAATATCATCTCCACGACCTGGAATTTTGGCGACGGCTCCCCTCCATCCAATATGCCCAATCCTGCGGACCATCATTTTCCCAATAGCTCGACCGAGCAGCAGTACGTGGTCAGTTTGGTCATCGAGAACAGCTATTTATGTATTGATTCCACCAAGGATTCGATCACTGTGCTAAATAGCTGCTATATCACCGTGCCCAACGCCTTTACACCGAACGGTGACGGCAAGAATGATTACCTCTATCCCCTTAACGCCTATAAGGCCACGAATCTGGAATTCCGGGTATACGATCGCTACGGCATGCTGATCTTTGAGACCCGAGACTGGACACACAAATGGGACGGCAAGCTGAACGGTGTGCCCCAGAATCCCGGCACCTATGTGTGGACCCTGCGCTATACCGATGGGGACTCGGGAAAAAACTTTTTCCTCAAGGGCACCAGCGTATTAATTAGGTAAATCCCGTAGTTTTTGGCCCGAGAAGCGGAATGTTTCTATTTTCGTTTCTCATTGCAAAGCTCATGACGCCTGAACGAACCAATCGCCTCGTGGATGTACTCAATAAACGTCAAAGTGACCTTACCGTCGTACTTGAAAACGTATTTGACCCGCACAACGTCTCAGCGGTTATGCGAACCTGTGATGCGGTGGGTATTCAAGAGGTGCATGTCCTAAATACCCGGATAGCTCCCCACAAAAAATGGGGCCCGAAGAGCAGTAGCAGCGCGGCCAAGTGGCTCACCATCTATCAGCATAGCGATGCGGGGCAGTGTTTTGCCGATTTGCGAAAAAAATACGATCGCATTTTAACAACCTTTCTCAGCCCCCAGGCGCAATCCCTGTACGCCACGGATCTTACCCAGCGCATCGCGTTGGTTTTTGGTAATGAACACGATGGGGTGAGCCCCGAAATCAGGGCCCTGGCGGATGGGGATTTCATTATTCCTCAAGTGGGGATCATCCGATCCCTCAATATTTCGGTGGCTTGTGCAGTGTCGCTGTATGAGGCTTTCCGCCAAAAGTCCATCGCGGGACACTACGACCACAAGAATTTGCCTGTTGGACAATACCTGGAGCTGTTGAAAAGTTGGGGAGTTGACCATGGGGAACAATAGCGGGTAGCCATACGGCAATCCTGATGAAGGCTGGATCTTACGATAATTTCCTAGCCCGCTTGGTGGGCTCCAAGGCCCTTTCCTCGGCCTGGGTTCTCAGATGGTGAATGCTGACGTTGAGTTCATAGCCGATTAGCAGGACCATGGAGTTAAAATACACAAGAAGCATTAGAATCATGATCGTTCCGATCGAGCCGTAGACCTTATTGTAGGTGCCAAATCGATTTACCCAATTGGAGAATACCAGCGTCGTAAGGATCATGAGTACCGTGGCCAGGATGGTGCCGGGCGACGAAAGATCCCATCGCTTACGTACGGCTGGCGCATATTTATACATAAAGGCAATCGAAAAGTAAAATAGGGGGATTATAAAAATCCATCGAACGACTTGCAGCAACCATTTCACGTTTTGGCGATGCACGTGGGCCATCGCCAGTATGCGTTTGAGTAACTCGTCCTGGGTAACCAAAATGGCCATAGTACCGACAACCAGAAACAACAGCAGGGTCGTCAATTTTATCGCCATCCATCGCGCTTGGAAAATATTTCTCCGCGTGTTGTAAATAAGTGATTTATTGAACGACCGCATCAGACCCATCATGGCATTGGAGGCGTAAAAGAGCGCCAAAAACAAGCCAAAGGACAGCAGTCCATTGTGGGGTTTTTCCAGAAAATCATTTAGGAAACTGGTGACCAACTGGGAAGCCTTTTGGTTGGGCGTTAGATCATTGGTCAAATTCATCAGTTGCCGGGAAATCTTCTTGTGTACAGGCAGGTAGGGAATCAGGGTACACAGGAATATGGTCGCGGCCGGTATGGCAATAAGGAAGCTGAAAGAAATGGAGCGGGCCCGGTCGTTGAGGCCCACCTTTTGGACCTGGTTTAAAAAAAAGCGCAGGACATCGTATAGCGGAACGCCCTGAAATCCGGGCAGAATAATTCTCTTACTCTTGCCCGATAGGTATCTGAAAATGCGGGTCCTCCTAATAGCTTTCTCGAGGTTGATCATACACAATTGACAAAACGAATCAATTCGCCGGTTGGTATTTTGCTTGCTGGCTTATCTTCACTTGCTCATCCAAGGCCTTCTGGTAGGCTCGCGCAAAGCTTAAGTGTTGGCTAAAGTTATCGGAGAAATTCGAATAACCGGAAAAATCAGGCTTTGCGACAAAATAGAGGTAATTGGTCCGCGGCGCTCGAAGCACTTCATCCACGGTGGCAGGGGAAGGCGTGCAAATGGGCCCGGGAGGCAGGCCGGCATGCATGTAGGTGTTGTAGGGTGAGGCCACGGTGAGTTGTTTATCGTAAATCCGTTTCAATTCAAAATCCCCCAGCGCAAATTTTACGGTCGGATCCGCTGCCAATTTCATTCCTTTTTGCATCCGGTTTAAATATACGCTGGCAATCTTACCCTTATCCTCATTTTTAGACGTTTCTTCCTCCACAATCGAGGCCAGAATGTAGGCGGTCACGGGGCTCAGCCCAAGGCTTTTTGCCTCGGCCATGCGCTCCGGGGTCCAATAAATTTTGTATTCGGCATAGAATTTTTTGAACACGCGCTCCGGTGAGCTATTCCAAAAAAAAGTATAGGTATCCGGAAAGATAGCCGTCATAGCGGAGTTGGAATCCAATCCGTACGGCTGCAGCGAATCGTTGGATTCCAGAAACGCAAAGAAGGTGGCCGAATCGGTTTCCAGTTTTTTTCCCACCAGAGAGGCCAAATCGGCCTTGGTTCGCAATTTGGTAATGACCAGATTTAGCGGAGTCTGGCGCCCACTGCGCAGCATGCGCAAAATGGAGACTAGACTGGAACCACTTTTGATGTCGTACCTCCCCGCTTTGATGTTAGCGGGATAATCAAACCTGTACGCTAGCTTGCTAAACAGGCCGGGATGCTCCAGGACCTGGTCTTTGACCAACAGCTCCTCGAGTTGCGGATAATTCATGCCGGTCTTGATGAACAAGGAGTATTTATTGGCACCAAAAGCAGTGGCTGGTCCTAATAGTTCCCAGGTGGCAATGCCCCCGACTACAAGCAGGGTCGCCAGCAGGACCAGAAAAATCCTTTTCTTCATAGGTATCAACATTAGTCCATCAAAGTAAATAAAAACCCTGCCACTTGCCTAGCAGGGTTAAAACTATTTTACCACAATTTCTTTACTTGGTTGGAGCTGGCTGACTAGGCACCGGAAGAGGAGCCGAATTGGCTGCAGGCTTGATATCCCGAATCTGATTGGTAATAGTCTTAGGAATAAATATGGTGGAAAACAAACACAGGGCCAAAACCACAACAGCCAGCACCCAGGTACCTTTTTCCAGCACGTCTGTCGTTTGTTTTACGCCCATGAGCTGGTTAGAAAAGCCGGCTACATTGCCAGCCAGGCCGCCCCCCTTGGGGTTCTGGACTAGAATAATCAATCCAAGAAAGATACAGGCCACCAGGATCAAGATCACAAAAAAGATCATGTCAACGCATTTTTAAGGTTGTCAATTTTGGCTGCAAAATAAGCACTTTTGGCTGGAATGAGCAAACTTAATTTGTGGTATAATTCGATGGCTCGATCGGTTTTACCCTGCTTGGCAAGCACTTCGGCCATAGTCTCGGTGACTATGTCTTTTTCTTCGTTGGAGTAGGATGCAATCATCTGTATACCGGAATCGTCCACCTCTTCGGGATCTACGCTGGGTCGGGCAACTGGTAGTTTTTTCATCACCTTTAACCAATCGGTAAAGCTTTTAAGTTGTTTGCCAAAACGATCTGTAGGATTCTCCTCCGCCACGAACCGAATGCCCTGGGACGCAAAATAGTCAATAGTGTGGTAAGGCTCAATGAGTAAAGGTTCCGTCTGGATGTGCTGCAGCTTGGGAATTGGGGCTGCGGTGGGTTCAGCCAGGTCAGGCGCTTCACGGTCAGGCTCGGCGCTGGGTTTGTCCGGCGCTCGGGATGGCTCTACGTACTCGGTCACTATCGGGATCTGGTCCACGTGCCCCAGAGGGAATTCTTTGTCTGTTTCCTCGAGCGCTGGGGAAGGAACCTCCAACGGGAGTAAGGGCTGAGTGACTTCAGCTTCAGGGACTGGAGCAGGCTCCGGCTGCGGCGCCTGCGTGACGAACTCCGCCGTCTCTTGATCCGACGGATTGTGAGGCTCCAAATGCTCGGTCTTGGACGCAACCTGGGCCACGGGCTCCAGCGGGGCTTCCTTTGCTTCTTGCTGGGGTGGAGGAACCTCCATAGGGAGCAGAGACTGGCTGGTTTCAGCCTCAGGGATTGCAGCATATTCCGGCTGCAGGGCCTGAGGCTCTGTAGGAACTTCCGGCTGTGTTTGCCAGAAATATTTCCCTTTCCCAGAAGCATCGGCAAACCAAGGTTCCGAGCGGTTTACAGATTCAGACGGAATCGCTGGCTGCATCGATTGATCTTGGGAAGATGCTGATGAGGCTTCCAGGTTTTGCTCCGTTTCCCAAAAATAATGCATCCGAGGGCTAGTCTGTTCCACGGGTGGCGGGAGGGGTTCAAGGCTGGTTTCAGGAGCCAGCGTCGACTCACGCAGGTCATCTGTCGCGGACGAACTGGATGGCCAGCTATCCTGCGGCTGCTCCAGGGGAGCCGCCTCTACTTGAGCTATCTCACTCACCAATTCTGATTCCACATCTGCATCCGACCACGGGCCATTTGTTTCCACGAGCTCGGGCTGTTCATTTGAAACCTCTTGGCTCGATTCTACGTGCGCGGCTATCATTTCGTCCACGATTTCTGCATCGGACGATTCCAGTGCACGTTCGGCCTCTGATTGGCTAAGCACGACAGACTCGTCCTGCGCGCGCTCAAACTGGTCGGTGGTTTTAGGTTCCGCTGGCAAGGGGCGCGAGGAAGTCTCTTCAATTACCATCGGCTCTTGGGCAGAAGGCCAGGAATTTACACGTGGTTGAGGGAACTGTTCAATGCTGAAAAGGGGAGACTCTATCGCGGGTAAATTGTCCGCACTCGCAATGGCTGGCTGCGACCCAAAAGCGGAATGCTGCAACAGCCATTGCAGCCAGAAAGGATTATTAAAATACAGGGCCGTTCGCTGGGTTTCCTGCAGAAATTCTTCACTCCCCTCCAGCTGCAATTTTTTAGACAGTAAGTAATGGCCAGCCTGAAACGAAGGGTACTGCTCAACGAGTTGTTGCAACTCACTGACAGAAACTTCATCCAGGCTATTTTTACCAAATATGGCAACAATTAGTTTTCGTGTACTGGCTATCATAAAACGGTATTACCAATTGGAGAATAAGCGGTTAAAAATTTCATCCGTCATATTACTCACAATAGTGGATGTCAACTGTGCTTCCGCATCTGTTATAGTAAGGTTTGCGGAAAAATCAAAGTTACGGGTAACATCCGCCTCAAAATCCGGTGTACCAATTTTCTGGTCATTTAGCCGGTTCTTTAAAATAATATGTACCGTCACAGTCAGCCGGTTGGTTGCGGCTTGCTGGTTGGCGACGCCCGAGGTGGTGATGCTGTAATCGGAAACATAGCCGCTGACATCATAATCGGCTTGGTCCGAGATGACAGCCGACAGATTGGTCTGGTTGGAGATCTTTTGGGTAAGCGCATTGGTGAGCTGGGGGCTCAGATTGGGATCTACAAAGCGGGCCTTATTTTCCAAATATTGGATCCGGATGGTCTTGATCTCCTTGGGAATGGCGACGTTCCTGAAGGAGTAAATTTTGCAAGACGTGCCAATGCTCAATAGCCCCAAGGCTACCAAGATCCAGCGCTGGCTAAACAAACCTCTGCCCAGGGCCTGAAGCCAAACCTGCCGCCTGGCGGGCGTGTTCACCGAATTCTCCCGCTGGTTGCTGATATACGCAGTGGGCATGTTATTCATTGATATCGTATTCTTTTAGCTTTCGATACAAGGTCCTTTCGCTGATGCCCAGGTCGGTGGAGGCGTCCTTTCGCTTGCCTTTATGTTTTTTAAGCGCCTTAATGATGAGTTCCTTTTCTTTGTCCATGATACTCAAAGACTCCTCCACTTCCTCATGGTGATGGATATCGCTGTTGCCGTTGTTATTGTGTATGACTACGGGTTGGGAGGCGCCCACAAAGGGTTGAGCGCCGATGGTCTGCTGAAAGGAATCGGGGAGTTTGTATTCTTTCAACTCGTTGAGCATGGTGGCATGGCTGCTTGCCGCGGCAGTCACCGCGGGGTTTTGCAGCATCTCCAAAAACATTTTCTTGAGCTCAGTGACATCTTTTTTCATATCAAAAAAGAGTTTGTACAGAATCTCCCGTTCATTGGCAAACTCACTTGCGCTGCCGACCCCATGGCCAGCGGGGGAGAGCACCATCGGAAGCCGGTTATTGGATGTTTCGGGAATAAATTTTCTGATTTGCTGGCCGGTGACTTGTTTATCCTCGGAAAGCACCGATATCTGTTCAGCAATATTCTTCAATTCGCGCACATTTCCGGGCCAGGCATAATTAATTAACAGATTTTTCGCCTCCTCATCCAGCTGGACCGGCGAGGTCTTGTAGCGCTCGGCAAAATCAACGGCAAATTTGCGGAACAACAGCGGAATATCTTCTTTGCGGTCGCGAAGTGAAGGCACGCGAATGGGTACGGTGCTCAGTCGGTAATATAAATCTTCGCGGAACTTTCCCCTCTCGGTCAGCAACAACAAGTCTTTGTTGGTCGCTGCAATTACCCGAACGTCGGTCTTTTGGACCTTGGATGAACCCACCCGGATAAACTCACCCGCTTCCAGCACACGCAACAGCCTGGCCTGGGTGCCCAAGGGTAATTCCCCAATCTCATCCAGAAAAATCGTCCCTCCGTTGACCGTTTCAAAATACCCCTTCCTGGAATCTACCGCGCCAGTAAAAGATCCCTTTTCGTGGCCAAATAATTCGGAGTCGATGGTCCCCTCAGGTATGGCGCCACAATTCACGGCGATAAATGGGTTATGCTTTCGCGACGATAACGAATGGATAATGTGGGAAAAAATTTCCTTACCCACGCCGCTTTCACCAAAAATGAGCACCGTCAGATCCGTACTCGCGACCTGTATGGCTACCTGCAACGCATAGTTCAGCCCCGGCGAATTACCAATTATTCCAAAGCGATTTTTTATTGATTGTATTTCCATATCCCGCCATTTTTCCCCTGGCAATCAGGGGTATTTCATTGTATCGTTTCTCTGTGTTGTCCTGGTCCACCTGGTCCACCTCCTACACCCCTTCGGACTCGCCTAGCAGAGTGGCCCCGGTGCAACTCGTAATTTTTACCCAAGCGTAGGTACCCTTACCTCCAGCATGTTGTTGCTTGGGGAAGACGACCACCTTATTCTGGCTGTTGCGCCCCATCCAATCGGTCGGGCTTTTTTTCGATTCCCCTTCAATTAGGACCTTAAATCTTTTACCCAGATCCCTTTGGTTGCTTTCCAAGGAGAGCTTGTTTTGCAGTTGCACAATCTCCGCAAGTCGTTTCTTCTTCACCTCCAAGGGGACATCGTCTGGGTAGCGTCGTGCGGCCAAGGTGCCGGGGCGCTCACTGTAAAAGAACATATAGCTCATGTCATAGCGGCACTCCTGCATAAGGGTGAGGGTGTCTACATGGTCCTGGTCTGTCTCGGTGCAGAATCCGGCAATAATATCGGAACTTATGCCGCAGGAGGGAATGAGTTCCCGGATGCGCTGAATCTTGGCGAGGTACCAGCTTCTGGTGTAGGTACGGTTCATTTGCTGCAAGATTCTGGTCGAGCCACTTTGCACCGGCAGGTGAATATAATCGCAGATGTTTTCGTATTGGGCCATGGCCCGAAGGACTTCATCGGTAATGTCTTTGGGATGCGAGGTGGAAAACCGAACTCGCAGTTCGGGGAGATCCTGGCTACCGACTGGAGTAAGTCGGCGAAGGTGACCGGCCTGGGGTCGCAAACTTCGAAGTCAGGGGATGTGGACGAGGTAGGGTAATCGCAATAGGAATCCACATTTTGCCCCAGGAGCGTCACTTCTTTATACCCTCTATCGAACAGGTCCTGGCACTCCCGGAGAATCGAGGCAGAACTGCGGCTGCGCTCCCGTCCCCGCGTAAAGGGCACCACACAGAAGGAACACATGTTGTTGCAGCCCCGCATGATGCTGACAAAGGCTGTAATCCCGTTACTACCCAATCTCACGGGACTGATGTCGGCATAGGTTTCGTCCCGACTCAATAAGACATTGATTGCTTTTTGTCCCCCGCCAGCCTCCTGGATCAAATCGGGCAAGCTGCGGTATGCATCCGGGCCAACGACCAAATCTACCAGCTGTTCCTCTTCTAAAAACTTGCCTTTGAGGCGTTCGGCCATGCAACCCAATACCCCGACCAGCACGTGAGGCCTGGAGCGTTTTATTTGCCGAAAAGTCTGTAGCCGGTTTCGGATAGTCTGCTCGGCTTTATCCCGGATGGAGCAGGTGTTCAATAAAACAAGGTCCGCCTCCTCGCACAGAGGGGTGGCGCCGTATCCGTGCTCCTCTAATATCGAGGCAATGATCTCACTATCGGCAAAATTCATCTGGCACCCATAACTCTCGATATAATATTTCTTCCCCTGTGGACCACCCATCACCAGGTCAAGGCCCAAGAATGCCTCGCCTTGGCGCGTTTCATCATGAATCTTCATTTGGACCAAATCCAGCATGGTTTATACAAATTAGGAACAGCAAATTTAAATGAATTGACCGATAAAATGACAGGATGTCAGTTATTTTCATCGGCGCAATGCGCTCCCTGCCGCGGCAATGATCGGATAGCCAAAATTTCCATTATCTAGAAGGGATCCTCGGGCAGGGTGGGGCACCAGCAAGGAAAATCAGCTGGCATAGCGCTTTACCCGGACACGCAAACTATTGCAACCCGCGCGTGGCTCATCGGGTTTTGATCCCCCGGGAGCCTCGCTAGCGATGAGCGGAAGACGGGACTCGAACCCGCTACCTACAGCTTGGGAAGCTGTCGCTCTACCAGGTGAGCTACTTCCGCTAATGTGTTTTCTACCTTGCGCCCAGTTCGGCCTGCCTGAGCTTGGATACCCAACGATATAATACCCCTGACCAGTCCAGCCGGTTCTGAGGATCTGCGAAGAAAGCAAAGCAAATATGTTAGCCGAAACAAAACCACTCGCCCTGGTCCATCAGCCAATGGCCCGGGGTTGGTTCAAGCGCCGAGCGAGCCAGCTCTTGGCCACCGGGATGATCCATTGGTTTTGCAACTGCTCTTTAGTTTGAACCGTGTTGTTGAAATACAGAGTACCTGGGTCAACGGTTCCATCGGTTATGGCTTGTGCCAGACTTTCCAAGGGTATCAGGGTTATCCTATCCTGAAGCACAAAAGCCAATTGCTGACGTTCGAAAAGCGCAACGTCCAACTGCTGTTCCAACTCCTTGATCAAGCGCACCGAACTGTCTGTGCTGCATCCGCTCACTCCGCTGGCCGTTTCATCCGCCACCAGGACTATAAACTGGTTAAAAAACACATGGCCTGATCCCTTGACGGGCGTGCCATGCGATTGCCAGTATTCGACAAAATGGGCCAACCTGGTTTGCACCTGCTGCAACTGCGGCGGTGTAAATGCACGGCTGGCCTGGTAGATCCAAACTCTCGAATCCGGGGAGAACTCTTGGGGTAACATGTCCTGAAACTGCAGGTTCATCTGACAAAGTTAGGTAATTGACGCGGCAATCAGCTCCGCCACATCCATCGCGGCTACCTGCTCTTCCTTTTCTTCGTGTTTGATGCCATCGGTCATCATCGTTAAACAAAAGGGACAAGCGGTAGCGATGATGGACGCGCCACTAAGAAGGGCTTCCTGGCTGCGAACAAAATTTATGCGTGTCTGTCCTGGCTCTTCTTCCTTAAACATTTGCCCACCACCCGCTCCGCAGCAAAGTCCCTTAGTGCGGCAACGTTTCATCTCGACCAACTCCAAATCCAGTGCTTCCAACACTTTTCGTGGGGCATCATACACGCCATTGGCGCGGCCCAGATAGCAACTGTCGTGATAGGTGATGCGTTTGCCTTTGAACGGACCACCTTCTTTGATTCTGATGCGGCCTTCGTCCAGCAGTTGCTGCAAAAAGACGCTGTGGTGGATGACTTCGTACTTTCCGCCCAGTTCTGGATATTCGTTCTTTAGGGTATTAAAACAATGAGGGCAGGCCGTGACTATTTTCTTGATCCCGTAGCCGTTCAGGACCTGGATATTCTGGTAGGCCATCATCTGAAACATAAATTCGTTGCCTGCACGACGCGCGGGATCGCCCGTGCATTGTTCTTCCTTGCCGAGAATGGCATAGGAGATTCCTATTTTTTGCAGAATAAGTACAAAGGCCTTGCTAATCTTTTGTGCACGTTGATCGTAGCTGCCAGCACAACCCACCCAGAATACAATGTCTGGGACCTTACCCTCCGCAGTCAGTTCAGCCATCGTGGTTGCGTGCATGCCCTGGTGATTAGACCGTAAATCTAAGGCAAATGGGCCAATTGTAGCAGTTCCAAAAACTGCTGTAACTTTAAAGCAACAAAACATTGACCATGGCCGCTGACGACAAGATGCTGCTGATTAGAAATTACGACCTGTGGTGTCATCTCTCGGACCAGGAATATGACGACCTCCATATCGAACATCATTATATTGAAGTGCCCAAAGGGGAATACATCTATTTTGAAGCCTATAACCACAACAAGATATATTTTGTGAAAGAAGGATACATTCGGATAGGGTATATCGATAGCGAGGGCAACGAGCGCGTCAAAGAAATCATCCAAAAGGGCGAACTTTTCGGCCAATTTACTTTGGAACGTAACAACCTGCATGGCGAGTTCGCCCAGGCCTACCGCGACCGGGTAAGTCTGTGCGCCTTCCACATAGATGATTTTGAGAAACTCTTGAAAAAAAGGCCCGATCTGGCACTAAAATACAGCAAACAAGTAGGAGCCAAGTTGCGCCAAATAGAAAACCGGCTGCTCGATCTGCTGAATAAGGACGTAAAGACTCGCCTGCTGCATTTTCTGTGGCAGTTGGTTGAACAGAAGTTGGGCGAAAATACGTCCCAGGGATTTTGCATCCCCAATTACCTGACCCATGAGGACATTGCCAGTCTCATCGGATCCAGCCGCCAGACCGTGACTACGATGATCAATGAATTGGAGACCGAACATGTGCTCGCTTATAACCGGCAGCAAATTTGTTTTTTGGATGTTAAAAAACTGCAAAAGCAGATGAATGTCAACTAGCCGACATGGGGGGAAGGGAAGTAGAGATATTTTTGTCCGGCCTCGCGGCGTCTACGCAGGGCAGTTCGGTATGGAGCATCGGCCAATATTGTGGCCGGGCTCTCATCCGGGGAGCAGATGTCGAACCCAGGGCGTAAGTCGTTAATCACCGCCAGAGCAAACTTATTATGAAGCTACTCGTTGTTTTCACTTGGGTATTGCGCTTGGTTGCAGCGGCAATCATGCTGCAGACCCTGTATTTTAAATTTTCTGGGCACCCGCAGTCCGTGGCCCTGTTTACCCAATTGGGCATGGAGCCTTGGGGACGCTATGGAACGGGCGTGTTGGAGCTCATTGCTTCGCTTTTGATCCTTTATCCCAGAACCACGGGGGTGGGCGCATTGCTCGGTTTAGGCCTGATGGCAGGTGCACTGTACTTTCATCTCACAAAGCTGGGTATCGTATTTGACGGGGACGCGGTGCTCTTTACCATGGCGCTGATTGTTTTTGTGTGTTGCGCGGCGTTGGTTTTCCTCAGCCGAAAACAACTCCTTGCGCTCGTGCCGGGGCGCAAACCGTGATCTGGCCAAGGCGCCAAACTGGCGGGCTGACTCTTTACCAGGGGGACGCGGATATTGGCAAAGGTTTTCCGAACTTAGGGGCTTCAAATACGATCAAGAGGTGAAAAAATGGATATTGTTGGTATTGTTAGCAGGTTCAGGCCGGACGGCTTGGTCCCAATGGAGTCCAGTAGACCAGGGATCTTCCGTGGAGTTTGTTATCAAAAATTTCGGTTTTACGGTCCACGGATCCCTGAGTGGACTGCAGGGGCAGATTCGCTATGACCCCAACAATCTCGGGATGGACAGCTTTAACGTGAGTGTCTCGGCCGGTTCCATCAACACCGACAACAGCCTTCGGGATAGTCATCTGCGGGACAATACCTATTTTGACGTGAAAAACTATCCGCGTTTGGTTTTCGTATCTACCCGGGTAACCAAGTCTACCAAAGAGGGCACTTTATTTATGTTCGGCAAACTCACCATGAAGGGTACGACCAAGGATATTTCTTTTCCATTTACCGCCACCCCGACGGCCGATGGGTTTGTTTTTCAGGGGGCGTTTAAATTAAACCGAAGGGATTTCTCCATTGGCAGTTCCAGCACTATCTCCGACAACCTCGAAGTATCGTTGCGTGTAGCCGTCCGGAGGACTCCTAACTAGCCTAATCACGTAAAACCGGTTTTGCCTATGCAACTACAGCTCGCCGTTAGAAAAGTGCTGCATCAGTTAGCCTTTTCGGTCGGCCAATTAACCCAGGAACAATTCGTGCAGCCTTCCTCGCGGCTACACCAGGGCACCGTTGGCCAGCATATCCGGCACATCATTGAGTTCTACCAGTGCCTCGAGAAAGGGTACGCCTGCGGGTTGGTAGATTATGAGGACAGGCCACGAGATCATCGCACAGAGAACAATAAAGACTATGCCTGCAGTCTGTTGCTGGAACTGGCCGGCGGACTGGCTAAAGTCAATACGGATCTCCGATTGCTGGTGTCCTACGGGCTCCAAGACCAGCAACCCGTGGACTTGGCGACCAACTATTACCGAGAAATAGCCTATAATCTCGAACACACGATTCATCATATGGCGCTGGTGCGGGTGGGAATTGAAGAGGTGAGCAGCGTAACCTTACCCGAGGATTTTGGTGTTGCCGCGTCCACTCTAATGTACCGAAGTCAATGTGTACAGTAACTTTTTTGCCGGACCAAGATCGTATAACGATTACCTCTAACCGAGACGAGAAATGGGTAAGGGGACCTGGTTTGTACCCCGCGGTCCATCGCCTGACCACAGGCCTGGCTTTATTGCCCAAGGATGCGGCCTTGGGAGGCACTTGGTTTGCCATCCACCAGCATGGCCATGCGATGGTGTTGCTAAATGGAGGATGGACCAAGCATAAACCCAAGCAGACGGGAACGTACAGAAAAAGCAGGGGATTGGTGCTGCTGGATTGGATCGATCACCTCGATCCTGTGGAACGCTTTCGAACGATAGACCTGAGGGACATCGAACCGTTTACTACCATTTTGTTTACCGTCCAAGGGCTGCATGCATGCCGCTGGGACGGGGGAGCCAAATCGATCGAGCATATCGACCAGCAGGCGGCGCACCTGTGGTCATCGGCAACTTTGTATGACGCAAGTCGCAGTGCCGTTCGAAGGCTTCGGTTTAACCAATGGTTGCATCATCATCCCAAGCCCAGCCAGGAGGATATCCTGGATTTTCACCGCGGGGTGCGCTTTGAGGATTCGGGAGCCGATCAACCGGGTGCCGGTGATAACCGGGTTGCCACCGTCAGCATAACCTCTCTGGCCCTGACCCAAGGCCTAGCCTCCATGACATTCATCGACCTGGTCACCCAACACAGGGTAGCCTCCGAGTTACCCTTACTCAACCCAATCCCCGCCACCTGATGCCTGTAGTTCAACGCTGGGTGCACCGCCCTTTTTTTATTAGGTTATTGCATTGGGAGTACTGGCCCTTTGCGGCTGTGTACTCGCCTATTTATATAGTCTGGCTGGCCCTTTGCCTGCGGGCTCGCTCCCTGTTTTTTTTTGCCGCTGCCAACCCGCGCATACAAAATGGCGGGTTCTTAAATGAATCCAAAAAAGATGTAGCCGCATTGATTCCTCTGGAGCTACAGCCGAAAACCATTTTCTTTGCTGCCTTGACCGACGCTGACCAAGTGCTGCGGCAACTGGAGCTGCAGGGATTTACCTATCCGCTGGTCGGCAAACCCGACATCGGGGGGCGCGGACGGGGAGTCAAAATCTTGGTTTCGCCCTCGGAAGTGCGTTCGTATGCAAGGCAAGCCCTGCTCGATTTTCACATCCAGGAATTTGTATCCTACCCCCGGGAGGTCGGCATTTTTTATTACCGCTATCCGGGCCAGGCCAGGGGTCAGCTGTCGGGCATTGTCCGCAAAGAATTTCTTCGAGTACGGGGGGATGGTTCGTCGAGTGTGGAAGAATTGATGCGCCAAAATAGCCGGGCGATACTGCAGCTGCCCGCACTCAAAAAAAACGCACCCTCGATGCTAGCCCAGGTGCTGGACAAGGGAGAAGAAAGGATCGTGCTGCCGTATGGAAACCATGCGCGGGGAGCCGAATTCCTGGACGACTCGCACCTGATCTCTGAGCCACTGCGGGCTACCGTAGATGAGCTGTGCCGACGCATACCAGACTTTTATTTCGGGCGCTTGGATATTCGTTACCAGAATTGGGAAGACTTGTTACAAGGGCGCCATTTTGCGGTAATCGAGGTCAACGGTGCCGGCTCCGAGCCCACGCATATTTATGACCCGAGACATTCGTTGCTCTTTGCCTGGAAACAGATCATTCGTCATTGGATAATCCTTTGGCGCATAAGCCGGATGAATCATCAAAGGGGCTATCCGTATTTACGTTTTGCCGAAGGCCTGCGCATGTTTCGGGAAGATAAATTAAATTCCGCCAAGCTAGCGGCCATGCCCCATTAGTTCCCTGGCTCCTCATTCCTTGGCTTGAGGGTCGGTGGGCATATGAGTATTCACAAAGTAAAAAAACCGCATGAACCAAGAACGCCAACTCAATCGTACCCTGGGCCTGGGTATGGTGGTCATCGTCGCTGTATCCAATATTATTGGATCGGGCGTATATAAGAAAATCGCGCCCATGGCGGCCACCTTGCACGCCGCGGGTTGGATTCTGGTATGCTGGATCCTTGCGGGCTTGATCAGTTTATTTGGAGCGCTGAGCAACGCGGAAGTTGCGGGTCTGCTCGCCGATACCGGCGGAGAATATGTCTATTACCAAAAGATCTATAATAAATTCTTTTCGTTTATGTTTGGCTGGTCGCTGTTCACGGTAATCCAAACGGCCGCCATTTCATCTCTGGCCTACATATTTGCTCAGTCTGTAGGTAGCATCATACACTTACCCGACTTGCTGAGTTCACTTAAAGACTGGAATGTATTTGGCGTGTTTTATCCCTTCATCGGGTTTTCCACTAAACTCACTGCCATTTGCCTGATCGCTCTACTTACCTGGGTCAATAGCCAGGGTATTAAAACGGGAGCAGGTCTCAGTACAGCTGTCCTGGTGTCGGTGATCATGGGCATCCTGATCATCGTGGTATTTGGTTTAACGAGCTCGCAGGCCCATATTTCCCAAGTCGTTTCCATGAATTCCACCACTTCGGCACCCGTTAGCCTGCAGGCCATCTTTACCGCCATGCTCGCGGCTTTCTGGGCCTACCAAGGCTGGGCCGTGATTGGGTATATTGCTGGCGAGGTGAAGAATCCGCATCGCAATATTCCCATCGGGGTGGCCGCTGGGGTATTGGTGGTGATTGCCCTGTATTTGCTCATCAACATAACCTACCTTTCCCTGCTTCCCGTAGCCAGACTGGAGGCGATCAGTAGGGCAGCCAATGGAATTGCCGCCGTGGAAGCGGTGAAGGTGTTCTGGGGCGTAGCGGGAGGAATTTTTATTTCTGCCTTGATTTCCCTTACCACGCTCGGAGCGACGCATGCGACCATCATGGTGAGCTGTCGGCCTTATTATGCCATGGCCCGGGAAGGCATGTTTTTTCGTGGTGCAGCCAGGCTGAACCGGGCCCAGGCGCCGGCCAATTCCCTGTATTATCAGGGTGTTTGGGCCTGCCTGTTGGTCCTTTCGGGAAGTTTCGACCAACTCACGGACATGATCATCTTTGCGGTATTTATTTATTATGGCGCAACCACCTTGGGCGTATTTATTCTGCGCAAAAAAATGCCTAATGCCCCCCGGCCTTATAAAGTCTGGGGCTATCCCGTTGTCCCAGCTATCGTGATCTTGTTTAGTGCGGGTTTATTTATCAATACCATTTTCGCACGCCCTCGGGAAGCCGCCCTTGGGATGAGTTTGATGCTGGTTGGTGTGCCTTTTTATTTCTGGTTTCGCTTCCAAAATCGTCGGGATCATCGGGTAGCCTCGGCTGCCGACCAGCACGTGCTTTGAGCTGAGATCTTTCCGATTACTTTAACCTTGTGGCTATGCATTGGGTATTTGTCTTGGTACTGGGCTGGCTTTTAAGTTTTCTAGGGCAATTGCCCCTGGGTACTATGAGCATGACAGTCACTCAGATCGCGGTGCAGGAAAATTTTTCCAATGCCTGGAAATACAGCTTTGGTGTCGCCCTTATTGAGGTGCTGTATTTGCGTGCTGTTCTCTCCGGGGTAGATTGGATCGAAAGCCACCGGGTCTTATTCCTCGTGTTAGGATGGCTGACGGTGGCCGTATTTCTGGTCCTCGGCGCGCTTAGCTTTTTGGCAGCTCGCCACCAAGTCCAGGATAAGAAAGCCCTGCTGTTGACCAATAGCCTGGGCCGGTTCTGGCTTGGAGTAAGTATGAGTACCCTCAATCCTGCACAAATTCCATTCTGGTTCATCTGGACCAGCTATTTTATGGATATCAAATTGCTCCACGCTGGGTTTACAGAATTCAATCTCTTTGCCCTGGGGGCAGGAATAGGGACAGTCTCGGGATTGTTGGTATACACCTACGGCGGCAATTGGCTAATATCCAAAATGAAGACTAGCAACAAGACGCTGAATCTGGCTATGGGAGTGGTCTTTATGATCGCCGCCTTGGCTCAGCTCTATCGCATGTTGCGCACCCCATGGCTCTGAGACCGCGGGGGGGGGCGGTGCAAACGGGCCAGATTTTGCTCAACAACGGTTTATCTATGGAATATGCCTTAGTGGAATTACCCATCCTGCAGGTGGTTGGAATTGCGGTAAGAACGCGTAACGCGCACGGCCAGTCGCAAAAGGATATAGGCGAACTCTGGGCGAGATGGTACAAAGAAAAAATCGCCGATCGCATTTTAGCTAAATCTGATGATGACATCCTGTGCGTCTACTATGATTACGAGGACCAGGACAGGGGATGGTACACCTGCGTATTGGGCTGCCAGGTGCAAGGCCCGGAGCCGGATGCTCCCACGGGACTGCTGGTGGTAACGCTTGCTGCTTCCAAATACCGGTTGTATGTGTCGACAGGCACCATTCCAGACTGCGTACAACAGACCTGGCTTCAGATTTGGCAAGAGGTGGATTGTAGAAGCTACCGCGCCGACTTTGACCGCTACGGACCCGAGGCCTTTGGCCCAGGGCAGGCCCGGGTCGAGACTTGGCTGAGCGTGGAGGACCCTTAAAGGAGAGCATATTCTGGCAAAATTGGAGCTTTGTATCGGCTTCCCCTGCCGCCCCTGCACCAGCGCTACACGTCACATCTCCTTTGACCAGGCGTCTCGCTCGTCGGGGCTGAACTTCCAAGGGGCAAAATTATTCTCCACATTGCTGAACATAGCGTTCCACTCCGCGGGTGCATTACTTTCTTCCATAACCAGCGACCGGCGCAGCGAGACTATGATCTCCAGCGGGCTGATACTTACCGGGCATTCTTCTACGCAGGCATTGCAGGTGGTACAGGCACGCAACTCCTCGACCGTAATATAATCGTGCAACAGGGATTTTCCGTCGTCCTTGAACACGCCGTTGACCCGGATGTTACGTCCGACGATTTCCAAACGGTCGCGGGTGTCCATCATGATTTTGCGGGGAGAGAGTCGTTTGCCAGTGAGGTTGGCCGGACAGGAAGCGGTGCATCGTCCGCATTCGGTGCAGGAATACGCATCCAATAGGTTTCTCCAGCTCAGGTCCCTGACATCCTTGGCTCCAAAATGCATCGGATTCGAGGATGCTTCGGTTGGTGCCGTCTCCGGCTGCATGGCATAACGCACTTCCTGCTGGACTTCGGGCATATTATGCATTTTGCCTTCCGGCCACAGCCGGGCGTAGTACGCATTGGGGAAGGCCAACAGAATATGCAGGTGCTTGGAGTAAGGCAAGTAATTCAGAAAAGCAAATATACCCAGGATGTGCAGCCACCAACAAGTTCGCTCTATGGTGGCCAGCTGCGGACTGCCAAGGCCCGATAACCAGGGCTGCATGTACCCAGAGACTGCGAATCGACCGGTCGCCAACTCAGCATAATGGCCATAGCCCCGCTGCTGCAATAAGGTATCGGAGGTGTTGAGGGTGAGAAAAAGTCCCATCAAACAGATTTCTGTGATGAGAATATAATTGGCGTCGCTGCGAGGCCATCCATCCAGATCGTGGCTGATAAACCGGCTGAGTTTAAGCACATTTCGCCGGGCTAAGAATACGACGCAGACCAAGATCACCCCGAGGGCCAAGAATTCAAAGCCGTTAATGAGCCACGGATATACCGCCCCCAGGGGCGAGGCAAATAACCGGTGGGTCCCCAGCAGGCCATCCAGGCATATCTCCAGCACTTCCAAGTTGATGATGATAAATCCGCCGTAGATAACCAGGTGCATGATGGCAACCAAGGGATTGCGGAACATCTTCTTCTGACCGAGGGCCAACAACAGCAGGTTTTTCCAACGTTGAGCCGGATGATCACGGAAGTTTTCGTCTTTGCCCAATAAAATGTTGTGGCGAATTATGGCAATTTTTTTTGCAAATAGTCCGATGGCCAGAGACGCTGCGACGAAAAATAAGATTTGCTGCACCATAGCTGCTGGTGATTCATTTGCAAGCTAAGGTAAGCGATTTTTGCGCCCACCCGCCCAAGGGGCTAACTGCGGGTCAACGCCGAACCTGGACCCTGCGGCGGGGTGCAAGAAAAGCGCCTCTTGGTTTCGCAGGTTTTATATATTTGCCTTATGCAGAAAAATTATATCCTCAGCGAGGCGGTTGCGGAAAAAAAACTCCAGCGAATGGCCTATGAGATCTTGGAGAATAATTTCGCCGAGCAGCAGATTGTACTGGCGGGAATCCGAGAGAGTGGCAGCGTGATTGCACGCAACATTCAACGGCTGCTTCGGGCCATCGTGCCGATGGAAACCGAGTTATTGACGATCTTGCTGGATAAAAAAAACCCCAGCGAAGTCAAGCTGGACAAACCCATATCGGTCGACAACAAAGTGGTGATCATCGTGGATGATGTGGCCAACAGCGGCCGCACCTTGCTGTACGCCCTCAAGCCGTTTTTAGAGTTCCATCCCAAAAAGATTCAGGCCCTGGTGCTGGTTGAACGCAGGCATAATGACTTTCCCGTCAAACCCGATTACGTGGGACTTTCCATTTCCACTACCGTGCAGGAGCATATTTATGTGGAAATAGCCGGCGAACGGGTAAAAGGAGCCTGGCTGGAGTGAAGGCGAGCTAATCGAGTGCAGGGTTTGCGTGCTGAGGGCGAACCCCGCAGCAGCCATCTTGATGATCTACCCAGAGGCTTGAAGTCGGCCGCGTGGCCGACCAAAGTAAACCCCAAAAAAAGCCCCATTATAATCAGGTTTTCAAGGCCAAAAACGATAGTTTTGCAGGCCTTTGAGTAAAGATTGGTTTTAGGCCGTTAAATCGCAGGCATTAGAAGCTATGGAAGAGAATCTCATACCGCAGGAAACGCAAGATAACAATCGCATCATTCCGGTAAATATTGAAGAGCAGATGAAGACCGCGTACATAGATTATTCTATGTCGGTCATCGTCAGCCGCGCTTTACCCGACGTCCGCGATGGGCTAAAACCGGTTCATCGCCGCATTTTGTACGGGATGAACGAACTGGGCAACAACAGCAATAAGCCCTATAAAAAAGCGGCCCGTATTGTCGGGGAGGTGATGGGCAAATTTCATCCCCACGGGGACTCGGCGATCTACGACACCATGGTCCGTATGGCGCAGGAGTGGAGTATCCGATACATGCTGGTCGACGGCCAGGGTAATTTCGGCAGCCAGGACGGAGATGGTCCTGCTGCTATGCGGTATACGGAGGCCAGGTTGCACCGGCTGGCCGAGAGCATGCTGGAAGACATAGAAAAAGATACGGTGGATTTCCAGCCCAATTTTGACGATTCCCTCCAGGAGCCCACGGTGTTGCCTACCCGCATACCGCAGTTGCTGATCAACGGATCCAGTGGCATTGCCGTGGGGATGGCCACTAACATTCTTCCGCATAACCTCTCGGAAGTGATCGACGGCTGTATCGCCTACATTAACAACCACGATATCTCGGTGGAGGAGCTCATGCAGCACATCAAAGCGCCGGATTTCCCAACCGGCGGCGTAATCTACGGCATGGAGGGGGTAAAAGCGGCCATGCATTTTGGACGGGGTAGGGTAGTGTTGCGGGGCAAAATGCAAATCGATACCAAACCCAGTGGCCGTGAGCAGATTGTCATTACCGAAGTTCCCTACCAGGTGAACCGGGACACCCTTTGCGACCGGATAGGCCAGCTGGTGAATGAGAAGATTATCGAAGGGATTTCCCATATCAATAACGAGTCAAACAACAAGGAAGGCACGCGCATTGTAATCGACCTCAAACGGGAGGCTGTGGCCAATGTGGTTATCAACCAGCTGTTCAAGCACACCGAATTACAGACCTCCTACGGGATCAACAACGTAGCATTAGTGAAAGGCAGGCCCCGGACGCTGAACATCCGTGAAATGATCAGTGAGTTCGTGGAATTTCGTCACGAGGTGGTGGTGCGGCGGGCGCAATTTGACCTGAAGGAAGCAGAAAAGAGGGCGCATATCCTGCAAGGCTATTTGATCGCCCTGGACCATCTTGATGAAGTCATCCGGCTGATTCGCGCCTCCTCGACGCCCGATCAGGCTAAAGACAGCCTGATTGCCGCGGGTTGGGGATTGGATGAAATTCAGGCAAAGGCTATTTTGGAACTGCGCCTGCAGCGGCTTACGGGTATGGAGCGCGAAAAAATCAAGCAGGAATATGACGAATTAATGCAGTTGATTACCTACCTTAAGGATCTACTTGCTGATGAGACCAAGCGTTTTGCCATCATTCGCCAGGAACTTCTGGAGATCAAAGAGAAATTTGGCGATGCCCGCAAAACAGAAATCACCTACCTGGATGATGAGGTGCGCATCAAGGACCTGATCAAAGAAGAAGATGTCGTCATTACAATATCGCATTTGGGCTATATCAAACGCACTTCGGCTACCGAATACCGCCAGCAACGTCGCGGAGGCCGCGGGGCCATCGGAGGTAGAACAAGGGATGAGGATTATATTGAGCATCTCTTTGTCGCCTCCACGCATCATACGATGCTGTTCTTTACCGAAAAGGGTAGATGCTATTGGCTCAATGTGTATCAAATACCGGAGGGAGACAAGATCAGCAAAGGGCGAGCCATTCAGAATCTGATCCAGTTGCCATCAGACGACAAAGTCAAGGCTGTCCTGGATGTAAAAGATTTGAAAGATGAGGCATTTGTCAATAGCCACTACATCGTTTTATGCACCAAGCAGGGGGTAATCAAGAAGACCTCCTTGGAGGAATTTAGCCGCCCGCGCCAAAATGGCGTTAATGCCATAACGATCATGGAACACGACCATTTGTTAGAAGCGAAAATGACGGATGGCAATTGTGAAATCATGCTGGCGGTGCAGAGCGGAAGAGCCATTCGGTTTGAAGAAGAAAAAGTCCGCCCGACAGGTCGTGGAGCTATCGGGGTAGCGGGCATCGAAGTGGAAGGCGCCGAGGATGAAGTCATCGGGATGATTTGCGTGGACCGGCGCGATCAATCCAGGACCGTGCTGGTGGTTAGCGAAAAAGGCTACGGCAAGCGAACACCCATCAGTGAATATCGCATCACCAACCGGGGTGGGAAGGGCGTAAAAACTATTAGTATTACGGAGAAAACAGGAAAATTGGTCGGTATACTGGACGTGACGGAAATTGAGGATTTGATGATAACCTGTAAGACGGGTATCACGATCCGGATGCCGGTCATTGGGATTAGTGAACAGGGCCGGGCGACGCAAGGGGTCAAGTTGATTCGCTTGGATGAGGGCGACGAGATCGCTGCCATCACCCAATTGGATGAAAACGTAGAAAATGGGACCTTGGCTGGTGCAGCTCCCAATGCGGAGGCGGACAAAAAGCCCGACGGCCTAACGGAGATCGATAATGGCCTGGGGGCTCCCTTGGTCTAAGTGCCGGCACATCCTAAGAATCTTTGTTCAACCAATAAATCTATAAATTCTCTTTTATGAAGCAGATCTTGTTACTGGCGATACTCACCGGGTGCATTCACATTTTGCATGCCCAAGACTTTACCAAAGTCAAAACCAGCGTCATCGTGCCGGGGCAACTGGAAACAGCCAAGACCTCCATCGACAAATTGATGCAGGATCCGAAAGCGCAGGCAAAAGCCGAAGGATGGATGTGGGACATGGTGGTGTATGCCGGTCTGTATGCCGATGACAAATTGCGAGCTAAATATCCCAGACCAGAATTGGTGGCAGACAGCGCCTTTGAAAGATACCATGCCTTGGATCCTACCTATAAGTTGGTGGTGGATAACTCCCAACAAACCTTTGCTGGCCAGATGTACTCCGAGTCTTTTAATTTCGGCGTGAGCACCTACAACCAAAAGAAATACGACTCCTCGTTCTATTTTTTCAAACTGGCGGTAAAATATTCCGATGTGATTTTTAAGAATAAGTGGAGTAAAGACACTACCCTCAGTATGGATACGTTGTCGATCCTGTATGCCGGTGTAACGGCCGATAAAATTGGCAACCGCGATGAAGCCGCAAAATATTATGGTCGGATTGCCAGCAACAAAATTGCCAAAATTGCCAGCAACGACATGATCGACATCTATAAATGGCTCGCCGATTATTATGAGCAGAAAAAGGATAAAGCCAGTGCCTTTGCTTACTTGACCCTGGGTCAGCAGGTTTTCCCGGCCGACCAGTATTGGCCGGTGACGGAATTGGATTATTGGAGAAAGGATGGCAATAAAGACTCCCTGTTCGCGACCTACGATCAGGTCTGTAAGCAATACCCGACCAACTACTTGTTTTTTTATAATTATGGATTGGAGGTCTACCAATACGCCTCCGATACCACCTCGGGCCATCGTCCGGCTAACGCCGATGAGCTGGTCGCCAAAGCGCGGCAGAACTTAAATAAGGCCCTGGAGCTAAAACCAGACTATCCGCAGGCGGCCATGGTGCTGGGTCAAATTTCCTATAACGAAGGAGTCGATTTGCAGATGCAGGCCAAGGCTGTCAAGGGAGCGACCCCCGACATGGTAAAGAAAAGGACCGATTTACGAGCCGCCAGTACCAAGAAGTTTGATGAAGCTATTCCGTATTTCCAAAAGGTGGATGAGGATCTAGGTGGGAAGGGAAAATTGAAAATGGAAGAAAAGCAAACGCTCAAAGACAGCTACGACGTGCTGATCACGATTTATGAGCAGAAGAATGTCAAGGATAAGATAGATTCCTATACCGCCAAATACAACGATGTGGACAAGGTGCACTAAGGCCCCATCGGGATGGATCGAATGAAAATTGCCTGAGCCTCGGAGCCGATTCCGAGGCTTTTTTTTGCCTGCTATACGCAGCGATCTTTGTCCCACGGACCGGCTAACGGGCAAATGGGCCTCATATTTATTCGTATGTTTGAGCTAATTTCTTATGGTACAAAAAGCACTCAAGGTCTACTTGTCTACCGACTCGCGACGGAAATGTTTGCTCATCCTGATCGCTGCTCTCTCGTTCCAGCTCAGTGGGCAGACCCAGCAACCAGCCAGGACTGTTGAACTCTTCACCAAAGGCTGGAAGTTTCATTTGGGTGATATCCCCGAAGCCAAGGATCCCGCCTACCAGGACAGCCAGTGGCGGTTGCTAGACCTTCCTCACGACTGGAGCATTGAGCTTCCCTTCGATTCCACCAGCCCTACGGGCAACGGTGGTGGCGCACTGCGAGGCGGTATTGGCTGGTATCGCAAAGTCTTCACTCTTGGGGGCTCCTCGGAAGGCAGGAACATCTTTATAGATTTCGACGGCGTGTATTGCAACAGTGAAGTCTGGATCAATGGGCATCTGCTGGGCCTGAGACCGAATGGCTATATTTCCTTTCGATACGATTTGACGCCTTATGTCAAATTCGCTGGCAAGCCCAATGTCATCAGTGTTAAAGTGGACAATTCCTTGCAACCCAACTCCCGCTGGTATAGCGGTTCGGGCATTTACCGAAAGGTGTGGCTCGTGACCACCCATTCCGTGTTCGTGGATCAGTGGGGCACTTCGATTACGACTCCCCAGGTGAGCACAGAGGCTGCGACAGTGGTGGTACGGACCAGCATCCGGTCCACTCCCCCCGCAGGTTTGAACGTCGACACAGCCAAGGCTATTTCCGTACGAACGACCATATTGGACAGTGCGGGCAATGTGGTAGCCACGAAGGAGGAATCCGGAATGCTCATCTTGCAAGAGGAATTGATCCAACAGATGACCATCAACCACCCTCGGCTATGGTCCGTCAATCGACCCTACCTGTATAAGGCCGTGACCCGAATCCTATCCAAGGGCCAGGTTGTCGATGAATACGAGACCCGCTTTGGTGTTCGGTTTTTTACATTCGATTCCCAGAGCGGATTTTCGCTCAACGGCAAACATCTAAAGATTTTCGGAGTCTGCGATCACCACGACCTGGGATGCTTGGGTACCGCGGTGAATACACGCGCACTGCAGCGCCAATTGGAAATCCTCAAACGCATGGGCGTAAACGGAATTCGGACCTCCCACAACCCGCCTGCCCCTGAACTGCTGGACCTCGCCGATCAAATGGGTTTTATTGTCATGGACGAAGCCTTTGACATGTGGAAAAGACCCAAGACCACCTACGATTATCATCTGTATTGGGATGTTTGGCATAAAAAGGACCTCGAGGACCAGATATACCGGGATCGAAACCATCCGTCTGTATTCATCTGGAGCATTGGCAATGAAATACCCGAACAGTCTGCCGGCGATGCGGGTCGGGACAGCTCAGGAAAACAGATTGCCCGGGAGTTGGCAGATATCATCCACAATCTGGATCAGTCCAGACCCATTACCTCAGCCTTGGACCGACCCGACCTGCAAAATCAGATCTACCAATCGGGGGCGCTTGATTTGGTTGGATTCAACTACCATCAAAATGAATATGGGGATTTCCCGTCCCGCTTTACCGGCAAGCGATTTATCGCCACCGAAACCGTATCTGCCCTGCAGACCAGGGGGCATTACGACATGCCCTCCGATCTTATTCGTCGCTGGCCCGAACACTGGGACAAGCCGCTGGATAGCGGCAATCCGGATATGACTTGCTCGTCCTACGATAATTGCTCCGCTCCTTGGGGTTCGACGCATGAGGAGACCTTGAAGCAATTGCTGAAATATGACTTTGCATCCGGGGAATTTATCTGGACCGGTTTCGATTATTTGGGAGAGCCCACGCCCTATCCCTGGCCTGCTCGCAGCTCCTATTTTGGAATCGTAGACCTGGCAGGATTTCCCAAAGATGTCTATTATCTCTACCAAAGTCTGTTCACGCAGCGCACCGTGCTGCATATATTCCCGCATTGGAACTGGAAGCGGGGAGATACGGTGGACGTGTGGGCCTATTACAACCATGCCGACCAGGTGGAGTTGTTTCTCAATGGTAAATCCTTGGGTGTCCGCAAAAAGCGGGGAGACCAACTGCACGTAAGTTGGCGTGTTGTCTATGTCCCGGGCACACTCAGGGCGGTATCCACCCTGGGGCCTACTAGGGTCATGACCACGGAGGTGAGAACGGCGTCCCGGCCAGCTATGATTAAACTATCGGCCGACCGAGCCATTATCCAGGCCGATGGCACGGATCTTTGCTTCGTTACGGTTTCGATAACCGACGCGCAAGGCAGCCTGGTTCCATCGGCCGCCAACGATGTGCATTTTACGCTCGACGGACCTGGCTTTGTTGCCGGTGTGGACAATGGCAGCCAAACCAGTTTAGAATCCTTTAAGGCGGACCACCGGAAGGCATTTAATGGCCTATGCCTTGCCGTTATTCAATCCACGGGGCAGGCTGGTCAGATCCATCTAAACGCGTCCTCCGACGGACTTGCATCAGCAAGCCTGGTCATCGACGCCAAATGAGGCAAAGCAGCTGCCACTCGACGCAAAAAAACAGCTCGATTATGTATACGCCCTCTTCTAGTCGCTACGACACGATGAAATACAACCGGTGTGGGACCAGCGGTCTGCTGCTTCCTGCCGTCTCCTTAGGCCTGTGGCACAATTTCGGATCGGTAGATACTTTTGAAAACGGTAGGGCCATTATCTGGCGTGCCTTTGACAAAGGGATAACCCATTTTGATCTTGCCAATAATTATGGCCCCGAGCCGGGATCGGCGGAGGAGAATTTCGGCCGAATCCTCAAAAAAGATTTTCCCGGCTACCTACGCGATGAACTCATTATCTCCACCAAGGCAGGCTACCGCATGTGGCCCGGCCCGTACGGCGAATGGGGATCCAGAAAATACCTGTTGTCAAGCCTTGACCAGAGCCTGCAGCGCATGGGGCTGGGCTACGTGGATATTTTTTATTCTCACCGCCCAGATCCCAACACTCCACTGGAGGAAACGATGATGGCGCTCCATAGCGCGGTCCAAAGCGGCAAAGCAATCTACGCGGGGATATCCAATTATCCGGAGATGGAAGCCAAACGGGCCATCGATATCCTGGGCCAGCTGGGCACCCCATGCTTGATCCACCAGCCTAAGTATTCCATGTTCGAAAGATGGGTGGAAGCCGGATTGCTGGACCTGCTGGAACAGCGAGGCGTGGGTTGTATTCCTTTTTCGCCCCTTGCCCAGGGGATGCTGACAGACCGGTACCTTAAAGGGATACCGGCAGACTCTCGGGCAGCCAAGGCGCATGGCTTTTTGCAGCAGAGGGAAATCACCGAAGAGAAGCTCACTAAAATCCGACAGCTCAATGAGCTGGCCAAAAAGCGAAACCAATCCTTGGCGCAAATGGCCTTGTCCTGGCTACTCAAAGACCCGCGGATAACCAGCGTACTGATTGGAGCCAGTTCTGTCGAGCAGCTGGAAAACAACCTGGCGACCTTAAATAACTTGCAATACAGCGGCGACGAATTGACATCCATTGAATCGATACTTAAAACCCCATAACCTCTTAGTTTTTGCACCACCTTTAAATAGCTTGTCATGAAAATTTTCGGTAGCTTTTTACTAGCCCTGCTTTCGCTTTCCCTGGCGGCGCAGAAATTCGATAGCCTCGGCCTCACCCCGCCGATGGGCTGGAACAGTTGGAATACGTTTCAGACTAAAATCAGTGAACAGTTAGTTAAGGAAGTGGCCGATGAGATGGTATCGTCGGGTATGAAAGACGCCGGATACCTCTACCTGGTCCTGGACGATGGCTGGATGACGATGCAGCGGGACAGTGCAGGTGAGTTGGTTGCAGATCCGCAGAAATTTCCGCATGGAATGAAGGCACTGGCCGATTATGTCCACGCCAAAGGCTTGAAGTTCGGCTTGTACAACTGTGCCGGTACCAAGACTTGCGCAGGCTACCCGGGTACCAGAGGCCATGAATACCAGGACAGCCGCTACTACGCTTCGCTGACAATAGATTATTTAAAATTTGACTGGTGCAATAGCGAAGGATTAAACGCCAAAGATGCCTATGCGCTGATGAGCCAGGCGATCCGTCGAGCGGGCCGCCCACTGGTATTTAGCCTTTGCGAATGGGGGCAAAATCGACCCTGGGAATGGGCGGCTCCACTGGGTCAGCTTTGGAGAACCACAGGCGACATCAACAATTGCTTTGAAGGGACGATCAACCATGGCAGCTGGTCGGCCCTTTGCGCGATGAAGATTGTGGACCTTCAGGACAGCCTGCGGCGTTTTGCCGGTCCCGGCCACTGGAACGATCCGGACATGTTGGAAGTGGGCAATGGCATGACCACGCATGAAGACAGGGCACATTTTTCCATGTGGTGTATGCTGGCTGCGCCCCTAATCGCAGGCAATGATGTGCGGCACATGAGTAGTGAAACCAAGCAGATCCTTACCAACAAGGAGGCCATCGCCGTGGATCAGGATCCGTTGGGAATCGAAGGGTTCAAATACCGCGCGCAGGATAGCCTGGAAACCTGGTTCAAGCCAATGGCCGGGGGCGTTTGGGCCGTTTGTTTTTTAAACCGGTCGTCCCAAACCAGAAAAATCGTTTTCGATTGGAAGCACGAGCCGGTAGTAGACAATTTAACAGGCCGCCAACTCAGCACCAATTCCCAGAGCTACAGGCTCCGGGATATCTGGCTTCACCGGGACAAGGGAACAACCAGCGCACCGCTTGGGGCGGAAGTGCCTGCCCACGATGTTATGATGATGACCTTGACTCCATAACGGTTATCCGTAGTCGCTATGACAAGGCACCTGCTAATGCATTTTGGGTTTTCCGACCCGCGCTTGATGCCCTTGAGCTCCAAGGGCGGTACCCCAAGGGATTCCCGGGCCTCCAAGGCATACAGGCTTTGCATAAGCGCACAAAGGCCTCAGTCGCGATAAAGCAAGGTGGCTTTCTGGCTACCCGAACGGACGCATCGGAGGCTCTCGGACAAGCTTTGATCAATACTCAAACCACTTGATACAGGTAGCCTTTAGGGTCGCGGGACCACGCGCGAAATTTGTGCCGGTTTATGTGCTAAGCCGTTGACAATCTGAGGTATTTGACCTGTTACACAGAACCCCGACCGAACCGTACGAGCGCCGGGACCCGAGTCCATCACAAGCGGTAGTTCGTATCATCAAAATCAGGGGGAGGAAATAGTTGCCTCGGTGCATAGCGCAAATTAAATCAGTCAAAGGCTTTTAATAATCAATAAAAGTTTTTAGATTTACCCGCGTTATCTCTTATCCTTTAAGGCAGCTATACCTGGCAGCCTGCGAAATTCGAATATTTTTTTTTTCCTTTTTTCCAATCCTTGCGAAGAAGCGATTACTCCAATGTTTTCTTATTGTTGAAAATCCACCCTTGGGGGGATTAAGGCATTGCTTATCCTCCAGCTTATCATCCGTATTCGCACCACAAATCTATAATGAAATGAAAACGCAACTCTACCACAACCCGCTTCCTCGCGCATTTGACCCAGGCCAACCAGCACCCCTCAAGGGATTCGGACCAGCCACCCAGAGCGTAAAAAAAATCATATTAACTTTTGTGCTCGCAGGAGCTTTTTTTGCAGGATATGCGCAAACAGGCACCTGTAAGGATTGCTCCATACCGTCTTTCGGCGCAATCACGGTCTACCAGGTATTGCAGCCCGGCTCCCTCGTTGGCTTCGGTTTTGAAGGAGGTACGTGGAACAAGAAAAGCACCAGTCGATTCAGCGTCTTTCTGGGCGCCAAAATGCAATGGTTCAACCAAACGCCAAACCCATCTAAAGAAGATAACAGCGGAGAGAAAACCCGATTTGCTGTTTACGCCAAGGGTCAGTTTGAAGTGCTAAAACGCTTTTACATTGAACTTTCCCCTGAATTGGTGAACCTATCCAGCTTTGATGCCGCAGTCGGACTCAGGTACGTTATTCCAGTAACCAGGTACCTTGCCTTGGGCCTGGAACCCTCCTATCTGGTCGTGGATAAACAATACGTGGTGAACTTAAACGTGCATTTTGCCCTGTGATAGTTTGTTGTTGTTGACAAGCTGCAGGATAAGCGAACTTTATTTTTGCAGGGCGAATGCTGCTGCGAGCTGATCAATGCGCAAGGCATCGAGCCTGTTTTTCCCGGATCCAATAACGATTCGATATCTAAAGGTAACACTGCGGCCTTCGGGGAGAGAAAAATTCAAGACCTCTTTGCCGTTGCTGAATATTTTTTGACCCAGCGGGTTGGCGGCAAACAAGCCATACCCTCGGGCATGCCAGAAGGTCGGATATCCCGGATTTTCGGGATGGTCAATAATCGCAATGCTGATGCTGTCCGGGCTCGAGTGCTCGGCTTTGCCATAAAGCATGCACCATACCGCCCGGGTTCCCCAAGCACTATCTCCTTGTTTGCCTGCACTTGTAAGATAATTCCCTGAAACCCGTTGGTCGCTATTGGCCTGGACGGTAGTGGTGTTTCCTCGCTCATCCGTAAATTGTTTAGGCTGCGCGCTAGGCAGTTCCAACTGATGATTCACGCGCAGGCCCAGCAGACCATCCTTGGCGTCCGCAAAATGCACATCGACCACGGCGGTTAATTGTGTGATGCGATCGATGATACGCAGGTCTGCGGAATCGGTGAACAAATAGGTGGTTATTTCCTGGAGCAGAACTTTGTGCTCTTGGTCTTCCCAGCGCGCACGATAGATGACCCTTGCTGGTCGGCCGCTTTGCGCTAGTAATATACTATCCACCTTGATCCATCCATACGCATGTTTTTTGTCGAGAGGTATGGCATAGGAGTTGTTCCAAAAATCGAGTCCGTTGACATTTTCATACGTGAACCAAAGGCCTACATGGTGCGGGTGGTCGGTGGGTTCTTGAGCGCGCGGCTGGATGGGAAATCCGCGGGTAATAATCTGCTCGTTAGATGCACAGATATTATACAAGACAGGTTTTTCTAGGCTGTCGGGGTACAATAACTCGGCAAATTCTTTTTTACCCACCTGTATGCTTATCTCATGGACCTTAGGATTGGAAATCACCTCCACCTTCGAGGCGCGTTGACCGGCCAGGGCCAGGGGATAGCCCCCGAGCAGGAATAGGCAAAAAATTTTGTCCAGATAGGCCAACGTAAATAGGTTAAAATGGGCCATTTGCTGTTTGAGCTGGTCAGAAGACTTATTATATTACACTAATATATATAACTTTATAGTCATTTACACAAATACGGGATCATGAGAAAATCGCGACGCGAGTTTATTAAGAATTCGTCCTTAGCCGGAGCCGGGGTCTATAGTGGCGCCTTCGGGCTTCGTGCATCAAGCTATCGTAGGATCATGGGAGCCAATGATCGGGTGCGCGTAGGAGTCGTGGGATTTTCCGATCGGCATAAGGATGCCCATATTCCTTCCTTTCTCAGTCTATATCAGGAAATGAATTTTGACATCATCGCGGTGTCTGATATCTGGAAGAAAAAGAGAGAGGACGGCCAGGCTTATCTACGTAGCAAATTCAACCACGAGATTACTGCCTGCATCAACAACGATGCCTTATACAATATCAAAGAGGTGGATGCGGTCATGATCAGTACCGCTGATTTCCAGCACGCCACCCATACGATTGAGGCGGTCCAAGCAGGCCGGGATACCTATACGGAGAAGCCACTGGCCGAAACCATGGAAGATAATCGGGCGGTCCTTAAGGCCGTTCTCCAATCCGGCAAAATTGTGCAGATTGGTTCTCAGCGAAGGAGCGGCCCCAGTTACCAGGCTGCTTACGAATTTATCCGTTCAGGTAAATTCGGCCCGATCCTCTCGGTGGATCTGATCTGGAATGTGAACCAGCCTGGCCGTTGGCGCAGGCCGGCCTTGGTGGCGCAACTACGCGAAGAGGACACGGACTGGAAGCGCTACTTGATCAACCGACCCTACGAACCCTTCGACCCGAGAAAATATTTGGAATTCCGGTTGTATTGGCCCTACTCCTCGGGTATACCGGGTCAGTGGATGAGCCATCAAATCGATACAGTCCATTGGTTTAGTGGCCTTCCCCATCCCAGAAGCGTGGCCGTCAATGGGGGGATTTACGCCTGGAAGGACGGTCGAAAGAACGCCGATACGCTTACCGCCGTATTTGATTACGGCCCACTAGACGACCTCTCCAGCGGATTTCAGGTGGTATTTTCGTCCAGGCAGAACAATTCAGCCGGAGATGTCAAGGAGATCTATTATTCCAATGGGGGCGAGCTGAATTTGGATACAGGCCAGATTACCTCCGATGGCGGGCTCACGGAGCATTACGCGAAGGAAATGGGCATGCAAGCTAATCTCTTGGCCCCGATGTCTTTGTCCTCCCTGTCGGGTCCGGTTTCCACCGATGCAAAAACGGGCAGCGATCCTTTGACCCTGGCCCATGTCCGTAACTGGATGCAGTCGGTGCGGGACAGAAAACAGCCCAATGCCCCGATAGAGGCCGGATATAAGCACGCAATTGCGGTGATTATGACCAATGCGGCTTACCGCACCGGCCAAAAAGTCGTTTTTGACGAGTCGACTCAAGAGGTGATAGCAGGCGGTAAAGTATTCACATACTGAGCAATAATAGCTTGGAAAGATTTTTTGGGGTACTAAAACAACTCGGAAGTCGTTATTTCGATAGATGTCTGATGCTTGCCACGAGATTGGCCCTTTGACCGGTTCCAGGTCCATTCTCGATTTTTAAACCAGAATTGCTTGGTATTGACCAAACCAACTCAATATAATAACGCCTCAATAATCAAATACAGCCCCCAGCTCGATGGAGCTCGGTTTTTGGCGGTTTTAGTGGTGATTATTTACCACCACAGTTTCACTTTCCTGCTGCCCACCAATCAGTTTTTCGACTTATCAACCTTTATCGTGTTCTTTTTTGCGCTCAGCAGCTACCTGATTACCAAAATATTGCTGGTGGCTAAGCAACGAGCGGAGGAGTCCGGTTACGCCAAAGGAAAAACCGCCTTGGCTTTCTTGGTTCGAAGGACGCTGCGCATTTTTCCAGCGTATTATTTTTATATATTCCTGGTGATGCTCCTGCCCATTGGGGGCGTCTATCTGAGGAACCACGCCGCCGTGTTCTTCTTTTACTTGAGTAATTTTCAATTCTATTGGGACCAGCATTGGGATTTAATCACCTGCCACATCTGGACTCTCGCGGTGGAGGAACAATTTTATTTGATTTGGCCCTGGCTCATTTTGTTTACACCTACCAAATACCTGCCTAAGTTGTTTGTGGCATTAATTGCGTTGGGGGTAGCGTTTCGGTTTGGGTTTTACCTCATGCATCCTTTGGCCGCCACCGATGTGGTAACACTCAATGTACTAACCCCAGCGGCTGCCGATGCCTTTGGATTTGGCGCCCTCCTGGCCTATCTGCATCTGCAAGGCAAAACTTCTAACCCATGGATCAAGTGGGCTTTTTTCATTAGTTTACCCATTTGGGTATTGGTGAAATTGTCCAATCTCCCGGCTGTCTCGATTGGCACAGACCGCATCTTTGCCGCCTTGTTTGCCCTGTTTTGTATCGAAGCCTGTGTAAAGGGTTCAAAAAATGTATTTGGTCGCCTACTGCAATCCAAGGTACTGACCTATCTGGGTAAAATCAGTTATGGCATCTACCTATATCACCTATACGTTCGATTGGTATTTTGGCGGCTTTTCAACTGGGTAAGCGCCTTGGCGCTGGCTAAATGGGGTGTTAGCTTGAAGGGTCTGGGGGAATTCTGCTCCTTACAAGTGGTCAGCTTTATGATATATTTATCCTCTTCGATTCTCTTCGCTGCGGCTTCTTGGCATTTTTTGGAGCAGCCCATCAATAACTGGAGAAGGAAAATCATGTATTCCGGTCCGCGTAAAACCCTTCGACGTCCGCAATCCGGCCTTCCAAAGCAGGCCAACGACCTGGAATCCCCCTTGCATCAAAATGCGGTATAATCCAACTAACGGGCAAACCACAAGGGTAATTATTCTGGAGTTTTCTTGACTTATGCGGTGCAGGTGTAGGTGCCGGACCAGCTTTGCGTGCTGGTAGGAAACTATTTGCTGGACTTGTCTGGCTTGACTTGAATTTGGCGGAATTTGTAATGCAGCAGAATCTTTAGGTAGTTCTTGATAACAAAATACATCGTTTTTCGGTTGCGGTGCATGGCCATAGCACCCTTGGCCATGGCCAGGGCCATCTGCGGGTGTTTGAGTTCGTGGTATACCCGGTCGGTCACGGTGGCAAAATACCTGGATGCGTGCCATAGGGAGCGATTTTTGGTCGCTTTCCTTTTTTCTTCCGGCAGATATTGTTGGATGATGTCAATTACCTTGGCTATATCGGCAATGCTTTGGCCCGATTTAAAATATCGGCTCGTGATATTGGTGCCATGTAGCCTGTAGCCTGCCAGCAATTTGGGCGAGTGGGCAACCTGGTAATGGGCCGCGATACGAACCCACATTTCCCAGTCTTCTGCGTAATGCACCGCGAAAAATCCCCCGAGCTGCTCATATACCGTTCTTTTAACCACCATGGCCGGTGGCTGCAGCAGTTGGCATATGGCTATCTGGTAGAGCCAATTGGGCATGATGCCTGGTTTATCCAGCAGTGGCCGTTCCCGATACAGCTCGTTGCCCTTATCGTTGATGTTGAGGTGGCCAGTAAAAGCAGCACCCACAGCAGGGAACTGCCGGAACAACCCCTCTATCTCTCGATAAAACCCCGGGTACACCAAATCGTCTCCATGCAGCAGATGGATCCATCTACCGGTAGAACGGTTCAAACAGGTTTCAAAATTTCTCAAACTGCCTTGGTTTTCTGGCTGTCGAAATAAGCTCACCCTGCCCCGACCCACCCGGTCCACCAGTTGTTGGATATCCGCATCTGTGGAGCAATCGTCGACCACCTCAATTTGCATGAGCTCTGGCCCTGGATCTTGGCTCAACACCGACAGAATGGTTTGCTCGAGATACTGACTGCAATTGTAGGAGGGAATCATCACGGACCACAACGGACGATGTACATCGCCTTGAACGGGCGCTATAACGGGAGGCGTTAGGGGAATACGGTTTAGCAAGAGCCAGGTAATTTCACTTAAAAATATTCATTTTTTTAGGATTTGTCAACTTTGCTGGTGCAGAGATTTAGCTTCGATTTTTTGCACGTCGAGACCAAGTGCGAATCCCCTGAAGGAAAGCAACCTTTTCTGTTTGGTTTCTCAAACGGTCTTTCTGTTTCTTCAGGATGGCGAGTGCTGTCGTCGGCACAAAAAGTTGACTTGCCGAAAGAAGACCTTGATAGATGGCAGCGGAGCAAATGGCTTGGCGGTGAAAGAGACCTGGCTGTGTGCGAGCTAGCCGCAAGTGCAAATCGTAATCATCAAATGCTTGCCATTTCGGATCAAAATGATACCCCCAAAACAGCTCACGCCGATACAAGGCCGAACCCTCTGCGTCAATGCCTTCGCCCCTGAGTAGGGCGCAATACAGCTCATCCGCGGCTGCCTGTATGGGGGAATCTTCTCCGGTTGGGTAGTTGCTCGTGTATTCCCTGTTACCTCCGCACACAAATGCCAGCGCGGGATGCAACGCAAAATAGCCGAGGTTGATAGCCACCCCGCCTGGCAGGAGCAGATCCCCACTGTACAGGAATACGAGGAACTTCCCCTGACTGCAGGCTACGCCAATATTTTTGGCTGCGGCGGCGCCGACCCCCCCGGCTGCCACATACGATACCTGGTTGAATCGGCCGCAAAAGTCGCGCGTTTCTTCATCCGGCCCCTGATCTACCACGACGACTTCAATCAATTGGTGGCTTTGCTGGCGAATACTTTCTAAGGTGGAGGCAAGATAGCCAGTCTGCTTACGGCAAAGAATAATTACCGTTACCAGCGCTGTCCCTTCTGCCAGGGGGTGATCAAGCCAAGATTTCGCCACCTGTGGCCCAGGTGGGTACTTAAGGCGGTGTCGGTGCCGTTGGTAATACAGCCATCCGTCAGCGGAACCCAGCATTTCCCGACCTACCGCTACCAAGCTTCTCAGCCGGCCGGCAAGCAGGATGGACTTAATTTTCCTAAAATAATATTTCGGCAGTACCTGGTATAGCCTGACCAGGTTACCTCGCTGGTGGTAGTTCTCATATTGGACCAGCAATGCGCAGGCATGGCCTTTGGAATAAGCGTACAATTGACGACGCAGCGCTTGGTTTGATTTTCGGTGGCTGTGGTAAGCCACGAGTGTGGGCAGATATAAACAATTCCAGCCTTCGGCTAGTACGCGATACAGGAATTCCGAGTCTCCACTGCATCCAGCTGCTCCCGCATCCAACCTTTCGTCAAAACCGCCCACCAGATCAAAGACTTCTCTGCGCATGGCCATGTTGCCTCCGATACCCATTTCCCAAACCGGCACGCCTTCATCTAGGTGGCTCAGAAAATACCGAGAGTCAAATTTCCTCGGTAAAAATCCTTTATTAAACCCCCAAAATTTCTCAAACACATATTCGGCCTGTGTTTGCAGTTCCTCGGGCATTGTAAGTCCGGTAACGACCATGGTTAAGGGGTCTTGAAAGCTCATTTTGATGCCATGTACCCAGGATGGATCGACACGGACATCGTCGTCGGTATAGGCTATGAGGGGATGGCTAGCCAGTTGGTAGCCGGTATTGCAGGCCGCGTCTTTGCCTTTTCTAGGCTCCCGGGCATACCTAACCGAAGGATATTTTCGAAGCAATTGCTCAGTGCGATCGTCATCAGGAGCATTATCAACAACCAGAAGCTCAAAGTCCTTGTCCGATGAAGCTAAGAGTGTGTTGAGGCAACGTTCCAAGGCCTCGGGCCTGTTGCGGGTGCATACCACCACCGTCAGTTTTGGGAGCGCATGGCCCGGGGCGGATTCATGCACCCGGGTTCCATTGGCCAACAGATCCCCCAGGGCTTGGTAGCTGCCCTGGGCAAGCAGCTCTTGCCAGTTCTCACTCGCAAGGCTTTGGCCCGGGGAGAGGTAATAAAGCAAAGCAGGCTCTATGGCCTTGGCTACAGCTTGTTGGAAGGACTCGCGGGCCGGCCGAGGATAGGCATGCCAAAGGTCTCCTAGCGGTATTTTCCCACACCAAAAGACCAGGTAGGCGTTAGAAGATGGAGCTGAGAATTCGTCCAGCTTCGTAAGCTCAATATGATATATGGCATAGGGTTGGAATGCTGGCATAGAAATTAGTTTTGCATCGGGCGCAGCTGAATGGGAAAGTTCGGCCTTACCTGGCCCATCCATTTGCCATACCAATCTGCGCCTTCCCGATAGTCCTCTACATCAAAAGACAGACAAGATTCGAAGTAAAACAAACTAGTCGCACCGTCATGCATAAACGCCAAGGAAATATAATAAGATCCGTCATTCAGAAAATTGCCTGGAATCAGGCACTGGCCGCTGACCATGCCTCGGTCCAGCTTGCGTTTTTCACTCATCACGTCGAAGACACAGTCCCCACTAAAGCTGAAGAGCTGAATAGCCACCATCAAGAATTGGTCGGCGGATCCGTTATACCAGAATTCGAAATCAATAAGCAGAGGCGTCCGAATATCAATTTCCAAAGAATCGGGTAAATAGCTGGGTACCAATTGCACTTTTCTGATCCGCAGTGCTTCGTTGCCGGGCGCCGAGTTCAAGTCAGCAAAATGCTGGGCGAGCGATTTTACTTTTTCGCTTTTCATGTAATTGGCGATGACCGCATCCGGCTTCCCGGAATCAATAATTCGACCCTTGGACAGGGCAATAGCCCGGTCACACAGGTTTCTATGCGCTTCCATATTGTGGCTAACAAATAGAATGGTTTTGCCTTTTTGGGTTGAAATTTCCTTCATCTTGCCAATGCATTTACGCTGAAATTCGGCGTCACCCACAGCCAGCACCTCATCTACGATCAATATCTCGGGGTTCAGGTGTGCCGCTACCGCAAAAGCCAGTCGAAGATACATGCCACTGGAAAAGCGCTTCACCGGGGTATCAATAAACTGTTCCACTCCGGAAAAATCCACGATTTCATCGAATTTTTCTTCGATCTCCTTTTTTCTCATGCCAAGAATATGACCGTTAAGAAATACATTTTCCCGGCCCGTCAATTCCGGATGAAACCCCGTGCCAACCTCCAGCAGGCTGGCTGTTCTGCCGTTGCCTTTGATCGATCCCCTGGTGGGCAAGGTGACTCGGGAAATGATCTTTAGCAGGGTTGATTTCCCCGCTCCGTTGCGACCGATGACGCCCAGGACCTCGCCCTGGGCGACCTCAAAGCTGATGTCCTTGAGAGCCCAGATGTAACTTTTAGAAACATCCTCCGGCCCCTGGCTCTGTGAGACCAGACCCGGGAGCGGTCGATTGAACCACCAATTGATCAAGTCCTCTTTGAAGGTTCGAGAGCCTAAGACCCCCAACGTATAATATTTTGAAACTCCCTCTGCTTTAATTAAAATGGAACTCATGGGTCCTGGGTTTAAACTACGTCCATTACTTTTATTTCTCTTTTCTTAAATAAGGCCATTCCCGCAACCAAAATGACTGCAACCGTGAATACGCTAATGGCCAAATAGCCGGTCTGAATCGTACCACGCCCAAAAAAACCAGTGCGAAACGTCTCAATGACTGGGGTGAGTGGATTAAGCCAGAAAATCGTCTTGTATTTTTCGGGCACAATGGACATGGGGTATACGACGGGAACGGCAAACATGAACAATCGCAAAAGAAATTGAAATATGTTATCCAAGTCTCTGTATTTGGCATTGAATACACTAAGTATTAGGCCAACGCCCATGGCAAATCCAGCCGCCAGAAGCACCAAAAAAGGCAGCAAGAGGATGGCTGCGGAAGGATGTACGTCGTGGTACCTGAGCAAGAAAAACAGGTAAATGCAAAAGAACAAGAGCAATTGAATCGATAGGCGGAAGGAATGAAACAGGACGGTCCCCAGCGGAACGATCAATCTGGGAAAATAGACTTTGTGGAAAATATACGCATTTTGAGTAAAGGTGAACATCGTGCCGATCAGGATATCGGAAAAGTAGGACCAAATCAGACTGCCCGGCAAATAGAACAATAGGGGAGGAATACCATCGGTAGAAATTTTGGCGATTCTCCGGAAGATGATAACGTAAACCAGCGTCGTAAATAAGGGCTGCAGAAATACCCAGATTGGGCCTAAAATGGTCTGCTGGTAACTGGCAATGATGTCGCGCCGGACAAACCGAAACAAGAGATCCTTGTATTGCCATATCCCCTTTAAGTTCAGGTTGAACCATCCATCATCCGGTTTAATCTCCCAGGCCCATTCCTTTTGATTCTCCATGAAACGGTTCTTGTTTTAGTGGGGCAATTTGGTTGTCAAAGTATTGAAAATTTTTGAGTTTGTGCGCAGAACTTTTAGCCATGTAAATGTCTTTTTTGCTGGGCTCAGCTGCCTTGTGACAGGCTGCTGCTCGGGGAGTTTGTACCATCTAGTAGGAAGAGAAAAAAAAACCTGCAGGGAGACCACCCGTTTGTCTAACGGGAGTAAATTTGTGGTCCACTATGACGGTTCACGTATTAATAAGGGGGAAGGTACAGGGCGTATTCTTCAGGGCAGCGGCTAAGCAGCAGGCTGAAGTCTTGGGGATAACGGGTTGGGTAAAAAATGCTTCAGCGGGGCATGTAGAGTTGATGGCCTCGGGTACTGAGTCAGCTGTGGACCGCCTGATTGCCTGGTGCAAACAAGGCCCCTCTCGAGCCGTTGTATCCGAGGTGGAGGTGCGCGAGGTGGAAGAGACCTCCTTTCCCAACTTTTCACTACGTAAATAATTCTTCTTACCGCTCGCCGCATGATATTTTAGGGGATAATGGCCAGAGGCGTGCAAGACGGTAGGCCATGAGGCCGGGGGCCCCTGGGACTTTGTCTGCTGGATGGGACCAGGCGCCTATTGTTACGTCGGCTTTGTTAAAGAGATGCCAAAGTAGATATCTAATTATCTGAAATATATACCCGATAGGAGAATGGCACACAATGTGGATAAGAAATCCAGATAGTTTACGTAATTTAACGGTAAATTCAAGAAAATTTTATATGCACTCTGTCCCCGATTACCAAATATCAGAAAGGGGTTTGGTTAGTACCATTCATGTCCTGAAATCAGGCGAGGTGCTCTCCTCTGTCCATGAGTATATGAAATTTGAGGACAGATTTTCTTGGGTTGATCGAACTTTTATCATCACCAAAATCCTGGAATTACAAAAGAAAACTGATGATCGTAAAAGGTCCTTTATCGTTATTTACGAAGACGGAAACCAGATCCGTGAATACGTTAATGTCGACCATGGGTTTAAACCTCTCGCGTTCTGCTGAAAGGAATGTCCTGCGGCCCCATGCCGTATGGCGGTAATTACCCTGACTTTTCCCCCTCGTGTATTTCCATCGCGCTAAGTATTTTATCTACATTTTTTTCCCGCCTAATTGTTGGCTGGCCTCTGCGCGTACTGCTGATCCAAGGGCGGAGGTCGAAGTCAGCTGAGTAGGCCGCTGCCACTGGACCATTAATCATGGCATTTACACTATATTAGCCAAGAGTATACCTTAGAAGAATAAATGGGACCTGAATTGTCATGCGGGTTTGTCTGTCGACGGCTACAGGTTCTCCATGGGAAAAACCTGTAGGGCTGACTTATGCGGCCATAACCCATCTTTAGGTTTGAATCCGTACCTTGGTTGCCATATCAATCGGTTCCCATGCAGGTTATCTTAGGGGTATTTTTTCATTTTATAGGTGGGTTTGCTTCGGGCAGTTTCTACATGCCGTTCAAGAAAGTGAAGCGGTGGGCTTGGGAAAGTTTTTGGATAGTTGGTGGCCTGTTTTCCTGGCTTATCGTGCCTCCTCTTGCTGCCTGGCTTACCATGCCTGGCTTTTCTGCTATTATTCACCAGGCCTCGCCACAAGTAATCGGCTGGACCTTTTGTTTCGGTGTGTTATGGGGCATAGGTGGGCTTACGTATGGACTCGGGGTTCGTTTCCTCGGCATGTCACTGGGAAATTCGGTCGTTTTGGGATTTTGTTCCGCCTTTGGTGCCTTAGTCCCCTCGATCTACTATAATTTTCATCCCATAGCAGGAAAGACCACGTTCAGCGATATGGTGTCCAGCAGTTGGGGGCGGGTCGTTTTGTCGGGAGTGGCACTTTGTTTATTAGGAATCTATATCTGCGGCCGGGCGGGCGTGCGCAAGGAAAAGGAATTGTCGGACCAGGAAAAGCGCAAATCCGTCGCCGAATTCAACCTGGTGAAGGGCCTGGTCGTAGCGATTGTTTCGGGAATTCTCAGTGCGTGTTTTAATTTCGGCATAGAAGCGGGCAAACCCATGGCGGAGGCTGCCGTGGCAGCAGGGATGAGTCCGCTGTATCAAAACAATGTCATTTACGTCGTATTGCTTTGGGGCGGGCTCACCACTAACTTTGTGTGCTGCATGTTCCTGAATGCGCGAAACAAAACATTTGGTGATTACACCAATACGAAGACTCCCCTGTGGACCAATTACCTATTTTCCGCCCTTGCCGGAACAACCTGGTTCCTGCAATTCTTTTTCTATGGCATGGGGGAAAGCAAATTAGGCAATGGGGCCAGTTCGTGGATTTTGCATATGGCGTTTATCATCCTGGTGGCTAATTTATGGGGCATTGCCCTGCGCGAATGGAAGGGGGTTAGTAGGAGAACCAAAAATATCATCGTCCTCGGGATCTTGACCATACTGCTGAGCGTCCTGGTGGTCGGATACGGCAATGCCATCAAACCGGGCTAATTGCTTTTGTTTTAGTTCGACTAACGCGGCAATTTATTTTCTTCAATACTAATAACTCAAGACGGCACCTATCTATGTCAACAAGAAAGCCAATCGCCAATGGGCAAACCGCCGGGTTAGCCGATAGTCAAGGCCTATGGGACAGTGCGCATGCCCAAGCCCTGAGGGGCGATGAAGTCGAGCTTTTACTTTACCGTTCTAATTTACTGGGCGCAGACCTTAGCCTTACCAATTATGGGGGAGGAAATACTTCTTGCAAGACCTCCTGCATAGACCCGCTGCGGGGCCAACCCGTGGAAGTCATGTGGGTCAAAGGATCGGGGGGCGATTTGGGTACCCTTAAAAAAAGTGGCTTGGCCTCCCTGTATATGGATAGACTCCTCGGACTAAAGTCCCTATACAAAGGAATTGACCAAGAAGACCAGATGGTCGAGTTATTCAACTATTGCCTCTTCGATCCCTCCTCCAAAGCTCCCTCCATCGATACCCCATTACATGCCTTTTTGCCTTTTCGGCATATCGATCACTTACACCCCGATGCGGTTATTGCCATTGCCGCATCTAAGGACGGGCAGGCCATAACGCAGGACCTTTTTGAAGGGAGCTTGGGTTGGATTCCCTGGCAGCGCCCCGGATTTGCCCTGGGCCTCCAATTACGAGCATGTCTGGAAAAACAACCCAGCATTCGGGGCATCATACTAGGATCGCATGGGTTGTTTACCTGGGGGGATACTTCGTTGTCTTGTTACCTCAACAGCCTGGAGGTGATTAAGCGCTGTTCAACTTTTTTGGAAGATAACCTAGGCAAGAAGCGTCCGGTATTTGGAGGCGTCAAAATGGAATCCTCCTTTAGTGCTGAACGCCTGAACAGGGCAGCAGCACTTGCCCCTGTGCTCCGAGGAGAGTACATGGCTACTGCGGGCCAATCTCAGCCAAGTGGGTCGCCCAGGTGCATGGTAGGACATTTCAGCGACGACGACCGGGTGCTGCAATTCATCAACTCCGAGGATCTGGACAGGCTAGCACCCATGGGCACCAGTTGTCCGGATCATTTCCTGCGCACGAAGATTTGCCCTCTTGTGCTTCATTTGGCTGAAAGCCAAGACCTCAAGGACTATAGGGGACTCAAAGATATTATAGCTCCCCGGTTCAACGACTACCGAACTATGTATGCGGAGTACTACAACAGCTGCAAGCATCCCAATAGTCCAGCTATGCGTGACCCCAATCCGGTCGTGATCCTGGTACCCGGTACGGGAATGTTCACCTTTGCAAAGGATAAGCAAACGGCACGGGTAGCCGCCGAATTCTACATCAACGCTATCAACGTCATGCGTGGAGCGGAGGCTGTGTCAGAGTATATTTCGCTTGCCAGGCAAGAAGCTTTCGACATCGAATACTGGCTATTGGAAGAAGCCAAACTCAAGCGTATGACCCCACCCGGAGCACTTAGCGGAAAGGTTGCCTTAGTAACCGGGAGCGCAGGAGGCATCGGTAAAGCCATTGCCAAGAAATTGGCCGAAGAAGGAGCCTGCATTATTTTAAACGACAATGACGCTCTTCGCCTGGAGACCGCGGCCGATGAATTTATTCACACATTCGGCAACGATCGGATTGTAGCCCACAGGCTGGATGTCACTCAAACGGACTCGATCGAGCTCTGCATTAGGGAAGGCTTACTAGCCTTTGGCGGCATAGATATTTTGGTGAATTGTGCGGGCCTGTCCATTTCTAAACCGTTGGAAAAATACACCGAAAAGGACTGGGATCTGCTCTATGACGTGCTGGTAAAGGGTCAGTTCCTGGTCACCCAGCAAGGGGTACATGTCATGCGCCAGCAGGGCGGTGGTGGTGACATCATTAATATTGTGAGTAAGAACGCCCTAGTCAGCGGACCAAACAATGCCGCCTATGGATCGGCAAAAGCGGCACAGCTCCACCTGAGCCGATTGAATGCCGCGGAACTTGGTGCTGATCATATCCGGGTTAACGTCATAAATCCGGACGCCGTCATCGCAGACAGCAAGATTTGGGAAGGGGCTTGGGCCCAAGGCAGGGCCGAGGCCTATGGCATCAAGGTGGAAGAATTGCCGGCTTTTTATGCAAAGCGTACCTTGCTGAATCAAGTCATTCTTCCAGAAGACATTGCCAAGGCATGCTTTGCCTTGGTGGGCGGGCTGCTCAGCAAGTCCACAGGCAACGTCCTGAATGTCGATGGAGGAATCGCGATGGCCTTTGTGCGGTAATGAAATCGGACCTTAAATTTTCAGCTATGCCACGCATCGCGTTTAAAATGCAGCTGTACCCAGGCTGCGAGCAGGAATATCGAAAAAGACACGATCAGCTTTGGCCTGAGTTGGCCAATTTACTGAAAAGCCAAGGCATCGAAGACTACGCCATTTTCTTGGAATCGCAGACGGGGGAATTATTTGGTTACCTGAAGATCGATAATCCCAAAAAACTTGACCAGCTGGCCGAGGAGCCTCTTATGAAGCAATGGTGGTCCTATATGCAGGACATTATGGAAAGCAACGAGGATCTTTCGCCCGTCACCACACCACTGCAGGAAGTATTCTATTTGCGGTAAGGGTGACCTACTAGCGTAACTGGTCACACGAAGCGGACCATCGACTACCAGGCAATAAAAACACGACACATGCGCATTGAAAAATCCGCTATCGACCACCATAACCAACCTCTGCTTACCGACCATATGCATCGATGGGATTCCCTGGCGACGACCTTGGCCCATCCGGAGTCCGTTATCCAGAAGCTAGCTGATTTTCAGGTGGCTATTCCAAGCTGGGCGCTGGGTACCGGGGGTACCCGATTTGGTCGATTTGGATCGGGAGGCGAACCCCGCAGCCTAGAGGAAAAAATAGATGACGTTGGACTTTTGCACGCGCTGAGCCGAACTGCGGGGGCTATCTCCTTGCACATCCCTTGGGATATACCGTCCGACCCCCAGGGGATCAGGGCTCGTGCTGCGGAGCTTGGCTTAAGGTTTGATGCGATGAATTCAAACACTTTTCAGGACCAGCCTAGGCAGGCGTTTTCCTACAAATTTGGATCCTTACAAAACGAGGACAGCAGGATCAGGCGTCAAGCGATCGCACATAACCTGGAGGTTATAGAGGCTGGCGTGTCTCTGGGCTCCAAAGCCCTCACAGTCTGGCTCTCGGACGGCTCTTGCTTCCCTGGACAACTCAATTTTAGAAAGGCCTTTCAACACACGTTGGATGGGCTACGGGAGATCTATCAAAGCTTGCCGACGGATTGGAAGATGTTTGTTGAATACAAGCCCTTTGAACCTAATTTTTATTCCACGACGGTAGGGGATTGGGGACAGTCGCTGCTTTATGTTACTAAACTTGGCCCTCAAGCCTATAGCCTGGTGGATCTAGGTCACCATCTGCCCAATACCAACATCGAACAAATTGTGGCGCTACTGTTGATGGAAGGCCGATTGGGGGGATTTCATTTCAATGATTCGAAATATGGCGACGATGACCTTACGGTCGGAAGCATTAAACCCTATCAACTTTTTCTCATATTTAACGAGCTGGTGGAAGGCATGGATACTCGGTCAATGCATCATGCCAATGACCTGGCTTGGATGATCGACGCTTCCCACAATGTGAAAGACCCACTCGAAGATCTGCTGCAATCGTTAGAAGCGATCCAGATTGCCTACGCCCAAGCGCTGATCGTGGACCGGACCCAATTAGCCGCAGCGCAACAGGCAAACGATGTGTCGGCAGCCCAGGAAGTGCTGCAAAATGCATTTCGCTCCGACCTGCGGCCAATGGTCGCGGAGGTCAGACGGCGACAAGGCGGCGCGTTGCAGCCCATGGGTCTGTACCGCGCCCAAAAAGTTCGGGAGAGGCTCATCCAGGAACGAGGATCTACAACCACATCTACCGGCTTATGATACCGATGGAACCCAAGCCTGTCATACTTATTCTTGATGTTGGAAAGACCAATAAGAAATGGTTCCTTTTCGACGAACGATATGAGGTAGTAGCCGAGCAAACCGTGCAATTGCCCCAATCCTGCGACGAAGATGGCTTTAGCTGCGAATCGATCGAATTGCTCACCGATTGGGTCAGCCGATCAGTTTCGGTAGCCACGAATATGCCCGGCTTGCAGATCAAGGCAATCAATTTTTCTGCCTATGGGGCCAGCCTGGTTTACGTAAATAGTCTGGGCAAACCTATCGCCCCTTTGTACAGCTACCTGAAACCCTTTCCCCAAGAGTTGCAAGCCAAGTTATACGCGCGCTATGGAGGCCAGACAGATTTTTGTCAGCAAACGGCTTCGCCGGCCCTGGGTAGCTTAAATTCAGGCCTTCAACTCTTACGGTTTAAAGACCAGCGCCCGGATCTCTGGGATAAAACGGCATATGCTCTGCATTTACCCCAATACTTAAGCCTGTTGATTACGGGTCAGTTCTACTGCGATATTACGAGCCTGGGATGCCATAGTGCTCTGTGGGATTTTGGACTGCAGCGCTACCACCGATGGCTATACGACGAGGGCGTTGTAGACCGAATGGCCCCCTTGTTCCCTTCTGACCAGTTGATTGAAGTTCCCGCCCATTGCACGGTTCTGGCGCAACGAGCTAGCGGGGTAGGATTACACGATAGTTCTGCCGCATTAATTCCTTATATGGACTTTTTTAAGGAACCCTTTTTGCTGCTATCCACAGGCACCTGGTCCATTACGCTCAATCCCTTCAACCGGGAGCCACTCACAGCCAACGAATTGCGTCAAGATTGTTTGTGCTACCTGCAATATCAAGGCTTTCCGGTTAAGGCTTCCAGATTACATGCCGGGCACATGCATGAAGTACAGACCAAAAGAATTGCGGCGTATTTTCAGGTCGCGGACGACTTCTACATGGCCGTTCAACCAGACCTTGCATTAGCCAAAGCTTTGCAAGAAAATGTCGATCCAGGCCGTACGCATCGTTCCAAGGTCGAATCCCTTGGGTTTAGCCAACGGGAGCTTGCTGATTTCGGGACCCCGTCCATGGCGTACCATGCATTGATGGTGGCGCTCGTTGGCCAACAAGTTGATTCGACCTCGCGGGTCATGGGAAAGCAACCGGTAAAATCGCTTTTTGTTGATGGCGGATTTAGCCAGAATGCGCTATACATGCAACTCCTTGCTTTTGCTTTTCCCCAGTTACATGTCTGGGCCGCCTCCTTACCGCAGGCAAGCGCCATCGGCGCCGCCATGGCTATTCACGGAGGCTGGAATGCAACGGCAAAGACTGAGCAAAAAATGAGGCTGACTCGTTTTTCGAATACCTAGGTGAATAGGTTCGGGTAGTTACGCCTAACTAGGCAGTGCAATCTTGGGCAAGCAGCCACCATTTGGTGAATCTTGCGGAGTTGGCTGCTAACGTGTGAATTAGGTAAAAAGGGTTATTTTTCCTGAAATTTGGTGTTTGACATCAGAATCGTATGAAAAAATTTGCCGTCGTTTCTTCAATCGTCCTAGTTGTATCGCTTTTGTATTGCTGCGTGCAATCTTCCAAACCCGAGGCGCCGACGGCTCCCCTGACATATAGCGGATCCGAAAAATGTCAAAGCTGCCACCCCAAAGAATACAGTTGCTACTTAGGTTCGGATCATTTTCATGCGATGGATAGCGCACTGCCCAGGTCGGTCAGGGGTAATTTCAACAACAGTTATTTTGTTTATTTTGGAGACACCAGTTTCTTTTACCAACGAGACGGACACTATTACGTGCGCACCAAGGATGCCCAGGGCAAGAAAGCGGAATTTATGGTCAGCTTCACGTTTGGCTGGAAACCCCTTCAACAATACCTGGTGAGGTTTGATGATGGTCGAATCCAAACGCTCCCGTTTTGCTGGGACACCCGGGCCAAGGAACAAGGTGGACAAAAATGGTTCCATATCTACAACAAGGAAAAAATCTTGCCTGGCGACGAGCTGTATTGGACGGGTGAAAATCAAAATTGGAACAACATGTGCGCTGATTGCCACACCACTAATTTTTTCAAAAAATTCGACGTATCGGATAATACCTTCCACAGCCAATGGTCCGAAAACCGGGTTTCCTGTGAATCCTGCCATGGGCCCGCGTCGGGTCATTTGCAGTGGGTAGATAAGAAATATGCCCAAGACAGCTTAAAGGGGTTTGCCATAAGCCTCAACGCCAAGAAAGTAACCTGGAAGTTCGACACGTCTAAAGGAATCGCATATCCTGATCAAATCGTAAAGAACAATACGCTAATTGAAACCTGCGCGCGTTGTCATGCTCGGGCGACTCGACTGTCGGACCATTATTATCATGGCCAGTCCTATTTTCAAACGCATATTCCATCCACCATTGGCACGATCAATTATTATGTTGATGGTCAGATCAAGCAAGAAGATTACGAATACGGATCTTTTTTGCAAAGTAAAATGTATTCCATGGGGGTGACCTGCAGCAATTGTCACGATCCCCATTCGATGCAGCTCAAAGCTTCCGGCAACAATGTGTGTTTTAGCTGCCATGCTCCTCAAAAATTCGATGTGGTCGATCATACGCATCATGCGGCTAACAGCCCGGGATCGGCATGTGTCAATTGCCACATGCCAGTGACAACCTATATGGTCATTGACGACCGCCGGGATCACAGCATCCGAATCCCCCGGCCGGATCTTTCCCTTACCATGGGAACGCCCAATGCATGCAACAAATGCCATGTGGGTAAATCGGTCGACTGGGCAGCCAAGAATTTCCTGCACTGGTATGGTGATAAACTTCCCCGGACAAGGACATATGGCGAGTTACTTTATGCCACGGCCAAGAACACGCCGGCTAGCGAACCTGCTTTGCATGATTTGTTGAATCCAGCTGCCTATCCTGCTATTGCGCAAGCCACGGCCTTGAATGAATACAGCCAATTTAATTCCCCCCGAATCGCCGATCAGGTAAGAACCTACACCCAAAGCGCAGATCCCATGCTTCGGCTCAATGCCCTGCACTCGACCGCCACACTTGCACCCGAAGTAATCATGCCTTTGGTGGTACCTATGCTCAATGATCCGGTGCTCAGTGTGCGCGCGGAGGCGATGAATACCCTGTCCCCCCTTTATGGCCAACTTGATCTCAACGCCAAGCAGCGCTTCGACGAAGCCCTGGCTGAATACCTGGAGATTCAGCGCAACATGTGCGACCGGCCGGAGGGCTATCTCAATCAAGGAATCATCCTCACTGCCGTCGGCAGGTTGCCTGAAGCCGAGCAAGTGTATTTGCTCGGATTGAGCCGCTTTCCGAAATTCGTGGCCTTGTACGCGAATACGGCCGACCTATATCGGGCCAAGGGGGAGGATCCGAGGGGTAAGGAGTTTATTGAGAAAGGGCTTTTGATCGAACCGAATAATGCCACCCTGCATTACAGTATGGCGCTCTGGTGGGTTCGAAATGGAAACAAACCCAGCGGGATGATTGAACTGCGCAGGGCCATGACGCTGGATCCGAAGGAACCTACCTACACCTACGCGTACGCTTCGTTTCTCCAATCCACGGGCCAACCCACCCCAGCTATTCAATCCCTGGAAACCTACCTCACCAAATATGGAAATGATCCCCTGATTCTCAATGGACTTGTTTCGATGGAACAGGACATGCATCGCCAAGATCAAGCAAATTTTTACCTTAACTTGAGAAAAAATGTGTTTGGGTATTAACGGGCTTGGATCGACTTGAGGGGTTAGCCCTTGGGCAGATCGGGATGGGGTTTGTGGGTAGAGATTATTAGCGCATTGGCGCCAAAACTTAGAAGTAAATGAACTATAGATTACATAAACATCACAAAAAAGAATAACAATGAAAACAGCCATTTTAGTCTTCGCTGCGGCTTCCTGTATCCTGGTCTCTTGCGGGACGAGTAAAAAGTTGGATACGGCCAATGCCCAAATCCAGCGCTTGGATAGCCAAGTAACGGCATTAAACAGCAAGGTCGCAGACGATGATAAACTGATTAGCCAAATCAAGGACGAAAACGCGCAATTAAAAAGCCAAAATGCACAACTTGCCAGTGATGCAGAAGCCTATCGCAAGGCCCAGGAAGCCAGGAGTGCTCGGTTGGAAAAACTCAATAGTGTACTAGCTGAGCAGGGCACATCGATGGAAGAAATACGTCGAAAAGCCTCGCAGGCGCTACAGGAATTTAAAGACGCAGGCATTAAGGTTACCTACAAAAATGGGCTAGTCTACATCTCGATGGGGGATAAACTGATGTTTCCTACGGGCAGCGCCAAAGTAAATGAAATGGGAAGGCAGGCTTTATCTGTCGTAGCCGATGTGCTGATTGATAATCCTTCGATGAAGGCAATCATCGTGGGCAATACCGATTCGGTAAAGTATAGCAACGCTAGCCTTAGGGATAATAATTGGACCCTCAGTGCTCTTCGGGCAATTGCCATCGTAAAAGTGCTCCGCGACAAGTACGGCATTGATCCCGCCCGCCTCACGGCTGCCGGGAAGGGCAAGTATGATCCCGTGGCTGATAACTCGACTGAAGAAGGCAGGGCCCAAAATCGCCGCACGGATATTATTCTTAATCCAGACCTGGTCCGGATTTGGAACCTAATGGAAAAAGCCCAATGATCGTCACCTCCGTCGCCTGCAGTGTTTGGGGCGCGTGACATAGACAAATGAATTCCTAAATATTCAACTAACAATCATGAAAAGCGGTAAATACAATCTGATACGTTCCAATCGAGTCGTTGTCCTAATGGGGATGGTAAGCTTGCTTCTTGGACTGAGCCTGTCGGGCTTGGCGCAAAAAAAGGGGGGTAGCGGCGGGGGAGGTGGACATGCGGGTGGCAACCGTGCCCCTTCAACGAACCAGGGCGCAAACAGGGGCTCAGCAAATTCCAACCAAGCTAACAATCGTGGATCGGGCTACAATAACTCAGGAAACCGGGGAGGTAATACAAACAATTCTGGAAACCGGACAAGCAACGTCAATTCAGGGAACCGGAATACCAACATCAACAACAGCCACAACAACAACGTGAATGTGAACATCAACAACAGCAAACATTACACAAACGTTAATACGGCTCCACGCCGCAATCCCTATCATCCCTATACCAGACCTCCTTACTATTACGGAGGTCACCGCTATTATTCTTACCACCCCTATTACTACCACCCTTATCGTCCGTATATGGGTTGGGGACCGGTTTGGCACCCTTGGGGATTTTTTGCAGCCACCATTGCCACTACCGCCATTTTGGTATCGGTAGCCAATCAACAATATTATTATGACCAGGGGGTCTACTATGCGCCCAACAATGGCGGATACATAGTCGTAGCAGCTCCGGTCGGGGCCACGGTGACAACTTTACCACCGCAAACCCAAACCGTCGTGGTCAACGAAACAACCAACAACTACTACTACGGCGGGACCTATTATGAGAAATCCGCTAGCGGCTACACGGTCGTTCCTCCTACGGCAGGAACGGTGGTTGAAAATCTACCCGATGGGGGCACGGAAGTAAAATTAGGTGGACAAACCTATGTTCAATTTGGCGATACCTATTATCAGCCTATACAGCAGGATGGTAAAAGTGTATACGAAGTCGTGGATGTTCAGTCAGATTAAGCAATTCTTACTCACTGTACTTAGTCGAATTTTTGGAATACCCAAAAAATGGGGCTGTAAACCCGCCGGTTGCAGCTCCATTTGCTTTTATACGACTATAAGGGACGCTGCGGCGGTATTAGGTCCAGGTCTGGTGGGCAGCGAAAGACTTGGACGAAGTAGATCCTTGGGGGGAGAGGCAAATGAAAAGCGCCTACTTGGAACAAGGAAAGAATAAATTAACAATAGGATAAGATTAACCTCATGCTCACCTAATTTATGCGCGTTAGCTTGGTGGATGAACCAGACCGCGGACTCATAAACCGCTTCCAACGCCAGTCCACTTTCTGGTGCGTCGCGTCGGCAAGGCAGGCAGCAAACCGCCTTAAATGGAATCTGCACCTGGAATTTTGGACTTAAGGTGTTCTTTTCTGGTCTTCCCTCATCGCTGAAGTGAGGGTATGTTAGTTACTCATTGTCGATTTGGCAAATCTTATCTAACCCAAGATGCGATCCAACTGGCTGAATAAATTGCGCACGAACCCGGCCTGGGCCATGACGGCTGCTTTTGGTACCTATTTTTGTATGTATGGATTCCGCAAGCCCTACACAGCCGCCACCTATGCGCAGGCTAGTTTTCTGGGAATGGAATTCAAATTTTTACTAGTTATTGCACAAACCTTGGGATATGTGCTGGCCAAATGGATTGGCATAAAAGTCGTCTCCGAAGTGAAGCCCGGACAGCGAATATACATGCTGGTGGGTTTGCTGACTTTGGCCGAGTTGATGTTGTTGGGCTTCGGGGTAATTCCGCGCCCTTGGAATGGCGTTTGCTTATTTGTAAATGGCTTGTGCCTGGGCATGGTCTTCGGCTTGATACTAGGTTACTTGGAGGGTAAAAAAAACACCGAATTGCTAATTGCTGGATTGTGTACCAGTTTTATTGTATCGGATGGTGTCTCCAAGTCCGTTGGTACCCTGTTGCTTCGCTGGGGGATTGCCGAGAACTGGATGCCTTTTTTAGCAGGTGGCCTCTTCGTCCTTCCCACCGTGCTATTTATTGTCATGTTAAGTCAAGTACCACCCCCAACAGGTTTGGATGTTGCCAGTCGAACAGAACGGGTACCCATGCACGGTAAAGACCGGGCGGACTTTTTTTTGAAGTACGCCCCTGGACTGGTTGGCATTACGGTCGTTTATCTGGCCATAACGCTATTACGCAGTGTTCGAGGGGATTTTGCGCCTGAATTGTGGAGCGGCTTGGGCTACGCCCAAACGCCTCAGCTGTTTACGCAATCTGAACTTTGGGTATCTCTGGGAGTGATCACGATCAACGCCATGGCCATTTTCATTTACCATCACCGGAAAGCCTTTCGGTATTCGTTGCTCACCTGTGCGGGGGGCTTTGTTTTGTTGCTTTTTTCTTGGCTAGGCCTTCGTGCCGGTATGGGTAAATTTCCTTTTATGGTGCTGGTTGGCTTAGGTGTTTATCTCCCTTATGTCGCCATTCACACAACCGTGTTTGAACGGCTAATTGCTATCACCAAGGAGCGAGCGAACATTTCCTTTTTGATGTATCTGGTCGATTCGGTCGGCTATACTGGCTATATTGTGCTGCTGTTGGTGCGCCATGTGATGCCCAGTACAGATTCCTTGTTGGTGTTATTTCTCAAAATGGTATTTTATCTGGGTATTGGCGGAGTTGCCACCGTACTTTTTTGCCATTGGTATTTCCAATTGAAATTTAAAGAACATGAACGACAAATTGCCCAGCTTTCCCCCTGGTAAGGCCGCACTGTTCACCACCCCGGGTGCGCCGTTTGAATTCATTGACCGGGAGGTGCCATTAGCTAGACCTGGCGAGATCTTAGTGAAAAACCTCTATACTACGCTTTGCGGAAGCGACTTGCACACCTTTAGCGGAAGGCGAAGGGAACCTCCGCGTGTCGTACTAGGCCATGAAATTGTGGGCGAAATCTGGCGCATTGATCCGGCCCACAGTGGCCTAGATCTGCGGGGCAAAACGATCCAGGTGGGCGACCGGATTACCTGGTCTATTTTCGCCGTACCAGATCATGTTACGCCTCCCAGTCCTGACATCCCGCAAAAAAGTGATCACCTCTATAAATATGGCCATGCCCTGGCTCAAGGCGATGATGTGTTCAATGGAGGCTTAGCAGACTATTGCGTTCTTCGTCCCCGGACGGCGGTGATTAAGATTTCCAAATCTATTCCCCTTGCGGTAGCGGCGACCATTAACTGCGCGCACGCTACGGTCATGGGTGGCCTGCGCGTGGCGGGCGGGAATTTGGCTGGCAAAACAATCTTGATTTTTGGCGCGGGTTTGCTCGGTCTGTCCTGCGTCGCTATGTGCAAGGAAGCTGGTGCTGGCTGGATTGGATTAATCGATCCGGATCTGCAACGGCTCCACTGGGGCCCTAAATTTGGATGCGATCAAATCTATCCATCGCCTAACCTGCCGAAAGGTTCCGATCTCCCCTGGCCGCAAACCAATCTCGTCTTCGATATGACAGGTAGCCCGCAGGCTATGGAGCTAGGAATGGAATCTCTACACGTTGGCGGGATAGCTGTGTGGATCGGAGCCGTTTTCCCTGAACGACCGGTAGCCGTCGATGCCCAGCAAATCGTGCGCAAGCTCATTCAGATCCGTGGATTGCACAATTACAACTACGAGGATTTCTTGAATGCCACGGATTTCATCGAAGCGAATTATCAGAAATATCCATTTGAATCTTTAATTGAAAAGGAATTTGCATTGGACGAAGTGGAGCAAGCCTTTGCGTTTGCCCAAGAACGAAAACCAGTGCGTGTAGGCATTCGGATTTAGCGTGCGTGACCTGGGCTCGACTCGCAGGACAAGACATTACCCTATTTATCCATCAAAAAAATATGCATTATGATTAAAATGGTAGTATTTGACATGGCCGGTACGGTCCTCGACGAGAACAATGTGGTATATAAGACACTTCACCAAGCGATTAATGAGGCCGGCATTCCAGTCACCTTGGACCAGGTATTGCTGGATGGCGCGGGTAAGGAAAAATTGCAAGCCATCAAAAGTATATTAGCGAGGTACGCAAATACAAAGGACGACAAACTCTCCGATCGGATATATGCGCAATTTATTGCGCAACTAGGCAAGGCCTATGAAACCCTGGAAGTCTTCCCTCAACCTAACGCCGAAGAAATATTTCGTGAGCTGAAACGCCGGGGGATTCTGGTAATTTTAAATACCGGCTACAACGCAAAGACTGCCGACACCTTGCTTGCTAAACTGCACTGGAAGAAAGGTTCCGATTTCGACGGTTTGGTGACGGCAACCGATGTCCAACAAAATCGCCCTGAGCCTGATATGATCCAGCGGGCCATGGAATGGTTTGATATCTCCGATCCACATCAAGTCGTGAAAGTAGGGGATTCGATCATCGACATTGAGGAAGGTAAAAATGCAGGATGCAGCCTGAATATTGGTATCACTACTGGCGCCCACAGCCGTGAACAGTTGGAATCGGCAAGTCCCGATTATATCATCGATAATTTACTGGAACTTCAATCCATATTGGACGAAGAAGAAAAATGACCCGCACTCGATGAATGTATTTTCCACACCGACCCAAGAGGTGTTGAGACCTTGGGGTTCACTCTACATTCGGTAATGGGGAAACCCAGACCTCTGGGCAAGGGGATCGTCTAAAAATCCCGATGGTAATTATTTATTGGGGAATAATCCAAAGCAACCCCCAGCCTCTATATTCCAAGGTCTGTTTCATTAAACCTGCTTTGCCGTGCACGGTCGTTCTGCTGCGGATTCTAGGTCAAAAAGAGCACCCAGCTCTTCGTTTTTGCTGCCTTGGACGGAGGGGAAAAATCCTTGGCAAAATCCGCTTGCCAAGCTTCAAGGACCGGACGTTACCGAAACCCGCGTCCAGGTTCGATATTGCAGGATTTCCTCTGGCGAAGCAAGCAATTTTTTTATTGTGTGGGCGCTGCTGCCGGCCTTCAAGATGTTGATGAAATCTATATTTAAATAATTAAAAATCAGTTACATAATTAAATATTCGCAAATTTTGCTTGATTTCCCACTTGTTCCCAATTTGGGAAGAATCGTTTAGGTGCTTTCGCGACCTCTGATTGGCGTGAAAATTGTTATTCATGGGTAAATCCACACCCCCCGCAAAACAACGCACCATGAAATTTGCACCGCTACTCATTATTTGTGGTCTGGCCAGTTGGACCTTTTTTGGCTGTACCAAAGGAAACGGGGAGCTCTCCGCTCAATCGAATTACACGGCGTTCAGTTTTTCAGCCAACGATACCATGGTAAGTTTTCCATCGACGCAGGTATTCATACAAGATGTCCTTAACCTGCAAACCACGGTGTTTATTGGTCAATATGCCGATACCGTGAACACACCAGGCAATATCAGCATTCGCGTAATCGGTGATACTACGGGGCGGTATGCGGGGGACAGCCTGCTTGTTACCTATACGAACAGCTTGGGTATTGAATACAATAATACCACAGACAGCAGCAATTATGTACAGATCGACACGTTTCCGAAAATTATCAATGCGGCCGTAAAGGGGAGATTCAATTTGAATGTCGTCAATGGTTCGGATACCATCAAGTTGGTCAACGGGGTGTTTACTACACTATTTCAGGACTAAGCTGAAACCGGAATAGACCATATTTTTTTTGATACGCAAATCTCTTAATCAGAACGCTCATGGAATCAACAATCGGGCAACTCAACATAACGATGGACAATCGGGCGGTGGCCCCAGCACTTCCCGGGAGCCCGCTGGGACTGGGTGAATACACCGGAACCTGGGACACGCCCCAAGTCGTCCACTTGCTCAAAAGGACGCTGTTTGGAGCGAGTGTTGCTGATATTGCCTATTTCAAAACCATGTCGATGTCCCAGGCCGTGGACTCGCTGCTGCAGCCGACTGCGGCACCGAGCACCTTGCCTTTGAACAACTATGGCGCCGACCCGACAGGAGTGGCGGCCTGGCAGGCTTGGAATAATGTGGGCCTGCTGTACAGCAATCCCCAGCTCAATGCAAGTAGACTAAATTCCTTGCAATGTTGGTGGACGGGGCAGATGCTCAATCCGCAGCGCTCCATCCACGAAAAAATGACTTTGTTTTGGCATAATCACTTTGCTATGGATGCCACGCAGCATTTTATGGATATTCCTGCGCAATTGTGGCTTAACCAGTACCTGACACTCAGACAAAATGCCTTGGGGAATTTCCAAGCGCTCGTCAAAGCCATTACCCTGGACCCTGCCATGCTTATCTACTTGAACGGAAACACTAATGTGATGACGGCCCCCAATGAGAATTATGGCCGGGAACTGCAGGAGCTGTACACCGTGGGCCTCGGAGCCGACGGCGTCACGACCACCTATAGCCAGGATGATGTCCATGCGGCGGCGCGCGTTCTCACGGGCCATAGCGTGGATCTTAACTTCAATTACGTCTTTGAGCCAGGTAACCACGACAGTACCGATAAAATCTTTTCCTCATTTTATGCTAACCATGTGGTTACCGGATATTCCGGGGCTGCCGGAGCCGGAGAACTGGACGATTTGCTGACAATGATTTTTTCGACTCAGGAATCGGCGAAATTCATCTGCCGCAAGCTCTATAATTTTTTTGTCTACTACGTTATCGACTCGACCATCGAGACCAATATCATCGAACCTTTAGCTACGGTTTTCCGCCAAAGCGGATACGATATTCCTACCGTATTGTCCACTTTGTTCAAGAGCCAGCATTTTTTCGATCTGGTCAATTCTGGGGCCTGCGTGATCAAAAGCCCCGTGGATTTGTTGGTCGGACTGTGCCGGGAGTATGATTTGCCTTTGCCTACCTCAGCCAATGCTTCGGCTCAATATGCGGTCTGGAATATGATCTTGCAACAGTCGATATTGATGCAGCAGGAAATAATGGCCATAACCCTTGTCGCCGGTTGGCCAGCCTATTATCAAGCCCCTGAATACCATGAACTCTGGATTAATTCAGTGACCTATACGCAACGCAATTATTATACGGATCTGCTCATCGGTACGGGAGACATGATGAATGGAACAAGCTTGCAAATTGATGCAATCCATTTTGCCAGTCTATCTTCCAATCCAAGCGATCCGAACCAGCTGATCAGCGATTCGCTCAACGTATTGCTGCAACCTCCCTTATCTGCCGCATCGATAACCCTGATCAAGAACACGATTCTGCTCAGCGGTCAAACCAGCGACCGGTATTGGACTCAGGCATGGCAGGCTTATCAGGCCAATCCGAGTGACATGACCGCCTTTTCCACGGTGGATAGCCGCCTACGGGCGCTATATAAGTACCTGATGGATTTGCCCGAATATCATTTATCCTAACCCAAGAAAAATCACGGACCTATGCAAAGAAGAAGTTTTTTAAAAAGTGTGGTACCGGTCGCTGTCCTGGGTGGCTTCCGGATCAACGCGCTTTCTCACCTGCCTTTTCTTCGGGGCCTGGAAGGCGCAACAGACAACAACCATGTTTTAGTGCTGGTGCAATTGACAGGAGGCAACGATGGCCTTAACACGGTGATTCCTCTGGATGTCTACGGTGAATACTATGCGGCCAGAACCAATATTGCCATTCCGGAGTCGGATATTCTTCCTCTGGGTAATTTTAAATGCGGACTTCATCCGGCAATGACGGGACTGCAGGGGATGTTCAACAACGGTCAGTTGGCAGTTCTGCAAGGCATCGGATACCCCTCGCCAGACGATTCCCATTTTCGGGCTACCGACATATGGCTTTCCGGATCAGACTCGGACCAATATCTAGACACAGGGTGGGTGGGACGCTACCTGGGTCAGACCTACACCAATTACCCGATAGGATATCCCAATCCCACTATGCCTGATCCTTTGGCGATCCAAATTGGATCGTTCATCTCTCCAGTATTCATGTCGGCCGGGGGTACAACAGCCATGGCCGTTCCAACCGATGAGGAGTTCTACAACCTCATCAACGGAATAACGCAGCCAGAACCCAATACCCCCATGGGCGATGAAATTACCTACCTACGTGCCATCGCCAGACAGACCAACAAATACGCAGCAGCCATTGAGGCAGCAGCCAAAAAAGTGACGCAACAATATTCGGGCTACCCGGCGAACAACGACCTGGCCGCCCAACTGAAGACCGTTGCTTGTTTGATAGCCGGAGGACTCAAGACGAAGGTTTATTTGGTGAGCACGGGCGGTTTTGACACACATGGTGGCCAGGTAAACGCAGGAGCAACCACAACGGGCAATCACAGTAACCTGTTGCAGCAAGCTTCTGATGCCATAACCGCCTTCTCGATGGATTTGAAATTCTTAGGAATCGATAAACAGGTCATGGGCATGACCTTTTCTGAGTTTAGCCGACGCATCATATCCAATGGTAGTCTGGGTACGGACCATGGTGCCGCGCAGCCCGTCTTTATTTTCGGCGAGAACGCCAATGCAGGGGTCTTGGGTCAAAGTCCTGACCTGAGTAATATAACCAATGAAAGCAATTTGCCTATGCAGTTTGACTTCAGGAGTGTGTACTCTACGTTCCTTCGAGATTGGTTTTGTGCAGACCCAGCGGATGTAAATACCGCATTGCTCAGGAACTACCAGTACTTGCCCTTTATGAAGACCACGGCATGTAATATCAATTACAATGATTTGAGTAACCTGGGCAATAGTCTGATCAGCAACTACCCCAACCCGTTTAACGCAAATACGAACATCACATTCGTCACCAACGGGGGATCCACGTTAATCCAGATTTTTGACACGACCGGCAGATTGGTCATGGTGCCAGTTGATCAGAACTTTACCCAGGGCACGTACACCATCTCTGTAAATACGGGAGGCTTGGCTTCTGGTGTATATTATGCACGGTTTCAGAATCAATCTCTGTCCCAGGTGCGGACCATGCTTAAAGTGAACGAATGAAGTTTCTTTTTCCGACTAGATTCGCCTCTCTTTTTTTGCTGGTACAGGCTGGCCTAAGCCTTTGTGCCCATGGCCAAATGCCCCAGGTAGACAGTATTACCTACAGCTCAACCTGCGTGAGCAGCACCATTCAGTTTGGTTCCAGCGTATTTAATCGGTTTCCTTTCCCTCAATCCGTCAGTTGGAATTTTGGGGATCCGTCTTCTGGGATTTACGACAGTTCGAATGCCCAAACCCCACTACATTCCTTTGCTTCCACAGGTTCCTATCCACTTGAGCTAACAGTGATCAACGGCCCGGGGGACACGGTGAGAGTGCTCGATACTATCCAGGTTGTGACGCCCATCAACTACAATTTCGGACCGGACATCTACCTCTGTCAGGGCCAGGATACACTTCTTACCGGACCTTCTATTGCTGGGGCGGCCTACGCATGGAACGATCCGGATACAACCCATACGGATAGTCTCCGGGTTACTCTATCTGGCGTTTATACGATAAGCGTTAATGGCTGCGGAGTCTCTGACAGCATCGGGGTATACATCAGCGCTAAACCAGCGATTAATCTGGGTGCCAACCACGTGATGTGCGACAGTGCGAATTTGCTGCTTAATGCCACCACGCAAAATGGACATTATACCTGGCTGCTCAATGGCAATCCGCTAACTTTTACGGGCGGCCAACTTTTGACTGCCTATCCGGGCGGAACGTATGAAGCTATTGATTCGGTGCCTGGATGTGGTGTGGATAGCTCAACGGTCACCGTTACCTACGCCTCGCCGATCTCGCCGGCTTTAAGCCTCGGCCCAGATACCTTGCTTTGCCCGAAACAGGTTTTTTATCTGAATGCATCTATCCCAAGCGCGACTGCGTATTCCTGGAGCACTGGCTCCACCGATAGTGTGATCCAGATTACCCAGGCCGGGGCCTATTGGGTATTTGTGACCTATAACGGACAATGCCAGGTTACCGATACCGTTAATGTGACCTATATCGGCAACGTCCAGCTGGATTTCCACGATACCTCCATCTGTGAGGGCAGCGCCCTGGAACTGAATGCCAATTTTGGCCAAGGCACCTATTCCTGGACGGCCATCCCGCCACAGCGCAATGACCAGAATCAGACAGGCCAGTCGGTGTATTATGTCTATACTTCCGGCACCTATGCGGTCCTGGCCACCGTGGGACAGTGTATTTATACCGATACCGTAAAGGTAGTCATGGACGACAGCCTGAAGGTATCCATGGTCAAGGATACGACCCTATGCAATGGAGAGGAATTCTTCCTAAAAGTGCTGGGCAATGCCGACTCGCTACTCTGGTCCAATGGCCAAACCGGCCCTTCATTCCAGGTCAACCAAGGGGGAACCTACCAGGTAATAGCCAAAAACGGTTGCGGGATGGATACGCTCGCCGCAGTGGTTAATTTTAAAGCCTGTACTTGCGATTTGCTGCTGCCCAATGCCTTTACTCCCAACGGAGACGGCAACAACGATTACTTCAGACCTCTGCATCCATGTGATATGAGCGATTTTCATATGGCCATCTTTAACCGCTACGGGCAGAAGGTGTTCGAAAGTTCTGATCCAACTCAGGCTTGGGACGGGACTTTCAGGGGAGCCAAAGTGCCATCGGATAATTTTGTTTGGGAGGCCAGCTACACCAGCACGACGACCAGTCGGAGAGTCCAAAGAAAGGGATTCGTGATCGTCCTACGATAGTATCCATCTGATGTCTGCAGGTTTATCATGATTGATATTATCTATGGTTTTTATTTACCTATCCGCTATTTGCCATCCTCCCAAATTAGGTAATCAACGGATCGTAATTCTGGCAATTAGAGGTTATTTTGACTATCTCAAGTGGACATTATCGCGAAATTGCCGTATTTTGTAAGCTTCAGCGATTGAGTTATTTTGACAATCCGTTATGCGAAAAGGGACTAATCGATACCTCTATTTATTACTAGCTCTTTATTTCCTTGGAAATTGTACTGCGCCCTATAACCCGCCAGCCATCCATGGCAATAATCAATTTTTGACAGTCGACGGGATCATACGGAATGGTCTGGATTCAACCATCATTTCCCTGAGTCGGTCGGCCAACCTGGGCGACAGCGCGGGTCCTCAACCGGAACTGAATGCCCAAGCAGTCCTGATAGGGCAACAAACAGGAATATTCCCCTTGATCAACCTGGGTAACGGGCGATACGGTATCGATCAACTAAACCTCAATGATAACCAGAATTATCAACTCCAGATCACTGCATCCAATGGAGAACATTATGTGTCCGATTTCGTTGCTGCCAGACCAAGCCCGCCAATTGACAGCTTGACCTTCCGGGGAGACAGCTCCGGAGTAACCATCTATGTAAATGCGCATGATCCTCAGAACAACACCAGGTACTATCAGTGGGATTTTACCCAGACTTGGGAACATGACTCAAAGTACAATTCAACCATTGAACTGCTTCCTGGCGGCGCGGTCGTTAACCGACCGGCGGACCAACAGATTGCCCGATGCTGGACTTCGAGTAATTCGACGAGTATACTCGTAACGTCAACCCAAGGCCTTTCCCAAGATGTCGTTACTATGTTTCCTGTCAACGTCATTGACAACGGGTCCAGTGAACTTGGCGTGGAGTACAGCATCCTGGTACGTCAATACGCCATCACCCAGGAAGCCTACCAATATTGGCAGAGTCTCAAACAAAATACGGAGCTTACAGGCGGCTTATTTCAGCCACAACCCTCCTCTGTGGGTGGTAATTTCCATTGCCTTACCAATCCTGAGGAGCCTGTTTTTGGCTACCTAAGTATCAGTTCTCAGGACTCGATGCGGATCATGATAAACGCCAGCCAAATAGGGTTTTGGTATTATATACCCCCCACATCGGAGTGCCAATTTTTTATTCCTCCCCTAGATAGCCTGGCATATTATGCCAATTATCCGACCATTTACCAACCCTTTATATATTGCAACGGCCCAAATTGCGCGACAGCCTTGGCGTACAGATATTGTGTCGACTGTACCTATTTTGGCGGTACCAATGTTAAACCAGCGTATTGGCCATTTTAGTTGGACTGTTTTGCGTTAAGCGCTGATTTGCATTTAACCAACAGAGCTGAGATGATAGATAAGAACATTCCCCGGCAAAGACTGATAAGCCAACAGCTGCTCAACCCTATTTTCTCGAGACCAGAAGATTTGGTTGGCTGGATGGGCTGCATGCAAGCCCAGGACTTTGCTGCAGCTAAATGGGCAGTCGGCTGCCGGCTAAAGTCTTGTACGGAAGCTCAAGTGGAATCGGCGTTTAACGAGGGTCGCATCCTTCGTACCCACGTGTTAAGGCCGACCTGGCATTTGGTTTCTCCCGCGGATATTCGGTGGATGCTGCAACTTAGCAGCTCAAAAATTAAGTCCCTTTGCAAAGTCCATCATCAAAGGCTAGGTATTGATCGCAACCTGTTGTTGCGAAGTAAGGTAGCAATCACCCGCGCATTAGAAAGGCACCCTTCCATGACACGCCAAGGGCTCGCTCTTGCGTTGCAAAAGGCAAAAATAAACGCATCAGAGACCAGGATGGGATTCTTGTTGATGGACGCCGAGCTGGACGCCCTGATTTGCAGTGCAGGCCGCCTGGGTAATCAATTTGCCTATGGATTGCTTGATACGAAGGTCTCTAAAAAGAGCCCTTTCGACCGGGATCAAGCTATGGGCGTATTAACAAGTCGCTATTTTAAGAGCAGGGGACCCGCAACGATGCAGGATTTTATGTGGTGGAGCGGTCTATCGGCAGTCGACGCGAAAAGAGGTATTGCATTAAATAGCGCCACGCTTGTCCAAGAAACAATTGGCGGCAAGATATATTGGTCTTGCCCCGCGCCACAATCGGTAAAACCTAAAAAAAAAACCGTATTGATACTTCCCGCTTTTGATGAATTTACGATTGCGTACAAGGATCGAAAAGACGTGCTGCGCCCTGAGTCTTGGGGCAAATCTGGGCATGGATTAAAGCCAATAATTGTGCATAACGGTCAAATTTCCGGCACCTGGGATGTCAAGCAAATCAAGGGAAAAATAGTTACAACCCCTGCTTTTTTTGATAGTCGTGATTTACCTGCAACTGGGGCCATTACCTTGGCCTTCGACCGGTATAAGCGATTTCGTGCAAACCATTCTGTCTAGCATGCCTCCGTCATGCCTCAGCAATAATCTTGACCCAACAATAAACAATGCGATTCCCCAATGCATTTTCTTTTCTTCGCAGGACGATGGGAGCATAAACGTACCATTGGGTACGGGAAACAAGTTCCAATGGATTACCAATGGATTTGCATGCAGAATCAACTTTTCAGTTCTAAATCCACAACCATTCTTTTTGCGGCGGAAAAAAAGAGCAAAAATGAGGTGACACTAACGACAAGAATACTTGCCATAGCCCATCGCAAAGATTCAGTACCTAAAGCTGGAGCTAGCAAATCGCTGATCATGCCAACAACCAAAGGCCCAAAACCCAATCCAATGAGATTGAGAACAAAGAACAAAATGGCGGAGGTTATAGCTCGCATAGAAGCCGGGACAAGCAAATGGGCCACGGAAATAGAAGGACCCAAATACATACTATAGAAAAAAGCACAGAAACTGAGACAGAGTAGGGAAAAATGTGAGCTCGGCAAAAAAAGAGCTCCCAATAAGAAGGGTACAGACAACATGATTGCATAAGCCGGGATTTTCAAGTACCACTGTTTATCTAGTTTTCCAAACAAATCAGTCAGGTATCCGCCCACAAAAGTGCCTGTTGCTCCACCAATACCGAAAATCAAGCCAAGGGAAACACCTATTTCGGCATTTTTCATACCGTGAAGCCTAGATAAGAAGGAGGGGGCCCAATTAAACAAACCGTAAATGCAAAATGTATGGAGACCGGTGGCCAAAGTTAAATAGACGAAGGATTTTTTTGCGTATAAGAATTGCAGCACCTTACCCAACGAAGGCGATTCGTAGGCGCGCGCTGAGTTCACATCAGTTGCCCCCCTTGTGGGTTCTTTCACGGTGAAATAAAATACAACGGAAAAAAGTATACCTGGTATGCCCAAAACAAAAAAGGCGGTTCGCCATCCGAGATGCTGGTTCAAATACCCACCCATCAAAAAGCCGACCAATATCCCCACGTAAATGCCCGTGGAGTACACGGAGAGTGCGGTGGCACGTCTCTCCGGCGGGAAGTAATCCGAAATCATCGCGTGTGCTGGTGGGCTTCCTCCCGCTTCGCCAATACCTACCCCGGTGCGGGCAAGCAACAATTGGATAAAATTGCGTGCCAAGCCTGAGAAAGCTGTCATGACACTCCATAAGCCCAGGGCCATGGTCACGATATTTCTGCGGTTACTCTTGTCGGCAATTCGGGCGATGGGAATACCCAAGGTTACATAAAAAATGGCGAATGAAAATCCTGAAAGGAGCCCAAGCTGGGTGTCGGACAAATGCAATTCTTTCTTTATAGATTCCTGGAGAATTACCAAAAGTTGCCGGTCTATAAAGTTGAAGACATAAACCAGGGTCAACATCACCAGAATAAAATTCCGGTATAGATGGCTAACTCCGTGCTGGTCAGCGGGTTTGTAGGTATGCATAAGTACGTTTTATCCTAGAAATTTTCTCAGTCCTGGTTGGTATTTATTGCGAGGTAATGCATTCGAAGCCATTGTTACTGCCCTTAAATAGACAATCTTGCCCGAGCAGCAGTACGCTCATGAATTCCTCCGGGCCCCAATGGGATTGCATAAGCACCTTTTCCGCTCTTCTGACTGGGTCTATTGATGAAAGTGAGCTGCTGTGCAACCGACGCGCGCCTTCACGGGGATGCCCATGCTGAAATCCAACCCAGGCAGGCGCCGGCGACTATAAGTTTTGAGTGTGGAATAGATTTGCCCGATCAATGGGTGAGCGCCTGATACACCAAAGGCTTGAACGCTTTATCCGTATTAGCCACATGGGGTCCCCATATTTGCCTATATACTAGCGCGATCAACTCCTCTTTAGGATCAACCCAATACGAAGTCGAGAATACTCCGCCCCAAGCGAAAGTGCCGGCCTGACTAGGAGTTAGTCTGCTCCCATCATCGGTCTCAATCGCAACGCCAAGCCCAAATTTATTCTCCGACTTAATTCCATTGAGATTCACAAATAGCTCACCGATTTGATTCATGGTCATCATGCGCACCGTATTGGGGGCCAAAAGCCGCACTCCATTGTATTCTCCACCATTTAACAACATCTGGAGAAAAACAGCGTAATCGTACACAGTAGATGATAAACCACCGCCCCCTGAAAAATAGGCGGTCTTTTGAAGTGGATAATTCATATCAAGTAACCCTCCAAAGGACCCTGCTTGCTTTTTTATTCCCGAAGAATCCTCCTGGAAAAAATTAACCAGCCGGGAAGCTTTTTCATCAGGCACATTGAAATATGTGTCTTTCATTCCCAGGGGTTGAAAAATCTTTGTTGCAAAAAAATCCTCCAGCGTCGTGCCCGACCATTGCTCCACTAAATAACCCAATACGTCTGCATTCAATCCATACATCCATTTTTCCCCGGGTTGAAAAAAGAGGGGAAGAGAGCCCAAACGGACCATCGCATCACCAAGTTTTTGGTTTTTGAGACCTAGCCCTCCTGAAATGTGATTTTTTGCATAAATGGCATTTTCCTCCTGCGTGCCGATTGCCGGATACCCGATTCCTGATGTGTGCGTCAACAAATCGCGAATGGTGACTGCCCGCTTGGCCGCAATGGTAGTGTAGGTCGTGTCTTTGGGATTGAATGTATCCAGCACTTTTTCATTCGCAAAAGATGGAATGAACTTGGAGACCGGATCATCCAGAGAAAATTTACCTTCTTCCCACAGCATCATTGCCGCCACGGACGTGATGGCTTTTGTCTGCGAGGCAATACGAAAGATGCCGTCTTTATCGAGCGGCGTCTTGGTATCCAGATCATTGTACCCGTAGGCCTTATAAAAGACGATCTTGCCCTTGCGGGCTATTAAGGCCACCGAACCATTCACCCATTTATTTTTAACCCAATCGGTCATTGCCGTATCTAAACGAGCTAGACGGGCGGCAGAAAATCCGGCGGATTCGGGACTATCTTCAGTTAGGACTAATGCTTGTTTCTGAACAGGGCTTTCGCAGGCGGTAAATGCCAGCAATAGTAAGGAAGTGATCAAATGGCGCGGCATAGAAGTTTAGTTTGGTCACTAAAAATAATACATTAATTGAATTTATAGTGGCCTTATTATGTACTAAAAATACAGAGGCGGGGAAATTGCAGACCCGATCGGACTTGATTCAACGCATATGTGGAACAATAGTACTGGTTGGCGTTGAATGGTATACGTTAATATTTTAGCGTGGAAAACGGTAAGCGTTCGCATAATTCGAGCATTTGCAAAAAGGTCTTTGGAGATGAGCACATGGCAGGAGGTAATGGAGTCCAGGCTCGCCCCGGATTTAAGGTTTTTTGGTTATCTTTCAAGGATCCAATTTACTGAACGATTTCAGGGTTTAAAATGGGAAAAAGATGAGACTCAAGGAAAAGGTCGCTTTGATCACCGGAGGGGCAAATGGCATTGGCCTTGCTACCACCGAAAGATTTGCCAGCGAAGGTGCAAAAGTTATTTTGTGGGATGTGTCCGATAACGGACATGACGTGGTGGAACGACTAAAGCAAAAGGGCCATCAAGCCATTTACAAAAAGGTGTCCGTGACTAACGAAGAAGAAGTCCAAAGGGGGGTGGCTGAAGCTCGGGCACATTTCGGTCGCATTGATATCTTGATCAATAACGCGGGCATTACCAAAGATAGAACCTTGCTTAAAATGTCCAAGCAGGAATGGGATGATGTTATTGCTGTAAACCTGACCGGCGTTTTCAATTGCACACAGGCAGTTGTCCCCATCATGAAAGAGCAAAATTACGGCCGCATTGTCTCTGCATCATCCAATGTTGCCATTCGCGGAAATTACGGTCAAACTAACTATGTTGCGACCAAGTCGGCTATTATTGGTATGACCAAAGTATGGGCGTTGGAACTTGGTAGATATGGTATCACGGCAAACTGCATTGCTCCGGGGTTTATTCAAACTGCGATGACCCAAGCCATGCCCGAAGAGATCCGTAAGCAAAGTCTCGCCTTAATACCGCTCGGAAAATGGGGCCTTCCGGCGGATATTGCCAATGGGTATCTCTATTTAGCTTCTGACGAAGCATCCTTTGTCAGCGGTATTTGTTTAACCATCGATGGGGGAGCGGCGAGGTAATTTTCTAAGTAGATGTTTGAAAGCATAGTAACAGAATGCATTACGCTGCATGATTAGTGTGGTCACGATCCTGCCGGGAAACCGGTTTACATCCGCCAACTTAAGGTCCATCGGTCGCGCCATTGCAATGAAGACGGTCAGCCCCTGGCCCAAAACCACAGGATGAGTAACGAAATGGTATTCGTCTATAAGGCCCGTCGCTATCAGGCTCCGCATAAATCCTGCGCCATCAATAGCCACGATCGGTTTCCCCATCTCTGCTCTCAGTTCTCTGATCCCTTCAGCAAGAGCACCGCCGCAAACCCGCGTCTCCGCCCAAGAAGCCGTGGCACAAGACTAATCCTAAGTAGTCGTGTCCTAAGTAGTCGTGTGCACTGGACTAATACCTTTAAATCATTTTTTTGGTTGTGTGCCTTGGGTATCTCGTTCATCGACGCGGAAAAAGGCCCAGTCGCAGTCGGCCAGTAGGTGGCGAACCCTCAAAAGACTTCCTGCCCATGCGAGGATTGTGCCTCACTTAGCTGGGTCTTCATAGATGCCGATCATCAGAAGCCATGCTCCTGAAATGAGAAACGCGAATAAAACGATGATTGCGATGGCCGCAAGGTACAGCCCTAAGTTATATCCGAGAATAAGAAAAATTGCACTTAGAACTTCTGCTAGGTAACATATTGTGCCACCTGCAAGTCGCGGCGCAGTCAATCCAACTGAACTCATGCCGGACCGGATAGCTATAGCATAGCCCCTTATGAAGATTATTGTGGCGATGAGCCAGAGAGCAAGCCACTCATAGCCGATCACTTCAAGATGTTGATTCCCAATTAGCGCAAAACTGCTGGCCATGAAAATTGCCGTAAAGCCACTTAGCATGTTTATGGCCCGGTTTTTATGCGTTGTGTTTTGGATTATGATCTTGGGACTGATCGACATCGCAACGAAAATCAGACCGGCAAGTGCCGCCGAACCGCCACCCACCATAACAAAAAAGTTATTCCATTGCTCTGGCATAAAAATATTTTTCCTCAGTCTTGTTTACTCTTTACCCGGTGTGAAGACGACCCGGTTTCGGCTACCCTTTTTAGCGTCCTAAGGCTGTTCAGTCGCAATATCCTCTATCAGCTTAGCAAGATTTCTATTTGGCGTTTGACTACCTTTCTAAAAGGCCAAAAATGCACCATCTGTAATACAAATTACCTACATCGCCGATATTTTTTGCTTCCGAATATAGGCTAATTTCAGACAGGGCCGAAAGCCGTCCGCCTCATGTTCGAGAATACCTTCAGGTATACTGAGGTAACGGAAATTGATACTTATTTTTCGTAAGGTTATCGGAAGGGCCAATAAGCAAAACCCGAGATCACCGCAGACTCTCAGTTTCTGCCCAGAATAGGGATCGTAAGTTGTTCATTTTCAATTTTTTTTGTATGCCATTGAGAGGGTCAATTTATTCCCCTAGCCCTCAAATATTTGAGGGCAACTTCCAATGCCGGATCCTGGTTATTGGTAATAGTTTTTACTGTCCTTTTTGCAAGGATATCTATCCGCACCCCGCGTTGTTGAGTAGGCGTCTTATCAGGGTAATAAATGCCATAACCAGAATAAGTGATGCCCAACTGGCCGCCCATCGGAATGTAGGATACCGCACCGTCTGCACCGGCAGTCTGGCTGCCGATGGTGACCGAGTGCGGAATGGTCTGCAAGGTCATTACCGAGTATTCACCTTGACTCTGACACCTTTCATCGGCAAGTATGATTACCGCGCCCCTATAAGGATTAGGATTGTCATAGCCTAGTTTGGGTGATAACTTCCAGGAGAAAAAGCCGGGATCGTCGGGCATGATGAAGGTTGCGTAGTTTATAGGCGAAGAGACGGACAAAAACATACCGAAAATGTTGTAAAATGCATCGTTATCCGAATAGTTGCGGGCATCAAAGATCACCGCCTTTTTGGAGTTAATTAGCGCCTTAATGCTGTCCACATTTTTATCCCATATCTGTGCGGCATAAATACAAGCAATGGAATTACCAATTGTCTTATAACCTGTCTGGTTCGCCGTGTAGTCGTTTATAAACTGCCAGCTCCTGTCGGATGCCAATATGGCTCTGACTCTGGTTTGGAAAATCTTTGCACCTCGTTTAAGGGTTAATTGCTGCAGGGTGTCCTTCGTAGAGAGCAAAATAATCTCCAGGTGTCTGCTCAGCGAAGCCTGATTGGAAGAAGTGGTGTAGGGTTTGAACCTTTCCATTCGCTTAGTTATGGGTTCACCATCGATGGCAAGGATAATATCCCCTTTTTCAATATTGGCTGCCCGGCACAAAGAATCGTTGCCTATACGGTTGATCAATACCGTGTCGTTCAGGATGGAAATATAAACTGGTAGTGTGTATTTACCCCGTGCCGAGTAGCCGAATAATTCGTCTTTGCTCTCCAATTGTGCGTGCCCGTCGTGCAAACTAACGGCTAACTGCAGCAGTATTCTGTGATAGTCCAGGGTATCGGTGACGTACCTGACCTTCGGAATGAATTCCCGTAACACGGCGTTCCAGTCCACCGCCGCAATGTACTTATAAGGATCGTAGTATTCAACGGCGTTCCAGAAACGTGCCAGGAACAGCAGACGATATTCTGCGGTCGGCCAGGTCATTTCCTCATACGAGTTCTCTCCGCTGTAATCGGTATAGTTGTTATATTTTATAAAACGATTGCTACCGCGGTTCCGATGAGTGTAAATAAACTGCAGCTCTTTGCGATTTTGCTTATTTAAGACGGAGGAGTCCTTCAGCCAGCGCAAGTCGTGATTTTTGGAGTAAATATCGCCTGACAGACGGGCCGTCCGGGGATGATCGATCGGACCTGCGGCAGAAATAAGGGCAGATAATTCAGCATTAAGTTGGGCACGGTTCTTTGTTGCCATCACCTGATCGATTTGGGCGATGAAGACGGAATCCCAATTGATTGTACCCCCGGCTACATTTGGGTGATGGTATTTGAGAAACCCCCAAACTTTGCTATAAAGGGCTATCCTTTGAGTTTGCGTTTGAGCTGCAGCTTTGCCGGTGGCGGCCGTCAACAAAGCTGCTGTAAACAATAGGTTGGTGATGATACGAATCCTGCTCATTAGACTAGTTGTTTTTTGACAAAAATGCATAAGCATATGACTTGGTTGAAATATATTCGATGAACCTGTGAATAATCGACTTTGATGCAAACAGGGTCCAGTTCGGCGTGCAAAATCGGAAGTTCATCGAAAATCCTGCCCGGTTGACCCCCGGATAATGTAAATTGAAAAATGGCGTTTTCTTTCTCTGCGCTTAACTATAAACAGAAGGGCTTGGTCGCCGAGATTGCTTACCTATTCGTTATAGGTGTATTAAGTCCTTTTGGGGTAGGTCTGCAAACCTGGTCTTCTCATACTATTGCCTATTCACTCAGCTATGTGCTGATTAATATCCTACAATTCCCGGCTATTATTTTATTCTACCGTTGGTACCTGCCTGCCACGATTGGTAAAAGGCATTATCTGCTGTTTACCGTCCTGCTGCCGTTATATTTCCTGGTATACGACCTAAATGGACGGCTTGGTATATTAGCCGTGCTCCATATACCATTCGTGCCGCAGGGCTATAAGCAAAACATCAGCGGGGCCCAGCCGCTGGATTTTACCCAGGGATATTTTAATGAGTACATCGGCTATACTTGCCTTGTTTTATTGGCTGCCACTTCTTTATATATTATCAAAATGCTTTTCGAACGGCAGGATAGGGTGAATACCCTGGAGACCGAAAAACTGAAACTGGAACTAAGTCAGCTAAAAGCGCAACTGCAGCCGCATTTCTTTTTCAATACAATCAACAACATGTACGCACTGAGCGTGCAGCATTCGCCACGTACACCTAAAATGATTAACGACCTATCCAGTATTATGCGTTATATTTTGTACGATGCGCGAAATGAGCGCGTCCCGTTACAGCAGGAGATCGATTTTATTAAGAGCTTAATCAGCCTGGAAAACATCCGTCACAGCGAAGAGAATATTATCGAACTGGTCATCCAGGGCGAAACAAAGAATATCCGGATAGAGCCGCTATTGTTCCTGCCTTTCATTGAGAACACGTTCAAGCATGCTTTGCAAGTCGACATGCCGGAGAAATGGGTCAAATTGGTACTAACAGTTGATGAGGATGAGCTGGTTTTCCAGGCGACTAATCCTTCGATGCCGAAGGGTATGCGACCTAAGTACGCCAGCGGTGGGATAGGCCTCAGTAACATTTGCAAACGTCTTGAGCTGCTGTACCCGGGCCGCCATGAATTGGTGATTTATGATGAAGCACATACATTTACGGTGATTTTAACTATCAGTCTGAAACATGATTAACTGTATCGTTGTAGACGATGAACCCTTGGCTAGGCAACTTATCGCGTCCTACATCGGCGAGGTCCCAGGTATGCGGTGCCTGGGCGAATACAAGGGAGCTGTAGAGGCTTTCGCCGCGTTGCACATGCATCCGGTGGATGTTATTTTCGTAGATATCGAGATGCCGGGTATCAACGGGCTAAATTTTATCCGTTCGTTGAGCAAAACACCGAAGGTAGTTTTTATAACAGCCTATACGCAGCATGCGGTCGATGCTTTTGAGATAGACGCGGTTGATTATCTGGTGAAGCCTGTTACTATGGAGCGGTTTCTGAAAACCGTCCGTAAAATCTTCCCGGCGCAGGAGCAAACCACAGTCCTGCAGCAACGCACCGATATTGCCGACATATTTTTAAAAGTCGACAGGCGTCTTGTGCGTGTTGAGCTTGACAGCATCATTTATATAGAGGGACTGGGCGACTATTTGAAAGTGCATTGCACTGATCAAACCCACGTCGTTTATATGTCCCTCGGCAAACTTGAAGCGCTTTTGCCCTATCAGTTATTCATTCGTATCCACAGATCGACCATCGTTAATAAGCAATGTATACGCTTTATTGAAGGGAATTTTGTCCGGATAAAACAGGTCGATCTGCCTATTGGGTTGACCTACCGCGACAACCTGTTGAAGAGCCTAGGAAACGAATGATAGAGGTGATAACACGAGAAAGCATACTATTTTGTTCTCTCATGGAACCGAAGGTGAATCAGTAAAACCCGCTACCAGAGCGGGTTTTGACATTTAAGTGCCTAGGACAGGAATTGTATTAATGATTTTCAATTAATAATATTATCATGCGTCAAATATGAGTCAGTTTGGTCGACTTGATCAGAGTGTAATGTACAATAAACGAATTTGTTCATTAATATCGCCCACATGGGTGGGTGAGAAGCTGGGCGTTTTATATCTAACATTGATTGGTATCGTGAAAATGTGCGGCTTTTTATTGAGGATGCACTTAATGTTGAGCGGGATGAAGTGCCAAAGAGATCAAGATGCGCAGATATCCAGTTTGAAATTCCAAAAAATTAGCTACGAAGTGCAATAGACACTATTTAACCATGCACTGTTTATAGGTAAATCAACATTTGATCTTCCACTGATTAATCGCCAAAAACGAAGTGTTTTCCAACGCACATTCTACAAAACTGAACATTGAAGTGTGTGAAATCGGACAGGTAATAATCAGCCGGAACCCTTAACCAATTGATTAGCAAATCGTAATCAATTAGGCATACTTTTGGCGCCATTTCCGCTATCCTTAAACCAAATGAATGTTCCTCAACTATCTCAAGATTGCCTTCCGCAACCTCAGGAAAAGCAAGGGCTTTACCGTCCTCAACGTTATTGGCCTCGCTGCGGGCCTCGGTGTCTGCCTGCTGATTGTCCTGTACGTCACCGATGAGCTCAGTTACGACCGTTACAACGTCAACGCCGACCGCATCTATCGGGTCGATGAGGATCTCTACTTCAATAACACCAGGTACAACGCTGTTACCACCTCCAAATTTTTCGGCCCCGCTCTCGTCGCTTCCTATCCGAAGATCCAGCAGATGGTTAGGTTCCGCAACCCGGGCGACCTCCTGGTAAGGAAGGGCAACGACCACGTCCTTGAGCATCACTTCACCTTCGCCGACTCGACGATCTTCAAGGTCTTCACGCTGTCCATGATCGCCGGCGACCCCAATACCGCCCTCAACTACCCTCATTCCATGGTGATAGATGAAAGTGCCGCCCGCCGCTATTTCAACAGCACGGATGTTATCGGTCGCACTCTGGAGGTAGGTGGTAACAATACGCTCCTCAAGATCACCGGAGTTATCCGGGACATGCCGGAACAGTCCCAGTTCCATTTCAGCTTCATTCGTCCCATCCGCGAATCCTACACCTTTAATGATCCCAGCGACAACGACTGGATAAGCAATGCTTATTATACCTATATCCTTGCCCAACCCGGCACCACGCGAGCCGAGGTCCAGGAGGCTGTGGACGCAGTCGTCAACCTCAATATCAGCCCGGCCCTCCAGGGAATGTTCCACACTTCGGGCGCCGACCTCGAGAAAGCGGGTAATCATTTCCGGTGCCGCATCTTCCCCCTCACTGATGTGCACCTCTATTCCAATAAGTCTGGTGAGCTCGAAGCCAACAGCAATATCCAGTTCGTATACATCTTCTCCGTCATCGCAGTGCTCATCCTCCTGATCGCCTGCGTCAATTTCATGAATCTCAGCACCGCCCGCTCCGCCAACCGGGCCAAGGAAGTGGGCATCCGCAAGGTCGCCGGCTCGACAAAAGGACACCTCATTATCCAGTTTCTCACCGAGTCCATTCTCCTCAGCTTCTTCGCCCTCGTCCTCGCCCTTTGCATCGCTGTCCTGCTGCTACCGATGTTCAATCAGCTTGCCGGCAAATCGCTTCATCCCGACGCGCTCTTCAGCGGTCGGTCCCTGCCCATCCTCATCCTGCTGGTGTTGCTGGTTGGCTGTCTCGCAGGCAGCTACCCCGCCTTCTACCTTTCCTCCTTTCAGCCGATTCATGTATTGAAAGGAAAGATGGCCGCAGGCTTCAAGAGCAGCTGGCTCCGTAGCAGCCTGGTGGTCTTTCAATTTATTATTTCTATTGGCCTCATCGTCAGCACCCTCGTTATATATCGCCAGCTGCACTTTATTCGAAATAAGGAAGTCGGCTTTAATCGGGATCAGGTACTCGTCATCCATGATACCTGGCCGCTCGGCCGGGATGGCACGGCCAATCTTCGGAAGAACCTGCTCACCCTTGCCGCAGTCACCGAAGCAACCGTCACCCCCGACATCCCCACCGTCGATGGCCAGTACTGGCAGCTAGGCTGGTTCCGGGATGCCTCGCTGGACGCCAGGAAGGCGATGATCATGACCACCCTCAGGGTCGACGACCATTATATTCCCACCCTCGGCATGCAGATGATCAAAGGCCGCAACTTCGACCTTGCGCAATTTCCTACCGACTCCACCGCCATCCTCCTCAATGAAGCCGCCGTAGCGATGCTCGGCGTCAAGGACCCGCTTAATCTGATCCTATACAATCACGATGATCAGTTCAAGCTTCTCACCTTTCATGTCGTCGGCGTCGTAAAGGATTTTAACTACAACTCCATGCACGACAAGATCCATCCCCTTCTCATGGAGGTCAACAGGTCTAACTGGAGCAGCATGGCCGTCCGCTTCCGCACGAATGATGCCGTCCGTCTCGTCCGGCAGGTCGAAAGTAAATTCCACGCCGCTAAGCCAGGGCTGCCCTTCAGCTACACCTTCATGGATAACGATTTTGATAAATTGTATCACGCTGAGCAACAGACGGGCCAGATATTCATCACCTTCGCCGTTTTCGCCATCCTCATTGCCTGCCTCGGCCTCTTCGGCCTCGTTACCTATGCTGCCGAGCAACGCACCAAGGAGATCGGGATCCGCAAGGTTCTAGGCGCCAGCGTCCGTGGTATCGTCGGCCTCCTCAGCAGGGACTTTACGATGCTTGTCGGAATCGCTGCGCTCATCGCCTTCCCTGTCGCGTGGTGGGCCATGTACAAATGGCTCGATACCTTTGCCTATCGTACGGAGATCAGCTGGTGGATCTTCCTCGTCGCCGGCGCCGTCGCCCTCGCCATCGCCCTGTTGACGGTCAGCTATCAGTCGCTGAAGGCGGCGCTGATGAATCCTGTAAAAAGTTTGCGATCGGAATGATGCTGAAGTAGATTTGTAAGATTAACTGGTAACCAATATTTTCTACCTGTTGGCTCAAATTGTGACCAATTCATATGAAGGTTTTGTATTATCATTATTTTCTCTTTACAAATTTCTTAATGACGACGATCCTAGGGTAACTGCTATACTTAAGTTTTCGGCTTCGGAATTATTTCTCATAAACGAGCTGCTGAATATTTTCTGTGCATATTTCTTTGTGCTGAAATTTCTGTGTTTTTTATGATTGTGGTAGTTGCAACTGTTGTATTAATTAATTTTTATTTGCGTAAATCGTCTAAAGCCTCATATATAATCGCTTCAAAGCCAAAATTTTTAAACAGTAAAATGTTCTCGACTTCAGTTACGATTTTATTCTTCTTGCTGACTACTTCAATTATGTTATGAATGAGCTACTCATCGGATGCAATATTAGTTAATTGCAGAGTGATAAGAAATAGGTAATAACATAATACTTGGAGGATATTGCAGCTTACAAGCTGGAGGCTATTTGCCACAGAAAAGACAAGAAGGATTATGTCGACCTTGCAGTGCTTCTTAATAAATACACTTTTGCACAGATGATAAACTTTTACGTCGAGAAATATCCATATGCAGACAAGCGGGTAATTCTTTCGGAGGTTGACAATATCAAGGATTTGGAAAAATCAAAGGAACCTAGGATGCTGATTGCATTGAGCGTTGAACAATCCTTGGAAATTGTTAAAGAAAAAGTAAAATTATATGCGCAGGAGCTAATCAATGCCCAGCTAAAAGCTGACAAAGAAAGGAGGGAGAAGATTGAAAAACTTCTTCCTAAAAAGAAATATAATGGTCATTTTCAAAAAAAGGTAAGTCCCTTTAAAGATGAGGCAATTGCACCTACAATTCTTGCATGCTGAGTCCAGTTGTTTAGACTCAAGTCCGCAATCTCAAATGAGCTCTAAATTGGAAAACTCTCGGAAATTGCCCCCCCCATTTGTAAAAGCCGCAAGCGTAAATTGATTCGGTGAGCCTGGCATCCTGGGCGAATGCCGAGGCAAGAATTAGCGAAATGGCCATTGTGATTAGGATTTCATTCAAGCAAAAAGATGATAAACAAAATTTAACCTAGAATGGTTTGCTATGGAGCGATCATTTATCAAATTTCGAATTCTTTAGCATTAATTCCTCCTCTTGTTTTGTAATATTGTCAACGTATAGATAGTTTATTGCAAAATCATATCCCCGATAAAGCTTTGACAATAATATGAAATGCAAAGATTTGGTATCATTAATCTTTATTTCTAAATCATATTTTTCAAACTCTAATCCGTCAATAGTGTAGTTCGTATAAGTAGTTTCGAGTTTTGCGGAAGGCGGCGATTTCGCTTTAAATGTGTTAAAAGTTGCATCTCTTACTTTTTGAACAGCCCTGTTAAAGTCTCCATCCCGTTTCTCAATATATCGCGTTAAAGAGGCATTTATCATGTTGCCACCACTTTTCTTAGCGGAAAAAAGCATTCTAAATTTCCCAGAGATTGTGTCCGCGCCGAATCCCGTAGACTCTTTAATCAACTTTAACCCGCTTCTGACCGAGTCCATTACAGCCGTACTATCTCGAATTATGAAGTTTACTGGTATCTGAACACTCCAACCAACCTCTTTAAAGTAATATTTATGGCTTGAATCCTGCGCAATTAAAGATTGGAAATTAGAAAGCAGCAGAAAGACTATAAGTGCACGCATAATAGCATTTAAAGGGTTTAGGACCAAGGTTGTTTTCGAAAATACAAATAAACATTTAAACCCCATAGTAAGAGTAAACTCTTATCCCCCAACAAAAAGTCACGCCTAGAAAGGCAGGACGCGAAGAAATATTTACAATTCTAATTTCAAAATCCTAAGGCAAAGCAACTGCCAATAAATTATCAGTGCAAATACTTGCGCATGCTCGTTAACGTCATGTTATTTTTTACAATGAGTTTTGCAATCGAAGTTGTAGATAAATAAATCTGCTTACAATTACCTAAACGCATATACATATGCCTACACATTCGAATCCGGAGTATGGCTAAGAAAAAGGAGAAGATGGAGAAGAAATGCTTGGTTACAGAGTATAACTGTCCTGCTCAAATCCTTAGCTCTTTTTCTTATCATATTAAAAAGACATAAAATGAATTTCGCGGATACTTTCGCAGCTTGCAGAAATAATGGATTCCTAAGGTTGATTATTGCGATAGCTATTATACTTCTAAATGGAAACTTTGTTAGACAAGCCTACGACAAATATTACAATCATAGTAATATTAAGGCTTATGAGGATAGAATGAATAATTTATATGACCAGACAAATTAATTAAGCAATATATTAATTTGGTTTGTCCCCTTGGGCATCCCCCAAACAGAAAAAGCATTTATAAATGATTAATTAACAAATGGTTACATTTAATTTGTGTGCCCAGAACAGGAATCGAACCTGCACATTGTTGCCAATACCAGATTTTGAGTCTGGCGCGTCTACCAATTCCGCCATCTGGGCTAGTTAATGGGTATAAAACGGGACGCAATATTACAAATTTGCGGTTGTTTGACCAAAAGGGCCTGGTGTATTTATGGCAATAAACCTTAGGAGAAATGAGATATCTTGGCAGCCTAATTGGTTGCTGGATGATCAAGATCGGTCTAATTCGTGAAAGCAAGGTGCCTGCTGATAATCGGGTGGCCTTGATTCCATCCCAATGTCGGTGGCTGCAAAGGCATTTCCCGGATGTGCATATAATAGCGCAGCCTTCGCCCCACCGGTGCTTCCAAGACAAAGAATACGCGCTATCTGGGACGGAGCTGCGGGAAGACCTAGGCGATTGTGATTTCCTGCTGGGCATCAAAGAAGTGCCCGTTGCTGATCTTATCGCTGGTAAGACCTATTTATTTTTTTCGCATACTAAGAAAAAGCAAACCTATAATCAAGCCTTGTTTCATGCCATCTTAGACCGCGGGATTACGCTTATAGATTATGAATGCCTCGAACACCCAGACGGGCAGCGCATCCTTGGCTTTGGCTTTTTTGCTGGCGTGGTGGGTGCGCATAACGGTATCATGGCTTATGGCAAACGAACTGGGTTATATAATTTAGAACGGGTGCATACCCAGCAAAGCTTTAGGCACCTGATCCACACCTATTTTGGCTTAAAACTACCTAATGTAAAGGTCGCGATCACGGGATCGGGTCGTGTTGCCCATGGGTTATTGGAGGTTATGAACTTGCTCGGCATAATCGAGATGGAGCCAGATGAATACCTCGAACGGGAGTTTACGTATCCGGTTTTTACGCAGCTCAAAGGAGCCGACCTGTATGAACAGAAAACTACCGGGAACTACAACAGAGAAGATTTTCATCTCCATCCCGGGGATTACCAATGCAAATTTCAACCCTATGCCAGGAGTACTGACATTCTGATGAATGGCATTTATTGGGAAAATACCATGCCCCGCTTATTTGCATGGGAAGATTTGGCTGATCCCCGGTTCCGCATACAGACTATAGCCGATATAACCGATGATAAGGAGGGCTCCATTCCTTGCAATTTGGGTGATTCTCCCGCGGAGCGACCCGTCTATGGGGTGGACAAGATTACAAGGGAAAAAACGATGCCCTACTTACCAGGTTCGATAGACATTATGGCGGTCGGCAACTTACCTAACGAATTGCCTCGGGATGCTTCTCGCTATTTCGGAGAACAGCTAATCAAATACGTCTTGGAAGACCTGGTCAAATCGAGTTCCCCGGTAATAGAGCGGGCCACGATGGTCAAGGCGGGTCAAATCACTGAACCCTACACGTATTTGCGGGAATACGGCGGCCTTCGATAAGCACGAAGAGGCTAGGAGCTACTTGCCAAAACCCCTCCAAAACCTCGGCCCCTGCAACCTGCCCACCGGGCCTCAAATTACAAATGCAGGTAATAATCTTTCATTAATGCGCGAAAGCCAGGGGTGTATTCGCCCAAGGAATCTTGAATTGTGAGCTCCTGCGTTTCGGGAGGTGCAGAGAGGGCGATGCGACCATATTGGCGTACCGTTCGAAAATGGGCGTGGTTTTCAGTTTGGCGAACCATGAGGCTTCGCTGCAAATGGAAGCCTTGAAGAAAGGCAAGTTTTTCAAAGTCGTTGATGCGATTAAAAGGTAACAGGATACCAAAGTTGCCTGAAGGATTAAGCTGGTTATCCAAGGCTCTTATCAGCTCCGAAAATTTCAGTCCAGAATCGTGCTTGGCGGTGTTGGCTCTACTTGACGAAGCGGGTAGGCTATCTTCGAAAAATGGAGGGTTGGTGATAATAAAATCATATCGTGTGGTAAAAGGAAAACTTCGGGCGTCACCTAAAAAGACTTGCAAAAAGGATTGCCATTTACTGGCTGCGATATTAGCGACCGATTGGGCATACGAGGCTTCATCCAACTCGATTCCATCGATCTGTACTGTTTTCTTTTGAGCCAACATGAGCATTAGTAACCCGCTCCCGCTGCCCAGGTCGAGAACTTTGCCATGGACCTGCTTGCCACAGGCAAACCAGGCGCCCAGTATGCAGGCATCCGTGCACACTTTCATGGCACATTGATCCTGAAAAATCGTAAATTCTTTGAATTGAAAATAACTGTTGGACATACCAGACAATCCGCAAGGTACAGGAATTCAGCTAGGGTATGGTGCGTGGCTTAAACAGGACGTTTCATTCAGGATTAGGTTCTGGCACTTGGACTGATTGACCATGGCGCGAAATCACCCGCTAAGTATTTATAGTAGCCGGTAATGGCGATCATGGCCGCATTATCGGTGCAGTATTCGAACCGGGGAATGAATGTCCTCCATTTTAAGCGATTGCCAGTTTCTTCGAAATGCTTGCGCAGACCGCTATTAGCAGATACGCCTCCCGCAATGCAAATATCCATAATACCAGTTTGAAGCGATGCCAGGCGTAGTTTGTTAATGAGGATGCTAACGATTCGTTTCTGCACGGATGCGCAAATATCGGCTTTGTTGTCTTCCATGAAGGATGGGTTCTTTTTGGTATTCTCCTGCAAGAAATACAAAATGGCTGTCTTTAGCCCACTAAAGCTAAAATCCAGGCCGGGGATCTTGGGTTCGGGGAAGGAGAATCGGTCTGGATCTCCATCGCGGGCAAATTTGTCTATAAGCGGACCGCCAGGATAGGGGAGTCCCATCAACTTGGCCGATTTGTCAAACGCCTCGCCAGCCGCGTCGTCCAAGGTTTCACCAAGCACTTGCAGGTGTAGGGCTGAATCACATCGTACGATCTGGGTATGGCCACCGCTTACGGTTAAGCATAAAAAGGGGAAGGCAGGCCTGGGTTCATCGATCAGGTTTGCAAGCACATGCGCTTGCATGTGATGGACTCCAATAAGGGGTACGCCCATGGCTAGGGCCAACGATTTGGCAAATTGAGCACCTACCAACAGCGAGCCAATTAGTCCAGGCGACTGAGTAAAAGCAACAGCATCGATGTCCGCTACGGAACAACCCGCATTGTGCAGTGCATCGTCTACAACAGGCACGATATGCTGCATATGCGCCCGGCTCGCCAGCTCAGGTACAACACCTCCATACCGCTCATGGACATGCTGGCTGGCAATAACATTGGAACGAATTTTTCCCTCACGCCACACGGCCGCTGCCGTTTCGTCGCAGGAGGATTCGATTCCCAAAATGACCGGCCCGGCGCTGGAAATGAGCGCTGGATTTTGATTTTCCATTACTCGAAATTACGTGTTTTTAGGCGCGATGAACAGCCAGCGTGGTGATTAAGGTTGATGGCGTGAAAGAGCTGACTTGTTAAGAGCGGATCGCTGTAACCGGGTCTAGCCGTGCGGCAGTATAGGCTGGAATAATGCCAGCCAAGACGCCGACGATAATGCAGATGCCAATGGCCAGTGCGATGATATCAGGCGGTATGAAAACTTTAAAAGGGAAGATAAAGGACAAAATGAAGGTAAGCGTCAGTACTGCTAACAGACCTATCAACCCCCCAATGACACATAAAAAAGCCGATTCCATCAAAAACTCTGTAAGGATGGTGCTGCGTTTAGCGCCGATGGCCTTCTTGAGTCCAATTTGGCTGGTGCGCTCCTTTACAGTAACAAACATAATGTTGGCTACTCCAAACATCCCAACGATCAAAGACAAGCCTGCAATAGCCCAGCCACCGATGTCAAGCCAGCCAGTCAAAGTGTCGAGATCTTTACTTGCCGAACTGAGGTCGTCCAAAGCAAAATTGTCTTCCTGGGTTGGCGTTAATTTCCGAATCGACCGCATGGCACCTCGAAGCTCGTCCTTTAATTTATCCAAGTCCATATTTTCCGATGCCTTGACCATGATGGCCGGACCTGCATTTTCTTCCCGGATCATCTGCTTCATGAAATTGTAGGGGATGATGATACTATGATCATAATCCCAGGCATCCAAGATGCTCTTTCCTTCTTTGGCAATGACTCCGATGATCAGGGCTTCTTTGCCGGCCTTTAAGCGGACAGTTTTGCCCACGGCATTTTCCGCCTTGCCAAATATCGTCTCGGCAATGGTATATCCCATGACAACCATGGAAGCCCCATTGGCATAGTCTTCCGCACTGAACAGACGACCCGATCCTACCGTAATGGCTTGGACTTCGGGATATTTTTCCGAAACACCATAGTAGGCTACGCCAGTCATGACATCGTCTCCGTATTCTACGTTGGCATTGATATTCATAAAATAACAAATCTCGGGGGCTTCCGGTATCTTACGTTCAACCAGCTTCATTTCCGAAAATTTTACTTCCGGACGCTTGATGTACTTCCACCAGGGATAGTCTGGTCCTCCGCCATTCTCCCATTTTCCGATAAATACGGTGTGCCCTGCAATAGATTTAAGCTCATCGTTTAACGCCTTTTTCATACTGCTAACTGTGGCCAGAACGCTGATGATACAAAATATCCCAAAGGTGATGCCCAGCAGAGACAAGAACGTCCGAAGCTTGTTGGAGCGGAACTCCTGGATGGCCATTTTAAAACTGGCCCAAACTATAGTAACGAAGCGGAACATAAACCAAAATTAGCGCTTTGTCAGCGCAAAACTACACCCATTGTTGCAAAAGGCAAATGGTTTCGTTAAGCGGGCAAGGGGAAATTTGCGTGGAGTTAACCACTTAGTGCGGGAGCCCGAGGATCCGACCCCGGATGGCCCCTGCCCAGCGGTGGTATGGGGAGCCATTAGGGAAGGGGCGATAATTTGCTGATATTGCAGCTAAAACCCGGTTATGTTTAGCATCGAAAATCAACTCCTGCGGGTCTTGATCAGCGCAAGTGGAGCCGAATTGCAAAGCGTGTTTAATAAGGAGCACCAACTGGAATACCTATGGGGAGCTGACCCTCGTTTTTGGTCCAAGAAATCTCCCGTGTTGTTCCCGATTGTAGGAACCTTGAAAAACGATTCCTATTTATTCCAGGGGCAAGAGTACCATTTACACCGCCACGGTTTTGCCCGCGATATGGTCTTCGAGGTAGGCGACCGGCAGTTTGATAAGATGGAATTTTTGCTTAGGTCTAGCCCCCAAACCATGGCGCTCTACCCCTTCCACTTTGAGTTCCGCGTGAAGTACCGACTGGACGCAAATAAATTGGAAACGACCTACGAAGTCAGCAATAGCGGAGCCGCGCCTATGTATTTTTCGGTAGGAGGCCACCCGGCTTTCAAAGTCCCCTTGGTAGAAGGATTAGCTTATGCAGACTATTGTATCGAATTCAACGAGGAGGAAACCCTGCCCAGGTGGCCCATTTCCCCCGACGGCCTGATCGAAAAAACGCCGCTACCTCTTCTCAAACAAACCAATCGACTGCCCCTTACCAAGGAATTGTTCCTCCGGGATGCGCTGGTGTTCAAATTTCCCACCTCCTCTATGCTCACTCTTCAATCTGAGCGGTCGGATCGTGGGCTTGATTTCCAATTTGAAGGGTTCCCTTATTTGGGGATCTGGGCGGCTAAACAGGCCGATTTTGTTTGCCTGGAACCCTGGTGTGGCATCGCAGATCCAGTCGATACCGATCAGCAACTCACGCATAAAGAGGGCATTAATAAATTGGAACCCAAACAACTTTTCCAACGGAGTTGGACGGTAAGAGTATTTTAGTCTGGAGTGGCCTGGTCAAGATTAGAATTCAAACGCTTGTACGGCCGAGTCGCGCAGAATAGTGCGGATGAAATGTCGGTGATTTTTCTCGGATCCTTTGGCAACCCATTCACCCGTTATCAAGTCTCCTACTTTACTTTCCTTCGCTCGCTTGAACCGCAAGTGATTGTCCTTAAAACATTGTTCATACCGGTGGAGGGTATCGTTCTGGTAAGCACAAACAATCTTGTAGGCGCGGATTTGGCTGATTCGATCGATCCAGGCTTCCAGGACCATAAAGACAACTAGTACAGACATGACTAGCAAACAGCCAAAGACCGCTACCCACTGGTAGCCTGCACCAATGGCCATACCTAGGGCAGCAGTAACCCAAATCAGCGCAGCTGTGGTAATGCCACTTACCCCTTCTTCCCCCTTGAAGATCACTCCCGCACCAACAAATCCAATGCCCACCACTACGTTGGAAGCGATGCGATCGGGGGTCCCTTTAGGCCCCCCGATCAATTCAGACAGGATGGTGAATAGTGCCGCTCCTACGCAAATCAGCGTAAGTGTTCTAAAGCCCGCAGACTTGCTTCGGTATTCTCGCTCTGCACCAATCACTGCACCGATAACCAGGGCTAGCAACAGCTTCAAAAAGATAACTTCTGTCATAAACAACCTGTGTTTTTATTTAGGAGAATACATGGTCATTTTTTGGAAAAAAATCCGGCCTTATAATCCTGAAGATAGGCTTGAAAATCTTTTTTCACGCGTTTGCTATATTCCAACGCATATTCTAAAATGGGCTTTCGCCAATGCAGATCCTGACCATAGGCGACGAGTTCGTCTCCATTGGCCGCGCCCTGGCGGCCGGAGCTGCGCAGCTGGGCTGAAGCCGTGAGTCGGGCCATATCCTCGATTACTCGGGCCAGGTCTTTTTGAATGTCTTTGATGATGAGAAAATCAATTTTGTCGTCGACCGGCTGCAGCTCTTTAAGTACATATGGCTCATCTTTGAACAGGACGTCACTGAGCATAGCGGGAGAATTATTTTGCATCCTACGCTGGATAGTGACCACACGCTGCGCATGCGTGTGCCACAATGGCTGAGCTATTTTTACGTAGGGAGCTAGTGAAGAAGGGGGAGCCTGCTTCATATCAATCAAAAGGTATTTTTTTTCGCTCTCGGTATGTTTGGCCAGGAAAACGTACCGTTTTACGCCCACACTGCCCGTGCCGGCAACTCGAATACCAGCATCCTGGAATCGGTACCGGCAGTAGGGCTGGTCCGCCTGTTTGAGCCAAGCCGTAAGGAAAATCCGAAGCTCATTCTTGCGTTTGGATTCCAATGGGTAAAACCGCTTGTTGTCAATTCTCAGGCGGAGCTTCTTGTCTTGCTTTTGCGTCCTGATTTGCAACAGTGTCTTTTGCTTTCGCTCCTCCACCTGGGTCAGAAAGAATTTGACGATACCTTTGGCTACTTGAGGTTCAATGTAAGTGGCTTTGCCCTGGGCCAAGGTGGAAGCATAGACTCTCAAGTACAGATTGGCCATTCGTAGTGCTTCTTTGCTTTTGATCTGCAGGGTGGAGAGGGCCACGAAAATGCTGGTCACCATCCGGGCCACTTCCCAACTTATAGGGGCCAGGATAGCCTCGTCAAAATCATTGAGGTCAAAATACACCAGGCGGTTATCGCCTTTGTAACTACCGAAATTTTCGACATGCAAGTCGCCGCAAATCCAACCTGCCGGACTTTGAGCAAAAGGATCCGCATTGGCCAGGTCCTCATAAAACAAGTGGCAGCTTCCTCGGAAGAATCGAAATGGGCTTTCGGCCATCATGCGATATTTCAGCTGAGTATAGAGGGGAACCCGGTTGCTGTTGAAAGCCTTGACACGCTCGGCAACGTTAGAAACCATGTGTATTTTTGAGAAAGTTAACGGAATATTATCGATTTTGAAAAATCTTGAAGCGAGTCAAGACATCAGGTGAGTTCGCAATCAGGGTGAACGTTAAAATTGGGGAAGTGCCTGAACTCGGTTGCAACGAAAACATAATTTCGGTCTATCTTGCGTCCCAAAAGATTCTACCAGCATGCAGAGAAAATCGGCTTTGACATATTGGATACTGCTTTTTATGGTGGTATTCGTAGCCGCCTGCCAGCGCCCGGATGCGCCCGAATACTACGGCTTTGGCAATATTGAAGTCAATACCTCCTTTGGCCAGGGGGCCGTGCTTTCCACTAGCTTAAAATTTTATAATCCCAATAAGTTTAGTGTGCAACTCAACCATGCGGAAGCTACGGTCTATCTTAACGACAAACAGGCTGGACATTCCATACTGGATTCCACTATCTTGATTCCCCAGAGAGATACTTTTTATATTCCCGTCGTGCTTAAAATAGACTTAAGTAATGTGCTCAACAATGCCCTATCCTTCCTATCCACCAAGGGAGTGAGAGTCGTCGTCAACGGTAAACTGAAAATGAAAAAAGGGTCTCTTCCCTTTAGCGTTCCCCTCCATTATGAGGGTACCGAAAATCTTCGTTCCGTCCTTCAGAATTATTAGCTGCAGTTGTCCTGTACCGTAAATGTCTTTTGCTTTCTGTAATCCATGCCGATTTGTTAATGCATTACTAATGGTGGCTGGATTAAAGGTCCTTAACAATTCATTACCCCCGTCTTGACATTAAACTTTATACTTTAGTAACGAGCCTTGAGTCTTTGGGACGCCATTGGGATGGAATGCATAGGCAACGGTTTCGAAGCATATAGCTGTCCGAAGAATGCGCATACTCAACAACCATCTCAAGGCTTATCCATTGGCATTGGCTCCTAACCTATAAATCGTGGCTACTATGAAAAAAACAAAATACATTCATGTAGCGCTGGTCACCGCAGCGCTTGCATCATGCAAACCCACCTCATTTACGTCCAGATCTTGTCCTTTACCGATTATACCAGAAGACCGCGCCGATTCCCATGATCGGGATAGCTGCGCCTGCCTGGAATCGGAGCAAGCCTATTTTGATGCCCTCCAGGCATTTTCGGGGAATTTTTACTTCCCCTATCCAGACCGGATTTTCCCCACTTTCTTTGGCCCAACCGTCTACCAGTTCCCCGGGTATGTCCGGGCGAATTTCATTGTCCGTGGAGGATTCGGAGCCAGCCTGGCAAAAGTCTCGTCTTAGCATATCATGGAGTTAATCGCAAAAAATCAGCTAGACCTATGAACCGTTTTGAAATTTCCCCCCGGTCCAATTGGGTGGAAAAAGTGGAATCCCTGGGGTTGACATACCATACTGCAGAGGTACCATATTGGTTTGAAAGCGCCTACTATGGATTTAGCCTTCAGGAAATTGAACAGATTGAACAAGCCACCGCCGAGCTGTGGGAGCTCTGTTTGCATGCGGTACAATATACCATTGACCATGACCTGTGGCATTTATTCAAAATTCCAGCCTCCTGGGGTCCCATTATTCGTAAATCGTGGGATCAGAACCAGCCGTCTATCTATGGTCGCTTTGATTTGGCCTTTTCTCAGGACCAACCGAAACTCCTGGAGTTTAACGCGGACACACCAACCTCGTTATTCGAAGCCTCGATTGTGCAGTGGTGCTGGTTACAGGATATGGATTCGACTAAAGATCAGTTCAACTCCTTGCATGAGAAACTCGTGGCACATTGGAAATCCTTATCGGGCGATTGCAGAGATTCCACGCTGCATTTCTCCTTAGTTAAAGATAACCTGGAAGACCTGGTTAACGTGGAGTATTTGCGCGAATGCGCCACAGAAGCTGGATTGACCACTGCGCTACTCTACATCGATGATATTGGTTGGGATAAGCGCGACCTGGCGTTTGTCGATTTGGATAATCAACCCATTCGGCGAGTCTTCAAATTGTACCCTTGGGAATGGCTGATCCGCGAAGCATTTGCGCCCCATTTGCTGTTGGATAACCAGGACACGTGCTGGATTGAACCTGCGTGGAAGATGATTTTATCTAATAAAGCGATTTTGGCCCTACTATGGCAACTCTTTCCCAATCACCCCAATTTACTTCCGGCCTTTTTTGACCAAGCAGGCATGTCTCGGTACGTCAAGAAGCCATTACTTTCTCGAGAAGGCGCCAACATCAGCATCGTTTGGGATGGAGAGGACCTGCAATCCTCCAGCGGCGAGTACGGAGCAGAAGGATTTGTGTATCAGCAGTATTTCCCTCTACCTAGTTTTCAAAATAACCATCCGGTGATAGGGAGCTGGATAATAGGGGGCGAACCTGCGGGCATAGGGATTCGGGAGTCCTGTGGCTTGATTACTGATAACTACAGTCGGTTTGTGCCTCACCTAATTTCCTCCTGAAGGCGTGGGTGGGCAAGAATCTAACCATAACCTTGCGGGTAATCGGGTGTTACCCCAGCACTGCCAAGCCAATTGGCTAATCAGCGGCATCCAACATTGAGGACTATCGCGTAACTTTGCGCCGCCAAGGCAGAGCCGCTTCCCATTCGGCTTTGTACCCAGGCAATGACTACTGGACATGAAGAACATAATCGAAATAAGCAAGCGAAGGACCTTTGCCATCATATCGCATCCGGACGCAGGAAAGACCACACTCACCGAAAAATTTCTGCTTTTTGGCGGCGCGATTCAAACTGCCGGGGCAGTAAAGAGCAACAAAATCCGAAAGCACGCTACCAGTGATTTTATGGAGATTGAGCGTCAGCGCGGCATTTCTGTGGCTACCTCGGTCATGAGCTTTGAATACCAAGGAAAATTGATCAACCTGCTGGATACCCCGGGACACAAGGACTTTGCCGAGGATACCTATCGAACCCTCACCGCAGTGGACAGCGTAATCCTGATCATTGACAGCGTAAACGGCGTAGAGGCACAGACCCGCCGGCTGATGGAAGTCTGCCGCATGCGCGCCACACCGGTTATTGTTTTCATCAACAAGATGGACCGGGATGGCCGCAATCGATTCGACCTCATGGAGGAGATTGAAAAGGAATTGCGCATCCAATTGCATCCCATGACCTGGCCAATAAACAATGGCAAGGAATTTAAAGGGGTATATAACTTACACGACAAAAACCTGGTCTTGTTTACGGCGAATACCAAAGCATTGGACGAAAGCACTGTGCAAATTGATGATTTGGGCAGTACGTTGTTGGATGAGAAACTGGGTGAAAAAGATGCAGCCGTTCTGCGCGACGATGTGGAACTAGTCGATGGGGTACACGGCCCCTTGGATCTCCAGGCTTACCTAAAGGCGGAAGTTGCCCCGCTTTTTTTTGGCAGCGCCATCAACAATTTTGGCGTTAGGGAATTATTGGACGCGTTCGTTCGCATCGCGCCTCCGCCTCAGTGCCGACCTACGACCAGCGGAGACGTATGTCCGGAAGAGGAGCCCTTCAGCGGCTTTGTGTTTAAGATCCATGCGAACCTGGATCCCAAGCACCGGGACCGCATTGCGTTTTTGCGTGTATGCTCCGGGCGGTTCGAACGCAATAAGTATTACCACCATGTCCGCCTAGACAAGGATGTCCGCTTTTCCAATCCGTACAGCTTCCTGGCCCGTGATAAAGATGTTATTGAAGAAGCTTATCCGGGTGATGTAATTGGCCTATTTGATACCGGCAATTTCAAAATCGGCGACACCCTGACGGATGGGGAAGATTTTTACTTTACAGGGATACCGTCCTTCTCGCCTGAAATTTTTAAAGAGGTAGTCAATAAAGATCCTATGAAAACCAAACAGTTGGAAAAAGGGTTATTACAATTAACGGACGAAGGGGTGGCTCAACTTTTTGTCCAATTCGGAGGCAACAAGAAAATAATCGGCTGTGTAGGGGAATTGCAATTTGAAGTCATTCAATATCGTCTTCTCCACGAGTACAGCGCTTCCGTACAGTTCAATACGTTACCCTTTTATAAAGCTTGTTGGATTACTAGCGCCGATGAAAAGAAACTCGAAGATTTTATCCGCTTTAAACAGAATATTGCTGAAGACAAGGATGGCCACCTGGTATATCTGGCGCAAAGCGAATGGTATTTAAACACCGAGCGCACCAATAATCCTGAAATCGAGTTTAATTTTAGTTCCGAAATACATAAGGAAACCAGGTGAGAAATGCTCGGCCCATCCCCAGATGCAGGTCGGTTGTCCTACCTGGTCACAAAGCAAAATAAGGTGGCTCTATGCTGGAATCCGAACGACTCCTCATCCTTCCGCTAAGCAGTGAATTATTGGACCTGTACTTGCAAGGGCGTGGTTTATTTGAAAAATCGCTCCAATTGGCTCCCAGCAGACGTTCGGTGGATTCCCAGGTTCGGGAGACAGTCCTAAGCCAAACCTTGCCTAAAATGCGCGCTGCACAGGGGGACGGGTATCTGTTTCACACTTTCTGGATTGTCTTGGACAAAGCCACGAAGATCATTGTGGCCGAGCTGGGTTTCAAAGGCGAACCCAACGAAGTCGGGGAAGTCGAAATTGGGTATGGAGCCTTACCAAGTCATCGGCAGAAAGGCTACATGACGGAAGCTGTTTCGGCCATGGTGCATTGGGCCAGGTCAAGACCAGATGTAAAATTCATTCTGGCTGAAACAGCGGCTTTGAATATCGCATCACAGCGTGTCTTGGAGCGCAATAGCTTTCAGCTTTTCGAAACCAAAAATGCGATGAGCTGGTGGAAAATAGCGGTAAAATAACCTTCGAACTGGCTGGTACTAGCCAAAGAGATCTGTTGCATCAGGTAGCTACTAAAGCGTATTTGGATCATTTTAGCGATTTATGGATTGATCAGGGGAATTGGTACGTCAAAGAGGCTTTTGGACTGGATAGACTAAGCGACCAGCTGGCAAACCCATCAAGCAAGTTCATTCTGGCCAGTCGTAACCACATTCCGGTTGGCTTTCTACACTTGCAATTGGACAAGGGGTGGCCCTCCGCTTGGGCCACTGACAGCGCGCAACTAACCCGAATTTATCTTGTCCGCTCATCCGTCGGCATGGGTCTGGGACAGCGACTCATGGACCTGGCGGTTGAGCTAACCCGAAGCAACGCCAAGAAGTCTCTGTGGCTTCAAGCCATGGCCTGCAGCAAGCAATCGATTAGATTTTACCGGCGTAACGGTTTTGCGATTTGTGGTACCCAAAGTCTTGATCTTCCTTTGGTCAAGCCCGGTTTGGAGGGGATGGTAATCATGCGAAAACCCCTGGGGTAAGTTGTGGGTGAAGGTCGCCGCAAATAATCAATATATTGCATACCATGGGTGTGCCCAGCGCGCAATTGTGTTCGCGCCAATTTCAGATGAACTAAAAGACTGTTTATGCATTGCCGGAGCTATCTATTTGCCATCCTCTTTTTTGTTGCCAAATCCAGTTTTTGCCAACCTCGTGACACGTTAATATACCATCCGATCCAAACGGATCGGTTGGGTAAAATCATCCCCTGGTATAGTGCCAATTCAGGCGAGGCATACGGTCATGTCATTGGCCTGGTATGGAATTTCTGGGACACGATGCGCAGAGACATCAATGGTCTTCCTTACTACATGAATCATCAAGTATGGAACGCGGAGATAAATGACCCCAGGGGAATCGGTGGCGATCAGTTTGCCATGGCAATTTCATCCTGGCGGTTGTACTACGCGTTTACAGGCAATGAAAGGATTAAATCAAATATGTATTTTATTGCAGATTACTATCTCACGCACGGGCTGACGACGCCATCCGCAGCCTGGTCAAACATCCCGTTTCCCTATAATACCCTCATTTACTCCGGCATCTATGATGGCGATATGAAATCCGGTAAGGGTATCCTACAACCCGACAAGGCAGGTTCATTCGCCCTGGAATTGGTTCATCTCTATAAGATCAGCGAAAACCCCCAGTATCTGGACGCCGCCGTAAAAATAGCCAATACCCTGGCCGACCATATGATCACGGGAAGCGTCAATTATTCCCCGCTGCCCTTCAAGGTAAACCCCTACAGCAACCAAACGGAGCTGCTTCGCTACCACGATTTTACGGGGACTTGGATCGATACGGCTGGCTATACGTCCAACTGGGCCCCGACGATGCAGTTGTTTTTGGATCTTATGGACTTGAAAAAAGGCAGTGTGCAGACCTATCAACGAGGATTTGAAATGCTATTGACCTGGATGAAAACCTACCCCATGCAACAGAATAAGTGGGGACCGTTTTTTGAAGACGTTGACTGGTGGAGCGAGACGCAGATCAATGCGATGACTTTTGCTCGTTTCATTATGGAGCATCCCGAGTATTTTCCCGACTGGCGTCTAGACGTAAGTAAGATAATCGCCTGGGTCCATCAACATTTCGCCAACGATCACTGGAAAAAGTATGGCGTACTTGTGACCAATGAGCAGTCTGTATTTCAGGTGCCAGCCAATAGCCATTCTTCCCGCCAGGCGGCCGACGAACTTTTGTATGTTAGCCTAACAGGCGATAGCTCCCTGTACGAAAACGCCATCCGAGAATTGAACTGGGCGACATATATGGTGGATTTCGACGGCAAAAACAAGTTTCCGCAGGATGAGCCCTGGCTCACCGATGGATATGGAGATTATGTACGGCATTTTCTCAGGGCTATGGCCGCTATCCCTGATTTGGCACCACCAGGTGAAGACCACATTCTCTCCACAACATCCGTTGTACAGCAAGCCGACTATGCGGGTCATTTTAAGCACTCCAACTACTTCGATTTTGATCGGCTGGATTCTAGTAAGGTAAAATTGTTCTACAGAACATTCGATTCCACCGGGGTTGAAAAAATTCGTTTAAATAGACAGCCTTCGGCCGTCTGGCTAGATAACGTTCCTCTCCAGCCCAATGGGCAAGGGGAGGGCTATTCGTGGACACCTATGCAGGAAGGCGGGTTGCTTGTCGTGCGCAGGGCGCATGGGCGTAAAGTGGCAGTATTAAAGTAAAAGCGAAAAGTTCAAACCTTTTGGCCTAAGTGATCCCGGTAGAGAGCAGAGATCGCAAACGGAGAATAAAATACCTTATCTTTTTATGGCTGCTGCCAGCGGCGAAAGCTTTCTTGATGTTGGTTCTTGGATCCGCCCATACACCATACCCCAGGGATTGCGGGAGCTACATGGCAGCCCCGTTTCGCCTACCTAAGTGGAATCCCGACATAATTGTGGGGAGTGATCTTCTTCAATTCCTTTTTGACCACATTGGGAATTTTCAAGCCGTCAATGAATGCATGAATAGATTGCTTAGAAATTTGCGAATTGCCACGGGTTAATTCCTTGAGTGCTTCGTAGGGCTTGGGATAATCCTCTCTCCTCAATATGGTTTGGATGGCTTCTGCAACCACGGCCCAATTGTTTTCGAGATCCAAATTGAGGCGTTCTTCGTTGAGCACCAGCTTGGCCAATCCCTTTTCGATGGATTTAAAGGCCAGCACGGTGTGGGAAAAGGGGACGCCCAGGTTGCGTAGGGTAGTGGAATCGGTCAAATCCCGCTGCAGTCTGGACAAGGGCAGCTTAGCCGAGAGGTATTCGAACAGGGTGTTGGCTATCCCCAGGTTGCCTTCCGCATTTTCAAAGTCTATGGGGTTTACTTTGTGGGGCATGGCCGAAGACCCCACTTCTCCGGCTTTGATTTTCTGTTTAAAATATTCCATGGATACATAGGCCCACATGTCCCGGCAAAAATCGATAAGAATCGTATTGATTCGCTTCATGGCATCGAAATGTGCAGCCAGGTTGTCGTAATGCTCGATTTGGGTGGTGTACTGTTGTCGCTGAATCCCCAGTTTGGTTTCGACAAATTCGTTGGCGAGTTTTGTCCAATCTTTTTTTGGGAAGGCAACGAAATGTGCATTCAGGTTTCCGGAAGCACCACCAAACTTGGCAGAAAACGGGATGTGGATGAATTGCTCAACTTGGTCAGCTATTCGTTCCACAAAGACCATGATCTCCTTTCCGAGAGTAGTCGGAGTAGCTGGTTGGCCATGGGTCCTGGCCAGCATGGCTATGGTCGACCATTGTTTGGCCAGCAGTTGTAGTTGCCGGTTCAAATTCAGCAGCATAGGCAAGTATTCACATTCTATGGCCTGCTTCCACAGCAAAGGAATCGCCGTATTGTTAATGTCTTGGGAAGTCAGCCCAAAGTGGATCCATTCCTTGGCTTCGCCTGCGCTAGTCTCATCTAATTTTGCTTTTAGAAAATATTCCACGGCCTTTACGTCGTGGTTGGTAATATGTTCGAATTTTTTAATTTCCTGGGCATCATCGAGGCTGAAATTCGCACACACCGCACGTAAGTCCTTTTTTGCCGCAACAGGCAAAGAGAAAAATTTCTTCTCAGAAAGAAATATGAAATATTCCGTTTCTACCCACGCACGGTATTTCATTAAAGCGAACTCGGAAAAGTAATCCGCAAGATGGTGCACATGCAGCCGATAGCGCCCATCGATAGGAGAAATAGCCGTGAGGGAGTTGAGTTCCATATAGCCTATTGAAGATAATCGCTTTAATATTAAAATCCTACGTCTTACATTTGCACCCAAAATTAACACAAAGGACTTGGACAGAAAAATACGAGTGGGAGCGGTGAGCTACCTAAATACAAAACCCCTGCTGTACGGAATCCTGAATTCAGCAATTCTACATGACATCGTGCTGAAAATCGACTATCCATCGCACATAGCAGAATTGCTACTCAACGACGAGATTGATATTGGGCTGGTGCCCGTAGCCATCATTCCACAAATGAGTGAGTACTATATTAATACAGATTTTTGTATAGGTGCCAATGGACCCGTGGCGTCGGTCTGCCTTTTTAGCGACTGCAGGTTGGAAGAGGTGAAGCGCGTGCTCCTTGACTATCGGAGTCGAACTTCTGTGGAACTTGCACGCATATTGATGCATGAGTACTGGAAGATTTCGCCTGAGATGGTTGATGCCAAAGAAGAATTTCGCCATCTAATACAAGGGAAAACTGCAGGCGTGGTAATAGGCGACGCGGCCTTGGAACAGCGAAAACTATCCCCATTTATCTATGACTTAGCGGAAGCCTGGAAGAATATGACAGGACTACCTTTTGTTTTTGCAGCATGGATCAGCAACAAGAAGATTGATCCGGATTTTATAAATAGATTCAATCAAGCGAACGGAATCGGGGTTCACAATCTGGAGCCGGTGTTGGCCGGATTGCCAAATGATGTGTATGATCTGAAAAAATATTATTCTCAAAACATCAAATATCAGCTAGGTCTAGACATGCGCGCGGGATTAACCAAATTTCTTCAATTTATGCACCATGCTGTCGCGCCATGAATTAACCCTGGTGCGTCAAAGGGCTTCTTCGGAGCTGCATGGTATCGCTCAAACCTTGCAACTGGCCAGCATATAGGCCGTTCCTTGGTCTGGAGAGGTGAGGAATTGACCGCTTGCTTCGACAAAAAAAACTATTTTTGGCGATTTAACCCATATTGCGATGATCAGCCAATTTTGCCCTTGGCTTAAATACAGTCGATTGACGAAAGGCATAGAAATTAGTATTCAACATGGAGATAAAAAGCCCCGTCAGTGGTAATTTCAACACAACACGCATCCGACAGATCCGTGTTTCGGATATTGTTGCATTATACAAAAATGAATTGGGATTAGATGTCCGAAGGTATTTCCATGACCTGGAGCAAATCGATCTGATGCGTTGCAACGATACCGGATATCGATTTTATTTTCCTTTTCACATATTTGCCGACGATCAATTCTACCAGGAGTTACAAGGTTTCCAACAGTATTACGCGGAAGATAAGTGGGAATTTCGAGTGGCGTCGAAATCGATTCCTAAAGAAATGCATGTGCTGGAGATTGGGTCAGGAGGCGGCTTTTTTTTGCAAAGGTTGATGCGTCAAGGGACAACAAAATTGAGCGGCCTCGAATTGAATAGCGCTGCCGTTGAGGCATCGCGCAATAAAGGGCTGCCAGTGATAGGCTCCACAATTGAGCAATTCGCGAAGGAAAACAGCGAACAATTTGATGTCGTATGCGCGTTTCAAGTCTTGGAACACATACCTAATGTTCGCTCGTTCATCTTGGCTTGTTTGAGCGCAGTAAAAACGGGAGGAAGGTTGATCTTCGGAGTGCCCAATAACAACCCCTACCTGTACAAACATGATTTCTTTCATACCTTGAATCTGCCGCCGCATCATGCTGGCTTGTGGAACAAGGAGGCATTTAGTAAATTATCCCAGTTCTTTCCTTTGAGAATGAGTAGTATTCATGTTGAACCTTTGTCGGATTATAAGAGATGGTACATGGCGCAGCTGACTTATCTGAAAGACCAAAAGAGTATTCTTTTCGATGTATTATCGCATGTACCCCGGCCATTGTACAAGGCTGGCTTGTCGTTGTCAAGATATTTTATTGAAGGTAGAAATATACTGGTTGAATTGACGAAAAGATAATTTTGCTTTGACCAAAAGGAGGGCACATGGGTAATAATAAATCTATAACTCGGGACTTTAATCCAAACGTGTTTCATCCGATGTTTTTTGTAAGGCGGGGGTTGCTACAGGCCATTCGTCTACACCGGGGCCAATTACGGGGTAGGCTTATGGATTTTGGCTGCGGTTCCAAACCATATGAAAGCCTGTTTGATGTGGATGAATATGTTGGCGTGGATTATGAAAACGAGGGGCATCCCCACATAAACGAGCATATCGATGTATTCTATAACGGCAAACAATTACCATTCGACGATGCGCATTTTGATTCCGTTCTTTGCAGCGAAGTATTTGAGCATGTTTTCAATTTGCCTGACGTCTTGCAGGAAATAAACCGCGTTTTGAAAATAAACGGTACCCTGCTGATTACTTGCCCTTTTGCTTGGAATGAACACGAAGTACCCTTTGATTATGCCCGGTATACTCAATTCGCTTTACAAGATATGTTAGCAAAACACAATTTTGAAATTCTGCAATTTACTAAAGCGGGGAATTTTGTAACTACAATTGTCCAATTGTGGATTTTGTATTGGAGTATCATTCTCCAGGAAAAATGTAGGCGATTTGTTTTACTCCGCTGGGGTTATAAATCCATCTTTGTGTTCCTACCCAACGTATTTGCTCTTTCACTAAACGCCGTATTGCCTGTCAACAAAACCCTATATTTGAACAATGTCATTGTTGCTCGTAAAATCAAATAAAATCTGGGGCAGTTGATGAATGGAAAAACGAAAATAACATTTGTTTCTCACGACTCTTCATTGACCGGAGGCCCCATCTTATTGCTTAATCTTTTGAAATTATTGATTCTGCAGGATCAATATGTGATTACCATTCTCTTGTATAGGGGGGGGAGATTGGAAGATGAATTTCGAAAAATTGCCCCCACATTCGTGCTGAAAGGTAGTAAGTACAATAAGCAACGAAACATAGTGCTACGCACGGTGAATTACCTGGAGTTTAGGATCCGCAAAGCTAGATTTATGAAACAGGTGAAAGATGCGGATTTGATATTTATGAACACCATTGCTGTTGGGATTTTGGCTAAAGCATTCCATCGCCTGCACATACCTTTGGTTGTCTATGTGCATGAATTGCCATCAGTGATTGAAATCCTCAACAAAAAGGGGCACGTGGACTTGGCCTTGCAATCCGCTCGCTTTCTTGCTGTCCCTTCGCAGGCTGTGGCCGATAATTTAGTTAGTCACCATCGAATCGCGTCGTCAAAAATCATAACCCTAGATTATTATTTTCCCAAACCGGGGGAACCAAGCAGCTCGAAGGCCGCTATGCGGGACTCTTTTTGTAATGCATTTGGCATACCTAAAGACAAATTTTTTGTAGTGGGCATGGGTACGGCAACAAAGCGTAAGGGGATTGATATTTTCCTTGACTGCTGTTATGAAGCTGCCCGATTGGATAGAGACATTTTTTTTGTCTGGATAGGTGACTTCGAAGATCCCCAGACTAAAGAGGCTTCAATGACCAAGATCACCCAATCGGGTATGGACAAATATGTGAAATTGACGGGAAGTATCCCGCATTCTCCGTTTACTCTTTTTCCCTTCGATCTATTCGTTTTGACTTCGAGAGAAGATCCCTATCCGCTAGTAATCATAGAGGCAGCTTACGTAAGATTACCGGCAATATGTTTTCAAGGTTCAGGAGGAGCAGCCGAATTCGTGGCGCCCGATTGCGGCTGGACAGTGCCGGATTTTTCGGCCTTGGCCATGGCTAAAAAAATTGTAGAATTAAAACATGCTCCGGATCAACTACTCACCTTTGGTATAAATGCATTTGACAGAGCAATGGAGTGGCATGGAGATGAGGCGCTGATCAGCGGTCAATTCAAAAATATATTAGATCGCGCATTAGAGATCGCATAGCTTGGATCGCACAACAGGTGGGTATGATTCCGAACCAGAGTCGATCTGCTTCGGTGAAACAGATAAAGTACCGCGCCAGTAATGGGTAAGTAGGCATTCGAAAAATTAGTATACTTGGAATGGATTAAACTCCAAAATCCAAGGCTGCAAAGGACCATTTAATTGGGTAATTTTGATAAGGTGGATAGTACCTCCAAGATAAAATGTAAAGCTTCATCCAGGAATTGAAATTCGTTCAATGAACCCTCTAGCATTTAATACGCGCCAATTCTTTCGAGATAACAAGAAGTATTTTCAATTTAATCGGGTATATGCCAAATACAGGCTATATACCATGGTGACTAGGAAAGACTACATCGATAATATGGCTTTGGTTTGCAAATATTCCCACCTAAAAGGTGCAGTAATTGAATGCGGAGTTTGGAGAGGGGGTGTTATGGCCGGAATGGCAGACGTGCTGGACGACCCGAAACGCGACTACTACCTTTTTGACAGCTTTGAGGGATTGCCCCCAGCCAAGGAAATTGACGGTCCGGGTGCTCTTAAATGGCAAGAAGACAAATCCTCTCCACATTATTTCGATAATTGTTCCGCTGATGAAACATGGGCCATTAGGGCGATGAACTTATCGTCTACCCAAAAATACCATATTGAAAAAGGGTGGTTTGAAAATACCATCCCCACTTTTGAATTACACGAACCGATTGCCATTTTACGTTTGGATGGCGACTGGTATGAATCGACCATGATCTGTCTTGTCCATCTTTTTCCCAAAGTGCAAAAAGGAGGCCTGATCATTTTGGATGACTACTATGCTTGGGATGGATGCTCCAGAGCACTGCATGATTACCTCTCCATAAACAAACGAAGTGAAAAGATTAAAGGCGCTTATTCATCGGGATGCTACCTCGAAAAACAAGAAGCCTAAATTAACCTCTTGGCTATTTTGGCACGATGTCCTTCTAGTTGATGCCACAATCACCCTGTCGGCGTCCAGTTTCTCCAGGAATTCCGCTAGGTCCTGGGGCAACTCCAACTTGAATTATTTAATGCATTGATTTTTAATAATTTATGCCATTCTTAGCTTTTTTTCCCCGCCATGAGCCAGAACGATCCTTCCTGACAATTTTGCATCTTTAGTCCCATGGCATAATGATTGACAATACGGTAGGGTACGAATTGTACTAACCTTAAAGAAAATCAATTATATGGGAAAAATAATAGGAATTGACCTGGGAACCACCAACAGCTGCGTTTCCGTTATGGAAGGCAACGAGCCCGTGGTCATAGCCAACGACGAAGGTCGCCGCACTACCCCGTCGGTGGTAGCTTTCCTCAAGAATGGGGAACGCAAAGTCGGAGACCCTGCCAAGCGCCAAGCAATAACCAATCCGGTCAATACGATCATGTCGGTGAAGCGATTCATGGGTCGCCGTTATGACGAAGTAACCAACGAAATCAGCCACTGGAGCTATAAAGTGGTGAAAGGTGACAATAATACTTGCCGTATTGACATTGACGGCCGCCAGTATACCCCGCAGGAGATCAGTGCCATGATTCTGCAGAAAATGAAGAAAACTGCGGAAGACTACCTGGGCCAAGAAGTTACCGAAGCTGTTATTACAGTTCCTGCCTATTTTAATGATGCGCAGCGTCAAGCCACGAAGGAAGCAGGCGAGATAGCTGGTCTCAACGTCCGGCGTATAGTAAACGAGCCAACGGCGGCAGCCTTGGCTTATGGCCTGGATAAGGCAGGAAAAGATGAAAAAATTGCCGTCTTTGACCTGGGAGGTGGGACGTTTGATATTTCCATTCTGGAACTGGGAGATGGAGTTTTTGAAGTAAAGTCTACCAATGGCGATACCCATCTAGGCGGAGATGATTTCGATAAGATCATCATCGACTGGTTGGCAGAAGAATTCAAGAAAGAGGAAAATATGGATTTGCGCAAGGACCCAATGGCCCTGCAGCGTTTGAAGGAAGCTTCCGAGAAAGCCAAAGTGGAATTGTCTTCCTCCAGTGAAACGGAGATTAACCTGCCCTATATTACGGCAGTGGACGGAGTGCCTAAGCACCTGGTTAAAAAGTTGACCAGGGCCAAGTTTGAGCAACTTTGCGATCCCCTGTTCGAACGCTGTCTGAAACCCTGTGAGCAGGCCTTGAAAGACGCAGGGATGAACGCCTCGCAGATTGATGAAGTCATATTGGTAGGCGGAAGTACGCGAATTCCCAAAGTGCAAGAAATAGTAGAGAAATTTTTCGGCAGAAAGCCTAATAAAGGGGTAAACCCGGATGAGGTCGTGGCCGTAGGTGCCGCTATCCAAGGGGCCGTACTAACGGGTGAGGTAAAAGACGTCTTACTGTTGGACGTCACGCCTCTCAGTCTGGGTATTGAAACGATGGGTGGAGTAATGACCCGGTTGATTGAAAGCAACACCACCATACCCACAAAGAAATCGGAAGTGTTCTCAACCGCGAGCGATCACCAACCCGGCGTGCAGATTCATGTTTTACAGGGGGAAAGACCCATGGCTTCGCAGAACAAGAGTCTGGGCATGTTTAACCTCGATGGAATACCTCCGGCTCCCAGAGGGGTCCCTCAAATTGAAGTAACTTTTGACATTGACGCTAATGGGATTCTTCATGTGGCGGCCAAAGACAAGGGTACAGGCAAAGAACAAAAAATACGCATTGAGGCTGGAAGCGGACTCAGTAAGGAAGAAGTGGATAAAATGAAGGCAGATGCCAAAGCAAACGAAGCTTCCGACAAGCTAGCTCGTGAAAAAGTTGAGAAAGTCAACCATGCCGACAGCTTAATTTTTACGACCGAAAAGCAATTGAAGGAATATGGTGACAAGATTCCTTCAGATAAAAAGGCGCCTATCGAATCCGCGTTAACCAAACTAAAAGCAGCGCATAAGTCTCAGGATTTGTCAGCGATTGATGCAGCTGTTGCAGAAGTGAATACCGCTTGGACGGCAGCGTCTGAGGAAATATATAAGGCTTCTCAGGCGGCTGGAGCAGGTGCTCAAGGGCCGGGTACCGGTCACGGACCAAACGGCGGGGAGCCCGGTCAAGCGGGTGGCGGGGCGACCGGAAGCGGTTCGGAGAATGTTACGGATGCGGAATTTGAAGAAGTAAAATAATAACCCATTCCCGCCTGAAGCTTTCGTTTGCGCTTCAGGGAATGAAATCCATACTAAGGCCGGCAATATTGATTTGTCGGCCTTTTCGCATTTGGATCAATCACCAAGTGTTTTGGCTATCGCCAACTTTTCGCTGCGCTTTATCCCAAGCCCCCGGCCAAGACTTGTCAATTCAAAAACCTATGGCAATCGGATCGTGCTGGTCATGTTGGATAGTGCATGCGGTCGTAAACTCCCAAGTTTGATCTTGGCAATACACAATTTCTGATTATGATCTATGGGTTGCGCCAAACCACCTACTTTTGGAGGCCAATAAATCATTTATGGAATTCAAATACGGGAGTGAGATCTTGACTATCTCCAAAGTCTTGGGTATCGCCAAAGGCAAATTAAGGGGCGTCTTCAACGCCCAATCCATTGCCAAGATCCATTCCAGCCAGCGGTTCATCCAGCAGATTGTCCAGAGCAATGCAACAGTCTATGGCGTTAACACAGGCTTTGGGATCCTTGCCAATACCAAGATTTCCGAGTCGGATGCCCAGGTCCTGCAACACAAAATCTTGCAGAGTCATAGCGTTGGGGTGGGAGAGCCTGTGCCGATTTCTATCGCCCGAATAATGCTCATCACCAAAATGCAAGCCCTAGCGCAAGGGTATTCCGGCATAAAATTAGAAACCCTGCAACGCATAGCCTGGCATATTGAACAGGACATTATTCCCGTGGTTCCCGCCAAAGGATCTGTCGGTGCCTCGGGGGATTTGGCCCCGCTGGCGCACGCCTTTCTACCGTTGGTTGGCCTGGGCGAGGTGTATTTTAAAGGGACTAGACGTCAGTCCATGGAAATTCTGGGCGAATTTGGCTTAAAGCCGCTGGAACTGGGACCCAAGGAAGGCCTGGCTTTGATTAACGGAACGCAATTTATTTTGGCTTATGCTGTCAAAGGCCTGGAACGAATGCACAATTGCCTGGAAGCGGCCGATATTATAGGCGCCATGAGCCTGGAGGCGTTAACTGGTACCAAAGCTCCATTTGACCCCCGGTTACATCAATTGCGCCCCTTTGCAGGGAACCTCTTGGTAGCCCAGCGCCTGAGGCTCCTGTTGGCCGAGTCCCAGATCATGCAAAGCCATATCGATTGCGGTCGGGTCCAGGATCCCTATTCCCTGCGTTGCATGCCCCAGGTACATGGAGCGAGCCGTAACGCCTGGCTTCATCTGAAAGATCTTACCGAGATAGAACTGAACGCGGTCACCGATAACCCAGTCATACTGGGGGAGCACGACACGATCAGTGGGGGAAATTTCCATGGACAGCCCTTGGCCCTCCCTTTGGACTACGCCTGCTTTGCTTCTTCAGAAATAGGCAATATTTCGGATCGCCGGTGCTATTTGCTACTGGAAGGGAAATGGGGATTGCCGATGCTGCTAATGAGCAATGTGGGCCTCAACAGTGGCTTTATGATTCCCCAGTATACCACGGCAGCCTTGGTCACGGAGAATAAGACGCTCTGTTTCCCGGCCAGCGCAGACAGCATTCCCACTTCCCTCGGTCAGGAGGACCATGTAAGTATGGGCAGCATCAGCGGCCGCAAGCTGTATCAAGTGCTCGATAATCTGGAGTATATCCTTGCCATCGAGCTCATGTGTGCCTGCCAAGCAATCGAATTTCGCCGACCCCTGAAAAGCAGCGAGGTGTTGGAATATGCCCACCAATACGTGCGGCGCTTTGTCGGATTTGCCCGGGAAGACCGCATATTTGCGGATGATATCAACCAGATTAAGAACATCATTGCCGATTTTTCTTTTGTGGGGCAGGTGAACGAATTTGCCCAATCCAAAGCCATCGAGTTGAATGGTGGATTTGCAGGCTTTCGGCTTTAAATTTCGATGGCCCATATAACGCAAAATCATGAAATTTGCCTTACAAAGTGAACCCCAAGCCCGCCGTGGGGTTCTGCGGACGGCATGGGGGTTCGATAAACTAAAATTTTTGACTTATGCACAGCCTCATAAATAGCAGGTATGACGCGGCCAAATACAGGACACCAACTGGAACCAAGCTACAATGCAAGGGATGGATTCAAGAAGCGGCCTTGCGGATGTTGCTTAACAACTTGGACCCAGACGTGGCTGAACGACCGGAAGAATTGATAGTCTATGGTGGAAGAGGAAAGGCCGCGCGCAGTTTCGAAGCCCTGGACGACATCATTGCCGCACTTAAGATCCTGGAAAACGACGAAACCCTGCTCATCCAGAGCGGAAAGCCTGTCGGCATATTGAAAACCCACCCGGATTCGCCAAGAATTCTGATATCCAATTCGCAACTTGTACCCAAATGGGCTACCTGGCAGGTATTCGACGAACTGGAAAAAAAGGGACTAATGATGTTTGGACAAATGACGGCCGGTAGTTGGATTTATATCGGATCCCAGGGCATCGTGCAAGGAACCTACGAGACTTATGCCGCTGCGGCCAACCAGCATTTCGGAGGTTCGCTGAAGGGGACATTGAATGTAACGGCGGGATTAGGAGGGATGGGTGGCGCACAGCCCTTAGCCATTACCATGAACCGAGGAGTAGCCTTGGTTGCGGAAGTCGAAGAATGGAGAATCGACAAGAGGATCGAGACAAAATACCTGGATCTCAAAGTCGTCGGGATCGATGAGGCCATTGACCGGGCATTGGAGGCTAAACGAAGGGGAGAAGCCTTATCTATTGGCGTGGAATGCAATGCGGTTACTCTTCTGGAGCGCCTGGTGCAAAGAAATATAGTCCCCGATACTCTAACCGATCAGACCTCTGCACATGACCCCTTAATCGGCTACTGGCCCCATGAAATTTCCTACCAGCAAGCCAAGATCCTGCGCTCTGAGAACCCCGCCCAATACTTGGAGTACGCATACCACTCCATGTATCGCCACGTGGAATTGATGCTGCAATTGCAAAGCCTGGGAGCAATAACATTCGATTACGGAAACAACCTGCGGGCCCGGGCGCAGGAAAAAGGACTAAAGAACGCTTTTGGATTCCCGGGCTTCGTTCCGGCGTATATTCGGCCGTTATTCTGTGAAGGAAAGGGCCCATTCCGCTGGGCGGCCTTAAGCGGTGATCCCGCTGATATAGCAGTAACAGATGAACTCATAGCTAACTTATTTCCGCAGAATCAATCGCTACAGCGCTGGCTTAAATTGGCCAAGGAAAAAATTGCTTTCCAAGGATTGCCGGCAAGAATCTGTTGGCTCGGCCAAGGGGAGCGCGAAAAAGCCGGACTGGCCATAAATGAACTGGTTCGCATGGGTAAACTCAAAGCTCCGATCGTAATTGGCCGGGATCACTTGGACACAGGCTCCGTGGCCAGTCCCAACCGGGAAACAGAAGCCATGCTCGACGGCAGTGACGCCGTAGCCGATTGGCCCATTCTCAATGCCCTGGTGAATACGGCCGCAGGTGCCAGTTGGGTAAGCTTGCACCAAGGCGGAGGTGTGGGGATGGGGTATAGTATTCATGCAGGTATGGTGATCGTGGCCGATGGAACAGACCAAGCCGCCGCCAGATTGAGCCGCGTATTGCGCAACGATCCAGGCATGGGCGTCATTCGGCACGCAGATGCGGGATATCCGACGGCGCAGCAAGTGGCTTTGCAGTCGGGTCTGGACATAAAATCAAGATTACATAGGCCTTGAACAGCAGGCCGGGACCGGCAATACGGCGAAATAAAATAATTGTTCGCATTGTCCATTATTTGCTTTACCTTTGGCATCTGATATTGAGCTGTGTGAGCACACAGTACATGAATGATGCAAATTTTTACTTTTCTGCTATAGTAACATTTTAGTCTTCTTTACTCCCTGCTTTCTTCTCAATTGCTTTGTATTTTATTTTTTATTTAATTATTTATTTATGAACATTTATGTTTCGAATTTGAGTTTTCACACAACGGATGAAGACTTAAACAGTTTGTTTGGAAAATTTGGCCAGGTAACCTCAGCCAAAGTCATTATGGACAGAGAATCTGGAAGGTCCAGGGGTTTCGGATTTGTAGAAATGGCTTCTGAAGAAGAAGGCAAAGATGCGATGCTCGGCCTCAACAACAAGGAAATCGAAGGAAGACCTATTTCCGTTTCGATTGCCAAAGAAAAAGAGCGGAAAAGCGGTAATTCGTTTTCCCGTAATGGTGGAAATAACAGATGGTAATATAATCTAACAACTGTCTTTCGCGAGCCCGGTCAACCGGGCTCTTTTTTTTTGCCTCAGGACCAGAACGGGACGCAATAGAATTGGTTAACTTGCCGCTGTGGCCACGGTTACCCTCACCCATATTAAGCAACTGGTCAATGCGCGCGAACAATCACATGTGCTCGCGGGCAGCGAACTCGCCCACTTACCTTGTATCGAGAACGCCTATTTAACCATTGAAGACGACACCATTGCTGCCTTTGGTCGCATGGACGATCTGCCCAGAGCAAGCAAGCTTGGCCAAATACAGATCAAAGTATCGGATCAGTTCGTTTTGCCTTGCTGGTGCGATTCACACACCCACTTGGTATTCGCTACCAGTCGGGAGCAGGAGTTTGTAGATAAAATCAAAGGATTGAGCTACCGTGAGATTAACCAGAAGGGGGGTGGTATCCTACATTCCGCGGAAAAACTGCGAGCTATGTCTGAGGATGAACTATTCCGACGGGCCTGGAATAGGTTGGATGAAGTAAGCAGGCTGGGGTCCGGAGCGATTGAAATCAAAAGTGGATATGGCCTCAGTGCAGATGCGGAGCTGAAGATGTTGCGGGTCATCAAGAAACTCCGGGAAAAATCTCGGGTATCGATCAAAGCCACGTTTCTGGGAGCACATAGCTTCCCGATGGAATATAGGGAAAATCACCAGGGTTATATAGACGCGATCAACAACGACATGCTGCCGGTTATTGCGGCTGAAAAATTGGCTGATTATATCGATGTATTCTGTGAGGAGGGTTTCTTCAATGCGCAGGAAACAGAAGCGATATGCGTGGCTGGCAAACGCCACGGCCTACGGACAAAATTGCATGTCAATCAATTGCATTCAATTGGCGGTATTGAGGCGGGGGTGCGCGCGGAAGCCGTCTCCATGGATCACTTGGAAATCCTCTCTGACTCAGAAATAGCGTTACTTAGTGGCCGACAAGGAGTTCTGTCTAAATCGGGCAGCTTTGTGCATTGGCATGGTCTGTGCACGCTACTGCCGACGGCCGCCTTTTTCTTAGGAGTTCCTTTTCAACCTGCACGAAAACTCATAGACTCTGGGGCTTGCGTAGCATTGGCTTCGGACTTTAATCCGGGGACGTCGCCGAGCGGCAATATGAATTTGGTGGTTGCCATGAGTTGCATTCAAATGAAAATGTTGCCTGAAGAAGCCATAAATGCGGCGACACTCAATGGAGCGTATGCGATGGAAATGGGCGATCAAGTGGGTAGTATTACGGTTGGAAAGCAAGCTAACTTAATTATTTCTAAACCCATTCCTTCCCTGGCGTACCTTCCCTATGCATTTGGAACCAATTTAGTAGATAGGGTAATGTTGCGTGGCGACTTCATCTCCTAGTGATTTACGCTTTGGAACTAGGTGCAACTTTGACTCAACTTTTGCCCATGATGTTTTTTAAAAAGAAGAAGAAACGCCGATTTATCGAGCAGGTCATTCAGCGAAGTTCCGTGGTTCCAATCCAGGACAAAAAGCAAGGCCTTGATTTTTTGGTCTCCTTTTTTTCGGATATTCGGCCCTCTTCAGAAAAAGGGCATGGCAACGCCGCAAAAAACTTGGAAAGGGTTATAGCGGCTATGAACGAACATCCGGTTTTGATGCTCAACCTGAAACATGCCTTACTTTCTCAACTGATCAATACCGACCTTTCACAGGCATTTACGGAATCTGGCATTCCCCTGGCACGGGGTTTCTGGCAGGAATTTTTTGGCCGATTGCGACATAAACTACTGCCACCTTTACAGCAGGAAAATGATTTTTTATTCGTTATCAACCGCGTTTTCTTTCGACGCAACGATTACCAATGGGTGGAAGGAATTCACGACGAATCCTGGGTTCGTTTTTTTGAAACTATTGGTCGAAGCATTGAGGTGGACGACAACAGCATCCTGATCCAGATCCTCCGGTCCGTGAAAATCTTGGCTTTTCAGGTAGCCCAACTGGGCCTGGAAAAAGAAGTAGTTCGCTACATGCCGCCTGAGCACCAGATTGCAAATCCTTTTGTCGAACAGACCTACCTGATCCACCAATTCGAGAAATTGATTGGTGATGGCGAGGTTGATGAACCCAAACTGGTGCAGGTGTCAGGCGAGATTGAACAGGTTATCGATCAATGTTATGGGGCCGTAGGTTACATCAGGGAGCGCCACCCTCAACTGGGCACCAGTTTGCATCAAACCTATACGTTGATGATCCTGGAAAACAAGCTCAATAAAATCTCTTTGTTGGTTGACCTGCTGGATGAGGATCAGCATTTTGATGCAGTGCGCCTAGTCAACTTCTTTAAAATGATGGTCCGAAACGAAAACCGGAAAAACAGCATTCGAGAATTTCTTTCCCAGTGCCTGGGATATCTGGCTTATCAGATAGCAGAACATAAAGGATCAAAAGGCAGTGCCTACATCACTTCCTCGCGTACCCAATACCAGCAGATGGTCAACAGTGCCATGAAAGGAGGCGCCATCATTTGTTTTGTGGCGGTTATTAAGAATTTATTAAATATCATCGGCATGCCTATTTTCTGGCACGGATTCACAGCAAGCGTCAATTATAGCATTGGCTTTGTCGTAATAGATGAAACCCACTCAACATTGGCTACCAAACAGCCAGCCTTTACGGCCAGCGCTTTGGCCAGTTCACTGGATACCCGCAAAAGCACTAACCCACCCAATCTGTATAACCTGGCTATCACGGTGGCCAAGGTGTCCCGAAGCCAAATCGCGTCATTTATTGGCAACCTCGTGGTTGTCTTTCCGGGGTCTTTTTTGCTTGCCTGGTTGTACGATAAAATTACCGGATCCAAAATTGTCTCGGGCAACGATGCGGCCGACTTACTGAGAAGTCAGCATCCCTGGCAAAGCCTGTCACTACTGTATGCCTGTAACACGGGATTTTTTCTATTTGCCAGCGGGATTATCGCGGGCTATGTCCAAAACAAGATCCATTATGGGCAAATCGCCAGGCGCTTGGATACCCATCCGTTATTGCGGCTATCACTTCCTGCAGAACGATTGCACCAGTTGGCCCTCTATATTGAAAAGCATTCCGGATCGATCATTGGCAGTGTATCCCTTGGCTTCATGCTGGGTATGGCTGGGGTGATCCCCCATATTTTTGGGATACCTTTCGACATCCGCCACATCACGATTTCAGCGGCAAATGTATCCATCGCCGTATATGGCCTGGGGCTGGGCCAGGTAAACCCCATTTATTTGCTGGTGGTCTTTTTGGGTGTCATTGGCATTGGCCTGTTAAACTTCCTGGTCAGTTTTTCTTTGGCGTTTATTGTAGCAGTCAAATCAAGGGGGGTACATTTAAGGGACTATCCGGAATTCTTAGGCATTCTGGGGCGCTATTTTATCCGTAAACCACTGGATTTTATCCGGCCCCCCAAACAACCGCTGGACGCTGTATAAGTATCTTTTCTTAAATTACCGTCCTATTGAAAATCCTCCGATGCTGGTTCAACTGGTCCGGTCCAAACCAGAGCAAATCTGCCTCGTACGTTAGAACATGCAATTATGGAACAAATTGTTGAATGCGTCCCCAATTTCAGCGAGGGGCGCGACATGCAGATAATTAATCAGATTACCAGCGAAATCGAAGCGGTGGAAGGAGTTAGGCTGTTGAACATTGATCCAGGCAAAGCGACCAACCGTACGGTGGTAACTTTTGTTGGCAGCCCTCAAGCCGTCGTACAAGCCGCTTTTCAAGCCATCAAACGAGCTGGCGAACTCATTGACATGAGCCATCACCATGGAGAACATCCGCGCATGGGCGCGACCGACGTCTGTCCTTTGATACCGGTTTCAGGGATAACGATGGCCGAGACAGCCGAATGGGCCAAAAAGCTTGCCCAGCGCGTTGGTGGGGAACTTCACCTACCGGTTTATTTATATGAAGCGGCCCAAGCAGATACGCGCAGAAGCAATCTTTCGGTAATCCGAGCGGGCGAATATGAGGGGTTTTTTAAGAAGATTAAGCTGCCCGAATGGCGTCCGGATTATGGGCCCGCAGAGTTCGATGGCAAACGGGGGGCAACCGTGATTGGTGCCCGCGATTTTTTAGTAGCCTACAACGTTAACTTGAATACGACCTCGGTACGTCGTGCCAACGCTGTGGCCTTTGATGTGCGGGAGGCCGGGCGGGTAAAACGCGAAGGCGATCCGGTAACGGGTAAAATTGCACTGGATGAAAAGGGCAAGCCTATTTCCATCCCGGGCACACTCAAATCCGTAAAGGCCATTGGTTGGTTTATCAAGGAATACGGGATTGCCCAGATTTCCATGAATCTAACCAATATTGCTGTCACACCGGTGCATACAGCCTTTGACGAAGTATGCCGCAAGGCCGAAGACCGAGGTATCCGCGTGACAGGCAGCGAGCTGGTTGGACTCATTCCCTTGCAGTCCATGCTGGATGCGGGCAAATATTTTCTGAAGAAACAAAAACGCTCCACCGGTGTATCAGAAAAAGAATTGGTGCGCATGGCCGTCAAATCGATGGGCCTGGACGAGCTTGCGCCATTTGATCCCCAGGAACGCATCATCGAATATAAGCTTCGCGACAAGAAAAGTAGCGAATTGATTTGCCTGTCGATGGCAGACTTTGCGGACGAAACGGCAAGCGAAAGCCCGGCCCCCGGTGGAGGGTCTGTATCCGCCTACCTCGGGTCCTTGGGCGCCGCCCTGGCGGCCATGGTGGCTAATATATCCTCCCATAAGAAAGGTTGGGATCACCGATGGGAAGAATTTAGCTCCTGGGCAGAAAAGGGGCAATATTTTAAAGGAGCATTGCTCAAGCTCGTGGACCAAGATACGCTGGCTTTCAATCGTATCATGGATGCATTCGCTTTGCCCAAGTCAAGCGAAGAGGAGAAATTGATGCGCCATCAAGCGATCCAGCAAGCAACTCGGCAAGCCATGGAAGTTCCCTTCCAGGTTATGGAGCTGACCTTAGCCAGTATGGAATTAATCAAGGTAATGGCCCAGACAGGCAATCCCAATTCTGTTTCGGATGCAGGGGTAGGTGCCTTATGTGCCAGGAGCGCTGTAAAAGGGGCCTTTCTTAACGTTCGCATCAACGCCGCAGGTTTCGAGGACAAAAAATTTGTGGACTCGATGCTGGCTAAAGGCCGAGAAATTGAGCACCAAGCGGATCTCCGAGAACAGGAAATATTGCAGATCGTTGGCGCCAAAATAGATGTGAAAGCTGATTAAGATTTTTTTTTGAGTATTAAATCTGGTTTTTCATGCAACACCTCAAAATTTACAATAAACAGGACGTCCTATCCTTGACTCAGTTGCGTCGTTTTGAAACCAAACTCGGAGAAAGGCTTTTAGTTGCCAGCTCCCCGGGGGACATCAGTCAGGCCATTCAGTCGACCCCGGCTAGGTATATAGTCTTGGGTATTCCCGAGGATTTAGGGGTAAAGGCGAACGACAGCATCGGTGGAGCAGATACCGCCTGGATACCATTTTTACAAGCCTTCCTAAATATTCAGAGCAATGATTTTTTCTCCGGGGAAGAGGTTCTACTTCTTGGTCATTTTGACTTCGGTGACCTCCAATACCTAATTGAAACCAACGCCATGGGAGAGGACGAAAAAATCGAGGCCTATCGCCACGCAGTCAACACGATTGATGGTGAGGTGGAGGACCTCATAAAGATCATTACGGCGCAGCAGAAAATTCCCATTGTTATTGGAGGGGGACACAATAACGCTTATCCGCTAATTAAAGGGGCCGCCAAAGGTTTGCATAAGGCTGGGCAACTTCCCTTGGCGCAAATTAATTGTATCAACCTGGATGCGCATACGGATTACCGACCTGCTGAAGGGCGCCATAGTGGAAACAGTTTCCGCTACGCCGAAGATGACGGATATTTACAGAAGTATTGTGTGGTAGGTGTTCATGAAAACTACATACCGCAAAATGTCTGGATCGACATTGTCAACAACCCATTCGTTGACCTCATTACGTTTGAAGATATTTTCATACTGGAAAAGCGCAATTTCATGCAAGCAATTGCCCATGCTTGTGGCTTTACCCAGGACACCTATATCGGCCTTGAGCTGGATCTGGATGCCATTGAAAACACGTTATCTAGCGCCATGACACCCACAGGCCTATTACCCCTTCATGCCAGGCAGTACCTCGCATTTGCCGCGAGCAACAATAAAATTGCTTACCTCCACATATGTGAGGGAGCGGTGCAATTAAAAGACGGACGAAAAAGCGACACGACGGGGAAACTGATCAGCTACCTGGTTAGTGATTTCGTCAAAGCACTTGAATTGCGAGATTAGACCAATCGGGCATCCGACACCTGTAAAGTAAAACGGGACTTCTTCGACCCGACAGGAACCATCAAAAAGGGACCCCGATATTCACGTAACCAATTACCTTTTTTGACTGGTCGCAGTACATAGCACTCAACTCCAGAGGGCCCAGAATGAATTTATAAGCAAAAGTGAGCGAATATCCAGATAAGAAATCGGGGTTGACGAAATACGGACTGGTACTGATAAAGTTGTTGAAAAGAACATTGGCTCTGCCGATTAGGTACGTATTATTAAAAATCTGATACCGTAATCCTACCTGGAATTCGGCCAGGGAAGGGGAGTAGAGAGTACCCTCACGCAACCCAGCAAAGGTAGTTTGGTTGTGAAACTGCTCGGTCAACCCACCAATGGAAAATTCGTTGGAAACATTGGTGGTGTAATTGAAATTTATCCCACTCAGTACCTGCGCCATTAAGATGGTTTTCTTACTAAGCGAAGTATAGTCTTCCAGATCGAATAATATCCGTTGATAGGGTTCGGCTGATATTCCCGAAGAGTCTAGATTTCTGACATTGGATAGGATTTGGACATTGGGGTTTTGTGGATAGACCCAGTCTGCTTCCCCTTGAATTTTGATGCCACTTTGAGGATAAAGGGGCCTATCCAGGGTATTTACATTGACAAAAAAGTAGCTGGTTATATAATTATTTGATCCTTTGAAATTGACGGTTGAATTAAGGGAGGGGTTGTAGCTGGTATACTCGAACCGGGTTCCAACCCCTGTCGAAAAACTGCCATTATAGGTATATCCTAGCTTTCCATCGAGTTTGAAATAGCCTTGATCGTAAAGACCGGCGGCTTTGAATTGTTCGTAGGTTGTGATATCAAATAAATCGAATTGAGTACCTAAAATAAAATTAAAATTGCTGGTTCTGCTGAAAAATTGCAAGTGTTCCGCGCGGAACCTGAAATTTTGGCCCACATTCACCGTGACCAGGCTTCGGGAATTGGGGGTGATGAAGTCCCGAGTTGTGAGGTTTAATATGGCGCTGATACCGCTGAACGAATTGTAATTCAGCCCGATCTTGGCAGACGTAAGCGGGGCCTCTTGAACATCAAATACTATTTTGCAACTGCTATCCGGTTGCTGCACCAAGGAATAAGAAATGCGGTCGTAATAGCGAGTACCAAAGGCCTTTCGAACCAACCTGGACAAGCTTTGGGCGTTATAATATTGCCCTGTCGACAGGTCCATCTTGTCAATGAAATAGTCCGTCGTGGTTTTATGCAAACCGTTGACCTGGAAGGAGGAGATTTTTACATCTTTGGCGGCAGGGAGCCTGTTTTTTTCGATAGGAACTGTACCATAGAGGTTATTTAATGAATCTACGAGCCTCTTCAGCGTGGGATACAACTTTCGGCCTTCGGCCAAACCCGCTTCCAGGATTTTATCCGATTCACCAAAACTGGCCATGGAATAATCCTCCAGCGGCATGGATACGTATATGGTGCATAACGGCACCTCCGCCTTGGTGTCCTCTGCTTCCCGGAAGAAGGCAATTTGCAGCAAGACTTGCAGTGCATTGTTTACCTTATCGGAGGCGAGCAAGCCATTGGATACGTTGCTACCAATGATTAGATCAGCACCCATATCCTTTACGTCGCGGACAGGAAAGTTTCGGATCACACCCCCGTCTACCAATTTTTTGCCGTCATAGTCTACGGCGGTGAACACAGAGGGTATCGCCATGCTCGCCCGGATGGCTGATGCAATATTTCCCGAATCCAAGACGACCGCCTGGCCGCTGGAGATATCGGTAGCTATGCAGCGGAAAGGAATGGGTAAATGGTTAAAATTTTTGATGTTATATACTGGGTAAAACAATTCCGCGAATTTGAGCCACAATTCTTCACCTTCAAGCACACCGGTCCGCAGATGGAACCAATGATTGACCCAAGGAAGTTCAATGTCGTATTTCTCATATTCATCTTTTTCTTCCATCGTAATGCGACGAAAGGATGATTGGTTGGAAAGTAATCGATCCCAGTTAATATTCCGAGCGATTCGTTCGATTTCGTTGCCCGAATAGCCCGAAGCATATAACCCGCCAATGATGCTGCCCATGCTGGTTCCCGTAATGTAGTCTACCTTCAACCCCGCAGAATCAATCGCTTCCAGAATACCGATATGGGCTAGGCCTTTGGCTCCGCCTCCACTGAGCGTCAGCCCGATCTTCGGCCTGATTAGCCCGGAGGTCGTTTGCGCAACTAGGATGAGGGGGAAAGTAAAAAGTAGGAAGGAAAACCAAAAGGGTAGTTGTTTCATGAAAATAAGCCAGTGGGATTCGGGTACAATTTAGCAATGAATTAGCAAAGCAGCAAAGATCGAAAAGTCTGCTCGGATTGCATTCCGTCCTGGTCCAGCGGGCGTTTATTATTGATCGGACAACGACTCGGCTTCTCGCTTGACGATTTTGTCAAACGTAGCCTCATATTGAGAAGTCACTTCGTTAAATTTAGTCACGGCCTGTTGGTAGGCTGTTTCCGCTTGAATGAATTTTTGTTTGTCGGAATACGTTTCGGGAGCAGCAAGTGATTTTTCCAGTTGGTCCTTTTGGGCTTTAAGTAGGGCCATTTTTTCTTCAAGCTCCTGGAACAAGCGCTGTAGTTTTTGCATTTCCTTTTTCGATTCCTTGTTGATCGGCGCCTTGGATTCCATCACGGGTGGTTTGGGGTTGGTCGCAGGTGTCGCTTGGGCAGGTTTTGCTTCTTTATCTATTTTCTTGTTAGTCACCGATGCGTCTTCTGCTGCCAATCGCTGTTGCCAGTCTACCCATTCTTCATAGTTTCCTTTGAATTCCCGAATCTTGTGGTTGTCAATGTCCCATATCTTATTTGCAGTTTTGGAAATAAAATAGCGGTCATGACTGACCAAGATAAAACTCCCTTCGTATTTGTTTAACGCCTCGATCAACAGATCACAGGAATGCATGTCCAGATGATTGGTTGGTTCGTCAAGCAATAGAAAATTTGCCCGGCTGATTATTGTTTTGGCTAAAGCCACGCGCGCCTTTTCGCCTCCGCTAAGGATACGTACCTTTTTATCTACGTCGTCCCCGCTAAACAAGAAGCATCCCAGCAGAATACGCAGCTCAAGGTCATTCTTTTGGCTACCACAAAGTTTCATCTCATCCAGCACGGTGTTGTTTAGATTCAACGCTTCCAGTTGGTGCTGCGCATAGAAGCTTTGCTCCACATTATGACCCGGAATCCTCTCTCCGGAAAAGCTCTCTACGCCCGCCAGAATGCGCAACAAGGTGGATTTTCCTTTTCCATTAGCGCCAATAAGTGCAATCTTGTCTCCACGGTCGATTTCTGCTGTGGCATGGGTAACGATTTGATTGTCTCCAAATTGCTTACTGACATCCTTAAGGGTAACGAGAACTCTACCTGGAGTTTTATCTACCCGAAAATTGATTCGAATATTAGGCCGCTCAATTTCCACATCTTCGATTCTATCTAGTTTTTCCAGGCGCTTCATAGCGCTTTGCGCAGCAGCCGCCTTGGATGCTTTAGCTCGGAATCTCTCTATAAATCTTTCCTGCTGCTTGATAAAGCCCTGTTGGTTTTCAAAAGCCCGTTGCTGCAATTCGACTCGTTGCTCTTTTTCGGTTTCATAAAATGTGAAATTCCCATTATAGAAGTGCAGCGATTGTTGATATAACTCCACGATCTTGGTCACCATCCGGTTCAAAAAATACTTATCGTGACTGACAATGACTACGGAACCTCGGTAGTGCTGAAGATATTTCTCCAGCCATTCAATCGATGGGAGATCCAGGTGATTGGTAGGCTCGTCCAGCAGCAACAGGTCGGGCTGTTGCAGGATCATTTTAGCTAATAATACACGCATCCTCCAGCCTCCGCTGAATTCCTTGAATGGACGGCCCAAATCGGCATTTGCAAATCCAAGACCTTGTAGGACTTCTTCGGTCCGGTGGTGGATGCTGTATCCATCTATCAAGTCCATCTCGTGCAATTTTTCCCCGTAGATGTGTAGGAGCGATTCGTCCTCGCCGACTTCCAATTTTTTGACCAGAGCTTCTATCTCTTTTTCCAACAGTAGAACCTTGTCAAAAGCGCCCATGGCCACCGCCAGAATGGAATCTTGACTGTCGAAGCTCAGCAAGTCCTGATGCAAATAACCGATGGTCGTTGAACGACTGCGTTCCACGGTGCCCTCTGAAGGTTCATATTCACCCGTCAACAGTTTCAACAAGGTCGATTTGCCTGTACCGTTGTAACCGATCAGCCCGATACGCTCACCTGGCTGAATATGCCAGGTGGCATTTTTGACGATTGTTCGTGCACCAAATTCGAAAGTTACGTTTTGTAGTCCCGCGAGCATGAGGTATGGAAAAGTAGGTTAAATTAAGTCTGCAAAATTAGCGCAATCTCATCGAATTGTATTAACAACTATCTTTGAAAAAAGAATTTTCATGCGGAAAATAATTTATTTGATAATCATACTAGGTTTGGGTGCTTTTGTGGCCTATAAACTGGTTAATCGGAACGATTCTCGCCCAGAGGCTGCCAAAGAAGCTCCGTTAACAATCAGTAAAAATTCCACTGGATTCAATGCTTCGTTTTCCAAACTACTCACAAATTACTACGGGCTCCAAAAGGCTTTAGTCAATTGGGATACGGTGGCTGCCAACCTAGCTGCCAAGGCCCTGGTTAAGAGTTCGGATAGTCTGATGATCAATGAGTTGCAAGCTGATTCGAGCCTGGTGCTCACGGCACAAAACCTGGCGGCCAGTGTCAGCGGAGAGGCCAAGGGACTGATTGGGGACAGCACCATCGCCTTGAAAAGAAGGGATTTCAATATGCTAACGGACGAAATGTATAGTCTGATCAGAACCGTCCGCTATGACCGAGAAATTGTCTTTCACATGCGCTGTCCCATGGCTTTCGGCGACTCCGCAGAGGGATTTTGGCTAAGCAACAGCAGCGCTATCGTCAATCCGTATCTGGGGATAAAACATCCGACTTATCAAGGGAAAATGGTCGGATGCGGAGAAATTGTAGATTCCTTAGATTTTGCCAAGAAATGAGTTCCTTTTCCTGGTAACCTCGGGTAGCTCTGGGCTAGCGCGGCTTCGCCTGAGCCAACTGTGCGAAACTTAGATTGAGCACTTCATATCGCTGGTCATCGGGCAGGCTAAAATGCCACCATTCTGTCTTGAATGGTACAAAACCATTTTTGATCATGGCCTGATCCAACAACTTCCTGTTCTTCGACACATCCTGCGGCAGGCCCGAAAAGTCCCGATGGGCCGAATCGGTGAAATTGTCGAATCCGGTCCCCATGTTGAGTTCTTTCTTTGAATTCAAGTCAATGAGCGTTAAATCAACGGCTATGCCCCGATTGTGGCCACTTCCCTTCGAAGGATTGGCAACATAACGATCATCATGGACCAGCTCCCAAAACTTTACGGTTACGGAGTAGGGGCGATAGGCGTCAAAAATCTTCAATTCGTATCCTTTGGCGTTAAGCTCTCGTTGAACCCTAGCCAATGCTTGCGCAGCTGCCCTGCGCAGGAATGTAGTCTTTGTGCCGATCGGATACATCCTCTGCTCCATAAAATTATTCAGGGTAGCATAGCGTAGATCCAACACAATATTGGGTAGGAATTGACTTAGGTCAACCATAATCTTGAAGGAACTGTCTTGGATCGAACGCTGATAGGCAGCCACCGAATTAATCACCGGCACTCCATAGGAGCTGGTTGTGGTCATCTGAGCCGAACAAGGAGAAGCGACTAAGAAAAAAATAATAGTACTGAATGTAAAAATATTGAACCCTTGTATTATATTGTATTTCATTTTTGTTCTAGTTTTCAGTTTGCCCCGTAAGGACGAAATTTACGGCATTTGATTTGAATAACCTGATACCATTACATGAGCTATCCTAAGACTCCATCGCGAGTTGCGTTGCTTTTTCCTTTCATTGCTTTTTTACTTTCTTGCGGGTTAAATCAAACCAAACCAGAAGCATTCGCTGTTCACGGCGGCTCCATGAATGAACGCGTGAGCGATGATTTGGAAAGGCTAATTGAATATGCTGCCAAAAATTCTAACAAGATCAACGATACGACCAGTTTAGGTTTTGCCGTGGCCGTTGATAGCGCGTATGCCAACAACAAATATCTGCCTTTGTGGAGCTCCGATGGCCGCTGGCAGCCTTTGGCCGATTCCCTGTATAGTTTCATTGAAAATTCAAAAAACTACGGACTATTTCCCGTCGATTACCATTATCGATCTCTGGCGTTCATCCACCGTGTATTTGACAGCGACAGTTTGACAAAAAAGAGCCCAGCCCTTTGGGCTCGTGCGGACGTCTTGTTTACAGACGCTTTCTTTCTTCTCATCAAGCACCTTAAGCAAGGTCGTCTGAATTTTGATAGTGTCACCCTGAGAACGGATACTGTTTTGTCCAATAGTTTCTACCAACAAACCTTGTCAACAGCGATGCAATCTGGGGCTGTAACTCCCCTTTTCCATCATTTGGAACCCAATAACAAAGGATATGATTCCCTCAAGGCCTACCTGCCTGCATTTCTGGCCAAAGCTGATTTTTCCGAACATACGTACCTGACCTACCCGTATCAGGATTCAATTGCTTTTTTCAAGGCTTTGGAAAAAAGGTTTCACGAAATGAATCTGATCCCAGCCAGCGCAACTAATCTCGATACCTTAGCCTTCATGGCGGTTATCCGAAGTTATCAGCGGCAGCAAGGGTTTAAGGTCACAGGGCATTTATCCGATTTGTTGGTCGATAAATTTAACGACACGGACGCCGAGCGGTTCAAGCGCATCGCGATAAACATGGACAGGTACAAACTCCTTCCCGATACGCTGCCGATCGCCTACGTGTGGGTTAATTTGCCTTCTTTCACCATGAGCGTAATGGATCACGACACGCTGGTGTTTCAGTCCCGGGCTATAGTCGGCGGACCCGCCACCAGGACACCGCTGCTAACCAGTGAAATATCTAATTTCATTACCTATCCCCAATGGACGGTGCCATATAGCATCATATTCAAGGAAATGTTGCCAGCCATCCAGAAAAATGTAGGGTACCTGGATAAGGAAAACCTTATGATCGTGGACCAAAACGACAGCGTATTGGATCCCCATCTGATCAATTGGCGCAAATACAATAAAAATCATTTCCCTTTTCTGATAAAACAAAAACAAGGCGATGATAATTCCTTGGGTGTAATTAAGTTCAATTTCAGGAATAAATACAGCGTATACATGCACGATACCAATGTCCGATGGCTTTTTAGTAAATCCTTTCGTGCGCTCAGCCATGGATGTGTTCGCATACGAGAATGGCAAAAGCTCGCCAATTTCCTGATTCGAAACGACACGCTACACTACAAGGCGGATACTTTAAAGGCATGGATCAAGCGTCAGGAAAAACACCAAGTAAGTGGATTTGCCAAAATGCCGCTGTTTATCCGATATTTTACTTGCGAAGGCCAAAATCGCAGGATTATATTCTTTGATGATATCTATCAAGAAGACAGGACGCTACGCGAGAAATATTTTGCCAAGAAAAGCGTTGATTGAGGGTAAAGGCTTATTTCTCGGAGACTTTCCTCCTGAAGAACCGGGTTTGACACTTTAGTTATGCGCGTGGATAAACAATTCGCCTCCTTGTTGCCAATGGCCTTAGTTGTTCAGCTAGCGACTGGGCAGCCCCAACAAAGTGCAGCCGACCTTGGGCACATCCATCATAAGACACATAGCTCCAAAATTAAATATGGAACGGCGAGTTTTTATGCCAACAAATTCGAAGGTCGAAAGACAGCAAATGGCGAGGTGTTTCATCAGCAAAAAATGACTGCTGCGTCAAACCAAATCTCGCTCAATACCTACGTAAAGGTTACCAACCTCAGAAATAAAAGATCAGCTGTGGTGAAAATAACTGATCGCATGCACCCACACAATAAACGATTAATTGATTTGAGCCGCTCGGCCGCTTCGCAATTAGGTTATACGGGCCGCGGGCTAGCCCGTGTGAAGATCGAGCTATTAGGTAAACGGCAGCCCCCCGATTGGCGGATGGAACCTGCTTCAAAGGATTAGGCGACAGGGTGGAGGAAGGATTCCGCGCGTATCCCTTGGGTAACTAGTTTGGGCTGTTTCCCTGTTGTTGGCTATCCGACCCCTTGATTTTGCTTATTTCTTGCCTAACAGATTCCAGCTTATTGGATATTAACTGCAGGTAATTCTGCAGCCATTACGCTATCGAACTCCCACAATCGAGTATGACGGAGGGGCTTAACGAAGCGTTAGTCAAAACCGGCACTATATTGCGGAGGATATATCCGGAAAAGCAGACAAACCTCTAAGCTCGTAGGTGGCTAGACCTGCTTGCTAATAGGGCCCCTGTTGTTCTCCAAAAAGATATACCATGAAAAGAAGTCTTCCCTTACTATCTGTGTTCTTGTTGCTGTTGTCCTTCCACGCTAAGGCTCAAATAAAGCCAGGAACATTAATGATCGGAACTACTATTGGAACCACAGCCTATTCATCGGCTACAAGCGACTATGATTACGACATCGGGGGCTCAAAATCGACCGGAACAAATACGTACACATTCAGCATTGGACCCCAGGTCGGCGTTTTTCTTACCCATAACCTGGTACTTGGGGCAACGTTATCGTATAGCTTGTCCACGAGCCGTGCCAGTTCGAATAGCCTTAGTGTCGCCAATATCGCAAGTGGCAGCACGACCAATTCTACGACTTCGACAGTAAGCCTTGGGCCCTACATGCGTTATTATTTCGCGGGCTTGACCACGAAAAACTGGTTTTATCTGCAAGTGAGTGGCGCAGCTGGAACCGGAAGTGGGTCGAGCTCTGGGACGAGTTTTTCATCCTCCTCTTCGGGCACCAGCCAAGGCGCGGTAACCAATATTTTTACTTGGAACGCAGGGTCAAGTGTGGGGATGACGCATTTCTTTAACAACCACGTGGGAATGGATATTGCCCTAGGGTACGCGTACAGTCACGTACATGACTACGATCAAAATAGTACTCAATCCACCAATGAGAATACTGGAAAAATTACGAACAGTACTAACAATTATACCCTTAATACGGGAACCAGCGGCGTGACACTTGCTGCAGGCTTCCATTGGTACCTATAGGGCCCAAATTTTCAATCCAGTTTCGATAGGCAGCTATTTTCTACCTCGGATTTTCATGGCTTTTCAGCATGGGCGACTCGAGAGTATCCAAGAGAATCTAGGTCCGACATGGGCTTTACTAAGGCTATGCCACTGCCTTATTCACCAGCGCAGCAGCTTCGCTTAGCACGATGGCGGATTGCACCTTTAGGCCACTTTGCTCAATTAATTTCTTGGCTTCTTCCGCATTGGTGCCCTGAAGACGAACAATGATTGGTACCTGAATCGTACCTATAGATTTGTAGGCGTCAATAACTCCTTGGGCAACGCGATCGCAGCGGACAATACCGCCGAATATATTGATCAAGATTGCTCTTACTTTAGGGTCCTTCAATATGATTCTGAATCCAGCTTCTACCGTCTGCGCGTTGGCGGTGCCACCAACATCCAGAAAATTAGCTGGTTCCCCACCACTGAGTTTGATCATATCCATGGTCGCCATCGCCAGCCCGGCTCCATTGACCATGCAGCCAACATTACCATCGAGTTTGACAAAATTCAGGTTGTATTTGCCTGCTTCCACTTCCGTAGGATCTTCTTCACTTATATCTCGCAATGCTTCTAGTTCCGGATGTCGCATCAGGGAATTATCATCCAAATTCATTTTGCAATCCACGGCGATAATCTTTTCGTCGCTGGTCTTAAACAGGGGGTTGATCTCCAGCATGCTACAGTCCAATCCAACGTATGCGTTATAAAGATTGGTCACGAACCGAACACAATTTTTGAACGCTTCGCCCTGGAGCCCAAAGTTGAAGGCGATTTTGCGAGCCTGGAAGGGTTGAAGCCCGCCACTTGGATGCACCCATTCCTTAAATATTTTCTCGGGGGTGCTATGCGCCACTTCTTCAATATCCACGCCACCTTCGGTTGAATACATAATTACATTCTGCCCTTTGGCCCGGTCTAACAAAATAGACAAATAAAGTTCCTTCACGGGATTGGGCCCCGGATAATACACATCCTGAGCTACCAGGACTTTGTTGACCACTTTACCTGCTGGCCCAGTTTGGATCGTTACTAGCGTTCCGCCAAGCAGATTGGAGGCGATTTGTTTTACATCTTCTGCGCTTTTTCCAACGGCAACTCCACGCTGCTCCGTCCCTTTGATCTTACCCTTGCCGCGACCGCCCGCATGGATTTGGGCCTTCACCACGGCAAAGCTATTGCCCGTTTGGACTTTAATTTGTTTGTACGCTTCTTCTGCACCTCCTGCAGAATCCACCGGAATACCTTCTTGCACGGGAACATGGTATTTCTTCAATAATTCTTTGGCTTGGTATTCATGCAGATTCATATTAAAAATATTTGAACGAAAATAGGCCAGATCGGCGGAATAGAAAAATGATGTTGCTTGGCAAGAGAGCCTACCCGGCACTGGGTTGGGTCGAGGTCGGTTGGCCGTTGACAAGACAAGTAGTCGAATGCAACCCACGACAGCCCGCAGCTTTTACTATATTTGCGCAGCCATTCCATGAAGTTATGCGAGAATCCATGCAGCCAACGTTGGTAGAAACAGCCGAATATATTCGTAGCCGATATGTCCATCAGCCCCAAATAGGTATCATTCTGGGTAGCGGATTGGGCAATTTTGTGCGAGAAATCGAAGTTGAAACGGAGATCGATTACCGAGATATTCCGCATTTCCCCATAACCACCGTGGAAGGCCATTCCGGTAGAATGATCTTCGGCAACGCTCATGGCAAAAAAATAATGGTTATGGCCGGCCGGTTTCATTACTACGAAGGGTACACAGCCCAGGAAGTCATATTCCCTGTCCGTGTTATGAAACTTTTGGGTATAAAGACCCTGTTACTTGCTAATGCAGCAGGAGGCATGAATGAATCCTTTCGCGTGGGGGATCTAATGATCGTTACAGACCACATTAGCTTATTTATCCCCAATCCGCTAGTCGGGCCCAATGACGACCACCTGGGGCCACGATTTCCTGACATGAGCGAACCGTATAGCCGAGAGATTATCTCCTTGGCAAGGGGGGTGGCTACACAACTAAATATTCCAGTAAAGGAAGGCGTTTATGCTGGCGTTACTGGCCCCACTTTTGAGACGCGTGCCGAATACCGTCTGCTTCATCTGGCTGGGGCCGATGCCGTCGGTATGAGCACCGTGCAGGAAGTAATAGCCGCTGTCCATGGGGGTTTGCAGGTTTTTGCCATGAGCGTGATAACGGATATCGGAATACGAGACGAATACAACACCATCACGCATGAAGAAGTGCTGGAGGCTGCTAAAGTTTCAGAACCCAAGCTGACGGCTATTTTCATTGGACTATTAAAGGAATTACAATATTAACTTTCCTATAACCCCCGAGAACCGGTTAATAATTAAATTGTCTGGAAATTTTTCATTATTGAGCGGAATCAGGATCATCACAATCCTCTTGACTGGGTGCTTGCTAGGCGTTGGATTTCGGGCAAATGCCCAAAATCCATTACAAAATCATGGCCAAAGCGGAACCAAAAGCAAGGGTAAAGACTCCACACTACAACATCGAGTGGAAGATTCCATCCGCATTAATTTCAGGTATCTTGATTCTAGTAGGCTGAGAAAACTGGACTCCACCATCTACGATTTCAATAAGAAATACCCAGTTCCAGCAACCAATATCGACCTGGGCAATTTTGGCACTGCCACGCGCAGTTTAATTTTTTCTCCAATCATGCGACCAGGTTGGGACCCTGGTTGGCATGCCTACGATCAGTATCTGTTTACCACACAGGAAACTCGATTTTACGTAACTACTAAACCATATTCCGAGCTAGGGTACATGCTGGGCACCAAGGCCGAACAAATGATCGACCTCATTCTTACCGAGAACATCGGCAAAAAAATTAATTTGGCTTTTGAATACCGTTTGATAAATGCGCCGGGGATTTTTCAAAATCAAACCACCGACCACAACAATTACCGATTGAATGGATGGTATCAATCACAAAACAAACGGTATAGTGCATATTTTATCATTGTTGGTAGCAATTTGAAATCTTCGGAAAACGGAGGTTTACAAAACCCGTCAGATTTGGATTCCCTGGCCTACACCCAACGAAATACCATTCCTACCCAACTAGGGGGAAATTCGATTTACACTACCAACCCATTCTCAGTGAGTATCTCTACGGGTACCCTCTATACGCAGTCTACATTACTCGGGCGCCAGCAGTATGACATCATTGGCAAGAAAGATTCTATCGTGACTGACACTTCCGTAACTCAACTCTTTTACCCAAAATTCAGGGCAGAACAAACGATCCAGTACAGTACCTATAAATACCGATTCGTCGATGAGCAACCTGACACGAACTTTTATATTAATCACTACAATTTTATTTCTACCCCCGATACTGTGAGTATTGGGGATGACTGGAAAGAATTAATCAACGATTTTTCCTTGTACCAATTCCCGGATAATAAGAATCCGCAGCAATTTTTTAAAGCCGGGTTGGCTTTGCAGGACCTAAAGGGGTATTTTGACGCGGGAAATAAAACGATTTATAACGTTTTCGGCCATGGCGAATACCGTAACAAGACCCGAAATCAAAAATGGGACATCGAAGCGTTTGGAAATTTCTATTTCGCCGGCTATGATGCTGCCGATTACAACGCGTCAATCAGTCTAAAACGGTTGATCGCCCGCAATTTGGGATACTTGCAGTTGGGCTTTCAAAATGTTAGCCGTACGCCTTCGTTTTCGTTTAACCAGGAAAGTAGCTTTGGTTTTGGGGTGCCCAGCACGCCCTTCAAGAAAGAGAACAACACCAATCTGTTTGGTTCGATTGAAGAGCCCCAGCTTCAACTGAAACTGTCGCTGAATTACTATCTGATGAACAACTACGCGTATTTTGAAGATTATTATCATGCAACCCAGCAAACCAATCCCTTCAATATTGTCCAGGTCCAGTTGGACAAAGTCTTTCTTTTGACGAAGCACTGGGTATTGCGAATGCTAATTGAATTGCAGCAAAAGGCCGGTAACTCGCCTTTGAATCTGCCCTTTTTCACGACTTTCGACCAGATTGGTTATGAAGGCAAACTTGGATTCAGGAACCTCAACATCACGTTCGGAGCCGAATTCCGCTACTTTTCTCCCTATTCGGCAGATAATTATTCCCCCGTCACGGGTCAGTTCTTTGTGCAAAACACAACCACTATTGCCGAACAACTGCCCGATATTACTGCCTTTGTCAATTTACGCATCAAGGGCTTTACGGCGTACCTTCGCGCTGAGAATCTAAATACGATGACCTTGCATGGCCCAAGTGGATTTGGGTTTACGAACAACAATTTTGTTGCCCCTGATTACCCGAGTCCTGGTTTGCGTATTCGGTTTGGCGTTTTCTGGAGTTTTATCAATTGACCCTGAGAGCAAACTACCTGGCGCAGGAAATTATCCAGCCTAGAGTATAGATCCATCGAGTAACAAAATCGGGAGGTGGTGTGCCGAATTAACAAAAGTCAATGAAGCAGTTTTTGTCCATAGTCAAATCAACTTTTACGTTTATTCAATCCTTATTTAAAAAAAAGGATTGCTGTAAATGAGCAAATTATTTTGTCTCATAATATTAATTGGCATGGGGATGCCTTCATTTTCGCAGCCCACAACAGGTCAACAAGCCCCGGAACTGTCTTTGCCCGACTCCAGTGGTCAAATCATTCTGCTCTCCTCACTTCGAGGGAGGGTCGTACTTATTGACTTTTGGGCGAGTTGGTGTGAGCCCTGCCGAAGGAACAATCCTCATCTGGTAAAGATGTATCAGAAATACCACGCCAAAGGCCTTGAAATTTATGGGGTCTCGATTGATGCCAACCAAGTGGACTGGAAGCGTGCTGTCCGGGACGACAAACTAGCCTGGATACAGGTAAACGACCAAAAGTCCTGGGAAGCGCCTTCGGCGCACACGTACGGAGTGGACGCTATTCCAGCCTCATTTCTGTTGAACCGCCAGGGCGCTATTGAGCACATTAACTCCAAATCCAGGAGTCTGGAGGCCCAAATCCGCCAATTACTAAAACAGTAAAGGTCAGTGCTCAAAGGGGATTAATCGGGGAGATTCAAAAAGGCAAAATGCGTCAACATTCGGGCTCGGCGCAATGGGCATTTTCCATCTCAGTCTCTAGCGTGGCATGTTGAATATTAAGGTGGAGAAGCTCGTGCTTGATTTGGTGCTTGAGGGATTCCAGGCTATTGAGGTCTGTGTCGTTAGAAACTACCAAATGTGCTGTCAGCGCATTTTCCGTGGTACTCAATGCCCATATGTGGATATGGTGGAAATCTTTGACACCCTTCATGCGCATGACCGCGTTTTGCACTTCCTGCAGATTAATGCCTTCGGGTACCCCGTCCAAAGACAATTTCAGGCTGTCCTTGAGCAATTGCCAGGTGCTAATTAGTATTACTGCCGCAATGACCAAGCTCAAAAGGGCATCCACCCAATATAAATGGGTATAAAAGATGATGATCCCCCCGACGACTAGCCCCGCTGAAACGATCGCGTCTGCCAAAAGATGCATGAACGCGCTTTTGATATTCAGATCGCTCTCTTTGTTGCGTAGGAACAGCAAAGCCGTTATAGTATTTATGGCAATACCTATGGCTGCCACTATGGATATCACTTTACCGGGCACAGGTTGAGGTTCAATCAGCCTGCGTATGGCTTCAAATCCAATAGCCCCAATGGACAACAGCAGAATGGCCGCATTAAGCAAGGCGACCAGAATAGTTGTTTTTTTGTACCCATAGGTAAATTTGGTCGTTGCCTTTACTTTGATCATCCGAAAAGCAAAGAGGGACATCGCCAGACTGGCAACATCGGCCAAGTTATGGCCTGCATCGGAGAGGAGCGAAAGAGAATGGATATGAAGGCCAGATATGACTTCGATTAGAACAAAAAGGAAATTGAGAATTATCCCCACGATAAAGGCCGTGTTGACGCTCTTTATATCCACCGTGTGCGAATGACCGTGCCCGTGGCTGTGCGCATGGCTATGCGCATGATTGTGTGCGTGGGAATGTGCGTGCTCCATGAATTTGCTACAGTAAGCTGCAAAGTTAGCGGTTATTTCCTAAATAGGCCAGGGGCCCGGTCCAGACCAAGTAGAGAGCCGGCCGTCTTGTGAAAACCCTGCCCGAAGGACGGGCGCTGTGGATTGAATATGACCTGATCGCTTTTTGGAATTGACCAAAATCAATTGAGTGCCGGATTAAGTTCAAACTCGGCCAAGTCAATGTCCTTATAGTTTCTAATTTCCCTGTACAATGTATCCCGCTCCACAGGCTCCCGGCGGACCTGCCGAATTAAAGTCACCAGCTCGGCTGTGGATAAGGCCGGATGTTGTTCCTCGGAGCCTGCCATAGAATAAATTTTTGTGGAGTCGTCGATAGTGCCGTCCAAGTCGTTCACGCCAAAAGAGAGGGAAAGTTGGGCATTTTGGCGACCAAGCATCGGCCAGTACGCCTTCAGGTGTGGGAAATTGTCCAGATAAAGCCGAGCAATAGCATAGAGCCTCATATCCTCGACAACAGACGATTCCTTTACGTAGCTCATATCATTGTCCTTATTTCGGAATTTAAGTGGAATAAACGTGTTGAATCCGCGCGTTTCATCCTGAAGCTTCCGTAGGCGATCCATATGGTCAATGCGGTGACGGTAGGTCTCGATATGTCCAAAAAGCATAGTTGCGTTGCTGGCCATGCCCAGTCGGTGCGCTGTCCGGTGAATGTCCAACCAGCCCTCGGCGTCCACTTTGTCGGCGCAAATCTGGTTTCGTATTTCTGGATCAAAAATCTCCGCTCCACCGCCAGGTAAGGAATCCAAGCCGGCTTCCCGCATCAAGCGCATCCCTTCTTCTGTGCTGCGTTTAGCCTTGCGGAACATGTAATCCAATTCCACGGCAGTAAATCCTTTGATATGCAGACCAGGACGGTGCGCTTTAATCTTTCGAAGGAGCTCCAGAAAATAATCTAAATTCATTTTTGGATGCACTCCTCCCACAATATGTACTTCAGTTACTGGCTTGGAATCATACCGCTTGACTATGTCCAGCATTTGTTCCTGGCTAAGTTCCCAGCCCTCTTCCCGGTGGGCGTAGAGTCGAGAATAGGAACAAAACTGGCAGGAAAATACACATACGTTGGTGGGTTCGATATGAAAATTGCGATTAAAATATGTCTTATCCCCGTGCAACGATTCACGCACGAAGTTGGCTAGCGATCCTACAAATCCAAGGCTCGCCCTTTCAAAAAGGAGCAACCCCTCGGAGGGATCAATCCTGCTCTTGCTAATGATTTTTTCGCCAATTCGGCGAAGGTCCGGATCCTGTTCTGCGGCCACGAGGCGGGCTGGCGTGGTGTGAGCCATGGTCAGTAATTGATTTGAGGGGACTTAAATATGCTGCAAAGATAATTGATGCGACCCAAAATTCCGCGTCTTGCATGTCTTGAGGATCCGCTAAGGTCGGGGCACGAAGACAGCTTGCGCGCCACATCTATTCTGGCTATACGCATTTCGCCTTTCGGCTAAAATACCTATCTTGGTATATATCTCAAACCAAAGCTGATATGCAACGATTTCATGGACTTCTTGGCATTGCGTTGATCCTAGGTTTGGCTTTTTTGGTCTCCAACAACAAGCGCCGGATTAATCTTCGAGTGGTCGTCAGCGGTTTAATTTTACAGCTCACTATTGCTGTGCTGGTGTTAAAAGTAACACCAGTGGTCCGTTTCTTCCAATTCTTAGGCCGATGGATGCAGAGGATTGAGCAATTTGCGTTCCGCGGTGCTTCTTTTGTGTTCGACGGTGTGGCAATTGAGAAAACGGGAGGAGTCATAGGCAATTACGCCGGCGGAGGATTTGTTTTTGCATTCAATGTGACGGCCACTATCATTTTGGTCTGTGCTGTGGTCGCAGTGGGCTACCATATAGGTTTTATGCAGCGCTTAGTCGACGTGATAGCCAAAGCGATGAATTACGTGATGCGGGTCAGTGGAGCCGAAGCGCTCAGTAATGTCGCCAGCACCTTCGTGGGCCAGGTAGAGGCGCAGGTGATGATTCAACCCTATTTGCCAGGAATGACCCAGAGCGAATTATTAGCCAGCATGAGTGGAAGCCTGGCCTGCATCGCTGGGGGTATTTTGGTCGTCTATGCCAACATGGGAGCCCAGGTTGGCCTTGATTTGGCACCCAAATTAATTACCGCCAGTCTGATGGCAGCACCCGGAGCCCTGGTAATTTCCAAGATCGTCTGGCCGGAAACTGAAGAGAGTCAAACCTTCGCCAAAGTCAAACTCCGGGTGGAGAGTAAATACGCCAACCTGATCGATGCCCTGTCCCATGGAGCCGCTGAGGGGTTCAAGATTGCAATGAATGTAATCGCCATGCTGATTGGCTTTATTGCGGTTATCGCCTTGGTGGACTACCTGCTGGTCCACCTGGGCCATCTGTTCAATCCTGCCTTTACGTTGAATTTGAACTGGGTATTTGGTAAGATCTTTTATCCTTTCGCCTGGGCGATGGGCGTTCCTTCCGTGGACGTGGACAATGCGGCCACGTTGCTGGGTCAAAAATTAACGATCAACGAGTTTGTGGCCTTTAAGAGTCTAACCACTAAGGCCGTGCCGATCCTCAGCGATAAAGGTCTGCTCATAGTCAGCATCGCAATCTGTGGCTTTGCCAATTTCAGTAGTGTGGGCATGCAAATTGGTGGCATTGGAGCCTTGGCGCCAGGCCGGCGGGCAGATTTGGCTAAGCTGGGTCTAAAGGCCCTATTTTGTGGTACTCTCGCTTCATATCTATCGGCCACCATTGCGGGCATTCTTATGTGAGCAAAATCCGGGGTGCACCCGGCCCACTCACCAAATACTTACCCGCAGGCTGTCGGGTCGGTACATCTTGTCTCCCTTTTTTACGCCAAAAGCCTCGTAAAATTCTGCCATGTTGACGACTGGCCCGTTAACCCTCTCTTTGGCCGGTGAGTGCGGGTCTGTCATGACTTGCCTGGCGAGTCTTTCCTTTCTTTCCTCCGATAGCCACCCGTACGCGTAGGCCAAAAAAAACCGCTGCTCAGGGGTAAAGCCTCCGATTTTTTCCCCTCGACGATAAGCCTCCGTTTTTCGGAAGGCGTTCAAACCAATTACCAGGCCTCCCAAATCCGCAATATTTTCCCCCTGGGTGGCCGCGCCATTAATGTGCAGGGTATCCACCGGATTGAATTCGTTAAATTGTTGAATGATCAATTTGGCCCGTTGGGCAAATTGCGCGGAGTCCTCTTTTTGCCACCAGTTGCTCAAGTTCCCTTGGTCATCATACTGGCGACCTTCATCATCAAATCCATGGGTCATTTCATGACCTATCCAGTTGGCACCTGCATATCCATAGACAAAGGCATCGTCCAGGTCTTCATCTTTCATGCCGGGAATGATAAAACCGGCAGCGGCCATGACAATTTCGTTGTTGCTTGGGTTATAATACGCATTGTAGGTCTGTGGGGACATATCCCATTCAGAGCGGTCCACAGGCTTACCCAATTTGTTGAAATTATAGCGACGCCACCATTGTTCAGCTCGCTGCATGTTAAGTACGAACGGCCCCCGGTTGATCTGAAGGGCGGAAAAATCCTTCCATTTATCGGGATAGCCCACTTTCTTGGTCATCCTGTCCAATTTGATGTACGCTTTTTGTTTGGTGCTATCACTCATCCACGTTAACTGGCTGATTCTTTCCTTAAACGAAGCCCGAATGGCTTCGATCAGGTCACTGTAGCGTTTCTTAGCTTGCTCGCTGAAGTATTCCTTGACGAACAACTGACCCAGAGCTTCTCCCATGGCCTCTTCTTCCGCGTCTAAGGCTCTTTTCCACCTCGGCCTGGGTTCCTGTGTGCCTGTCATGGTTTTGGTGTATGCAAAATAGGTCATGAACGTTTTAGGATCAAGGTAGGCTGCACTATGCTGGACCAGATGCACACGCAGATAGTCTTTCCACGTTTCGATCGCTGTGGTGTGGATCTGTTGGTCTAGAGCGGTCAAAAATTCCGGTTGGCCTACGATTACCGAATCCATCCTGGAGATCCCCGAGGTGTGCACATAGGCTGTCCAGTTAAAATGCGGAGTTAATTTTTGCAGTGCGGGCAGACTCATTTTATGGTAATTTTTATAGGGGTCTCGCAAATCCGCGCGTTTACGCGATGCTTTGGCTAACAGGGTTTCTAATTGAAAGACGCTTTGTGACTTCCCTTGCGCAGTAACGCTGTCAGATCCCAGCTGCATAAAAGTCTGAATCAGATATTCCGTATAGGCTTTTCGCACGCCCACCGTCCTGGCATCGGTATTGAAGTAATAATCTCGATTCGGCATGCCTAAACCCCCTTGGCCAATCTGATAGGCCATTTGCTCACTATTTTTGTCGTCCTGTCCTACCCAGTCCGAGAAAAACACTTCGATCCCCAGGCTGTGCATGATTGCGGCTTCCTCAGCCAAATCCCCGGATGATGGGATGGAATTGATTCGCTCCAGGTCCTGATGCAGCGGGGTCAGCCCCATTTTCTCAATTGCCGAACTATCCATACTGCTGAACCAAAAATCCCCTATTTTTTGGCTGATGCTTCCTGCGGCCGCTTTTTCTTGCTCTGCATTTTCATTGATCTTTCGCAACCGTTCATAAATGTCTTGCTGCACGAGGTTCCCCAGGCCCCAGGCACTCTCCGCATCCGGAATGGGCGTCCTATTGATCCAGCCTCCGTTGGCATACAGAAAGAAGTCCTGCGCCGGACTGACGCTGCTATCGATGTTGGCAGCCAGAAAGTCCGCCTTGGCTTGCGGTTCGGGATGGTGGCAAGAGGCGATAAAAAGGGCAGGTACCAAAAGTTTTGGGATGGATAAATTCATAACGGGGAAATTGACATGGATGAATCTCTAATCTCCCTGTTAAGTTACAAAATTTGCCTTTGCCACATTTTGGGCCTACAGATCGCCTTTGGCTTGGGGTAAACTCTTAGCGCGGCAGGCCAATTAGGCGAACTATATTTCCATTAGGCACAAAAGATTCCCGTATAGGCTATGGCTATTTGAGACATTGCGTAAATTGCCCTTTTTAAAATTCCAGCGAAAATGAAGGTTGTCTCACCAGTACGCATAATCGCATGCTTATTGACAGCTTGGCTACATGTCCTGGCGCTCTCGGCCCAGCCGGCCAAAGACAGCACGCTCGGTGCCGGGGCAAAGCCTGTACAGCCAGTTCCCATGATCGAACAGGCGTTGTTTTTTGACAACCCCGAGATTACCGGTGGCAAACTTAGCCCGGACGGGAAAATGATTTCCTTTTTGCGGGCCAACAAAGGGATTCTTAATGTTTGGGTGAAAAAAGTGGAAGACCCATTCAATCAGGCACAAGCGGTGACAGCAAGCCAGGAGCCCTTGTCGGGGTATTTTTGGACCTACGACAGCAAATATATTCTCTTCACGAGCGCAAAAGGAGGGAATGAGAATGATCAAATCTATGTAGTCAATCCACTGGACTCCGCAGATTCGGCTACCGGGGTGCCCCCGGCGCGAAACCTGACGCCCGCCGACAGCGTCAAGGCAGTCATTTACCAAATGAGCCGAAAGGATCCCGACAAGTTGTGGATTGGACTCAACAACCGGGATGCCAGCTGGTTCGACTTGTACGAATTACAAATTAGCTCGGGTAAACTATCGCTGCTGCGACAAAATAAAGATCACTTGAACGACCTGTATTTTGACTGGGAAGAAAACCTCCGCTTGGCTTCCCGAACCGCGCCGGATGGTTCGACGGAAATCCTTCACTTGAACCCCAAAGGCCATGCGACGAAGATATATGAATGCGGACCCCAGGAACAGTGCCAACCGCTTCGATTTACCAAAGACAACGAAGGAGTCTACTTACTAACCAACAAGACAGATAGCCAGGATTTGGTCAAATTGGTTGTCTTGAATCCACAGACCAAAGAAGTGCAGGATGTAGAGCAGGATCCGCTCAATAAAGTGGACTTTGGAGAGATGGCCACCAGTGAATTGACCAGAGAGCCCATATATACCTCCTATACCGACGCCAAGAGGCGGATCTATTGGAAGGACACGAGTTACCAGGCCGATTATAAGTCCCTGCAAAAGAAATTCCCGGGCCGAGAGATTAATTTCCAAAGCCAAACGGCAGACGAGCAGCAACTTTTGATTAGCGTCTTTAGCGACACCAAATTGCCTGAAGTCTACCTCTACGACCGGGGCACTAAAAAATTGCTGTTCCAATATACCCCCAGGCCCAAGCTTAAGGCGTATGAACGTTATTTCTGCAAAATGCAGCCCATTACTTTTCTGAGCAGCGATAGCCTGGAAATTCCGGCTTACCTGACCTTACCCAAGAGCACCGGCCCTAGAAACCTCCCGCTCATCGTCTTGCCCCACGGTGGCCCATGGTCCAGGAACGTTTGGGGATACGAAGGGGTCGTGCAATGGCTTGCCAATCGGGGTTATGCCGTCCTGCAAATAAATTTCCGTGGCAGCGCAGGATATGGGAAAAAATTTCTTAATGCGGGCAATAAGCAATGGGGCATGCTGATGCAAGATGACATTACCTGGGGGGTAAAGTACCTTATCAGTAAGGGAATAGTGAATGCCAACCGAGTAGGCATCTTCGGCGCTAGCTATGGAGGCTATGCAGTCCTGGCCGGTTTATCGTTTACTCCCGATCTCTTTGAAGTGGGCGTTGATATATGTGGGCCGAGCAATTTGATCACTCTGCTCGGCTCGATACCGCCATATTGGGAATCGATGCGTAAAGAACTGGAGATGCGCGTGGGTGACCCGGCGACCCCGGAGGGAAAGGCCTTGATGGAGAAACAATCTCCCCTTTTTTCCGCCTCCAGAATAATCGCCCCGTTGCTTATCATACAGGGTGCCAATGATCCCCGGGTAAAAAAAGCAGAAAGCGATCAAATCGTCGTTGCCCTGAGAGACCAGGGGCGGGAAGTAGAGTATCTGTGTGCCCCGGATGAGGGACACGGTTATGCCAAGCCCGTAAATAATCTGGCCGCCCTAGCCAAGGCTGAAGTTTTCTTGGGAAAGAACCTACATGCACGCTACCAGGTGGCCATGAAGCCCGATGCGGCCACACGATTAAAGGAAATTACTGTCGATGTCTCGACCCTCAGTCTGGCTCCAAAAATTCACGTTACGCCCCTTCGAGATTGGCCAACGCCGTCGCAGGATCTCTCGCTGGGGCATTACAGCTACGCTATGGAAGTGGAATTTTCTAACCGAAAGATTCCTTTTTCTCTGGACCGTACCATCAAGCCAGACAGCGGCGATTGGGTAGTCACCGACAAAATTTCCAGCAGGATGGGAGATCAATCCGATGAAGCCATTTATCGCATGGGAAATTTACAACCTGTCAGCCGAAAATCCAGCCAGGGAAATTCAACTGTCATCCACCTGTTCAATGGCCAGGAAATTACCACCACTTCTGCCGCCGGAATTTCCGAAACAGACACCATCCAGGCAGCTTATTTGCACAACGGCGCTGGCTATGACCTGATTCTGGCGCGCATGCCACTAGTAGTAGGTTATGAGGTGGGTTTGTACTTAGTAGGCCAGGACGGGAAGGCTAAATTATATCAACTGAAAGTGGAGGGCACCGATACCGCTAACAACTCCGAATGTCTGACCGTTAAACTGACTAGTACGGAGGATGAAAAAAATGTTAGCCGACTGTGGATCAATATGCAAGATAAAATGGCGTACAAGATGGTTGTCCCCTTGTCGGCCATACCGGGTGCCAAAATGACGATGACGCTAAAAAAATAGGGGACAGGCTGAGGGCCCTCTCTTGCGAGCCGGTTCACATCAGTAGGAACCGGGCCAGACCCGCGTTGACATGATGGTCAGAACGGGTCGGCCAGGCACCGAGGACAAAACTAGATGTGTGATTCTATTTTCTTCACAAAGTTCGACTTGGGTTGGGCGCCCACCAGTTTATCCACCACCTTGCCTCCTTTGATGAAAAGGATAGCCGGGATGGAGGTGATACCATAATTGATAGATAATTGGGGATTATGGTCAACATTCACTTTTCCCACATTGATCTTGCCGTCGTATTCTTTAGACAGTTCATCAATGACCGGACCAATCGCACGGCAGGGACCGCACCATTCAGCCCAAAAATCGATGACGGTTAATTTTTCAGATGCAATGACCTTTTCTTGGAAGTTCGCATCGGTCAATTCTAAAGCCATAAAGTATAGGTTTTAATTTTAGGTAAAAGTCTGGATAATTCTCGATTCTTTATGTCGGTTTGACGACACCTGTTAAGAAAAGCAAAAATACGTCCAAAAGATGTCTAATGGAGAATTGACAGGATGTCTTAGGGAGCAGTGACGATCTGTACCTCCATTTCAGGGGTGTTTGCAAGAAACGCAGCCATTTCGTCATTCATTTCAAAGCCAGTATCCTGCATGTACATACTGATCCGCAGGTTGGACTTGGGCTCCTTAATATTGAATTTTAGGGTCGAACGACCTGGAAATTTTTTAACATTTGTTTCGATAAAGTGGATGAGTTCCTGGGTAACTGAGCGGGCGTCAATATCCAAAACGAGTTGTTTAGTCAAATTTTGCTTGATGGTTTCCAGCAGCATCAGTCTGTCTATGCGATATTCAAATTCCGATTTATTATATCGTTGACGGAATGAACCTGAGAGAAAGAGGTTGTTCCCTTTTTCCAAGTAATTCGCATACTTGGTATAGTCGTCGCTCCATAACATGAATTCGCTCTTTCCTGAATAGTCTTCCAAAATAAACGAACCAAACTGTTTTCCGGTTTTAGACACCCGGTGCTGCGCATCTGTAACTAGTCCGGCAACCCGGTAGGGTTTCGTCGCGTTGGCCTGCAGGTTAACAGTTTCCTTGATCTCATTAAATTCGGCCAGCTTGGTGATGCCATAGTAATCGATTTCAAAATGGAAATGATCCAGCGGATGACCACTCATGAACATACCCGTTACTTCCTTTTCATGATCGAGCAGCTCAGTTAGGTTCCAGGGGTCACAGGCGGGAATTTTCGGCATGGCTATATCCGGCATGGCGAGTTCCCCGAACAGGCTATTGGTGCTGTGGATGGAATTGGTCTGATACACATTGCCAAACCGTATTATTTTTTCCAACCCCGTGGAGGTATCTCCGGCAGGTATATGGAAATATTGGGCCCGGTGAAATTCGTGAAACAAGTCAAATGCCCCCGCATAGGCCAGACTTTCCAACGTTTTTTTATTCACGGTGCGTTGATTGGTTCGTTTCACCAGATCAAAAATCGTAACGTAAGGGCCATTTTTCTCCCGCTCCGTGATGATGCTCTGGACAGCGGCTTCCCCCACACCCTTTAAGCCACCCAAACCAACACGTACCACGCCCAAGGAATTCACGGCAAACCCCTGCTTAGATTCGTTGATATCCGGACCCAGCACTTTCAATCCCATTCTTTTGCACTCCTCCATGTAGAAGGTGGTTTTTTCGATACTGCCCGCATGATTCAACACGGCCGCCATATATTCAGAAGGGTAGTGGGCTTTGAGGTAAGTGGTCTGGTAGGCCACGTAGGCATAACAGGTGGAATGCGACTTATTAAACGCATACTGGGCAAATGCTTCCCAGTCAGTCCAAATTTTCTCGAGTTTTTCTGCCTTTAATCCCTTCAAGGTGGCCCCACTGATGAACTGGCCTTTCATTTTATCCAAAATGGATTTTTGTTTTTTGCCCATGGCCTTGCGCAGCACGTCCGCATCGCCTTTGCTGAAACCTGCCAGTTTTTGAGCCAGCAGCATGACCTGTTCCTGGTACACCGTGATGCCGTAGGTGTCCTTGAGGTATTCCTCCATTTCCGGTAGGTCATAGGAGATAAGCTCTCGGCCATGTTTACGGTCGATGAAATTGGGTATATAGGCCATGGGGCCAGGCCGATACAACGCGTTCATAGCTGTCAGGTCATCAAACTTATCGGGTTTCAGGTCGCGTAGGTATTTTTGCATTCCTGGACTTTCAAACTGAAAAGTCCCGATAGTTTCGGCGCGCTGATACAATTCGAATGTTTTCTTATCGTCTAGCGGAATGGTATCAATGTCGATCTGCACATGGTGGTTTTCCCGGATCAGTTCGAGAGCCGTCTTGAGGATATTGAGCGTACGCAATCCCAAAAAATCCATTTTGAGCACACCCGCATCCTCGATGATGCTGCCTTCAATCTGTGTAACCAGTAAGCTCGAGTCTTTGGTTGTACAAACCGGGATGATATTCATCAAGTCTTCCGGGGCGATGATGATTCCTGCGGCGTGCAGGCCGGTGTTGCGAACCGATCCCTCCAGTCTTTCGGCCTCATGCAAGACTTTACTGCGCAAGTCGCTACCTTGGTAAATTTCGCGTATCTTTTTTACCGACTCCCGTTCGTCCGGTCCGATGCCTTCCTTTTCTTCCAGTGATTTTTCGCCTTCCCGGCTGGTCATGGCAGCGTGTAAAACCCGCTTTAGGCTGACGCCTGGCCTTTCAGGTACAAGCTTGGCCAGCGCATTGGACTCGGCCAGAGGCAAATCCATAACGCGCGCTACATCTTTAATGCTCATTTTAGCCGCCATAGTTCCATAGGTAACGATTTGGGCCACTTGATTGGTGCCGTATTTTTTAACGACATAATCAATCACTTTCTGACGTCCCTCATCATCAAAATCCGTATCGATATCGGGCATCGATTTGCGGTCCGGATTCAGGAAGCGCTCAAAAAGCAGGTTGTATTTGATGGGATCGATATTGGTAATCTGGATACAATAGGCGACGACACTGCCTGCCGCTGATCCCCGGCCGGGCCCCACGAAGACACCCATATCTCGGCCAGCTCGGATAAAGTCGCTCACGATAAGAAAATAGCCGGCAAAGCCCATGGTTTTGATCGTGAACAGTTCGAAATCCAAGCGCTCTTGAATCTCCGCAGTCAAGCTTCCGTATCGGGCCTGGGCGCCTTCGTAGGTAAGGTGCTTCAGGTACTCCCATTGATTTAAGTTATTATCCTCGTGGATCTGAAAAGACGCCGGGATAGGGAAGGCCGGCAACAGGATGTCCTTTTTCAGGTTGAGCACTTCCACCTTATCGGCCACTAAATTGGTGTTGTCAATCGCCTCCGGAAGGTCGCTAAACAGCGCCTGCATTTCGGCTGTAGTCTTAAAATAAAACTGGTCGTTGGGAAATTTGAACCTTCGATTTTTCAAATTCACATCATCGTTCACAAAATCGTCGTATCCGGGGGTACTTTGCTTCTCTCCGGTATTGATACAGAGCAAGATATCGTGCGCATTGTAGTCCTCCTGATCAGTGTAGTGACTGTCGTTGGTGGCGATGATGGGGACCGCGTATTTTTTTGCCATGGCCAGGAGGAACCGGTTGATCTTCTCCTGCTCGGGTATATTGTGTCGCTGGAGCTCTATAATATAATCTTCGCCGAACAGATCCAGCCACCATCGGAATTCCTGTTCCGCTTTTTGCTCGCTTTCGTGCAAGATAGTTTGGGGTACATGGGCCCCGATACAACAAGTGGTGGCGATTAAACCTTCGTGATAGCGGCTGATCAGTTCCTTATCAATTCGGGGGTATTTGCTATAAATTCCTTCCGTAAATCCCAGGGAGGTCAATTTGATTAAATTCTGATAGCCCACCTTGTTTTTTGCCAGCAATACTTGGTGGAACCGTTCATCTCGCTGCTCTTTGGTAAAGCTTTTTCTGTGTCTGTCTAAGACAACATAAAATTCACAGCCTACAATGGGCTTAACCTTCAAGGATCCATCAGCGTTTTTGTGCTTGTGCGCTTCGGCTACAAATTCAAAGGCGCCGAACATATTGCCGTGATCCGTGATAGCCATGGCCGGCATTTGATCTTTAATGGCCTTGGTAAAGAGGCTGGGAATGGAAGCGGCGCCATCCAGAAGAGAAAACTGCGTGTGAACATGTAAATGTGAAAACTTGCTCATTTCCATATGGATTTTTTGGGGCGCAGGAAGGAAAAACTCAGTTCCCTGGGCGAACCAAGATACCAGCCGGTGCGGGTCTTGATTTGACCCCTCTTTTTTCCCCGCGCCACCCGGGCTTTGGTCCTGATTTGTCAGCAAATAACCTACAATATTCGGCTTCAAAAACAAAATCTGAGCACAATGTTTCCCCAGCTTTTCTGGTCCGTTTTTCGTACCTTTGCCGTCCTTGCGTCCAATATGCTTTAAAACAATTATGCGGGAGAACCGGTTCATATTTCTACTACTTATTTTGCTGGCCTCCAGTTGCAGCACCTTCAAGCCCGCTTCGACCAGTGCCAGCCATCCGTCCACTGCTAACCAGCAGCCCCCCGTAACTTTTCTTAATAACATTGTAATCAATGGTCCGGCCGAAACCTCACTCAAGTCTGGTGGCAAAACCGACCAAGGATCCCCAGGTTCCATCGAGAATTCCCGTCCCCAGGAGGGGCCAACGGATATAGAAAGCTATGGTGGCTTGCAATTTAAGTATGCCATTCTACTCAACAGCAGAGTTGAGGAGCTGAATAACCAGAAGCTCTTGGAATTTATGGATCAGTGGTATGGGACGCCTTATCGCTATGGTGGCTTAACTAAGGAGGGGGTAGATTGTTCGGCGTTTACCTGCTTGCTGATGTCCACAGTATATGGCGTGAATACGCTGCCCAGAGTCTCCTCCGAACAGTTCAATAAAAGTCAGCGCATTAGTCGCGAGGAGCTCCAAGAGGGAGATTTAGTTTTTTTCCATACGCGAGGAAAAAGAACTAGGGTTACTCATGTCGGGGTCTATTTGCGCAACAATAAATTCATTCATGCATCAACCAGCGGCGTGGCCATCAGCGACCTCGGCCAAGGCTATTACGCATCTCATTTCGTGGGTGGCGGCAGGGTGCGATTGGAATCCAGAGACTAATGCGTCTGGCAGGGTCCATCTGCTTGGATTAGATAGGTTCGTTCGCTTGTCCATCCGGATTCTTTACACCGGGATCGATTGGGTAAAAGGGAACTCTGCCATGGCAACGCAGACCTACAGGGCCTACTAGCCGCCTGGAACCTCCTTCCTCATTACGTCAGACTCCTGAAGCCAAGCCTCTTTTTGACAGTGTTCCAAACGGGTTTCACATCCGGCGACAGACTTAAATAAATAACTCCGCTCAAATACAGTAACAAGAAAGTTAGGCTGCGCAATACCAGCCAGCCGATGCCATGGTAGCTTTGATACAAGTAGTGACAAATTAAAAAGCCAGCCAGGGCAATTGCCAAAGTGTAGGCTGTTTTCTTGGTGAACGGTTGCATCTTAAAGCGCCTGAGTAAAAACAGATATCGGATGCTGTTATAGATGCTGAAGGCGGCGAACGTAGCAATGGCCGGGCCGATGACGCCCAATTGCTTGGTCAGTAGGTAAGTCAACGGCAGGGCCAAGAGCACCAAAATGATTCCTGTGTAGAATTCAAAGCGCCAGAATATGGAGGTGGCCAGTATCTGGGAGCTTACTCCCGTTCCCATATCGACAATGCACAGCAACCCGATAAAAAGAAAAACGTATCGGGCTTCAAAATAGGCTTTCTGTAGGCCAAAGGTTATGACCCCATCGTTAAAATTTAGCCAGATGAGGACAAACATGCCTGTGGCAAAAATTAATTGGTTAATCGAGGACCGCAGGTAGATCTGGTTGATCTTCGCATAATCTTTGTCTTTCCAAGCCTTGGACAAAGGGCCGGTAGAAGCCGAAATGATTCCGCGCTGGGGCGCCTGAATCACGCTTCCGATATATTGGGCCAAAGTAAAGATACCAACGTCGGCCAACCCGTTGGGGCTGATGGATGCAATGACCAGGCTATTGAATACGAAGGCCGAATTGTATACCAATCCACCTCCCCACACAAATGCGGCCAAGGTAATTATGCGTTTGTAGAATTTTTTGGTTACACGGCTGGCTCGTATGGTCAAGTGAATTTTCTTGGTCTTGATCAAATATCCAATCAAGATCAGCGACAGGATAAGATAACCAAAGGTGAACAACTTGATGAACAGATCAAAACTGCTGATCAATCCCAGTTCAGAAAGCAGGATCAAGACAGTTATGAAGACTCGGTATTGGATTTCGCGGAGATAATTGGTCAAAACAGATTTCTTGAGTTGCCAGGCCAGCGCTTCCAGCAAGGAAAACATCGTTAACCCAAAACCAAAAAGAAAAAGCCAGTAGTAGTATTTTACCAAATCGGCTGAGTTGGCCTGGAATTTTCGTGCAAACAAGGGTTTGAGCACAAATCCGGCAGCGACTACCAAAATAAATCCCAGCGTACTAATCAACAAGGACCAGCCAATCATATCATTTTGTCTTCGCTCTAAATTATCATTGTAATAGGGATAGAACTTGTGGATAAACGCCAGCATGCCAAGGTTGGCAAAGGAGAACATCAGGTTGCCAATGTTGGTGAACATACCCAATAAGCCGTATTGACTTTGAGAAAATCCGCCGGCTCGGGTAAAAAAATAGGTATTCAAAAATCCTAAAACAAATCCAAGATAGACGATGCCCGATGAAAGAATGCTTTGCCGTCTGATGTTGCTCATGAAAATGTATTAGATTCGGACACAAAGATCATTGATTTGCTGCAATTACCGAATTGGCTAAAAATTCGGTAGTGTCTCTGTTTGGAAATCTTATATGAAACACATATAGATGCGTTCCAAAATACAAGCTCAAGAGCAATACTACCAGGAAGAATTTAGTGCCTAAAAATGGGGCGCAAAAAATGAAAAATATCGGGCATAGATGAATATTTTAGCAAGAAAAGGCCCGTTAATCGCTGATCTTATGCCCTGAAAAAGTTTTTAAGCAATTGAAAATCAGATACTATTGGTGCGAATCAGTTCTAAACTAATAAATTAAAGGGATAGATACAATCTAGTATAACTTTATATCTCGCATATATCTAATAATCGGCCTGATTGTAGGGACATTCTATACATTCATATTAAATGGTAAAATATGAAACACCTACTTGTTGCCATAATTGGCCTTTCATTTTTATTTACATCCTGCACAAAAAGTAGTAGCAACTCCAACAACAATAATACGGGTCCACAAAATGTCGCGACTGATTCTTTCTATCAAAGCACGACTGGCCAAAGCCCAATTAATTTTGTAACTGCTCAAGCAATAAGTTACAAGTTTGACAATGTAATCACTCATTATGCGCCGTTTAATGGAACGGTAGAGTACAATGTCACCCATTTTGTGGCAGATCCAAACAATTCTCAAGATCCAACAGATCATTACGAGTATGCATTAAGGGTGTTAACCACTGATATGTCCAATTATATTACGGTAAATGATACTAATTATTACCTAAAAAATTTTCATTTTGTTTATCCGAGCTGCGACGAAATTGATGGAAATAGTGGTGCGATGGAGGTGATTATAACGCATATTTCAGCAAGTGGAAATGCAGTAAATATTGGCATCTTAATACAATATGGGGCAGCTAACTCGGCTATTCAACCTGTTTTTGATGCATCGCCCCTGAGTAGTGCCGACCCGAATGGAGCCATTAATCAATTCAATCCAGCGGCATTATTGCCTGCAAACTTTTCCAGTTATTTTACCTATAGCGGTTCATTTATTTTCCCCACCACTCAATATCCGGTTATTCCTTATTATACTCCAGTAATATGGATAGTTCCCCAATCAGCCATAACAATCTCTACACAACAATTTGCACAGTATACGGGAATATATATTTCGCCAAATAACCGGGTCATTCAGCCTATTGGTGGCAGAACAGTATACTTGCATACACAATAAATTCAATTTTACTTGAATTCTTCGCGTAGTTAATTTAAAACCTAAGGAAGATTTGTGTCTTGGTAAATCGTTGCTATTTTGTTTGTACCCCGTTTTTCGGACAGTGGTTGGCCGTGAAAATTCCGTTTTATCACAATTGTAATCCCTTCATTCGACTTTCCAAGAAGATAATGGGTTCAAGTGGTATTCGGAATTATTTGCTTCGGGATTGTCGTTTATTGCAATTTCGGAAATGTTTCTGATGAGAGGTAAGAATAGTTTTCGCAAACGGGGACAGATGTTTGCTTTGGCGGGCATTATAGTCCTAATTATAGTCCCATTGCTATTTTATTGATTACCTAATTCAAATTGTACCACTACCCCAATATCCAAACTGAGACAGTACCCAAATAAGTCCCTTTTGTATACACCGCGACCGGATAAATGGCCCACTTTTGTCGGAATCGCATACGGATATATATAAATATAATGAAAGATGAGAAAGCTAATCTACCCAATCAACCTTACCATTGATGGCTGCTTTGACCATACCAACAACACGGTAATTGATAATGAATTGCTTGAATATTATACCCACCTTGTGCGAGATGCTGACCTGGCCGTCTACGGGCGGAAAACCTATCAAATAATGGTTCCTTATTGGCCCGATATTGCAAAGAACCCTGCGGGAGAGACAGAAGTAGATATCGAATTTGCTCGGGCGTTTGACTCCATCAACAAAATTGTTTTTTCACGAACGTTAGACAAGGTGGAAAGAAGAAACACGAGAATTATTCGCTCCAACCTGGAGGACGAAATAGTTAAATTGAAACAAGAACAAGGAAAAGATATCCTAGTGGGTGGCGTAGCGCTTCCATCACAACTGATAGCGCTGGGTCTGGTCGATGAATTTCTTTTTGTCGTGCAACCAATCATTGCAGGGGATGGGAAACGGTTGATGGAAGGCATTAGCCTGCCAGCGCAATTAAGATTAAAACTTGTTGAGTCAAAGACTTTTAAATCAGGAAATGTGGTACTTCATTACTTGAAACAGTGAGAGAAAAATCTCCGGAAGGAGGGAAGGTACAAAACCATTTCAGCGGGTTAGGGATAGAAGGGCTTATCAATGCCCATCATGTGGATTTCAGATTTACCCGACAGTTGGAACAATTTTTGAAAAAACAACAACCCCATTAAATCACTGGTTTCAGACAATATTTTTCCAGACAACCACAAGCAATGGAGTTGGGGCAAAAGAATTAGAAAGATTGTTATTCGTTTGCTATAAGACAGCACTTTGCTCTTAGAAATGGGTTAGGCCCAACATAAAAAGTCAAACTGAGACACTTCCAAAAATTCTAAAGATGGACGGTTATAGATCATCGGGGACATCCTTGATTTGGAACAGAGAAACAAACGGAGATCTTCAACGATCAGGCTGGATACCGACATAAAAATTTCGATCGACCTCCAGGGGCTCCAACGATCCCGCCTGGCCGAGTTGTATCCACTGCCAATTTTGCGTGGGATATAGCCAGGTGGCGCCCTTCCCATTGATCTTAACGGGCATATTAAATCCCGGGATACAATTTATCCAGCGGTAGCCTAGGGAATCAGCATTTTGGCGGTATTGCAAGACCGGAACCTGCGTGGTGCGTAAGTACTGGTCAAATACCTTGGAAAAATCTATGCCAGACTCTCGACTTATGTACTCCTCGATTTGTGCGCTGGACACCGTGCGGTGATAGAAGGTAGCATTAAGGCCGTGCAAGATTTGCCGGAATTTCTGATCGTCGCTGATGATTTGACGAATCATATGGATCATGTTGCCGCCCTTGTAATACATATCGCCCGATCCTTCCTGGTTGACGTTGTAGGGTGCGATAATGGGTCGGTCATTTAGAATCTTTTGCCTTGTACCCGTACAATAGTCGTTGCCCGCTTCCACACCAAAGCGACACGTAGTGAAGAGGGTTTCTGCGTAATTGGCGAACCCTTCATGTACCCACATGTCGGCCAGGTCATTGGTAGTTATATTGTTTCCAAACCACTCGTGGGCGCTTTCGTGGACGATGATAAAATCCCATTGTAAGCCCCATCCGGATTGTGAGAGATCCCGGCCCCGGTAACCATTCTGAAATCCGTTTCCATAGGCAATATCACTTTGATGTTCCATACCCAAATGAGGCGATTCCACCAGCTTATACCCGTCTTCATAGAATGGATAGGGCCCAAACCAATATTCAAAGCACCGGAGCATGCTATCGACCTGCGTAAACTGCGACTTCGCCTTACTTAGATCATAATCGAGTACCCAAAAGTCGCAATCGAGCTTCCCTTTTTCCCCTTCGTAGATGGTATGCCAGGTAACATATTTGCCAATATAAGGTACGATATCGTAATTGTTTATGGGATTGACTACTGCCCAGGTATAGGTAACCAGACCGCCGGATTGCTGCTTTTTTTCCGTAAGTCGCCCATTGGCTACGGCTACCAAAGTGTCAGGGATGGTTATACTGAGCGAAGCGCCTCGGTCGGGCTCGTCGCTTTGATGATCCTTACACGGATACCAAACGCTTGCGCCTTTACCTTGGCAGGCCACGGTCATCCAGGGCCTGTTGAGCCTGTCGCGAGTAAAAATCCATCCTCCATCCCAAGGTGGGTTTTTGGCGATGATGGGTAGCCCCTCGTAATTGATTCTGACTGTTTGTACGGATCCGACCGCCAAGGGTGTAGGAAAATAGGCGAAAAAAGCATTCCCCTCTCGGGAAAATTTAAGGGGCCCATTTTTCCAGAGTATTTGGGTAATAACTAAAGGCTCCTGCAAGTCAATCTGCATGACCAGACCTGCGGCAATCACTTTAAACGACATGTCGTTGTAGCCGTGTATGGATTTATGGGCGTAATCCGGTGTGATGTGAATATCGTAATAGGTTACGTCCCACCAAGCACGTTGCGCAGTGATGCTTCCTCGGAGCGTATCGGCGTGGGTAAAAACATTTTTGGGTCGCTGTTGCGCATTACCTTGCAGAGAAATCAGAAATAATACAAGAATCCTTAAGTGGGCTATTGGTTTCATAACGTAGATTAATTACCCGTAACAATCCATGAAGATAAAAAAACAATTGGTGGTAAGGAGCATGCGATTTGCAGCCGTCGTGATTGGCTGTAACGTATTAATCGGATGTAATCAGCGCGGCGGTCATGGGAAAAAAGTATTTCGCTATAACGAATCCCGCGGAATAGCTAGCCTGGATCCTGCCTTTGCAAAAAACCAGTCCATCATTTGGGTGGTTCATCAGATTTACAACACCCTGGTCCAAACGGATAATCGCCTGCAAATCGTCCCTTCATTAGCCACCCGCTGGGAGGTATCTACCGACAGGTTGACCTACAGGTTTTCGTTGCGTCGTGATGTCTATTTTCAGGATGATGGTGCCTTCCCAAGCGGCAAAGGAAGGAGGCTGGTCGCTTCCGACGTGGTATTCAGTTTTCAGCGTCTGGTGGACAAACGTACGGCAAGCAGCGGGGCCTGGATATTCAACAACAGGGTTGATTCGCTTCAGGGATTCACTGCATTAAATGATTCGGTCTTTCAACTTAAACTGCGCAAGCCCTTTAACCCCATTCTGGGTCTGCTGACCATGCAGTACTGTTCGGTGGTACCGCCCGAAGTGGTGGCCAAATACGGAAAAGATTTTCGCAGCCATCCCTGTGGTACCGGGCCCTTTAGGCTAAAATCCTGGGAAGAAGGGCAGGATCTTATTTTGCTCAAGAATGAGCACTACTTTGAGTTCGATAGTGCGGGGGTGAGGTTGCCCTATTTGGACGCCGTAAAGCTGCGCTTTTTCGACAACAAGGCGACGGAATTTTTATTGTTTAGACAAGGGGAGTTGGATTTTATCAACGACATTGACCCTTCGTTTAAGGACGAAGTCATTAACAAGAAAGGGGAGCTAAAAAAAGACTGGCAGGGCAAAATTGTCTTGTCCAAGCACCCCTATTTGAACACCGAATACGTGGGAATCCTCGTGGATTCAGCAAATGCGTTGGTCCGCCATTCACCGCTTAAAATCAAACAGGTTCGCCAGGCTATAAATTATGGATTCGATAGGCGAAAAATGATGCTGTACCTACGCAATTCGATTGGGGAGGCGGCGCAAAGTGGCTTTGTGCCGCGGGGGATGCCATCGTTTGACTCCTCCTTGGTCAAGGGCTATGACTATGATCCTGTCAAAGCCCGCGTGCTTTTAGCAGAGGCTGGATTTCCAGGTGGGGCGGGCTTGCCTCAAATCAAATTGATGACCATCGATAATTATGCTGATTTGGCCAGTTTTATCGCCAACCAACTCGAAGAAGTAGGTATCCCAGTCCAGGTCGAAGTGCTGCAGCAAAGTTTGTTGCTGGAAGAAACCGCCAAATCCGAGGCATTATTTTTCTTGGGTAGTTGGATCGCCGATTACCCGGATGCCGAAAATTTTCTCAGCGTATTTTATTCTCCTAATCCGGCGCCACCGAACTATACCCGTTACCACAATGCGGCCTTTGATCGCCTTTATGAGCAATCGCTAGTAGAAAAAAACGATACTGCTCGAATGGCCTTGTACCAACACATGGACCAGCTCATGATTGATGACGCGCCGGTTGTTCCTCTTTGGTATGACGAAGTCATCCATTTGGTCAACCCCTGGGTTAAGGGATTTGATGCAAACGGGCTGAACTTGCTGGAATTGCGCACCGTCGATATGGTTCCTTGAGTGTTTTTGATTTAGACCTATCATGATGAACGAGAGTGCATCTCTGGCACAAAAAGGAGGCGACCAGTGCGCCCCCGTCCCGGACAGCTTCGCAGCGTAAATTTGGTATCTTCAAATATGGCTAGTGCCTTATTGCATAACCCTGGACGATGAGTAATGCGATTTCCCCTTCGATCGATGTGAACCGGGCGAATTCTGTCCCAGTGCACCTGTACGTCCTGATCTTGCTGCTAGCGGGCCTCAAATTTCTGTTTCCTTATTTGGTACAAAGCGGCGTCTACGAGCCCCATCGCGATGAATTCTTGTATTTGGCGGAAGCGCGTCATCTGTCTTGGGGATATCTGGAAGCACCACCTTTTATGTCGATATTGGCCTGGGTGACCAACTGGATGGGAGGTGCTATGTTCTGGATCAAATTTTGGCCCTCTTTATTTGGTGCGCTCACATTTGCGATCGTGGCAAAGTGCATGCTCCTACTCGGCGGTCGTGCGTTCGCCTTGTTCCTGGGGTTCTTACCCTTTGTATGTGGCTACCTTACCCACGTTAATTTCATGTTCCAACCCAACTTCTTGGAGGTGTTCTTTTGGACGCTGATGGCCTATGGTCTAATCCACCATGTGCAGACGGGAAAACCGGCCGGCTTGTACTGGTCGGGATTGGCTTTGGGCCTGGGGTTGCTCAGCAAATATTCGGTGCTGTTTTTTGCGACTAGCCTGCTCATAGGGTTGGCATGTACCAAACAGAGAATGGTGCTGGTTAGTAAGCACTTTTATTTTGCTTTACTAGTGGCATTCTCCATTTTTCTTCCCAATCTTCTTTGGCAGGCCAGCCATGGCTTCCCGGTAGTTTACCACATGCATGAATTGCAGCGCCAGCAGCTGCAAAATGTTAGCCGGGCGGGTTTCGTCCGTGACCAGCTGATTTTTAACCTGCCCGCTATTATTATGTGGATAGGGGGCTTGGCTTGGCTATTTTTTACCGAAGGGGGAAAGCCCTACCGCTTTGTTGGCTGGGCTGTCCTACTGGTTTTGGGGATCCTTATTGTCGGACATGGTAAAAGCTATTACGCCATGGGCGCCTATCCGATCCTGTTTGGTTTGGGAGCCGTGCAGCTGGAAAGATGGACGGCCGGCCGCAGTCGATTCTACCGTGAGGCATTGATACTGTATACGTGCGCGGTGGGGTTGGTCATCGACTCGGTATCCTTGCCCTTCCTGGCGCCAGCTCAGCTGGCTGCCTATTACGCCAAAAACCCAGTTTTCCGACGCCTGGGCTTTCTAGCCTGGGAGGATCAACAGGACCATTTGTTGCCCCAAGATTTTGCCGATATGCTTTCTTGGCGCGAGATGACCGAAAAAGCAGACCGGGTGTTCCGCGCAATAGACCCGCAAAAGCAAAGTCATACTATACTGGATTGTGATAACTATGGGCAGGCTGGTGCATTGACGTACTATGGACCCGCCTACCGAGTGCCTGCAGTGCTGAGTCATGCGGCCAATTTTCTGTTCTGGGTGCCTGAAGATTTTTATCAAAGTAATACGGTCATTCTGATAACCGATGATCGACAGGAGATTCGTGACGATTTTGTCCGACAATTCCACTATGCCGCCGTGGTGGATAGTATAACCAACCCCTATGCCCGGGAATTTGGCAGTTACCTTATTTTGCTGGACGGGCCAAGTGAAAAATTTCGCAAAACTTGGCAGGACTATTACCGTTCCTTGCTCGGTAAGACACGAAGCTTTTAGTAGCGCTGGGCCAACATGCACAGCCAGACAGCGAGGCCGTCCATTCTTTCTTGCTGACGACTTGATTACCGTTTATGTCCAAAGTGGGCTATTCATAGCCAGACCATCGGCTAAGCTATTTGGTCGTTTTGAGTTTGTCTTTAAAAACTTGTTCAAATTTCTCCACCTTGGGCCGGATGACGAAGGTACAATAGGGCTGGGTGCCGTGTAGCGCATAATAGTGCTGATGATAATCTTCAGCAGGATAAAATTTGGTGTAGGCTACGATTTCTGTTACGATGGGTTTTGTGTAGGCACCACTCTTATTCAATTCCGCTTTATAATGTTCAGCCTTTTTTCGCTGTTCTTCATTGTGATAAAAGATGGCACTCCGGTATTGAGTACCCTCGTCATTGCCCTGACGATTCAAGGATGTCGGGTCATGCGATTCCCAGAATACTTCCAGCAATTCATCAAAACTGATGACCGATGGATCATATACGATTTGTAAGGATTCGGCATGACCCGTCTCTCCCGTACAAACCTGTTCATACGTCGGGTTAGCCACCGTACCGCCGGAATAACCGGAGGTGGCCTTCAGGACCCCTTTCAATTCCTGAAAAATCGCTTCCGTGCACCAGAAACATCCGGTGGCAAAGGTTGCGGTGTCGGTCTTGGTGCCAGCTGGGATTTTAATTTCATTCATAGCTTTTTGTTGAGATGTTGATTGTGCGCAGGAACTGGTTAACAGGGCCAGTGCCAAGGTGGCGGATACTAAACTCATCGGTTTCATAATTTTTTATTAAACAAATCCTGTGGTTCCATGCAAAATAATTTATTGGCTGGCTGTGCATAGGTAAGCTATATGACAATTGAACCGATTTAAAGGTTCATTAACATTAGGGTAATCAGGATCCGCCATGGGAATAAGAACCAGATTCCTCTACCTTTGGCCGGTAAAACAACGCAATTCAGAGGCGATTGCCAAAAAACGATTACTGTCCCCAGTATAAGGAAGAAATAGGGGGCGGCCTCCGCGGCATTGGCAGAAATAATACCTCTGTGCAATCCCCAAGCTTATTATGCAGGTCAGCACGTTTAGAGCATTTAAAAGCCGTAACTACCGGCTGTATTTTAGCGGTCAATCTATCTCGTTGGTCGGCACTTGGATGCAGCGTACGGCTGTCAGCTGGGTAATTTATACCCTGACGCATTCGACGTTCATGCTGGGCCTCACCTATTTTGCCGGCCAGTTCCCTACCTTTCTTCTCTCGTTGTTTGGCGGCGTCGTTTCTGATCGCTACAATCGCTACCGGGTACTATTGGCTACGCAAGCCGCGTCCCTGGTTCAGGCCTGTTTAGTTGCCGCACTGGTAATTTTCACCAAATACACAGCTTGGGAAATCCTGTCTCTAAGCGTGGTTCTCGGCATTATCAATGCCTTCGATGTACCGTCTCGCCAGGCGATGGTTTATGATATGGTGGACGATAAGGCAGATCTTCCCAACGCCCTGGCCCTGAATTCCACTATGGTAAACGGGGCAAGGCTCCTGGGCCCGGCCATTTCCGGGCTGGTGCTGGAAAGGTGGGGTGAGGGGGTCTGCTTCTTACTCAATGCGGGGAGTTTTCTGGCTGTTATTATTTCTATCCTGCTTATGCGTTTGCCCCAATATGTTCCCGGCCTGCGGGATAAGAACGTGATGGAAGAGCTCAAGGAGGGTTTTGCTTATTTGCGAAAAACCCCCTCTATCGGTGTTGTCATCCTCATGCTGGCTGGCAGCAGCCTATGCATTCTGCCCTTTGGCACCTTGCTTCCCGTGTACGCCAAAGTCATCTTCCATGGCAACGCGTCCACCTTCGGGTATATAAACAGTTTCATCGGATTGGGCGCCATCGGGGGAGCCTTGATGCTGGCCTCTTTAAAGCCAGGTAGGAATTTGCAAAAAATTTTGGTCGCCAGCACCCTGGTATTTGGCACGGGCCTGATCCTGTTTTCCCACTCCGCAAATTTCGGCCTGGCAATGGTCTTTGCCACCGTAGCGGGATTTGGCATGATGTCCCAGACCACAATCAGCAACACTATCATTCAAACCTCGGCGGCGCCTGCCATGAGGGGCCGCGTCATCAGCTATTTTGCGATGGCTTTTTTTGGCATGCAGCCGTTGGGCAGTTTATTAATTGGCACTGTATCCCAATATATAGGCGCACCCAATACGATTTTGGCTGAAGGAATAGTGGCCCTACTTATCGCCTTTGGGTTCGCGCCCTATATAATCAACAAGAAGAGCAAAGAATTGGATAAGACCGTGGAATGGCCAGATCCGGTGGATGCAGTTTAAGTACGTAAAACGCAAACAAAAATAAGATGAAAACACAGACGGCACTTTTGGTCATGGACCTGCAAGTCAGCATCCTGAACAGAATTAACGATCCAAGTGCATTGATCCAATCAGTTCAAATGGCTTTATCCGCAGCTCGGGGAGCAGACCTTCAGGTCATCTATGTAGTAATTGGATTTCGAAAAGGGTTTCCGGAAATAAACCCTGATAACAAGGCCTTCGCACAATACAAGCAGAACCCAACGTTGCTTTCGGCTATGGAGGAACCCGTAGAGATATTTCCAGCCCTCGCTCCGAAACCAGCAGATATCATCGTCACCAAAAGGCGCGTAAGCGCTTTTTCGGGCAGCGACCTGGAGATCGTGCTAAGAGCGCGCAAACTGACCCATCTTGTTTTGGCCGGAGTAGCCACGGGTGGCGTGGTGCTGTCCACTCTAAGGCAAGCCGCAGATTTGGATTTTGGATTAACGGTGCTCTCTGATTGTTGTACTGACATGGACGAAGAGATCCACCGCGTGCTGCTGACCAAAGTATTCCCCCGACAAGCAGAAGTCATCACAGCGACCCAATGGGCAGACCAGATCAACCAGGCTGCTCATGGATGAGGAGAGTCTTAAGCTCCTTACCTTTGCTGCTTTTAACAAACAAATCCGCGCGATGCGGACAGGGTTATGAATGTGTTTCCAGGATCTGCTTTGGTGCAGCTAGAATTTGACAAAATAAAGAGTCTGCTCAAAGAGCACGCTAAGACGGAGTATGCTAAATCCAAAGCGGAGGAGCTGCCGATTCACATTCATAGAGATGTTATTGACCTTGCCCTTCAGCAGACGCAGGAGTTCAAGAGATTAGTTGAGCAGGGGCAGTATTTCCCGAATGACCGCATCTTAAATTTATCCAAAGAACTGAAGCTTCTATCCATTGAGGGGGCTGTCTTGAGCGGTGGTGAAATCTTATCAATTCGAAAGTTGGCCGATGGGATCCGTCAGATTTTCCGATGGTTTGATCCAGAGCGAAAGACAGCCTACCCGGCCCTCAGCCGAGTGATTGCTGAGACACATTATGAAAAGAAACTGCTGGAATGGATTGATGAAATCGTAGACGATGCGGGCAGCGTCCGTGACCAGGCATCCAAGGCTTTGGGGGATATCCGCATGAGTTTATACCGAAAAAGAAACGAACTGCGTCGCGTTTTTGATCGAATCGTAGCTAAATTGAACAAGTCGGGTTTTGCCGCCGATATAGAAGAAGCCTTCCTCAACGGTCGCAGGGTCGTGGCCATATTTGCTGAACACAAAAGGCAAGTGAAGGGGATTCTTCATGGCGAAAGTGATACCAGGAAAACGGCTTTTGTGGAGCCCGAGGAGACCATCGGATTAAACAACGACATCTTCTCGCTGGAAAGCGCTGAAAGCCGCGAAGTCTATCGCATTTTGCGAGAATTGACGGCCAAGCTTGCTGTCTACGCCCCATTGTTAAAGACCTATCACGACATCCTGGGTGAATACGATTTCATACACGCCAAAGCGAAAATGGCCATCGATGTCCAGGGTAATTATCCACAACTGCTGGACGGCTCCTCCATCCATCTAAGACAAGCGGTGCATCCTTTGCTGCTGCTATATAACCGAAAAAATCAAAAGCCAACCGTCCCGGTCAACATCGAATTGAATGCGGCCAACCGAATTTTGGTCATTTCGGGGCCCAATGCGGGTGGCAAGACGGTTACGCTTAAGACAGTGGGGCTGTTGCAGCTCATGCTGCAGGCCGGTTTACTTGTTCCAGTGCACCCCGATTCAGAAATCGGTATTTTCAAACAGCTGATGATCCACATTGGCGATACCCAAAGTCTGGAATTTGAACTCAGTACATACAGTTCGCATCTCAGAAACATGAAATACTTCATGGAAAATGGCAATGGTAGGACCTTGTTCTTTATTGACGAACTGGGCAGTGGCAGTGACCCAAATCTTGGCGGCGCATTCGCGGAGGTCATTTTGGAAGAACTCCTAAAGAAGCACGCAATGGGGATCGTAACAACGCATTACCTCAACCTCAAGGTAATGGCCAACAAGACTGCTGGCATCGTCAATGCAGCGATGGCTTTCGATGAAAAGAACCTACAGCCCCTGTACAAACTCATCGTCGGTAAGCCAGGTAGCTCCTATACTTTCTCTATTGCAGCCAGAATCGGGCTGGACCCGAAACTGATCAGCCGGGCCAGGAGTTTGGTGGCTGAAGATCATTTTCGCTTGGACAAGCTCCTCAACAGAACAGAACAGGACCTGCGCAGTTTGGAGCAAAAAGAAAAGGAACTTCACACCTTACTTAAGGAAAATGAACGCCTTCGAAAGGAGATGGAAATGCTCATCCGCAAAGAGCGTCACCAGCAACAGGTTGAAATACTAAAGCAACAAAACCAGGTCACCGAGGATCGCCTAGTTTATCTAAAAGATATGGAGCGGAAGCTTAAGCAAATCATACTCGATTGGCGAAAGGCCGAAAACAAAAATGAAGTAATTAAACAAATGCAAGCCTTATTGTTTAAACAAAAGGAAAAGCAATCCAATGAAAAAATAAAAAAGAAATTTGATTCAAAATATACCGAAGTTGGTGGTGAAATTAGACTCGGCGCCAAGGTAATGATGAAAAAAAATCACCAGGTGGGAACCGTCAAGGAGGTACGCGGGAAAAAGGCTGTGGTTCAACTGGGGATGGTGCCCATTACGGTGGATTTATCGGATCTCATAGTAGTGGCAGATAAACCCGAAGCTGAATCGCAAAATGGACAATGATAAACGCAACTAAGATATGAACGCTAAAAAGAATGCTGCCGATCTGGCGGTTACTTTCATTGAATCGGGTATGACCGTCGGTTTGGGCACAGGTTCAACGGCCTATTGGGCTATCGAACGAATTGGCCAGCGGATCAACCAAGATGGCCTGCGCATCAGGGCCATTGCAACCTCCATCCGCTCGGAAGATCAGGCTCGCCATCTGGGTATCCCCATATTCCCCTTCGCAGAAATCGGGGACATTGACATTACCATCGACGGAGCCGACGAAGCAGACCCTGGCCTCAATCTGATTAAAGGAGGGGGAGGAGCGCTTTTGCGGGAAAAAATCGTCGCGTCCAATTCGAAGCGTCTAATCATTGTGGTCGATGAATCCAAATTGGTGGAGCACTTGGGCGCATTCCCACTGCCAGTAGAGATCGCGAAATTTGGTTGGGAGAAGACAATGCATAAATTGGAGGCCTTGGGATGTTCCCCACACTTAAGACAAAAGGAAGGGGGGGCTTACGAGACGGATAATGGCAATTATATTATAGACTGTTCGTTTGGAGAAATTGCGGATCCGGCGGTGCTGCACGAGCAAATCAACGCCATCGTGGGCGTTATGGAGAATGGACTTTTTGTTCATATGGCATCGAGCCTGGTAGTGGGATTCGAAGACGGACGCACTGAAGTCATGTATCGCCATGGGGCTAAATAATAGCGAAAAACGCCCAATGCAGTGGCCGCGATACTTTGCCTACGCATCCACCGACGGCCCCACAAAAGCTTGCGATAAACGACGAACGATGAGGTACCTACCTTTTTTAGATGGGAAATACTCTGTGGCGCCCGGCCTAAGCTTGATGGCTCGCGCCGAACGTCCGCAGGACCGCCAAGTCTTTCACCTGGACCATCAATATCAATCCTATATAAATAACAAGCGCGCATGCCGCAAGGAGCAAATCCGCAAATACTTCTGCGAGGAACAATTTCTGCCACAAACGGCATTTTTGGTCAATCATTATATCGCCAATCAAATGGTGAAGGAACATCCAAACGCCTTCAAACTTGCCCGAGAACAGGAGCTCTATAGTCTTTTGAACAAAATGACAGGTGAAAAGCTCCACTGGGGCAAGGACTGGATTGATGTAATCGATGCTCCCTATCTGAGTTTGTTTGATGCTTTATCAAGCCAGTTGCAGGAAGATTTCGCCGTTTGCCAGCTGCAGGACCAACTGGATTGGATGGCTGCCATCCATTTGTGCGCGCCCAATCACTGGGCAGCGGCAGACAAAATTGGCAAGTCCTTCGACGTGGTTCATGCTCCGGTTCCCGGGATGGAAAAGACGATGCCCCATTATGGCAAAATGTTGCAAACCATTGTCCAAAAGGGGCCATTTACACGCTTTGTCTGGGGCTTGGCCACCGATACACGTCTCAATCATCACCCTGTAGAACCCCCTGGGATGGATCCCGCATTATGGAAAGGCCGAAAGCCCCAGGCTGACCATCCCGAATTATGCCTGCGCGTAGAGCGGCAAAATCTGGTCGGTTTCCCCGATGCCCAGGCTTTCTTGTTTACCATACGCACTTTTCACTATGAGGTAGATGCACTCGACAGCCAGGAAAAAGATTCACTCCTTTCGGCGATTGAGAGCATGTCGGAGGCTAGTTTAGCGTATAAGGGAATTAGTTTCCCAATCAACCAACTGAGGCATCGATTCAGTTAGCTATGCGTCGGCCGAGCAGGTGCAAAGTGGAAAATGGCATTGCGCGTGCGCCGGGAAGTAATGCAGCGTCGTCTGAGAGACTATTTCGGTGTGTGAAAAGCCATGAGCTGTTACTCTTAAGCAATATATTACCTAAATTAGGCGCCGCAAAGCATTCCTGAATAATTTTTGGCGCCATGACCATTCTGATTGTTGTATTTTGTATTGGACTATTGATTGCGCTAATAACCTGGGGTAGATTCAACGCTTTTTTGTCTTTGCTATTCGTCGCTGTGCTGGCGGGACTTTTACTCGGTATCCCCTTGGAAAACCTCTCTCTCTCCCTGCAAAAAGGCATTGGCGACACGCTCGGATCCCTGGTGATCATCATTTGTTTTGGAGCCATGCTGGGTAAACTGGTTGCCGAGAGTGGAGCGGCCCAGAAGATATCCGCTGTTATGATGGGCATATTCGGCGTGAAATATATCCGCTGGGGTCTGATGGCTACTGGGTTCATTGTGGGTATCCCCTTGTTTTATCAAATTGGTTTTGTGCTCATGGTCCCGCTGATTTTTTCCGTGGTCTATGAGTACAAATTGCCCGCCGTTTATATTGGCTTGCCTATGCTGGCATCCTTGTCGGTTACCCACGGATTTTTGCCACCGCATCCTTCCCCTGTAGCCCTGGTGGCCCAACTGCATGCCAATATGGGGCTGACTTTGTTTTATGGCTTGCTGGTTGCCATTCCGGCTATCATCCTGGCAGGTCCACTTTATTCCCGCACCCTGAAGAACATTCGAGCATCCCCCCTGAAAACCTTTCAGGCTAAGCATCTTCCAGCGGAGGCCTTGCCCGGGGGAGTCAATAGTTTTCTGAGTGCCTTGTTGCCCGTTATCCTGTTGGTAGCTACTAGCTTGCTTTCATTCACCTTTAAGGGCGAACCCGGCATCCGCAATCTGCTGGCGTTTGTCGCCGATCCTTCCATGGTTATGTTCCTTGCCTTGATGGTGGCTACCTATACGCTGGGGATCCGGATGGGAAAGACGGTTAAGCAGATTATGGATATTTATAGCGAGGCGACTAAGGACATTTCGATGATTCTGTTGATTATTGCGGGTTCCGGGGCGTTAAAGCAAGTATTGATCGATAGCGGAGTCAGTAACCAGATTACGGTCCTGTTGCAAGGCTGGCACGTCCAACCGCTTATCCTGGCCTGGTTGATTGCTGCGGTAATTCGAGTTTGTCTAGGCTCGGCGACCATTGCCGGATTAACGACAGCAGGAATTGTTGCACCGATGATGGCCCATTTGCAGGTTAACCCCAGCCTGATGGTGCTGAGTATTGGTGCTGGAAGTCTGATGTTTTCTCACGTAAACGATGCGGGCTTCTGGTTGTTTAAGGAATATTTTAATTTGAGTATAAAACAAACAATCCGGTCATGGTCGATCATGGAAAGTATTGTCGCCGTGGTTGGTCTGGCAGGTGTACTTACCATCAATTCCCTTATTTAAACCTCGTTATATGTCAGCGGAAAAAAATCTATCCAAACATGGGCTGCACCTTCCACCAGCGCCATCGCCGGTGGGCGTCTACAAGCCCTGCTTGGTTACTGGCAATTATTTGTATGTTTCCGGCCACGGTCCTCTAAAGGATGACAAGTCGCTTATTACCGGTAGGGTTGGAAGCGACTTGGATATCGAAAAAGGCAAGGAAGCAGCCAGACAAGTTGGACTTACCATCTTAGCTACCATCAAGTCGGAATTGGGCAGTCTAGATAAAGTCAAACGCGTGCTCAAAATATTGGGCATGGTCAACTGCGTACCGCAATTTGAAAAACATCCCTACGTCATCAACGGGTGCAGCGAATTGTTCGCCCTGATTTGGGGCCCGGACAAAGGCGTGGGCGTACGAAGTGCCGTTGGCGTTGGATCTCTGCCCGGCAATATCACGGTAGAAATTGAGGCGCTATTTGAATTAGTGTAACGAGTGAATGGAATAGACTATGGCCATACCCCATACCCCCAATCCCAGAGAAGCGAAAATAGTCGGTTTCGGCGAGCTGCTTGCGCGATTCAGCTTGCCGACCGGGAAACGATTGCTAAATACCCACAGCTTGGAGCTATCCTATGGAGGAGCGGAAGCAAATGTTTGTGTATTGCTTTCCCGGCTTGGACAGCCTTCCCTTTTTGTCAGTCGCCTGCCAGCCAATGACTGGGGTCAGGCTGCACGAGACAACCTGCGAACACATGGAGTGGAGGTCAACCAGATTCTATTTGGAGACGATAAAATGGGGTTGTATTTTACCGAAGATGGCGCACAGCTTCGTCCAGGACGTGTCCTCTACGACCGAGAGGGATCCTCCTTTGCTAAGTTGATGCCAGGGATGATCGATTGGGACCCGATTCTGGAAGGGGCAAGCTGGTTTCATTGGTCGGGGATAAGTCCCGCGTTATCCAAGTCCCTTGCCGAGGTTTGCCTGGAAGTACTCAAAAAGGCTCGGCAAAAAGGGATCCGGATTTCTGCAGACCTCAATTACCGCAGTACTCTTTGGAAGTATGGTGCGGCTCCTTCCCAGATCATGCCTCCGTTGTTGGCGTATTGCGATGTGCTAACAGGCGACCTCGATGCAGCCCAGTTGTATTTCGATATCCAAATGGACCCAGGATCGCCGGTGGCGGAACGCTTCGTGGAATGTGCCCGGAATTTGAAAGCGAGGCTGCCCCAGTTGGGCACGCTGGCCATGAGTTTTCGCGGGCAAAGCGAAGCCTCACAAACCGTCTATAGTGGCGCAATGTACGATGGCCAACAGGCCTTTTATACCGACCCCATTACCCTGCCCTCCGTGGTGGACCGGATTGGCAGCGGGGACGCATTTACTGCCGGATTGATTTATGCCTTGTCTCAGAAATTCGACGCAGAACGGGCGATTTCGTTTGCCACGGCTTGCGGCGCGTTAAAGCATGGACTGCAGGGCGATTATGCTTTGCTCACCAAAGAAGAAATTGTTGTTTTTGCTCACCAAGGCCCTTCGGGTCGAATTATTCGCTGATCGATGAAAAAACATGCTAAGCAATTTATTGTCGAACGATTACAAGACCAGGGCGTACTGCCTATGTTTAGTCATGAGGATGGGAAAACAGCCGTAAAAGTGTTGGACGCCCTCTATGCCGGCGGGGTGCGCGTCGTAGAGTTTACGAATCGATCGCCACAGGCCTGGACCGTTTTTAAAAAGCTAAAAAAACACGCCGTCGACAGCCTACCTGATTTGATCCTTGGTGTAGGCACTATCTTAAAGAGGAAGGAAGCCAAAGCCTTCCTCTCCGAGGGAGCGCATTTTATCGTGGCTCCGCTAATCGATGCTCGGGTGGCAGCTTATTGCAAACGCAAGGGCATCCTTTGGTGTCCCGGGGCTTCTACCCTCAATGAGATTGTGCAAGCCCAGCGCATGGGAGCGGATTTGGTCAAAGTATTTCCCATTGCACAATTGGGTGGGCCGCCTTACTTGAAAGCTCTGCTGGCGCCCTGCCCGTGGCTGAGTCTGATGCCTACTGGCGGAATCATGCCCGATGAAGAAGGTCTGGCTCCCTGGTTTGCCTTGGGTATTAAAGTAATTGGGATCGGTTCGCACTTGTTCAGTCCAGAACTTCTGGAAGCCGAGCAGATGGATGTCCTGGTCGCTCGAACAGAACAGATGCTTCGGGCGGTGGCCACGATTCGAAAAAATTTGCCAAACAACCTGGATTATGATAAGCAATAAACCCTGGTATCAGTTGGACGACGCGGATCAACTGGATACTCCCGTACTGCTTGGCTACGTCGACCGCGTCAAAGAAAATATTCATAGCCTGATTCAAATGGTGGATGATGTCGAGCGTTTGCGCCCGCACGTAAAAACACATAAGTGCAAAGATGTCAGCCTACTAATGATCCAAGCGGGCATTCGAAAATTTAAATGTGCGACCATCGCGGAGGCCGAAATGCTGGGGGAGACCAGGGCTGCGGATGTATTGCTGGCCTACCAGCCCGTCGGACCCAAACCGAATCGCTTAGTCTCGTTGATTCATAAATACCCGGATACCCAATTCTCCTGCCTCACCGATGATTTGGAAGCAGCTAGGCAAATGGCCCTGGTCTTTGCTGCAGCGCACCTTACGGTACCCGTCTTTATTGATCTGAACTTGGGCCAAAACCGCACGGGTATTGCTGCCGGCGCGGCGGCAGCCCAGCTGTATATGGATTGTTCCTGGCTAAAGGGTATTAAGCCCATTGGAGTGCATGCATACGATGGGCATATACGCGACGCGGATTTCATGGCGCGCAAGCAAAAATGTGATGAATCCTTTGCCCAGGTGGAAGATACCAAAGACCGGGTCATGCTTAAGGGCATGGATCAGCCGGCCATAGTGGCCGGCGGTTCACCCACCTTTTCAATACATAGCAAACGACGGCACATCCAATGCAGTCCAGGGACGTTTGTGTATTGGGATAAAGGATACCTCGATTTGTGTCCGGAGCAGCCCTTTTTGCCTGCCGCCCTGGTGATGACTAGGGTCATCTCCATGCCGGACTCGACGAAACTGTGCCTGGACTTGGGGCATAAGTCTATTGGGGCGGAAAATGAGCTATCCCGTCGCGTGTATTTCTTGAATGCTCCGGGTTTGCGTCCTATCAGTCAAAGTGAGGAACATCTAGTCGTAGACGCAGGCAAGAGCCACGCTTACAAGATTGGGGACATTCTGTATGGCATACCAGTGCACATTTGTCCCACCGTAGCGCTGTACGAAAGAATCTATACGGTCGAAGACCACCGAATCAGTGGAGAGTGGAAAAATATGGCCCGGGATCGAAAAATTACCATCTAGCCGGTTCCAGGTCATGCAATGTTTAACGCAAAACACTACAGATGTTGATCATAGATGCGCACCTGGACCTTGCGATGAATGCCATGGAATGGAACCGGGATTTGCGCAAACCTATCCATGAGCTGCGCCAGAGGGAACTAGACATGAAGGATAAGCCAGACAGGGGCATGGGTACTGTTTGCCTGCCCGCCCTGCGCCAAGGCAATATCGGGCTGGTCGTGGCGACACAGATCGCCAGGTACGTGGCCGCCGGCAGCAAGCTCGTTGGTTGGCATTCACCCGAGCAGGCTTGGGCGCAGACCCAGGGGCAGTTGGCTTGGTACAAGACCATGGAAAAGCAAGGCGAAATGGCCCAGGTTAAGGACTTGGATTCTTTGGAAAAGCACTTGAACAACTGGCAACACCCGCCGCGGCCAGAAAAAAAGCCAGTAGGGTATATCCTCAGTCTGGAAGGCGCCGATTCCCTGGTCAACCTCGAATACCTGGAGCAAGCCTACCAATACGGGCTCCGGGCCATCGGACCGGCACATTATGGCCCGGGCAGGTACGCTAATGGTACTGATGCAACGGGAAAGATGGGTGCGGAAGGTGTCGCCTTGCTGCACAGGATGGATGACCTGAACATGATTCTCGATGCCACCCACCTTTGCGACGATGCGTTTTGGCAAGCCCTCGACCTTTTTCAGGGCCCGGTATGGGCTAGTCACAACAATTGTCGGGCACTGGTGCCACATAACCGCCAATACTCAGACGATCAAATCAAAGCCCTAGCCGCTCGGGGGGCGGTGATTGGATTGGCGATGGACGCCTGGATGATTGTCCCGGGATGGGTACGGGGAAGCTCTACCCCGCAAAATATGGGCTGCCGCTTGGAAAAACTGGTCGATCATTTGGACCATATTTGCCAGCTGCTGGGCAATGCACGGCATGTCGGCTTGGGATCCGATTTGGACGGCGCCTTTGGCAAAGAACAATGTCCCAGTGACTTGGAAACCATTTCCGACCTGCAGCATTTTGCAGAGCTGCTGGCCTTACGCGGATACCAGCACACGGAAGTCGAGGGCATCATGCATGAAAACTGGCTGAATTTCTTGCGAAAAGCTTGGGCAGACCCGGCTGCGGCCTGACTCGGGCAGGATAAGTGTCAGATCATCGGAGACGAGGAAATTAGAAGGAACCAACACCTATATTCGCCTTCAACGTGGCTTTTTTCGCTTGAGCCTTACTGTTGCATTGCCCTTCAGATCGCTACTCATATAAACCTCGTATCGCTGGTCGCCGTCATTGAGGACCATCAGGGCAGTGTTGGGAGGATACTTACCGAGGTTTTCGGCAAACATGCTGATTTCGTTGATTTCTCTTTGGCTATCCAAGGTTACGTACAGGTTAAAGGCACGTTCCGTCAATTCTTGGTGGGAGATGAGTAATTTATTGTTGAAAAAAACAGATATGCTGTCTCCATCCACTTCGGCGTCATCATAAAAACTCACCCGGATGGAATCGGAAGATACCATCAATTCCTTTCCCGGTAATTCTTTTCGCTTCTTAAACTCCTGTTGAATTTTAACGATATCCGCACCCACGGTGGGCGCAGCGGCCGGCAGCTCCGTTGCAGCCGAAAGCGTGGCTTTGGTAGGCGCCGCCTTGTCGGCCGTAGCATTGACGCCAGCCACCGCGTCTGTCAGTGGAGGCTGTGATTTGGCAGTATCCGGACGTTGTTTGCTAGTGGCAGCCACGGCCGTGGTCGATACCACCAGGGCGTCGGGCGTACTTTGACCAGGTTTCTTAGGCGTATCGGTGGGTTTTGTCGAAGCCGTCGAACCGGTACCGGCGGATAAGGCGGTACTTGAGGCAACGACCCGGGGAGGATGCGTGAGCGTATCGGTGGGCTTTTTGGAGCCAGTTTCTTGGACAGGTTTGGATGCCACCGAGGATTCAGCTGTAGGTTTCCAGTACATTTTGGTCACGCCCATGTCTTTAAATACACTATCATCTACGTTGGCGTCGGTGAATAAAGTATAGCTCACGCGTAGATCGGGACAGGTATATTCATACTTTTTGTCCCGGTAAAAGTATCCAGTCAGCGTACTTTTGAGCTTAGACACCAGCAGTGTCCCGTAAAAACTTGTGATGCAATCCACGCTGTTCACCGTGGAATTCGTATTAAAGTAGATGATGGGGATATCCTTGATGACTATTTTTCTGGTTTTGGGATCGTAGCTGCCTTTGACCAGGAAGCTTTCGTAGACATCCTTGAAGTAATAGCCAAAAAAACCTCGGACTTTTGTCCCTTTTTGTGCGATGATTAATTCGGTCAGGTAATTGTTGTTGATCCCTTCCATGGCTACATTCGCTTGGCCATACCAGTACCCGCTCACTTTTTGTGCATAAAGTCCGTAGCTAGCGAACAGACCTATGATGAAAAGCAATTTTTTCATTGATTGCGAATATACTTGAAAAAATCGGGCTATTCCGGCCCTGCGCGGTGATCCAACTCAAGGAATAGATACCAAAAGGTATTTAACGTCTGATTGGATCAATCATTATCCGTAACGCAGGTTATTTTTAGGGAAATACCACTGGTAGCCGAACCGGTGCGCCGGCGCAAAACAGCGGTCAGGTGGGACAAATCAGCCTAGATGCCTTTTGATTTCCCGGTCGGTTTCGCGTTGTTTTAAAGTCTCGCGTTTATCGTAGAGTTTCTTTCCCTTGCCCAGGCCGATTTCGAGTTTAGCAAAACCCTTTTCGGTGAAAAAAATTCGAAGTGGTATGAGGGTATAGCCTTTGTCCTTTACCTTGGCTTCAATTTTTCGCAGTTCTTTTTTGGTCAACAGCAATTTGCGGTCATGTACAGCCATGTGGTTGTTGGTGGTGCCAAACCGGTATTCCGCAATGTGCAAATTTTTAATCCATAATTCTGCGCGGTTAAACAAACAATAACTGTCGGCAAAACTCACCTTGCCCTCTCGGATCGACTTGACCTCCGTACCGGCCAATACCATGCCAGCGACATATTTGTCCTCTATGAAATAATCATGGAAGGCCGATTTGTTTTTGATTTCGCTCATGGGAACATGCAAAAGGAGGTGTGCTGCTTTCCTCGGTGACAATTGGCTGCGGAGCTCAATTTTTTAACAGGGTCAATACCGTAGCGATTTTTTCCTTAAGCTCCCGGCGATTAACGATAAAATCAAGAAAGCCGTGTTCGAGCAAAAATTCGCTACGTTGAAAGCCCTCCGGTAAGTCTTTTTTAATGGTCTCTTTGATTACCCGTGGACCGGCAAAGCCAATCAAGGCCCCTGGTTCGGCGATATTGAGATCGCCCAGCATACCGAAGGAGGCCGATATTCCACCAAAAGAGGGGTCGGTAAGTACGGAAATGTAGGGAATCTTCGCATCCGTAAGCTGGGACAATTTCCCCGATACTTTGGCCAGTTGCATAAGAGAAAAGGCGCTTTCCATCATGCGGGCGCCCCCAGACTTGCAGATGATCATCAGCGGGCATTTGTGCGCCAGGCAAAAATCAACGGCACGCGAGATGCGCTCACCCATGACGCTTCCCAGCGAGCCCCCGATGAATTCAAAATCCATGCAACCTACGACCATGAAATGATCTTTTACATTGCCTGCGGCAATGCGAATCGAGTCGGTAAGGTCAGTTTTGCCCCAGGTTTCCTCCAATCGCTGCTGGTAGGACTTTAAATCGGTGAAATGTAAAAAATCCTTCGACCGGATGTTCTCGCCCAGGATTTCGTACTGGTTATCATTGAACATGATCTCAAAGTATTCTTCACTGCCGATGCGATGGTGGTGATTGCACTTGGGGCAAACAAAAAGGTTTTCTCTAAGTTCAGTGACTGTACATATGTAGTTGCAGTTGGGGCATTTGGTCCAGAGCCCTTCAGGTGTTTCTTTTTTTTCGGCAGTGGAAGTAAGAATCCCTTTTTTGATACGTTTGAACCAACTGGATTTGCTCTCCTCTCCATGCCCATCATCACCTGCCAAATTGGCCTCAAAATCATCATCTCGTTTCATGCATCGGGGTTTTGAGCGGCTAAGATAATAAACTATGGGGATTTGCTGTGTAATTTGGCGTGGTTGCCAAATTGCCCAAGATCGATCCGCAGATGGACAAAACCCTGAAACTGCTGGATCTAATGCGAACCTACATGCGCAAATGTGGTAGTCATCCACCTTACCAAACCAAACATCAACGCGCATCAGAAAACAAAAAAAGTCCATGAAACTATTTTTGAAGCTGTTCCTGTGCTATTTTTGTGCGATTGCTCGATTTGAATTCATTGTTAACAACAGCAGCAAAGTATGAAATGGTCTGAGTTCTTTACGTCTTCCATTGGTAAGAAATTGGTTATGGCCCTCACGGGGATATTTCTTATTTCTTTTCTGGTGGTGCATGTGGGTGTGAATGCATGCATTTGGGCCAACGATAACGGAGAAATGTTTAATAAAGCTGCGCATTTCATGGGCTCTACCGTGGTCATCCGAATCCTGGAAGTCGGGCTGTTTGCTGGTCTGTTGTTGCATATCATACAGGGTCTCGTATTATGGGCCCAGAATAGCCAAAAACGAAAGGTGGGGTACGCTGTGGCGTACGGCAATCACGGCAGTACCTGGTATAGCCGCAGCATGGGTCTTCTCGGAAGCCTGCTGTTGCTCTTTTTGATTATGCACCTCTACCATTTTTGGACGCCCAGCCGATTGGGGGGCCACGCAGGTATTCACCTGCTAGATACCGTGGATTACGAAGGCAAAGAATATGCGAATCTTTTTGCTGAAATCGTGAATGTCTTCCAAAGCCCGCTGGTCGTAGTGCTGTATGTGCTGGGTTGTGCTTCGCTGGCCTACCATCTGCTACATGGCTTTCAAAGTGCGTTCCGGACATTGGGATTATCTAATAAGCGATATATGATTTTGGTGCAGGGGTTTGGCGTTGGGTTTTCTATTGTCGTGCCATTGGCCTTCGCAATGATGCCGGTGTCTGTCTATTTTGGATGGATTGGATCGGCTGCCGGAATGTAAATGCTCGGCTCCGAGTGCAGGATAGGATAGAGGATTGGCGCAAGCCACCCAAAGTATGTATAGGATGCATTTATCAACAGATTTGCTGACCGGCGAGGGAAATACCCCTAGTCGATTATTTCAAAATTGCACATTGACTTATGCTCAATTCAAAAATTCCTTCAGGACCCCTTGATCAGAAATGGAATGATTATAAAGGGCACGTCAAGCTCGTGAACCCCGCCAATAAGCGGAAACTGGAAGTCATTATTGTCGGAACGGGCCTGGCGGGAGCCTCTGCTGCCGCCTCCCTCGGCGAGTTGGGTTATAAGGTTAAGGCCTTTTGTTTCCAAGATTCTCCCAGGCGGGCCCATAGTATAGCGGCACAAGGTGGTATCAACGCGGCAAAAAATTATCAAAATGATGGAGACAGCGTTTTTCGCCTCTTTTATGATACGATCAAAGGAGGAGATTATCGCTCCCGGGAAGGGAATGTGTATAGATTGGCGGAAACAAGCACCGCCATCATTGATCAATGCGTAGCCCAAGGCGTACCCTTTGCCCGGGAATATGGTGGGTTGCTCAGCAACCGGTCCTTTGGTGGCACGCAGGTTCAGCGGACTTTTTATGCGGCCGGGCAAACCGGTCAGCAATTGCTCATTGGCGCCTACCAGGCCCTGGAGCGCCAGGTATCCTTGGGCAACGTGACGATGTATGCGCGACATGAAATGCTGGATGTGGTGCTGGTCGATGGAAAAGCTAGAGGCATTATCGTGCGTAACCTAATCACCGGTGAGTTGGAGCGTCATTTCGGTCATGCGGTATTGTTATGTTCTGGGGGGTACGGAAACGTGTTCTACTTGTCCACCAATGCTATGGGGTCTAATGTAACGGCCATATGGAAAGCCCATAAGAAAGGGGCTTATTTCGGCAATCCCTGTTTTACCCAAATCCATCCCACCTGCATTCCCGTTTCAGGGGAATACCAGTCCAAGTTGACGTTGATGTCCGAATCCTTGCGTAACGATGGGCGAATCTGGGTGCCATCGAAGCCCAATGACCAGCGTAAGGCAACCGACATTCCCGAAGCAGAACGAGACTATTACCTGGAAAGGAGATATCCGGCCTTTGGTAACCTCGTTCCCAGGGATGTGGCTAGTCGAGCCGCCAAAGAACGCTGCGATGCGGGCTATGGCGTCGGTACTTCCAAACAGGCCGTATACTTAGATTACGCAGACGCTATTCAGCGCTATGGCAAGATTGAATGTGGCAAACACGCTATCCTTAATCCCAGCGCGGAAGAAATATTACGCCTGGGTAAAGAAGTTGTCAAGGAAAAATACGGTAATCTCTTTGACATGTACGAAAAAATTACCGGAGAGAATCCCTACGAAGTACCGATGCGGATCTACCCCGCTGTTCACTATACCATGGGGGGCCTGTGGGTGGACTATGAACTGATGACCACGGTCCCCGGATTATATTGTTTGGGAGAGGCCAACTTCAGTGACCATGGGGCTAACCGACTGGGAGCCTCTGCGCTGATGCAAGGGTTGGCCGATGGGTATTTCATCATCCCGTATACGATCGGCAATTACCTAGCCGATGAAATACGAACCGCCGAAATTCCTACCAGCCATCCGGCCTTTGAAGCCGCTGAAAAGGCGGTCACTGACTGGGTCAGTCACCTGATGAACATCAAAGGCCAGCAAACGGTGGAAAGCTTTCACAAGCGCCTGGGCAAGATCATGTGGGAAAAATGTGGCATGGCTCGAAACGCGCAAGGATTAGAGGAAGCCATTGCGGAAATCCGCGCACTAAAAAAGGAATTTTGGTCCGATCTGAAAATACCGGGTGAGATTAAGGAAATGAATCCGGAACTGGACAAGGCTGGCCGGGTGGCCGATTTTATCGAATTGGGAGAGCTGATGTGCATTGACGCGCTTAATCGCAGAGAGAGTTGCGGAGGCCATTTCCGGGAAGAAATGCAGACCGAAGAGGGAGAAGCCAAAAGAGACGACCAAGCGTTCAGTTTTGTTTCCGCCTGGCAATATATTGGTGAGCATGAATGGGAATTGCATAAAGAGCCATTGGTATTCGATGTGGCGCATCCCAGCCAACGCAGTTATAAGTAGCCTGAAAACATAAATTCTCGAGCATTTCAAAAAACAAAAGACAGCGCATTACGATATGGAACATTACCGAATGAATCTGACTCTCAAAGTCTGGCGGCAGAAAAACTCGCAAGAAAAAGGGCATTTCACGACCTACCAGCTCAAAGACATCTCCTCCGAAATGTCTTTTCTGGAGATGTTTGACGTGTTAAATGAACAATTGATTAAGGAAGGTAGTGAACCGGTAGCTTTTGATCACGACTGCCGGGAGGGGATTTGCGGCGCCTGTTCGATGTACATCAACGGCAAACCGCACGGACCCTGGCACGCCAATACGACTTGTCAACTGCATATGCGGGCCTATAAGGATGGAGATACCATTGTGGTTGAACCTTGGCGGGCCAATGCATTTCCAGTCATCAAAGATCTTATCGTGGACCGCTCGGCATTTGACCGCATTGTACAAGCCGGGGGTTTTGTTTCGGTCAATACGGGTAATGCGGTGGACGCCAACGCCATTCCCATCGAAAAGGATAAAGCAGATCAATCCTTCGCCGCCGCTGCCTGCATCGGATGCGGAGCCTGTGTAGCGGCCTGCAAAAACAGTTCAGCGATGCTCTTTGTTGCTGCCAAAATATCCCATCTCGCGCTGTTGCCCCAGGGTGCCATGGAGCGCAAGACCCGAGCTCTGGACATGGTGGCCCAAATGGAAAAAGAAGGCTTTGGCAGTTGTTCCAATACCACGGCCTGCGAATCTGTCTGCCCGAAAGAGATTTCCATGGCCAATATTGCCCGATTGAACCTGGAATACCTACACTCAGGCCTCACTGCAACCTCCTAGAAGGCCATTCACAGGCCTTCCTAGCCGCGATCGGTCGGCTATAATACATCCCGCAAATTGCTTGGATAAAGGCATATTTGGACGTACCTTTGCGGCTTGTAAAAAATGAGCAAGCCCCATGATTAGAGTGAATAATGTGACGCTGTCTTTTGGAAAGCGCATACTGTTTGATGAAGTGAATCTTACGTTCACTAAAGGAAATTGTTATGGGGTAATCGGAGCCAATGGTGCAGGCAAGTCCACGTTTTTGAAAATATTATCGGGCGAAATCGAACCCAACAAAGGCTCAATAGAAATCATGCCCGGCCAGCGGATGGCGGTGCTGAACCAAAATCACCGGGAATTTGACGAATTCACGGTCCTCAATACAGTGCTGCTGGGACATAAGAAGATGTGGGAGATCATGCAGGAAAAAGACAACCTGTATGCCAAGGCTGATTTCAGCGAAGCAGACGGCCTTCGTGCTGGCGAATTGGAAGCTGAATTTGGGGAGATGGGCGGCTATACTGCAGAAAGTGATGCAGCGGCTTTGCTTAGTGATTTGGGAGTCAAAGAATCCTATCATAACCTCCTTTTGAAGGAGTTGCCAGGCGCTCAAAAAGTGCGAGTCCTGTTGGCACAGGCGTTGTTCGGAAGCCCAGACATTCTGCTGCTGGATGAGCCTACCAATGATCTGGACGTCGAAACCATCAACTGGCTGGAAAACTTCCTGGCCGATTACCAAAACATCGTCATCGTCGTTTCCCACGACCGACATTTCCTGGATGCGGTCTGTACACATGTTGCGGACGTGGATCATCGAAAGATAAAAATTTACACAGGCAATTACAGCTTCTGGTATGAATCGTCTCAACTCATGGCGCGCCAGATGAACGATAAGAATAAGAAGACGGAAGAAAAACGGCAGGCTTTGATGGAATTTATTGCACGTTTTTCGGCCAATGCCTCCAAATCCAAGCAGGCTACATCCAGAAAAAAGGCTCTCGAAAAATTGACCATCGATGAGATCGAGCCTTCCAACCGGCGCTATCCCGGTATCATCTTCAAGCAGCAACGTGACGTCGGTAACCAAATTCTGAATGTCGAAAAATTGGCCAAAACCTCGGAAGACGGACGCGTTTTGTTTACGGATGTCAATTTTACTGTCAACAAGGGCGATAAGATTGCTTTTGTAAGCCGGGACCACCACGCGCTATCCAGTTTTTTTGAGATCATCAATAAGGAGATGTCTGCCGATTCCGGAAAATTCGAGTGGGGCACCACCATTACGACGGCCTATTTGCCTAACGACAACAGCCAATTTTTTGAACAAAAGGACCTGAATCTCATGGATTGGCTCAGGCAATATGTTCCAGCGCATGTGCCCGATGTCGACGAGCCCTTTCTAAGGGGATTTCTGGGACGGATGCTCTTTAGCGGTGACGAAGTCATGAAAAAAGTCTCCGTTCTAAGTGGTGGAGAAAAAGTGCGCTGCATGATTAGCCGCATGATGCTGCAGGATCCCAATGTGGTCATCCTAGATGAGCCCACCAACCACCTGGATTTGGAATCCATCCAATCCTTTAACGAAGGAATTTGCAATTTCAAAGGCATTGTCCTACTTACTTCCCATGATCATACTTTCTTGCAAACGGTGGCTAACCGGGTTATTGAATTGACGCCTAACGGCATCATTGACAGACTCATGTCCTTCGACGAGTACCTGGAAGATGAACGAGTAAAACTGCTGAAACAAGAGCTCTATTCCAGCGCCAAGTACGTTACTGCCTAAATCATGGTTATGCCTTATACACTCCCGTCTCAGACCCGAATCGGTCACGTTCACCTGAAAGTGGCTGATCTCAACAGGGCTGTGGCCTTTTATCGCGATTTACTCGGATTTGAAGTCACCGAATGGTATGGAGACAGTGCCGTTTTTTTGGCTGCCGGGGGGTATCACCACCATATAGGACTCAATACCTGGTATAGCAAGGACGCCCAACCTGCCCCTCGTCACACGGCTGGGTTGTACCATACCGCAATCTTGTATCCGACCAGAAGAGACTTGGCCGTGGCGCTTAAAAAACTCATAGATGCCAAGTATCCATTGACCGGCTCAGCCGATCACGGGGTCTCGGAGGCCCTCTATTTGGACGATCCCGATAAAAACGGTGTCGAGTTGTATTGGGACAAGCCCAGAAAAGCCTGGCCTTTTGACGCCCAGGGTAAATTGCAGATGTATAGCGAACATCTTGATCTAGTGGATCTTCTCCGCGAGCTAGATAAGCCAGAATAGCCTTCACCCTCAGGAATTTTTCAGCAAGAACACCTTCTGTGCGCGCATCATGGAGCCTGCATTTGAACTGGCCATGCTCGAGATACTGGATTTTAGCTATGGGTCACTTTTATGGCCTTCCCTGGCCTTCAGCCTATGCAATGCGTGCATAGAAGCAGCCCATCTGTGGGCAGAACCCAAAAGGGGATTATCCTGCCCCGGGATGGGCTCGAAAGAATCGATACTTTTGCCGGCAATACCACCCGGTTTCGGGCGGTCTAAAATCCAAAACCGAAGCTCATGCCGAATGCCCCCTAACTTCCTGATTTCGTCCTATTTAATGCAATAAATTCCATTTTTAAGCATTTTAAGAAAAACCCTTTTTATTGACCGGGAAGCTGCTTATATTTTTCCTACTTTTTTGTTGTATAATCCTTGCAGCAACCGCTCAGGTTCCAGCGACCAGAAAAGCGGCTGGGGCGTCGCGTCCACCAGTATCCAATCTCCACCAGAAATTTATTCCTGTCCGAAGTGTCAAATTGATTTTTGATTCGCTCAGTATCATTCCCAATACTTTTGTCATGGTCGGCATCTCCGAACAACATTACCTGCTGGATTTTGTTAACGCAGGAATTTCTTGGCGACAAAAGCCCAACCTGGACAGTGTTTATATTTCCTATCGGACTTTTCCCTATAAGCTAAATTCCGTCGTTAAGCGACTTAATTACGACAGCATTCGGGACAATTTCATCATTCAGCCTTCAGTATACGCTGCGTCCAACAAACAAGGGAATGACAATTTTTTTAACTTCGGGAACCTGACCTACAATGGAAGTTTTGGCCGAGCGATAGCCTTTGGTAACAGCCAGGACGCGGTCGTGACGTCCAATCTCAACCTACAAATCAGTGGTTTTTTGGCCGACAGCATTGAAATTAATGCTGCTATCACCGACAACAACATTCCGATCCAACCCGATGGTACGACCGCCCAGATATCTGACTTTGACAAAATCTTCCTGGAATTCAAAAAAAAGACCTGGGACCTGAGTATGGGGGATATCGATCTGAGGCAAAACCAGAATTATTTCTTAAGCTTTTATAAACGTCTCGAAGGAGCCAATTTTGAAACCCTATCGCAAATTGACCCCCACACGACCAATAAACTGCTGGTCAGCGGGGCGGTGGCCAAGGGGACTTTCAATCGAAACATCTTCCAAGGACAAGAAGGCAACCAGGGACCTTACCCTTTGCAAGGCGCCAACAACGAGTTATACTTTACCGTTTTGGCCGGGACCGAAAAGGTATTTCTAGACGGGATATTGCTTCAGCGGGGCCAGGACCAGGATTATGTGATCAATTATAATACGGCCCAGGTTACTTTTACCCAGCGGCATTTGATCACCCAGGATAGCCGAATCCAGGTAGAATTTGAATATTCGAATCAAAATTACCTTAACACAAACCTTTACTTGTACGACGAGGCCAATTTCAACAAACGATTCAAACTCCGATTTGGCGTGCTTAACAACAGCGATGCCCGCAATTCACCGATCAACCAAACCCTCACGCCTGACCAAATTAAATTTCTGAGTCTGATCGGAGACAGCGTAGACAAGGCCTACTATCCCTACGCGCCGGTCGATACACTGGGTCCGGGAAAGGTATTGTACCAAAAAGTAGATACGGTCTATAAGGCGTCCAATGGACTTTATGTACACGATTCGGTCTATGAATATTCGGTTAACCCCAATGTGGTCTTGTACAATCTTTCATTTGCGAACGTAGGTGCGGGCAATGGCGATTATGTACCCAACCTAGATGGAATTAACGGAAGCGTTTACATGTGGGTTGCGCCAGTAAACGGTCAACATCAAGGATCTTTTGCCGCCGCCCAGTTCCTGGTAACACCGAAGACGCAGCGGGTGATAACACTTGGTGCAGACTATGTGATGAGTAAGAATACGGCGGCCTCGGTGGATTTTGGCACCAGCCATTACGACGTCAATACGCTTTCGTCCCTTGGCAAATCGAATGATAACGGCAGTGCGGTGCGCTTGCAGCTGTCCAATGTCCAACCGATCTCCTCAGCCTCAAGGGGCTTGACACTCACCTCCAAATTTTCCTACGAATACGTCGATGCCAGTTTTCAACCCGTTGAACCTTTGCGCCCCGTAGAGTTTTCCCGAACTTGGGGGCTTCCTTTACAGGTGCCGCCGGCCGATGAAACACTTTACTCAGCAGCCTTTACCCTCGGGGACAAGAAAAAAAATTCGTTGACGTACGAATTTTCAGGCTATGACCGGGGGACCAGTTTTACGGGGATAAAAAACCAGATAGCCCAATCGCAGGATGTCTTCGGATGGTTACTTAAAGATGCTATAAGCCTGACCAACGACGACCAGACGACTTCGAAGGGCTACTATTTCTTTCCCAGCATTGGCATTTCCAAAACGATCAAGAGTCTGGCCAACTATTCGGTGGGCATCAATTACAGCGGGGAGACTAACGACATGAAGGATAAAACGACGGATACCGTCATCAGTACCAGCTACGCCTACCAGACGGTGCAGGCCTTTATTAAATCACCGGAGAAGAGCGCCAACAACTGGGGGATGAGCCTCACCACCCGTGAAAATGCGTATCCTTACCAAAAAAGTTTAGTGAAGGGGGATAAAAGCCAGAACATCAACCTTTTTACCAACCTGCTGCACAACAAGCACCACCAGTTTCGGCTAAACGCAACTTACCGCAGTCTGGAAGTCGTCAATCCAACTGTAACCACCCAACAAGCTGATAAGACCATTTTGGGCCGTGCCGAATACGCGGTGGATGCCTGGAAAGGCTTGATTACAGGTAATGCGTTGTATGAGGTGGGATCGGGGCAGGAACAAAAACTGGCATTTACGTATGTTCAAGTTCCGACTGGAACAGGCCAGTACGAGTGGATCGATATGAATAAGGACGGGATCCAGCAATTAAATGAATTTGTGCTTGCACAATTCCCGGACCAGGCAAATTTCATTCGCGTTTTTACTCCGTCCAATATTTACATCCGGGATAACTACACGACCTTTAATTACGGTATCCGCATCAACCCGAAAGCCGTAATTAATCCCAAAAGCAAGGGACTTCAAGACTTTTTGGGGCGGATCATCTTTCAATCTTCCTTGCAGTTGAATCAAAAGCAACAGGCCAATTCACTGGCCACATTTAATCCAACTAAAAAGCCACTCAACGATACTTCCTTGATCAGCGAATTCTCTATTTTTTCCAACACCTTGTCGTTTAACAAAAATAGCACTCGATGGGGCTTTGACCTATCCAATAACCTAAATAAAAGTAAAACGCTGCTGACTTATGGGTACCAAAGCCAGCAAATCAAGCAATGGAATTTGCGGGCCCGATTGAGCTTAACCAAGGCCATCTTGCTCAATGCCACCTTGCAAACGGGAACCAGTCTATTGCTCAATAGCTATTCAGATTTCGATAGCAGTAACTACAACCTCAGCCAGTATTCCATTGAGCCTGATATCAGCTACAACTATGGCGCCAATCTGCGCGCTACCATTGGGTATATATACAGCAACAAAACGAACATGCCTATATACGGAGGGGAGATTTTTTCCTCGCAGTCCTTGACTAGCGATATTAAATACAATATCCTGCAGAGCACTTCGCTGGAAGCGAAATTCGCACTCACCAACATCAACTACAACGGCAATCCCAATTCCACGGTGAGTTATGTCATGCTCGGCGGACTGCTTCCGGGCAACAATTATCTTTGGAGCTTGAACTTTACCAAGAAGTTAGGGACCAATCTGGAGATGAGCCTGCAGTATGATGGTCGAAAGGCCTCAGACAGCCCCTTGGTTAACACCGGCAGGGCCTCGCTCAAGGCCATCCTCTAAAAAAAAGACCGGAAGCATCTGCTGCTTCCGGCTTATATCCAAAATTCTTTCCTTCAATAGCTTGATTAACCAAAAATTCCACCTTTCTTCAATTCCCGAGTTCCTTCGCCGATCTTGAAACCATTGTGGTAGATTTCAATTTTGTAATCGCCTTTCAGGAATGGGTCATTTTGTTTCCAGGCAAATTGAACGGACTTGGTTTTTCCTCCTTCGATTTCAACAGGGACTTTGGCCGTAAACACTTTGTCGCCTTCGTCACGGGTGGTGAAAGTTCCAGATCCTAAAGCAGGTACAGAGATAGGCTTGCCATCGGGACCGGTGATGCAAACGTAGACATCGGTTTGTCCAGTCTGTGCGATGCGGTTGCTTACATCAAAGGCGATGATCAGCTTATCCACACGCTTAGCCGTCGTGGTCACCTTTTCTTGGCCGTTCTTCTTATCCTTCACAGGGGTGATAGAGATATTGGATGCATTCAAGGTGGAAGCAATATCCACTTTCTTTTCCAAATCCTGCTTTGCCGTAGTGGTTGTCTGCAAGTCCTGGGTCAGCTTTTCTTTATCTTGGGTGAGCTGGGTATTGTTCTGGGTAAGTTGTTGATTTTCTTGGGTCAGTCTAGCAACTTCCTGTTCGAGATTGCTGATTTTGTCGTTCAGGTCCTTGATCAAATCTTCCGCTTTCTTCTTTTCTTCGTCGGAAAGTTTTTCCTTTTTCAGGATGCCGCGAATTTGCGTCTTCAATTTGCCGATTTCGGTCTGGCGCTCATTTAATTGGCCCTGCATCTTGGTGTTCGTGCCAGTTAAAGAATCCAGCCTAACAAGGGCGTCGTCAAAATTCTTCTGCAATTGACCTTTTTCATCGGTCACTTTAGCAATCTGCGATTGTTGCATTTGCTGAACCTGCTCCTGTTTGTTGTTGTTCCACAACAGGTAACCCCAGGTTCCGAGGAAGCCCGCAGCAAGTATCCCAATGACCAAGTTTTTAAAATCTTTTTTAGGGGGTTGGTTTTGGGGCGTCGCTGATGGATAATTGGTAGTACTCATGGTTTTCTATTTTTCAGTGATGATTAAAATTAACTTTTCAGTTAGGAACGCGTTGGTTTAGGTTGGTTCCATGCTCGATGAGACTAAAATCGTGCCAATTTTGTCCATTATGCGTTAAACAGCATCATTTCAATGGGTTATCAACATGAGATTGAGGCCTTCTCCACCCCTGCCTTGTACCTGATCTCTACTGAATTATGGTATATTGCAGCCCAAAAGCTGCAGCGTGTCGGTGGAAAAAATATTAGCTGATTGGAAACACAGGTCCTTCAAGGCCATCTATTGGCTGGAAGGGGAGGAGGAGTATTACATCAATAAGCTGATGGATTATGCAGAGCATCAGATCCTGGCGGCCTCGGAAGCTGAATTCAACCTCAGCATATTTTATGGAAAAGACGCCGACTGGGCGACGGTAATCAATACCTGCCGTCAATACCCTATGTTCAGTGACCGCCAGGTCGTTCTGTTAAAAGAAGCACAACAAATGCGGGACATAGACAAGCTGGAACCTTATATCCTCAAGCCCCTGCAGTCGACAGTGTTGGTCGTTTCTTACAAAGACAAGAAGGTGGACGGGAGAAGCAAATTGGCCAAGCTGCTCAAAGAAAAAGGGGAAGTCCTCAGTACCAAGAAAATGTATGAGAACCAGCTGCCGGAATGGACCACGGAGCTGGTCCGTTCCAAAGGATATTCTATTCATCCTAAGGCGCTGGCACTGTTAATCGACCACGTGGGAAACGACCTGATCCGGATCGATAGCGAAATTGAGAAAATGCTCTTGAACATCGGAACCAGGAAAAATATCACCGAAGACGATATCGAACGGTACGTAGGGATCTCCAAGGAATATAATGTGTTTGAGTTGCAAGATGCATTAACCAAAAAAGACGCCGCTAAAGCCCTCCAAATCGTCCAATACTTCGAAAGCAACCCCAAGGCGGCTCCTATCCAGCTGATCCTTCCTGCCTTGTACAGCTTCTTTAGTAAGACCTTCATGTTGTTTGGTCAAACAGGGCAGGACGAGAAAACTCTGGCTTCTTCGCTGGGAATTAATGCATTCTTCGTTAAGGATTATCTGGCGGCGGCTAGAAATTACCGGTACGAAGGCGTGGAAAAGGCCTTGCTGCTACTCCATCACTACAACCTCAAATCCATTGGCATCAATACTTCAGCGACGGAAGACGCCTCCTTACTGAAGGAAATGATTATCAAAATGATCCTCTAAAGTTCTTCCGGGTAAATCCAGCCGCCCACCATCCTGAACTCGTGACCGAATCAATCCAGTAGTTCCGAAGCCCGGATGCTATCCTGGGTCAACTGGCGCTGCAGTTCCTCCAGGCCCGAGAACTTTCGTTCTTCGCGTAGGAATTTTTTTACCCTTACCCGGATCAAGGAGCCGTACAAGTCTCCTTCAAAATCCAAGATATGGACTTCGATCACCCGGTCCACACCACCAATGGTGGGTCGGACCCCAATATTCATCATGGCTTTGTAGGTCCGCTCGGAACTTGGGGGCAGACCGGGTGCTTCGGTGCCTCGAAGGATTACTTCCACGGCATACACCCCGTGACCGGGCGTGATTTTCTCGGTATTCTCCACCTTCAGGTTGGCTGTCGGGAAGCCCATCGTCCTGCCCAATTGGTTACCTTTCACCACCCGTCCTTCAAAAAAGAAATCATAGCCCAATAAATCATTGGCGGTATCCATATCGCCGGCGGCAATCGCTTGACGAATCCGAGTGGAACTGACCGAAATGGTATGTTGAACATGCACTGGAATCTCCTTTAGAACATAGTGGTATTTCCTACTCAGGTCTTCCATTAGCTGAAAATCTCCCAAACGGCCTTTTCCAAAACGGTGGTCGTATCCGATGATGATGGTGTGGGGATGAAATTTCTCCACCAAAAAATCGCGGATGTACTCCTGGGGCGTCTGCTGGGAAAAAGCCTCCGTAAAAGGCACCACCACCAATTGTTCAATGCCTTTGGCGGAGAGCAATTCAATTTTTTCTTCCGGCGTGTTGATGAGCTGGATTCCGGCCGAGGATCCGACGATTTTTCTGGGATGGGGATCAAAGGTTATGATGACGGTCTCTCCGCCGATTTGCTCGGCTTCTTTTTTCAATTGCTCGATCACCTGTTGGTGTCCGGTATGCACACCATCAAATGTGCCAATGGTTAAAACCGCATGATGAAGATGAGGAAGGGAGCCTGGATTGTTGTGTACCTGCATAATAAAACCGTGCAGCGAAAATACAATAACTGGCCCAATGTTCAGTACAGACCACATAAGGGTCGGAGCCAGGCTTCTTTTGTAGCAAGCAGAGGCGAATTTTAAACTATCCGACTTAATCAATTAGATTTGTGCCTTGGTTTTAGGGGGCTCCTGACTCAACCAATTTTTAAACACATATACGTCATGTCTCTGTATACCCAACGTGGAGTATCTGCCCAAAAAGAAGAAGTGCATCAGGCGACGGCAAGCCTAGATCAGGGGCTCTTCCCAAATGCGTTTTGCAAAATTTATCCCGATTATTTGGGCGGGGATGCCAATTGGGTCAACCTTATGCATGCGGACGGCGCCGGATCAAAAAGTATTTTGGCCTATCTATATTGGAAAGAGACGGGAGACACATCTGTCTGGAAGGGTATCGCTAAAGATGCGATAGCCATGAACCTGGATGATTTGCTTTGCGTGGGAATTTACGATAACCTGCTATTCTCCTCCACTATTGATCGGAATAAAAGACTCATTCCAGGTGAGGTGCTGCAGGCCATTATTCAAGGTTCCCAGGATTTTTTTGATGAACTCAAGACGTATGGCTTGCACATTCAGTTTCTGGGTGGCGAAACGGCAGACGTGGGAGACGTGGTGCGAACCATCGCAGTGAATGGGACTATGGCCGCACGTTGGCCGAAGGACAAACTTGTAACCAATCAAGGCATTCAAGCTGGCGATGTCATCGTGGGTCTGGCAAGCTTTGGCCAGTCAAGCTACGAAAGCAGTTACAACAGCGGTATCGGAAGCAATGGGCTGACTAGTGCCAGACACGATCTGCTGCATAAGACCTATGGTGCCAGATACCATGAATCCTACGATACTTCATTGGATGACCATGTCGTCTACATTGGTCCACACCGATTGACTGACATCATCTTAAATGACACAGATGGAACCCCCGTTCAGATTGGTCAATTGTTATTAAGTCCGACGCGTACTTACGGTCCTTTGATGAAGCCCTTGTTGGAGGAACAATTCAACCAAATCCATGGACTGGTGCATTGCAGCGGTGGCGGTCAAACGAAATGCCTAAAATATGTGGGCGAAGGACTGCGCATTATTAAAGACAACCTCTTTAAACCACCGCAAATTTTTGACTTGATTCAGCAGGCCTCGGGGTCCGACAATCGGGAGATGTATCAGGTTTTCAATATGGGCCACCGCATGGAAATCTTCACCACCAATCAAGGCGCACCAGCGGTTATCGCCCTGGCCAGTCGATTCAAAATAGAGTCACAAATTGTTGGACGGGTAGAGGCGGGCAGCCGCAAGGAACTTATTTTGCAAATTGCCGATCAACAGATCCAATATTAACAATCACCTTACTGCCTTTCCAACCTGTATTTAATGGGTTGCACCTTAAAGGCCCTGACTGCTACCCCGTTCTGTGTTGCCGGCACCCACTTGCTACTTTTGATGATGCGAATCGCTTCCTCGCTGAGTGCATCGCTCACGCTGCTCAGAATTTTTAAGTCGCTGACGGTGGAGTCCGTGTTGACAATAAATTGCACGTATACGTCTCCTTGGATCTCATGGTCGAGGGCGTATTTAGGATACTTCAAGGTATGGTTCAAATAGTAAGCCCAGCCTGCAGATCCGCCTGGAAATTCGGCTTCTACTTGCACAGTAGAGTACGCCTGGTTGGCATTTTGGGTTGATTGGATGCCTAGATTCAAATTGTCGTTTTGGCCATTTATCTTAACAATAAGGGAATCTCCATTTTTCATGCGGATAATGATAATTCCATTTTCTTTGAGTACGGTTATGCTGCTGATATCGCCTTGATTTATGCTATGTAGGACGGAAGCTGGGACAGTGTCAGCAGGGGAATAGCCTGTAGACCATGGTGTAACTGCAAGACTAGCCGGCTTACCAGGTTGCTTCAGGCCAAAGGCACAGAGTAAGACAAAAACTAAGGGGATTGCCAGCATCCTGTAGAGATAGCCAGATCGCATGTGGTCAATTTGTAAAAGCATGTGGACTCTTCTTTTTATCTGATTATTAAAGAATGGGGTGGACAATTTGGACTGGTAAGGGGCCGCCGATTTCCAAACAAGCAACTCCGCATACCCCGTTGGGTTTTCTTCACCAGCGGCGTACTGATCGGCCAGAAACTCGTGGACTGCATTAAGTTCTTTACGTACCAAATAAAAGAGCGGATTGAGCCAGAATAGTGCTCGGATGCCTTCCAGAAACAGGATATCCGCAGAGTGGCCATGTTCTACATGGTACATCTCATGCCGGAAAACCTTGGAACCGGACGCACTGGATAATTCCAGTTTGTCATCCCAAAAGATATGGCGAAAGAAAGAAAACGGCGTGCCGGGCTCCTGGGTCAGGTAAAACTTCGCCCTGCCAATCATTTCAAAAGGATAAGTCTTGGTTAACCTCCTGGTATAGACAAGGCAGCGAACCAGGCTAAATAGCAAGTACGACGAAACAACCAAGTATACAAGGAGTCCCGCATGTTGCCAGGAAATCAGCGAACGCAAGCCATTTTGGCCAGCTGTTATGATGACCGCCTGCTCCCAGCTGCCAAAGGATACTGCTTGCAACCATTTAATGGCAGTGCCTTGTGCTGGACCTTGGGATGCGGGTAGCGAAATATGAAGCAAAGAAAGACAAACGGACAACACGGGGATGGCCAGCAAATAAAACCTGTTGTATTGGTGGAAGCGCCTGTCTTTTAGGAACAAAGCGTAATAACCGGTGAGCAAAGCCGAGATCGCGGTTAGTTTACAAAAGAATAGGAGCAGGTTCATGGCTGTTTGTTTTTAGATGATTTGATTTGTTCTATCAATTCTTCAAGCTCCTCCGGGCTGAGCTTGTTATCACTCACGAATTGAGATACGAGCTTAGCCGGAGAACCTTCGAAATATCCTTTGAGCAGTTGTTGGGTGGACTTTTTGGCGTATTCCATCTTTCCAACCTTCGCCCGGTAGAGGTTATTTCGCCCCTGGACCTCGTATTCGACAAACCCTTTGTCGACCAAGATTTTCAGTAGTGTAGCCACGGTATTCGGATGCGGCCGAGGCTCTGGAAAATTTTCGGTAATGTCTTTGAGGAATCCCCGGGAGAGTTTCCAGAGAATTTGCATGATTTGTTCCTCTGATTTGGTCAAAGCTTTCATTATAACTATGTTTTTAGTTGTCAAGTCAAATGTATAACTAAATTCTTAGTTTCAAATTTTTTTTTAACTTTTTTTTGGACAAGGCCTGCCTGAGGCCCTTACCCCATGGACTAAGCGGAAACCTGTATCCCTGCTGTCTTTGCCGGTGCCGCCGGGGTCGTCGAATGATCGGGTTATCAACAGCTGTGCACAATTGAGGTCCTGACGGGGCAGGTCATTTACCCTAAAGGGCTATGAATTTCCAAGATCGGGTTGTATTTTTGCAGACGGCTCAGGTTGGATTTGCGTTTTTTATAACATCCCATTTGCAACTTTCCCCGACCCTTTCTGTTCTTAACTCGTGATTCGTACCCGACAATAGATTTGTCAACTTTTATTTACACATATGCGGCAACTTAAGATTGCAACTCAGATTACGAACCGTGATTCTCAGGCAGTTGAGAAGTATTTACAGGAAATTTCGAAGATTTCTATGATTACGCCTGAGGAAGAAACTGTTCTGGCCCAGCGTATTAAGATGGGCGACCAGAAAGCTTTGGACAAACTGGCCCAGTCGAACCTGCGTTTTGTGGTGTCGGTGGCTAAACAGTACCAGCACCAAGGGCTATCCCTTAGTGATCTGATCAATGAAGGCAACTTGGGTCTGATAAAGGCCGCACAGCGCTTCGATGAAACCAAGGGATTCAAATTCATTTCCTACGCCGTGTGGTGGATTCGTCAATCGATTTTGCAGGCACTGGCTGAGCAGGGTAGATTAGTGCGCCTGCCACAAAATAAGATTGGTACCTACAATAAGGCAAACAAGGCCTATATGGCTTTTGAGCAGGAACACGAAAGGGAACCAAGTACCGAAGAACTCGCCGAATTACTCGAAATGAGTGAGACGGAAATCAACAACATATTCCAAAGTAATACGCGCCACAGCTCACTGGATGCGCCTGTGCACGAAGCCGAAGACGTAGCCATGGGTGATCTGCTGGAAGGCGGTGATGACACCGATGATGACGTCATGAAAGATTCGTTGCGAGCAGAAATTCGGCGCGTGCTTAAATCGCTAAGCCCCCGCGAAGCGGAAATTGTCAACGCATACTTCGGTCTGGATGGAGAAAATGGTGTGACTATCGAGCAAATCGGGCAGAAATACGATTTGACCAAGGAACGCATTCGCCAAATAAAAGAAAGAGCCATCAAACGCTTGCAGAAGGCCCGGTACAGCAGCGCGTTGAAAGCTTACTTGGGATAAATTTGCAGTAAGCCTTACAAAAAAACCGCCTCAACTGGAAACTGAGGCGGTTTTTTTTGACTTGCACTGACAGCCTCGGCGCCTGGTGGGGCCAGGATCGTCAGGCAAGTGACGTTCCGTTTGCGGTTTTCACACTAATTTTGTGCACTTTTACCCCTGTTGACAAAGCGCGATCTAAGCGAGAAAAACGGCCTATTATGGAAAATTCCACCATCGAAAAAGTACATTGTTTAATTATCGGTTCGGGGCCTGCAGGCTACACGGCGGCATTGTATGCAGCGCGAGCCAACTTAAAGCCTGTTTTATACCAGGGCATCCAACCTGGGGGGCAATTAACCATTACTACGGACGTAGAGAATTACCCAGGCTATCCCGATGGGGTTCAAGGACCGGAGATGATGGTCCATTTTGAAAAACAAGCCGCTCGCATGGGAACTGATATTCGCTACGGACTGGCTACGCAGGTGGATTTCTCCACCCGACCTTTCAAAGTCTGGATTGATGAGCATAAAATAATCCAGGCCGACGCCGTTATAGTTGCCACGGGCGCTTCGGCCAAGTGGCTCGGTCTGGAAAGTGAACAGCGGCTTAACGGATATGGCGTGAGCGCTTGTGCCGTGTGTGACGGTTTCTTTTTCCGGGGAAAAGAGGTGGCGATCATCGGTGCCGGAGACACAGCTGCGGAGGAAGCGCTTTATTTGTCCAAATTGTGTACCCAGGTGCATATGCTAGTTCGCCGAGGCGAAATGAGGGCTTCGAAAGTAATGCAAGAAAGAGTGCAGCAGACTCCCAATATCAAGATATATTGGAACAGCGAAGCAGACGAAGTATTGGGGGAATCCAAGGTCGAGGCGCTGCGCATCCGCGACAATAGAACAGGAGCGCTTAAAACGATTGCTGTCAGCGGTTTTTTCGTAGCGATCGGCCACCAGCCGAATTCGGACATATTCAAGGGCTGGCTTGACATGGACGAGGCAGGCTATATCATAACAGTCCCTGGAAGCGCTAAAACCAATATTGAAGGAATCTTTGCGGCCGGAGACGTTCAAGATAAAATATACCGCCAAGCGGTCACAGCCGCCGGGAGTGGCTGCATGGCAGCCCTCGATGCAGAGCGCTTTCTCTCTGCTACGATGACCCCAAGCCAAGCCCTGCATTAAGGAGCTAGGGCGCGGGCGACCCGAGGCACCAATCCTGTAATTACCAGCCATCTAGTGCAAGACACGGCCCTTTTTTCGACAACCCCTTAATCCTGATTGAATTATATGCTAAGTATTGAACTTCATAATCTTATCATGCAGGGTTTTCACGGAGTGGGTGAGGAAGAACACCGAATAATGAATACTTTTGAGGTGAGTCTGGACGTTAAATTTGAGGATAAGGGTGCAGATTTTGACTGCTTGGACGATACCATTAGCTACGCGGATCTGTATGAAATCATCCGCGATAAAATGCAACTATCCGGGTACCTGCTTGAGAAAATTTGCCAAGGAATCATTCAAGGGATCAAAGCACAATTTCCTTTTGTTAGGGAAATTCGCGTTTCGGTATACAAATTGCATGCTCCCATTGAGCATTTTGAAGGCAAAGTGGGGGTGAGTATGCATCGAGAGTTTTACGACTGAATTACCACATGTGATTCGTGGCCTTTTAATACTACTATTGGTCCTGCCCATTGAAAATTACGCGCAGGATATCAATACGCTGCTTAAAGAAGCGCAACAGCAGGAATTTGCGCTCCAGGAGAACCAGGCCTTCCTAAAATATGCTGAGATTGTAAAAAACCAGCCAAACAATTTGCTGGCATTATGCAAATGCAGCGAGCTTTGTTCCCTCATTGGCAACAGACAGCCAGAAAAATCGGTTAAAACCTATTATTTCAAGGCCGCCAACGTCTATGCCTCCGCAGCCTTAAAAGTGAATCCCAACAGCTCGGAGGCGAATTTTGCTATGGCCCTGGCCTTGGGTCGCTTAGCCCTGATTTCCAGTGGTCGGGAAAAAGTCGTTGCGGTAAACGAAATAAAACTGTATGCCGAGAAATCGATTCGTCTGGATCCTGGCAATTTCAAAGCCTACCATGTGCTGGGCAAATGGAACTATGAGGTGAGTAATTTAAATATAGCAGAAAAAACGTTAGCCCGGTGGCTATTCGGAGGTCTGCCCAAAGCCTCCCTCGAGGATGCGATTTACTATTATGAGAAAAGTCGAGACCTTAATCCGGCCTTTGTCGTCAATTACCTGGAATTGGCCAAGGCATATTACCGCAATTCGCAAAAGCAAAAAGCCATTCAATTGCTCAATTACATGATGCCGTTGCCCAACGGTACAACCGACGATCCGCAAGCGAAGGCCGAAGCCCGCCGACTCTTGCTACAATGGCAGTGAAATCAGATTGCTGCGAATTGGCGAGTTATCTCACAGCACCTTTGCCTTCCATTTTCCACTGCGCATATACCAATACGACATCAAGAAAATCGATGCCCAATACAGCCATTCCGACATCCATCCGTAGGTAATGGGCAGGTCAAAATATCCCAGGATGAGGTATACGTATATGCAGTAGAAGATGATTGTGATGAATTCAATAGCCAGGTTCACCTTGGTATTGCCGGTGCCGGCCACGGCGCTGATCCAAATGGTCGAAAAGGACATCATGACCAGAGCAACCGACACGACCCTGATCACTGGCAGGGCTGCCACCACAAAAGCCTCGTCCTGTCCATAGATCGACAGGAACAACCGCGGAAAAATGTTCAAGCCCAGAGCAATGAAGAGCGAAAAGACAACGCTCAGCCGGACAATGCGTCGTACCAGTGGAAGCACTTTTTCTTTCAGCCCTTGACCAATGATGTTGCTCACCATTGTATTAGCCGCCGACGCAAATGCCCAGGCGAAGGCGCCAAATATGCCAAATATGTTGCGCATGGAATTGCTAATGGCCAAGTCTTGTTGGCCATGGTGCTCCACGAGGATATAGAAAAACTCCCAGCTTATGATACTGATCGCATATTGAAATATGAGTGGAGATGATTGCACCAGGATCTGGCGCATTTGGCCCCAGTCCAGGCCCAGATTTCCAAATAGGCTAAGCCGTTTACTTATCCCCTGAGTTTGCAGTACGCCAAAGACCACTACCATGCCCGCTGCTTCCGCCACAATGGAGGCCACCGCCGCTCCGCAAAATCCCATTTTAGGTAAGCCGAAATGACCGAAGATGAGGCCGTAGTCGAGCACAATGTTGACCAGGGTCTCTGCGATCGTTCCGTAAACCAGAAAACGGCTTTGATTTGTTCCTACCAAAACCGCATTGCGCAGTTGGTAGACGTATAGAAAAGGTAGTCCCCATATGCGGATGCGCAAAAAGCCGATCGCCTGGTCTCGCAATTCGGTGGACTTCAGGGCGTACTCGAGAATCCAGGGAGCCAAACTGTAGGTCAGCAATATCCCCAGTAGCGCAAATACGAGGGCCAGGCGTATACCTTGCGAGAACATTTTGCCGATCTCCTCGATACGATCTTGACCCGCACGCCTGGAAATCAATGTTTGCAGCCCATTGTTCATCCCATTACCCACGACAGCAAAAATGAGGTAATACACACCGGTAATCCCTGCAGTCGCCAAGGATTTTTCATTTAGGTGCCCCAGGAAGATATTGTTTGTAATAAAGTTGAATTGTGGCACCAGGATGGCCAAACTTATCGGCAAGGCAATGCGTAGAATCTGCCTGTTGGTAACCGTTAGCTTTAGATTAAGACTGGCCAGTGTTTCCATTCTGCAAAAAGGAAAGCAAGGTACATCAAAAGACCCAGGATCGTCCCGATGTTGGTTCCTATCTATGCAAGGAAATTATAGTATTTTTGAAATCATATATGCTAAAACCAGACTTTGATATCACCTATGCGCACGTGGCAACTGAAGATTATGAGCAATGCCGATTGCTCATGGAAGTTAATCCCCATTCATTCACTTATGTGTTGCTGAGTACCCGCGGCATGCGCCCCTTGGTCATAAGACATTTTCAATGGGATAAGTCAGACGTGGACCTGCTGGATGAAATGCTCCGCGATATCATTTTTGATGACGAATTCCTTTGCCTTCCTGTCCATGAGACTTTCTTGGTATACAACTTTCCGGAAAGTAGCCTGGTGCCCGAAATACTGTTCAATGCCGACCTCAACAAGCCGTTAACGGACCTGGTCTATGGAAGTTTGAACCGTGATCTCCTACTGAGTGAAAAAATCCCTTGGTGGGAACTTCACAACGTATACCGGACACCGGCTGCGGTCCACCGCATATTGCAACAAAAGTTTTCGGCGGGCAAGCATTGGCATTTTTACAGCCTGTTGCTCAAATGCCATAAAATGTTTACGGCCAAGGAAGAAGAACAGTTCATTAAAGCAATTTTTTATACCGATAGGATGGTCCTGTTGGCGTTTCGTAACGGACAGTTGCTGCTCGCCCAGACGTTCGGCTATCTGGATGCCAAAGATGTGGCTTATTACCTGCTCAATACCTGCAGCCAGCTGGGCATGGTTCAAGATGAGGTCGTGCTGGAAGTCAGTGGCTTTATTGAAAAGCAATCCGCATTGTTCAATGAGCTGCAGAAATTCTTTTTGCACCTTTCCTTTGAAAAAATGGAAGACAGCATCATCGTTACCGATGAATTGAAAGAATACCCGATGCATTATTTCTCCTCCCTGTTGAAAATGTCTGTATGCGTATAATTGGCGGTTCATTGGGTGGGCGTCGGGTGAACCCGCCTTCCAAAATGCCCTTTACCAGGCCTACCACCGATATCGCCAAGGAAGGACTGTTTAATATTTTGGAGCATAATATCCAGTTGGAAGGCTTGACTACCCTGGACCTTTTTGGAGGTACCGGGAGCATTTCCTACGAGTTGGCTTCCCGGGGAGCGCTCCATTGCACTGTCGTGGAAAAAGACCGGGTCATGCACCAGTTTATCCGTAAAACAGCCAAGGATCTTAGTCTTACCCAACTCGAAGTCATCCAAGATGACGTTTTTCGGTTCCTTCGGCACGCCGAGCAGCCATATGATTTCATTTTCGCCGGACCCCCGTATCGTCTGGCCCAAATCGACGAAATACCTGAACAGGTTGTGCAACGACATTTACTCAGGCCCCAAGGATGGTTAGTCCTGGAACATACACCGAGAAATAACTATGAAGGATACCCGCTTTATGTCACGTGCAGAAATTATGGGACTACCATTTTTTCCATATTCGTCAATAAAAATGCGGCTCCCTCAAACCCGTCTTCTAGTGCCGATCCGCAGCCCATCGTGTAATGGTGGCCAAGTTACGCGCCAAATCCGTCGAATACTTTCACATTAAATGATTGGCTATTATGCGACCAATATTTGTAACTGGTATCGGAACCGGAGTTGGTAAAACCATCGTTTCCGCTATCCTGGTTGAGGCCCTGCAGGCAGATTATTGGAAACCTGTACAAGCAGGCCTTGACTCCCAAACAGATAGTGAGTGGATTGACCAGTCCATCACCAACCCGGACACTCGGATCTATCCGGAAGCCTACCGATTATCAATGGCGGCCTCCCCGCACATCGCTGCCCAACAACAAGGCATGCGTATCGATCTGACGCACATTCTGGCTCATCTGGGTGAAATCCAAAAATCCAGCCAAGCTGCACATGCCCCCATACAGGATCGGCACCTGGTGATAGAAGGGGCAGGTGGATTGCTGGCTCCTTTGAATGAGCAAGAGCAGGTAATCGATCTGATTTTAGCCTTTGATCCAACGGTCCTACTTATTAGCCGTAATTACCTGGGCAGTATCAACCACTCGCTCCTTACGGCCCGTGTTTGTAAGCAGCATAATCTCCGGGTGGCGGGATGGATTTTCAACGACCAGTACCTGGACTACGAACAGGACATAGTCCGGTGGACCAACTTGCCTCGGCTGGCTTCCATTCCAAGGGCCAAAATCGTGTCGAAGCATTTTATCCAAGAACAGGCCCAATTGCTATTGCCCCAACTTGTACATTATCTGCATTGATCATGGGCAAGGCATCCAAAACAAACGCTCGCTTGCTTTACTGCGATGCATTTTTGGCCTACCTTTAAGCGCTACATTCAACATCAGAGATACCGTTTGTTTTTATGAACTTTAATTTCCCGTTGCTCAAGCCTATCCGCATTCTGCTGTTGCCTTTATCGCTGTGTTATGCACTAATTATTACTATTCGAAACTGGTTTTTTGATCAAGGGATATTGGGCACGGTCTCCTTCAACCTGCCGATCATCTGCGTCGGCAACCTCACGGCCGGTGGGACAGGCAAATCACCGATGGTGGAATGGCTCATTACGCGCCTGTCGAACCAATTTCAAATAGCCATTCTTAGCCGGGGGTATAAACGAAAAACGTCTGGGTATGCCCTAGCAGACCCCAGTAGTACGGCACTCGACATAGGGGACGAGCCCATGCAATTCCACAACAAATTTCCCCAAATCACCGTAGCCGTTGGGGAGGAGAGAGTGTTCGCTATTCCACAGCTGCTTCATGACAGGCCGGCAACACAGGCCATCATCTTAGATGACGCTTTTCAGCATCGATCCGTGAAAGCCGGGTTGAACCTGTTGTTAACGGACTTCAACAACCTTTTCACCCGAGACTGGTTCTTGCCTACAGGAGACTTGCGGGACCAAAAGCGAAGTTACAAGCGGGCGGATCTGATCATTGTCACCAAATGTGAGGAGAATCTTTCAGCTGAGGGCAAACAGGATATTATCCGAGAAATTAGACCTTTGAGCCATCAGCAAATATTTTTTTCCACTATCCGATACGGAGAACCTTACCATATCCTGACCCGAAAATCCCAGCCTATCACCAGCGGCTTGGAAGTCCTGCTGATTTGTGGTATTGCCAATCCGGCACCATTAAAACAATTTCTGGACCAGCGCACCAAATCTTATTATGAACTTTCTTACCGAGATCATCACATCTTTACCATCCTAGATCTCAAGAACATAATTCGTCGATTCAACAGCATAACTGCCAACCGGAAGATAATGCTCACCACCGAGAAAGACGCCGTGCGCTTAACCAAATTCGCGCATGAACTCAAAGGCCTACCATTCTATGTCCTGCCGATTGAGTCCTCCTTTTTATTTGGAGAAGAACAACGATTTACTGATATAATTGTTAAATTCATCGGTGATTATCACCATCAATCCTAAAATAAGCCCATGGGACATAAGCGTGTTGGAAACAAGAAGAAAAAGCCAGGGCTGAACCAGACCTTTACGGGGAAGTTCGATGTAACCCGCTCCGGTATGGGTTTTGTAATTGCGGAAGGCCAGGAGCAGGATATCTTGGTTCGTCCACCGGATTTCAACACGGCCTTGCATGGTGACCGGGTGCAGGTCCGAATTCTGAGCAGTTCGGCCAAGAGCGGGCGTATGCAAGGCGAAGTCACCGAAGTGCTGGAGCGAAAACAAACGGAGTTTCTGGGTCGGATTCAGCTAAGTCAGTCTTTTGCATTTTTTATAGCTCAGACAGATAAGGCCATGCCAGATGTATATGTCCCTTTGGACAAACTGAGCGGCGCCAAGGATAATGACCGAGTTATTGTGCGTATCGTGGAGTGGAATCGCAACAAGAAGCCGCAAGGCGAGGTCGTCCAGGTTATGGACGCCTCCGACGAGAATGATCGCGCGATGAAGGAGCTTTTGCTGGAAAATGGCTTTCCTATTTTTTTCCCGCCAGCCGTTTTGGAAGAATCGGCGCACCTTGCGGAATCGATTTCGGAGAGCGAAATCAAGCGCCGACGTGACATTCGGGGAGTCAGGACCTTTACCATCGATCCGGCGGATGCCAAAGATTTTGACGATGCCCTGTCGATTGATACCTTGCCTAATGGCCATTATCAGATAGGAGTACACATCGCCGACGTAAGCCATTACGTCTTGCCATCCTCTCAATTGGATAAGGAAGCCGATAGCCGAGCGACCTCCGTATATCTACCTGACCGTGTAAACCCCATGCTACCTGAACGAATTTCCAATGAGCTGTGTTCACTTAGACCCTACGAGGATAAACTAACCTTTTCCGTAATATTTGAAGTGACTCCCAAAGCGGAGGTTAAGCAATACTGGCTGGGCAAGACGCTTATTCATTCTGACCACCGGTTTACCTACGAGGAAGTGCAGGAAATCATTGAAGTTGAGCAGGGCCTGTACAGCGACGAAATTCTCACCTTACATAAACTCGCTCAGCGATTGCGAAAGCAGCGGTTTAAAAAAGGCGCAATCAATTTTTCCAGTTCGGAAGTAAAATTCAAGCTCAATGAAAAAGGAAAACCTGTAGGCATAGTCATCAAGGAAAGCAAAGAATCGCACCAACTGATTGAAGAGTTCATGCTTCTGGCCAACAAAACGGTGGCCGAACACGTGGCAAAAATCAAAATTCACAAAAAACCCATTCCCTTTCCCTTCCGGGTACATGATACCCCCGACAAAGAGAAATTGTTACCATTCATGGAATTTGCCAAAAAATACGGCCACCGCTTTGATACCAAGACTCCTCAGGGTATTTCGGCATCGTTCAACCAAATGCTTGCCGACGCCAAAGGCAAACCTGAACAACATGTCCTGGAGCAACTAGGCATCCGCACTATGGCCAAGGCGGTATACACGACAGAAAATATCGGTCATTACGGTCTTGGATTTGAACATTATTGTCATTTTACATCTCCCATTCGTCGCTATCCGGATGTGCTGGTACATCGCATCGTAGAAAAATGCCTGCTGGGTACCCTGGAGCCTGACCATCAATTGGAAGCGGTCTGCCGCCATTGTAGTGAACGGGAACGGGCAGCCATGGAGACTGAACGGGCAGGAAATAAATATAAGCAGGTGGAATACATGCAGGATTTTCTGGGCGAAGAATTCGAGGGCGTAATCAGCGGAGTTGCCGCCTTTGGCTTTTGGGTTGAAACCCTTGAGCACAAATGTGAAGGGCTGGTCAGCATCAACAGTTTGCTGGAATTTGATGATTTTAAGCTAGTGGAAGGCGATTATTCCCTGGCCGGCCGGCGCAGTGGCCGCAAGTTCCGGATTGGAGATAAGATCACCATAAAATTGGTCTCCGCCAACCTGGACAAACGACAATTGGATTACGAATGGGTAATCGTCAGTAGTATGAAGGAAGATCGGGGGAGCCAGGACCAGAAAAAAAAGAAAATATAAATGACCCGTTAACACCTAGTACTAAAGGCTCAATCATGCCGCCGCCCTTGGGTGGTTAACACGACCTTCTTATATGCGCAATTTTGAGGAATTATCCAAGGAATTTTCTGTTCGTTTTGATACGCCACATTTTCCCAAGACCCCAGTTGGCTTATACGAGCCCGCCGGCTATTTTCTAAGTCTTGGTGGCAAACGGATCAGACCTATTTTGTGCCTGATGGGCAATGAACTCTTCGACCAGATTCATCCCAATGCCTGGGATGTCAGTACAGCCATTGAGCTGTTTCACAATTTCACCCTTATACACGACGACATTATGGACCGAGCTCCCCTACGGCGTGGTATGGCCACCGTACATCAAAAGTTTGGTGAGCCGGCCGCCTTGCTCGCGGGGGATGTTATGCTCGTGGTGGCGTATGAATATCTCAATCGGATAAGGACACCCATTCTATTCAAGATCCTGGAGGTATTCAATAAAACGGCCAAGGAGGTCTGCGAGGGTCAGCAACTGGATATGGAATTTGAGCAGGCCGGTCGCGTTCAAATGGACCAATATCTGCATATGATCAGCCTGAAGACCTCCGTCCTGCTGGCGGCAAGTTTGCAAATGGGTGCGATCCTGGGTGGTGCAGGTGATGGGGGTCAGCAGCACCTCTACCAGTTCGGCAAAAACCTGGGGTTAGCTTTCCAAATCCAGGATGACTATTTGGATGCATTTGGCGATCCGTCAAAATTTGGCAAACAGTTGGGAGGCGATATTCTTGCCGACAAGAAGACGTTTTTGCTGATAAAGGCACTGGAAAGCGCCAGCGAAGCCCAAGTCCGCGAAATACGGGCATTGCTAGGGACGAAGGGGCCAGATAAGGTCCCCCACATGCTTTCGTTATTCCGAGCCTGTGGCGTGGACGCGTGGGCGAAAGAACTCCAGAAAAAATACATCGATACCGCGTTCCAGCACCTGGAGGACATGGCCGTCTTATCCAGTCGTAAAGAGCCACTCCGGCAAATGGCAGGTTTCTTGGTCCAACGAGAATATTGATTTTGCATTCATATCAACCATTTGCTGCGCCTGCTCCGAGATCCATCCCTGCGCGCCGGCATAAAATTTTGAATTAGCTCGATCCAGCTTCACCGAAACAGGATTTTTTCTTTAATTTGATTACTCAACCAATAAGCTAGCTGATGTCCAATTCATTATTTCGGAAAAAATCGTTAGACAAGATTATCAAGGACGCAGCGGATGGGGTCGGGGACTCACATGAACACGGCATGAAAAAAGTGTTGCGCGTGCGGGACCTGACTTTTATGGGAATCGCAGCGGTGATTGGAGCCGGGATTTTTTCCACAATCGGCACGGCAGCCTACCATGGAGGGCCAGGGGTGATTTTTCTATTCATGATTACTGCGGTGACTTGCGGATTTACCGCCTTGTGCTACGCGGAATTTGCCTCGCGCGTGCCCGTATCTGGGAGCGCTTACACCTACTCCTACGTGACATTCGGCGAGTTGATTGCCTGGATTATCGGCTGGGCACTCATCCTGGAATATGCCATAGGCAACGTAGTCGTCGCAATTTCCTGGAGTTCCTATTTCAACAACATACTCAAAGCCATTGGAATCTATCTACCCGACTGGCTTACCATTGGCCATCAGACGGCCAAGATGGCCTATGAGGAAGCGCTGCGCTCCGGTCAATCCGTTGCAAACCTGACCTACGCTAAGGCTCCAATTATCGGCGGTTTGCATGTAGTCGTTAACCTGCCCGCTTTCGTTATCGTTGGGCTCATCACCCTGCTGGCGTATATCGGCATCAATGAAAGCCGAAAAAGCGCCAATTTCATGGTGGGCTTGAAAATCGTGGTTTTGCTATTCATAGCGGTTATTGGGTTCTGGGTCATTTTCTCCACGGGGACAACCTCCAACTGGACGCCCTTTTTGCCGGAAGGCATGGGCGGCGTCCTGCAAAGTGTTTCTTCGGTATTCTTCGCCTATATTGGGTTTGACGCCATCTCCACGACGGCGGAAGAATGCCAGAATCCACAGAAGGATTTGCCCAAAGGGATGATCTATTCTTTGCTCATTTGTACGGTGATCTACGTGGTGACGGCACTGGTAATCACGGGCCTGGTGAATTACAAAGAATTTAATGGCGTGACAGATCCCCTGGCCTTTGTCTTTGATAAGATACATATGCACAAGATTGGATTTATCATTTCGGTCAGTGCGGTCATTGCTGCGACTAGCGTGATGCTAGTTTTCCAGATCGGCCAGCCCCGCATTTGGATGAGCATGAGTAGGGACGGTTTGCTACCTAAGCGCTTCAGCAAGCTGAGCAAAAAATATAAAACACCGGCCTTCGCGACCCTCATGACGGGACTGCTGGTGGGCATTCCGGTCCTCTTTGTCGATGATAAACTCATGACCGACTTGACCAGCATTGGCACGTTATTCGCGTTCGTCTTGGTCTGTGGCGGTGTACTTTATCTGCCTACCTTGAAAAAGGAAGCCGGCAAATTCAAGATTCCCTACGTGAACGGTCGATTTATTGTGGGTTTGCTCGTCCTGCTGTTCATCCTGCTTTTCAAAGACAGGTTGGGCGCCGCATGCAGCCATATCCAAAATGAAGGTTACCAAGAGGTATTATTCCTTGTCTTTGTGGCCATTGCCGTTTTGATTGCTGCGTTGAGCTTTGTGCGAAATTATTCGCTGATTCCGGTATTGGGAGTTCTTTGTTGCCTGTACCTGATGATTGAAATTCCGGCTAAGAGCTGGATGGTATTTTTCGCATGGATGGCCTTCGGATTATCAATTTATTTGGTGTACGGTCGCCGCAAAAGCAAATTGGCGCCTCCGCCTGTCGTCCCGCACTAACTGCCGGAAGTTTGAGGGTTTGTTTGCGCCCAAAACGATTGCGCATTTTACCCATCTTTGTAGGCTAAACAATGAAATTTCAAATTGGCGATAAAGTTGTGATCCAGCACTCTCACGAAGAGGGCGAAGTCATCGAAATCTTGAGTGATCAAATGGTGATGGTAGACGTACATGGTGTCAAGTTTCCGGCCTATATCGATCAGTTGGACTTCCCCTATTTTAAACAATTCACCGAAAAAAAGTTATTCCCAAATAAGAAGCAAAAAACCTACATAGACCAAGTCCCAGTCGAAAAAAAAACCACTTTGAAGGGTCCGACGACCGGCGTTTGGCTAGCTTTTTTGCCGGTATTTGACGTGGATGAATTCGCCGACGAAGTGGTCAATAGTTTAAAGGTATACTTGGTGAACCAAACGCCGCTGAGTTATCATTTTTTGTACGAGTTAAGGTATTTTGGAAAATCCTCTTTTGATTTGCTCAACCAGATCCCTCCTTTTCAGGATTTTTACCTTCATGATATCCCCTTCGAAAGCCTGAATGACAACCCGACCTTTGATGTAGATTTCACCCTACAGGTTCCCGACAAGAAGTTGGCGGAGCGTTTTGCTGCTTCTGTCAAACCAAAAGCCAGGCAGGTCTTCTCCCGAATAGAAGAAATCAAATCCAAGGGAGAAGCCACCTTTTCCTACCGCTTGTTTGAACAATACCCACCAGCCCCCGAAAAAGTGGAGGCACCTTACCAGCCCGCCTCGGGCCAGCTGGGCAAAACCTACGACGCATCGCAGACCAGAAAACACCTGGAACCTCCCAAATACGAAGTCGATCTGCATATCGAGAAATTGTCGGATAGCTGGCGATCGATGAGCAATTTTGAAATTGTGACACTGCAACTTCAAACCTTTGAGAAATACTACGATTTGGCACTCGCTCATCGTCAACCGTCTATGGTAGTCATCCATGGTGTTGGATCAGGAAAGCTTCGGGATGAAGTCCACGAACTGTTACGCATGAAAAAAGAGGTTAAATCCTTCATCAATCAATACGACGCCAGGTACGGCTACGGGGCTACCGAGATTTTTTTTGAGTACTAGCCTTGGGGGCATACTACGGCGGAAAATCGTTATTTTTGGGGGCTACTGGTCGCACCATCGTGGCGCAAATCGCGCCAAGGAAAGTCCGGACAGCGCAGGGCAATGCACCGGTTAAGCGCCGGGACTGTCCAGGTCGGTCCGCGTTAATTTGCGGTCTGTCTGGGCAGGACAGATAGTGCCACAGAAAATAACTGCCTTCGCCCGCCTCGGCTTTGGTCGAATCGGGCTTGTCTGCCAGACACCTGCAAGAGCAATCAACCGGGCGTCTTGTGGAGGGTAACAGTGAAAACGTGGGGTAAGAGCCCACGGCTTGACTAAGCAATTGGCCAAGCGGGTAAACCTTGCATGCTGTAATGCCACATATACCAGCCCCAAGAGCGGCTCGCTCAATGTCCGCCGAAAGGCCGGCAGGGTTGGAGGGTAGGCAGCAAGATCTGATCAGTAATGATCAGACCAGATAAATGATGGTACCTCACCCCTGGGTGAAGCAACAGAATCCGGCTTATGAACCGGTAGCTTTTTAACAGCCGCATGAACATTGTGCGGCTGTTGAATTTTGAGAGCCAGAATAAAACAGAAGTGGGATCAAGGATTTAGAAGCTAGCCTGCATTTTAGCCATAAGATCTGCGGCAATGATTTTTTCGGCGATAGAAATCATATTCTTAAATGCCTTCGCCCGAGAAATCCCATGGCCGATGATGACGGGCTTGGCCACGCCTAAAATTGGCGTACCTCCATGGTTTTCAAAATTGAACAGGTCGAAATAGGCATTCCGAATATTCTTGCGACCCGTGATTTCAAATAGCGATTCGGCCAGCTTGAGCAGGATATTGCCGGTAAATCCGTCACAGACCATGACATCCGCTTTGTCGATTAGAATATCACGTCCTTCCACATTACCAATAAATTGGATCTGCCGGTTTTCTTTGAGCAATGCGTAGGCGGCCTGAGCAAGCAGGTTCCCCTTAGTCTCTTCTTCCCCAATATTGACCAGTCCAACGCGGGGAGCTTCGATACCTAATATATGTTGGGCGTACAAAGAACCAAGAACGGCAAATTGGTTGAGGTGTTCGGGTTTGCAATCGGCGTTCATCCCGACGTCAAGTAAAAGCCCGGTTTTTCCATTTTCCTTAGGGATGATAGTCGAAATGGTAGGACGCAACACTCCTTCCATGGGCTTTATACTCATCATCGCGCCGACCAGCATGGCTCCGGTATTCCCAGCACTGATCAAGGCGTCGACTTGGCCCGTCGCTAACAAGTGGAACCCCATCGAAATAGAGGAATTCTTTTTTTCCTTCAGCGCCTTGGTAGGATGTTCATCCATGGAGATGGCCTGTGGCGCGTGAATGATCTGAACCCGGGTAGCTGGAATCTGATGAAGGGCTAACAGGGGGGTAATGACTGGCTCATTGCCGATGAGAAACATAATGGCCGACGAAGCCGATTCAGATAAATACTGTTGGACACCTTTTGCCGCTTCTGCTGGCGCAAAGTCCCCCCCCATCATGTCTAAAGCAATGTTCATCTGAGGCAAGCTACAATAAAAACCAATCAGTTAATTACTTTACTGGGGCCTTTTCCACGACCACTTTTCCTCTGTAGTATAATTTTCCTTCACTGACATGGGCGCGGTGACGAACATGCGTTTCTCCCGTTGTGCTATCTTTGCTCAACGTCAATTTCTCGGCCTTGTAATGTGTTCTTCGCTTGGCACTACGCTGCTGCGAGTGTCTGCGTTTGGGATTTGGCATATGATGTCAATTTTATAGTAACCAATGATCTATTCTAAATCTTTGAATTTCTCCAACCCTTTCCATAGCGGATTCTCGGGTTTACTCTTGCCTACATCCAGCTTCTTAAGCATAGCCAACACTTCCTTGTTGCAGTGGGGCCCACCAATTTCTTCATCACGGCACATGCGCTGAATCGGAATGCTCAGATTGACAAATTCGTAAATCCAGTCGGACACGTTGAGATGACTTTCCGTCTTGGACAGATAATATACATCTGGATCGTCTTCCTGCTCGTTCATGACCTCGGGGTCTTCCACCAGCTTAACCAACACATTGAATTCATCCCAAAGTTCATGAGGCAGAGGGTTTCCACAGCGATCACACGTCACTTCCAGCTTGCCGCCCACTTCAAATCGAAGCATCATGAATCCATTATTCTTGTCCAATCGAAGCTTCACGACGGCCTCGCAATGCGTGAAATCCTGTTGTTGGTATGCTTCAAAGAACCTATCGGTGATCCGGTAATGGAACTCATGAATTCCGGTTTTCAGACCCACAAAGGCGATGTCAAATTCCCTTCGGCTGTTCATGAGACTTTTTTAAAGAGCTTGCAAAGGTAGGGATATTTCACCAGAATTGACCCTCGTAAATGGATAAATTTACACATTTTAGGCGTCGCTGGGGATAAGTAAATGCCTGGTAAATAGCTAAAAACCAGTTCTTCACCTCGAAAATGACTCGATCGAGGGGAGCCCTGGGCCAGGGGGGGAATCGTATTCAGATGACTTTCCTGGCAAAGGCAGTAGGTTGAGCCCGTTGGCTATAGCGTGGAGAATCCAGAATCGCCATCCGTGCGCCGTCTGGTCGCGGACAAGCTTCAGAATTTCAACAAAATCAGGTTTTATTTTTACCCATGATTAATATCCCTGTTCGCGACTTTGGTTCACCTTCCGCGCCGGCACCTCAGCTACTGAAGGCGGTCAGGATGGGGCCTACCGAACCGGCCTATCGCCCTTGCCCAGGGCAAATTCACTCATTGAACTACCTATGCTGAAAACCCTGATCCTTTCTTGTGGTATTTCCGCGGCTGCGTTGAGCTCCCAGGCGCAAAACGACAACTTGGATTTTTACCTGCATCAGGCTTTAAAGAACAGCCCTTTGCTTGTTGATTATGAAAATCAAGTAGAGGCGAACCGGATAGATAGTCTCAAAATCTTGGCTGGATATAAGCCCCAGGTTACGGGAACAAGCTTTAATTCCTATGCACCCGTAATAGGGGGCTGGGGGTACGACCAGGCCATCTCAAACGGGGCCAATATTATCGCTGTGGTAGGCGCAACCAAGACGTTTGTTGGCAAAAAAAACCTATCGAGTCAATTTCAGGCCATTGACTTGCTCAGCCAGTCGGCAAGGAATAACGCTAAGATTTCTGAACAGGATCTAAAGCGAGCTGTCACAGCACAATACGTGACAGCCTACGGGGACCTGCAAGAGTTGTTGTTTAATCGAGAAGTTTATGACTTGCTACGTAAAGAAGAAATCATCCTAAAGGATCTCACCCAGCGAAACGTCTACCGCCAAACCGATTATCTGACGTTTTTGGTAACACTCCAGCAGGAGCTGTTGATGTGCAAGCAAGTCCAGGTACAATTTCAAAATGATTACGGTACACTCAATTATTTGTGCGGGATCACCGATACGACCACCGTCAGCTTACGAGATCCCCAGCTGCGTGTCGCCCAATTACCCGGGCTGTCCAATTCTGTTTTTATCAGGCAGTTTGAAATAGATAGCCTGAAGTTGATAAACAACAAATCCAACATCGATTTCAGCTATAAACCAAAAGCAAACATTTTTGCTGATGCAGGGTATTCCTCCACACTGGCCTATGAGCCATATAAGAATTTTGGAACCAGTATTGGTTTTAGCGTTACGGTCCCCATTTATGATGGGCACCTAAGGAAACTCCAGTATAGCAAATTGGACATTGCTGAGAGGACTAGAAGTTCGTATAAGAATTTTTTTGAGAATCAATACAGCCAGCAAGTTGCCCAACTCACCCAGGAGCTCCATGCGACGGAAGAGCTCATTGGACAAATCACCGATCAGATCAGGTATTCCCAAAATCTGATCGAGGCCAATGAAAAACTTTTGGAAACGGGGGATGCTAAAATTGCTGACTATATCATCGCCCTGGACAATTACTTGATGTCTAAGAATTTACTGACACAAAATAATATCACCCGCTTGCAGATCATCAATCAAATCAATTACTGGAATCGATAAAATAATGCGCCATGATTAAATCGGCTGTATACGGCTGCTGTTTATTGTTTCTGAGTTCCCTAAGTCTTTACTCTTGCCATGGTTCGGAGCAAAAAGATCAGTCCGAGGATAAGACCACCGAAGGCCAAACCCCGGTTACTGTAACGACAATATCTCGTGCTCCAATGACCGAATATATAGAGCTGAATGCCGTAAGCGCGTTCTTGCAAAAGGGATACGTTAAGGCGAACGCCAATGGATATTTGCAGTCTCAGGATGTTTATCCTGGTAAATTCGTTAAGCGGGGTGAACTGTTGTTTAAGTTAAAGACCAAGGAAGCACAAAGCCTAGGCAATACCATCAACGTGTTGGATTCTACTTTAAAATTTTCAGGCCTGATTGATATCTATGCGTCGATTTCCGGTTATGTCAGTGCGTTAAACCACCAACCTGGGGATTACGTTCAGGATGGTGAGCAGCTAGCGGCGATTAGCGATATGAGTAGTTTTGCCTTCCTGTTGGACCTTCCCTACGAGTGGAGGCCGCTAGTATTGCATCAAAAGACAGTAGAGCTCATATTGCCAGATGGCGAACGATTGACCGGCACGTTGTCTTCTACCATGCCTTCCGTGGATGCTGCTTCCCAAACTCAGTCTGTCGTTATTCGAGTTAACCCACCCCATCCAATTCCCGAAAACCTAGTGGCCAAAGTACGGATCGTTAAATCCGCAAAATCCAATACGATGTCTCTGCCCAAAGGGGCGCTGCTGAGTAATGAAACCCAGGACGAATTTTGGGTTATGAAAATGATAGACAGCGTAACGGCAGTCAAAGTACCCGTTAAAAAAGGTATGGAGGCGGATAGCTCAGTGGAGATTTTGTCACCGACATTCTTGCCCGGGGATAAAATTTTGCTAACGGGAAATTATGGCCTGCCCGATACGGCCAAGGTGAAAATTGAACCGGCGGGCCCGTAAATTTCCTTCGACCCTGTAGGCGAATAACCTTAGCCGAATCGCCCATGATTAATACACACGAAAGCCAACAGCATTGAAAAATTTTTTTCTAGCCTATAAGAACCCCCTCACCGTAACCCTGGTGCTTATCCTGGCGGGTGGCCTATTTGCTTTCAACAAGCTGCAAACGGCCCTTTTTCCCGAGATCACCTTCCCCAAAATAAAAATCATCGCCGAAGCAGGCCTTCAACCTGTGGACAAAATGATGATTACGGTCACCAAACCGATGGAAAATGCTATCAAACAAGTGCCCGACCTGAAATTTGTGCGTAGTACGACCAGTCGGGGTAGTTGTGAAATATCCGCTTACATGGATTGGAAAGCGGATATTGATCTGAGTCAGCAACGGATCGAATCTAAGATCAACCAGATAAGAAATGAACTGCCCTCCGATTTAAGCATCACGGTAGCCAAGATGAATCCCTCTATTTTACCCGTCATGGGGTATACTCTGGAAAGCGCTACCAAGACGCCCATCGAACTAAAGCTACTGGCCAATTATACGATTAAACCGTATTTATCTCAAGTTGAAGGCGTGTCTGAGATCCGTGTCGTGGGTGGGAAGACCAAAGAATACTGGATTATCTTGAATCCCAGGAAGATGAGTGAGCTGTCCATTACGCCCGAAATGGTGAACAGCGCCATTAACCAAACGAACTTTGTTCGCTCCAACGGGTATTTGGCTGATTACCGCTTTCTGTATCTTTTTGTCACTGACGCACTGGTGCATTCGACCGAAGATATTGGGAATATCGTGATTAGCAAAAATGCTAACCGTATTATTCTGGTGCGGGATTTGGCCGAGGTGTCCGTTAGAGAGGCCGTGGAATTCACCCGGATCAATGCTAATGGAAAGGATGGCGTTTTGATATCGGTAATTAAGCAGCCCAATGCTAACCTGATCAATCTATCGACGGCGATAAAGGAAAAGATCGAAGGATTGAAAAAAATACTACCTCCGGATGTGAGTATCCAGCCCTATTATATTCAGAGCGATTTCGTGCAGCAATCCATTAAGAGCGTCTCCGATAGTCTTTGGATCGGCTTGGCCCTGGCCATACTGGTGGCTATCCTGTTTTTGCACTCCCTTAAAGCCAGCACGACCATCCTTTTTACCATTCCGGTAACTCTTTGTCTGACGCTGGTAGTGCTCTATGCCACGGGATACACGTTCAATATCATGACCTTGGGAGCCATTGCGGCTGCCATAGGTTTGGTGATTGACGATGCGATTGTGGTAGTTGAGCAAATCCACCGCACGCACGAGGAGCATCCCTTAGAGCCATCCACCACGGTCGTGCAGAAGGCCATCAAATACCTATTCCCTGCCATGGTGGGATCCTCGATAAGCACCATTGTCATATTTATTCCTTTCCTGCTTATGAGCGGTGTGGCCGGCGCGTATTTCAAAGTGCTGACCAATACCATGATTATCACTTTGGTTTGTTCTTTCCTGGTCACCTGGATCATGTTACCGGTAATCTATCTATCCTTGTCTAGGAGAAACCAAAGCAAGCTTGCGCGCAAAAAAGAGCCCAAGGCACATGCAGTTAAAAACCAGCGCTGGGTATCGTTTTTTATACGCCGTGCGTACTTGAGCTTCCTTATCATCGCGGCGCTTGTTGGACTAATTTATTATATACTACCCAAACTTGAAACCGGGTTCTTACCTGAAATGGATGAAGGCAGCATAGTGCTAGATTATGTCTCTCCACCTGGCACTTCGCTGGATGAAACGGATCGAATCCTGCGACAAGTGGAAAAAATCATTAATCAGATTCCGGAAGTGGAAGCGTATTCACGCCGAACGGGTACAGAAATGGGATTCTTTATCACCGAGCCCAACAAAGGAGACTACCTGATTCAATTAAAACAATCTCGGACCAGATCGACCGAAGAGGTGATCAGCGATATCCGAAAGCGTATTGAATCGACTCAGCCCGCATTGCGGATTGACTTTGGCCAGGTCATTGGTGATATGTTGGGGGACTTAATGACTTCGGTGCAGCCCATTGAAATAAAAATATTTGGCGACGACCAACAAAAACTGCATGACCTTTCCAAGCAGGTAGCCGCCTTGGTTTCCACCGTGGAGGGAACGGCAGATGTATTTGACGGTATCGTTATTGCAGGACCTTCTGTAAGTGTCCAACCCAATTTTGAACGGCTTGCCCAATTTGGACTTACGCCCGCCAATCTGCAATTTCAGATGCAAACTGCACTGGAAGGAAATGTAGTCAGTTCGCTGCTTGAAAAAGAGCAGCTCTCCGATGTGCGTATCGTTTATCCAGGTAGTCGCAAGCTCAGTGTAGATGACATTGACCGTCTGCAGGTTTTTTTACCAAGCGGCAAATTAAAGCCCATTGGAGAGTTAGCTTCCGTTAGAGTAAATAGCGGGGACGCGGAAATCCAGCGGGAAAACCTGCAATCAATGGGTGTGGTTTCCGCACGGCTGGAGAACCGAGACTTGGGAGGTGTAATTCGCGATATACGGGCGGAGGTGGCAAAGAAAATCACCCTGCCACAGAGCTATCATATTGAATATGGAGGCGCCTATGCCGAACAACAGCAATCGTTTAGCGAATTGCTTCTAATTCTGATTACATCCAGTTTGTTGGTTTTTGCTGTTATTTTGTACTTGTTTAAAGAGTTTAAAGTAGCCTTTACCATACTTGTTGTCTCTTTACTCGGGATTTCAGGCAGCTACTTAGCCTTGTATCTAACGGGAACCCCACTAAATGTGGGAAGTTATACGGGTCTGATTATGATTGTAGGGATAATTAGCGAAAACGCCATTTTCACTTTTTTGCAATTTAAAGAATCACTTCTTACAAAAAGTGTGGATGAGTCTATCGTCTACGCTATTTCAACCAGGCTGCGCCCCAAATTGATGACGGCATTTGGTGCCATCATTGCGCTAATGCCTTTGGCGCTGGGGATTGGCGCAGGAGCCCAATTACATCAGCCGCTGGCCATCGCCGTTATAGGCGGGTTTCTTATGGCTCTACCTCTATTATTGATTGTGCTACCTTCATTGCTTCGATTATTGTACAATGGTACCGAAAAGGAAATTCTGAATCAAGGGTAACGCGCGATGAAGCCATTTATTCCGATTAAAATGCGTCCATTGGTGGGAAGCAAAGCACGCCTTGGGTGGGTTTCAAAAAGGGGTGACGGCAAGGCAAGCAAATGGAGTAAAACATGGAATTTATTAAGCAAGAACGCCCCCTTAAGTAGTTTTGCCGTTAGGACCATAAGGGTAGGATCATGGGGATAAACGACCATGCCCTAAATAGTTGCCCAGTAGATAGGGCTTTAACCAATTAGAACCAGATTTGATTCTTGTATTTGGGTTTGGATGAAAATAGCAATTGGTTGATTTTTCGGCACAGCAAGGCACTGCCCGAGCCCAGGACGGCCCCGGCGAGTACGTCAGTTGGGTAGTGAACTCCGAGATACATGCGAGAGTAACCAACTGTGGCGGCCCAAAGAAAAGAGGGTGCAATGATGAACCATTTCGGATATGCCAGACTAAGGGAGGTGGCGATTGCAAATGCTTCAGTTGTATGGCCAGATGGGAAGGAAGGACTGCCCTGGTCGCTGGCGGGAATAATCAAAGAATCTTGGGTAGAAGGCCTAGGTCGACTAATCGTATATTTTAGGCTCAATGCCAACACAGAAGCGACTCCAAGGGCCTCAACGATATATACGGATTTTCTTTGCATGTCATGATCCTTGGTTATGATACTGGTAATGAAGAGCCCGACTGGAACCCCGATACAAATTGGCGTAGTAGTATTGGAAATGCCCTGCATAAACCTAGTCATTCCTGGGGTTCGGCTTTGACTCAGGTTCTGGAGATAACTCGATCCCGCCGGCTGCGCAAAGGAAGTGGTAGCAACAAGCAAGGTAAGGAGGGTGAAAACGGATAATTTCATAAGGTCATAAATGACATTTAATTAAGGTTGACGAAGCAGGCTTTCTTCCAAGGTCTTGATCCGGGATTGCGCATCAGATTTTTTCTTTAGCTCTAAGGCCACCACGTCTGGTTTGGCGTTGCGAACAAATTTCTCATTGGATAGTTTTCGGTCGACGGACTCCAGGAAGCCTTTTAAATAGTCCAACTCTCTGAGGAGATCGTTCTTGATTTTCGACGTATCAATGGCCTGTTCGGTAACGAGTTCTGTCTGATGATTCTTAAATGTATATTTCGTAACGACCAAAGAGGATTCGGAGCCTTTCTGCAGCGCGGGTTCGGCAGAAAAGCTGATTTGAGCAATATTTCCCTGCTTTTGAATGATGCTGTATATGCCGGGATTTTCTCCGAAAATAGGCCCAGGCAAAGTAAGCTTTTGTATGGCTACCGAGTTTTTGAGCTCATGGGTTTGCCTGAATTCCCGTATTCCGGTGATGAACAATTTAAGGTCGTCGGCGACTTGAACGAAATCTCCCTTCGGTTCCTTAAGTGGCTCAAACTGTCGGATGCACAGGTCGTCACCTTCCGGTCTATCTTTTAATAGGTGATAAATTTCCTCGGTAATAAATGGCATGAAAGGATGCAGCAGTTGGAGGAGTTGCTCAAAATAGGCCACAGAGCGTTGATAGACCAGGGGGTCGATGTCCTGGCCCGGCTCCGGCTTAACCCATTCCAGATACCAGCTGCAGAAATCATCCCAAATTAACGTGTAAATCGTCTTGAGCGCTTCGCTTAGCCTGAACCCAGCAAACATGTCATTCAATTGGACCCGGGCTTGCCGCAGTCGGTTGTCAAACCAAATCAGTGCAAAATGATTATGCGTTTCTTCGACCGATGGGTGCGTTTTGCTTTCCCAAATCTTGATAAGTTTCAGGGCGTTCCATAATTTATTGTTGAAATTGCGACCTTGCTCCAAAGAAGCCTCGTCGAACAATAAATCGTTTCCAGCGGGGGATGAGATCAGAATCCCAAACCGGACGGCGTCCGCCCCATATTTATCGATGAGCTCAAGCAAGTCAGGGGAATTGCCTAAACTCTTACTCATTTTTCTTCCCTGCTTGTCGCGCACCATGCCCGTGAAATAGACCGCGTCAAAGGGCTTTTGGTCCCGGTATTCCATTCCCGCCATGATCATACGGGCAACCCAGAAAAAAATAATGTCCTGACCTGTTACCAACACCGAAGTAGGGTAGTAGTAGTTGAATTCTGGATTATCCGGCTGGGTGATGCCCTTAAATACTTCTAAGGGCCAAATCCAGGAAGAAAACCAAGTATCCAACACATCCTCATCCTGGTGCAGCGACAAAGTACCGGAGGTAGGGGGCCCGTATTTATCCAGGTATTGGTTTCGAGCGGCCTCTGCATTGGTGGCCACCACAAAATTTCCCTGACTATCATACCAAGCCGGAATACGTTGCCCCCACCATAGCTGACGACTGATACACCAATCCTCCACATTTTCTAGCCAGTACTTATATGTCGCAGTATATCTATCCTGGGGATACAAGGTTATCCTCCCCTCGAGGACTTCCTTTAGCGCAGGGGTTGCCAGAGCCTTCATCCGAACAAACCATTGGGTCGAAATTCTGGGTTCCACTATGGCGCTTGTACGCTGCGAATAGCCCAAACGAGTATGATAAGTTTCCTCTTTCTCCACCAAACCCTGGGCCTTCAATTGCGATATTGCCCTCTTCCTAGCCTCCATGCGGTCAAGTCCTACAAAAATCTGGGCCGCCTGGCTCATCGTTCCGTCCTCATTCAAGGTATCAATGATCGGCAGATTGTGCTTTAACCCCAGGTTATAGTCATTCAGGTCGTGCGCTGGAGTAATTTTTAGGGCACCTGTGCCAAAACCCTTGTCTACATAGTCGTCAAAAAGAATGGGCACTTTCCGACCGACCAAGGGCACAACGGCAAATAGTCCCCGTAAATGCCGGTAGCGCTCATCCGTTGGATTCACGCATACCGCCGTGTCTCCCATAATGGTTTCTGGGCGCTGTGTGGCGATTACCACGAATTGGCCAGGTAAAGGGCCCTGGTCGTCAGCCAAAGGATACTTAATGTAATACAGCTGGCTTTGGACGTCTTTATATTCCACCTCCTCATCGCTCAGGGCAGTCTTGGCAGCAGGATCCCAATTGATCATGCGAGCACCCCGGTAAACCAGCCCTTTGTGGAAAAGGTCGACAAAAACCTGGATGACGGCCGCAGAAAAATGTTCATCCATAGTGAACGTGACACGATCCCAGTCCACGCTACAACCTAGTTTTCGAATTTGGCTGTAGATAATACTACCGTACTTATCCTTCCATTCCCAAGCATATTGGAGATATTCCTCCCGGGTAAGCTGACTTTTTTCCACCCCCCGTTCTTTAAGCATGTTGACCACACGGGCTTCGGTGGCGATAGAGGCATGATCACTGCCGGGCACCCAGCAGGCGTTAAGGCCGCTCATACGCGCTCGGCGAACCAGAATATCCTGTACCGTTTCGTTTAACGTATGGCCCATGTGCAACACGCCTGTCACGTTAGGCGGAGGTATGACCACTGTAAAAGGCTTTCGATGATCAGGCTGGCTATGGAAATACCGCTTTTGGGCCCAATTTGCTGACCATTTGTCCTCTATGGCGTCGGGGCTGTAGTTTTTACTCAGTTCCATGCTTCTTGCTGGGTTGAAAAAGGCAGATTTAGGATGGCAAAGGTAAGCATTGTTGTGCTATGGGGGAAGTGATAGTGCCTTGGAAATCAAGTGGGCGACCTGGCTTGCTGGGAGCACTGGACGCAAAAAAAATCCCTCCCATAAGGGAGGGAACCGAAAACAAGATAAAGTCGTAGCGAGGTACAAAGAAACTACGGTAAACCTAAGTTTACTATGAATAAGTTATTCAGTGGATTTCGTGATTTTGAAAAGGGCGCTGGTAATTTAAGCAAACCAATAGAGGTAAGACAAAAACATTACCAAGCCAAGGAATCCAATAGCTAATAGCGCGGTCTTAGCATTTTCTCCCAAATGAAAGGAGTGCATCATTTTTTTCATACGTGAAATTTTTAATGTGAAACATGTTGATTTTCATAGCTTTCAAAGGGGATCGGAAGAATCAACTCGCATTCGGTTTCTCGTACGATCTGGGTAGGATGCTTATCGGGGGAAGGAATGACCTGAGTCATGAACCTTTAACCATTACAAATATAATAGCAATTTGATATGATAGGTAGCTTTTTGCCAAAAAAATCTTTATCCATTTGCTAAATCTGCGGCTATGCCTCCCAGGCATCCAGGAGCACTCGAAAACCCCTCTCAGGTGAGGGTAAATACGTAGGCGAAGAGCATAATGGCGCTGAAATACAAAATAGCGATAATGGCTGCCATAGTCATCTCTTCGTCCGCATGAAAAGTGTGAAATTTTTTCATGGAATCTGGATTTTAAACGTGAAACAATTCGGTTCGGATCTGCGCATTTTTCATAGGTTGCCGGTACAATTCAAAGGTTGGTTTATGGTATAAAGGCTAATCAGACAGGTGCTCGAAACAGCCAATTATTGCTAACTTTAGTCACACAAACCTGGATCAACAACGGCATATGTACGCAATTGTGGATATTGAAACGACTGGCGGTTTTGCCGCTAATAACGGCATAACGGAAATTGCTATTGTGTTATACGACGGCAAAAATCAAATTGACCGCTTTGAATCTTTAGTCAACCCCCTGTTACCTATACCCCGGTATGTGCAATCCCTAACGGGAATCAGCGAGGACATGGTGGCTACGGCGCCAGCGTTTGCGGAAATTGCGCCCGCGATTTTTAACCTTTTGAAAGAAGCAGTTTTCGTTGCTCATAACGTCAATTTCGATTATTCCTTTGTAAAAGAACAACTTCTGGCCTGCGGACTTGATCTGAACGTCAAGAAACTCTGCACGATCCGCCTCAGTCGAAAGGTCTTTCCGGGTTTGCCGGGCTACAGTCTTGGCACCATCTGCCGGGAGTTAGGTATTGTGGTCGCCAATCGCCACCGGGCTGGCGGGGATGCAGATGCTACGGTCCAATTATTCGATCGCATCCTCGCGAAGGATACAGGCGGGCACGTCCAGTCTATGCTGAAAGGTCGAAACCAGGAGCAATACCTGCCACCCAACCTCCCTGCGGAGAATATGGACCAACTGCCCTATGTTGCCGGGGTATATTATTTTCACGACCGCCGCGGAAAAGTCATCTATGTTGGCAAAGCAAAGAATATCCGTCAGCGCGTGCGCAGCCATTTTTCCAACAACAATCCCAATCGACAAAAACAAGAGTTTTTACGCAACATTTACTCGGTAACTTGGCAAACTTCGGGTTCCGAGCTGATGGCCTATCTGCTCGAATGTGTTGAAATCAAGCGTTTATGGCCCAAATACAACCGCAGTCTAAAGCGTTTCGAACCTATGTACGGACTCTATGTCTTCGAAGACCAAAACGGTTACTTTAGATTGGCCGTGGAGAAACGAAAAAAGCAGATACAGCCCCTTTACACCTTTTCGCTGGTAACAGAAGGACAGCGGTTGATCAAAAAACTGATTAAAGAATTTAGTCTTTGCCCCAAACTGTGCTTTATCCAGACCGATCCGGGTGCTTGCGAAGGGATGAAGGAGGGGTATTGTCTGGGTGCATGTCAAATGGACGAGTCGCCAGAAAAATACAACTTGCGATTCAGCGAAGCCATCGGATCCCTTGCGCGTAACCTGCCCTCCTTTGCAGTTGCTGATACCGGACGACATGGCCAGGAACAAAGCTATGTGCTCATCGAAGCCGGCCGGTTTTACGGCATGGGGTATCTACAATCGGATTCCACGATTCACAATTTGGAAGACTTAAAGGTCCATTTGACCCCATATCCGGAAAACGATTACATGCGGGGCCTGGTATATCAACATGCTGCCCGATGGCCGCACAAAAAAATTGACTTCCAGACCAATCGCCAAAACCCCTAGCATGGCCAAAGTCAAAAGCAATCCGACTGCCGTTATTGGCCTTGGGTCTTGGATAATAGGGGGAAGTATTCAATTTGTCTTTTTGGGTGGTTGTGGCCACGGCGACCAACAAACTACCCAAAATCCAGTCGGTTCTTCCTCTTCCGCCATCCAATCAACTGGGCCCTACAAAGAAAACCGGACGGTCATAAACACCGCACCGGTAGCGGAATTTCGGGAGAAAACCGATAACCCGCTAAATGACTGGTATTTTTCGGTACGCTTGTTTGAGACGCCCAGGACCTTCGATTATTTGCTGCAGATGCAGTTTGAGGAATTGAAGGGCCAGGACACGATCCGACTGCCCAATTTGGGCACGGCACCCCAACCAGTCTTGAAAAAGGGCGACGAGCCGTATTCGTGTATTATCGGGTTTTTGGACCGAAGTGGAAAGTTCATGGCCTATAAAAAAGTCTATGTGAAGGAAGGTCGAACCATGAAACTAACGACCTTATTTCAATACAGTGTCTCGGAGACTCCCGATCAATGAGCTTCCGGCCGCACCTTGTGCGCCGGCTTTCCGGAGTGTCAATTTCTACTTACATTGAGCCAAATTAATCGATGCTTATGGAGCGCATGTTAACTTCCTGGTATAGCCCGGCCTTGGATCGGGAAATGCCCATCGCAGTGTATGGCCACTACGGGTGGGCCTTGCTGTTGATTCCTACGGCGGGGGCTGACTACCTGGAATACGAGAGATTTCAATTAATGGATACGATCGCCCCATTCGTCGATGCCGGCCAGCTCAAGGTCTATTCTGTCAACAGCATGAACAAAGAGAGCTGGTTAAACGACGAGATGGACCCCCGCCATAAATCTATTCGGCATCAGCAATTCAACCATTACATTTTTGACGAAGTTGTTCCCTTTATCCGCACCAACAGCAGTTGGGAGACGCCCATTATCACTTGTGGTGCCTCCTTTGGCGCTTTGCACAGTGCCAATTTATTTTTTAAGCGCCCCGATTTGTTGAATGGTTGCATCGCCATGAGCGGAGTCTACGACCTCACTGAATATACCAAGGGATATTTTGATGAAGATGTCTATTACAACAGCCCCTGTCATTACCTGCCTAATCTGACCGATCATGGCGTATTGGAACAAATTCGGCGTAGTTCCCATATCCATATTCTGTCGGGTTCCGGAGACCACGAAGATCCCGATGCGTCCCGGCGCTTGGCTGGGATATTGTACAACAAGGGGATTTGGTATGAACTCGATATCTGGGGCCAGGACATGCGGCACGACTGGCCGACTTGGAGGGCGATGTTGCCACATTATCTGGGGACGCGCTTTTAGCTAGATGAGTAGCTGCAAGAGAGAAACAAAATCCGATCGGGGAATCATCCTGGCTCCTAAGCTTTCCAGATGGGGCGTATAGACTTGGCAGTCGATGAGTTTTATTCCGCCCTGTTGCAGGAGCCTGACATATTGGATGAAGGCAAATTTGCTGGCGTTGGATTGCGTGCTGAACATGCTTTCTCCGAAGAAGACAGCCCCCATTCGGATTCCGTAGAGCCCCCCGACAAGTTCCCCATTGCTCCAAGCCTCGGCGCTATGGGCAATGCCCGCTTCATGTAGGGCTATATAGGCTTGCTTTACTTCCTCGGAGATCCAGGTGGAATGCTGGGCTTTTCGGCTAACTGTTCTGCATTGATCAATTACAGCGCTAAAGTTTTGGTCGACGCTAAATTCAAAAGTTCCTTTTTTCAACACCTGGTGCATACTCTTGCTGATTTTAAGTTCATCGGGGAAAAGCACAAATCTCGGATCGGGACTCCACCAAAGGATGGGCCCACTTTCATACCAGGGAAAAATTCCTAAGCGATAGGCCAGTAGGATCCTTTCTTGGGAGAGGTCGCCGCCTTGAGCCAGTAAGCCATCGGGCTCGGCCATTTCCAGAGGTGGAAACCGAAGTGCACTTCCGAGAACGAACAAAGGCATACTGAGCGTATTTGAAGGTCCTTTTAGGAAATTAAAAAGTAATACTTGAATTTATTCTTCGGCGCATTCTGGGAGAAGGCAATATGCGATGGCCGTCGCAAATGGCCTTAAGAAGTGGACATCTCTTCGATGGTGGCTCCTATGCCGCGTTCGGTAATAGCATCACACATGGGCTTGAGTTCTTCGTAGGTTCCGCGTTTTACCGCATATTTGCCCTGTGTATGAATGATCATGGCACATTGCTCGGCCTGTTCGGTCGAATGCCGGCAGACTTCGATAAGCGTCTCGATGACCCATTCAAAGGTATTTATTTCATCATTCCATACTACGAGACTCCACGGTTCGTCCACCAAGGTGAGTAAGTCGCTATCCTCCTGTATTAGTTCAACGGGCAGAGGATTATTCAGCTGGGTATGCATGAGCAAAACACTTTTAGCGAAATTAATCATTTGGTAATCCTTCACAAAACCACACGGAAAAATTGGGAATCTCAAGAGCGCGAATTATCGCATCATTTAACTATCTTCAAACTAATCAAACACGGATTCCATGCTCCTCCAAGGCTAACCTGTATGGGAGGAATCGTCCTCATATGTGCCAAAGTCGCATGGTCGGTGCGATCTATGGGCATATTACCCCGCAGAGAATCCCTAAACGGTATGTTCTTGGGTAACCCTCAAGTCCGCGGCATGCAGTCTTTAGCCTATGCAGCCACTTTGAGCAGGAGTACGTATTTTCGGTCTTGCAAAAGTCCGTCCATACTTACTTTGTGGATCGCCGGCTTAGCCGGGCTCCTGGATACATGGTATACAAAGCAGGTTCTGGTAGGGAATGCGGAAGATCACGAAAAGGAAAAATCTGCCGGGTCATTGACCTGGAAAGTACCCAGATGGTACGCTGTGAGCATGCCCAACTTTCGGGCGTAACCAAATTATCACCCATATGGCTATAAGACGACATATCAATCCATTCTCTAAAGTGAACAACGACACTGGTTTTGGAAACAATGCCAGCAGTTTCGGCGGCCGATTCATCAACCGGGACGGAACCTTCAATCTGAGAAAAGAAGGCATGCCCTTTTGGGAAAGGTTTAGCATATTTCACCGGATGCTCAGTATGCCCAGATGGAAATTCATCGCCATCATTTTGATTTTTTATTTTGCCATAAACCTGGTTTTCGCCATCATCTACTGGCTGATTGGAGCCGATCAATTGCAAGGGGTTATGGCCACTACCCCCTGGGCTTCTTTTAAGGAGCTCTATTTTTTCAGCACCGAAACCTTCACCACCGTCGGGTACGGTCGAGTCAACCCGGTAGGGGATGGGGCCAATTTGGTCGCGGCAATCGAATCGATGACAGGTTTTTTGTCCTTCGCACTGGCTACGGGCTTGATTTATGGGCGATTTTCCAGGCCTCGGGCCTACTTAGCCTTCAGCGAATATGCGTTGATCGCTCCCTACCAAGATAAGACCGCCCTCATGTTTCGCTTTGCTTCCTTCAAAGACAACCACACCCTGACGGATGTGGAAATCAAAGTCAATGTCGCTCTTCAGGTCCAGGAAAATGGCCAATCGGTGTACAAGTACTTTAGCCTTTCTCTGGAACGAACCCGGGTGGACAGCCTGCCTATGAACTGGACTGTAGTTCATCCCATTGATGAACAAAGCCCCCTGATGGGATTTAGTAATGAGGATTTAAAATCGGGTGATGTGGAAGTGTATGTGCTGGTCAAAGCCTTCGATGACGTGTATTCCAACTATGTGCTCCAGCGTACGTCGTACACGTACAATGAAATTTTATTCAACCGCAAATTTATTCCGATGTACCGCGAAAGTGATGACGGAAAGACAACCATCCTTGAGCTGCATAAACTAAACAAGTTCTTAGATCTGTAGCCGGCCCAGAATGAATCGTGGAACGGTACCACCAACGCATTAACCTTTGTCTCATGAGGTTTTCCTCGACTTCGTCCTGCAAAGATGACAAGCGACCCATGCCGTTTGCCGTGTTTTTCCTGGCAACCGTTTTGCTGGCCAATTTTGCTCAAGGCCAGGGGAATAGGATCCGGGATCACGATACGTCCTATTACGCGTCCTATCGGCAAAAATTAACTGTTCGACTATACCTGTCCAGAAAATATACGTCGCTGAAATTTACGCCTCCACCTCACGAAGCCATACCCATCATGACCTACCGTCCCAATACCAGCCTAAACGTAGGTCTGGGCGCTACCTACCGGGCCGTAACCGTAGATATCGGCGTCGGTTTGACCACCTTCAATCCGACTCATGAGCGCGGTACCACCCGGTACCTGGATCTCCAGACTCATTTTTATACGAGGCAATGGAATGTGGACCTGCTCGGCGAATTTTATAAGGGATATTACCTCTCTCCGAAGGGTCTGGGCCTTGGGCCCGCGCAATCCGATAACTTTTACCTCCGAAACGACCTTGCGCTAAATCTAGTAGGGGGATCCGCCTACCGGGCGTTGAATGACCGGCACTTCTCCTACCAGGCCGCGCTGCTGCAAAATGAATGGCAAAAGAAATCGGCGGGCTCCTTGTTGGTGGGGGGACAGGTTTTTTATGGGGCTGTATTGGCGGATAGTACCCTGGTTCCAACCATAGTGGATCCAGCTTATGCCGCCCTCAACATTACCAAGATGCATTTTTTTGAAATTGGCCCGGGACTGGGATATGCCTATTGCCTGGTATTTGCCCGAAATTTTTTTTTGTTGGCTTCCGCAACCGTGAATCTGGATTTCCGCTTCTCGAGCGAAATTGAGCCGGCCCGTGTGGCCAATAAAATAGACTTCAGTCCCAACTTCATTTTCTACGGCGGGATTGGATACAATACGGAAAAATGGGATTTGTCAGCCAAATGGCTAGCCAATGAGATCTATGTGCGAGGCGAAGCGTCCGGATACAGGTATTCTATTTCTGCCGGAAGTTACCGGTTGATTTACACCAGGCGCTTTTCTCTCAATCGCCAAACTAAGAAAATTCTCAAACCGATCGAAAGCCTGGGACCCCATAGTTAGGTGGATCCGAGTACTCAAGATCTCCTTGCTGACTTGGGGTCACCTTTTTCCAACCTAAGGTTTCCAGACATTGTCAGATTCGTCGGCATCTAGAAAAATCCCCGTTTGCAATTGCACGGATTGAAGCGTTCGGGTTGTCTTCAAATTCAGCACCGTGGCTTTTTCATTGGCCTGCCAAATTGCGGGCGTCTGGTGTCTGGTTTCGGTGGATCCATCAATATAGCTAAGGACGACGTCTACAGGAACAGCCATGCCGCCAGTATTTTTCACTGTGATCTGATATCCATCACTAGTCTTGACCACATTCTGGATCCCTATGTCGATATAGTAGTTTGAAAAGAACCAATTGGTCCAAAACCAATTGAGATTCTGGCCCGAAATGTCGTTGAACGTATGAAAGAAATCCCAGGGGATCGGATGCTTTCCATGCCAACGGTCCATATACGCATGCAGGCATTTTTTAAACAGCTCGTCTCCCAACAGGTCTTTAGCAGCCAGGTATCCTAGGGAGGCTTTACCGTATTCGTTGTTGCTCAAAGCATTGTCGTAGAGCGCATCGCCGGGGGTGATGATGGGCAAGTCTTCATAGGCAGCGGGGTTACGTATCCAGCCCCTAATTCGAAAGTTTTTGAAGATCTCATCGGCCTTGGCTTGGCCAAGTTCAGACCTGCCGATAAGCAATTCAAAGCTTGTGGCCCAACCTTCATCCATGAAGCCGTATCGCGTTTCATTAATCCCCATGTAAAAGGGCATATAGGTATGCGCAATTTCATGATCGGCTGTCGATCGAGCGTCCACGGTGTCCGCCTCCGACTGATCATTGACCATCATTGGATATTCCATATCGGCAAAACCTTGAAAGATGGTTGTCTTCTCGTAGGGGTAAGGAATACCTGGCCAGTTGCGGGAAAGCCACGCCAGGGAATAGCGTGCAAATTGGACCATGTGGCGAAAATCCGCCGCGCTATCGTTGTACGCAGCTTGCACGCTGGCTCGGCGTCCACTCTGGTCGTCCACGATTACGCTGGCGCCATCCCAATTAAAATGGTTACTGATACCAAATGCCATATCGGGCACATCGCTAGCTTTAAATGACCAGGCGTTCTGTTCGTTTTGCGTAGTCACCACAGAGCCGGTCAACTCCTCCTTAGTAGCTATGTGGATCGTTTGATCTGAACTCATCGATTGATTGAATCGTTTAAGGGCGGCGGGCTGCAGAAGCAATTCCGGATGTTGCAAGGTTCCGGTGCCCAGAACCAAGTAGTTTTTTGGAACTTGTACGGTAACGTCATAGTCGTTGAAGTCGCTATAGAATTCCTGGGAATCGGTGAACGTCATCAGGTCCCATCCATCGCAATCGTCGTATACGGCCACGCGGGGGTAGAAATAGGCCAGAAAATAGGTTGTGGAATCAATCATCCCTTCGCGGCCACTTTGCAGGGAGATTTGGTAATGCCATTCAAAGGACAACTGCACGGAATCATGCGGGGCCAAGGCTTGCGCAAGGAGGACGGGTTGCCAGGTAAAATAGTTGGGATCATCTACCCAGGGCAGGGTTACCCCATTGACCGCTAATTTATCAATATGCACGCCGGAGGTAAGGTAATCGGGACCAGCTCCCTCGTATCGAGGGGCACCAGGCTTGTGGATATTCATGAATAGTTTGATGACCAGACCTTTTAGGAAGTTTGGACTGTTGTTCAGGTAGGTAATGCGTTCCGAGCCTTTGATTGTTCGGTCCGGTGGTTGGACATTAAGGGTGATTTGGTAGCGCCCGCGATTCTGCCAGTAATTTATACCGGGCTTCCCATCCATCGACCGGGTTTGGTTCTGAAATGCGCGACTGACGTCTCTGGGCATATACAACGGTTGGGATCGGGCACCACTGGCCAAGGTCAGCGAGAAGGCGCAAAGCAAAAGCGAGCGGATCATCAAAGTCATGTGCAATGGATTGAATAGTGTTTGGTTTGCCGAAGGGGCATTTAGCCCACCATGGTAAAAGTTGAGGATAAAGATAGGATAAGGTTTCTTAGGGCAAGGTAGTGGCGATTATGCAGCCAGCCACCCCATAATACGCGAATCCACCCGAAGGGGAAGTCCCCAATCGGAAATTTCGCCGTCAATCGCCACCGGGGTCGCTTGGTAATGTCCCTCTGGCGCAAGAGCGCGCGAACAACCCACTGCGAGCAAGGCGCTTGTCGCAGAAAGCCTTCCCCATTTGTTGCTTTTCATGACTACGTAATTTTGGGGCCAAAATTACAGGCTGCCTCAGCAAGGAAATGCTAAAATAGGGTAATGGCTTGTTAGCCCGGGCGAACAGTCCATCGCCGTTTTTTTGAGTTGCACTCCTGCCATCGGGTGGCGGTATCGATTGTACCTCAGTTTACCTATCTTTGGTTTCCTTTCCTGTGCAACGTACTACTCCGGTATCTTGATAGCTGAGCGCGTACCGATGATCACAATTCCAGGAGTGCATTTCGAACTCCTGCGTACATTAGCACCCAACCTTTGCCTGTTTGGAGGAAGTGGGCGCTCAATGCGAAACATCTAATAGATTAAGCCAAAAAATACCACCATGAAAATACGTGCACAACAGATTGCTCTAGGCCTTTTTCTAGCCTTGGGGCCCTTGACCTTGCGGGCGCAGGGGGTGACCCAGAGTGCCTTGGATTCCGTCGCAGAAACGAAACCCGACCTATCCACTACCAGCCATTCGGTTAAAATTGACGGGAAATTAATCAACTATACGGCTGTGGCCGGAACCATTATCCTGAAGAATGAGAAGGGTGAATCGGTAGCACTCTTTGGTTTCACCGCATACACCAAGGATGGGGAACCGGATCTTGCTAAAAGACCGGTAACTTTTGCCTACAATGGGGGACCAGGCTCCTCCTCGATGTGGCTGCATATGGGTGCCCTCGGACCTCGTCGGGTGGTCGTAAGCGACGCCGCATTGACACCCGCTCCACCCTACAAGGTCACGGATAACGAATATTCAATATTAGATGTGAGCGACCTGGTCCTGATCGACCCCGTGGGTACAGGCCTGAGTCATCCCATCGGCAAGGCAACGGTCAAAGATTTTTGGGGGGTTGATCAGGACATAAAGTCCGTCAGCCAATTCATTAAGCAATATGTTACGGATAACAACCGGTGGAATTCACCCAAATACCTGTTGGGTGAAAGCTATGGCACTCCGCGCTCCGCAGGTGTTGTAGATTATTTGCAAGGCACCATGGGCATGCAGATGAACGGGGTGGTCTTGGTATCCTGCATTCTTGATTTTAATATGTTCTCTGACGAAGACATCAGCAAAATCCTGTTTTTGCCAACCTATGCCTCAGTAGCCTGGTACCATAACAAGATTCCCAATAAGTCCGCTGACCTGGAAGCCTTCCTGAAGGAAGCCCGGACCTTTGCCGCTACAGAGTACACGGTTGCGCTCATGAAAGGGGATCGCTTAACTGCGGAAGAAAGACAGCAGACCCTGGCTAAACTGGCCGCGTTCACCGGTCTAAGTCAAGACTATTTGGATAAAGCAAATTTGCGGGTCGACCCTTCACAATTTCGCCAGGAACTGCTACGTCAAGATCACCAAATGGTCGGACGCTACGACGGTCGGTTTAAAGGAATTATTCAGGACCTGCTGGCTGAAGAAGCGGACGATGACCCGCAAAGCTCCCAGATCAGCCCTGCGTATGTGGCTTCTTTTATGAATTATTACTACGGTGAGCTAAAAGTCAATAAGACCCATGCCTACCACGTAAACGCCTACCACGATGAGGGATTCAAATGGGACTGGACACATGCCAAGAATGGAAATTTTGGAGGTCAGGCCTTAAACACGGGGGTCGACTTGGCTGAAGCGATGAGCAAAAACCCCAATCTGAAGGTCTTGGTATTCAACGGGACTTATGACCTGGCCACGCCCTTCTACGCCACAGAGTACACCTTCGACCACCTGGGCCTGGATAAAAAAATTCAAAGCAATATCAGCATGAAATATTTTGCAGCCGGCCACATGATGTATGTAAACCAGGCGTCTCTGGAAGCCTTTAAGAAAAATGTGGCGGCATTTATTTTGGATACCTCCAAATGATTCGGCTGTTGCACTAGGCCAGGGTCTATTGTCGGGTCCTTACCCGAGTGATTAACCAGCCGGAACTTCTTCGGCATAGCTGCTCACGGGCTCACAGGTACAAACCAGGTGCCGGTCACCAAATGTGTTGTTTACCCGGGCCACGGCAGGCCAGAACTTGCTTTGCCGTAAATGGGCCAGGGGAAAGGCGGCTTGCTGGCGGCTGTACGGGTGATTCCAGTCATCGGCGCAAATCATCTGCAGGGTATGCGGGGCGTTCTTCAATGGGTTATCCGTCCGGTCCAGCTTACCCGTCTCGATGTCCTGTATCTCCTGGAAAATTGCAATTAAGGCGTCGCAAAAACGATCGAGTTCGGCCTTGTCTTCACTCTCCGTGGGTTCGATCATGATGGTACCTGGAACAGGGAAACTCATGGTTGGGGCATGAAAACCAAAATCCATCAGGCGCTTGGCTACATCTTCGGCTTCCACGGCCGCGCTATTCTTGAAGGGGCGCAAATCAACGATGAATTCATGGGCACAGGTGCCGTTATTGCCCGTGTATAAGATTTTGAAATATTTCCCAATTCTTGCCCGCATATAATTGGCGTTGAGGATGGCACACTTGGTCGCCTCGGTGAGCCCTTCGGAGCCCAGCATTTTTATGTATGCGTAACTGATCAATAAAATACTGGCCGACCCAAACGGCGCAGCACTGACGGCTCCGTGCGAGGCCGGCCTGGTGGAGCCGGACTTGGCAGCGCCCAAGCCGGATTCCGGAAATTCAATCGCCGGATGACCAGGCAAATAGGGGGCAAGTTTTTCCGTGACACAAATCGGGCCCATGCCGGGGCCTCCTCCACCATGAGGGATGGCGAATGTCTTATGCAGATTGAGGTGACACACATCCGCACCAATAAACCCCGGGCTCGTCAAACCGACCTGGGCGTTCATATTCGCCCCATCCATATATACCAGCCCGCCATTTTCATGAATCAGGCGGCAAATATCCTTGATGCTCTCTTCGAAGACTCCGTGGGTGGACGGATAGGTAACCATCAGTCCTGCTAGCGAATCCGAGTACTGCGCCGTTTTGGCTTTTAAGTCGTCCAGATCGATATGCCCATCGTCATCACTTTTCACGACCACCACTTTCATGCCTGCCATGACCGCGCTAGCGGGATTGGTGCCATGAGCGGATATGGGAATAAGCATGACGTCGCGGTGCTCTTGGTAAGAGGCCGCATGGTACCCTCGGATTGTCAGCAGACCAGCGTACTCGCCCTGGGCCCCGCTGTTAGGCTGCAAGGAGGTGGCGGCAAACCCGGTGATCTTACTGAGCCACTCTTCCAGTTTGGTGATAATGTGCTGGTATCCTAGCCATTGATTGGCAGGAGCAAAGGGATGTATTTGGCTGAAGGCCGGCCAGCTAACCGGGATGAGCTCGGTGGCTGCATTGAGTTTCATCGTGCAAGAGCCCAGCGAAATCATGGAGGTATTCAAGGAAAGATCCTTGTCTTCCAATCGTTTCAAATAGCGCATCATCTCCGTTTCACTGTGGTGGCTAGTGAATACGGGGTGCGTCAGGAATTCTGAAGTTCGGCTAAGGGTAGCCGGTATATTTTCTGCTTGGTCTTCCAGTTCAAAGGTAGCGGCCACCTGGTCCACCCCATCGGCAGCGGCGAATACCGAAAGGATATCCATGACATCGCGCGGTGTGGTGTTTTCACCCAGGGAGATGCCTATGTGCTTGGCATCGAAATAGTGAAAATTAATCTCCCTTTGGATCGCCAGGCTACGGATTTTCTCCACGTCCGGCACCCCGATCTTCAATGTGTCAAAGTAATATTCATTCTCGTTGCTGTAGCCTAGCTCTTCCAGTTCGTAGCTAAGGGTCTGGGCCAGCGCGCTGATCCTACGGGCAATATCCCTCAATCCCTGCGGGCCGTGGTATACGGCGTACATCGCTGCCATATTGGCGAGCAAGGCCTGAGCCGTGCAGATATTGGAGGTTGCTTTTTCTCTTTTGATGTGCTGCTCCCGGGTCTGCAATGCCATGCGCAGGGCCCGGTTGCCTTGCTGGTCAATACTCACCCCGATGATACGACCCGGCATGGCACGCTTGAAGTCCTCCTTGGCCGCAAAAAATGCAGCGTGGGGACCCCCAAAGCCAATGGGCACGCCAAACCTCTGGGAATTGCCCACCGCAGCATCAGCTCCTAATTCTCCAGGCGGAGTCAACAACGTCAATGCCAATAGGTCGGTTGCCATGACCACAAATGCGCCCGCTTCATGGACGGCGTGAATAAAAGAGCGCTGATCTTGGATGCTGCCATTGCTATCGGGATACTGCACAATGGCGCCAAAATAACTTCCATCCGGCTTTGCTTTTCGAAAGTCACCGAATACCAGCTCGATACCTATCGGTCTTGCCCGGGTGATAAGAATGTCCTTGGTTTGTGCAAACAGGCCATCGTCTATAAAGAATTTGGGCACGCTGACATGCTCATGATCCTTATTTTTCAGGTTAAAAAACATCGTCATGGCCTCGGCTGCGGCTGTGCCCTCATCTAACAGAGATGCATTGGCTAGGGGAAGGGCCGTCAGATCCGATACGACGGTTTGAAAATTGAGCAGGCTTTCCAGTCGCCCCTGAGAAATTTCAGCCTGATACGGCGTGTACTGGGTGTACCAGCCTGGGTTTTCAAACAGGTTACGTAATATTACGGTAGGTGTAATGGTATTGTAATACCCCTGGCCGATATACGTTTTGTAGACCTTATTGCGCAGGGCAACCTGTTCCAATTCTGCCAAATACTCAAATTCGCTCACCGGGTTGGTGACATGCAGCGGTCGATTGTTTCTAATTGAGGCAGGAATCGTTCTTTCCATAAGCTCATCGACCGAACGCAGGCCGATGGTCTGCAGCATGTGTAGCTTTTCCTCTTCATTCGGTCCAATATGACGCCTGGCAAATTCATCTCGCTGATGTTCAAATAGATTCATGGTCTGTACTAAATTACGTTGCTTAAAGATGCGCAAATTTACGAGGAAAGATGGAGAATTAAAGGCGTTTATGAAGCCTCATGGATTGGACATCAGGCTTTAAGCTGGCTATTGGCCGGCCAGCCAGCCAGTTGCCCCTGAGGGGAGGGGGTGGAAAATTCTGCTTCTTCGAGTTGGCGCAACTGTGCGCTGGTTTGCTGACTGCCATCATGACTCCAGCCGGGCGGGCCAAACACATAATTCCATTTATCGCGCCAGCCGATGTCTTTTCGTTGTACGTCCGTCCAGATCCTTCGCCACTCATGAAACACTAAAGTTACCGGGGTTCTCTTGACCAGGGGTTTGGTCAATCCATATTTTTTCTGTTGATATTCCTCGTCCGGCAACTCGGCTTGAAACGTGCCGAACAGCTGGTCCCAGATGATCAAGAACATGCCCATATTGCGATCCAGGTATTTGGGGTTAGACGCATGGTGCACGCGGTGGTGGGAGGGGGTGACCAGGATGTGCTCCAGCCATCCCATTTTATGGATGAGTTCGGTATGGACAAAAATACCCCAGATCTGTGTGGCGGAATAGATGAATACGATATCCAGCGGCTTAAAACCCAGCAATGCCAGGGGGATAAAATACACAAACCGGTATAGAGGTTGAAACACGGAGGACCGGAACCCCACACTGAAATTCATCCGTTCGGAGGAATGATGCGTTACGTGCACGGCCCAAAACAGGCGAATTTCGTGGTCGAACCGGTGTAGCCAATAATACAGGAAATCCTCTCCCAGCACCAGCAGAGACCAATACGCAAAAACCTGGGAAAAGTTGATCCACCGATGGGCATAAAAGAAGCCCAGAATGACCAGGTACACGGCCCGAAACAGCAAATCAATGGTGCCGTTAAGAATCATCAAGTACAAGTTGGCGGCACTGTCTTTCCATCCGTAGCAGATCCTATGCTGGTAATTGCTCAAGACGATTTCCACCCCGATGATAAGGATATACACAGGCGTACTGACCAAAAGCAATATTTGTTCGCGAAACGTTTCCACCAGCAGCAAAAATACTTCAATTCCCTATCTTATGTACCTTACAGTTGTTAATCAACCATTAAACCCAAGAGCCGGCGAAAGGCAAGGAACCGGAAAATTAATGCACTATGGCGGATGAGATTTTCGAGAACTGGGAAAAAAAATCGGCTAGCAACCAAAAAAAGTACAAGCAATTTCTCAAGCGGGCTGACAAGAACCAAGTGTTGAAGCAGTTGCCGTCTTTGACTGAGGAAGCCTTTCAGCGGGTGGATTGCCTGAAATGTGCTAACTGCTGCAAGCATTATTCCCCCCGGTTTAAGACGCCGGACCTGAAGCGGATATCCAAGCATCTGAAGATCAAAGAAGGGGATTTCATCGAGACTTATTTGCGTTTAGATGAAGACGGCGACTACGTAGCTAAATCAGCTCCCTGCCCATTTTTAGACCAAAATAACGCGTGTCGAATTTATGACCAGCGACCGTCGGATTGCAGGCGGTTTCCCTATACCAATGAGGATGTCCTGCTCAAACGCCCCGCTCTTACCCTGAAAAATGTTTCATTCTGTCCGATAGTGTATTATGTCCTGGAGAAATTGGACTCTTCCAAATAACTTCGCCGGCTACGGACTACTCTAAGTGTGGATACCCCGAACCCCGGCTTTGTTGGGTCCTCTCAGGCGGCCGGAGTCGTGAGTTCTTCGTAAGCCGCCTGCAGTCCTCTTTCAATACCGTCTCCCTGCCACTCGGTTACGCCGGGAATGGATTTGTCTTTTAGAATGTCTTCCTTGCTGCGTCCTGCCTGAATCTGTTTGCCAACATAATCCAGTAAGTTAGCTAGGTAATTCTGCATCGCTTTCAAGTCATCCTTATTTCCGGTGACTTTCTCAGGGTCAAAAGCGTGGCCAAATACAAATAGCGTTTGGGCGTCAAACAAAGCTTGAGATTTATCAAGAACCACAATCCAATTCTTGATGGATGCCCCTGCGCTGCGGTCAATGAATGCCCAACGCCGGTTGAACACTAAATCACCCATATGCGCAATATTGGCGTGTTCAAAATGGATGATACTGTCGCCATTGGTATGGGCCGGACCAAAATAATGCGTTTTGATCCGCTCGTGCTTAATTTGGTAGCTCCAGGAATCCGTAAATGTGGTACCTGGATAAAGTTGCTTATCCTCCGTTTTTTGCGCAATGGCCACCCGTTTTTGGTTTGCCAGGGAGTTCTCATGCGCCGCTACTTGGTGGACAATTCCTTTAAACGCAATATTACCTGCCGTATGGTCTCCGTGGTGGTGGGTGTTGATGAGCAGCTCAAAAGGTTTATTGCTTTGCTGCTGCAACTGGTCGATCAAGTGCTTGGCCTGCTCCGGAAATTCCGCATCGACGACCACTATGCCCTTCTTGGTGAGTAAATAGGCGATCGTACCTCCTTTCTCCGTAAAAATGCCAATATCTCCCCGGAGCATCTTCATTTTCCATGCCTGGTCTTGCCAAGACGAAGCGAAACTAGTACTGCGGGTGGCCAAAGCCCCCAAGATGAGTGACGTGTTCCGTACAAATATGCGACGCTGCATGTCAATATAGTTTTGGATTTAAAGTTACAACTTCTGCTCTTTTTGCTTTGCCGTCCTTGTAAACAATCAGTTAACCTAAAAAGGGAGGGCGATTGGAGCATTTGACATAAATTCAACCAGCGGACTGGAGCTTCGATCAGTCGAGTGCCTTTTCACCTCGCACTTGAAGTACCTACCTATCGAACCGATATTATCCACACACAGATGCATGGGACGCTTGGTAAAATAGGGATTTTTTATGTTTGCCTTGCATGTCTTTAACCGGTTTCCGTGGGCCAAGTAAGCTGGGTGTGAAAACAGGGCTGAACGCCACTGCCACGACCTGTCGGTCTGAACAAAATAACGGATACCAGCTGGGCTTTAATGCAGGGGCATACGCAAAAAATACCCCTAGGCAGCCGTTTTTTCCTGCTGGCAGAGCTAAGATATTCGCCCAAAGGCAATCCTCTATTTGATGGGAGCCATCTTTCTTTGCAATGCCTCAGTTTGCCTCATCTGGTCGGCTATAAGCTGGTCGGAAACTTAGCTCTGGTGGCAGGGCCGACATGCTGTTACCTAATCCAAGCGAAGTTCAAACCCGATATTATCCATATAGATCCTACCTTTTATTATCGTCCCATCGATTATGGATTTGATGTGGGCTTGAGATTCCAATTTACCCACCATATGGGGGAGGATTTTAGGTGGGACCGGGGACTAGTGGGGATCTATAAGAACGACCAGTCATTGTATTTATCCAACGGAAATGCCATTTGGACTTACCTCGGACTAACTAAGGTGCCGAATAAGGATAATCCTCGCAATCAAAATGTTCAATTGGGGATTTTTTCCAGCGTCAAGTAGTGTCGAGCTGCGCCCAGGGAGCGACGAACGGCAGGATTGTTCCCAGAGTTAATGCGTTAGTTCGGATGGCTGCTGCTTTCCTATACCCCTTGGTCCTTAGAATGCTTTTGCTGTGTGGGTTTGTAAAAGCGCATTCAGTATGATCGAATCGGACCAGGTCAATATTCCATTTTGCGCAAAGAAGGCGCTTTGAGCCACGTGATAATGACAACCACCAGGGTAGCACATCCTCCAAATACCACCGAGGGGATTACACCCATCAATTTAGCCGCAAGACCGCTTTCGAATTGGCCAAGCTCATTACTTGAATTGATGAAAATGGAGTTCACGCTCATGACCCGCCCACGCATATGATCGGGTGTTTTGAGTTGCATGATGGTCCCACGGGTAACGACGCTGATCCCGTCCAGCATCCCACTGATCATCAGTGCGCTAAACGAGAGCCAGAATAACTTGGATAGCCCAAACAGGATTATGCACAGACCGAAACCCGCCACCGCCAGCATCAATTTTTTGCCTTGTTTGTGACGGATGGGAAAAAAGGTGAGCGCAACAACCACACAAATGGAGCCGAAGTCAGAGGCTCCGTTCAAAATGCCAAATCCCTCGGGACCAACGCGCAAGATATCCCGTGCGTAAACCGGGACCATCGCAACAGCACCTCCAAAGAGTACGGCAAACAGATCTAGCGAAATGGCACCTAGCAGTTCCTTGGTCTTAAATACGAAACGAACTCCTTCCTTGACGCTTTCCCAGGTTTTTTTCTCGCCACGGTCGTTGGCTGCAGGCTTATGTTGAAGTTGAAAAAAGACTAACAGAGCAATCAGAATCAGACATACGATAACGACAAAGGTTCCCAAGATGCCCACCTCGGCGATGAGAAGTCCGCCCGTGGCGTGTCCGGTTACCGATGCAAACAACCAGGCTCCCTGATCCCAGGTAGTAGCATTTTGTAGATCTTTTTTGGGCACGATATAGGCGAGGATGACCCTCATCACGGGCCCTGCAAAGGAGCGAATGATGCCGGTAAAAAAAATCACGCCGCAGATGAATATAGCGATCGTCGCCGGGCGCAACTGCCCAACACTGAGGGGCGTGGACAGGGCCAGCAAGGTCACGGCGGCTGCCAGATACAGGGTAATACCTCGCAGCAGCAATTGCCTTTTTTCACTGGTGTCAATGACGTGCCCTGCATACAAGGCAAATGACACAGCGGGAAGAAATTCACTGAGTCCAACCAATCCGATGGCCAAGGGGGCATTGGTCAGGTTATAGATCCACCAGCCAACAACGGTACTGAGCATGCGCATTGCCATGGTGAACGTAAAACGACCAAGCACGAGGTGGCGAAATTCCGCTAGCCGCATAGCCGCGTATGGATCCGACTTCTGTTCCTCGTTGATCATTGATGGTCAGTCTGTTTAGCTCTGTACTCGGTGTTGATCCCCCCGCCTGGGTCAGGGCAGGGTAAAAAAATGTTGCCCTAGTTCATAGTCCTTTTCCAAGGCGTCCAGGATCACTTGAAAATGCTTTTCGTTCCCCAGGAAATCGGCCTGGCTGGCGTCTATAAACAGGGTCTTGATATTATGCTGACGGATGTAGTTCGTATAGGTCTCCTGAATGCTGTATAGATATTCGTCCTTGATATCCTGCTCGTAGGGCCGGTTCCTTTTTTTGATGTTTTTTTGCAGCCGGCTGACCGGAGAATGCAAATAGATGACCAAGTCAGGCTGCACCAACTGTTGGTAAATGATATCGAACATCTTCTGGTAGAGATGGAATTCATCGGGCGGCAAGTTTATCTTAGCAAACAACAAGCTTTTGGTAAACAAGTAATCGGCGATCGTGATGTTGTGAAATAAGTCCTTGGTAGAAATGAGTTCTTTGAGTTGCTTATATCGCTCGGCCATGAAGAACAGCTCGAGTGGGAAGGCAAATTGCTCGGGGTTTTCGTAGAATTTGGCCAGAAAGGGATTGTCGGTGAATGCTTCCAGTACCAATCTGGCATCGAAATGCTTGGCCAGCAGGTGTGCCAAGGTCGTTTTCCCTGCCCCAATGTTCCCTTCGATAGCAATGAAATGATAATTCATGTTGGTTCCCTTGCCCGCCATTTGGCAAAGAAAAACGAAATCGGTCAATATCGGATTAGAATTTTTTAACACCGAGCTGGTCGGGACAATCGATCAGCAATTCATGGATGGTTTTGTGCAGCAGCGGATGGATCCAAGAAGGTGCAATTTCGTTCATCGGCACTAGGGCAAAGCGCCGGTTTTGAAGTTGCGGATGGGGGATCGTCACGTCAGGTAAGTTCACCGTGGCCTGGTTGTAAAATAAAATGTCAATGTCGATCGTTCGGGGCCCATATTTTTCGATTCTCTTTCGCCCCAAGTCCTCTTCAATCTGCAGGATATTTTGCATCAGCACACCCGCCTCAAGGGATGTTTCCAACAATAAGGCCTGATTGAGAAACGCTGCCTGGTCCCGTTTACCCCACGCTTCTGTCTGGTATATGGATGAACGGGTCAATATATGACCACATCGTTTTTCCAGCAAGGCGATAGCTTGACCAAATGTGAAGATTACATTTCCTTCATTACCACCCATCAGTAAATAGACCTTGTTCATAGATTCCCTACGTTTAAACCCGCAAATATCTTTAATTTTGAGCCCAGCTAAAAAATAAGGATTTCATGCGTAGCTTTTTCAAAATTTTTTTTGCCACTTTGCTGGCTCTCGTGGCTTTCAGTGTGATCGGCATCCTGATCTTGGGTATGTTGGTCAGTGGCCTGACATCCCCAGTACGGCCTGAGACAGGTAATAAAGCGATATTGGTACTCGACCTAGGCCAGACTTTCCACGAGCGCATGCAGGAAAACCCCCTGTCAGAACTCGGCACGGACGACCAATACAACATTCCCGGCCTCTATGACGTCATTCGCTTGATTGCTACTGCCAAACAAGACAGTTCCATAAAAGGAATATACGTAAAATGCAACGACAACGAGAACGGCTTTGCCAGCAACGAGGAACTGCGGCGTGCATTGATAGATTTTAAGAAAAGCGGGAAGTTTGTCATCGCCTATGGTGAATTGATTTCGCAAAAATCCTATTATGTAGCCAGCATCGCCGATAAGATTTATTGCAATCCGATGGGCGGTGTAGATTGGAGGGGCTTTGCCGTGCAGATACCCTTCTTAAAAGGAACCCTGCAAAAACTGGAAATAGAACCGCAGATCTTTTACGCGGGCAAATTCAAAAGTGCAACAGAGCCCTTACGGGAAGATAAAATGACAGACGCCAACCGAGTGCAGACATCGACTCTGTTGAGTGACCTGTATAACCGACTGCTGTATCAGGCAGCCCTCGCCAGGGGATTGGATACGGCCGAACTGCGAAAGGCAGTTAACGAACACCTGGTTCGCTATGCATCGGATGCCTTGCGCTATCAATTGGTGGACGGATTAAAATATGACGATCAAATCAAAGATGCATTTCGGCACCTACTGCAAGTCCCTGGCAGCGAAAAGCTCAACTTTATTTCCATGGGCAAGTACGCCAAAGCGGCGGATTATAAGAAAACGGGCAAAGATCGGATTGCGCTGATATACGCAGAAGGCGATATCGTGTCAGGCAAAGGCGACCAGCAGGAAATTGGCGGCGACACGTACCGTTCCTTGATTCGTGACGCCCGGATGGATAAAGATATCAAAGCGATAGTGCTTCGGATAAATTCCGGTGGCGGAAGTTCGCTGGTCAGTGAGAATTTGTGGAGGGAGCTGACGATCACCCGGGCACAGAAACCGGTGGTGGTCAGTTTCGGTGACGTATCCGCCTCAGGAGCCTATTATCTGTCTTGCAATGCCGACAGCGTATTCGCCGAGCCCAATACGATCACGGGATCCATAGGTGTGTTTGCCATTATGCCCAATCTGCAAGCATTCTTTAAAAATAAGCTAGGTATCACCTTTGACGGGGTCAAAACGGCCCCTGACGCGGATGAATATACGATAACCAAACCCCTGACCGACATACAAAAGCGATTTATTCAAAATGAAATCGATACTACGTATTGGATTTTCAAGACAAGGGTGGCTAACGGCCGGCACAAGACGCTGGAATATGTCGATTCCATCGGCCAGGGCCGAGTTTGGAGTGGGCAGAGAGCCGTCGATTTAGGCTTGGTGGACAAGATGGGCGGATTGCAAGACGCGATCAATTGTGCTGCCCGTATGGCCAAGACCAGCGATTACCGACTTTCCGAATACCCGCGGCCAAAAACCCTGCTGGAGCAGATTTTTGGCGACTACAAGAAATCCATTCAAATCAAGGCAATGAAGGAAGAACTGGGTCAGCAGGGCTTTAAGGCTTATAATGCACTCAAAGAAGTAAAGGCTATTGTCGGAGTAACCCAGGCCCGCTTGCCAATCGGCTTTTCTATCCAATAAGTTCCAGGCCTGGCTAGAGCTAGAGCCAATCGACTGTTCTCACTTAGCGATGTCCCCAGACCAACCCAAAACCCTGGTTAAATAAATACTGCTACCTTCAATGCTCAATGCCCCACCAAAACATGCCGCCAAAGTATAACCAATTCCAGGCCATGCTGGCAATCACCAAAGCCAGCTTACGTGGCATTTTCCGAAGCCCCTCTGCCGTGGCCTTTAGCTTGGGGTTTCCCTTGATTTTTATCCTGGTTTTTGGTTTCATAGGGGGCGGTGGTACTTCCGTGCAGATAGCCTTGAAAAATCCCGCCGACAGTGCAAACTTTTTTTTGCGCGCCCTGCTGCATTCCCAAATTATCCGGCTTGCTAAGGAGAAGGATTCCATCGCTACCAGGCAGGATTTGGAAAAAGGCAGAATTGCTGCCGTACTTGCTGTAGATTCCTCGACCTCTCCGGCAGGTTTCACCCAGTATCGCATCCAGACCCAGACTTCGTCGGCCGCCGCAGACAAATATCCTATTCTAAAGATGGCTATAGCCCAAACCATCCAGTATATCGAGGACAAACGGGTACCAGATCAATTCAAGCTGTTTAGTGTCCAGGAACTCCCGCTGCTTCCAGGCCGTCAATACTCTATGATTGATTTCATTCTCCCTGGAATGCTCGGTTTTTCACTGCTGAGTGCGGGGATATTTGGAGTAGCCTTCCTGTTTTTCAACCTGCGCATGCAACTGGTATTGAAACGCTTTTATGCCACCCCCATTAACCGCAAATATATAGTCTTGGGGGAGGCCCTGAGCCGTGTCTTGTTTCAACTCATTACGGCATTAGTGATCATACTCATGGGACATGTGGTTTTTCATTTTACCCTGATTCATGGTTTCGAGACGTTTGTGGAAATGATAATACTTAGTTTCTTTGGGCTCATTGTTTTTATGGGATTTGGATTTATCGTCAGCAGCATTTCCAAGACCGAAAGCTCCATTCCACCTTTGGCCAATCTGGTTACCATGCCTCAGTTTTTGCTGGGTGGAACTTTTTTTACCACGGATGTCTTTCCCAGCTGGCTACAGAAATTCTGCAATATATTACCCCTGAAGCAACTCAATGATGCCATGCGTAATATTGCTTTCGAAGGGGCGCATTTGACTGACTGCGGCAAACAAATCGGTGCGCTTGCTCTTTGGGGAATCCTGACCTACGCCATCGCTATTCGGGTGTTTAAATGGGAATAATCGGATTCCCGACCTAGCGAATCGAACTTGTGTGCCTCTTGCTCCACGCGGGCAAACTGGTTTTGCAAATGTGTACCACCATGAAGTATATCAGACTAGTTCTCATAAGTATCGTCGTCTTGTTTTTGCTGTTGGTATTCCTTTTTGCTCTCTTCCCATCGCATATTCGCATTTCGCGGGTGATCATGGTCCATTCCAGTGTCACCCGGGTAGCCCAGGTGGTTGGCGACTTGGCTGATTGGGAACACTGGAATCAATTTGTCATCCTTTCCGGCCCTTCGGCACTTAGTCTGTCGAATCCTGCCGTCGGCCAAGGTGCCACACTGAAGACAGCGCAATTAACCGTTTCCATAACGCAAATACAAAAGGACACGGTAACTACTAGCTGGGATCCTAGCAATGGACAGCATTTTTCCAGTGGCTTTGCTTTTTTGCAAACCGGTGACAGCAACACCGTCGTGGAGTGGTATTTTGATTTTTACTCCAAATGGTACCCTTGGGAAAAACTCGGGATCATGTTTTACGACAGGCAAATGGGACCGCTCATGGAAAAGTCGTTAGTCGACTTGAAAACCTATACCGAGAATCATTAACTTGTACCAAATTTAATCACCATCAATTGCTTTGTATGAAACACGTTTATTCCCTTGCTACTTGTATTTTGGCTATATCCGCCTTCATGATGAGTGGCTTAAGTGCTTGCGCTCAGCCCTCTCATCCAAATAGTCCACACGACACGGTCAGAACGAAGAGTATCGTGGTAACATATGGCCGGCCATACAAGAAAGGTCGTGACATTTTCGGCAGTCTGATACCTTACGGACAAGTGTATCGCTGTGGTGCGGACGAAGCGACTACCATCAAATTTACCACGGATGGAACCTTTGGTGGCAAACCAGTGAAGGCTGGAACCTATACGCTTTTTGCCATTCCCAATGCCGACAAATGGACCGTCATTCTCAACTCCCAGCTGGGACAATGGGGTGCATTCAAGTACGATCAGTACAAGGCTAAAGACGTGTTGCACGTGGATGTCCCGGTGCAAACCATGAGTGCAACGGTGGAGCAATTTACCATCCTACTTCCAGGCTCTTCCCTGGTTATGGAATGGGATAAAACCAAAGTAGAAGTTCCGGTAAAGTTCTAAGGCCAAAAGCCCAATCAAGCAAACAAAGGCGGGTTCCTAGCCTGGGCGAACTAGCTCAAGCAGAAACCCATGTACTTCGGCCAATTGACTGACTGAGATGCAGTAAGGGGGCATGATGTAAATCGTGTTGCCCAGCGGGCGCAGGTAGATGCCCCGGCTTAAGGCTTGGCTGGTAATGGTGGCCCCAATCTGGTTTAAGTAACCGTCCTTTCCTGACGCTATTTCAAAAGCCAGGATGGTTCCAAGTGCCCGGACATTTTTTATGTCCATCTGGCCTTTTATCCTGGACAATTGATCTGCAAATTCTTTTTGCCGTCTGCTCAGCTGAGCCATGGCCCGGCGGCAACTTTCCTGTTCCAGGAGGTCCAGGCTCGCTAAGGCAGCACTACATGCAATAGGATTGGCCGTAAAAGAATGGCCATGAAAGAAAGTTTGACTTCTATCCTTGCTCAAAAAGGCCTCAAATATCCGCTCGCTGCAGGCCGTAACGCCGAGTGCCATCGTCCCGCCGGTAAGTCCTTTACTTAGGCACATGATATCGGGGCGACACTTGAGGTATTCCCCGGCAAAAAGTTTACCGGTCCGGCCGAACCCGGTCATCACCTCGTCGGCAATGCATAGGATGTTTTGGGACTGAGTAAACTCCAGCAGTTCATCCAGGGCCGCCGGCTCATAGATGACCATACCGCCTGCGGCTTGCAGCAGGGGTTCGTAGATAAAGCAAGCAATGCTATCCGCCAGCTCCTGGATTTGCTGCTTCAGGCGGCCGATATTTTCGCTCGTGGGGGTGTCCAGATATATGGTTTCAAACAAATAGTCGCTGAATGCGCGGGTAAAGGGCCCCCTTTCGCTGACGCTCATGGCCCCAAAAGTGTCCCCGTGATAGGCGTGTTGAAGGGCTAAAATCTTGAGCGGGGGGCCATGTTTAGCGGAAGGGTCCTGCCCGTCGGAAACCCTTCGGTTGCGCCCATATTGTATAGCCATTTTGATGGCTACTTCGACGGCAGTAGACCCGTTATCGGAATAAAATATTCTCGCAAAATTTCCAGGCAGCAAGCCAAGCAGCCTCTCGGCTAGCCGCACGGCCGGTTCGTGGGTAAATCCGGTAAATATCGCATGCTCCAGGGTGGAAGCCTGCTCAAATATTTTATTCGCTATATACGGATGCGCGTGACCGTGGATATTGACCCACCAACTACTAATGGCGTCAATATACCTTCTACCCTGATCATCCCACAACAGGGCACCCTCCCCTCGCACAAGCCCAATGGGAGGGAGCATGTCTTTATGCTGGGTGTAGGGGTGCCAAATTACCTCCTGATCCCTCTGTGATAGGCTCAATTCCATAACGTTGTCAAAGATAAGGCTTCAAAAAGGGCTAAAATCCTTGCGGTGCAACGATTCTTATTGTTTATTTGTCAGCATAAGTAACGCATCGGGATGGATCAGAGACAATTGGTCAAGGACTGTTTGAAAGGGGACGCGGTGGCACAAAAGCAGCTGTATGAACAATTCGCTTCGTACATGCTTGGCGTATGCTATCGGTACACTCGTTCTATAGCCGACGCGGAGGACGTGCTCCAGGAAGGATTTATTAAAGTATTTCTCCACTTAGATCAATTCAAAGCACAGGGGGAACTTGGGGGTTGGATTAGGCGCATTATGGTCAACACCGCCATCAATTACCTGAAGAAGAACAGTTGGTATGAAACACAGCTCATGTTCACGGATCATAATCTACACCCGGTATCTATGGAAGATCCCGAGCTTTTACTCAACGCCAAAGAACTGGCAGAACTGATCCGGCAGTTGCCTCCGGGTTACCAGACTATTTTTAATCTCCATGCCGTCGAAGGGTATAGTCATGTGGAGATAGGTAAAATTCTTGGCATCCATGAAGGGACATCACGTTCACAGTACGCCCGGGCGAGAAATTTATTGATCAGTTGGCTAAAAAAATTGTCGGACGATACAAAAAATGAATCGTATGCAAAGCCCAGAATTTGAGAAAAAAGTTCAGCAGAAGATGGAGGAGCTGCAATTCAGCCCTTCGCCCGCTGTTTGGACCCAGGTGCAGAATGAAGTTCGACGCCAGCAGCAAAAACAAAAGCGGCGTGTAGGGCTATTGTTTTTCTTCCTACTCCTGGCGCTAGCCTTAGGTGGCGTGGTCTATCTGTCCAATTCGAGTACATCTAAGCCCAAACAATCAAGTACGCCAGGCATGGCGGGGGGGAAATCAAGCCTTGCTGACTCCCTACCTAGCCAATCCCTTCGCGGTACTGCTGCAGCAGACTTGCCCGGTGGATTAGCCACACCGACTTCCATGTCAAAAGGCGTTTCAAGCCTGCTCGCAAAAGGGACCGTTGGGCCGCCAACCGGGGGGATAAACATTATGGTTGTGGCTGATGGTCATAGCCAATCAGGAAAGGCCGCCACTGTCGCCGCTTCACCAGCGCCAAGGCCGGAGACAGGCTTTGTCGAGCAAGGGGGTAGTAAGCCAAATACCGCAGCACCAGTAGCTTCGCCAGACCGCAAAACCAGTGGGGCCCAACAACCCATCCACGACTCCAGTGCGGTCCCAAGCCAGTCGACTGCAGCCAAGCCGGCAGTTGCAAGTCCAGCAAAACAGCAAATTTCCAAGACACAACAACCGCGTCCTTGGAAATTCGGATTTATCGCCTCGGCAGGCGCCTCTACATCCGTCGGCCCTATTCATCATGCCCAAATCATTACTACCCCGTATGGTTCATATTTTAGCAGCGGCACGAGTACACTTAGTCTAGTTCCTGCACCAATCTATGCCCCTAATGCGGGTTATGGGATTCATAATTCGTCGCCCAACCCAACCACCCCAAAAGTGTCCTTTTCCTTAGGCTTTTTTGCAGAAAAATCCATTTCTCCCAGATTCTCCTTGGCGATTGGTCTTACTTACATGTATAATTCCATGCAGACAAAGACAGGATCCCACATCGACAGCAATATCTCGGTTACCTCCAATGGATCCGGGACTATGACAAAGGATGGGTTTTATCAGCAGGGAACGTCCGTATCTTACACTACGAGCTACCATGTTATTCAATTGCCGCTAGTTGCCGACTACCTGATTTCCAAAACCAATAAACTTCCCTTGACCGCTGAGCTGGGCTTCTCACTAAGTGAAATCATTGGATCAAACGCCCTGTTGTATGACTATGCGAACATGGTCTATTTCAAGCAATCCCATGCGCTAAATCAGACGCAGGCCAGTGCAACGGCGGCTTTGCTAGTGGGTATGCGGAGCGAACATATCACCTATCGCCTAGGCCCGCAGTTTCAATATGGAATGTCGAATTTGTGGAAACCCGGCAATGGGCAAAACCAGCACATGCTGTTTCTGGGGATCAAACTGGCCATGATTCCTTGGCAAAAATGACGAGTTGGCTCCTTGCGAGAGTCTCTGCGCACTATCCAAAGACCGAGCCTGTGTGCAATCAATGACGGATAAAACGCAGGTTTCGTTTTATCCCCGCATATTTGGCGCGCGCAAGCGCACTATCTTTAAATACCTGCTTAAATGTCTCTTCCGTCAGCTCCTCCCAATCGGAGGTGGAAAAATTCAAAATTTCTGGCAAAGGCCTCAGATCGAGGTCGTGGCTGGGGGTAGAAAATCTGTTCCATGGACATACGTCCTGACAGGTGTCACAACCAAAAAGCCAGTCGTCGAACCGTCCTTTCATGGTCTCCGGTAGGAGTAAGTCCTTCAGCTCGATAGTAAAATAGGAGATGCACTTACTGCCATCCACTACGCGGTCTTCCAGAATCGCGCCGGTCGGGCATGCATCCAGGCATTTGCGGCAGCTGCCACAAAAATCTGCGGCGAACGGGTCATCGTAGCTAAGTTCAAGGTCCAGGATCAGCGTCGCAATAAAGAAAAAAGATCCCCCGCCTTTGACGATCAAATTGGCATTCTTGCCAACCCAACCTAGCCCGCTTCGTTCAGCCCATGCGCGTTCCAACACCGGGGCACTGTCTACGAAACCCCTCCCGTGAACGTCCCCAATTTTGTCTTTGATATGACCCAGCAACACCTGCATCTTCCCCTTGATCACGCCATGATAGTCCTTGCCAAAGGCGTATTTAGCCACCTGCGGGGACGCCGTCGGTTGTCCTTGGTCGGGAAAATAATTCAGTAGCAATGTAACGACGGACTTGGCACCTGGTACCAGCAAGCAAGGGTTTACCCTTAGATCAAAGTATTTTTCCATGTAGTGCATAGATCCATGGAAACCCTTACGTAGCCATTTTTCTAAGCGGCGTGCATCCGCATTTAGCGGTTCTGCACGCGCCACCCCGCAGTAATCGAATCCTGCTAGGGAGGCCGCCTGTTTGACAATGAATGTCTGATCGATGGGGTTCATGGGCCTTGGTTAATTTGAGCATAAGTCGTGAAACCACCAAATACTTTTCTTATTTTTAATTCGTTTTATTATCTCTTTCTGATTCTAACCTTAAACGACACCTGCATGCCAACAAGATTTTGGATCATCCTATTGCCCTGCCTTCTCGTATTGCAAAATTACCTTTCCGCACAGAGTAAATTGAACATTAAATTCGGCAAAATTTCCGCTGCCGATTTTGACTTGACCAAAAACGTCTACGACACCGGGGCCGCGGCCGTCGTGATTGCAGACATCGGCAGCACCTCTTTCGAGGGCAACAACAAAGGTTATTTCACCCTGGTATTTAACCGATATAGGCGCGTAAAGATCCTAAACAAAAACGGATTTGACGTCGCCAGTGGAGAAGTTGAAGTCTACTCAGATGGAGTGGACGAGGAGAAGCTAAGTGATCTTAAGGCTGTAACCTATAATTTGGAAAATGGACAAGTCATACAGACCAAATTGGATGACAAATCCCTATTCACCGAAAAAGTCAGTAAGAAGACTTCGATAAAAAAATTTACACTCCCCGCCGTCAAAGTAGGTTCCATCATTGAAATAAGCTACACCGTCAAGTCTGATTTTTATACCTTCTTAAGGTCTTGGGAATTTCAAGGAATTTACCCCTGTTTGTGGAGCGAATACAAAGTCACCATTCCGCAATTCTTCCACTACATGAAAGTCCTGCAAGGTGATCGGAACTTTTATATTGATACGATCACCAACGACAAAGCGTATTATAACCTCCGAGAATCGGGAGGGGCCACTGCCCAAGATGATATTTATCACATAACCACCGATGTAGTGGAAGAACGCTGGGTCAAAAAGGATGTGCCCGCCATGGAGAAAGAGCCCTATATTACGACGTTAGATAATTATGTGTCTAAGGTCATTTTTCAGCTTCATTACGTGCAATATTCCGAAAATTCGGAGCGCCACGATTACATGGGTAGTTGGTTTATTGCTACCGATAAACTCCTGAAAGACGAGCAATTTGGCAAGGCCCTGGATGCGGATAACAATTGGATGGGAGAGGAGCTCAAAAGCATTACAGCAGGAAGCACTTCGGACCTGGAAAAAACAGAAAAGATTTACAACTACCTCAGAGCGCACTTCACCTGCACCAGTCACGATGCCCTATGGGCGCAAAGTTCCTTGAAAACTGTCTTTAAGAATCAGCATGGGAATGTAGCGGAAATAAACTTGTTGTTGACTGCTATGCTTCGCCATGAGAACATACCTGCCGATCCGGTCATCCTAAGTACTCGAGACAATGGGTATGCAAGTGAAACCTATCCCTTAATAGAGCAATTCAACTATGTGATTTGTGCTGCCACTATCGATCAAAAACCGTATTATTTGGATGCCACGCACCCTGAGCTTGGATTTGGCCATCTGCCGGTACTATGTTACAACGGAGGTGCCAGAACTATCAACCGGGACAAGCCATACCTGGTATATTTCAACCCCGATTCTCTGAAGGAAAGAAAGATCACGTCGGTATTGATCATCAACGATGATAAAGGGTATCCGTCGGGAACTTATCAGTCCACCTTAGGATATAATCAATCCTATAAATTGCGGGAAGACATGGAAAAACAAAGCACTATAGATTATTTCAAAGCCACCCAAGCATCCTTTGGATCTGACTTAGAGCTGGACGACCCGCAAGGGATAGATTCATTGACCAGATTGGAAGACCCGGTAAAGATCTATTTTGATTTTAATCTGAAAAATCTCAAAGGTGAGGACGTGGTCTATTTCAATCCGATGGTCTTCGAAAAGAGTAAAGACAACCCATTTTCTGCAGCTGATCGGACGTTCCCCGTGGAAATACCCTACCTTATCGACGAAACCTACATATTCAATATGGACATCCCAACGGGCTATGTTGTTGACGAACTTCCTCAATCGGCAAGAGTTGCCTTAAACGGGACTGATGGAACCTTTGAGTATTTGATTCAGAAAAGTGAATCATCCATTCAAATGCGTTGCCACCTGGCGCTAAATAAGGCCGTATTTGCGCCCATCGAATACAATACCCTACGGGACTTCTACGCGTATGTGGTTAAAAAACAAAGTGAGCAAATCGTGTTCAAAAAGAAAAAATAATGGCCAAACTCGGTATTTTCTTGTGCGCAGTAGTGTTTGCTTTACAAGGCCAAAGTCAACAGTTCAATGTATTAACCATACCAGACTCACTGAAGACCAACGCCGATGTGGTAGCACGCTATGATGAGCACGTAATTGAAATCAAGTCACCGGGAAAGGCCACGGAACACGAGCGTCTCGTCTATACGATATTGAATGAAAATGGCGATAAGTACGGCAAATACAAAACCTACTATAACAAGTTTGTTTCGATTGACAATGTATCAGCCATCCTGTATAACGCATTCGGAAAAGAAGTTAAGCATTATAAGGAAAAGGACATGCAGGACAGGAGTGGTGAGGACGACGAATCGCTGATAACCGATACGCGCTATAAGGTTAACGATTTTTATTGCAAAGAATATCCCTACACGGTGGAGTATACCGAGGAGGATAAGATGGATGGCTTGCTGGAGCTGGACGACTGGATACCGCAGGGAAATTACCATTTATCAGTGCAATACAGCAAATACGTGATTATTGCCCCCAAAGACTATGTTGTACGATACCAAGCGTTCAACTGCTCCATCCAACCCGTAGTGACAGAAATGGATTCCAAGAAGATATACACCTGGGAAATGAAAAACCGGCCAGCGGTAGCCAGGGAACCCCTCGCTCCGGCTTGGAATAAAGTCCTTCCCTTTGTCCTGGTTGCTCCTTCCGATTTTGAAGCCGAGGGATATCAGGGAAACATGTCTAGTTGGAACGATTACGGTAAGTTTTTTTATGCGCTTTATAAAGGAAGAGACGTACTTCCGGAAGACATCAAAAAGAAAGTACATGAGCTCACCGATCCAGTTTCTGATCCCAAAGAAAAAATTGCGGTGCTGTACCATTTCCTGCAAACCAATACCCGATACATCAGTATCCAACTAGGTATCGGAGGCATGCAGCCTTTTGAGGCCAGTTTCGTGGCCACCAAGCGCTACGGCGACTGCAAGGCCCTTTCTAACTATATGGTTTCTTTGCTCAAAGAGGCGGGTATCAAAGCGAATCCCGTAATCATCAAGGCTGGTGAAAATGCCGACATATTTGATCCAAATTTCTGTTCAGACCAATTTGACCATGTGATCTGCTGTGTCCCCATGGGCAAAGATACCGTGTGGCTGGAGTGCACGAGCCAAACCCTGCCGCCGGGATACCTGAGTGGCTTTACCGCGGACCGCTATGGGCTCCTGGTTGACGAAAATGGGGGAGTTCTGGTGCACACTCCAAAATATGGCATGAAGGATAATCGTGAGGTTCGGAATATCCACGCTCAGGTAAATCGAGATGGCACTCTACTGGCCAATGTGCACACGGTGTATAAAGGCCTGCAGCAAGACGATTTGGAAGAGGAAATCAATTACTGGTCAAAGGAGAAACTGTTGCAAAATAAGAAAAGAGAAATGGATCTTCCGACCTACGATCTCTCCAATCTCGAGTACCGGCAGGAGAAAAATTTATTGCCGCCCTCTATTGACGAATCCTTTGAACTTTCCGCAAGCAATTACGTACAGGTAAGCGGAAAAAGGCTCTTCATCAATCCGAACGTGCTGAACAGATCGGACCTAAGGCTGTCCCTGGATAGTGCACGTCGGTGCGATATTGAACTTAACTCCGAGTTTGTGCACATCGATTCCGCAGAAATACTAATCCCCGATGGCTACCAGCCTGAGTCCATACCGCAGGATGTTCGCTTGGAAAGCAAATTCGGCAAGTTTAGCATGGCAGTCAAGGTATTCCCGAACAAAATCTTGTATTATCGATACCATGAAGAAGTAAGCGGTCGGTTTGCGGCTGCGGAATACCCCGCCCTGGTGAGCTATTACGACCAACTCTACAAGGCCGATCACCACCGGGTTGTTTTGGTAAAAAAAGAATAAACAAATTCCTGATTCCAGACCCATTGCCTGCCCCCGTTCCTTACTGCAGATTTATTTGTTTTCTACATGCAGCTTATGGAAAAACCGGTGCACTGCGGGAGCCATTGTGATACCTATATTGGTTATAAAGACGATCCCACTAAACAACGCGTAGAACGAGGAGAACCATTTACCCACCGAAGGCTTAACATCCACTACGGGACCCATTCCACTCAGGATCATGGAGGCATTATGCAGGGAATCCAGCCACCCTACATCTGCCGTATAATGATACCCAACCACCCCAATCATTAGACTGACGAAGATGATCAATCCTCCAATGACTAGGTTTTTTGCCATGCGTCTGCGATACACTTTTGCGGGAGCCAAAGGCTCGTGTTTGTTTTCATACATAACCCTGCAGTTGAACCGCGAATTTAGCTAAGAATCTCAGGGTGAAATAAATATTGTAGCGACGGTAGATTCATTAAATTGCCATCCCCAATAATGGTTCGATGAAATACCTACTTGGTCTTGACATAGGATCCTCATTTATCAAAGCATCCTTATTGGATGGGGCCACCGGCAAGGCCCTGGCTTCTGCCTCTTCTCCTTCCCAGGAAATGCAGATTCAATCCCCCCAACCAGGCTTTGCTGAGCAGGATCCAGAACTGTGGTGGAGCGAACTAATCCATGCAGTCCATCAGTTGAAAGGACAGTTCCCTTTCGATCCAAAGGACGTCCTGGCCTTGGGTGTTTCCTACCAAATGCATGGTCTGGTCTGTTTGGATAAAGAGCTTAATCCACTTCGGCCAGCGATTATTTGGTGCGATAGCCGGGCAGTGGACATAGGCAATCAAGCCTTCAAGGACCTTGGCGAAGATTTCTGTTTAAGTCATTACCTCAATTCACCCGGCAACTTTACCGCTTCCAAATTGAAGTGGGTGCAGCTGCATGAACCTGGCCTGTACAGGAAAATTTTCCGGGTGCTCCTACCTGGAGATTATATCGCATTAAAACTTTCGGGCGAAGCGGTAACCACCGAAAGCGGCCTATCGGAGGGGATTCTTTGGGACTATTCTTCCCAAAGCCTTGCCTTGAACTTATTGAAATATTACCAGATTGACCCCAGATTACTAGCTCCCTTGGTCCCCAGTTTCGGAGAACAAGGTAGGCTTACCCGCTCCGCCGCCCTAAGCCTTGGCCTATCCGAGGGAACCCCCATTTGTTACCGGGCAGGGGACCAGCCCAACAACGCCTATGCGCTTCAGGCGAATCATCCTGGTGAAGTCGCAGCAACGGCTGGTACCTCTGGTGTTATTTATGGCATAACGGACCAACCCAGCTTTGATCCACAGTCCCGGGTAAATTCCTTCCTCCATGTGAATTCCAGCCATGCCGAGCCCAGGATGGGCGTGCTACTTTGTGTTAACGGTACGGGTATCTTGAACAGCTGGTTGAAAAGAAATTTCTTTGGTGGACTTTCCTACCTGGATATCAATGCTCTGGCGGCATCGGTCGCCGTCGGCTCTGAGGGACTGCTATTTTTTCCTTTTGGCAATGGGGCCGAACGCATATTGTCCAATTTAGATCCGGGCGCCGGGCTCCAAGGACTTAGGTTCAATTTGCACCGCCAAGCGCATGTCGTGCGAGCGGCGCAGGAAGGGATCGTATTCGCACTCAATTATGGGGTCGAGATCATGCGGTCGATGGGGATGGTCCTGCATACCGTCCGAGCAGGGTGTGCTAACCTGTTTTTGAGCGAGGTATTCGCCTCCAGCTTTGCCAACGCCACCGGCTGCTGCGTCGAACTATACAATACGGACGGCGCCCAGGGCGCTGCCCGAGCTGCCGGCGCAGGCGTAGGATATTACGCCAGCCTAAAGGAGAGTTATGTCGGCATGGAACGGATTAAACGTATCGAACCGGATCCCAGATTACAACAGCAAACCCAGGATACCTACCAAAGATGGCGAAAGGAATTGCTCCAATTGATTCACTAAAATTTATGTTATGGACATTATAACGGGTAGTCATGAATTTTTTCCAGGCGTGGGCCAAATCAAATATGAAGGGCCCACTTCCGATAACCCCCTTGCCTTCAAGTGGTATGATGAGAACCGGGTAATTGCCGGAAAAAAACTCAAGGATCATGTACGATTTGCGGTGTGCTATTGGCACACGTTCTGCAACACAGGAGGAGATCCCTTTGGGCCGGGCACCAAGGATTTTCCTTGGAACCGCTTGACCGACCCGGTGGCGCGTGCCAAAGAAAAAATGGATGCTGCTTTTGAATTCATCACCAAACTGGGTGCTCCGTATTATTGTTTCCACGACACGGACCTGGTGGATGAGGGAAGTTCTGTGCAGCAATACGAGGCACGCCTAAAGAGCTTGGTGGATTATGCAACACAAAAGCAAGCGGCCAGCGGGGTAAAATTACTCTGGGGGACCGCCAACGTGTTTTCTCATCCCAGGTATATGAATGGGGCTTCCACCAACCCTGACTTTGCAGCGGTCGCCAGGGCCGCGACCCAGGTCAAGAATGCTCTGGATGCCACCATCGCGCTAGGAGGCGAAAACTACGTCTTCTGGGGAGGCCGGGAAGGATATATGACCCTGTTAAATACCCACATGAAAAGAGAACTTGACCACCTGGGTAGGTTTCTGGCAATGGCTCGAGACTATGCGCGTAAACAAGGGTTTAAAGGAGTTTTTTTTATAGAACCCAAGCCCTGCGAACCAACCAAGCATCAGTACGACTACGACGCATCCACTGTCATTGGCTTTTTGCGGCACTATGGTCTGGATCAGGACTTCAAATTGAATATTGAAGTCAACCATGCAACACTGGCGGGGCACACATTCCAGCACGAGCTACAGGTTGCTGCCGACGCCGGCATGTTGGGAAGCATCGACGCCAACCGGGGTGATGCACAAAACGGGTGGGACACCGACCAGTTTCCAACGCAACTCAACGAACTCATTGAATCGATGTTGATCATTCTGGAAGCGGGAGGCTTTAAAGGGGGGGCGTTAATTTCGACGCCAAGACCAGGAGAAATTCGACCGACCTGGAAGATATCTTTCTAGCGCATATTGGCGGCATGGACAGTTTTGCCCGTGCCTTGATCACAGCGCAGCTTATCCTGGACAAATCCCCTTACCGAACTTTCCGTCGAGATCGATACGCGTCTTTTGACCAGGGGAAAGGAATGGAATTTGAACAAGGGAAGCTCAGTCTGGAAGATCTTCGCTTGATTGCGGTAAATCAAGGTGAACCCAGACAAATCAGCGGCAAACAAGAATGGCTGGAGAACCTCATCAACCAATATATCTGACGGGTCGATTATCGGGGCTGTTTCGTGTTCGCACTAGGGGCAGGTCGAACGAATTTGCTGGTCTATGGATCGCTTGAGTTGCAGCATCATATCCCGCTGCTTCTCGCTGAGCGGACTCTTGACCAGGAAAATGCTGGCGTATTGCCGGCAATTGTCTACGAAGGGCCAGCAGCCAGACTGCCCCGGAGAGGCAACCACGGCCGCTTGGCCTTGTTTGTTGGTTTCCAAAATCCAGAGGCCGAGGCCGTAGCCAAAACCCTCCAACGCTTTGGGTGTGTATTTTACCATTGCGTGGCTGGCCGGTAGTTGCTGCATTTGGATGACCGAAGCGGAACTCAGTATCCGCTTGCCATGGTATACTCCTTTATTCAAGATCATGATCAGAAAGTGCAGGTAGTCGGTTGCCGACGTATAGGCGCCCGAGGAGGGATTCACGGGTCCCTTGTCCTTACTGAAACTGGTGTTGGTCATCGCCAAGGGAAGGGCCATGCGTTGTTGGAACATGGATTGAAACGGCTGGCCGCCTACCACCTCCAAAATACGGGCAGCGATATCCAAGCCAATTCCGCCATAGCGAAATTCAAGGCCGTGTCCCGCAACCAGCGGCTTACTCATGGCATAATCGTTGACTTCCTCTTCCAGGGAAGTCATTTTTTCCCGCTTGCTGCTTTCGCGAATCTGGTTTATAGAAATCACGCTCGGTGGATCCGTTTGAAAGCCGGTAGTTTCCTGTAAGCATTCGCTGAGCAGGATAGAGCCTTTTCCATAGGAAGTAAACACCGGAAGGTATTTGCCAATACTGTCTTGCAGGGAAATCTTCCCCTCGTCTACAAAGGTCATCATCAACGCGCAGGTAAGCCATTTTCCAGCCGATCCCACGGCAATTTGTCGATCTGCCACGTATACGCCCAATTCTTTTTGAAAGACAATATTGCCGCTTTTGTATACCAAGGCCACCAGGTCACCGCCTAAGTCTTTTTCATACTTATCGCATAGTTCGTCGGTTTGGTGAAAATCCAATTGTGCCGAGGCGAAAGACGATATCAGCATAAGAGCTGCTAAAATCTTCATGGTGGCTAGAACTTTTCGATGCATAGATTCTGGGGTCGGGGTTATGGACAAATCGCAGGGAATTGATTATCGATCGACTGTTTGAATTGTTTATAGATTTCCCGCTTGGGTTCACTGGTCGAGGTTTTAACGAACAAGAGGGCAGCGTAATTGCGGCAAAGATCGATGAAGGGCCAATTGCCGTTCAGGTTGGGAGAGCAGATCACCCGATCCTGGCCGATCCAGGTGCCCAGCCCAAAATGATAGTCTTCTCCGCCCTTGGGAACGTAGCGGATCGGCAGTTGAACGAATTGGCTAGTCTCCATCTCAGCGACCGCTTTCTCACTGAGAATCCGCTTGCCTTCGAATACCCCTTTGTTCATTAGCATAGCCAAGAAGTTCATAAAATCGCTGGCCGTCGAAATAGCGCCACCCGATGGGTTTACCGAGCCTCCGTTGGGGTCGGAAAAAGACGTCAGATGCATTTTTAGGGGTCTGGTAATGCGATCGGCCATGAGTCGTTCAAAGCTTTTCTTGGTAATGACTTCCAGCACCCGACCGGCTATATTGGGTCCTACGTGGCTATAAAAAAATTCGGTTCCCGGGTTGGTGGCAATTTCCCTTTTCGATGCGAAGGCGCTAACCTCATCTTCCAGGGTTTCGTATTTGGACTTCTGCAGCACCTTCATTGGTCCAACTGCATCCGCCTGGATGCCGGTGGTATAGGTCAGGCAGTTGCGAATGGTGATGTAAGATTTCATGTAGGTGGAATAAATCGGTATAAACTTGCTCACCCGGTCCTCCAGCGACAGTTTGCCTTCGTCCACAAAGGTCATGACCAGGGCGGCCGTCAGCCACTGGCTGCACGCATCCAAATCGATCTGAAATTTGGCACCAAAATCGCCGGGATCTTTCTCAAACTGCTTTTGGTAAACAATTTTACCATCCTTCCAGACTAAGGCTACGAAATTGATTCCCAAGGCCTTCTGGTTTTGCTTCAGCAATTGCTCGGTTTCGCTGAAACTTGGCTGGCAAGCCCCTGGGCGCCAAATTAACAGGCTGCAAACCAAGAGGCTGAAGGGAAGGCAGATTGATTTACATTTATATGACATTGTTTCTGGATTAATTCTCCGGATTAACTTTTGAGTTGTACTATCCACTGGCCATGCCAGTACCAAACCCATTTTTTTATGAATTTAAACAACTTTACCATAAAAGCCGCCGAAGCCATTCAGCAGGCTCAGCAGATAGCTTTTAACGCGCAGAATCCCACCATCGAAACGGAGCATATCCTCAAAGGGTTGCTGGAGCAGGAAGATTCACCCGTGGAATACTTATTGAAAAAAAACAATGTCACTCTAAACCTGGTGGACACCAAACTGGCCGAGGCCTTGGGCAAACTTCCCAAGGTAAATGGGGCAGAACCGGCGCAAAACATTGGCCGGGATGCAAACAATGCCATCTTGCGGGCGGGCTCCGTGCTCAAGCAGTTCGGGGATGAATTTGTCACCCCGGAGCACTTGCTCTTAGCGCTTGTGCATGGCAGTGATGGGACCGCCAAAATATTAAAGGATGCCGGTCTGACAGAAAAAGGATTGGTGGCGGCTATCAACGATTTGCGGAAGGGATCTACGGTATCCTCCCAGACCCAGCAAACACAATTCAACGCGCTGAACAAATATGCCAAGAACCTAAATGAAATGGCCCGCCAGGGGAAGCTTGACCCCGTCATCGGTCGCGATGAGGAGATCCGCAGGACCCTGCACATCCTGTCGCGCCGCAGCAAGAACAATCCGATCCTGGTGGGAGAACCCGGAGTCGGTAAGACGGCCATCGCCGAAGGGCTTGCCCACCGGATCGTCAACGGAGATGTCCCCGAAAACCTAAAATCGAAAGTCATCTATGCCCTCGACATGGGCCAACTGATTGCGGGAGCAAAATATAAGGGCGAATTCGAAGAGCGCTTAAAGAATGTGGTCAAGGAAGTCGGTAGCAGCGACGGAGAAATCATTCTGTTCATCGATGAAATCCACACCTTGGTAGGCGCCGGGGGAGGCGAGGGAGCCATGGACGCGGCCAATATCCTCAAGCCCGCTTTAGCCCGGGGAGAACTGCGGGCGATCGGTGCTACGACGCTTGGCGAATACCAAAAATTCTTTGAAAAAGACAAGGCATTGGAGCGCCGGTTCCAGCGCGTAATGATCGATGAACCGAGCGAGGAAGATGCCATTTCCATTCTGCGCGGACTTAAAGATCGCTACGAGACCCATCACCATGTACGGATCAAAGACGAAGCCATCATTGCTGCGGTTGAGCTTTCTCACCGCTACATCACGGACCGGTTTCTGCCCGACAAAGCCATTGACTTAATCGATGAAAGTGCGGCCAAGCTGCGGCTGGAGATGAATTCCATGCCCGAGGAACTAGACCAGCTGGAACGTCAGATCCGTCAGCTCGAAATAGAGCGGGAAGCCATTAAGCGCGAAAATGACGACGAGAAATTGCGCGAACTCAGCATTGACATCGGTAACCTGAGCGTGCAGCGTGATACCCTGAAGGCTAAATGGAAACAGGAAAAAGACATCGTCGAAAGGGTGCAGAACGCCAAGGCGCAGATTGAAGTGCTGCGGCAGGTCGCCGAGAAAGCGGAGCGCGAAGGGGACTATGGCAAGGTCGCCGAAATTCGGTATGGCAAGATCAAGGATCAGGAAAAGACTATTGATGAATATTCCAAACAATTGGCTAACAGCTCCGAAAAGCGATTATTGAAAGAAGAAGTTGATGCTGAAGATATTGCCGAAGCCGTAGCTAAGGCGACTGGGATTCCGGTCTCCAAGATGCTGCAGAGCGAGCGGGAGAAGCTGTTGAATCTGGAACAGGAACTGCACAAGCGGGTGGTGGGCCAGGACGAAGCGATTGCGGCGGTCGCCGATGCGATACGCCGAAGCCGAGCTGGCCTGCAGGATCCAAAAAGACCGATTGGCTCGTTTATTTTCCTGGGAACGACCGGCGTGGGAAAGACCGAACTGGCCAAAGCCCTGGCCAACTATTTATTCGATGACGATGCCATGATGACCCGGATCGACATGAGCGAATACCAAGAAAAGCACTCCGTGAGCCGACTGGTGGGTGCGCCGCCCGGCTATGTGGGGTATGATGAAGGAGGCCAACTGACGGAAGCCGTGCGCCGAAAACCCTATAGCGTCATCCTGCTGGATGAAATCGAAAAAGCACACCCCGACGTCTTCAATGTGTTGCTTCAGGTATTGGACGATGGCAGGCTAACGGACAATAAGGGACGAGTAGTCAATTTCAAGAACACCATCGTGATCATGACAAGCAATATCGGAAGTCACCTGATACAGGCTGCATTTGAAAACCTGACGGAAAAAAACCGCGAACATGTGATAGAGAAGGCGAAGCAAGAGGTGATTGCCCTGTTAAAAGAGAGCATTCGGCCGGAATTTTTAAACCGAATCGACGATATCATCATGTTTCAACCCTTGCTGCGTGGGGAGATAAAAGGGATTATTAAGATCCAGCTGGATAACCTGCGGCAGCTGGTGGGTAAAAATGGGATCGATCTGCAATTCAGCGACTACGCCGTGGATTTCTTAGCCGAAAACGGATTCGATCCTCAGTATGGCGCAAGGCCGCTCAAACGATTGATCCAAAAAGAGATAGTTAATACATTGAGTAAGAAGATATTAGCTGGTGAAATCGACAAATCCAGGCCCGTTCTGGTGGACGTTTTCGACGGGGTTGTCGTATTTCGAAACGAAGCCCACCCAAAGGCGACGCAAACAGGCCGGGAAAAGGCGGCGTCTTAAGAAAATGTTAAGACAACTGGGGGACAATCAACGTTTCACCATTAATGTGAAACTCAGGGAAAAAAGCCTTAGTTTTACGAGTATCCAAGTTTTTTTGTCGAGTTAACCACTTACAAATCAACCTTTGTATCCGAGCATTGTTATACTTATATAAAAACAGAGCAAACTATATGGCTTTTAAAAAGGAAATAGTTGAGATCATAGAACCAAAGGATGTTTTTGTTGGCAAAAAGGACGCGCCCGTGACCTTGGTGGAATTTGGCGAATACGAAAATGAAGATTGCGCCAAGGCCCATGAAGTCGTAAAACAATTGCTGGATGAGTATGAAGGAAAAATAAAATTCAATTTCCGGCATTTCCCCCTGACCAGGATTCACCAGCGCAGCCTTAAAGCTGGGGAAGCCGCTGTGGCCGCTGCCCAAGAAGGAAAATTCTGGGAAATGCACAATATCTTATTTGATAACCGCCGCAACCTGGGAACGACTAGCCTTAAACTGCATTCCAAAGAAGCGGGCGTAACCAATAAGCGATTTTTGGATGACTTGGTGAATGCTACGTATGGCTGGCAAGTGCAGGGAGATTTACGGGAAGGCATGGATCGCGGGGTAACCAGTGTCCCGGCCTTTTTTGTCAATGGAGAATTGTTTATCGGCAAGCCGACTTTCGAAAACCTGAGTAAGGTTATTGATGCGGCTCTTCGAAAATCCAAAAGAAAACAAGCGACCAGGCAACGGGCTTAAAGCATTGGCTTTCCAGAAAGCGTAGATTGCCGGACATTCGATATGAATTAGTTAGCCTCTTCGGAGGCTTTTTCTTTGGAGCAAGGAACACAACGTGTATCCAAGCCCCACCCTAATTGGCCAGTGTGGCATGGCCTACCACAGAGCCATCACGGACTTCCTCGCTGGCTGCCTTTACGAGCTGGTCTCCTTCCGAAAGGTTACCAAAAACTTCCACCCGGTCGGCAATCTCCCTGCCCTTTTTTACATCCACCCAATGGGCCTTCCCGTCGACCACTTTGATGACAAAGGACCTTTCGGTAGAATTCACATAGGCAGTCTTTGGCACGATGAAGCTGCTATCTGTGGGCGTCAAGGGCAGCACCACTTCGGCCACCATGCCGGGCAATAGCTCCTTATCGTTGTTGACGACGTCCATTTCAATGCGCTCGGACCGAAGCCGGTCATCCAGGGCACCTGCCAGACGGTTTACCCTGGCCGAGAAAGTCTTGTTAGGGAAGGTCTTCACCTGAAAGCCGATACGCGCATTTTGGCTGACGTAGCCTGTATAGGCCTCCGGAACAGAAATGACCAGCCTCAACTTCTTTTGTTCCTGTAAGGTGAAGATGGGTAGCTCGGAGCCCTTGCCTGAGGGGCCAACGTAAGCCCCCAGATTGACGTTACGGGCACTAATGATGCCGTCGAAGGGTGCCCGAATCTCCAGGTAATTGCGCGTGTCCGCAATTTCGTCATAGGCAGAGCGGGCGGCCTCCAGTTGAGCGGAATCCGAATCCTTTTTGGATAACGCTAGGTCCAAATCATTTTGGGCCACGGTTCCTGGAGTCTGGCTGGTTTCATACAGGCGCAGGTAATTGGCCCTACTGGCCAAAAAGACGGCTTCCTGAGATTTGAGCTTAGATTTTGCGCCGGCAAGTTGGGAGCTCAGTTCAGGCGCTTCCATGGTGACGAGCAACTGCCCCGTTTTCACCTGCGAACCAATATCTGCATACATCCTGCTGACAAAGCTGTTCACCTTGGCATAGAGGTCAACCTGCTGGTAGGCGATAAGTTCCCCAGGAAGACGCAGGTCCGTGGAAAGCTTCCCCTTTTGGAGTGTTATCAGTTCCCGGGAAACGGGTGGCTGCACGGTGTTTGCTTGGTCGTCCACTTTCTTATCCGGACCGGAGCAGCTAAGCAACTGCCCCCCGATAAGTAGCACGGTGGCCAGTGATCGGACGCGGCCCATTCCATTATTTATTGCTGTGTTCATACAAGGAGGGTATATAATGTTTGCTGGATTTGTCTTCCGGGTCAAGGGAAACAGATTCGGTCGATTCTTTGGCTTGCACCCAGGCAAAGACCAGCGGAAGTATAAACAAGGCGGCGAAGGTCGAAGCTATCAATCCTCCAATGACCGCCCGACCCAGGGGCGATGCCTGGTCTCCACCTTCCCCAAGGCCCGAGGCCATGGGTATCATGCCGACCACCATGGCCAGTGTGGTCATCAATATCGGGCGAATGCGTAGGGCGGCTGACTCTCTGGCCGATTCCAAGGCATTGCCGTTGTGCATCCGCAGGTGTTCGGCGTTGGTGATCAGCAAGACGGAATTGGCGATGGAAACTCCCACGCTCATGATCATACCCATATAGGACTGGAGGTTTAATGTCGCTCCCGTCAGCTTCAGCATCGCTAAGGAACCCACCAAAACGGCAGGAATCGTCGAGAGCACCACCAAGGATACTTTGAAGGATTGGAAATTAGCGGCCAACATTAAAAAGATAACAATCACGGCCGTCAGTAGCCCAGTTTGCAGGCTGCTTAGCGTTTCGGTGAGGACCTGGGTCAACCCCTTGGTCTCAATGGACAGACCCCGGGGCAGGGTCCCGAGAGAAGCCACAGCGCGCTGCACATCCGTGGAAGCAGTGCCCAGATCCATGTTGTGCAAATTGGCTGTGACCGACATTTCCGGCACGGCTCCGATATCGTCGTCCTCCCCATAGGTGGTATCCTGCTGGATGGTGGCCACGTCCCCGAGAACCGGTCGGGCGGTATTTTGCAACACGGGTATTTCACTGATATCGTTAACGGAAGTCATTTTATTTTCCGGAATTTGCACCTGCACGTTGTAGCTGACTCCAATCTTCTCATCAATCCAAACGTTTTTTTCGGTGTACCGGGACGAGGATGTCGATGCCACCAAAGAACGGGAGACATCGGAGGCGTCGACGCCCAATTGCGCCGCCCGGTCTCTGTTCAGGTAAATATCGATGGCAGGGTACCTGATAGGTTGGCCTAGCTGGACGTCGCGCAGGTAAGGAATCTGGCTCAGTTTATCCCGTACCTTATAGGCATATTCCTCGTCTAACTTTTTGTTCTTTCCGATGATTTTCACTTCAATGGGCGTTGGAGACCCTTGACTAAGTATTTTATCCGTCAATTCAATGGGTTCAAAAGATACTTTCAGATCGGGGATGGAGTCGTGAATTTTTTTTCTGAATCGCTCCTTCAGATCTTCCAAATTTTCGTGGTATTCCGGTCGCATTTGTACCTGTAAGACCGCTTCGTGGGTGCCACTCATGAACAAAAAAACCGGACTCGTCGAAAATTGCGGCGGGTGCTGACCTACAAAGGCGGAAGTCACCAGAATATTTTCTTTGCCCACCAGCTGATACAACAGCGAGAGAGTAGCCAACACTTTCTGTTCAGTATGCTCCACCCGCGTCCCATCAGGGGCTCGGAGTCGAACTTGGAACTGGCCGGCATTGGATTTGGGTAGGATGTCCCGGCCGATATTGGTGAGTAGGAGCAGGGCGATGGCCAAGGTAACCAGGCTATAGAGGACGACAATGGGCTTTCGGTAGGGTAATATTCTGTTTAAAAAACGCATGTAGCGGTTGCGAAATCTATCAAAGCGGCTAAGCTTGCCCGATGAGGCGGACTTTTCGACCAACATCTTTTTCTGGTCCCAGGTATCCATTTCCGACGAGCCGCCCAGTGCAGATGCAGCGAATTCCGCGGCGTCGTTACCCGATCCCTGGTGCTTGGTTTTCATCATCCAGTTGCTTAAAATGGGGACAAAAGTTTGGGCGAGCAAATAGGACGTGATCATCGAAAACGCAATCGCCAGCGACAGGGGCAGAAAAAGCGCACCCGGAATACCTTTCATGGTAAAGGCGGGCGCAAAAACCGCCAGAATACAAAAAAGGATCAGCAGTTTAGGAAAGGCGATTTCTTTGCAGGCATCCCAAATTGCCAACGCCTTGGGCTTTCCGAGGTCAAAATGCTGATGGATATTTTCAATGGTTACCGTCGATTCATCTACCAGTATCCCAATCGCCAGGGCAAGCCCGCTGAGGGTCATGATGTTGATCGTTTGATGGAAGACATAGAGCAGCAATACGCCAGATATCAGCGAGGTGGGAATGGTGAAAATGACGATTAGGGCACCTCGCACATCCCCTAAAAACAACAGCACCATCAGGCCGGTAAGTATAGCACCAATGATTCCTTCGGTCAGCAAGCTTTTCACCGCATTGATTACGTATATCGACTGGTCGAATTCGAAGGACAATTTCACGTCGGCGGGAAGAATGCTTTCGATCTTTGGAATAGCCGCCTTTAAATTCTGCACCACTTCCCAAGTCGATGCATCCGCAGACTTAGTCACCGGCAGATAGACAGACCGTTTGCCGTTGATCAGCACGTAGCTGGTAGTCACGTCCGCGCCGTCTTCCACCTTGGCCACGTCTTTGAGATAGAGGTTCTGCACCCCCCCTTTATACAGGGGAATATTCTCAAATTCCTGGATGGTTTTGATCGTCGTGTTATTAGGCGTGAAGTAGTTAATGTCTCCGATCCGCACATTGCCTGCAGGCGTAGGCTGGTTGTTCACCCGTAAAGCCGCCACCAGCTGATCGGGAGTCAGGTTGTGGATACGCAAGAGCTCCGGGTCGGCTTTAATGACGATGGTGCGCACGTTACCGCCAAAAGGGGCAGGGGAAACTAGTCCCGGAACGGACGTGAAGGAGGCTCGCACGTACACGTTAGCCAGGTCGAGCAACGAGTTGTTGGACCGGGTCGGACTGCTGAGGACCAACTCGCCCACCGGCAAGGTAGAGGCATCGAAGCGAATGATAAAGGGCGGATTGCTTCCCTGCGGGAAAATAGCTTGGGCCCGGTTGCTAAATGCAGACACCTCCGATGCTGCTTGGGCCATGTTGGTGCCTTCATAGAAAGTCAGCTTAATTAGCGTAAGTCCTTGAATGTTCTTGGTCTCAATACTCTTCACCCCGGATACGAAGAGCAACAAATTGACATATTGCTTGCCGAAATAGGCTTCCATCTGGTCCGGGGTAAAGCCTCCGTAGGGATGCGATAGATAAATGACCGGCAGATCCAGATTGGGGAAAATATCAATCTTGATGTTGCGCACGGCATTTATTCCGAAGAAAAATAGGCCGGCCACGATGACCAGCACGGTAATGGGCTTTCGAAGTGCACTTTTGATTAGTCCCATGAATCGCTATTGGTTAAATTTCGCAAACTCGTCGTTCATCCTGTTCTTTGGTCCGACCCACTAAGTCTAAAACTCTCCGATGAAAAGTCCAAAATCGCCCGTCGCTGCCGCCTTTAGCAGCAAGGCCTGCCACACATTGTTGTCCGCAATATCGCGGTCCGTTTCTGCCCGGTTCAAGTCAAACAAGGCCTGAGTCACGTCCACAATATTGCTCAGACCATGGGTGTACATGATCGTTTTTTGGTGGTACGCGTCGTTGGCCGCCCGGACCTGAACCGGCGCTTCCAGGTAGGAGGCCATGGCGTTCTTAATCCGCGCATTGGAAAAAATGAGTTGATTGGACAGGTTTTGGTTGATCAGATCGTATTCATCTTTGAGTCCGCGGGAGGTGAATTTTTGCGCTTCTTCCAATTGCTGGGTCCGCAGGGGAGTAGTCAGATTCCAAAAGAACCCCACACCAAGCAGGTAATTACCTCTTGTCGGATTGACGCCGGTCCAGTAGTCGGAGGAATACGCATTCTTATTCAGCTCCGTGTAATTGGAGCCAAAGCCAGACCCCCTGCCTTGCAGAATGCCAAAAAGGGAAAAGGTAGGGTAATTCAGCGTGTGGTAATACTTCAGCTGTGCGTCGCTGGCGGCGATGCGTTCTCCGTAATATTTAAGCAGGGGATGATTCTGCTGCTGTATTCTCGAGGAATCATAAATGCTCCGTGGCACCCGGTCAATGAAGAGGGTGTCCAGCACAAAATCCCCAACCGGGGTGGTAATGCCCATCTGCTGAGCAAGGTCAGCGACCTGCTGTTGCTCGTAGTCGCGGGCTGCGTTCAAAGCGATTTTAGCGTTGGATACCTGGGCCTGCGCCAGGGAGGAATCCACCCCGGGATTTAGTCCGTTTTGCGTGCGTGCCAGCACGACGCCCAGCAGCGCCTGGGCCCGGTCTAAATTGTCCTGCTGGGCTTGGGTCAGACGCTGGGAAGCGAGCAGGTTGAGGTAGGCCCCACAAACGCGGATTTCCTGTTGAAATTTTTCCTGCTCCAGATCACTCTCATCCAAGGCGACGATCGACTCCGATAATTTGACCTTTTCTTTAGCCCGGCCAAAGGAGAAAAAATCCCAATTGATGTTGGTTAAATACAGGGCGCCAAAGGCAGAATTCCAATTCTGTGCATTCAATACAGGGCCTGAGGAAGCCACCCCTAACCCCTTGAATCCATACAGGGGTCCATTTTGGGCGTTGACGGTGCCGAAATCCTGTTGACTAGCGATATTCAGGTCAGGCAGGTATTCCCGCGAACTTTCCCTTACCAACGCCTTGGAAGCGTCGACATAATGGGCTTTGGCTTTCAGCGTTCCGTAATTGGATAACGACTTTTGGATGGCGTCTTTAATCGAGAGCATTTGAGCCATTGCGGGCGCATCCAGGCCCCCCATGATGACCATCAAAAGTGCAACAAATACTTTACCCATGTGTGGAACTCGTGGCTGGTGAACGGCAAAAATAAACGCTTATACCTTACAATGGATTCGCTTCAAACTGATTAATTATCGGACAAGCCATGGAAACCCGACGGCATCCCATCCAATGGGTTAAATCGGCGGCGGGTCGAACCCTATTAAGGCCAGATTGTGTCGCATTCTAGTCAAGTCCAAATACATGGACCGCAGTACATTCAAAAAATACACGGGCCGGGCGCAAGATACCAAAGGGCGATCATTCCTGAGGTTAGGAAATGATGAACGGATGGGGAAAATACAAGCATCGTACAGAGGCCCTAGAGGCGAGTGGGAAATAGGAACAAAATTTGGATAAGCAGCTCCACGAGAGCTGAGCGTGGTAAACCGCGAACACAGAGGGAAGGTAGCCCATATGGCTGCCGAGTCGTTTGGCCCTGCTGGTTAGGCAGGGTCGGAGTTAACTTCTTTCTCAATGCAGAAAGAAAGGGAAGCATAGATATGCCCCGAAAGTCGCTCAGAAAACCTGCTATGCCTGACAAAATCCTTACCCCAGGGGTAAGATCCTGAGTACTGAGTGACCGCAGACCTAGGACCTGTATTGTGGCATGTGCCAACTGTCCTTTGTTGTGTCGCTAAGAACCTCAGATCAGGGCATGCGCGGGCATGCTGGGCACAGAGATGGAGCTGGTTACTTAGCCTCCTTGGCCTTTGCTCCAACCGATCCAATCCAGTAGGTAAGCGCAAGAACCCACATGATAGTCAACAGAGCCGAAGAGGTGTAACTCTGATTCAAATACAGAACGGAACTAATTGCACAAATGGCCAAAATTAAAACCAGGGAAATCAGGGGTAAAAACTTTTTCATGGTGTACGATTTGGGATTAAGAAATAATTATGGAACTATATTGTAACTGCTGAGATCGACAAGAGAAAACAACAGAATTACACTTGGTTATAGTTAACCACAGTTATTGGAAGTACACGGCAATTTTCAGAAAGGAAGATTGGAAAAAACACTAAAAAAAGGATAAGAAAACTAGGGGAATTGGAGTGATCTGGTTTTCGGGGAGATTGGGTACGATTCTGAGTGCAAGATTGCACTTATTATTGAAATATGCAAGCCCCTGAATCAACTTTTTTTTGGCCTCGGTCATTGCTCCCTGGGCTGCCTATTGATAAATAAGACGTTATAAAATGGTGTCGCCCTGAACCAAATGGCGCAGCCGCACCGAGCTAGAAGGGATCAAATCCGACTGGCCCAAAACATTATTATCCTCTGGCACAAAATATGATAAGAAAACCCGGAGTATTTACGTTAACCTATAGCTGATTTACGGCGTTGGGTTTTGGATGGTTCCTGGTAAAAGGAATTGTTACTAAGCCAGACTATTCAGCAAGCCAAGGCGCCTCATTACACGCAAAGCCAATACCTAATCGATTACCCAGACTATATGAAATTCATGGAACCCGGTCTTACCCAACTGCAGGAAGAGATCAAGCAAGGTCGATCAGTAGGGTTTATGGATTGGCTCAAGAGCAGACACCTGGTCATCCACCAGAAAATTAAGGCCGCCGGCATACCTGGGCGGATGGAATCGCTCTCTCAAAAATCCATGGACTTTTTGGAAGATATCAAGGCGATTGGCCTAACCAAAACCATGGATGATTATGATCGGCGCAAGCTTAGCATATTCAATCAACTCAATTTTTTCCAACTGGTTACGGGCATCGTGGTTCCTGTGACCTGTCTTTTCGGTAACGAAATGCTACCCTTTTCCTCCTTCCTGATCGCCAGTTTGCCGGTATGGGTAAGTTTATTGGTACTGGGTCTAAATTTCTACTATAAATACCAAGCCGGGATGCTGGCTTATTTTATTTTATATCCAGTCGCTACCAGCATCGTTTATCTCAATGGCATGAACCTGGGTGTCGAATTGTTTTTCATCCTCTATGGCATTCTATCGGTATTCTTTTTACAGGAGATCAGTGAAATGCTCTTTTCTGTGGGCCTTTCCATGGTGAGTTATTTTATTCTCGCTGTGGTGAATAAGACCTATCACTATCAGCTGGAATCGGCCAATATTTTTTTTTACTTATTTAATCAGCTAACAGCTATTGTGTTCATATTCTACGGGCTGTTCCTAATCAAGAAGGAAAACTCCCTGTATCAACTGGGCATTCTGGCCAGCAACCGCGCGTTGCATGAGAAGAACCTGAAGATCCAGAAACAAAAACACGAGATTGAGGAGAAGGCCAACTTGCTTCGCCACCAGACTGGGGAATTAACGGAGCTCAATTCCTTAAAATCCAAGTTATTCTCCGTCATAGCCCACGATCTGAAATCCCCGATTTATGCACTGCGTAACCTGTTTCGCAACATCCAGCAATACGACACGCCGGCGGCAGAACTCAAGAAGATGATTCCCGCGATTGTAAACGATCTGAATTACACCACAGGGTTGATGGAAAACTTACTGCAGTGGGCCAAAAGCCAGATGCAGCAGGAAGCCACCTCGGTTCAACCAATCGATCTCAAAGACCTGGTCCAGGAGATTATCCGGCTATTGAATTTGCAGGCGCAGGCCAAAGACATTACTATTCAATCCCAGGGTCAGGCTTCTGGTCTGGTACAAGCCGATAAGGATATGATTGGCCTGGTACTCAGAAACCTCTTATCGAACGCCATTAAATTTACGCCGCGCAAAGGCCGGGTGACAATCAGCATAAACGAAAATTCCTCTTTCGTTGAAGTGGCGGTCGAAGACACGGGCGTTGGTATCACGGCCGAAGCGATGCAAAAAATAAACAGCAACATGTACTATACCAGTAAGGGAACCTCCAGCGAAGCCGGGACGGGTTTGGGGCTCATGCTTTGCAAAGAATTTCTCGCTAAAAACAGGGGACGCTTGTTCATTTCCAGCGAGCCGGACAAGGGAAGTGTCTTTTCCTTTGCCCTGCCTAAAGCCGAATGACGACGGGATTACCCTAGCAAGATGGCAATCCGGTGCCCCGATCTACAGACTCAATACAAACTTACTTCTCCAAAACCCTCCCCCTCAGTCAATCACCCGGGATTTGATCCTGACTGGACTTTCTTTTGTTCGGATTGCAGAAATGGCTTGAGTAGGTCGATGGGGACCGGGAAAATCGTAGTGGAATTTTTCTCTGTGGCAATTTCTCTCAGCGTCTGCAAATAGCGTAGCGTAATGGCGCTGGGTTCCTCGGCAAGTACCTTGGCCGCGTCGGATAGGCGCTGAGAAGCTTGAAACTCACCTTCCGCAGCAATTACCTTAGAGCGGCGTTCCCGCTCGGCCTCCGCCTGCTTGGCCATGGCCCGTTGCATTTCTTGGGGCAGGTCAATTTGTTTGACCTCCACGTTCGACACCTTTACCCCCCAGGGCTCCGTGTGGGCGTCGATAATTTGTTGCAGCCGCAGATTGATTTTTTCCCGCTGCGACAGCAGATCATCCAGTTCCGACTGGCCCAGCACGCTACGCAGGGTAGTTTGAGATAATTGGGAGGTAGCCATGAGGTAATTTTCCACCTCCACAATCGCTTTTTGCGGCTGCATCACCCGGAAATAGACCACCGCATTGACCTTAATCGAGACATTATCTTGGGTAATAACGTCCTGGGGTGGCACGTCCATGACAATGGTTCGCAGGCTGACTTTAACCATTTTATCGATAATCGGGATAAGCAGGATTAGGCCCGGGCCGCGCACGCCACCCGAGACCAACCGTCCCAGCCGGAAGACCACTCCCCGTTCATATTCCCGCAGGATTCGAATCGCATTAGCTAAGATGATAATAACAAAAAAAACGAGCAGTAGGCCGAAAATGGGAATGGTTTGCATACATATAATTTTAAATTAAACCCCGATAGTATCCACATAAAGGGTAAGATCCTTGATGTCTTTGACGCGTATTTTTTGCCCCGGGTCCACGCGGCCGCTCACGGACAAGGCCTTCCACAGCTCCCCATGGACCTGGACCATGCCTGCCGGGTCCAGGGTGTCCAGCGCAATACCTGTCTGGCCCACTAAACCCTCCACGCCCGTCACAGGTCGAAGTCTTTGGGCGCGTATTCCTTTGCCCAGGACAAACAGGAAAAAACAGGTGGCTAGGCCTACCGAGCTGAATATAACGGTTCTGGATAGTCGAAAAATATCCACGCCCGATACCGGTCTGATCAGCATCAGCGAACCAATAACCAGCGATACCACCCCGCCGATCGCCAGCATACCGTGGCTAACGATTTTGAGTTCCAGCAAAAACAGGATGATGCCAAAAATGATGAGCGCCAGTCCGGCGTAATTCACCGGCAGCGAATGCAGGGAGTAAAAGGCCAGGACCAGCGCGATAAACCCGACGATCCCGGGAAATATAGACCCCGGGTTAAATAATTCAAACAGGAGCCCAAAAAAACCCAGCATCATCATCACGTACGCAATATTGGGGTCGCTAATCAGATTCAGCATTTTTTCCATAAATCCCATCTCGAGTATCTGTACCTCGGCTCCCTTGGTGTGCAGGATCTGGGAGCCTGCATTCAAGGCGATCATTTTCCCGTCCACTTGCTCTAGCAACTGCTGGTCATTGGCCGCGATCAGGTCAATAATATTTTTTTCCAAAGCTTCCGAGTCGGTAATGGACACACTTTGACGCACCGCCGCTTCGGCCCAATCCAAATTGCGTTTTCTTTTCTCGGCGATGGTTCGTATAAAGGCAGCAGCGTCGTTAGTAATCTTGCTATTCATGATCGTATCGGTCTCGCCTCCCTGCAAGCCCACCGGATGCGCGGCACCTATGTTGGTGCCAGGTGCCATTGCGGCCAGGTCAGCCGCCAGGGTAACGAATACTCCTGCCGATCCGGCATGGGCTCCTGCGGGCGCCACAAAGACGATTATCGGCAGGGGCGATTGCAAAAAATCGCCGACGATCTGTCGGGTAGATTCTAAAAGTCCGCCCGGCGTGTTGAGATGGATGAGTAGGCAAGGGGCTTTTTGGCGATAGGCCTGGTCGATGGACCGGTGGATGAACTGGGCCACCGCAGGATTGATGGAACCGTCCACACTAATGGAGACGACCGGCTGGGCGCCCAGGATTCCATGTGCCAGGAGCAAGAAAGATATAAACAGGTGCTTCATAATAAAGGTTCCTGGTGAGAGGAAGCGAAGTGTAAGGCAATCGATGGTACCGTAATTTACCAAATTCCACCAGCAACAGCAAACTAAGTGCGCACGGAGCTTGGGGATACCTCGGCCGCGCTGAATTGAGCTATCAGTATTTTGCCGGCTCGCCTGGCTTGGGGATGGACTTTAGGATGAAATCGCGCAAATGCTGACTGGATACGGCCAAGTCCTCTTTTCTGAGGTAAAGCATATGTCCACTGCGGTACCCTTCCCAACTGAGCCGGTCTTGGAGCCGACCGCTAGGGTCGAGCTGCCACATGCTGTATTTAGCGTTAAAATAATCGCAGGCTCCATCGTAATAGCCAGACTGTATCAGCAGATGAAGGGAGGGGTTTTCGGCGATCGCTTGACGCAGGTTTTCGCCCGTCTGGTCTCCTTTGTCGTTCCAAGGCCAAACGGGTCCAAACATATTGTACTTGAGGTCGGTCTTGTAGTCCAATTCATCGCGCAAATAGATGTGCATCGCCGGCGTAAAGGAATGCAACCAGGACGTGAGTTCGGCGTTAAAATCAGGGCCATCTCCGGCCAACTGCCGGTCAATGCCTTTGTAGCGGGAATCCAGTCTGCCAATCGTATAGCCTTTGTCCCGCAGCAGCTCTTTCCAGAAAAAATCAGTGGGGATGTACAGATTGTGTTGCAGGATCACTTTTTGAGAAAGGCCAGAATAGGCCGCCATTTGCGAAGCGATACTGTTTCTGGTCTGTTCATCCAAGAACCCGCCCTTACTCAAGGCTGGGATAAGTTTATTGATGGTGAAATCCTCCACTTCTGGCAAGATGGCCGACAAATCTTTTTGTTGCAGCTCCGGCCCCAGAGCCTTGTGATACCAGGCGGTCGCTGTATAGTAGGGCAGGTGCAAGGCCATGGCCACCGGGCCGCCACGTTCTATACCAAGTCCAGTTGGCGATACGAGGATAACGCCATTGAGGTACATCCACTGTTCGGATTGCAGCGCCAGGGCAAGCCCGGATACCCGGGTCGTTCCATAGCTTTCCCCAATCAGGAATTTAGGTGAAGCCCAACGGTTTTTCCTGGTCACGAAACCAGCGACCCAGTCGGCCAGATATTTGATGTCTTCATTTACTCCGAAGAATTTCGAACCCGGAGTCTGTTTACTCACTGGCCTGGAATAGCCTGTATTCACCGGATCCACGTACACGATGTCCGCCACATCCAGGATGGAATAAGGGTTGTCTTGCAAGCCATAAGGCTGGACAGGGTAGCCTTCGTCGTCCACGTTCAGGCGTCTGGGGCCCGTGTAGCCAATTTCCATCCAAACCGAAGGGGTGCCAGGACCGCCGTTAAAGGAGATGACCAGGGGTCGGCCCGACTTATCCTTAATATCGGTGCGTTCGTAGTAGGTATAGAAAATACCCGCCAGAGGCTTTCCGTCTTCATCCCATACCGGCTGGGTGCCGGCCGTCGCAGTGTAGGGCACCCGCTGACCCTTGATCGTTACTTCGTGGGTGGTGGTAACTGCCGAATCGATATTTAGGACCAATTGATGCGCTACGGGGGCTTCCTCTTTTGCTGGCGGAGCTGGGGTTTGCGCAACACCTAGGATACACAAGCAGGAATAACACGACCGCTACCAGAAGAAATTTCATCATATGGCTGTTTTTGGATATGCGAATATAGGGAGGAAATCTAAATGGGTATTCATGAATTGGAAGCGCCTGGGCCATATCGCTCTGTGAATCAGGACCGGCATGCGGGCCCGAATCGCGGTTAGGGCAGTTGCGTTCAGTATACGGTCCGAGGCCGTTGGCAATACCAATCGAAAAATATGTCAGTGGTTGGCTGCATTAGCCTGATTCCGATTGTTTTTTAGTATTTTTACTTTTTAAACACATTCCAATGAAACTTTTCGTAGCCTCTATCCCGTATGATTTTGATGATGTCGACCTAAAGGAAATGTTTGAATTGTATGGTGAGGTCAATTCGGCCAAAGTCATACTGGACAGGGAAACAGGCAAGAGTAGGGGATTTGGTTTTGTGGATATGCCCCAAGACAGCGATGCCCGCTTGGCCATCGAGACTCTCGATGGGGTGGGACTTAAAGGGAAATTGATGTCCGTTAAAGAAGCGGAAACCCAGGTCCGCAACGACTCCTCCAATCGGGGAGGGGGCGGTGGCGATAATCGGCGCCCCGGACGTAGGTAGTGCAACTTCTGTTATACTACAGAAGCCACGAGATTACTACATTCATCATCTATTTACCTGCAGTTAATTACAAGTGATCCCTTGATTCCAGCTCCACGCGCAAAGCAAGGTCATACAAGTTTATCTCTGACCCCAATACTGAAGTCAAGCGCAAAACCGATAACGCCAGCGCACCCGTCACGCTGCAAGCCGCAAAACGAATTATTTTCCACTCCCGCATCCACCAAAACGGAAGGCCACACCCACGAGTACAAAGGAAAATCCATCATAACCCACCTCACCATTGACCCCGAAAGCGGGCGAGAAATAGTAGTGGACGCCAGCAAAAATTCCGGGTAGAAAGCCCCCGTTTTTAATGGGCGAGCCATACGGATTGGTGTAGCCATAGCTAGGCAAATTGTTGGTATTCGAACTAAACACATATCCAAACATCACTCCCGCATAAGGATCAAATTTATCACTCTTGGATATGATGAAATGATAGGTGCCCCGAACGCCGGCTAATATTCCGGTATAGGTGTACGTATAGCCACCTCCTTCATCCAATTTAGACGAAGCGTAGCTGAGCATCAGCCCGACACCTATATTCCCGATACCCAGTTTATTGGTGATGGACATATCCCAAGTCACTGTTGGATTAACGGGAAAACTGCTGGTGTATCCCGATCCCACCCAATACAAATCGCCGACACCAACCCCCACACCGATTACGTTGGTTCCCTTGCTAAACGCGCCTTCGCAGTCCGTAGAGGGTTGCTTTTGCTGGGCAACCGAAATAGTGACAACCGTTAGTAATAAGATGGACAGGATGCATAATTTTTTCATGATTAAAGGTTTTGAGTTGTGAATGGAATCCGTATTGATTAAAAATAATTTAGGATACGGGCAAATCATATCCCCTTTATGTGGCATAGAGCTCATGGCAAAGAGGCAAGCTTGGGCCGGATAGTAAGTAGAGATAAGCTGTGAGGAGTCAGGATAAGCTAGCTGAGCACGCTCTCGTCATCGAGAGATCAAATGAACCGAACTATTTCGAAATTAACAACAAATCCTCGGAAAACAAATATCTCGACTATTTCTTTTTGGGTGCGGGCAGCCGGGCCGCCAAGACAGGCGTGCTAGTGGGGGAAGGTCAAAAATAAAAATTGCTGCTCACCCGCAAGCCCAGTGGGGATATGCCTGGGTGGAATAGATAGCTAAACCGTTTGACCAGATCTAGCCGGAAGATCGAGAATATATTATACACTCCGACGCTAGCTTCCAAATAAGGTTTGCCATTCAGGGTATAGGTGGTCGTGATGCCGTTGGTAACCGGAAATTTCATTTGCTCTGGGTTCTTGTCGGGATTGTTTTCGTCGCGAACTCCGCCATACAGGAGTTTCCCTGCAATGACTTCTCGGAGTCTGAGTCTTTTAAGTAGTGGAATCTTATTGAAAAAGAAACCGTTAAAGCTGTGGTCTATGTTTATTCCCGCATAGTGGTCACTCACGAATTCCTCATAATTCATCAAGTTATAGGCATTTTCTATATAGAAGTAGGACTGATTGGCTGGGTGGATCACCAGCAAGGGAAAGGGCAGAATGCCTTGGAGGTAACCGGCATCAAAGGTCACGTCAGAAAAGCCGAAAGGAGCCAAGTATACCCGTTTGTATATATTGAAATGAAAGGCGTTGTAGTTGTACTGGCCGCCCAGCAATCCATTAATGCCAATGGCGTATTGAAAGGTAAAGATGGGATACTTGTCGGTAATGATGGAGCGGCTGGTTTTTCCTTGATAAAATCGCTCATGAGGCGCATAGCGAAGGGTAAGCGAGAGCTCCGAGGTGGTTATCTCGGGCACGGTATCGAACTGGTTCTGGGTCGGCTCATAGATAAAATCCAAGGAACCCGCCGGCTGCTGCTGCCAATATTTAAATCCCAGGTTGTAGGAAAAATGATTTTCCAGTTCATGTATATAGTTCAATCGGCCAATGTAATTGTATAACCACTTACTGTTGTCGCCATGGGTAAAGGATGACAGGAAGGTATTTCCATTGGCAAAGACATTCTCCTGGCCAGGGTGCCGGGTGTCATACAGGAAACTGGCTTGCAGATAATTGAAGGGGAATGTATAAATGGATTTATTATTGAAGGAATAGGTTCCGCTGACGTAGTATTTCCAGCGCTGGTCCTTGAAGCCGTAGGCAATGTAATCCTCCGTGTAATACCGCGTACTTAATTTGGTATTAGAGCGCCCTCCAAAGCGTAGTTTCTGCCCTTCCACGGGATTAAACGAATAAAAAGTACCTACCGGCCCGATATCGAATTTGCCCGCCGAAATATAGCCTGCCGTCAGCAGGGTGCCATAGTTCATGATGCGCTTGTAGGACTTCAACGTGACCAGGCTGTCGATATCCGTGTAGGTTCGGGTTTCGGACTGCGTCAGGGAGATGGGGCGCTCGACTGCCCAGACACTATCGGAATGATGGGTAGCTTGGGCGAGGGTATCGACCGCAGACCCGGCAAACAAGCTGTCCTTTAGAGGGAGGTTGGAGACCTGTCCATTGGACACGGTGCGGTCGGCAAAAAATCCGGGCGTATTGGCGAAGGGACTAAAAACGGCAAGTTCATTGGAATAGGCCAAATAGTAGTGGCCTTCGGGCCCTTGCGCAAAATCCTGCTTGACTCGAAATTGTTGGACATAATTCAGGTTGGTGTGTTTACTGATGCCCAATACCGCGCGCTGCAAGGCATATTGTCCATCCAGGGTGATAGACAGGGTTCCTTTCAACAGCAAGTCCTCCGGGTTTCGGGGCGTGAAATACAACTCCACCAATTTTTTTCCGTTTTCCACCACCGTATCCAGGATAAAGTACATATAAAAAGTGGGTGCCAAATCGGCAATGGGGCTAACAAACTGGGTGGTGAAAACAGGTATCGCGTTGTCATAAATGTTAAAGTCTTCGTACATCCTGTTCAGTCCCGCACTGATCCCTTTCATATCCAGGTATTCACCATAGTTTACGCTTTTTCGCCCCACGACAATCTTTTTTTCTGCCTCGGGATGCCTTCGAAAATAATGGTCAGAAAGCGTTTCTTCGATGTATATGGGGACTAAAGTCTTACCAGGAACCAGTAAGGAGTCTTCATTCTCAAAGAGAAAATGAAAATTATGCAGCAGGCGGTAATCCCGGATAACCGAGGGGAACTTGTCCAAGAATACGCGGATCTTTTCGTATTGATGAAAGGATTCATATGGACTAGAGCCTGGCCCATTCTTCGATTTGTTGGCGATCACCCGGCGGATGAGGTCGACGGCCGGGTTGTTCTTGTTGTGGTATTTCTTGATTTTGCCGTTTACCACCACGTCACTCAAAAGAGTATAGGATTTGGGGAGCCTCACGGTAAGCAGCTGGACGGAGCTATCGTTGAGCGTAAGGGTGAGTGCATTGTATCCTGCAGAGGAAAAGGTAATCCTCCGCACCCCACCCGACACCACCATCAGGAATCTACCTTGAGGGTCTGTTATGGTGCCTTTGGCGCTGTTTTTCGCTGACACGCTGACGTTTTGCAACGGAGCCTTGGTCGCCGAATCCATCACGGTGCCAGAGATCAGTTTGGTCTGCGCTTGGCTTAGCTGGCCGCAGGCGCAGAAAACCAGCAAAAAGGGCAGATATTTTGGTAAATTGATTCGGCTAACTTTTTTTTTAAAAATAGATAGTTTTATCCAGACCCGAATAAGAACCCGTAAAACGCTCGTATGCTCCATCGGTCAGCAGCTATTTATGCCAGTCTTCTCAAGCCCAGTGCTTGGGAATGGGGTTTCTCGGGTCCCAGCCTTGCGAGCAGCTTTGCCCGGTAGACTTTTACTACCACTCAAACGCAAGGCAAGCCCAAGGTATTATGGCTGGCCGGGGGTTTATCCTTCGATGCGAAACAATTACCCGAAAGGTAAGTCGCCAGCAGGCCAAGGGGGGATAGGTAGGCCCATGGCCAGGGGATTTACCGCCAGTGTGTCTTTTTCGGCCGCTCGTTGAATGAAGATCCTAGGGAATTAGCCCAATCCGTAATTTAATTGCTTAAAATATCCGGTTATGATCAAGAATTATCTCAAAATCGCCCTGCGAAACTTGTGGAAACACCGGGTATATTCCCTGATCAATATTCTTGGTCTAACGGTTGGCATGACAGCCTTTTTTCTCATTTTCCTATACGTGCGTTTTGAATTAAGCTACGATAATTTTCACGGCAAAGCGCAGCGAATCTACCGTGTGGTTTGCGATATCAAGACCCCCACCGAAACGATTCCCGCGGGTGGTCCATCCTGGGCTGTGCCGCCCTATGCCAAGCGCGAATTCCCCGAAATCGAATCTGCAGTTCGCCTCTCGGGAGGAAGCCTGTTGGTACGAAAGGGCAACATCAAATTCCAGGAAGAAAAATCCCTGTTTGCCGATTCGGCCTTTTTTCATGTCTTTGACTTTAAACTACTGCAGGGCGATCCTGCTACAGCATTGATGGAACCCTTAAGCTTGGTATTCTCGGAGACGGCGGCGAAGAAATATTTTGGCAGCGTGAACCCGATGGGTCAGGTACTCTTGCTAACGGGTGACGGATTCCCTGCGAAGGTGACGGGTATCATGAAGGATTTTCCCGAGAATTCACAGATCAAAGCCGACATGTTGGTCTCAATGTCGACCCTGACCCAAAAGCTCGATTCGGGGCTCGATGACCAGTGGGGAAACTATGGCTCCCAAGCCTATTTGCTCCTAAAACCGGGAGCCGACCCCAAAGCCCTGGTGGCGAAGTTCCCCGCTTTTTTAGAGAGACGAAACGGGACCGAGATGAAGCAACTACAAATGTATCCCACCTTGTTTCTGGAGGCTCTCCGGGATGTCTATTTGCGATCTACGCGCAACGATAGCAAAACGGGTAACATCAACAACGTCTATATATTTTCGATCGTCGCGGTGTTTATCTTGGTGATCGCCTGTATAAATTTCATTAACCTGACTACCGCCCGGTCGGCAGAACGGGCCAAAGAGGTGGGTATACGCAAAGTGGTAGGCGCATCAAGGACTCAACTATCCAGGCAGTTCATGGGCGAGTCTGTCCTTATTTGCCTGATCGCTTTTTGCCTTACTGTAGTTTTGTCGGGCTTGCTGCTACACAACTTTAATCAGCTCTCCGGAAAAATCATTAGTCAGGGTCTGCTGGAGTACCCACTTTACCTAGCGATTCTACTCGCAACGGCAGTCGCCATTGGGCTAGCTGCAGGAATCTATCCGGCGCTTGTGCTATCTGCCTTCAACCCAACGACTGTCTTAAAGGGACGTTTTGCCACAGGCACCCGCGGTATCCTACTCAGAAAAGGCCTGGTGATTGTCCAGTTTACGATTAATATTGGCCTATTGATCTCCACGATCATCGTCTACAACCAGATGACCTTCATGCGCAACCAGGACCTGGGGTTTAATAAGGACCAAATGCTGGTTATCAAGACCGAAGGAGACCCCGCTAAAAAAGCCTTCCAGCAGGCCATTACCGGACTGCCTGGGGTCCTGTCGACGGCTATGTCATCCAGCGTTCCTGGTGGAGGGAATCCGGGCGCATACTCGCAGATTGAAAACATCAAAGGAGACTTGCAAATAGCCAACCTGGACCTTTATTTTGTGGATTGGGATTATATCGGCCAATACAATATACAAATGGTGGCAGGACGCGGCTTTTCCCGAGACTTTCAGACCGATACCACCCAGGCGATGGTGCTTAATCAGACCGCTGTCAAATTGTTTGGGTACAAGTCTGCCGAACAAGCCATCGGCAAGCGATTTAAACAGTGGGGCCGCGAGGGCAAGATCATTGGCGTTATCAAAGATTTTCATTTCCGTTCGCTGCAACAGCTGATCATGCCCTTGAGCATGCGCATAGAACCTAACGGTTGCGACCTGGTATCGGCCAAGGTATCGGCCAAAAATCTTACAGCCACCCTTAGCGCCATTGAAGACAAATGGAAAACCCTAGTACCGGCACGGCCTTTCAGTTATTTTTTTCTTGATGAATTCTTTGACAATCAGTACCGAAGCGAGGAACGATTCGGCAAACTGTTTTTGAATTTTACCATTCTGGCTATATTCATTTCGTGCCTGGGTCTATTGGGTCTGGCTTCCTATTCAACAATGCTTCGCACGAAAGAAATCGGCGTGCGCAAGGTTATGGGGGCAAGCGTAGGTAGTATTGTGAATCTATTATCGCGGGATTTCTTAAAACTCGTCTTTCTTTCCTTTATCATTGCTGCTCCGATCGCCTATTATATGATGGTCAAATGGCTTAATTCCTTTGCCTACCGCATCGATTTAAATGTCTGGGTTTTTCTAGCAGCCGGGATAGCAGCGACCCTTATTGCCTTGTTTACTGTGAGCTTCCAGGCCGTGCGGGCGGCGGTGGCCAATCCAGTCGCCAGTCTACGTACCGAGTAAGTGCTAAGCCTTGGGCGAATTAGCTCTCGCATGCACAACCTCAGGCGCCGCCTAGGCCTGGATCCCTGGTTGGCTCTTGGTTGGCGGATGGTCTGGGCACTTTTGTCGTCACCCAAAAATCGTTTACGTCCTTATAGGGAGCATAGCTTGCGCTTAGATCCTCATAACCAGAAGACCAGGTCAAGGCCTGCTGGGTTCGGGTGGCTCCCGCTGGGTCTCTGTCTAAATACAACAAAATCCTGCCATAATTTTCCATCCAGGCTCTGCTACGCTCAAAAAAAGCCAACGTATTAAGCACCAAAAAGCTGTCCTGCTCTGTTTCGGTCCCGACGTGCGCCAAAGGTGGCCACTCATTTATGGCCTTAAACGAAAGAAAATCGAAGAAGCCTTCAAAAACATGTAAGGTGTCCGATTTGCCGCAGATGGTTGTGACATCTTTCGGACTCGAACTGAGTTTAATCTGCGGGCTTCGCAGCTCAAAGCCGCCGGAATCGTTCCTAAAGCCAATCGCGCGAAACTTCCTGCCGTAGAGCTCAAAATGCACCTCCGCGCAATAGCGACTAGCCAAGACCAAGGGAATCTTTCTTCCGCCTAGATAATCTAGGAGAGAAGGATCGGAAATTTGGTTTGTGCCAGAAATTACAATGGGACTCAGGTGTTTTTCCTGTGGCTTGGCAGGTCGAGGCTCGGCCATGGGCATAGGAAGATCTTTTTCCAATATGTGCAACAACTCCGAAAAGGATATCCTGTGAAAGCGCATGCCAAAATCTATGAAGTCACCACCAAGGCCGATCCCGTGGTCATACCAAAGGTTTTTAGCCCGGTCAATTTTGAAGGACGCAGTATGCTCTTCGCGTAAGGGTGAAAGGTACCAATAATCGTTTCGACGAACTTTGCTAGGATGGTGACCCAGCTGCGCCAGATAATCGACCAGATCGATTTGCCTAGCCTGGATGATCGAAGTTGAATCTTGCTTCACCTCCGTACTATTTAATGTTAATCTCTGGTGGATGCCACAGGTTCGTTTCGGGGGGGAAAAAATTGGGCCCTGATCGCGACTCCACTTGAACCGGGTTGCCGCCAGATCTTCTCCGAATTTTGTTTCGCATGTCCATCCAGGTACAAACAAAGGTACTATAGACAGTGGCCAAAATCTGCTTCAATCCTTGTAGAGAAATGCTAAAATAACGGGAATTATGAAAGATCAGACAAGGTTGAGGTGTTTAATTTTTTATTTTATATAAATAATAAACATAATTCATTGTCAATATGTTATGTTGAAATTAATAACAAAAATCAATCCTCTATGGAAAAGGGATTGCATGCGCACGAACGGGCGATTACACTATTCGGCCGATCCGCATTAGGTAGTCAAAAAGTGTAGGTAACTCCTAGTTGGATGTAAAAGGTATTAGGCAGGCTTTGGGTGAAGGTCCTGCTGACAATCGCGTGATCCTGCAACTCAGCCGTTACCTTGACTACGGCTGGATGGACAGGAATAGCATAGGTGGGGGTGAAATTGAAAGCCCATTTGCCGGCCGTATAATTCACCGGTGCGCTAAATTCATAGTCGAGGATCTGAAACTCGGACGAGTTAAGCACCTCCCCGGTTATGGTAAGGTACTCGGGTAAGGGAGGCTGATCAGGCCTGGGAATGCTGAATCTTCTGTTCTTATAATAGGCGTTATAGGCATTCTGTGTGGCCGCGTTCATGGTAGCCGTGGGATCCACACTGAGCTTACTATTGAAAAAATCAAACTCATGGTCAAGAGCGAATGTGGCTTGATAGTCGGGGGAGGTGGAAGTTAAGGTCCAGGTCAGGGTTAAGCTAGGTTGGATAAAGCCAAAATCATAGCCGTTATTATAAGCCAGACTTCCGCGCTGTTCCGCTGTGACGCTGCCGCTGAGCCCGCTGTAAAGGAAGGCCGAAACGGTGGCCTCCCCGCTATAATTTCCCGCACTAAAACTATAGGATCCGTCCAGGGTATATTGGTTCACCTGAGGCGAGGCCTCGTGGATATTATACCCCACACTCAAGTCAACTTCAAATCCGGATTTAAACAGATAGCTGATTTTTGGTGTAAGCAGTGGGATTCTCGTGGAGTCCTTGCGACCATTATAGACGTTGTTGGACTGGTATACCAAGTTCAAGGCCAGATGCGAGCGGGCTGGTGGTGTGCTGTCGGAATCGGCCGATACAGCCGCATTTTTGAGCGCATTTTTTTTTGCAATAGCCGAGTCATTCAGCGGAATGCTGTCCTTCGCCAAAGTGCCGCTGGAAGGTGCCCCAGGTATTGCGGTGGGCTTATCCTGCGCCCATAAGGCGGATGCATATATAAGACAGAATATAAAGGTTAGCAGGCGAATAAGTATAGCTGTTTTTCGGTTTTGCTAGCAACAAAAGGCTTCGATCCGCAATGAATTAACGCACAAGCCCCCAGGCCTAACTGTCCGTTCCATTCAACCTGCCCTATAATCGCTAAATAGCTGTTGGTTATTGTCCTTAGAGCGTCTTCAATTCCGTCAAATGGAATGGTCCGGCCATTTTATCCGATGCAAGGTAAGCGTCCTTTTTGATGGTACGCCCAGAATATTCCGATCGTCCGCTCCATTGGCTGGTCCAAAACCAATCGGGTTGATCTTTTCTTTCGGATTCTGTTATTAATATTTAGTTTAGAGAATCCGAATCACCCAAGCAGCACTACGCTCGGAAAAAGCCCAGGAAAGCATGAAAATTTACGCCATCGTAGTTAGCCACAATGGTCGAGAGTGGATCAGGAACTGTTTACACAGTGTGGAACAAAGTCTGCTGCCGGTCCATGTGATGGTTATCGATAACGCCTCCACGGATGATACGGCATCGATTGTTGAAAATGGCTTTCCTACTTGCACTCTGGTTCGACTACGGCAAAACATCGGTTTTGGGGCGGCGTGCAACGTAGGCATGACCCAGGCAATGGAAGAAGGCGCAGAGTATGTCTTTTTGTTAAATCAAGACGCCAGAATTGCGCCATCCACAATCGAAACCTTGGTGCAGGCATCGGAAATCCATCCGCTGTACGGCATATTGAGTCCCCTTCATTATGCCCGGGACGGGGAGAGTTTGGATTACTTTTTTTCTAGGTATCTGCCCGAAGATCTGCGGCGGCTGTTTGCGGGCCCATCACTTTCATCAGGGGCTCATCAGGTGTATACTGTGCCTTTTGTTAATGCGGCACTTTGGCTGATTCCATGCCGGGTGCTGACAAAAACTGGGCTGTTTGACCCTATATTCTTTATCTACGGCGAGGATAATGACCTGGTGCATAGAATGCAATTTGGGGGTTTTCAGGTGGGCATTTGCCCCCAAGCAATGGCTTTTCATGACCGGGACCAGCGCAAACTGCGCTCAAGAACAAGCAACGTTGCCCGCAATAAGAGCGAGGCTGGATATTTGGTCACTTTGCTAAACCCTAACGATTCCTATAATTTGGCCTGGTTTAAAGCCGGCGTGATGGCCCTGCGTAATTTGACAGAATCCGTACTCGCGTCGCCGGGGACGATGGTCCGGGAACTCGGCACCATTAGCCGGATTATAGGGGAACGAAGAACACTAAGAGAATTGAGAAGCAATAGGATTTACTCCTACAGAAAATTACTCGAAAAGCAAGGCTAGCCCATGTCGCGCGGATTAAATTGAAAAAATCTGGGTCTAGCGACAGCCGCTGGGTGCACAAAGGGAGAAAGCCGGAGTTTTTTTTGGGTCAAAGGCAGTAATTTTTGCATCAATCTGCTTACATTAGAATGCCCCTTGAAGGCGGCTGGCGCCAGGTGGTTCTTTTTTTCGCCAAAACCTACAACACTGTGACGGACCAAAGCCTATTTAAATCGATGCGCATCTTTTGCTTGGTACTTGTTTTGGTAGGTGCCCTTACTAGCCTCGGGGTCATGCTGTATGTGGGTCGCCGCAATGCATCGGTCCTACTCGTTTCTCTATTTTTTGCATGGGTACTCAGTCCATTCGTAGGGTTGCTAATTGCAGACCGAATTTCTGTGCGCTGGACGCAACACTTACGACAAGCATTATGTTGGATCATGCTGCTGGTAACGGGGGGCTCAGTGCTAAGTTATTTCGGTGCACTCGGCCTGGCTCGCGCCAAACCCGCGGGTATATTTCTTTTGGTCCCCCTAGTATCTTTACTAATCCTTGGGATATTTGTTTGGGTGGCAGCTCGCCTATCGCGAGGCCAGAGCAGTGGCTCCAAAAGTGGCACCTTGTCCGGACCCGATTAGCTGTAGAGGGGATACTCGCGAAGGGGCCTACCAAGTCCGAGAACCAGGGGCTATTCGGATTTATCCTTTTTTTCCTTTTTGCTCTCACCAAGCACTAGTTCTTCCTCTTCGGCTTCATCACCTCGGTCCTTCAGATCGGCCATCAATCCTTCGTCGGTTAAGTCGAGTTCGTGCGAGTTTTCCCAATCAAAATGGGCAATCTTTCCGAGCCTTTCGACGATATCTTCGTCATGAACTTCGATGGCTAGTTCCCGGCGATCGTCAAAACTTCCAGGAGCAAGGTTGATCGAACCGATGATGGCCCGACAATCATCTGCTAGCAGCATTTTGCCATGCAGTTTGAGATGTTTGAGTTTGTGGATCTTGATTCCCACGTCGTCGAGAATCCTAAGGCCACCGACCCCTTCCAGGAGTTTTTCCTTCTTAAGAGTGTGTGGAGGTCGCACCATGATATGCACCTTGACGCCGCGGCTCGCGGCACGCACCAAACGCTCAATGATTACCGGATCCTGGTAGCGCTCGTTTTGCACAAAAAGGGTATGCTTGGCCTCATCAATGAAACGAGCGATGCGCTCGCGGCCATTCCCACGGCACCAGATCATCAACGCAGCTTCTCCGGGCTCGAATTTTGTCCGGTCCCAGTCAGCATTAAAGCACTGCAATATCTCTTCAACTTCTTGAGGATGGCTGGTAACGACCGCATAATCCCGGGTTTCGGTGAGATTTTTCTCCTCCCAGTTCAGCGACTTAACAAAAGCCAGTTCATCATCTACGATCATGGACTTTTCGTGCGTAAGCCCAAATTCCGGATTACTGTCTTTGACCTTAATACCGGCAGCTTCCAGTTGCTTACGGGTCGATTCGTTTTCTTCTTCTCCGCTTCGCCGAGCCGGATTGAGCATCACCTTCACGTCAATTCCCCGGTTCTTTGCTGCAATTAGCGCCTGGATTAGTTCGGGCGCTGAAAAGATAAACATCTTGACTTTCAAAGATTTCTTCGCCGAATCAATCGCGTCACTGATAGGCTTTCCAGTGTCGTCAGGCAGGATAATTACAGAACGATGGGGCATAAGCTGTCTATTTTGCGCACATTAATTAATTAGACTTGGCGGCATTTTCCGCTGCCACGCCGCTTTGAATGGCATAAAGTTCGGCATAAATTCCACCTCGGGCAACAAGTTCCTCATGCGTGCCCTCTTCGGCTACTACGCCACCCTTGAGCACCAAAATTTTGTTGGCGTCGCGGATGGTGCTGAGTCGATGTGCAATTGTAATGACGGTCCTGCCTTGCATCAAGCGTTCCAGGGCCTCCATCACGAGTTTTTCCGATTCAGTGTCAAGTGCTGCCGTAGGCTCGTCCAAAATGAGAATCGGCGCATCACGAATGACAGCCCGTGCAATACCGATGCGCTGGCGCTGACCGCCAGACAGGGTGAGACCCCGTTCTCCGACCTGTGTGTCGTATCCTCTTGGCATCTTGGCAATGAACTCGTCTGCGTTAGCCAGCTTAGCCGCCTCAATGATTTCCTCCTCCGTGGCGCCTGGGCGGCCATAGGCAATATTGTCACGAATGGTGCCTGCAAACAGGACGGTGTCTTGAAGCACAAAGCCTATTTGTTCTCGTAGCTTACCCAAACGCAAATCCGTCAGATCCACCGAATCAATCAGGACCCTGCCTTTGGTGGGATCATAAAAACGCGGAATCAGGCTTAGCAAAGTGGATTTACCTCCTCCGGTGGGTCCACAGACGCCCACACGCTGGCCTGCCTGAATAGTGCAATGGATGTCTTGCAATACCGGGGAATCTTTGTCGTAGGAAAAGGCTACATGTTCAAAGCTGATGTCCCCGCGCAATTTGCCCGGTTCACGGGCATCCACCTTTTGGTGAATGATATTGTCTGCATCCAAAATCTCCCGTACGCGCTCCAGGGCTACAGATGCCTGGGCGATACTGCTGGTCATTTTAGCCAAGTCCTGAACGGGTTTAAAGAACTTGGTGAGATAAGACAAAAAAACGGTTAAGGCGCCCACGGTCATGGCTCCGGCTAGGGCCAGATGGGCGCCGCGCCAGAGGACAAAAGCGGTGCAAAGGGAGACGGTGATGGCTATTGCCGGCGAAAGCATGGATTTTACACGCCTGGCTTTAAGAGACGCCTGCACCGATTCTTCGCTCACTTCTTGCAAATGTTCTTGCTCCAGGTCCTGACGACCAAAGGCTTTTACCGAGCGCACCGACTCCAAACCTTGCTGCAACACAGAAACCATTTCACTCTGTCGTGTGCGCACCTCACGGGTAGCTTTTTTTACGGCGACCTTGAAACGAGCGACAAAAATCAGGAGAAAAGGAGTGACCGCCACGGCGATCAAAGCAAAGTCCCAATTGAGGTAGAACATCAAACCCAGGATGCCGAGGATCGTCATCGCGTCTACCAGCATGCTCAGCAGCGATGATGAGGCAAAGCCCTGGATGGTAGAAACATCCGAGGTAATAGTACTGAGCATATTGCCCACCTTATGCGTATCGTAATATTTTAAGGATAAACGCTGCATGTGGTGATAAGCCCGCAGACGCAGATCGTTAGCTACATATTGCGCCACACTCTCGGTGAAGTAATTATCGATGTACCCGGCGATAGCCCCAATCACGGCTATGAGCACCACCCCGAGAGCGGCTGCGGCGGCCAGTCCCATCCTGCTCTCACCAAAAGCGGTATGATTCATCCAATCCAGCCAATGGGGGAGAGCGCGATGGCCGACCACGCTATCCAAAATAATCTTCAAGGGCCAAGGAGCAGCCAGGCTCATGACCGTTTCTATCAGCATCGCCAAGAAAATTAATAACAGCCATTTGCGGTAGGGTTTTACTAATTGCAGTACCAACCCGGTCATAGATTGGGCAACCGGGGTTTCCGGTGCTGCCATATCAAACTGCTCCGTCTTGCTTGGTCCTGTAGCCCTGGTGTCCATGCAATAATTCGTTAAAGTGAAGGATACTTTGAATTGAATTCCTCTAATTATTCATTTACCCGCTCCAGCGGGAACCTAATTTGTCATAGCTAGCCTGTAATGGCCAGGAGCTCACAGGCCAGCATATAGGGTCCTACAAGACTGTGAAATTCTCCTGCAAAAATTCCAACTTTGGAGAAATCATCGCCGGAATCCGCCGGAGCCACCGCCGCCGCCACCACCGCCTCCTCCTCTGCTAAACCCCCCACCTCCGCCAAATCGCTGACTTTGGGTATCACCGCGCTGACGATTTTGCGCCTCTTTATTTAAATCGTCTGCCGAGGAACCGGCGCCGGGTCCGCTGGACTTATTTGGTTCGCTTGAGGATGGGTGGCTGGATTGCTTAGAGGAAGCATTGCTGCTAGCAGAAGGATGACTGGCCTCTGCGCTGGACGCCGTTGGGCTAGATTTCGCAGCGGCAGTAGAAGAACTGCCATTATCCTGCTTTTGCCAGCTGCCATTCGAGTTGGAATAGACATTGCCGTCTTTACCAGCATACATATCACCGCTAGAGGATTTGCCCGCGGCATAGCTGTTACCGCCTGCTCCTGTTCCGCCTACGGCTTTGCCTCCTGAGGAGGTTTGCGCTGCCCCCACCGAACCGTTGGCATTCGATGCATGTGCCGAAGTGGCCGATTGGCCATATTTATTGGTCGCCGTGCTGCTACCCGATTGGCCGTAGGCATTGGACTGTTGGTGCGTAGTTGCAGAGGCCCCCGTATAGGGGTTGTAAGCCTGCCCTGCGCTGTGGGTGCCGTAGGCATTGGAGACGGAAGCTCCGCTCGCATAGGTGCCAGTGTGTGGATTATACGCCTGCGCGCCCGTCGCCTTGCCATAGGGCCCATAGGCCGTCGCACTGCGTGCATAAGTGCCGGAATAAGGATTGTAGGAAGCATGGTAGGCCGTGGCGCCGTAGTAGGGATGGTACGCGTAAGCACCATAGGTCATTGGAGCCACAAAGCACACAGGAAATCCGACCGGGGGATAATAGAAAAACGGGGGAGAATAATAGCCCGTGCCCGATGTTACAATGACAGCGCCACCTGCTACCACCACATAAGATCCCATGTATCCGGAGGTATAACTTGCTTCTACATAACCGGTTGACGTCACCGTTTGGGTGACGAAAGTGATGTTGTAATAAGGGGAGCTGGGTGGAATAGAATAGATCACCTGGGGCACCGCAGTAGCCGTTTGCCAAGGGCCCAGTGGACTCGCTGACCAGAACCAGATACCCTGGAAGCAGAGGTAATATTCGCTAGGACTTACCATGATAATCTTCTGGGGTGAATTCACTACATAAGAAAGACTAGTCCCCTGAATCGATTCGAATTGAGGAGTACCGGAATAGGTGACCTTCACTTGGGCTGCTGCCTGTGCTGCGTTAACCTGGACCTGAGTAGGTATCTGTGCAATCATCACTGCATCTTCTGCTTCCGGAGTACCAGGCACCGATGAGAGTACCCGCCCTGGATCGCTGGCGGCTGGAATCACTTTAAAGTCCGCAGGTAGCTCTGGGGTAGCATAGGTCCAAGGTCCTTGCAAAGTCGCCGAGGCAAACCACCGACCCGCAGTTAGGTAATAGTATTGACTAGTTATCACGCTGAAAAAAAGATCACTGGCCGTGTTGGTCGCATATTTGAGATTAGTCCCAACAATGGGCTGGAACGAGGGTTGGCCAGTAAACAGAATGATTTCGGACGGCTCTTCACTGTAAAAAACGTCAAAAACAGACGAATTGGGCCGGGCAGGAGCTGGAATTGCTGTTTTGAGGTTAGTCCATTGCGGATCGGACCCCAGATTGAGGAGCGCCTGAGGAAGGGCAGCGGTGAAGGTCCAAGGTCCAGCAAGCTGGCTAGCCTTCTGCCATTCCTGGTCGTCGAATAAATAGTACTCCGAATTAGTCTTGTTAAAAAAAAGCGGCCAGTTGGCATTGAAAATAAATTGCAGGTTCTCGTTGCTCGTCTTGTAAGGCCGGGGTTTGCCTTCCAACTGCAGCAATATAGAAGGTGCATTGGAGACATAAATAAAGGGTGGCTGGTTATTGACACTCACTGTACTGGTCGGAGCTTGCTTTTGGGTGCATGCTACCAACCGATCCAGGGATATGATGACAATTTTGCTGGGTGTAATAAAAGATCGTACAAGTTCACCCAAACTCTCAGCAGTCGCATCGTCCAGAGAAGGAAAATGCGTCTGCGTAATAATCATGTTATATACCTCCACCATACGGTTATCCATATTTACATTCGTTTGCGCGTCCATGTAGATGATGCCCACGACCTTTTTGGCTTGGTAGGGTTGAAGGGTGAATGCCATACGGCAATCTAAATTCTTATATTGTGGCCAGTCGTCCACCTGCGGTTGGTATAAAGTCAACACCGCCCCATCTTGCGTCAATTGCCTGGGCCATCCGGGATCGGTAGTGACCTCGACCTGGCAGAACCCTCCCAAGAAAACGTGTAGCGAAACGAAAAGCAACAGGATGCGTTTTGTCATAATATAATTAATTAGATGTGGATGCTACCTAACGACACTAGGAGCAAAGATTTACGATGGCTACCTCGAACAACTCAACCAAATCCAGCGAAGGTTCTGCAATAATGCCTGCACACCAGGAATCTGCTTGTCGCACCCATTCAGATCGACAAGCGCACTTCACACAACGGAGTGCACCTTTTGGGCCTATACAATATTAGAGCAATTAATAGGGGTTTCCAGCACTCCCAAGGATTTAACCGTAAATTAGACAGCATTCCCCTACGGGGCAAGGCTATTGATGGAGAGCGCAATAGCACCAACTGGTAGGAAACCACGTACCTAAATTTGGAGTGCTGGTACAGAAAGTTCTAGCCAAGAAACCGTTTTGCGGAAGAGTAATCCGGCGGCTGTGCTCCAGTCCAAAGCCAATTCAGTGCTGGCCCGTAAGGGCAAAGTTGAGAGCAGGCCGGGCGCAATGCAGAATGAGGGGACAATCCGCGCACGGTCGAGCCAGAGCAGTTGACCCAATATTATCCTTTATTTCGGGAAAAGTAAGGCCACTACCATACGTACCTGGTCTGCGCCCGAGCTTGTGGGACGCACGGCATTGTGATAGTACTGGAGCGAAATATTGAATGGCTGCTTGCCAACTAAGGTAATCTTCGAAACACCAATACCCAGCGGAACTGTCCACTGCTGGCCACTAGGAGCCGACCAGTTTGCGGTAATCGAGGGTGCGGTGGACACAGACCAACCCATCTTAAAATTGTAATTGATAAATGGCTGAACAAAGAAAGCGTTAATAGGTGTAGTTGTGTTGCTGCCTGCGACGCGCCATATTTGGTTGACTACGCCTCCCACGACAAATTTCCCAGGCATACCCAACAAGACCAATGAAGGGCCTAAGGCAAACTGTCCCGTCGCAATCTGGCTAATCGTAGCTGTGGGAAAGGAGAGGACGGGTCCGAAAGCCCAAATAAGTCCTTCCGGATGGGAAGGAGAGAAATAAATTTGTTCTTGGATGTCGGCAATCCCCTTAAGCTTCTCTCCATACTGGGGATCTGTGAAGCTCGTAATGGGAACTATGGTGCGAGAAACGACGTTAAAATCTTTACTTATGGGTAAAGGTAAAACAGGCTGAATGAGCGTTTGGGAAAGGGTTTGGCTGCCAAGTCCACCTCCCGAAATCCAATTGAACTGAAATGGAACTGTGTTCATATCGGCGACAGGGTTCTGAGATGCCTTCGCTAAGGCCAGCATTTGGGCTTGTGAGGACCCCGCTTGCGGACCTTCTTTGGTCTCTTGTGAAAACACATAGGTGCTCGCGACCAGATTGCCAATAAGGAGTAAGGCAAATTGTAATTTCATATTTTGCAGTTTTTAGGCGAATTCCCCGTCCCAGCCAGAATTTTGCAGGGCAATTTTCCTGCTAATGACTAAAGCCTTTGAATAAACAGGGGTAATAAGATTTACTCGTTGAGAGCCGCAGCAAAAGTGAGCGTCGATAGATGTTACCTGATCTCTTTGGGTGGATTTGTTTGGCCTACCCAAGCCTTGAAGACTCGATGAGGTAAAACAAGTAAATCCAAAACCCAGTGAATATGAATTTCCACGTAGCGGCCCTGCATATTAAGTAACTCAACAAATATCCATTTGAACTAATTTCATTCTTGCTGGATTATCCTACATCTAAAAGGCATAAAAACGGTCACTTGCCAGTAAAGGTAGGTTAATCACGTCCAACATGTAATCGATGGATTTAGTTTAACTGTTAAATGCCCAGATGAACCCTGTATGCAATACCAATTTTCGATGGAGTGGCGGGTCCTATAGGCAGATGGCCCCAGAAGGAACTATTCTTTCCGAGTGCAATTTGGCCACATAAGCCCCTGCACGGGAATGGTCAAAAGGAAGATCAAAAGGTCTTAAAGGTTAACTTGTAGACTCTTGACGAGTTGGGCCAATCAGTCTGCTGCAAAAGTATAATCTCAAATAACGTTGGGCTACCATTTGGTGCAACGATTTATTGATATCTCTTTATGGCGATATACACCATTAAATGAAAGCCAAGACTAAGACCAAAGATTATCGACCTACTCATGATTCAGTGCTGTGGAGCAAGCTGGCTTATTTTGAACTGCAATCCCAAATTGAAGCCTTGGAAAAAGATAATTCGCTTTACCTGGATCACTTCTTTGAGCAGCGCGTTGATGCCATTGAATTCATCGATTTTCAGCTTTTCCATCAGCTGGAAGAACACCTGTCCCTATCCCGGCAGCAAACAAAGTTTTTCAGACTCAGGCAGCGTGTAGAAAAGATAAAGAGCGCATTGGAGGACATAAACCGCGCCATTACGTATCGACTTCAGGAAAAGATTAGAACAGAGGGATGTAGAGGAAAAGTCTTAAAGCAGCTAATTCGACATTATGTCCCTCATAATGGAAGACTGAACCAAACCCAGGAAGACCCTGGATACGATAACTTGGATATCTTGATTAACGAATTGTGTTTTTATCAGTCCATGCCGAATCAGACTAAAGAGTTGGAGGAAGATATGGTATACTACCAAAAGACTCCGGCGAGGATGGTATTCGACCTGGTGGAGAAATCGGAGCTTACATCAAAAGACGTTTTTTTTGATTTGGGATCAGGATTGGGTCAAGTGGCCATCCTGGTAAACCTGCTGAGCGGTGCTGAATCGATAGGCGTGGAAATCGACCCTGCCTTTTGTGAATACGCCAAGAATTGCGCGACTAACCTCCATTTGTCCGAAGTGACTTTTATTCATCAGGACGCTCGTAATGCGGACTACTCAAAAGGAACTGTATTTTTTCTGTTCACCCCGTTTAAAGGCGAACTCCTGAACGAGGTATTAGAAAAATTGAGGAGACAATCCCTGCAACGAAGGATTAAAATCATAACTTATGGTCCTTGTACTGTGCAAATAGCCTTGGCAAGTTGGCTCTTTTCAGCAAATCCAAGGGACAAAAGCATATATACACTTGGCGTTTTTTATAGTAATACACATGTTTAGCTTATACCAGGTACTAAATAGGTCGCAAAGCTCATGGGTGTTGATTAGAGAATCTTTTTGCGAGACAGGCTCTTGATATCCAATTCGTTCCATTCATAAATAATATAAAAAAAATCACAGTCTGATTTCTTTATTTTTCGGCGATTTTCAAAAACCGGCAAATGTATGACCTACTTGCAAGTTGAACCCCTGTACGTAATCCGTTTCGAGGAAATTACCTGGGGGGCCATATTGATGGCTGTCACCATGACTATACATGGATTTGGTATGCTCATCGTCCTTCGGGTAAACCACGAAGTAAATAGGTGGTTCGGGGCTTCAAAGACCCTTATAGCTGGTTTGGCGCCGGTCATTCTTGCTAGCTGTATGATTCTGGCAGTACATCTTATTGAAGTATTCGTATGGGCCAGATTTCTGATTTGGAAAGGTGCGTTTCCTAATAAAAGCATTGCTTTCTATTTTTCTTTGAATGAATACACCACCTTGGGAAGTAGTTTTAGTCTCGGGCAAAACTGGCGCCTATTGGAAGGTTTGATGGCCATTACGGGGCTGCTCGCCTTCGCCTGGTCAACGGGGGTTATCTTTTCTCTGGCGCAGAAATTCCAAGAGCGGCAAGTACGATTGTTTGCCAGAAAACGTCATGGAAGTATCAATGAGTCGATTGGATCAGAAGGCCGTGCCAATGATCCCCATGATTAGCCGGTTGAAAGGACAATACCTGTCGATACTTCCCTTCGACATGGCTTCCCCCAGAGCAGGTCGGTATTTTCTCAATTGAAAGCTTGGCGGAATGCCAAAGGTGAAACATTGGTTTTCATTTTAAATAATTTGCTAAAAGACTGTGGATGCTCAAAACCCAATTCGTACGCTATTTCACTCACAGTTAACTCCGTAGTCGATAATTTTTCCTTCGCCATTTCGATCAACGCGTGATGGATATGTTGTTGGGTAGTTTGCCCCGTCAATACCTTGAGTAACCCGCTCAAATAACTGGGCGAAATGTTTAAGGCAGTAGCGATGTATTGCACGCTTGGCAGCCCATTTTTTGATAAGGCGTTGTTGCTGAAATAGGCGGACAGCAAAATCTCCAAACGCTCAAGGATCTGATGATTGGAAATTTTTCTGGTAATAAACTGACGTTGATAGAACCGTTGAGAATACGTAAGCAATAATTCCAACTGCGCAATGATAACATCCTGCGTAAAGGGATCAATGTTAGCACGATATTCCTGCTCCACATTTTGCAAAATGTGTATAATTGTTGCCTCTTCTTTGTCCGATAAAAACAACGCTTCATGGACAGCATAGCTAAAATATTCGTATTGCTTTATAGATTTTGCTAAAGGCGTGTTCCATAGAAAATCGGGATGAACGAGTAACAACCACCCCGAATGTCTTATCTGCACATCTTCCTCTACTTCAATGCCAAATACTTGCCCAGGGGAAATGAAGAACATGACCCCTTCATCAAAATCGTATTCGAGCTGGCCGTATTTCAACTTCGCATTAAAATTCCTTTTCAGGGAAATGGAATAAAAATCAAAGACCAGATTTATCGCTCCTTTCCCTGGCAAATGTTTGATTGTTTCGAAATTAATCACACTGACTAATGGGTGCTCCGGCTTGGGAAGCCCCATAACCTGGTGATATTCACTAATCGTTTTAATTCGATGCAATGACTTGTTGGGCATAATGCAAGATTAATCAACTTTGACTATAGACCTGAGCAAATTCCTTCGCAAAATCCCGAAGCTTTACTTTACCCATAACAGCTGGTCTGTGCAGATAATAATCCTCGAAAAATAGCCCACTGTGCATGTTTGCATTCATCTCCACTAGGCCCGCGGCAATTTCCTTTGGCACCCCCGCTGCTTGAAGCCCACTTTGCATCTGCTCATCGGGAATAACTTGCCATTTTAAATCCGGCTTTCCAATAGCAGCACCGAGGACACGAGCGATTTCGTTACACGTAAGCTCGTCACTTGCCACATAGCGCACTTTTTTGCCAACGAGTGGTGTTTCAATTTCTTCTGCAATTGCGGCCGCGATGTCGTTGGGAGAAACCCATGCAATTTTGTCCTCTCCACCATAGTTGGAAGCGATCGTGCCTGTCGATTTTATTACCCCCAAAAAACTGTATAAATTATAATAAAAAGCGGTAGGTCGCATAAATGTAATAGCAACGTCGGGCAAATTGCCAAGGATATCCTCAACAGCACGATGCAATAGAATGAGTCCAGTGTCTTTGTTTAAATGGGCGCCGATGCTGCTTAGGTGAATTAGGCGCGTGACCCCAGACTGGCTGATCGCCTGAGCAAAATTTTTGCCAATTCTGCTGGAATGCGCCAACAGGTCCAGGTTGGGCTCCAGGAAATTGGGCGGGGGAAGCATTGTGTAGACAGCATCAGCCCCCGTAAATACAGCTGTCAGGAATTTCGCGTCTTCAACGGTGCCGATAGCTGCTTTAGCACCTAAAGCTTCAATATCTTTTTGTTTTTCGGACTTGCTGCTTATTACGGTAACCAAATGTCCTTTACGCACCAGCCCCTCTGTAAGGGGCTTGCTGATGTGCCCTAGCGAGCCGGTAATAGTAATTTTCATGTTTTATTCTTTTTAGACCCCAAAGATAGAAGCCAATAAAGTAGTCCAGTTAGCCTTTTCCACTGTTGTTGTAGCCAAAAGTAGGCGTATTGGCAAATTGCCAGAAAGCTGCTGGTGCGGTAGCTACGCAGTCGAAAAGCCATGTCTGACATCTTCAAGGAGAGCTTAGCGGTATCCCTTTCGGGTTAACAAAGCGCAATTTTGTACCATAACCCTCGACGGTAGGAAAAGTTTAATCGGAATGCAATTCATCCTTAGCCTTGGGTTCTTTGATGCGTGGCCTGGAATGTTCGACCTTTGAGCTAAATGCTGTAATCCCGTTCTAAAATCCGAGGTAGAAGAGGATATGCTTACAATGGCGGCCAACATGCATCGGCTGGCCAAAGCCACATACAAAAATTTATTGCCCTAGTAAACCTGATTAGCAGGCAGTAGGTCCCATCAACATGGAGGCTGATCGAATCATTTTGGCAAGAACTCATCAATGTTGTAAGTTTAAGAGCCCTATTTTTTTTAACCAATGAATTTCCATGTATGCTTCTCAAAAACAAAAATGCCATTATTTATGGTGCAGGCGGCTCCCTGGGTGGCGCAATCGCCAAGGCTTTCGCAGCTTCCGGCGCAAAGGTATTCTTGACTGGCCGAAATATCGGCTCGGTCCAAGAGCTATCGGATGAAATTCTTGCCCTTGGCGGCAAGGCCGAGGCAGCACAGGTGGACGCACTCGATGAACAGGCCATCAACCACCACCTAGACGCCGTGATTAAAGCAGCAGGAACTGTGGATATATCGTTCAATGCCGTTGGCGAGGACCTGGTTCAAAATATTCCGTTGACCGAAATCCAATTGGACGAGTTCTTGACTCCGATAAGTATGACCATGAAAACCCGGTTTTTGACAGCTAAAGCCGCTGCTAAAGTCATGATGAAGCAAAGATCAGGAGTTATTTTAACGCTTACCGCCACACCGGGAGGAATAGGCTATCCGTTCACGGGTGGATTTGCACCAGCCTGTAGTGCGGTGGAAAGTCTATCTAGAAACCTGGCATCGGAGTTGGGAATCTATGGCATCCGGGTTGTTAATATCCGCTCCGGTGGATCGCCCGATTCCCGGGTTTTCAGAGATGCCTTCATCAGCAATCCCCAAGGCATGGATGCGACGCTGCGGGCTTTGAGGGGAGACACAATGCTAAAAGAGCTACCCTTAATGGCTGATATAGCTAACACCGCTATTTTCCTAGTTTCCGACATGGCGGGCAAAATCACGGGCGTTTCGGTGGATGTCACCTGTGGCACAACCGCGGCGCTAAATTACAAAGTGGTGCCAGCCAGCTAGCCAGAACCCCCTTGCACATGGCTAATCGTTAGGGTTGAAGGGACGCCAAATCATTTTTTTTCGACTCGAACGGAAATGCTAGAGATAGTTACTGGATTTTCTACGTGGTCGATAAAGTACTTGGTTGATTAGTGCGTACTTTATGCATTAAGAGAATGCCCGCAGGCCACTATAAGGTCCTCGGCCGTATCATCCGTCATTTAATCCCTTTCCATCCAAAATACGCCGCATGCATTTTTCCACCCTACATTGGCGCGTTTTAGATTGCTTAGCCGCCGAGAAATACAGAATATACCCCCGCTGCCGACCCGGAGTCAATCCATCAAAAGCCGCTTTCAAGTCTGGAAGTTCCTTTAGTGCTTGCTCCAATTCTTTGGGAATGACGGGCTTGGCTTTTTTCTTATTGCTCAGAGTCAAACCTGCTTTTTCTACCTCTATGGCTTCATATATATAGGCCTTTAGGGTGGATTCCATGTTGACGATTTGCTGGACAGAGGTGAACTTCATCCAACGTCCCGCTTGGGTATTTTCCCCGGGTTTGATGAGAATACCCACAGCATCTTCCAGCAATGCCCCTTTGAAAAAGGCCAATGCGCAGGATTCTTTTAATCCGTTTATGCCTACTATGTTCCTCCCCTGAAACGTATAGCAAGGAACTGCCCACTTCAATTCCTCGGTCAACTGACAGTCCAACAAGATCTCTCTCAATTTTTCCAGTTCTTCTCGCCACTTTTGGGCTTTGCTAAAATATGCGTCTACATGCGGATTCTTACCTAAAGCTGAAGTCCAATAGTTAAGCTCATTTCTCTTAGCCATGTCGCAACCATTAATGAACAACAATTTTTCGACTCATGTGTCTAAAATGCTAAGCAAAAAAACTAAAACGCCTTGGAAAAGCGGCCCAAGAATGGCTTTCCCGCAATCCCCACAAGCCAGATGGGAGAGGAGGGCCCCGGTCATCGCAAAAAAGAAGCCCGCATAAGCCCATTCCTTGATAAGTTTGAGTCCAGGAGCCAAAATGGCCGTGACGCCAAGAATTTTCCAAACCCCAAGCATGGTCATCAGATAACTGGGATAGCCCACATGCGTGATAATATCAACCATCTGTTTTGCCCTAGTAAGCTGGGCAATGCCGCTTTCCAGCATCCCAAAAGACAATAAAGCAGTGGCCGCCCATTAAATAATTAATCTGGTATTTCCAAAGTCTATTTGGATTTTTTTTGTTTGGCTTTAGGACTTTTCATCCAGACTTTGTGGTGTCCATCATTTGGTATGGCAGATATACTTCCTCCAAGATTATCAAACTGGCCACATGTGTTTTGCCATGTTTGGGTGCCTAGAGACCCCATCAGCCGCCATGCGGATTACTTCCCGTGTAGGACTTCAGATGCAATGGTCAAATGGCATGCATTTTTCTGATGGCACATGTTATTAGTAATACTACTGGGGTTGCTTGATGATATTGAACATCCAGCGAATCCCAAAACGGTCTTTGCAAGTCCCCCAATAGCCCCAGAACTCTTCATGTGGCGCCACGCCATCGGATCCTCCCTCGGATAGTTCCTTGTATAGTCGGTCGGCTTCTTCTATGCTGTCTGGACCCAGACTGATGGTAAAATTGTTGCCCTCAACGAGTTTTTGGCCCATGCTTTCCAGCATATCGGTCGCCATGATTTGAGTACCGCCCAGTATGGGCAAGGCTACATGCACTATTTTGTTTTTGTCTGCTTCCAGCATAGGCGGAGCTCCCTCTCTCGGCGGCATGTCTTTGAAACGCATGGGTGGAGAAACAAATTCTGTTCCGAATGTTTTTCTGTAATGATTAAATGCTTCTTCCGCATTGCCCATAAAGTTTAGGTAAATCGATACTTGTCCCATGATTAAAACTTTTTTGTGAATAGTGATAAGATGTTGCGAATTAATTTGCTTTTGATTCTGAGCTGATGAGCCCCTTTTAATGGGTAACAGCAACGAGTTTTCTATTAGCCGGTCGAAAATACCAGGATACCACAAGCAGAATGAGTACGAGAAGTGCTGAAGCCATTTGTCCGAATGATTCGCCTGAGGCAATATGGGAGTAAAGTGCCCCCGACAGGACAAAAAAGAAACCGGCATACGCCCATTCCTTGATCAAAGGGAGTTTGGGAATGAGTAAAACAATGCTTCCTAAAACCTTCCAAGTTCCTATGATAGTCTGAGCATATGGCGGGTATCCCAAACGTCCAAACAGATCGATACTCCATTTGGCATGGTAGATTTGTCCAATTCCACCAGGTAACGTGCTCAATACAACCAGTACGGTGGATATCCAATAGATAATGTTTTTTCCCTTGTTCATGGTGAATTATTTTAGTTTGTTAAGGATTTGCTGCAATCGGTTATGCACCATATTTATGCCTTGGACCATGCCCATTTTTAGCACTTGGTCCCTGAGACTAGGCGATTCATATATAACATGCATATTCAGTTTAGAGGTATCAGCCGTGAGCCGTTCAAATTCCAAAAACTCCAGTTGGACTCCAAATGAGGCATTTTCCATTTCAAAGGTCCGAGTGATTTTCTGGTTCGGCTTTAGCTCATGGATTACTCCGTTAGCCTTAAATACCACCTTACCCTCGCCATCGGATGTTTCCAATTGGTAGCTACCATGCTTTTTGCTTTCGAGTTTCAGTACTTTAGTGCCCATCCATTGCTCTATAAGGTCGGGCTCCACATGGGCCCTGAAAAGCAATTCCACTGGTAAATCAAATTCCCGGACTATCGCTAATTCCTGCCTACCTGTTTCGGCGGTAATTTTGGTTTTGTTTTCCATGACAATGTTATTTTAAGGGTTTGTATTTTTTCATAACGGCTTCTAATTTATCAAACCGCTGATCCCACATTTTGCGGAAAGGTTCAATAAATTCGGCTACCTCCTTCATTTTTTTTGCATTGATGTGGTAGTATACCTCCCTGCCGGTTTGTTTTTGCTCCAGTAAATCGCACTCGGTGAGAATTTGCAAGTGTTTGGAAACGGTGGGTCTTGCTGTGTCAAAGTTGGAGGCAATGGCGCCGGCCGTCATAGCCTGAAAAGCTACCAACAGCAAAATGGCTCTTCTCGTGGGGTCGGCAATTGCCTGGAATACGTCCCGTCTTAATTTCATTGAGTAGCTATTTGGCTGCAAATATATATGTAGTTATATAACTACGCAAATTTTTTTTAGGCTTTTTATTTTGCGTGCTTGGGGTGCTACAAAGTGCAGATCTAATTGATAATGAAGTAAAAGCTAATCAAAACTGGCAACGCAACTGACCCTCCTGCCGAAATCTAACCAAGACCCTACCAGCACCAAGTGTCTAATTTTGTACAACCAGGCAATTTTTCGATCCAGGGCCAAGAAATGGATATATTAGGGAACCAAATCAACTACCATAGATACTTCAAATATAGAATAGCTAAATAACAACCTGTAGACTTGATTGATTCCGCCTGGAAAAAATACTGGCTCGATATTTAATCTGACATAACCGAATCAAATGAAATATAAAGCAACTGAAATTTCTCCGCAGGTCTATGCCCGAATAGGAGGTTTGGGTTATTTAATTATTATAGTGGCCGGTGTCATGGGCGAGATCTTTATTAGAAGTAAGCTGATCGTACCAGGCAATGCATTGACAACAAGCAACAATATCGTCGCATTTCCCATATGATGGCGTGTCGGTATTTTTGGTGGCCTGATTATGCATGTGTTTGACCTGATTTTGGGGGTTGTTTACTATACTCTCTTCAAACGGGTGAATAAATCCCTCGCTTTGCTTTCTCTACTATTCGGGATGATACAAACTGCTGTTTTGGTGGCTAATAAATTGAATTTAATGGTGCCACTATTTCTGCCGGGGGACGCGCGGTACTTAAAAGCATTCAACCTGCAACAGTTGCAAGAATGGAGTTACTTTTCTGTACAGATGCACGAATATGGTTTTGGATTTGGGCTGGTCTTTTTTGGTTTTGCATGCCTAATTGATGGATATCTGATCTTTATATCTCAATTATTGCCAAAGGCTTTGGGTATACTAGTTTTTCTTGCCGGCTTATGTTACCTAACAAACAGTTTCCTGTTGATCTTCTCGCCTAAATTGGAAGGGCTGTTGTTCCCTGTATTGCTTGGACCGTTAGCTTTTATCGGTGAATTCTCCATGTGCCTATGGCTACTTGTAAAGGGAGTGAATGTGAAGAAGTGGCAGGAATGGGCAATACCAATCCCAACAATTTCGGGTTGACTACTTAGTTATGCCAACTCGCATTTATCTATGCCCTACAAAATCAATATCACCAGTTTCGAAGCATTCAACCCTCGATTGACCATGGAATATTTCGAATCCGACAAGAATGATTCATCTGCTAACGGCAAATTTCACCCCCAAATGTTGGTCTTCGGTTTGCAGACACGTGCAATGGTGCCTTAAACTTAGATTCTACCCAGGAGCAAAGAATGAGGACGACCCAAAAAAGAAAATGGCAGTGGTTTTTCTAAAATAATTTAAGAGCCCGGAGATTGTTACAAACTTTAAAAATGGGCCGTCCCCTCCATGATAAAATGGAACAACCAATCTTTGATGACTATGTCCCAACCCTCCTTACTGCACCTCTCATAGGACTCCTTATCCGGCGTGAGACCTTGATGCGTAAAATGAAGCGCAGTTACGCCGCCCATACTAGTTAACTCAAACACCATTTTTGTGTTTGTCCATTCGTGAGGGTCTCTTGTTAGCCAATTTAGATAACTCTCCTGTATAAGCCATACCACTCTCTTTTCGGGAATAAGCTCAACCACTAATTGTTTCGAATAATGAGACCCGGGATGATGGATAGTAAATACATCATTCAAATGGCTAGTTCTTCCCTCAAGATCCTTACCGCCCCACCACTTGGCAACACCCTCAGTAATACATCTAAAAACGTCTGTTGGCGATTTCGCCACTTCGATTCTTGACGAATAGTCAGGATTGGGCGCATTTTCTATCCAAGACAACGCATTCTTTTTTTTGCCCGTAGATATAAAGTCGAATAGTTTCTCTTTTATAACCAGATCACAAATCTGTACCAATCGGTCAAGTTCATCCGCAAGCACAGGGCCGTCAAACGTGTAATGAACAAGCGTCATTTCCCCTTTTGGGCTTATGTCATAAATCATTTTTGTACCTGTCCAGTCAAAGTTGTCAGTGTGGCGGAAGCTTTCAGTGACAAGCCAAACGACTCTTTGGTCGGGCACCAATTCAATCACCTTGATCCTGGAAAAATGCGAGTCTTCGGAGCCAAACGTGAATTCACCATTTAATCTGGAAGTTACTCCGTCGACGTCCTCCGGCCACCATTTTGCGACATCCAGAATGAGATGATTAAAAACTTCATTCGGAGATTTCGGCACCTCGATTGCTGTACTGTATACCTTATGAACGACCAGGGGCTGGGTTGCTTTATTAGTCATATTTTAAAATGAAGCTCCTTTTCTCCTTTGGTTCTTGTAATTTTCCAAGAGCAGTGTCTTCTATAGATGACCCTACATAGGAATTATAAAATTGCAAATGTGTCTCTTTATTTAGTGGGCGCCCTAAAAACACCTTTACCGTTTGTTAGGTAGGAAAATAAACTTGTTTGAATCCAGTGGGTCCAACCCGGCTCACAATCCTTGTAACATTCAACGTCCGGAGTCAGGCCTTCATGTGTGAAAGTCACCTCTGTTACTCCACCATTTTCTTTAAAATCGAAAATTAACCTGGTATTGGTCCATTCCGTTTTATTCGAATACCAGGGCATATTACAATCCGTTACCAACCAAACAACTCTTTTTCCGGGGGTAATTTCTGTCACGGTAAAATCAAAAAACGAATCCCCGCTCATCTTCACTACAAATTGATCATTTTGTTTTTCTGATTTACCCGTGAAAGTGACCCCCCACCACTCCGGGACATTGCTGATCTTTTTTATCGCTTCGCTGGGCGTAATTTCCGCAGATATACTGCTGGTAAAATTGCTCGATTTCATGTTAATTGTTATTTCAAGCAAAAATAGGGAGATGGAAGTCCAAAGTATTGTACGAATCGGAAGTCAACTCGTATAGTGCTTGGTGGCGAGTTCGTTCATGCTGTTTTGAAGTTCAGTTGGGTTGAATCCGGTGAATCTTTTGAAAGCCTTGAGAAAATGGGATTGATCGTAATAATAATGATAAAGATGTTCTTTTAAGATTTTCAACTCGACACTGGCAGAATACACTTGATAGACTTGTTTGAAGCGGATTATTTCGGAAAGGTTCTTAGGCCCTGCACCCAAATGTTCCGAAAATTTATTATGAAGCCACCGTGAACTGTAGCCAGTCTCCTTTTCCAGCTTCACTACGCTAATAAGGCCTTTGGCATCCACAATGCGATTAATACAATAATCGAATATGGGGTCTGAACTGGTTTTCTCCAACAGATTGAGCAAAAACTCTTGCAGGCACTGCAGTCTTAGGTTTAAAGTTCTTGCCTCAGCTAGTCGGGACCGAATTTCCGCTGCACTACTTCCAACAAGATCTGATATCTCTACGATTTTGTTTTTGATTTCAGCGAACGATAAATGAAACAATCGATAGGCTCCGAGGGGATTGAATTCCATGATTATTGTGCCAGTCTGCCTATCTTCCTGCGGATCAAGAATTACCGGGGAGTCGATTAAACCAGTTAGGCTTAGTTCGTTTTCATGCTGAACAAAGGGGACCCCTGCGATATTGGCCACGATCCCGTTGCGGTAGGTAAACGTCAGTTTCAAATTCGCATTTGGGACTATCAGCTTTCTATCCAATGTGGGAAGTCGACCACTGCTTTCAAACACATACATTTTCGCAATGTATGGGCTTAACAATGGATGTGGCGTAACCGGAATGAACTGAAACGTTGTCATTCGCTTTGCAAAGGATTAATGCTGTTTTAAAGATAAGCCCGAGGATGGATTTTTCCAATTTTGTATTCACAAATAGCATTAGATAATATTTGACCCAAAACAATGATTTTTCGGAAAAGTTGCCGGAATCACTACTCATATAGGGGCACATAAAGCCGTCTCCAAAGAGTTTACGATATTTGCCCCAAGTTTGGGCGGCCAGATATTTTAAGACTCAATTTTTAAAATGATTACCGGTGCGCATATAATTTTGTATAGTTCCGACCCGGAAGCTGACAGAAACTTCCTTTTAATCGTTCTTAAGCTTACTAACGTCGATGTAGGACACGGTTGGCTCATATTTGGGCTCCCCCCTTCGGAAATAGCGGCACATCCAAAAGAAGCCAATATGCCTAGTGAGCTATTTTTAATGTGTGACGATATCCAACATTTCATTGGACAAATGACTGAGGTAAAGGTTCATTGCGATACTGTTCAAAATCAAAGATGGGGCTAATTAACTTATTTAACTCTACCAGGTGGAGGAAAACTTGGAGTCTACGAGCCGCTTCACCCAAGACCTACTATGATTTAAATTTCATGGTAGCTAGGAATCATACCGCCGCCAGCATTTTGCTAGCATAGTGAGTATACTGAAAAAAAATTCGTCTTATTAGTCATTGGTGGGAATTTGGTCCAGAATCAGAAGGTTAGTTTGTGGTCAAGTCTGTTTCTAAAGCGAAAAGGAGTAAACTAAAAAAGCTGTCCAAAATATGTCTGAACTTCATCTAATTAATTGAAAATAAAGCATCAAATTCTCCTGGACAAGACAAAACTCTGGAATAATTCCAATTGGTGACCTGAAAAACTTGCATTTATAGAATTCTAAAAATCAGCACATTAAACAGGATTTTTGATTTTCTACCCTCAGATCGAAATTTAAGGAAGAATTAGAACGCGATTAAATCATTCCGCAAATACAGCTTGAAAATGCCGAATTCCTCAATTTTATTAAAGCCACGCAGTCTTTATCTTTATGGTCAAAAATCCTGCAAGAATCTTGGCGTCACCTGGGCCGAATGAAATCAACAATAAAAGCAATCAAATGAGAAATTTAATCTACGCAATCAACCTTACCATTGATGGCTGCTGCGACCATACCAAATTTCGTCCCGATGAAGAAACGTTTGAGTATTTTATACACCTCCTGCGAGCTGCGGACACATTCCTCTACGGTCGTAAGACTTATCAATTAATGGTCCCTTATTGGCCCGATGTGCTAAAAAACCCTTCCGGGGAAACAAAAGCAGATTACGAATATGCTCAGGCTTTTGTCGCTGTCAACAAAATTGTAGTTTTCTCAAGATCGCTCGGCAAGGTTGAAGAGAAAAATACAAGAATTGTTAGTTCGAATCTTCACAACGAAATTCTTAAATTGAAAGATGAACCAGGCAAAGATATATTGACAGGTGGTGTAACCATTCCTTCACAACTTGCGGAGCTTGGTCTGATTGATGAATATCGTATTGTGGTTCACCCGACAGTTGTAGGAGAAGGGCGACGGTTGTTCGAAGGTATTAACCTGCAAGAAAAAATACAATTAAAGCTTGTTGAGTCGACGGTTTTTAAGTCGGGCAGTGTCGCGCTCCGGTACTTGATAAAGTGATAGGAAAATCTGCGACAGCAGCGAAATAGCATTTACGTATCATGTATGGCCATGAGAAGTCTTTAATAATTGCAAACAAAAAAGTTGCAAAAAATCTGTCCGAGCAGCTTCAAATCAATAGAAAGACAACTTAAAAGTTGGGATGACTGGATTCGATTAAACCACGCAAATATTTTATACCCACGACATTAGTACATCAATTTCTTAGAACTCATCGTTCTTTTCAAGATGTCAATTGCTACAAGAAGAACTAAAACAAAAATAATAAATTTTTCATCCAAATTGCCTTCTGACAAAGAGGGATCCTTTTTTAACAACAAAAAGCTGTATCCCGCTTCTTCAAGTTGCAATTGCCTCATTAAATACATTAAAAATAAGGTAAGCAAGCAGAAGATTCAGGGATACAGCAATACAATCTAAATCCGAACTAACATTCTTGGGGGCAAGGGTTTTCTAAAATTTCTCTAATTGGAAATTGTAAGATCCCGTTTGATATTTTACTACAGCTATTTGGAATGATTAACCATTTAAGTTATTAACTATCGATTCTTAGCAACTCAGTGGGTTCCTTATTGCCCAGGGTTGATATCAATCTTATACGTTTGTAATTGTTTCTTTAGGCCTTCAAACATCTGGTATTGAGATATTGTTATTGGGCCCGTATAACCGTCGCTTTGTAGCTTGCGTGGTGGATATTTGATATACGTTTTCATGACTGCCTCTAATTGTTCTCCCATTACAGGTCCCATCCAAGTAGTTTCAGTGAAATTATTCATGAAGAGATCATAACGTTCTTGTGGGTCACCTAGGAGATTGAAAATTTGCGGTACCACAGCCACATACTTTTCTGCACCTTTCCACCCAAGGTTTGCATCTACAGCCAGGCCGCCTGTTTGAGCACCATCATCACCGCGAAGATTAAAGACAAATTTATACTCATGCCAACGAAGCGCCCCAGGCAAAAGTTCATTCTCGGTAAAGTAGCACCAAGTTTCACGTGCGCATTTGCCAGTACCGAAGAGTACAGGTGACATATCATAGCTGTCAAAAATAGTTGGTTGCCCGGCGAGATCATTCTCGGGTAATTTAATATTAGCCAAGGCAGCAAAAGTTGCCATGAAGTCCAAACCACCTAAAATATCAAAGTTCTTAACGTCCGGTGCTATTTTCCCTGGCCATACGGCTATGGCAGGTACTCTATTACCGCCTTCGCGATCTGTTCCTTTTGTCCCGCGGAAGGGCGTGTATCCGGCATCCGGGTACACATCCTGCCAAGCTCCGTTGTCCGTTGTAAAAAAGACCAAAGTATTTTTGTCAAGTCCAAGCTCTTTAAGTTTAGCCATTATTCGACCAACACGCGTGTCCAGTTCAACTATGCCGTCTGCGAATTTGGTCTTGAGTTGAGATTTATTCTTAAACTCAGGTGCGGGCATATTGGGCTGGTGCACCTTCATAAAATTGATGTTGATAAAAAAGGGCTTATTAGATTTAGCGGCATCTTCAAGAAACTCAATCCCTGCCTTTTCAACATATTCATCAAGGAAAGGTATTCCTACAATACCGGGCTTTCCGTTTATTACTGGAGTGTTTACATATTCTCCATTAACTTTAAAATCTTCTGTGGCAGTTTGACCTGCATTTCCAGAAAGTGAACCCTTGGTCACTTTATTGAACATCTCTCGTAGCGAGGTAGGCATTGCAGGAAACCACGCAGTGTCTCCATAAGTGTATGCGTTCAAATGGTACAAAAAGCAATATTTCATCACATCATATCCATGCGCATTTGGAATAGCGTAATCTGATTCTCCAAGATGCCATTTTCCGGTAAAATACGTTTTGTATCCGCCAGTTTTTAGCACAGAAGCAAGAGTCCATTCAGCAGAAGGTAAACCACCTCCTTGTCCTTGGAAAGCTACCGTAGTCATTCCACTTCTATTTGGATAACGCCCCGTTTGCATAGCAGCCCTGCCTGGGGTACAACTCGGTTGTCCGTAGAAGGAAAAAAAAGTCATTCCCTGCTTCGCCATCTGGTCGAAATTTGGGGTGGCCATGCCGCGGCCTTCACCGCCACCATATGGCCCAAGGTCGCCCCAACCTACATCATCGGCGACGATTAGAAGAATGTTGGGTTGTTTGCTTTGGGCACTAGCCGGAGAACTGAACAGAATTGTCAATGTCGCAAATGCGGTACCAAACAAGTAAGATAAGGTCTTTTTTAGGTTTACCATATATTTTATTTTAAAGTAAAAAAAAATAACTATGATGAGTCATAGGAATGCTAACGATTTGATTAAGGAAATGCGCTATTTGACTGAGCTAAGTAATGATGTCAAAATATGCCTTTTGAAACAAATAAAAAAAAATCGACAATAATCCAATATCATCGGCAAGAATTGATCATTTTTTTTCTTGAAACAGACAAAAAAGATTTGATCTTTGCTTAGATTTTTGTTCAATTCTCTAATTTTCAAATATAATAATTCCCCTTTAAGACTGGCAATATTTAACAGTTAAATACTGATTTAGTTGACTTTTACTCTTTTTTAGTTTTTAATCTCGCCATAACTAAATGATTCCGCTTTAGAGTTGAACTGCGTTATTTTCGCTTTCTCGATTGTGTCTTGTTGGTTTTCGGTTTAATGGCACGCGCTGCTGAAAAAATAAAGCTCGTCAACCGACAGCGATTGGCCTACGCCTAGATTACTGAGCCCCAAACAATAGGTGTACGCAGCAGGTACATATGGATGGGGTAACAATGCAAGGAGAGGGTAGAATATCAGAATGGGGAAATGGAAAATATTTAACTGTGTGGGGTCGGATTTTCAAATTTCAAGAATGATATTCCTTCAGTTATGTTTTCCAGATTGGTAAATCAAGCCAGAATTGCATTCATACAAAACGGGCAAAGTAGAACATCGCCAGATTAAGTTAAAAGCCATAATAGAAATGGCTTGGCAAAAATAAATAGAAAGAAAGTCTAAAGCAGGAATAATTTGCACCCAATTTTGCACCACACAAGGTCAATTTCTACAAAAAAGCCTACCAGGACTACGTTTCATGGATATCAATGTCGGGATGACAGGATGAGATAAAGCCTCACAAAATGTTAATTTCCAACAAATTATTTCAGTTGCATTCTTGGAATCACCGCAAAACTCACTGCGGCAAAATGCTGTCGTAGAACTTATTTAAAGTTAATGATTCTGTGTGAATGAAAATTATTTTGAAAAGGAAAAATTTTGAAGAACATAACAAAATCAATCTGGGAAGCTTATAATTTTTGATTCGTATTGATTGTTTGTGCTTCTAACAGGCACGTAACCATACAATAGAATAGAGAGATTAGATTAGATCTTGCTCTGCAGGTTATTCACAACCTTTACTTTAATAAGTCGATATAAGAGCACTCAACCCATTTTTCACTGCGATGGATAAGCGCAAAAATAACTACCCTAAAAATAATAATTTATTAAATCGACATTGTTTATCTCCAAATTTAACATTCACCAAAAGCTGATAGAACCTCTTATTATTTGAGCGAGCAAACTACTAAAAAGATAATGTGCAAATATTTTGACGTATCCAAAAAAGTCTTAACTTTCAATAAATTAGCTTTGCTTTTCAAGGCATAATAAAAGCCGAACAAATACGCCCATAGCATCACGTACACTAAATCTCAGAATCTCTGCCAATCATCGCCCTATAGATGTAATCCGTTGATTAATAGCAAATTGGAATGTATGGACAATTTGCTGAAATACGTCACTTCAAGAATGTTTTGTAGCATTGATCTCCGCACCACTAAGATTGACTTTTTAGAGTATTGCCTTTAGATGACCAAATTTCCTCACACCAAGGTTGCAAAAGGGGCATTCTTTGTACTGTTGCCGTTGATGGTCAGATTAGCATTGTATCTCTCCGGTGAACTGCCTATACAAGATATTGCAAAATGATTACGTTGGGCCGTTCCAATTATGCGGGAGCAGCTCGTGTACCCTATTAATGGGATAGGTTGGGATGCGGCACAGGACATTTTTCAACCAGTGGAAGGGGTTTACGTTATGAAGCTTGCAGGTGCCGAGCAGAGAATAGAGCATGGCGCTGCGCTGGGCAGCTTCATGGCTGCCTGCGAACAGATAGTTTTTCCGACCGATCGCTATGGGCCTGATCGCATTTTCCACCGGGTTGTTATCGATATTTAATTTGCCGTCCGTGGTATAAAGACTCAGTGCTTCCCATCGTTCAATACTATATCCCAGGGCCTTGCCGATCACGCTTTTTGGCAGTACTTCGGCGTAAGCCTGTTTCATCCAGTGTCCAAGGGACCTGAGTATGGGTTCGGCCTCCTGCTTTCGCAACAGTTGTCGCTGATCAGCTAAGAGCTCTTTTGCCCGGCGCTCTATTTCATAAAGTAATTGTATTTGCTGCAAAACATATTGCGCACGGGCCTGATCATTATCTTGGGCCTCAAAGAACTTGCGGCGCGCATGGGCCATGCAGTGCAGCAGCGTTATATCTTTTTTCTCTTCGAAGATATCATATACCGCATAGCCATCGGTCTGCAGATGCCCCGTAAAATCTTTGAGCATTTTGCCCGGCCCTTCTCTTCCCCGTCCCGGCTGGTAATCAAAGAGTACCAGGCCGGATAAGCTGTTGTGATAGGCCCAGAAGTAGCCCCGGTGCGATTCTCCCTTTTTGTCCTTGTCCAGCACGTTGATCGGCGTCTCATCGGCGTGCAGGTAATCCGATGCCAGGACTTGCTTTTTTAAGGCATCATATAATGGCTCGATCAGCTTGCAGGTATTGCTCACCCAGTCGGTGATGGTGGAGTACGGGATATTGACGCCTTCTCGCTTAAAGCGTTCCTGCTGGCGGTGCAAAGGCAGGTGGTCTACGTATTTGTCGATCACGATCTGGGCTAGCAGGCCCGCTCCGGCAATGGCTTTGGGCAGGGGCCTGTCCGGCATGCAGCCGACCAGGATGCCCGTATTATCGGCATTTACATATTTGGGCCGCACGTACCGGTTGACATATAACTTGCCCGGCTCATATTCCAGCTCTTCGGTCACTTCCTCGCCGATCTTTTTCAGACCTTCCGCCATCCCAGGCTCCAGGATGATGTCCCTTCTTTCCAGATGGGCAGGCAACGGCGAGCGCGAAGGGGCTGAGAGTCGGATATGGGAAGGCTCATTGATGATGCGTGTGTAACTGACCTGCTGAGAGGCTGGCAATGGCGCTTGGTTTTCCGCAACCAGGCCTAGGGGCAGCTGCTGCGCATGGGATGCGCCTGCCGGCTCGAAGCGCTCGCTGCGGGCGGCGAAGATCATCCGCTTGAGCTGCTCCAGTTCGTGGCGCAACTGGATAATGATCAGTTGCTGCTCTTCATATAATGTTTTATAATCAATACCTGTTTGCATCTGTAACCCGAAAATAAAACAATAACAGATGTATAAAACAGTCTTGAATAAGTTGAGTATAAATCGCGTTTAAAAAAAGATTTTAAAAATCAGCCGGTTAAAATGTGCATAACTCAGGCTGTTTTTTTATATCGGGGGCGGTAATGTATCTTTTGAAGCGAGATCCCCTGCAAAATAAACTGCAGCTCCTGCCAGTGAACAGAGCGGCCGTTACTATTACCCGCCGACAACGGGATCTCGTAAGTTCCTTTTTCCAGACGCTTATAATACAATGCAAACCCGTCTCCTTCCCAGTGAAGCAGCTTCACCTGGTTACGCCGACGGTTGAAGAATATATAAATGTCCCCGCTCACTGAACTCCGCTGCATCTCGGCCGTGACCATGCCGCTGAGGCTGTCGAAGCCCTTCCTCATATCGGCATGTCCCTGGTACAGGTAATACCGCTGGTTACTGGCAAGATGCAGCATGATTACCTGAGGAGTTCTTTGATATATTCAGGACTAACCGCCTGATGCAACTGGATCCTGTCGCCCTTGGCAAAGTTCACGGAAGCAAAAATACTTGTGTCTATAGACGATACTTGCAAAGGAAGAAATCCTGTGGTAGGATGTGGGTCAACATTCCGGAATCGACGATACCAGTAATGAAAACTGCTGTACGTTATCTTCCACTGCTCGCAAAATGCCTTCTGGCTCAAGCCGGACTCCCGCCACTCCCGGATCCTGGAAAACATCAACTCCTCGCTCTTTATTTGTTTCGGCATCTCCAATAGTTTCACCCAAAACTATTTCCATTTGATTATTCAAACAATAGGTGGTTCACCG